>NZ_MLJO01000013.1 GCF_001956915.1 Intrasporangium flavum | reverse complement strand
CCCCCGGATCGGCGCCCCCGCCGCCCTCGACGCCCTCGACGCCCCCGACGCCCTCGTCACCGTCGTCACCCTCTGCTCCGGCGACGCCGCCCCCGCCGCCCGCGTCGGCCGGTGGGCCGGGCACGCCGCCCCCGCCCCCGGGTGGGCCCGGCCCGGTGGGTCACCCCGAGCCACCGCACCACGAGCCGCACCAGGCGCACGGCGGCCCCGGCGTCTTCGTCAGCTCCGGCGGCGAGGCCCTCGCCGACTCCTCGGCCGGCTTCTTCCCGGCACTGTTCGACTTCTCGTTCAACACCTTCGTGACGCCGAAGATCGTCCGGATCGTCTACGTGCTCGCCGTCGTGTGGGCGGCTGTCGGCTACGTCTTCGCCGTCATCGGCGGGTTCGCCTCGAGCGTCGGCACCGGCCTGGCCGCCCTGATCTTCGGGCCGATCGTCGCGGTCATCTGGCTCGCGGTCGTGCGCATCGGCCTCGAGTTCGGCATCTCGGTGGTGCGGATGAGCGAGGACGTACACCGCCGCCTGCCCCAGGCGTGAGGCCCGCCTGAGGCCCGCCTGAAGCCCGTCTGACCTGCACGGACGCCGCAGGCATCCCGTCGCGGTGCCGAGGTGGGCGCCCCTCCCCGGGTCCGGGGAGCGGCGCCCGCCACGGTCTCAGAGCGAGGGCTGCTGCTGGGTGATGCAGTGGATGCCGCCGCCGCGGTCGAAGAGCGGCCGCGCGTCGACGCCGACGACCCGGCGCCCCGGGTAGGCCTCGCGCAGGACCCCGAGCGACGCGTCGTCCTGGGGGTCGCCGAACGTGCACGCGATGACACCGCCGTTGACGACGAGGTGGTTGATGTAGGACCAGTCGACCGGGCCCTCGGCGTCGGAGAGGGTCCGCGGCGCCGGCACGCCGACGACCTCGAACCGCTGCCCCCGGGCGTCACGGGCGTCCTCGAGCAGCTCGCGCAGCTGCCGCGACACCGCGTGGTCCGGGTGGCCGGGGTCCTGCTGCTCGTGCAGGAGCACGACGCCCGGGCTCGGGATCGTCGCGACGATGTCGACGTGCCCACGGGTGCCGAACTCGTCGTAGTCGCGCGTCAGGCCGCGCGGCAGCCAGACGAACGCCGTGGCGCCGATGGTCCGCGCCAGCTCGGCCTCGACGTCGGCGCGGGTCAGGCCCGGGTTGCGGCCCGGGTCGAGCTGGACGGTCTCGGTGAGCAGCACCGTGCCGAGCCCGTCGACGTGGATGCCGCCGCCCTCGGTGACGAGGTCGGAGCCGATGCGCCGGGCCCCCGCCATCTCGGCGACGAACGTGCCGATCCGCGCGTCGTGCTCCCAGCTGGCCCAGGCCTGCGCGCCCCAGCCGTTGAAGACCCAGTCGACGGCGCCGAGCCGGGTGCCGTCACCCGACCGGACGAAGCTCGGGCCGATGTCGCGCATCCACGCGTCGTCCAGGGCCGCCGGTACGAGCTCGACGGCCGGGTGCAGGAGCGACTCGGCGACCGGCAGGTCGGCCGGGGTCACGACCATCCGGACCGGCTCGAACTCGACGACCGCGGCTGCGACGGCGGCCCAGGTGGCCCGGGCCGAGGCGACCTCCTCCGGGGTGTCGCCGAGCGTGTAGCCCTGGCTCGGCCAGGCCATCCACGTGCAGTCGTGCGGGTCGGTCTCGGCCGGCATGAGCCAGCCGGGCCCGTCGGGCGAGGTGGGGACGTCGAGATCGCCCGAGGCGTCGGGGACGGGCGAGCTCACCCGGCCACCTCGCGCCGGTGCTCGGGCCGGACCGGCTCGGCGAGGGCGGCGTAGGAGTCGGGGCGGCGGGTGGCCAGGAACGGGAACAGGTCGAGCCAGTCCTGTCGCTGGGCGAGGTCGAGGTCGGCGACGAGCACCGCCTCCTCGTCGCGCGGGGCCTGGACGAGGATCCGGCCGTACGGGTCGGAGATGAACGAGCTGCCGTAGAAGGTGATGAGACCCTCGGTGCCGTAGCGGTTCGGCACGACCATGAACAGGCCGTTGGCGATGCCGTTGCCGACGATGACCTGCTGCCACAGCGGCTGGGTGTCGAAGTCGGGGTGGTCGGGCTCGGAGCCGATCGCCGTCGGGTAGCAGAGCACCTGGGCGCCGCCGAGGGAGTACAGGCGCGCGACCTCGGGGAACCACTCGTCCCAGCACGTCGGCAGGCCGAGGCGCAGGGCCGGGTCGGCGAGCTCGACCACCGGGTAGGCGGCGTCCGGGGGGCCGGGACGGAAGTACTTGTCCTCGTAGTAGCCGGCCGTCACCGGGATGTGGGTCTTGCGGGTGCGCGCGACGACCTCGCCGCCCGGCGCCACGACGACGGCGGTGTTGAAGCCGAGCCCGTCGGCCGAGCCGTCGGGGGCGTCCGCCTTCTCGTACAGCGAGGCGTGCACGTGGACGCCGAAGTCGCGGGCGGCCTCGCGGGCGAAGGTCACCGTCGGGCCGGTCTCGAGGTCCTCGGCGATGGCGTTCGGGGTGCCCTCGGGCAGCGTGTCGGCCGGGTAGCGCGACAGCGTCAGCTCGGGCAGGAAGACGACCGACGCGCCGGCCTGCGCGGCGGTGCGGATGCCGTCACGCAGCGTCTCGACGAGGGCGGCGGGGTCCTCGACCCACGCGTGCTGGACGAGTCCGACCCGGACCGGAGGGGCCTGCGGCGCGTCGACGCGGGCGAGGGACTCGGGGACACCATTGGCCTGGATGAGCTTCACAGGGGGCAGTATGCCAACCCCGGGCCCTCCCCGGCCCCGGTCCCGGACGACCCCAGTGGGCGCCCGGGACCAGCCCCCTTCAGAATGCGGACAGGTCGCTGACGAGCCAGCGTTCCCCCACCTTCCGCATCGTCGCGATGACCCGGTTCTGGTCGATCGCGGGGGTCGTGCTCGCCTTCGTCGTCGTCGCCTGGTTGACGAAGGCCATGACGCGCACCGTGGTGCCCTCGCCGCCGTCGCCGGACGTGTCCATGACACCGGCGTCGTAGACCTTGGCCTGGACGGTCGCGCCGTTCTTGACCGCCATCGGCTTGATGTCGGCCGTGGCGACCTTCGCGAACTGCTCGCGGAAGGGCGAGGCGAGCTGCGGCGTCACCTGGGCCACGTGCTGGTCGAAGGTGGTGCCGGTGTAGCTGAGGAGGCTCTCGAGCGTCGTGCGGGCCGAGCCGACGGCCGCGCCGCGCTCGGCATCGGAGACGTTCGGGCGCAGCGAGAGGACGAGCGTCGTCGCGAGCAGCGCGAGCGCGAGCACGGCCGCGGTGGCGGCGGGCCAGAGGCGCCGCCGACCGGTGGTCTGCTCGTCGATCGTCGACGCGTCCGCGGCGTCCTCCACCGGGACGGCCGCCGGGGCGTCGTCGCGGGGCGTGGTCGGCGTGACGGGGCGGGTGTCCGCCGGCGCAGAGGGGCGCGCGTCGTCGGGGGCCGGCGCGGTGACAGTGCGCAGCGCGTCCGAGCGGCCGGTGCCCGCGGGCTCGCGGCGCCGCGAGCCGGCGACGCGTCGGCGAGCCGGAGCCTTGGGCGACGCGGCGGGCTGCGGCGTCCGGCGGGTGTCAGCTGACGAAGTCAAGGGCGTTCACCTTCCAGGCGTCGCCGACGCGCACGAGGTCGAGGCGCAGGCGGTAGGTCTTCTTCTCCGGGGTGCTCGTCGAGCTGTTGGTCGTCGGGGCGACGACCCCGACGATGACGCGGGCCGAGTCGTCGTCGGAGGAGACGAGCGAGGCCTCGGCGCGCTCGACGGTCGAGACCGTGCGGTTCGCGGTGACGACGGGCTTGAGCTGGGCCAGCGTCGAGGCGTACTCGGTGCGGAACTGGCCGGTGGCCTCGTCGAGGACGCGCTTGGTGTCGGCGTCGAAGGTCGAGGCCCGCATCGTCACGAAGTTGACGGCGATCTGCCGGCCGGCGGCGAGGGCGGCCGAGCGCGACTCGTCGGCCTGTCGGGCCTGCCACGCGGCGCGTCCGAGCGTGCCTGCGACCGCTACGGCCGCGAGCGCGAGCACCGCCGCGAGCGCCCAGAGGACGCGCGGGGTGGGCCGCCAGGTGCGGGGTCGTCGGACCTCGAGCCGCTCGTCCGCCGGCTCCTCGGCGTCGCGGGCCTCGAGGTCTGCGTACGGTTCGAGGGCGTCTGCAGGCTCCGAGGCGTCCGCGGCGTGGACGCGGTCGGCGTCACGCGGGGCGTCCGGGGAGGCGTCGCGCCGGCCGGGTGGGTTGTGGGTGACCGTGGTCATTCGAGGGGTGTCCTTCCGTCACCGGCCCGTGGTCCCGGGTGGTGCGGGGCGGCGCCTAGCGGAGCGCCTCCTGCATCATCCAGAGCCAGCTCGGACCGTTGTCGGTGGTGCTGGTCGGGTTCGCTGCCGAACCGGGTCCACCGGTCGGGGCGACCGGTGCCTGGACTGACAACGAGGCGGGGCTGTCGGAGGTCACGGCCGGGTTGCCGAGGGCGACCGGCGTCGAGCCGAAGGCCATCGGGTAGCTGGCGCCGCCCTGGGCGCCGGGGCGCGGCTTCGGCTCGTTCTGGGCACCGCGGACGTTGACGCCCGAGCCGCGGGCCGCGGCGCAGTGCGCGTCGAAGTTCGTCGGGGGCAGGTTCTGGGTGCGGTGCGGCTCGACCTTCTTCGTGCCGCCGTAGCCGGCCTCGCACGCCTTGGGGTCATCGACGTTGAGGACGAGCCCGAAGTGGGCCGTGCCGTCGCCCGGGATGACGGTGAAGCCGCCGGTGACGACGTCGGGGTAGGTGACGAGCATCTGCTCGATGCCGTCGAGGCGGGCGGTCGTGACGTTGCCGATGGTGATGAAGTTGGCGAGGAGCGCGGCGAGGCTCTGCTTGTTCTCGGCGATGAGCCCGTCGAGCTGCTTGACGGCGACGGCGCCGCGGTCGAGGACGAGGCGCAGGTCGGGGTCGGCCTGCTTCAGGGCGTCGGCGACGTCGGCGAACCCCGCGAGGCTCGTGCGGATGTCGTCGCCGCTCTTCTTCTGCGTCGTCATGACGATGCGGCCGTCGTCGATGAGCCGCGTCGTCTCGGGCAGCGCCTGGGTGGCGGCGGTGGTGAGCGCGTCACCGGAGTCGACGAGGCGCTGCAGGTCGGAGCCACCGTTCGCGAAGGCGTTGCCCAGCTCGTCGACCGTCGTGACGAGGGCGTCGCGCGGCACGGAGGCCACGGTGCGGTCGACGTGCCGGAGCAGCTGGTCGATGCGGATGGGGAAGGCGGTGTCGTCGCGGGGCACGACGTCGCCTGCGGCGAGGTAGGGAGCCCGGTCGGTGCGTGGCTGGAGGTCGAGGTACTGCTCGCCGACCGCGGAGCGGTTCTCGACGACGGCCTTGGTGTCCTTGGGCACCTCGGTGCCGCGGTCGAGCCTCGCGTCGACGCGGACTCCGTTGCCGGACAGGTGCATTGCCTCGACGCGTCCGACGGTGACACCCCGGTAGGTGACCTCGGCGCCGACGAAGATGCCGCCGGACTCCGCGAGGTCGGCCGACACGACGTAGCTGCCGCCGATGATCTTGTCGGTGAGGCCGACGTAGTTGGCCGAGAGCACGGCCACGAGGACGACCGACAGCAGGGCGAAGACGGCCAGCTGGATGCGGACGGTACGGGTGATCACCGGGAGCCTCCCGTGGGGAAGAGCGAGGACCAGGCCGAGCCGTCGGAGCCCGAACCCGAGGCCGACTGGCCGAGCGGCAGGCCCGGCAGGGTCGTCGGCAACGGCACGCCGGGGACGGTCGGCACGGGAACCGAGGGGACGGAGGGCAGCGACGGGAGCGGCACGCTCGGCAGCGACGGCAGGCCGCCCGAGGGCAGCTTGCCGATGCCGAGGTTGTCGGCGATGGTGCCGACGTTCGCGTCGAGGGTGATCCAGAGGTTGGTGAAGTCGCCCCTGATCGTCGACTGCGCGTTGTTCGGGAACGGGTAGGTCAGCAGCAGCTGGAAGCTCTTGGGCAGGTCGTCGCCCGCCTTGTTCAGCTGGCGCAGGATCGGGCTGATCGCGCGCAGGTTGGCCTCGAGGTCGGCCTTGGAGCCCTTGATGACGCGGGTGCCGACGGCACCGAGCCGGTCGAGCGCGGTGAGCATCGCGGTCAGCTGCCGGCGCTGGTCGGCGAGGATCTTCAGGCCCTTGGGCAGCTCCTCGAGCGCCTTGCCGATGTCGTCGCGGTGGTCGGCGAGGGTCTTGCTGAGCCGGTCGATGCCGTCGAGCGCCCGCACGATCTCGGACTTCTGCGCGTCGAGGCCGCCGACGAACGTGTCGAGCTGGCCGATGACGTCGCGCACGTCGGCGGTGCGACCACGCAGGGCGTTGTTGAGCTCGGCCTCGATCGTCTTGAGCTGGGCCACGCCACCGCCGTTGAGCAGCAGGGACAGCGCGCCGAGCACCTCCTCGACCTCGGGGTTGCGGGTCGTGCGCGACAGTGGGATGCGGTCGCCGTCGGACAGCCGGCCCTCGGGCGCGACGCCGGTGGGCGGCGCGAGCGCCACGTACTTCTCGCCGAGCAACGAGGTCTGCTTGAGCTCGGCGGTGGCGTTGTCGGGCAGGACCACCGACCGGGGCAGGCGCATCCGCACCGTCGCGGTCCAGCCGTTGACGGTGATGTCCTCGACCGTGCCGACGGTGACCTGGTTGACCTTGACCGAGGACTGCGGGACGAGGTCGAGCACGTCGGAGAACTCGGCGGTGACGGTGTAGCCGTCCGCTCCCCCACCGGCGCCGCCGGGCAGCGGCAGGTCGTAGGCGTTGCAGCCGCCCACGGCGAGGCACGCGACGACCGCGGTGGCGGTGGCCTTGAGGACGGTGCGGACGGGACGCATCGGGCTCTCCTGCGACATCAGCGGGGACATCAGCTGCCACCTCCCAGCAGGCCGCCGAGGGTCGGGTCGGCACCTCGGAGGTCGACGAGCCCGCCCGGCTGCGGCGTGCCGCGCAGCAGGGTGCCGCTCGGCAGGCTCGGCAGCTGCGGAAGCTTGAGCAGCAGCGCCTGGCGCAGCGTGTCGCACAGCTTGGTGTTGCCGGTCTTCGTCGGTCCCGTGAGGATCGAGCAGACGAGCAGCAGCGGGTCGTCGAGGCCCTTGGCGTTGTTGCGGGTGTCGAGCGTCCCGGTCTGCGGGTGGTAGGCGTTCTGGAGGTTCGACAGCGCCGTCGGGGCGTTCTCGAGCACCTGGGCCAGGGCGTCGCGCTGCTTGACGAGCGAGCCGGTGACCGTGACGGCACGGTCGAGGTCGGTCTTGACGACGGCGCGGTTGTCGCGGACGAAGGACTGCACCTCGTCGACGGCGACCCCGAGGTTCTTAAGCGCCGACTTCAGGTCGTCGCGCTCGGCCGACAGCTGCACCGCCACCGTGGCGAGGTCGCTGTTGAGGCGGCGCACCTGGTCGTTGTTCGTCGCGAGCATCGAGGTGAAGGACTGGAGGTTCTTCACGGTGCCGAAGAGGTCCTCGCGGCTGCCGGACAGCGTCGAGAGCGCGGTCGAGAGGTCGTGGACCGTGCCGTTGATCTTCGTCCCGTTGCCGTCGAGGTTGGCGGCCGACGTCTGGAGCAGCTGCGAGAGCGCCCCGTCCTTGTTCGCGCCGTCGGGGCCGAGGGCGACCATGAGGTCGTCGAGGCTCTGCGACACGCGGTCGAGCTCGACCGGAACCGCCGTGCGCTGCAGAGGGATTCGCGTACCGGCCGTGAGCGCCGGGCCGGAGGTGAACACGGGCAGCAGCTGCACGTACCGGTCGGACACGAGCGACGGCGCGACGATGGCGGCCTTGGCGTCGGCAGGCACGCGGTACTTCGAGTCGTAGCTGAACGTGACGTGCACGTGGTCGCCCTCGGGCACGACGGTGTCGACCTGCCCGACGCGGACGCCGAGGATGCGCACGTCCGAGCCCGGGTAGAGCCCGACGGCGCGGGTGAAGTCGGCGCTGACGCTCGTCTGCTCGGCGCGCGGCCAGAAGGTGTACGCGCCGGCCGCGAGCGCGGCCACGACCACGGCGACGACGAGCGTCGTGAGCAGCGACCGCGAGCGGGCTGCAGGCGTGCCGGCCATCAGCGTCCACCTCCGAGCAGCTGCGGCAGCGACGTGCCGGGCAGCGACAGTCCCGGTGTGCCGACCGGCACGACGAGGTTGCTGACCCACGTGTCGAACCAGCGGCCGGTGCCGAGGGTGTTGGCGTACACGCGGGTGAAGGGGGCCATCAGCTTGATCGTCTTCTGGAGGTCGGCGTCGTGCTTCTGCAGCAGGGCGAGGGTCCTGTCGAGCTCGTCGAGCGCCGGCTTGAGCTGGGCCCGGTTGTCGCGCGCGAGGCCGGTGAGCTGCTGGGCCAGCGCCGAGGTGTTGCGGAAGAGCGTGCGGATCTCCTCACGGCGCTTGGCCAGCTCGACCATGAGCGCGTCGGCGTCGCGGATCAGCGTGCCGACCTGCTCGTTGCGGCTCTTGAGCAGCCCGGTGACGCGGTTGGCCCGCTGGAGAAGCGCGGACAGCTGCTCGTCGCGGCTCGCGACGGTGCGCGACAGGCGGGAGAGGCCATCGAGCGTCGAGCGGACGTACTTCGGGCTGTCGCGGAACTCGGTGGCCATGACGGTGAGGGACTTCGCGAGCTGGTCGGTGTCGATGCGCTCGGTCGTCGTCGTGAGGTCCTGGAAGGCGTTGATGACGTCGTAGGAGCTGACGGTGCGCGACGTCGGGATCTGCGCCCCGGCGTCGAGCTGCCCGCTGCCCTTCGGGTCGAGGGCGACGTACTTCTCCCCCAGCAGCGTCTTCATCCGGATCGACGCGCCGGTGAGCGAGCCGAGCTCGACGGCGTCGTCGGTCACCACGAAGTCGACGCGCACGTGCGAGCCCTCGAGGTCGACGCCCGTGACCTTGCCGACCTTGACGCCCGCGAGACGGACGTCGTCGTCGGGCCGGATGCCGCCCGCCTCGGTGAAGGCGGCGCTGTAGCCGGTGCCGCCGCCGATGAGGGGCAGGCTCGAGGCGTTGAAGGCGAGGTAGAGCAGCAGGGCGATGGCGACGAGCCCGGCGATGCCGATCGGCACCGGGTTGCGCTCGCGGAAGGGGACACTGCGCGATCTCATGGCTGGCACCTCGCGGCCGCGACGTCGTAGGAGGGCGTGACGCCGGGCAGGATCGGGGTCTTGGTGTCGAACCGGCACAGGTAGAAGTTGAACCACGAGCCGTAGGTGGCCGTGCGGGTCAGCGTCTCGATGCGCTGGGGCGCCGAGGAGATGAAGTCCTCGAACTGCTTGACGTTGGCCGGCTTGTTGAGGGTCGTCGACAGGGTCCGCAGCTGCGCGACGTCGTCCTTGATGAGCGGACGCGTCGTGACGAGCAGGTCGGCCGTCTCGGCGGAGAGGTCGTTGATGCCGGTCAGCGTGCGCCCGATGGTCTCGCGGTCGGCGGCGAGGCCGCTGGTGAACCGCTGGAGCTGGTCGATGAGGTCGAGCAGCTGCTGGTCGTGGGCGTCGACCGTGCCGAGGACGGCGTTGAGGTTGTCGATGGTGCGGCCGATGACGGCGTCGCGGTCGGCCAGGGTCGAGGTGAGGCTCGCGGTCTTGGCCAGCAGCGCGTTGACGTTGCCGCCCTCGCCCTGGAGGGTCTCGACGAGCAGCCCGGACAGCTCGTTGACGTCCTTGGGCGACAGCGCTGCGAAGAGCGGCTTGAAGCCGTTGAACAGGACCGTGAGGTCGAGGGCCGGGTGGGTGCGCGCGAGCGGGATGGTCGCACCGTCGGCGAGCGGGGCCGGCGAGCCGGTGCCCTGCGTCAGCGCGAGGTAGCGCTGGCCGACGAGGTTGCGGTACTTGACGGTGACCTCGGTGCCCTGGGTCAGCACCGAGCTCTTGAGCACCGTGAAGTCGATCTGCGCGACGTCCTGGCCGGTGCCCGGGGCCTTGGCGACCCGGACGCCCGAGACCTCGCCGACCCGGACGCCGGCGATCCGGACGTCCTGGCCCTCGACGACGCCGGTGGCGTCGGTGACCATGGCCGTGTACGTCGCCTTGGAGCCGAGCTGGATGTTCGCGATGGTCATCGCGAGCACGCCGGTGGCGGCGAGCGTCACGAGCGCGAAGACGACGAGCTTGAACAGCGAGCCCTTCCACTTCATCGGGTGCTCACCACCGTTCCGCGCATGAGCGGTCCCGCGAGCAACGTCTGGATGCCGCTCGGGCTCGCGCCGGCGGAGTCGTCACGGGCGAGCAGCGCTGCGACGAGGCGTTGCTCGTCGAGGGTGCCCGCCGACCCCGAGTCGGACGCGCCGGCACCGCCGAGCAGCGCCTGCGGGATCGCGCTGAACGGGGTGCCGCTGCCCGCGGGCTGCGATCCGTCGTCGAAGTGGTGCCCCTTGAACGGGTTCGACTGGGAGCCGGTCGGGCTCGGCAGGCCGAAGCAGTTCGGGCCGCGCTGCTCCTGCCACCGTGGCTCCTCCCCCGGCTTGTAGGCGTCGCGCGGGGGCACGACCTCGAGGGTGATGTGGAAGACGCCGCCGGAGAAGGCCTGGTTGACGCGCGGGAGCCAGTTGACGAGCCCCGAGGCCATGCAGGGGTAGATCGGCGAGTACTCGGACAGCAGCTGCAGCGTCGGGCGGGACACGCGTCCGACCTGGATGATCCGGTCGCCGTTGTCGCGCAGGAAGCCCGCCGTCGTGTTGGCGAACCCGGCCGTGCCGACGAGGAACGCCGCCAGCTGCTGGTCCTTCTCGACGATCGTGCGGTTGGTGACCCGCAGCGACTCGGTGAGCCGGAAGAGGTCGGGGCTGACGTCGGCGTAGAGGTTGCTGACGTCGGCGAGCAGGCTGACGTCGTCCTGGATGACCGGCATCTGCGGGTTGATCGCCTTGAGGTAGCGGTCGAGCATCTGCAGGTTGTTGCCGATGCGCTCGCCGCGGCCGTCGAGGGTGGTCGACAGCGCGTTGAGGGTGGTGGCGAGCTTGGCCGGCTGGACGGTGCGCAGCAGCGGGTAGAGGTCGTCGAGCACGCTCTCGAGCTCGATGCCGACGGTGCTGCGGTCCTGGGTGATGACGTCGCCCGCCTGCAGGTGCTTCGCGCTCGGCGCGGCCACCGTGACGAGGTCGACGTAGCGCTCGCCGAAGAGGGTCTTCTGCAGGAGGCGGGCGTTGACGTTCTCCGGGATCTTGTCGACCTGGTCGGGCTGCAGGGCCAGCTCGAGGCGCGCGCCATCGGGGGTGGCCGACACGCTGCGGACCTCGCCGACGAGCATGCCGCGCAGCTTGACGTCGCTGCTCTCCTGCAGCTGGCTGCCGAGCCGGTTGGTCTCGAGGGTCACCATGACGACCGGGGTGAACCGCTTCTGGAACGTGGCGACCGACAGCGCGACGAGCAGCGCCACGACGAGGAGGAAGACGAGCCCGTAGGCCTTCTGCCCCAGCCGCTTTCGCGTGTGCTGGGTGAGCGGGCCGGGCGTCGAGTCGGTGCTGACGTCGGTGACGCGCTCGGGCGCGGTGGCGCTCATCCGGCGATCCTCACGCTCGTCGTCGCGCCCCAGATGGCGAGGGACAGGAAGAAGTCGACGATGTTGATGGCGACGATCGAGGTGCGCACCGCCTTGCCGACGGCGACGCCGACGCCGGCCGGGCCGCCGGAGGCCGTGTAGCCGTAGTAGCAGTGGATGAGGATGATGACGACGGCGAACACCATGACCTTGCCGAAGGACCAGAAGACGTCGCCCGGTGGCAGGAACAGGTGGAAGTAGTGGTCGTAGGTGCCCTCGCTCTGCCCGAAGTAGGACGTCGAGATGAACCGGGTGGCGGCGTAGGAGCTGAGCAGCCCGAGCACGTAGAGCGGCACGACGGCCACGAACCCGGCGATCATCCGCGTGGTGACGAGGAAGGGCAGCGACGGGATGCCCATGACCTCGAGGGCGTCGACCTCCTCGGAGATCCGCATCGCGCCGAGCTGGGCGGTGAAGCCGCACCCGACGGTCGCCGCGAGCGCCAGGCCCGCGACGAGCGGGGCGATCTCGCGGGTGTTGAGGTAGGCGGAGAAGAAGCCGGTGAACGCGCCGGTGCCGAGCTGGTCGAGCGAGGAGTAGCCCTGCAGGCCGACCTCCGTGCCGGTGAAGAAGGCGAGGAAGGCGATGACGCCGACCGTGCCGCCGATGACCGACAGCGCGCCCGTGCCGAGCGAGACCTCGGCGAGGAGGCGCACGACCTCCTTCTTGTAGCGGCGCAGCGTGCGGCCGCTCCACGCCAGCGACCGGACGTAGAAGCGCATCTGCTCGCCGAGCGAGTCGAGCGAGCGCGCCGGGGCGCTCGCGACGCGCAGGGCCTTGGCGGCGGCGGGGCCGACCGGGCCACGGCGCTCGGCCCGGGACCGCGGGGGGCGGCCGGACGGCGTCGGGGTGGGTGTGGTCGTCGTGGTCATCGTGGCCTCAGATCTTCTGCGGGACGACCTGGAAGTACACGGCCGTGATGACGAAGTTGACGACGAACAGGAGCATGAAGGTGATGACGACGCTCTGGTTGACGGCATCGCCCACGCCCTTGGGACCGCCGCCGGCGTTGAGACCCTTGTAGGCGGCCACGACGGCGGCGATGGCCCCGAAGACCAGCGCCTTGATCTCGGCGGTCCAGAGGTCGGGCAGCTGCGCGAGCGCGGTGAAGCTCGCGATGTAGGCGCCCGGCGTGCCGCCCTGGACGATGACGTTGAAGACGTAGCCGCCGACGACGCCGACGACGGACACGAGGCCGTTGAGCAGCAGCGCGACGAGCATGGAGGCGAGCACGCGCGGCACGACGAGGCGCTGGATCGGGCTGATGCCGAGCACTTCCATCGCGTCGATCTCCTCGCGGATCTTGCGCGAGCCGAGGTCGGCGCAGATGGCCGAGCCGCCGGCGCCGGCGATGAGCAGCGCGGTGACGATCGGGCTGGCCTCGCGCAGCACGGCGAGGACGCTCGCGGCACCCGTGTAGGACTGCGCGCCGAGCTGGCGGGTCAGGGTGCCGAGCTGGAGGGCGATGACGGCGCCGAACGGGATCGACACGAGGGCCGTCGGCAGTATCGTCACGCTGGCGATGAACCAGGCCTGCTGGATGAACTCCTTGACCTGGAACGGGCGACGCGGCAGGGCCCGGAACACGTCGAGGGCGAGCGCGAAGAGCGAGCCCGACTGCCGCAGGGCGCCGGTGAGGGGTGCAGCCATCTCAGCCCACCCCGTCCAGGGCGGCGGCCGGCTCGGGCTGCGACGGTGCAGCGGGGGCTGCGGCCGGCGGAGCGGGGGGCGCCTCGGCCCGAACCCCGGGCACGCCCGCCCGGTGGGACTCGAACGACCCGGGCGGAGGCGTGACGCCGTTGGCCCGGCACCACTCGCCCGCGGGGCGCTCGGCGCGCCGGGGCGCGCCGTCGCTCGTGCCCAGCTGGAGGGCGATGGGCGGGAGCGGCGGCAGCTCCTGACCCGACTCGGCGGCCAGCTCGTCGGCGTCCTTCTCCTCGGACATGCCGATCGGTCCGACGGTCTGGGCGTTGAGGAACTGGCGCACGACCGGCTCCTCCGAGGACAGGAGCATCTCGCGCGGCCCGAACATCGCCAGGTGCCGGTGGTAGAGCAGGCCGATGTTGTCGGGCACGGTGCGCGCGGTGTTGATGTCGTGCGTGACGATGAGGAACGTGGCGTCGATCTGCGCGTTGAGGTCGATGAAGAGCTGGTTGATGTAGCTCGTGCGCACGGGGTCCAGGCCGGAGTCGGGCTCGTCGATGAGGAGGATCTCGGGGTCGAGCACGAGCGCGCGGGCCAGCCCGGCGCGCTTGCGCATGCCGCCGGAGATCTCGCCCGGGAGCTTGCCCTCGGCGCCGGAGAGGCCGACGAGGTCCATCTTCTCGGTGACGATCCGCCGGATGTCCGACTCGCTCTTCTTCGTGTGCTCGCGCAGCGGGAAGGCGACGTTGTCGTAGAGGTTCATCGACCCGAACAGCGCGCCGTCCTGGAAGAGGACGCCGAAGAGCTTGCGGACCTCGTAGAGGTCGTGCTCGCGCAGCCGCGTGAGGTCCTGGCCGTTGATGACGATCGACCCGGCGTCCGGCTTGAGCAGCCCGACGAGCGTCTTGAGGAAGACGGACTTCCCGGTGCCGGAGGGGCCCAGCATCACCGAGATCTCCCCCGCGGGGAGCGTCAGGGTCACGTCCTTCCAGATCGTCTGGGACCCGAAGGTCTTCGTCAGACCGCTGACCGCGATCTCCACACCCATGTGGCACCTACTCGTTCTCGACCGTCTCGACTCGGTTGACTGGGAAACGAGTGGTGCCGGACGAAGTTACGCGCGAGTTCGCGTCGGACCACCATTCCGACGCACGGGGCCCTAACCTTGGGGAACGCTGTGTGGCGCACGTCGCACGTCGGGGAGCGACGAGGAGGCCGGATGCGGGCACGACTGCGGTCCTCGCAGGTCATGCCCGGCGCGTTCGTGGAGGTCGAGGGTCGGCCCCGCCTCGTGCTCGGCACGCTGCGGTTCACGAGCGAGGGCCGCCGCTGGGAGGAGCACTGCGTCGTGGGCGCGCGCGCCGGGACCCCCGAGTGGGTCGCCATCCGCCCGCGACAGCGCGAGACCGTCGTGGAGTGGACGACGCGCCACGACCTCGTCGCCGAGCCCGACCTCGACGGCATCACCCTCGACGGGCGCGACTGGATCCTCGACGAGGCCGGCACCGCCACGTACACCGCGACCGGCGACACCGGCACCGGTCCCGTGGGCAGGTGCGACTTCGTCGAGTACACGAGCGGCTCGGACGCCGTGCTCGTGTTCGAGAGCTTCGACGGCGCCGTGTGGGAGCTGAGCACCGGGCGGCGGGTCGACCCCGACGCGGTGATCGCCTACCACGACGTGCCCGGCTGACGCGTCGGGACCCGTCGGGACGCCGCGACCTCAGTCGTGCGTCTCAGTCGTGCATCTCAGTCGTGCGTCGCGGTGACCTCGTGGCTCGCGACGCCGTCCTCGACGCGCAGCGACACCGTCGCGACGCGACCGGCCGTGCCGAGGCCGCCCAGACCCGCCAGGGCCGCGTTGACCTGCTCGAACGTCTCGGGCGTCGGTACCGGTGCCTGGCCGTCGGCGTTGCCCGACAACCCTGTCAAACGGTGGTCCGGCCCGACGGTGACGGTCGCGAGGAGGCGTTCGACGTCGGTGCCGCGGGCGGCCGCGACGCCGGCGTGCAGCGTGCGCGCCACCTCGTCGAGCAGGGCCCCGACGCGCTCGGCGGCGTCCGTGCTCGATGGCTCCGTGCCCGACGGCCCCGTGTTCGCTGGGGCCTCGGCTGGGGTCGACCGCGGCAGGTGCCCCTCGCTGAGGAAACCCACGGCGGCGAACTCGATCTTGCCGAAGTCGACGACGGCGTCACGCGCGAGCGAGTTGTCGATGACGTAGGCCAGGTTGACGGCGAGGTCCTTCATCCCGGGGTGCAGCTGCTGGCCGACGAACCGGGCGCAGAGCAGGAGCGCGTGCACCCGGACCATCTGGCGACCACGTCGGTCGGCGACGCGCTGCTCGGGCTCGACCCGGCCGAGGTCGAAACCCTCCTTGGGGTAGAAGTGGACCGGGCGCTCGAGCACGAGCAGCGAGTAGTCCGGACGGTCCGAGCCCGGCATGAGCCGGTACAGCTCGCCGTTGAGCGGCAGCTGCCACTCGAGCTCGGGCGGGGCGAGGTCGAAGCCGGTGACGCTGACGAGCGGCCCGTACCGGCCGGTCGGCGAGGCCGTCGACGGGTCCGAACCGGCAGGGGCCGGGGCCGCGGGAACGGGCGGGGCCGGCATCCCGGCGACGGGCGACCCGACCGGCGGCCCGGCGGGCGTCGGTGCGGACGCCGGTGCGGGCGTCGGTGCAGGCGGCCCAGGGGGCGTCGACACGCCGGGTGCCGGCGCGGCCCCCGCGCCGTCCGCGTCGTCGGTGGACCCCTTGGCGCGCGACAGCCATCCCATGCGGGTCAACCTACCCGCAGCATCACGCCACCCGGTCGGCACGTCGTGCAGCAGATCGCGGCCGGCGGCGCCGGGCGGCCACCCGGCCGTGCGTGCCCCGTCGCCCCCGGCGAGCGGCCGCCCCGGTGGTTACGGTGGGTCAGTGACGACAGTGAGCAGGGACGCTCCCGACCTCCACGACCTCGCCGGCCTGACCGACGCGCTGCCCCCGGGGGCCGTGCTCACCGAGCCCGACAGCGTCGCCGCCTACCGTTTCGACTACACCGCGGACCCCGATGCCGGCACGCCGCTCGCGGTGGTCCGGGCCACGAGCGCCGCCGACGTTCAGGCCACGGTCCGGTGGGCGTCGGAGCACGGCGTCCCGCTGGTGCCGCGCGGCGCCGGGAGCGGCCTGTCCGGCGGCTCGAACGCCGTCGAGGGCTGCGTCGTGCTCAGCCTCGAGCGGATGCGCGCCATCGAGATCGACCCGGCCACACGCACCGCCGTCGTGGAGCCCGGCGCCCTCAACGCCGAGGTCAAGCGCGCCGCCGCCGAGCACGGCCTCTGGTACCCACCCGACCCCTCCTCGTTCGAGATCTGCTCGATCGGCGGCAACGTCGCGACCAACGCCGGCGGCCTCTGCTGCGTCAAGTACGGCGTGACGACCGACTACGTCCTCGGCCTCGACGTCGTCCTGGCCGACGGCACGCTCGTGCGCCTCGGCGGCGAGCGCATCAAGGACACGGCGGGCCTCTCGCTCGTCAAGCTCTTCGTCGGCAGCGAGGGAACGCTCGGCGTCGTCACCCGGGCCACCCTCCGGCTCGTGCCCGCGCAGGCGCCACCCGCGACCCTCGTGGCCACCTTCGACGACGTCGCCGACGCCGCGCGGGCCGTCGTGGCCATCGGCGGCCGGCTGCGCGCCTCCATGATGGAGCTGATGGACCACGCGTCGATCAACGCCGTCGAGGACTACCGCGCCATGGGCCTGGACCGCGACGCCGGGGCGCTCCTCGTGGCGCAGTCCGACGCCCCCGGCGCGGCCCGCGGCGAGGAGATCGCGCTCATGGAGGCGCTCTGCACGGCCAACGGATCGCGCGAGTGCTTCACGACGACCGACCCGGACGAGGGCGAGCTGTTCGTCGCCGCGCGGCGGGCCGCGATCGTGGCGATCGAGCGCAAGGGCACCCTGATGCTCGAGGACGTCGGCGTGCCGGTGCCCCGGCTGCCCGAGCTGCTCACCGGCATCGCCGAGATCGCCAGGGCCCGCGAGGTCGAGATCCCCGTCGTCGCGCACGCCGGCGACGGCAACACCCACCCGGTCATCGTCCACCCGCCCGGCGACGAGGCGGCCCGGGGCCGCGCAGCCATCGCCTTCCGCGAGGTCATGACCCTCGCCATCGGGCTCGGCGGCACCATCACCGGCGAGCACGGCGTCGGGCGGCTCAAGCGCGCCGCCCTGCCCGAGCAGCTGGGCCCCGACGTCATGGCCCTGACCCACCGCATCAAGACCGCCCTCGACCCGCAGGGCATCCTCAACCCCGGAGCCGGATTCTGATGACCACCGACCAGTCCACCGCCACCGCGACGACCGCATCGACGACCGCATCGACGACCTCATCGACGACCGCACCCACGGCGGCCCCCACCACGGCGAGCCGGCCCATCGCCGAGCGCCACCTCTTCGGCCCCGGGCCCTGCAACCCCTACCCCGAGGCGACGCTGGCGCTCGCCGCGCCGCTGCTCGGGCACCTCGACCCCGTCTTCCTCGCCGTCATGGACGAGACGTGCGACCTGCTCCGGTACGTCTGGGGCACCGCGAACCGGCGCACCCTGCCGCTGTCGGCCACCGGCTCGGCCGGCATGGAGACCGCGTTCGTCAACACGGTGCGCCCGGGCGACGTCGTCGTCGTGGCCGTCAACGGCCTCTTCGGCGAGCGCATGGTCGACGTCGCCGGGCGCCACGGCGCCGAGGTCGTGCGCGTCGACCACGAGTGGGGCAGCCCGGTCGACGCCGAGCGCGTGCTCGACGCGCACCCCTCCCCCGCGATCATCGCGGCCGTCCACGCCGAGACGTCCACGGGCGTCCGCTCGGACATCGCCGCCCTCGGCGCCGGCAAGGGCGACGCGCTCCTGCTCGTCGACGCCGTCACGAGCATCGGCGGCATCGAGCTGCGCGCCGACGACTGGGGCATCGACGTCGGCTACGCCGGCACCCAGAAGTGCCTCGGCGTCGCCCCGGGCCTCGCGCCCTTCACCATCAGCGAGCGCGCCTTCGCCCGACGCGTCGAGAAGCCGTCGTCGTGGTACCTCGACCTCGGGCTGCTCGGCGGCTACGTCGGCGAGGCCGAGGGCAAGGGCCAGCGCACCTACCACCACACGGCACCCACCGCGATGGTCGCGAGCCTGCACGCCGGGCTGCGCCGCATCGCCGACGAGGGGCTGGAGCACGTCTGGGCGCGTCACGCCGAGGCCGGGCGCCTCCTCCAGGAGGGGCTGCAGGAGCTGGGGCTGACCCTCTTCGCCCAGGAGGGGGCGCGCCTGCCCGAGCTGACCACCGTCAACGTGCCCGAGGGCGTCGACTCCGCGGCGGTGCGCCGCTACCTGCTCGAGCGGCACGACGTCGAGATCGGCGCCGGCGCAGGAGAGTTCGCCTCCACGGTGTGGCGCATCGGGCTCATGGGACACAACGCCCGGCGGGACCGCGTCGCCCTGGTCCTGGCCGCCCTCGAGGACGCCCTGGCCCACGCCTGATCGCGCCGGCTGACCAGGTCCGTGGGCGTCGGAGGGAGTCGGGAGCGATTCAGGGGCGGCGACCGTTCGAGCGCCGGCTCACGTGCGAGCGGCACCGCCGCCCCTGCTCCTGAGCGAGCGGCGCCCTCCGGCGCCGGCGGCGAGGCGCCGAGAGTCCGAGGCACCAGGCCACCGGACATGCGGAAGGCGGGCCCGACCTGGTGGTCGGACCCGCCTTCGCGGTGAAGCAGTGATCCCGACCGGCGTGAACCGGCCGGGTCAGATCACTTGAGCTCGACGGTGGCGCCGGCGCCCTCGAGCTGCTCCTTGGCCTTCTCGGCCGCAGCCTTGTCGACGTTCTCGAGGACGGGCTTCGGGGCGCCGTCGACGAGGTCCTTGGCCTCCTTGAGGCCGAGGCTCGTGAGCGCGCGGACCTCCTTGATGACCTGGATCTTCTTGTCGCCGGCGGCGGTCAGGACGACGTCGAACGAGTCCTTCTCCTCCTCCTCGGCGGCGGCGGCGCCGCCACCGGCAGCGCCCGCGGCCGCAACGGCGACGGGGGCGGCGGCGGTGACCTCGAAGGTCTCCTCGAACTGCTTGACGAACTCGGAGAGCTCGATGAGGGTCATCTCCTTGAAGGCGTCAAGGAGCTCGTCGGTGCTGAGCTTAGCCATGGTGGCTTCCTTCCTGTTTCTTGCCGTGAGTGGCGGTTTGGTGGGTGAGCGACGCGTGGCGCGTCAGCTCTCGTCGCCACCCTCGGCGACGTCGGTCGTGGCCTCGTCGGCGGCAGCCGGCGCGGCGGGGCCCTGAGCCTCGACCTTCTGACGCAGGGCGTCGACCACGCGGGCCGTCTGCGACAGAGGAGCGACGAACAGGTAGGCGGCCTTGTTGAGCGAGCCCTTCATGGCGCCCGCCAGCTTGGCCAGGAGAACCTCGCGGGACTCGAGGTCCGCGAGCTTCGTGATGTCCTCGGCGGTCAGCGGCTTGCCGTCGAGGACGCCAGCCTTGATCACGAGGAGCGGGTTTGCCTTGGCGAAGTCACGCAGGCCCTTGGCCGCCTCGACCGGGTCACCGGTGACGAAGGCGATCGCGGACGGGCCCTGGAGGTGGCCGTCGAAGGCCGTGATCCCGGCCTCCTTGGCGGCGATCTCCGTCAGCGTGTTCTTGACCACGGCGTAGGTGGCGTGCTCTCGGATCGAGTTGCGCAGCGTGGACAGCTGCTTCACGGTCAGACCGCGGTACTCGGTGAGAACGGCCGCGCCGGACTCACGGAACCGGTCCGTGATCTCGGCGATGGCTGCCGTCTTCTCGGCGTTTGCCATCTGGGCCTCCTTCCCTTGCGTGGTGACGCCGGAGGAGTCCGTAGGGCCTGCACGAAAAGAGCCCCGGCGCAGGCGCTCGGGGCTCGGACGGGCACGCGGACGTGCCGTTCTCACTCGATCGGCCTGCGCTGGCTGCCCGCATCGTGCGGGACCTTCGGGAGTCGTGGTGGCCACGTCCCCAACCGGCGGTCATTGGTCGCGGACAAGACTACGGGCTGGGCCTCGCACGACCAAATCGGCGAGGGCCGACGCGGCGGGTCCGCCCCGGCATCCTCGCATTCGCGCGCGCGAGGTCCTAGCGTGACCCCCATGGTGACTGGCGGGC
The DNA here is from genome assembly GCF_001956915.1 of Intrasporangium flavum. Taxonomy (GTDB): domain Bacteria; phylum Actinomycetota; class Actinomycetes; order Actinomycetales; family Dermatophilaceae; genus Monashia; species Monashia flava. Next base: position 345,488 of record NZ_MLJO01000013.1, on the reverse strand, counting down.
GAGGACGCCGGGCCGAGCACCCCGGGGCGCGGGCCATCCGACGCCGGCGGCTCTGGGCCGGAGCGGCGGTGCTGGCCTGCGTCGCCGCCGACGTCTGGTCGGTCACGTGGGCCGGGGCCCGTGAGCCGCAGACGCCCAGCGCGCTCTCGGTGGTGTCCGGCGTGGCGCTCGCCGCCGGAACCGGACCCCTCGTGCACGTCGACGCCATCGAGACGGTCCCGGCCTCGCCGCTGCTGCCGGGGACCGACGCATCGGGTGACGGCCGGCGCGCGGCGTCGTCCACGACGTCGCCCACCACCCCCTCGCCCACGACCTCGACCCCGACCCCGGCGAAGGTCGTCGCGAAGGGCGACGGACGCTTCACGGTCCTGCCGGTACCCACCGACGCCGTGCGCAGCCACGCGACGAGCGGGCGCGTCGTGCGCTTCACCCTCGAGATCGAGGGCGGCCTCGGCGTCGACCGCGACGAGTACGCCCGGACCGTCGTCTCGACGCTCACCGACGCGCGCGGCTGGCAAGGCGTCGACCACGTCCGCTTCGTGGGCCTGTCGCCCGCGCAGGTCGACCAGGGCGTCCGGCCCGACCTGCGCATCACGCTGGCCAGCCCGGACACCACCGACCACCTCTGCGCCCCGCTCGAGACCCGCGGGCAGGTCAGCTGCCACAACGGGGGCCGGGTCGCGCTCAACCTGCGCCGCTGGGTGCTCGGCGCCGAGGCGTACGGCACCGACGTCGCGGCCTACCGCACGTACCTCGTCAACCACGAGGTGGGCCACGGCATCGGCCATGCGCACGCCTACTGCGGCGGCGCCGGCAAGGTCGCGCCGGTCATGATGCAGCAGACGTACGGCCTCAAGGGCTGCACGGCCTGGAACTGGCCGAGCCCCAAGACCGCCTGAGGCGCCGGGCCGACTGCTCGACCCGGCGCCACGGCGTGGACGGTCAGACGACGGCGCTGTAGCTGTAGCCGATGCGGACGACCGAACCGGTCGGCAGCGACCCGAGCACGCGGTCGGTGACGACCTCGACCATGACGACCTCGATGGACTTCGCGGTGCGGGTGACCTTGTGGAGCGTCACCTTGCCGAGGCCGGGCACGGTGACCACGGTGTTGGCCGGGACCGAGGCGTTGATCGCCGGCAGTCCCTTGATGCCGAGCCCCACGAAGGAGCTGCGGTCGACCAGGGCCACCGTGCCTCCGGGGCTCGACTGGGTGGCCGAGGTGTCGGCGACGATCGTCGTGGCGCCGAGGAGCCCGGCGAGCACGCTGGGTCCCGAGATGCGGTCGACGACGCGCACGGTGCGGCTGCTCGCCGTCGCCGTGGCGTTCGCGGTGGTCGTCGTCGTGCCGGTGGTGACGACGCCGGGCACGGTGGCCGACGCGACGGTCGCGCTCGAGCTGCTGCCGCCGCAGAACGGCTGGGCCAGTGCGGTGGGGCTCGAGAGCACGCGGCCGTCGGCGGCCGTGGCGCTCGTGGCGTAACCCCTGCCGGCCACGAGCCCGACGACGGGCTTGGTCAGCGACGAGCTGGAGACGCCGACGAGGACGTTCGAGCCGATCGGGAGGTCGAGCGGGTTCTTGCCGCTCACGACGACCTGCAGCGCGATGGTCTGCACCCGCCACTCCGAGCCGACCCAGGTCTTCGTCTGGCGGTTGAGGTAGACCGTGGCGTACGCCGCACCGTCGGAGCCACGCAGGGACAGCGCGGTGTTGGGCGCCGGCGTCGCGCTCTGGGCACGCCCGGCGACGACGAGGCCGGCCAGCTCGGACCGGTTGCCGCCGGTGAACGTACCGGCGCCGTTGACGACGGCGGTGCTCGCCGAGGTCACGGCGTTCGAGCGCACCAGCCCGCCGAGCAGGTTGACCGCCCCGGTGCTCGCGCTGGTGCGAGCGACCTTGAGGCCGTTCTCGATCGACGAGGACGCGACGGTGGTCGTGGCGCCGACCGTTCCGAGCCGTGCGGCGTTGACCGCCGCTGCCGTGCCCTTGACCGTGCGCCCGAAGGACGTGGTGCAGCCGATGCCGGCGTAGGCCACGGGACCGGACTTCACGACGCTCCCGACGACTGCGTACGAGCCGTAGGCGTACGACTGGACGCCGACGTTCGGGAGGGATGCAGCCCCGGCCGGAGCCGCGAGCTGGACGGACGATACGGCCAAGGCCGCCCCTACGAAGGCTGCCGAAGCCGCCCGGTGCATGGTGCTCATGGATGTCTCCTGACGTGATGCCATGCCACCGATCCCCTGTGACCGATGCCCCTGGTTAACGACTCGGATACCCGGTGTGCTATGGGTACTTTTCCGGAAAGTCCCGTTCCTGCAGGTTCCTGCAGCCGGGCAATCCGGCGGGCGGACGTCACCGAAGGCGATGTCGGCCGGCACGAGCACCGACTCCTGGCCCACGCGGATCTCGAGTGGCCCGGGAACGCCGCTCGCCACCTGCCCCGACGGTGGGACAGGTGGCGAGCGCGACGGGCGGGGGTCAGGGCCGTCAGGGTGCGGGGTGCACCACCATGGCCGAGCCTCCGCCTCGACGCGTCGGCTCGGCGGCCGCCTCGAAGAGGCCGTGGCCGAGGCTGCGGATCGCCGTCACGGCCCCGATCTCGCCGGCGTCGGTGAGCGTGTGGCCGAGCGCCCGCAGGCCGGCCGCAGCGGGACCGGCCAGGAACGCCGGCTCGGCGCCCTCCCCCGACGCGCTGTTGCGCGAGGAGAGGCGCGGCGCCGCGATCGCGTCGACGAGCGACAGGTCGCGGTCGAGGTAGCCGAGGACCGTCTGCGAGACCGACGTGATGATCGTCGCGCCACCGGGCGAGCCGACGGCGAGGAACGGCGCGCCGTCCTTCATGAGGATCGTCGGGCTCATCGACGAGCGCGGCCGCTTGCCCGGGCCGGGCAGGTTCGGGTCGGGGACGCCCGGGGTGAGCGGGGTGAAGTCGAAGTCGGTCAGCTCGTTGTTGAGCAGGAACCCCCACCCCGGCACCGTGATGCCCGAGCCGCCGGTCTGCTCGATGGTCAGCGTGTAGGACGCGACGTTGCCCCACCGGTCGGTCGCCGTCAGGTGGGTCGTCGACAGGCCCTCGTACGGCTCCTTCTGGGCGGTGGAGCCCGGGGTGCACGAGGTGTAGGAACCGTCGGGCGAGCCGAACGGGATCGGCCTCGGCTGGGCCTTCGTCGGGTCGAAGAGGCAGGCCCGCTCGGCCGCGAAGTCCGGGCTGACGAGCTCGGACACCGGCACGCCCGGCACGTCGCCGACGTAGCGGTTGCGGTCGGCGAAGGCCGTGGCCGACGCCTCTGAGAACCGGTGCAGGTAGTCGACGTCGGACAGCGCGGACGTCTTCGTGCCGGTGCGGTCCTCGTAGGCCTTCATGAGGTTGAGGATCTCCGCGACGGCGATGCCGCCCGAGCTCGGCACCGGCATGCCGTAGACGTCGAGGCCCTCGTAGCGCGAGTGGATCGGCGCCTTGGTCAGCGCCCGGTACGCGGCAAGGTCACGCGTCGTCATCTTCCCGCCCATGACACTGCTGCCCGGCCGGGTGTGGGGGGCGTTGGCCTCGCGCACGATCGCCTCGCCGAGGCGACCGCGGTAGAGCACGTCGACGCCCTGGGTGCGCAGCGTGCGGTAGGCCTTGGCCATGTCCGGGTTGGTGAACCTCGAGCCGACCGCCGGGGCCTGCCCGTCGCGCAGGAAGACGCGGGCGGTCTCCGGGAAGACGCTGAACCGGGCGGCGTTCTGGGCGGTCTGGTCGTGGAAGGTCTGGTCGACGACGAAGCCCGTGGCCGCGAGGCGCTCGGCGGGCTTGAGGGCCGCGTTGAAGGACAGCGTGCCGTGGTCGCGCAACGCCTTGGCCCACAGGGCGGGGGTGCCCGGGACACCGACCGACAGGCCGGAGTTGACGGCGGTGGCGAAGGGGTAGGGCTTGCCGGTGGCCGGGTCGATGAACGCCTGCTCGGTGAAGGACATCGGGGCGGTCTCGCGCCCGTCGATGGTGCTGACCTTCTTGTCCCGCGCGTCGTAGTACACGAGGAAGCCGCCACCGCCGATGCCGGCGCTGTAGGGCTCGGTGACCCCGAGCGCGGCGGCCGTGGCCACGGCGGCGTCGGCGGCGTTGCCGCCCCGGGCGAGCACGTCGATGCCGACCTGCGAGGCGTCGCGGTCGACCGAGCTGACCGCGCCGCCGGAGCCGGTCATCACGGCGACCTTGGGCAGCGGGGTGGGGCGGCCGTGCCAGCCGCGGTCGGTGGTGGAGGCCTGGCCGGGGGCGGTCGGGGATGCCGGGGGCTGCGCCCCGGCCTGGGGTGCCAGCAGGGCGAGCGGGAGGCCCGCGCTGACGCCCGCAACGACCCAACGTCTGGTGCTGCGTGTCTGTCGGCTCATCTGCAGACCGTACCCAGCATCGGCTCGGGCCACCCGTCGAGAACGCGAGAGCCCGCCACCCCTCGGCGGGGTGACGGGCTCCGGCGTTGTGCTACGCGCAGGTCAGGCGATCAGGCCTGGTCCTCCTCGGCGAGGAGGTTGCGGGTCTTGCTGAAGTCGAGCGGGATGCCCGGGCCCATCGTCGTGGAGACGGTGGCCTTCTCGATGTAGCGGCCCTTGGAGCTGGCCGGCTTGAGACGCAGGATCTCCTCGAGGGCGGCGGCGTAGTTCTCGACGAGCTTCGCCTCGTCGAAGGAGGCCTTGCCGATGATGAAGTGGAGGTTCGCGTGCTTGTCGACGCGGAACTCGATCTTGCCGCCCTTGATGTCGGTGACGGCCTTGGCGACGTCCATCGTCACGGTGCCGGTCTTCGGGTTCGGCATGAGGCCACGCGGACCGAGGACCTTGCCGAGACGACCGACCTTGCCCATCATGTCGGGCGTCGCGACGACGGCGTCGAAGTCGAGCCAGCCGCCCTGGACCTTCTCGAGCATGTCGTCGGAACCGACGTAGTCGGCGCCGGCCTCACGAGCCGCCTCGGCCTTGTCGGCGTTGGCGAACACGAGGACGCGGGCCGTCTTGCCCGTGCCGTGCGGCAGGTTGACGGTGCCGCGGACGGCCTGGTCGGCCTTGCGGGGGTCGACACCGAGGCGGAAGGCCACCTCGACGGTCTCGTCGTACTTGGCCTTCGCGGTCTGCTTGGCGACGCGGACGGCCTCGAGCGGGGCGTAGACCTTGCCGGGCGTGATGAGCTCGGCGGCTGCGCGGTAGTTCTTGCTGCGCTTCATGGAACTGCTCCTTGCGTGGTGGTGGAGTCGTGGTGCGGACCAGCGCTGGCCCTCCCACGTGGCCGACGGCAGACGGTCCGTCTGCCGTGCGGCCGGGGGTGACGCGTTGCTCCGAGCGGGGCTCAGAGCTCGGTGTCGATGCCCATCGAACGGGCGGTGCCGGCGATGATGCGCGCCGCCATCTCCTCGTCGTTGGCGTTGAGGTCCTCCATCTTCTGGCGGGCGATCTCGAGGACCTGCTCGCGCGAGAGCTTGGCGACCTTGGTCTTGTGCGGCTCGCCCGAGCCCTTGGCCACACCGGCGGCCTTCTTGATGAGCTCGGCGGCCGGCGGGGTCTTCGTCACGAAGGTGAACGAGCGGTCCTCGTAGACCGTGATCTCGACCGGGATGACGTTGCCGCGCTGGGCCTCCGTCGCGGCGTTGTACGCCTTGACGAACTCCATGATGTTGACGCCGTGCTGGCCGAGGGCCGGGCCGACGGGCGGGGCGGGGGTGGCCTGGCCGGCCTGGATCTGCAGCTTGATGAAGCCGGAGACCTTCTTCTTGGGGGGCATGGTTGCCTACCTTCTGCGTTGTGGGCCGACGCCGTGGGCGATGACCCGGTTGCATGCCTCCGCGGGGTGCCGCGGGGACGGACGGTGCGGACCGCGACGGGCGCGGACCGGTTCGCTCAGATCTTGGCGACCTGACCGAAGGACAGCTCGACCGGGGTCTCCCGGCCGAAGATCGAGACCAGCACCTTGAGCTTTTGGGTGTCGGCGTTGATCTCGGAGATCGTGGCGGGGAGGGTCTCGAACGGGCCCTCCATGACGGTGACCGACTCGCCGACCTCGAAGTCGACGACGCGGACGTCCTTCGGGGCGCTCGCGGCGCCCGAAGCGGCGGCACCGGCCGGTGCGGCGGCCTCGAAGGTCGGGGCGAGCATCGTGAAGACCTCGTCGAGCGAGAGCGGCACGGGCTGGTGGGCGTTGCCGACGAAACCGGTGACGCCGGGCGTGTGGCGCACGGCGCCCCAGCTCTCGTCGGTGAGGTCCATGCGGACGAGGACGTACCCGGGCATCCGGACGCGACGGACCTGCTTCTTCTGCCCGTTCTTGATCTCGGTGACCTCCTCCATGGGGACCTCGATCTCGAAGATGAAGTCCTCCATGTTGAGGGTCTGGATGCGCGTCTCGAGGTTGGCCTTGACGCGGTTCTCGTAGCCGGCGTACGAGTGCACGACGTACCAGTCGCCGTCCTTCATGCGCAGGTCGCGCTTGAAGTCGGCGACGGGGTCGGCGCTCTCGACGACATCGGTGGCCTCGGCGGACTCGTCGGCGTCGGACTCGTCGGTGTCGGTGAGGTCGGTGTCCTCGTCGGTCGTGTCGTCGACGACCTCGCCGGTCGTCTCGTCGACCGTCACGTCGGCGGTGTCCTCACCCGCGGCGTCGACCGAGGCGTCGGACGCGTCGACCGTCGGGTCGAGGACGTCGCTCTCGGTGCTCTCGCCGTTCGGGGCGCCCTGCGGGGCGAACTGCTCGGACACGCTCTGACCTGCTTCCTTGCTCGTGGACCAGCCGGAGCGGCTGGCGGTGACTCCCGGTGTCGGGGCCGGGCGCGACTCGCGCTCCCGCCCCGGTGGCCGACCTAGGTCGTCGAACCGGTGAGGACCCACGAGATCAGCTTGCTCAGACCGAAGTCGAGCGCCGACACCAGGGCCATCATGACCACGACGAAGACCACGACGACGGTCGTGTACCGCACGAGCTCGGGGCCCGTGGGCCGCACGACCTTGCGCAGCTCGTCGAGGATCTGCCGGACGAAGAGGCTCAGCGCGGAGAAGAACCGCGACACCGGGTTGCCGCCACGAGCCTTGTCGGCCCGGCCGGACCCGCGCTTGGCGCTCGTCTCCGTCACGATTCCTACTTTCTGCCTGGGGAACCGGCCCGCGACAGGCCCCGGGGTGTCCGGGACAGGAGCCGCGTGCCGCCTTGCACGACGACCACATCACTGGGATGCGCAGGGCAAGAGGGACTCGAACCCCCAACCGCTGGTTTTGGAGACCAGTGCTCTACCAATTGAGCTATTGCCCTTCGCCACGGTCGTTGGGTGACCGGGGCGGGACGGCATGCGTCAGCATGGCCAGCGTCAGCCGTCCGAGCGACGATCATACGGGACGGATCGGCCCGATGCGAACCGGCCGCCGTGAGCGCCGTCCGCCATCCTCTCAGGTCGCCGGCCACGACACCAGCGGGCCGCCCACCGCCATGCGGACCACCCTGCCCCGCGAGCCGGGGCGGTGGCAGGATCGAGAGCGTGACGAACTCGCGCAGCCCCCTCGCGTCCCTGTCCGACGACGACCTCGCCGCCTTCCTCGCCGAGCAGCGGTCGGCGTACGCGGCCCTCGAGGCCCGCTCGCTCAAGCTCGACCTGACGCGCGGCAAGCCCTCGAGCGCCCAGCTCGACCTGTCGAACGACCTGCTGCACCTGCCGACGACGACCAAGGACCGGGCCGGCGTCGACGTGCGCAACTACGGCGGGCTCGAGGGCCTGGCCGAGCTGCGCGACATCTTCGCCGAGCTGCTGTGGGTCGAGGCGTCGCAGGTCGTGGCGGGCGGCAACTCGAGCCTGACGATGATGTACACGACCGTCGTCGACTTCCTCCTCTTCGGCGGCGTCGACTCCCCGCGGCCCTGGTCGCAGGAGCCGGCTGTGAAGTTCGTCTGCCCCGTGCCCGGCTACGACCGCCACTTCTCGATGCTCGCCGAGCTCGGCATCGAGATGGTGACCGTCGACATGCACGACGACGGCCCCGACATGGCCGCCGTCGAGGCGCTCGTCAAGGACGACCCGAGCGTCAAGGGCATCTGGATCGTGCCGACGTACGCCAACCCGACGGGCGCCGTGGTGTCGCAGGAGGTCGCCGCCCGCCTCGCGGCCATGCCGACCGCCGCCCCCGACTTCACGATCTTCTGGGACAACGCCTACGCGTTCCACCACCTGACCGAGGACGAGGCCAAGAGCGCCGACATCCTCACGCTCGCGGCCGCGTCGGGGAACCCGAACCGCCCGATCATGTTCGCCTCGACCTCGAAGATCACCTTCGCGGGCGCCGGCGTGGCCGTCCTCGCGGCGAGCCAGGCCACCGTCGCGTGGTACCTCAAGCACCTGTCGATGGCCTCGATCGGCCCGGACAAGGTCAACCACCTGCGTCACGTCGAGTTCTTCCGCGACGCCGACGGGGTGCGGGCGCACATGCGCAAGCACCGCGAGATCATCGCGCCGAAGTTCGCGGCCGTCGACGAGGCCCTGACGGCGGGCCTGGCCGGGCTCGAGGTGGCCACGTGGAGCCACCCGACGGGCGGCTACTTCGTCAACCTCGACGTGCTCGACGGCACTGCCTCGCGCGTCGTCGAGCTGGCCAAGGCGGCCGGCATCGCCCTGACGCCGGCCGGCGCCTCGTTCCCGCACGGTCAGGACCCGCGCGACCGCAACATCCGGCTCGCCCCGACCTTCCCGACGCTCGAGGACGTCCGCACCGCCATGGCCGGTGTCGCGACGTGCGTCGCGCTCGCCGCCGCCGAGTCGCTGACCGCGGGCCGGGCCTCCGGGGTAGGGGCAGGGGGCGAGGGCGCCACCGCGGGCGCCGCGGCCGAGCAGACCGAAGGAGCACGATGAGCGGCATCGAGCCGAACGAGAACATCGAGGACGACCTGACGAGCTACAGCGTCGACGACGAGGACCAGCTGCAGCCCGAGGACACCCTCGAGGACGGCGACCTCGAGGACGTCCTCGACCGCGGCTACTCCCCCAACGACCGCCCCCAGGGGGTCAACGCCCACGGCACGACCCCGCGCGAGGAGGCCGAGGACGAGACGATCGACGAGCGGATCCTCCAGGAGGAGCCCGACCCGAACTCGGCGTACGGCCGGCCCGAGAACGAGAGCGGCCTCGACGAGGAGCGCATCGGGGGCGACGACCCCGACTCCATCGCCGCCGAGGACGACTGGCTCGGCGACCACGAGGTGGGCGACGAGCGCGCCGGCCGGCTCGTGGCCGACGACGAGGGCGCCCACGAGGACGACGAGAAGCAGGCGTGGGGCCGTGACGTCGGTGTCGACGGCGCCGGGGCGTCGGCCGAGGAGGCCGCCATGCACGTCGTCGACGAGATCGCCGACGAGCCCGAGGACCGCTGACCCGGGACACCCCAGCGCACGAACGAGTCACCGCACGACGGGGGCCCGCGGCACCGCACGGTGCCGCGGGCCCTCGTGCGTCAGGCCACGCGTCGGGGAACGGCGTCGGGGACGGCTCAGGGCACGTCGTCGACGGCGACGAGCTCGGCAGCCCGCGGGCAGTAGTCCTGCGCGTCGAGGAACCCGCCCTCGACCTCGGACGGCGTGCCGTCGCAGGCGTCGACGGCGCTGGAGGCGAACTCCACGGTGTCCGGGTCGAGGTGCCAGGACCACGGTGCGTTGGGGCCCGGGTCGTCGCGGACGACGGCGCCGATGGGGACCGTCGGCCCGCCCTCGCCGGCGAGGAGGCGGCGGACGTGCTCGACGAGGTCGGGCCGGTCGAGCTCGACGCGGAAGGTCTCGCCACCCCCGACGCGGAAGGTGGCCGTGACGGAGGCGGCCGCGACGTGGGCACCGACGCTGGCGGCGAGCGCGGGCGAGAGGTCGTCGGCACCGACCGGGGCGGCCGACCGCCCCGAGGGCGCGGCGCTGCAGGCGGCGAGGAGCACGACCGCCACGGCGGCCACCGCCACGGAGACCACGGAGACCACCGAGCCCCCACGGCCCCAAGGGCCCACGGGGCCCACGGAGCGCACGGAGCCCATCGGGGCCGCTCTGCCGACCCGCACGACGCCTCCCGGTGCTCCTCCGGCGCCGCGGCGCGCCGGTCCGGCGAGCCTATGCCCTGGGGGCGTGCCGTGCGCGGTGGGATGCTGTCGGCCATGACGCGCGACGTGCTGGCCCTGCCCAAGGCCCACCTGCACCTGCACTTCACCGGGTCGATGCGCGTCGACACGGTCCGTGACCTCGCCGAGCGGCACGGGATGCGCCTGCCCGACGCCCTCACCGGGCACTGGCCGCCGCGTCTGGCCCGCGCCACCGACGAGCGCGGGTGGTTCCGCTTCCAGCGCCTCTACGACGCCGCGCGCAGCTGCGTGCGCAGCGAGGAGGACATGCGCCGGATCGTGCGCGAGGCGGCCGAGGACGACGCCGACGAGGGCTCCCGCTGGCTCGAGATCCAGGTCGACCCGACGTCCTACGCCCCGTTCGTCGGCGGCATCACCCCCGCCCTGGAGATCGTCCTCGACGAGGCCCGGTCCGTGTCGGCCCGGGGCCGGATCGGCGTCGGTGTCGTCGTGGCGGCCAGCCGGATGCGCCACCCGCTCGAGGCCCGCACGCTCGCCCGCCTCGCGGCGCGCCACGCCGGTGACGAGGCCGGCGACGTCGTCGGCTTCGGCCTGAGCAACGACGAGCGACGCGGGAGCACGCCGGAGTTCGCACCCGCGTTCGAGATCGCCCGTCGGGCCGGCCTGGCGCTCGTGCCGCACGGTGGCGAGCTGCTCGGCGCGCAGTCCGTCATGGAGACCCTCGAGTCGCTGGCCCCCGACCGGATCGGCCACGGCGTGCGCTGCGTCGAGGACCCCCAGGTGCTCGACGCCGTCGCCGAGGCGGGCGTGACGCTCGAGGTGTGCCCCGGCAGCAACGTGGCCCTCGGGGTCTACGCCGACCCTGCCGACGTGCCGCTGCGGCGGATCGTCGAGGCCGGGGTGCCCGTCGCGCTCGGCGCCGACGACCCGCTGCTGTTCGGCTCGCGGCTCGCCGCCCAGTACGCTGCCGCCCGCGAGCTCGGCTTCGACGACGCCGGCCTCGCCGACCTCGCCCGGGGCTCGATCGAGGGCAGCCTCGCTCCGGAGCGGGTGCGCAAGCAGGCGCTCGAGGACCTCGCCGGGTGGCTCGACGCGCCGGAGTGAGCCAGCTGGCGTCGGGGTGGGCGGCCAGCCGAACCGGCCCGGCGTGAGGACCGCCACACCCCAATCCCGCACAGACCGGGACGCACCGGTCCCGCCGGCACGCGTCAGGACGCCGGTCACGGGGGTCCGCCGGGCGGCGCGAGTTTGCCCGGGGCTGGGCCGCGCAGTCATGCTGTCCGGGAGATGAAGACGCAGACCCCCGCCCCCGCACGCCCCCAGACCACCTCGGGCGCCCGGCTGCGACGCCTCGCCGTCGTGGGTCTGGCCGCCCCCGTCATCGCCCTCACCGCGCTGTCCGCCTGCAGCAGCGAGGCCCCGGTGACGGCCGACCCGACCGCCAGCTCGGCCGCGGGCACGACGCCCCCGGCCACGTCGACGTCCGGCGACACGTCGTCGGCCACGACGACCTCGACGCCGACGGCACCGGCGACGTTCTCGACCAAGGACATCAAGGCCGTCATCAAGGACCCCGACCTCGGGCACACCATCACGGCGCTGAAGATCTCGCGCAACCTGCCCTTCCCGTCGAACCAGCCGGTCGGCGCTGAGGCGTTCGAGATCGTCGGCGTCAAGGTCCAGCTCCAGGCCGGCTCGCGCTACTCGGCCACCCTCGACCCCGCGATGATCTCCCTCGTGGCGACGAGCCCGAAGCAGACCGTCTCGGCCACGGCCGAGTTCGGCAAGGCCTACCACGCGATCCCGCTGACGCCGGCCAAGCGCAACCAGACCGAGCGCGGCTGGCTCTTCTTCAAGGTCGACCGCGGCACGTCGACGTACCTGCGCCTGCAGTACGCCCGCCCGGCCTACCAGGTCAGCACGACCGACAAGAAGATCCAGCCCCACACCTACTGGGTGCAGCTGACCCGCTGACCTCGAGGCGACGGCACGTACGACGGCCCCGGATTCCCTTGGGAACCGGGGCCGTTCGCCTACCTGCGAAGAAGTGCCTGTGCCCGGCTAGAGGCGTTCGCCGACGAGCACCGGCTCGTTGACGAGCGTGACGCCGAACGCCTCGCGCACGCCGTCGCGGACGCGTCGGGCGACGTCGAGCACCTCGGAGGTCGTCGCGTCGCCGCGGTTGGTCACCGCGAGCGTGTGCTTCGTCGACAGCGACGCCGGGCCCGGCAGGCCGAAGCCCTTGGCGAAGCCGGCGTGGTCGATGAGCCAGGCGGCGCTGGTCTTGACGCGGCCGTCGGGCTCGGCGAAGCGCGGCGGGGTGGGCCCCTCGTAGCCGAGCCGCTCACCGACGCGCTCGACGAGGTCGTCGAACTCGTGGCGGCTCAGGATCGGGTTGGTGAAGAAGGACCCGCACGAGTACGTGTCGGGGTCCTCGGCATCGAGCACCATGCCGCGACGCCGGCGCTGCTCGAGGACCGCGGCCCGCGCGTCGGCGAGCGGCACCCGCGTACCGAGCTCGACGCCGAGACCCTCGGCGAGCGCCGCGTAGGCGACGGGTCGGGCGAGGTCGGCGACCTCGAGCTGGAAGACGACGTCGAGCACGACGTAGCGGTCGGTGCCCTTGAAGAGGGAGTGCCGGTAGGTGAAGGCGCAGTCGTCGTTGGCGAAGGTGCGCACGGCCTGCTCGCGGCGGTCCCACGTGCGCACCTGGTAGATCGTCTGCGAGACGTCCTGGCCGTACGCGCCGACGTTCTGCACCGGGGTGGCGCCGGTGAGGCCCGGGATGCCGCTCAGGGCCTCGACGCCGGCCCAGCCCTCGCCGACGAAGCGGTCGACGACGTCGTCCCAGCCCTCGCCCGCCGCGACGCGGACGACCGCGCCGCCGCACCAGTCGGCCGACTCCGGCGTGATCCCGGACGTCGCGACGCGCACGACGGTGCCGGCGAAGCCCTCGTCGGCCACGACGAGGTTGGAGCCGCCGGACAGCAGCAGGAGCGGCTCGTCGGCGTCGTCGACCTCACGGACGGCGTCGACGAGCTCGTCGGTCGTGGTGACGGTGACGAGGCGGGCCGCAGGGCCGCCCACCCGCATCGTCGTCATCCCGGACAGTGGGACGTCGTGCTGCTCGTGCACCACGGCCCCCTCAGTCGAGGCGCGCGACGGCGAGAGCCCGGCCGAGGACCTTCTCGCCGGCGCACGTGGCGGTCAGCTCGACCGTGACGCGGCCGGTCTCGGCGTCGACGGCCTTGACGACGCCCGACACCTCGACGTCGGCGCCGGACTCGTAGGGCACGACGACGGGCTTGGTGAAGCGGACGCCGTACTCGACGACGCGGCCGGCGTCGCCCACCCAGTCGGTGACGACCGTGACGGCCGAGCCCATGGTGAACATGCCGTGGGCGATGACGTCGGGCAGGCCGACCTCCTTGGCGAAACGCTCGTCCCAGTGGATCCGGTTGCGGTCGAGGGACGCGCCGGCGTACTGCACGAGGCGTGCCCGGTCGATGTGCACCGTGTGCGGGGGCAGGGCGTCACCGACGGAGACGGAGGACAGGGCGCGCACGCCGGCGGTGGTGTCGCTGCTCATCACTCGGCTCCTCGGATGACGATGGTGGACGTGGCCGTGCAGACGGCCTCGCCGCCCTCGGTGGCCAGCTCGGTGCGGGTGGTCACCATGGCGTGGCCGCCGGCCTCTCGGACGGTGTCGACGTGGAGCGTGCCGACGACGGCGTCGCCGGCCGTGAGGGGCCGGTGGTGGGTGAAGCGCTGCTCGCCGTGGACGACGCGGGAGAAGTCGATGCCGGCCTCGGGGTCGCGGATCAGCTGGGCGTCGCACTGCTGGGCGATGAGGACCGCGAAGGTCGGCGGCGCGATGACGTCGGCGTAGCCCCGGGAGCGGGCGACGTCGGCGTCGACGTGGACGGGGTCGGCCGAGCCGACCGCCTCGGCGAACTCGCGGATCTTGGCCGCGCTGACGCGGTAGGTCTCGGTGGGCGGGTAGACCCGGCCCTGGAAGTCTGCGTTCACCGGCATGCGGGCAGCCTATCGACCGGTACACGACGACCGCTCCCCCGGCCGGTGGCCGAGGGAGCGGTCGTGAGGTGACGCGCGAAGAGCGGTCCGCGTCAGCGGGTCTCGCGGTGCTCCGTGTGCTTGCCGCACTTCGGGCAGAACTTGTTGAAGGAGAGACGGTCGGGGTTGTTCCGACGGTTCTTCTTGGTGATGTAGTTGCGGTCCTTGCAGTCCACACACGCCATCGTGATCTTCGGACGGACGTCGCTGCTCTTGCTGGCCACGGCAACCTGCTCTTTCGGGAACGTGCTGGGATGTATCGGGTCGTCTTGCGACTGGTGTCCCGTGCGCGTGCCCGGGGCTGACCCTCGCGTCGGCACGGGACGCGACGCTAAAGGTTACGCGACGGGCCACCGAATCGAGAAATCCGTGGACCGCCGCGCTCCTGTGGTAGCGGGAGCGGGGCTCGATCCCGCGACCTCACGATTATGAGTCGTGCGCTCTAACCAGCTGAGCTACCCCGCCATGGGCTGCCGGCACCGGAAGCCGCTCGCGCGGGCTGCCGGGAACCGACCGACCAGAGCCCCAATAGGGAATCGAACCCTAGACCTTTTCCTTACCATGGAAACGCTCTGCCGACTGAGCTATTGGGGCACGGTCGAACCTTCGGGACCCGCGTCGCGGGGCCGAGTTTCGACCTGCTGTGCGTCGGTGAGACTACACGGTCCCGGGCGCGGATACGAAATCGGCACGAGCCGCCCCGGACCCTGCCTGCGCGGGCCCCGTTCCTGAGACGATCGGGGCATGACGGGTCACACCGACCCCCCGCTCGAGACGCCGTCGCCGGCCGATCGCGACGCGCCGCACGTCGTCGTGCGCCTCGACCAGCGCAACGTCTGGCGGGCCGCGTGGGTGCTCGTCGCCGTGCTGGCCTTCGCCGCCTTCGGCCGCTGGGTGCTCGACGACGGGGGCAGCGTCATCTTCACGCTCGTCATGTCGATGCTGGCCGCCATCGCCATGGAGCCGGCCGTGGCCCGGCTGTCGCGCCGCATGCGTCGGGGCGCCGCCACGGGGATCGTCATGGGCGCGACGCTCCTGGCCGTCGCCGTCTTCCTCCTCGCCTTCGGGCAGCTGCTCGCCGACCAGCTCGCGACGTTCGTCCATTCGATCCCCGCCCTCGTCGAGAGCGGACTCACGTGGGCGAGCGAGCACCTCGGCATGCGCCTCGACCCCCAGACCGTGCTCCACGCGCTCGGCGGCGGCACGTCGGCGTTTGCGACCGTGGCGACCGACCTCGCGGGCGGGCTCATCGGTGCGGTCGCGACGGTGCTCGGGGCGGCGTTCAGCAGCCTGACCTTCGCCTTCTTCACCTTCTACTTCTCGGCCGACCAGCCGCGGCTGCGGCGCTGGGTCGCCCGGCTCGTGCCGCCCCGACAGCAGGAGGTCATGAGCACGGCCTGGCAGCTCGCCGTCATCAAGACCGGTGGCTACGTGTCGGCGCGGCTCGTCCTGGCTGCCATCTGCGGCGGGCTCTCGGCGGCGTTCATGTTCCTCATCGGGATGCCCTACTGGCTCGCCCTCGGCATCTGGACCGGGCTCGTGGCCCAGTTCGTGCCGACCGTGGGCACCTACATCGCCATCGCACTGCCGGTCTTCGTCGGCCTCGTGGGCGAGGAGCCGTGGCAGGGCCTGGCCATGCTCGCCTTCGCGCTCGTCTACCAGCAGATCGAGAACCTCACCCTCGAGCCGCGCATCTCGGCCCAGGCCGTCGACGTCCACCCCGCCGTGTCGTTCGCCGCGGTGATGTTCGGAGCCGCGCTCTTCGGCGTCGGTGGCGCCTTCGTCGCCGTGCCGGTGGCCGCGCTGGTCCTCGCGCTCGTCGACATCTACACCCACAAGTACGAGCTGCTGCCGGAGCTGGCCCGACCGCAGCCCGGCGAGCGGCAGCCCGGGACCTCGAGGGCCGACAAGGGGGCCGAGGGCGCCGACGAGACCGAGAGCCCGGCGGACGAGAAGGCGGACGACGCCGCGTCGGACGGCTTGTCGGGTCGCCTGCGTCGGCTGCGCCACCGCACGCCGCGCGTCTGAGCCTCACTCCGAGTCGTCGTGGTCCTCCAGGGCGCGACGCGCCTGCTCCTCGCGCGCCTCCTGCGCGTCACGCTCGCTCGTGGCGCCGGCGAGCTCGGCACCGACCTTGGCGAGGCGCTCCCGGGCCGCGGCGAGGCGCCGCTCGAGGTCGGCGATGCCCTCGGTGACCTCCTCCTGGCGCGCCGTCAGCACCGCCACCTGCCGGTCGGCCGAGCGCAGCGCCTCGCGGGCGGACTCGAGCGCCGAGGCGAGGCGGGTCCGCTCGGCCGTGCGTCGGGCCCGGCGCCGCTCCTCGAGGTCGACGGCCTCGCCACCGCCCCCGTCGAGGACCGAGAGCGAGGGACGCCCTGCGTCCTCGCCCCGCGGGAGGTCCTCGAGCGCGAGGGCGTCCTCGAGGTCGACGGAGCCGAAGCCGGAGTAGCTGAGCGCCTTGACGAGCGCACCGGTGAGGACGGACGCCTCCGCGTCCTCGTCGGCGATGAGCGCGGTCAGCGTGTCGCGCACCTCCACGGCCACGCCGCCCCCGACGCGCTGGCCGGCCGAGGCGGCCTCCTCCGCGACGCGGTCGGCGACGGCGTCGACGCGGCGGGAGCGTTCACGCCCGAGCACGCGCAGCTGGTCGGCGTCGAGCGTGCGCTGGGCCTCGCGGAGCAGCTCGGCGAAGGAGCGCAGCTCGTCGACCTCGTCGCGGCACGTGCGGACGAAGTGGTTGACGGCCCAGGCCGCCACCGTGGGCTTGCGCAGGGCGGTGACCGCGGCGGCGAGCTGCTTGTCGCCGGCGTCCTTGGCCTGGGCGGCCAGCTCGGAGCGGCGCGCCGTGAACCGCGACGGGGTCTCGGCGTAGAGCTCCTCGACGGCGGCGCGCAGGTGCAGGATCACCCGTGCATCCTCCCGCAAACGCGGTGGTCGCGCCGGGCCCGAGACGGCAGGGTGGTGTCGTGACCTGGATCTGTGCGACGTGCGCCGTCGAGACCGATGACCTTCCCGAGCCGCCCGAGGCCTGCGCCATCTGCGAGGACGAGCGCCAGTGGGTGCCCGCCGACGGCCAGCGCTGGACGACGCTCGAGCAGCTGCGCGACGCGGGGACCCGCATCACGCTCGGGGAGGTCGAGCCCGGCCTCTGGGGCCTGCGGGCCCGGCCCGAGGTCGGCATCGGCCAGCAGACGATGGTCGTGCAGGTGCCCGAGGGCGTGCTGCTCTTCGACTGCGTCGGCTACGTCGACGACGCGGCGCTCGAGCAGGTCCGCGCCCTCGGCCCGGTCCTCGCCGTGGCCGCGAGCCACCCGCACATGTACGGCGTCCAGACCGAGTGGGCCCGGGGCCTCGGCGGCGTGCCGGTGCTCGTCAACGAGCGCGACGCCGAATGGGTCCGCCGCCGCGACCCCCTCCTCGAGCTGTGGGGGCAGACGCGTCCGGTGGCGCCGGGACTGACCCTGCACCGCGTGGGCGGGCACTTCCGCGGCCAGGCCGTGGTGGAGTGGTCCACCGGCAACGACGGCAACGGCGTCCTCCTCGCCGGCGACGCCGTCTTCCCCAACCCCGACGGGCGCTCGGTCAGCTTCATGCGCAGCTACCCGAACCGGATCCCGTTGTCGGGCAACGTGGTCCAGCGGATCGCCACGCAGCTCGAAGGGCTGCACTTCGACCGGCTCTACAACAACTTCGGGGCCGTCGTCCGAACGCGGGCCAAGGAGGTCCTGCGCGCGTCTGCCGACCGCCACGCCGCCTGGACGAGGGGCGACTTCGACCACCTCACCTGAGCCGGCCGGGGTGCCACCCCCGGGTCAGGAACCCTCAAGCGTGGACTCCTTGTGGGCAGCCTTCGCGCCCGTCTTGCCGGACTCGACGATCCAGTAGGGCTCGTCCTCGGACGCGTTGAACTTCTGCCCGTCGAACGTGAACTGCCTGACCCGCTTCTCGACCGCCGTGCCGGTGGTGCGGCCCTGCGAGGTGTTCCAGTGCACGGTGTCTCCCTTGGCGATCCCCATGCCCCCGATGCCACCACGGAATCGCGCACGCCGCCAGAGCAGCCCGCACCCCGGCCCGCCCGGCGCCCGGCACGTGTGATCCGCCGCCCGAACGGGTAGGTCGCCGAGGACGGTGTCGTTCGACGCCGCCCACCCAGTGGAGGAGGACGCCATGACCGACACGCCACTCTCGTCGGACGACCCGACCACCGAGGGTCCCGCCGACGGCGGCGCGGACACCGGAACGCACGACGGCGGCGCCGACGGCGGCGCCGAGGGTCCGGCCGACGGCGGCGCGGACACCGGAACCCACGACGGCGGTGCCGACGGCGGCGCCGAGGGCCCGGCCGACGGCGGCGCGGACACCGGCACCCACGACGGCGGTGCCGACGGCGGCGCCGGCTGAGCGCGAGCGACCGCGCCACGATGACTGTCGACACGACGAGCCGGGTGCCCCTGCGTTCGCGCGGGCACTCGGCTCTCGCCCGCCTCGTCCCCCTGTCCCAGTCCGGCTTCGCGAGCGAGCACTGGGGGCGCCAACCCCTCGTGTCCCGGGCCGACGAGCTGCTCACCGGCGCGGCGGACCTGCTCGGCCGCGACGACGTCGACGAGCTCGTCTCGCGCCGGGGACTGCGCACCCCGTTCCTCCGGGTGGCCCGTGACGGCCGCACCCTCGGCGACCGCGAGTTCACGGCCGGCGGCGGCGTCGGCGCCGGGATCGCCGACCAGGTCAGCGACGACAAGCTGCTCGGTCACTTCGCCGCCGGCGCCACCATCGTCCTGCAGGGCCTGCACCGCACGTGGGGCCCGATCATCGACTTCACGCAGCAGCTGGCCGAGGAGCTCGGCCACCCGGTCCAGGCCAACGCCTACGTGACGCCCCGGCAGAGCCGCGGCTTCGACGACCACTACGACGTGCACGACGTGTTCGTCGTGCAGACCTCGGGAGAGAAGCAGTGGCGGCTGCGGCCACCGGTCCGGCCCGCTCCACTGCGCGACGACCCGTGGACCGACCACCGCTCCGACGTCGAGGAGGCGGCCCGCCACGACCCGGCGCACGAGTTCACCCTGCGCCGCGGCGACGTCCTCTACCTGCCGCGCGGCTGGATCCACTCGGCGACCGCCCTGGGTGGCGTCAGCACGCACGTCACCATCGGCGTCCACGTGTGGACGCGGCGGCACCTGGCGGACGAGCTGGCGACGCTCGCGGTCGAGGCCGCGAGCCGGTCCGAGCGGGTGCGCGGCACGCTGCCCCTGTCTCCCGGCGGGCCGCGCACGGCGTCCCTCGACGACGACATCGAGGTGGCCCGGGAGGCACTCCTCGAGGCCCTGCGGGCCGTACCCGCCACCGACGTCGTCGCGGCCCTGCAGGGCCGGTGGCGCGACACGCAGCGGGCCGCGCCCGTCGGGCCGCTCGCCCAGGTGGCGGCCGCCGACGACATCGGCGGCGACTCGTGCGTGCGGCTGCGCCCGCACCTCGGCGCACGTCTCGGGGGTGAGCCCGGAGGCGGCGCGCGCCTGACGAGCCGGCTGCCCGACCTCACCGTGGGCGAGCACGACGTCGGCGCCCTCATCGCGCTCGTCGACGACGGCGTGCTGCGGGCCGACATGGTGGGCCTCGACCTGACCCGGCGGCTGCTCCTCGCGGGTCTCGTCGTCCTCGACGACTGAGCCGGCCGCGTCCGGGGTAACCCGAACCGGACGCCGGGCCGGCCCGGGCACGACCGGCCCGGCGTCACGACCACCCGCCTCCCTCGGGTCACGGCGACGCCGGCGGGGTCAGGACCCGCTGACGGCGTCGAGCAGCGCCCGCCGGGCGCCGACGAGCGACGGGCCGTACCAGGTCAGCAGCCGACCACTGACGAGCGCGGTGCGGGCGTGGGCGAAGGCCTCGGGGCCGTCGTCCGGCGTGAAGACGTAGGGCTCGTCGGGTAGCAGGACGGTACGGCCCTCGCGGTCGAGGTCGCCGAGGTCGACGTGCGGGTAGCGCTCGGGGTCGCCCGCCAGGACGTTGCGCCAGCCGAGCCGCGCCACGACGTCGCCGGTGAACGTGTCGCGCCCGACCGCCATCCACGGGTCGCGCCAGATCGCGACGGCGACCTCGAGCGTCGGCTCGGGCACGGGCCCGCCCCACTCGTCGCGCGCCGCGTGCAGCCAGCCGGGCGCGTCGACGCCGAGGCCTTCGAGGAAGAGGCGCTCGAGGGAGTCCAGGGCACCCGGCACCGTCTCGACGTCGGTGACCCACACCGCGACGCCGGAGTCGCGCAGCCGGCGCACGTCGAGCTCGCGGTTCTCCTCCTTGTTGGCCACGACGAGGTCGGGCGACAGTGCCGCGACGGCGCGCAGGTCGGGGTTCTTCGTGCCCCGGACCCGCTGAACCGCAAGGCCTTCGGGGTGGGGGCACCAGTCGGTCGCCCCGACGAGGACCTCCGGGGCGGTCGCCGCGACCGCCTCGGTGATCGACGGCACGAGCGACACGACGCGGCGCGCCGGGCCCCTGAGCGGGACCGGCGCGCCGAGGTCGTCGACGAGCGACACGTCGCGGCTGCTCGCCGAGGTCAGACGTTGCGGCGGTACTGGCCGCCGACCTCGAAGAACGCCTCGGTGACCTGCTGGAGCGAGCACACCCGCGCCGCACGCATGAGGACGTCGAAGACGTTGCCGCCCTCGATGGCGACGCGCCGCAGCTCCTCGAGCGCGGCCCGTGCCTCGTCCTCGTGCTCGGAGCGGAAGGCCCGCACCCGCGCGAGCTGGCCCTGCTTCTCCTCCTCCGTGCCGCGCGCGAGGACGACCTCACGGGGCGTCTCCCCCTCGTGCGGGTTGCGGAAGGTGTTGACGCCGATGATCGGCAGGCTGCCGTCGTGCTTGCGGTGCTCGTAGAGCATCGACTCGTCCTGGATGCGGCCACGCTGGTAGCCGGTCTCCATGGCGCCGAGCACGCCGCCGCGCTCGGTGATGCGGTCGAACTCCTTGAGCACGGCCGCCTCGACGAGGTCGGTGAGCTCGTCGATGACGAAGGAGCCCTGCAGCGGGTTCTCGTTCATCGCCAGGCCCCACTCGCGGTTGATGATGAGCTGGATCGCGAGCGCGCGGCGCACCGACTCCTCCGAGGGCGTCGTGACGGCCTCGTCGTAGGCGTTGGTGTGCAGGCTGTTGGCGTTGTCGTAGATGGCGATGAGCGCCTGCAGCGTCGTGCGGATGTCGTTGAAGTCCATCTCCTGCGCGTGCAGGCTGCGACCCGAGGTCTGCACGTGGTACTTCAGCTTCTGGCTGCGCTCGCCGGCGCCGTACCGCTCCTTCATCGCGACGGCCCAGATGCGTCGGGCGACGCGACCGAGCACCGAGTACTCGGGGTCCATGCCGTTGCTGAAGAAGAAGGACAGGTTGGGCGCGAAGTCGTCGATGGCCATGCCGCGCGCGAGGTAGCTCTCGACGTAGGTGAAGCCGTTGGCCAGCGTGAAGGCGAGCTGGCTGATGGGGTTGGCCCCGGCCTCGGCGATGTGGTAGCCGGAGATGCTGACCGAGTAGAAGTTGCGGACCTTCTTCTCGATGAACCACTCCTGGATGTCGGCCATCATCTTCAGGCTGAACTCGGTGCTGAAGATGCACGTGTTCTGGCCCTGGTCCTCCTTGAGGATGTCGGCCTGCACCGTGCCGCGGACGTTGGCCAGCGCGTACGCCTCGAGCTCGGCGCGCTCCTCGGCGGAGGGCTCGCGGCCCTCGCGCTCGCCGAAGGCGTCGACCTGCTGGTCGATGGCCGTGTTGAGGAAGAAGGCGAGGATCGTCGGCGCGGGGCCGTTGATCGTCATCGACACCGACGTGGTGGGCGAGACGAGGTCGAAGCCGCCGTAGAGCACCTTCATGTCGTCGAGCGTGGCCACCGAGACGCCGGACGTGCCGACCTTGCCGTAGACGTCCGGGCGCGGGTCGGGGTCGCGGCCGTAGAGCGTGACCGAGTCGAACGCCGTGGACAGGCGGGTGGCCGGCTGGCCCTCGGACAGCAGCTTGAAGCGGCGGTTGGTGCGGAACGGGTCGCCCTCGCCGGCGAACATGCGGGCGGGGTCCTCGTTGTCGCGCTTGAACGGGAAGACGCCGGCCGTGAACGGGAAGAAGCCGGGCAGGTTCTCGCGGCGCAGGAACGACACGAGCTCACCGTGGTCGGTGTACCGCGGCAGCGAGACGCGGCGGATCGTGTTGCCGGACAGGGACTCCCGGGTCAGCTTGGTGACGAGCTCGCGGTCGCGGACCTTGACCACCTGCTCGTCGCCCGAGTAGGACTCGACGACGGCCGGCCAGCCGGCGAGGGCGTCGGCGACCGGCGGCGGGACGTCGGTGCGGGCCGCCTCGAGCAGGCCGTCGACGCCGGACGCGTCGGAGCCGGCGTCGGCGAGCTCGCCGCGCACGAGGTCGAGGCGCTGCACGCGGGACGCGGCGGCCGCGAACCGCGCGGTGTCGGCGTGGTAGCGGCGGACCGTCTCGCTGATCTCGGCGAGGTAGCGGACGCGAGCGGCGGGCACGACCGTGGCGATGCGCGTCGACTGCTTGGTGGACACGTGCGGCAGCACGCCCTCCTGCACCGGCATCCCCTTGTCGGACAGCAGGTTCCGCAGCTCCTGGTAGAGCGCGGTGACGCCGTCGTCGTTGAAGGTGGCGGCGCTCGTGCCGTAGACGGGCATGTCGGCCGGGCCCTTGCCGAAGGCCTCCCGGTTGCGGACCATCTGGCGGCCGACGTCGCGCAGGGCGTCCTCGGCGCCGCGGCGCTCGAACTTGTTGATGGCCACGACGTCGGCCATGTCGAGCATGTCGATCTTCTCGAGCTGGCTGCTCGCCCCGAACTCGGGCGTCATGACGTAGAGCGAGACGTCGGAGTGCTCGACGATCGCGGCATCGCCCTGGCCGATGCCGGGGGTCTCGAGGACGACGAGGTCGAACCCGGCGGCCTTGACGACGGCGAGGATGTCGTCGAGGCGGGCCGGGACCTGGCTCTTGCCGCGCGTGGCGAGGCTGCGGAAGAAGACACGGTCGCCGTCGAGGGCGCTCATCCGGATGCGGTCGCCGAGCAGGGCGCCGCCGCCGCGGCTGCGGGTGGGGTCGACGGCCAGGACGGCGACGCGCAGCTTGTCCTGCTGGTCGAGGCGCAGGCGGCGCACGAGCTCGTCGGTGAGGCTGGACTTGCCGGAGCCACCGGTGCCGGTGATGCCGAGGACCGGCACGTGCCGGCGCGACGCGGCCTCGCGGAGCCCGGCGAGCAGCTCGTCGCCGAGCTGGCCCTCCTGGGCGCCGGTGACGGCGCGGGCGACGGCGGCGCGGTCGCCGGCGAGGACGGCCTCGAGCGTCGGGACCGAGACGCCCCACGGGTCGAAGTCGCAGTCGGCGACGACGCCGTTGACCATGCCGACGAGACCGAGGCGCTGGCCGTCCTCGGGGCTGAAGATCGTGACGCCGGACTCGCGCAGGCGGGAGATCTCCTCGGGGACGATGACGCCACCGCCGCCGCCGACGACCCGCACGTGGCCGGCGCCGTTCTCGCGGAGCAGCTGCACGAGGTACTCGAAGTACTCGACGTGCCCGCCCTGGTAGGAGCTGACCGCGACGCCCTGGGCGTCCTCCTCGATCGCGGCGTCGACGACCTCCTGGACCGAGCGGTTGTGCCCGAGGTGGATGACCTCGGCCCCCTGGCTCTGCATGATCCGCCGCATGATGTTGATCGACGCGTCGTGGCCGTCGAAGAGGCTCGAGGCGGTGACGATGCGGACGTGGTGGGACGGCTGGTGGAGCTCGCGCTGCGCTGCGTCGGACATGGCGAAAATACTAGGACTTCCAAATAATGGACGTCAACGCGTCACCCCCCTACGATGGGCGCATGACTGCGGAGACGAGCGCGCCGGCCGGCTCCGGCCTCGGCTTCGACCCCATCTCGCGGGCCCGCGAGCAGTGGCACGAGCAGGGCTGGGACACCGCCGCCGACGGCATGGCCGCCATCACCTCGCTCATGCGCGCGCACCAGATCGTGCTGGCGCGCGTCGAGGCCACCCTCAAGCCGCTCGGCGTCACCTTCGCCCGGTACGAGGTGCTCATGCTCCTGTGGTTCAGCCGCCGCGGGTCGCTGCCGATGAAGGTCATCGGCAGCCGGCTGCAGGTGCACCCGACGAGCGTCACCAACGCCGTCGACCGGCTCGAGGACGCCGGCCTCGTCGTGCGCTCCACGCACCCCGAGGACCGACGCGCCATGCTCGTCGCGCTGACATCGACGGGTCGCGAGCTGGCCGAGCGGGCCACCAAGGCCCTCAACACCGAGGTCTTCGAGCAGCCGGGCCTCGGACCCGATGACGTGCGCGACCTCGTCGACACGCTGACGCGCCTGCGCAGCCACGCCGGCGACTTCTGAGCCGACGCTCGGCAGACTGGCGGCATGACCGCACCCGAGACGTCACCGGCCGGCCCGCAGAGCGCCGAGCACCTCGCCTGGCTCGCCGAGCAGCGACGCGGCCTGAGGGCCTTCGCCCGGGGCGCCGTCCATCCCGCCGGCGGCTTCGGCCGGCTCGACGACGCCGGGCGGCTCGACGAGGGCAGCGGCGTCGAGACGTGGATCACCGCCCGGATGACGCACGTCGCCGGCCTCGCCGTCCTCGAGGGCGACCACTCCTGCCGTGACCTGCTCGACCACGGCGTGGCCGCCTTCGCCCCGGGCGGCGTCCTCGCCGACGCCGAGGCCGGTGGCTGGTTCGCCTCGGCCGACGCGTCCGGCCGGCCCGAGGTCACCGAGAAGCGCGCCTACGACCACGCCTTCGTCGTGCTCGCGGCCGCGACCGCCTCGGCGGCCCGGCACCCCGACGGCGACGACCTGCTCGACGCCGCGCTCGACGTGCTCGACCGCCGGTTCTGGCGCGACGCCGACGGGCTCGTCGTCGACGTCTGGGACCGCGGCTGGACCGACCTCGAGCCCTACCGCGGGGCCAACGCGAACATGCACACCGTCGAGGCGATGCTCGCGGCGTGGGACGTGACGCGCGACCCGCGCTGGCTCGACCACGCGCGCAGCGTCGTCGAGCGCGTCGTGCACGCCTTCGCCCGCGACTGGGGCTTCCGGCTGCCCGAGCACTTCAGCCCCGACTGGGTGCCCGACCCCGGCTACAACCGCGACCGGCCCGGCGACCCCTTCCGGCCCTACGGCGTCACCACCGGCCACCTGCTCGAGTGGTCGCGCCTGTGCCTGCACCTGCGCCACGGCCTCGACGGCGCCGCGCCCGCGTGGCTGCTCGACGACGCCCGGTCGCTCTTCGACGTCGCGGTCCACGAGGGGTGGGCGGTCGACGGCGCGGACGGGTTCGTCTACACGACCGACTTCGAGGGCACGCCGGTCGTGCGCGACCGCCTCCACTGGGTCGTCGCCGAGGGGATCGCCACGGCCCGCACGCTCCAGCTCGTGACCGGCGACCCGACCTACGGCACGTGGTACGACACGTGGTGGGCGCACGCCCGCGACCACTTCGTCGACGACCGGCTCGGCTCGTGGCGGCACGAGCTGTCCCCGGCCCTCGAGCCGGCCAGCACCGTGTGGGAGGGCAAGCCGGACGTCTACCACGCCTACCAGGTGTGCCTGCTCGGCGCGTTGCCCGAGGTCACCTCGTTCGCCGGCGCCCTGCGCGACGGGCTGCTGCCGACGGTCGACGGGTCGCCCCGGGCCTGATCTCAGGCGCCGCAGGAGCAGCTCCTCGAGGGCGGGCAGCACGGCGTAGACGGCCGGCACGTCACGCACCCACGTGAAGTGGATGCCGAGGGCGTCGTGGCCGTAGGAGCTGCTCAGCCACAGGTCGTCGGCGGCCACCGTGCGCAGCTCGCACGCCTGCAGAACCGGCGCCATCCGGTCGCCGAGGGCGCGCAGGCCCGCGATCGCCTCACGGGCCGCGGTGCGCGGCACGAGGTACTCGCTCTGCAGCTCCTCGCCGCGGCTCGGGGTGAACTCCATCCGGAAGTGCGGCAGCCGGTCGAGCCACGGGCCGGACTCGCCCTGCTGGCGGGTCACCGACTCGGTGGGTCCGCCCTCGAGCATGTGCATCGTGGCCGCCGCCCGCGGCGCACCGAAGAAGGTGTCCGGCGCCGAGTCCTCGCGGCTCTTGCGCCACGCCTGGTAGATGCCCGCGTCGTCCCAGCGCGTGAAGAGGCTGACGCTGTACGCGTCGGAGGTGACGGCGTCGAGGTCGGTGGCCAGGCGCTCCCACGACAGGCCCGTGTAGACGTCCTGGCGCACCGTGAAGGTCGGCTCGAGCCGCAGCGTCAGGCCGGTGACGACGCCGAGCGCACCGAGCGCCACGACACTGCCCGGCAGGTCGGCGTCGCCGCTCGTCAACGTCCGGAGCGCGCCGTCGGGGCCGACGACCTCCAGGCCGCACACCGCCGTCGCGAGCGAGCCGTTGGCATCGCCGGACCCGTGCGTGCCGGTCGCGACCGCGCCGGCCACCGAGATGTGCGGCAACGACGCGAGGTTGCCCAACGCCCAGCCCCGGCCCTCGAGGGCGCGGGCGACCTCGCCGTAGAGGGCCCGGCCCCGGACGGTCGCGGTGCGCGCCCCGGGGTCGACCTCGACGCTCGTCGGAAGGCCTTCGAGGGAGACGAGCACCCCGTCGCTGTCGGTGAGGTCGGTGAAGGAGTGCCGCGACCCGAGCGGCCGGACCCGCGGCTCGCGCGCGACGACCTCCTGCAGCGCCTCGATGCTGCCCGGCCGCTCGACGCGCCCGGTGTAGGAGTGGTTGCCGGCCCAGTTCGTCTCGACGCTCGCCATGCCGCCAGTCTGCCCCGCCGGGCGCCGCGTCCCGACGTGCCGACGCGCGGAGGCCGCGTCCCGGCGTGCGGGACGCGGCCTCCGGTGCGGTGGGAGCAGCGCGGCTAGTGCTTGCGGCGGTGGCGCGGGTCCTCGTGGAACTCCGGGTGGACGTCCTCGGGCAGCTCCTCCGGCTCGGCGCCCTCGCCCGCCTGGGCCACGCCCCAGCCCTGGGTCGTGATGGTGTCGATGGGCGGGTTGCCGACGAGGTGCGACCGCTCGGCGCCCTCGGGGTGGTGGTCGCGCTCGACGGCGGTGTCGTCGGCGTGCCGGTTCAGCGTGTCGTTGTCGCCCCCGCGGCGGCTCTGCATGAACGCGGCCCCCGCGACGACGATGACGACGACGCCGAGCAGCACCCACAGTCCGATGTTGTCACCCATGGCACCTCCTGGTCCGTTGGTCACGGGTGAGCCGCCCCGACGCCCCCGACCGGGTCGGGAGAGGTCGTGCCGCGTTGGGTCGGGGCCGCGTCGCCCTGGCGATCGTGCGCCGGTTCGAGTCTACGCCGGAGGGGCCGTCGCGCCCGGCAACCGTGACGGACCGAGGCCGGGCCGGCAGCGCCGGCCCGGCCTCGTGGTCGTGGGTCAGGGGGGTGGGGTCAGGAGGTCAGAGGCGTGGCGACGCGTCGCGGGCGGCGCGTCGGGAGGGGAGGCTCAGGCGGCCACGGACGCGTCGGTCGCAACGAGCGTCGCGAGCGCGTCGGTGAGCCGGGCGAAGACGGCCGGGTCGCCGAGGACGTCGGTGTCGATCGTCGTCTGCGACACCTCGACGTCGGCGACGACGTGGCGTTGTTGAGCACGGCGGGCATCGTGCCGTTGTACTCGGGCGTCACGGCGAGGACGCGGTCGGCCGAGCCGACGACGCGTCGCAGGTCGGCGACGACCGAGGGCGCCTCGGCACCGTCGATGTCCTCGTTGTAGAACGGGAGCGCACCGAGACCGTCGACGATGTCGAGCTCGACGCCCTCGGGCGCCTGGTCGCGCAGCGCCTCGGCGATGCGGCGGTTCACCGAGTCGGTGCGCAGGCTCCCGACGAGGACGGCGACGCGGGTGCGGGGGGTGGCAGCGTTGGTCATGTCGACCCAAACGGACCTTGGTCCGCTTCTATTCCCCTGCGCGGAGGCACCCGGGGACCCGAAAACCGGCGGACGCCGTCCGCGGCTCCCCCTACGATCGGCGGGTGCCATCGACCCGTCCGCCCGTCGCCGCCGGACGCCGCCCGGGGCAGCCCGTCGACCTCGGGCTGGCGCCCGAGCGCGCCGAGCGGGCCGACGCCGCGCGCAACCGCGAGGCCCTCCTCGACGCCGCCCACCGGCTCGTCGAGACGTGCGGGGTCGACGCCGTGACCATGGACGCCGTCGCGGCCGCCGCGCACGTCGGCAAGGGCACCGTGTTCCGCCGGTTCGGCAGCCGGGCCGGCCTCATGGCGGCGCTGCTCAACCACAGCGAGACGGTCTGGCAGCAGCAGGTCATCTCCGGTCCCCCGCCGCTCGGCCCGGGCGCCCCACCGCTGACGCGCCTGCTCGCCTTCGGTGAGTCCCGCCTCGACCGCAACCTGCTGCACGGCGACCTCGTCGTGGCCGCGGTCGGCCGCTACGGCCGCTCGCTGCCGGCCGCTGCGTTCCACACGGCGCACGTGCGGGTGCTGCTCGCCTCCGCGGGCGTCGAGGGCGACCTCCCGGTGCTCGCCACCGCGCTCCTGGCCCCGCTCGAGGTGCCGATCCTGCGCCAGCAGCTCGACCTCGGCATCGACCGCGACCGCATCCTCGCCGGCTGGACCGACCTCGCCCGTCGCGTCGTGCGCGGCTGAGCGCATTTCCGCCGCCCCCCCGCGTCCCCCGCCTTCCGGTGGTTCAGCCCCGACCCGTCGGGCGCTGCGACACGGCCGCCGCCGCCCCGAGGTCCTCGAGGGTGAGCCGGTGCCGAGGCTCGTGGTCGACGACGACCTCCTGGGTGACCCGCAGCGCCTCGTCGACGTGGAGCAGGACGCCGGGCTCGAGCATCCGCCAACGGTCCTCGTCGAGGCGCTCGCTCGCCACGACGACGCTCGGGGTGTCGGACAGCTCCTCGGACAGCACCCGCGTGCCGGCCCGCGACCGGTGGTGCAGCCGGCCCAGGGGTCGGTGCCGCTCGAGGACCCACAGCACGTGGGTGTCCGGGTAGCGCACGGCCCACAGGTCGGTGGCCGTCGTCAGCACGAGGTTGGCGGCGTAGACGGGCAGCTCGTCGGCGACCCAGCGCAGCGCGGCCGTGATCCCGGCGCCGACGTCGCCACCCGCGCGGGCGGTCTCGCGGGTCACGAGCGCGAAGAGCCGCTCGGAGTCGGTCTGCCCGTGCACGAGGCGGCGGTCCTCGCCGAGGTGGCGGTCGAGCGCGTCCGTCCCCTCGACGACGCCGTTGTGCGCGAACAGCCGCCCGTCCTGCTCGAAGGGGTGGGTGTTCTCGGGCCGCAGGGCGGCGCCGGAGGAGTGCCGCACGTGCGCCACGAACGTCGCACTGACCCGCTCGCGCGCCTCGCTCGCGAAGTCGGCGTCGTCGAAGGCGGCGAGCGGCTGCTTCTCGACGACCGGTCGTCCGTCGGCGTCGAAGGTGCCGAGGCCGGTGCCGTCGGGGTTGGCGTGCGACTGCTCGGCGAGGCTGTCGGGGGCATCGAGCAGCCAGAACGTGGCCCGGACGCGGGTGCGCCCGGCGGTCAGGCCGAACAGTCGGCACACGGTGACCTCCTCATCGTCGGCTCTCGAGGACCTCCTTGGACTTCGCGATCGCGAAGCCCCAGCCCTGGGCCAGGGTCGGCTTCGGGGGCACGGCCACCTCGTCGGGGTTGGTCACGACGTCGAGCAGCACCGGCCCGTCGACCCCGAAGGCCCAGCGGACGGCGTCGTCGAGCTCGGCGGGGTCGGTGACCCGCCGGGCCGCGAGCCCCATCGCGGAGGCGACGGCGGCGAGGTCGGGGTTGTCCAGCTGCGTGCCGAACTCGGGCAGGCCGCCCTGCTCCTGCTCGAGCTTGACCATGCCGAGGCGGCCGTTGTCGAAGACGACGACCCGGACGGGGAGCCGGTAGGTGACCGCCGTGCGCAGGTCGCCGAGGAGCATCATGAGCCCGCCGTCGCCGGCGAAGGCGCAGACCGGCCGCGACCGGTCGAGGGCCTGGGCACCGAGGGCCATCGGCATCGCGTTGGCCATCGAGCCGAGGTTGTAGGAGCCGACGAGCCGGCGGGTGCCGCCCATCCGCACGTGACGCGCCAGCCACGCCGTCGACATACCGGTGTCGCTCGTGAAGACCGTGGTGTCCGGGGCGTGCCGGTCGACGGCCGCGGCCACGGCCTCCGGCCGGATCCGCTCGTCGGGGTTGTCGAGCAGGGCGCGGGCGCGACCGAGGAGCGACTCGTCGTGGTCGGGGTCGAGCAGGGCGGCCTGGCGGTCGTGCCACGCGCGGTAGGCGTCGGTCGCGGCCTCGAGGTGGCGGCGGTCCTCGCGTCGGGTCAGCAGCGGCAGCAGCGCGCGCAGGGTGGACCGGGCATCGCCGACGAGGGCGTGGTCGACGCTGGTGCGACGCCCGATGTGCTCGCCCCGCGCGTCGAGCTGCAGGACGGTCTTGCCCGTCGGGTACCAGTCCCGGTACGGGAAGTCGGTGCCGACGAGGAGCAGCACGTCGCAGGCGTCCATCGCCTTGGCGGCCGCCGGGTTGCCGATGAGCCCGGACTGGCCGACCTCGAACGGGTTGTCGCGCTCGAGGCCCTCCTTGGCCTTGAGCGTCAGCACCATCGGGGCCGCGAGCGTGTCGGCCAGCTCGAGCACCTCGGCGCGGGCCTCGCGGGCGCCGCAGCCCACGAGCAGCGTCACGGCGACGTCGCCGCCGAGCACCTCGGCCGCCGCGCGCACCTGGTCCTCGGGTGCCGGCGCCGGCACCGCCGCCGGGGCGAACGACGCAGGCGCCGCGCCCTTGGGCACGTCGAGCCCGCCGACGTCGCCGGGCAGCGTCAGCACCGCGACGCCGCGGTGGGCGTAGGCGGCGTTGACGGCCTGCTCGAGCAGGTGCGGCAGCTGGCTCGGCGAGGTCAGCGTGTGCGCCCACACCGACACGTCGGCGAAGAGCGCGTCGTTGTCGACCTCCTGGAAGAAGTCGCTGCCGATCTCCTCGCTCGGCACCTGGCCGCAGACGGCGAGGACCGGGGCGTGCGACTTCTTGGCGTCGTAGAGGCCGTTGAGCAGGTGGATCGATCCCGGCCCGACGGTGCCCATGCAGACGCCGATGGTGCCGGTCAGCTGGGCCTGCGCGCTGACGGCGAAGGCGGCGACCTCCTCGTGGCGCACGCCCACCCACTCGACGCGCTCCTCGGTGCGAATGGCGTCGGTCAGCGGGTTGAGGGCGTCGCCGACGACGCCCCACACCTGCCTGACGCCGGCGTCCGCGAGCGCCCTGACGACGTGCTCGGCGACGGTGGTCATGTGGTCCTCCCTCAGAGGTGGCGGGGCGAGGCGTGCGGCGCGAACCGGTCGGGCGTGGCGAGGTCCCAGTCGGCCGCCCAGGCCTGCGGCGGCTCGGCGAGCAGCTGCCCGGGCTCGAGCCACTCGTAGAGCTCGGCGTAGGAGTGCGTCGTCGTCGCGGTGACGTTGCGGCGCAGGTGGTGGGGGTTCAGCTGCGAGGGGTCGGTGACGCCCATGGCCGCCATGATCTTCATGGCCGACTCGACCGTGGCCTCCTGGTACTGCTTGACGCGCACGCTCTTGTCACCGACGTCGAGCGCCCTGGCGCGGCGGGCGTTCTGGGTCGCGACGCCGCTCGGGCACTTGTCGGTGTGGCAGCGCTGGGCCTGGATGCAGCCGGCGGCCATCATCATGGCGCGCGCGGCGTTCGTGTAGTCGGCGCCCTGGACGAGGCGCTTGACGATGTCGTTGCCGGCGGCCACCTTGCCGCTCGCGCCGATCCGGATGCGGTCGCGCAGCCCGACGCCGACCAGGGCGTTGTGCAGGGTCATCAGGCCGTGCGTCAGCGGCATGCCCACGTGGTCCTCGAACTCGAGCGGTGCCGCGCCCGTGCCGCCCTCGGAGCCGTCGACGACGATGAAGTCGGGCGTCGTGCCCACCTCGAGCATCGCCTTGCAGATCGAGAGCGCGTCGACGCGCGAGCCGACGCAGAGCTTGAAGCCGGCGGGCTTGCCGCCCGCGAGCTCGCGCATCCGGGCGATGAACTCGACGAGCTCGACCGGGGTGTGGAAGACGCGGTGCGAGGAGGGGCTGACGCACTTCTCCCCCTGCGGCACCTCGCGGATGTCGGCGATCTCCTTGGTCACCTTGGCCGCGGGGAGCACGCCACCGATACCGGGCTTGGCGCCCTGGCTCAGCTTGAGCGACACGCACTTGACGGCGTCGTGGGCCGCCTTGTCGCGGAAGGAGTCCGGGTCGAAGTCGCCGTCCTTGGTGCGGGCCCCGAAGTAGCCGGTGCCGATCTCCCAGACGATGTCGCCACCGTTCTCCAGGTGGTACGGCGAGAGGCCGCCCTCGCCGGTGTCGTGGGCGAAGCCACCCATCGCGGCGCCCTTGTTCAGGGCGCGGATCGCGTTGGCAGACAGGGCACCGAAGCTCATCGCCGACACGTTGAGCAGGGCCATGGGGTAGGGCCGGGAGCAGTCGGGGCCACCCACGACGACCCGGAACGGCTGCTTCGGCGGGTCGGTCGGCGCGATCGAGTGCACGAGGTACTCGTAGCCGACCTCGTTGACGTCGAGCTCGGTGCCGAAGGGCCGCTCGCCGTGGATGCCCTTGGCCCGCTCGTAGACGACCGACCGGGTGTCGCGGTCGTAGGGACGGCCGTCCCAGTCACGCTCGATGAAGTACTGCTGCAGCTCGGGGCGGATGTCCTCGAGCAGGTAGCGCAGGTGACCGACGACCGGATAGCGCCGCAGGATGGTGTGCTTGCGCTGCAGCAGGTCCCACGTCGCGAGCGCCGCGACCCCCGCGCCGACCCCGCCCAGCAGCGCCCCCGCCCGTCCCACCCGGTTCGTCCGTCCCGCACCAGCCATGCCGGCTCCTCCCGGTCGTGGCGGCTCGTCGGCCGCCTCGGTCACCTCGGTCACCTCGTCGCTCCCCCATGGCGATACCCGGCAGGACACGGTGGCAACCTGAGAGTTCCCTGCGCGTCACGAGGCCCACAGGAGACGTCCAGCGAACGTCCAGCGCTGCGGTCCATCGTCGTGCCATGGCCACTCGCCGACCGGTCGACCCGGGCTCGCCCCGCGCAGCGCGCGTCCTCACCGGAACCTACGCCGTCGCCATCGCGGCGGCCCTGCTCCTCGCCCTGTTCCACCCGCGCCGGCCCGGCCCCTCGCCCGCGGAGGTCGTCTTCGGGCTGCTCAACGTGCCGGTCGCGCCGACCGTCGTGTCGGTCGTCGTGCTGGCGATCGTGACGCGGGCCCTGCTGGGCCGCAAGCGCATCGGCCTCTGGGTCGTCGCCGCCTTCCAGGCGCTCGGGGTGCTCATCGGTCTCGTGGCGGTGCTGCCGCCCGCCCGCCGCCCCTTCGTGTGGATGTGGCAGACCCGTGGCGACCTCGGACGCGTCGTCGACATCGCGGGCATCGTCGTGGCCCTCGCGGCGGGCTGGTGGCTGTGGCGCCTCCGCGGCCAGTTCACCGGACGCCTCCAGCGCGGCTCCGGGTGGCTCGCGGCGGTGGCGCTCGTCGTCGGCTCCCTCGCGACGCTGGGCGTGGCCTGGGGGCTGCTCGGCGCGGTCGGGGTGCCCCGGTCGCAGGCCCGCGCCGTCGTCGGCACCGTCTTCGCCGTGCTCGGTGGCGTGTCCCCCCGGCCCGGCGGCTTCGTGCCGCCGTGGGTCGTCGACGTCGTGGCGCTCTGCGTCGGCCTGACCATCCTCGTGGCCGTCACGCTCTTCCTCGCCTCGGCGAGGCCCGTCAACCGGTGGTCGCCCGACCGCGAGGTGTCGTTGCGGCGCCTGCTCGCCCGCAGCGGCGCCGGCGACTCACTCGGCTACTTCGCCACCCGGCGCGACAAGGCCTCCGTCTTCGACGGCGAGGGCCGTGCCGCGGTCACGTACGCCGTCGCCGCCGGGGTCTCCCTCGCCGCGGCCGACCCGATCGGCCCGCGCGAGGCGTGGCTGCCCGCCATCGACGCGTGGCGCGCCGAGGCACGGGAGTACGGCTGGCTGCCGGCCGTCATCGCCGCGAGCGAGGAGGGCGCCCGCGCCTACGCCTCGCGCGGGATGCGCGTCGTGGCGCTCGGCGACGAGGCGGTCCTCGACCCCCGCCGGGTCGACCTCGACAGCGCCCGGCTCACCCGGGTGCGCCAGGCCGCGACGCGGGCCCGTCGGGCCGGCGTCACCGTCCGGGTGCGGCGCCAGGCCGACCTGTCGCCCGAGGAGCGGGAGCAGGCCGACACCCTGGCGCGGCAGTGGCGCTCGAGCGACACCGAGCGCGGGTTCTCCATGGCTCTGGGGCGCACCGGCGACCCGGCCGACGGCCGTGTCGTGCACGTCCTCGCGACCGGCGAGGACGGCGTCCCGGTCGGCCTGCTCACCTTCGTGCCGTGGGGTCGCGGCGGTGTGTCCCTCGACCTCATGCGCCGCTCGCCCGCCGCCCCGAACGGCACGACCGAGCTCATGGTCACCGAGGTGCTCGCCCGGGCCGACGAGCTCGGCGTCGGGCACGTGTCGCTCAACTTCTGCATGTTCCGCGGCGTCTTCGCCGGCTCCGCGCGGCTCGGCTCGGGCACCCTGACCCGGCTCAACGCGTCGGTGCTCGGGCTCTTCGACCGCTTCTGGCAGCTCGAGCGGCTCTACCGCGCCACCGACAAGTACGACCCCGAGTGGACGCCGCGCTTCCTCTGCTACGACGACGGCCTGTCGCTGCCGCAGATCGCCGTCGCCGCGGCGGCCCTCGAGGGCTTCGTGCCCTGGCCGGCCCGGCACCGCTCGACGAGCGGGGTCCTCGACGCCGAGCGCCTCGCCGAGGTGGCGGCGCTCGAGGCCAGCGGCCCCCTGACCGACCCCGGACGCTTCGCCCCGCGACGCAGCGAGGAGTCGCGGCACCGGCTCGCCACGCTCGACCGGCTCCGCGCGTCCGGGATCGACCCCTACCCCGTGGGCGGCGGCACGGCCACCCCGCTCGCGCTCGTGCCCGGCGTGCGCTGCGGCACGTGGACCGAGGGCGAGGCCGTGGAGGTCGTGGCCCGCGTCCGCGAGCTGCGCGACCACGGCGCCGTCGTCTTCGTGACCCTCGAGGAGGCCGGCGCCCGGGTCCAGGCCCTGCTCGAGTCCTCGCGCACCGGGCGCCGGTCCGTGGACCGGTTCGCGGCCGACGTCGACACCGGCGACCTCGTGCGGCTCGTCGCCGAGACCGGCCACTCGCGCACCGGCACCCCGACCCTGCTCGTCGAGGACTGGCGCCTCGAGGCCAAGGCCCTGCACCCGGTGCCGTGGCGGGGGCTCGCCGACCCGGAGGCCCGGGTCCGCCGGCGGTCGACCGACCTGCTGGCGCACCCGGGCGAGCTCGAGCTGCTGCGCCGCCGCTCGAGCGTCGTGGCGGCCCTGCGCCGCACGCTCGCCGACCGCGGCTTCCTCGAGGTCGAGACGCCGATGCTGCACGTGACCCACGGGGGCGCGACCGCCCGGCCCTTCCGCACCCACATCAACGCCTACGGCACCGACCTGTCGCTGCGCATCGCGCCCGAGCTCTACCTCAAGCGTCTCCTCGTCGGCGGCATCGGGCCGGTCTTCGAGCTCGGCCGCAGCTTCCGCAACGAGGGCGCCGACGCCACCCACAACCCCGAGTTCACCTCGCTCGAGGTCTACGAGCCGCACGCCGACTACGTGACGATGCGCCACCTCGCCGAATGCCTCGTGCGCGAGGCCGCGACCGCCGTCCACGGGCGTCCGGTCATCCCGCTGCCGACGCCCGAGCGCGTCCGCGCCGGCCTCGACGGGGTCGACCTCGTCGACGTCGGCGCCCCCTTCCCGGTGGTCCGCGTGCTCGACGCCGTGAGCGAGGCCGTCGGCCTGCGCGTCGGGCCCGACACCGACCTCGACGTCCTCCTCGAGGTCGCGAGCCGGCACGGCGTCACCGTGCCGGAGCGGGCCGGCTGGGGAGCGGTCGTCGAGGAGCTCTACGCCGAGCTCGTCGAGCCGGTGACCGTGCTGCCGACGTTCTACACCGACTTCCCGGTCGAGACCTCGCCGCTCGTGCACCCGCACCGCACCGAGCGCGGGCTCGTCGAGCGGTGGGACCTCGTCGTGGCCGGGATGGAGGTGGGCACGGCCTACAGCGAGCTGACCGACCCCGTCGACCAGCGCCGCCGGCTCACCGAGCAGTCGCTGCGGGCCGCGGCCGGCGACCCCGAGGCGATGGAGGTCGACGAGGACTTCCTCCACGCGCTCGAGCTCGGCATGCCACCGACGGGCGGCCTCGGGATCGGCGTCGACCGGCTCGTCATGCTCCTGACCAACACCTCGATCCGCTCGGTCCTCACCTTCCCCTTCGTGCGACCCGAGCCGGCGCGGCCCCGCGAGAAGCGGGAGACCCCGTCGTGGAGCTGACCGACCCCGGCCTCATCGTCCTGCTCGTCGTCCTGGCCCTCGCGCTCTTCGCCCTCGTCGTCGTCGGCTGGCCGCACTGGGGCGGTCGCCTCGCCCGGGGCGCCGTGCGCGGCGGGCAGGTGCTGCTGCTCAACGTCGTGGTCGTCGCCCTGGCCGGCGCCGCCCTCAACGACCAGTACCTCTTCTACTCCAGCTGGTCGGACCTGCTCGGCTCGCGCTCGGCGGAGGTGCAGCTGCACCACGGCGGCGGCGTCAAGCAGGTCGTCGAGGCCAGAGTCGTCGGTCCCGGGCTCGCCCATGCGACCGGCCGCACGAGCTTCGTTCTGCCGCAGCCGGGCTCGCGCCTGCAGACCTACACGGTGACCGACCCGCGCACCGGCACGTCCGGTCAGGTGCTCGTCTACCTGCCGGCCGGCTACGACCCCGCCGCGTCGCGCACCTACCCGGTCATCGAGGGGCTGCACGGCTTCCCCGGCAGCCCGCAGTCCTTCTCGCGCCTCAACTTCCTCAGCACCGCCGACGAGCTCGTCGCCCAGCACCGGCTCGCCCCGTCGATCATCGTCATCCCCCGCATCGACACCCCCGCCAGCCTCGACACCGAGTGCGTCAACGGGGCGCCCGGCCTGCCGCAGACCGACACCTGGCTCTCGCGCGACCTGCCGGCGTGGGTCGTGACCCACCTGCACGCCCGTCGCGACCGCACGTCATGGGCGCTCGTGGGCTACTCCTACGGCGCCTGGTGCGCGGCATCGCTGTCGATGCGCCACCCCGACGTCTTCGGTGCGGCGGTCGTCATGCAGGGCTACTTCCGCCCCGACTTCTCGGCCGGCTACGACCCTCTGACGACCCGCGGCACCGAGGCCTACGACCTCATCCGGCTCGCCCGGACCAGCCCCCCGCCCGTCGCGCTGTGGGTGCTGACCTCGCGCCAGGACCCGCTGTCCTACCCGTCGACCTCGAAGTTCCTCAGCGTCGCCAAGCCTCCGCTCGACGTCACTGCCACCGTCCTGGCGAGCGGCGGCCACCGCGACACGGTCTGGGAGCCGTACGTCGGCCGCGCGATGGTCTGGCTCGGCCAGACGCTGCCGGGGTTCCATGGCTGACGCCGGCCGCCACCGTCGCCCGCCCGGACCCGGCGGGCGCGGACCGGCCGCGCCGCGCCCCGGCCTCGGGCTGCGGACCCACCACGTCGTCATCGGGCTCGTCGTCGCGGCCTGCGCCGCCGCCCTCGTGGCGGTCGCCCTCGCCGCCGGCGTCGGGCCGGGCACGCTCGTCCGGGCCGTCGCCGGGTCGCCGACACCCGGCGCCGCGGCCGCGGGACGCAGCGGCACGCCGACGACCGGCGCCACGACGACGGCGCGCGGCCCCCTCGTCGTCGTCGGGCTCGGCGACTCCGTGCCGTCGGCCACGACGTGCGACTGCGCCGGGTACGTCGAGCAGCTCGGCACCCGGCTCGGCTCGGTCACCGGCCGGACGCCCGTCGTGCACAACGACGCCGTCGGCGGCTGGACGACGAGCGACGTCGAGCGCGACCTCGCCTCGGCGTCGACGCACCGCGACCTCGCGCAGGCCGACCTCGTCGTCGTCGAGGTGGGCGCCAACGACTTCGACCTCGACCGCGTGGACGACCCGACCTGCCTGCCCGCCGAGAGCTCGCCGTGCTGGACCGACACCCTCACGGGCCTGCACGACGGCCTGACGCGGATCGTCGACGGCATCAAGGCCGTCGACACCAACCCCGACCTGCGCGTGGCCGTCGTCGGGTACTGGAACGTCACGGTCGACGGCGCCGTGGGACGGGCCCAGGGCAACGCCTTCGTCATCGGCAGCGACGCCCTGACCAAGGTCGTCAACAGCATCGTCGACCAGGTGGCCACCGCGACCGGCGCCGTGTACGTCGACGCCTACACCCCGCTCAAGGGCGAGGCCGGCGACCGCGACCCGACGAACGACCTGCTCGACGACGGCGACCACCCGAACGCGAGCGGGCACACCCTCCTCATGGAGGCGGTCTACGACGCGCTCGAGGACGCCGGGGCCGTCAGCCGCTGGTCGTCGGGCTGACCGCCTCGACGCCGACGCCGCCCACGCCGCCCACGCCGCCCACGCCGCCCACGCCGCCCGAGGCCGGCAGGTCCTGCCGGTGGCCGAGCCGCTCGAGCCACCGCACGAGCTGGACGTGCACGTGGTCGGCGCCGTGGACGATCCCGTCACCCTCGAGGAGGTCGGCGTCGAGCGTCCACTCGGACGGGTGCACGAGCAGCGGGCGGGTCTGCCACCCGCCGACGCCCCCGTGGCAGCCGACGAGCTCCTCGAAGGCGGCCACCTCGTCGAGGACCGGGTCGTGCAGCGAGTTGACGTACACGTCGGGCGCGTTGTGGAACCGGGCGACACGCAGGAAGTCGGCGGCCGCGTCCTCGCCGAACGGCTCGAGCGGGTCGGCCCCCTCGACGCGTCCGCTCTCGAGCAGGCGCGAGCCGTGGGCGCCGATCGCCACCGGCCCACCGCCGCTGTCGACGACGACGAACGCGATGCCCGGGTGGGTGGCGAGGGCCTCGACGAGCCCCGGGTGCTGCGCCTCGATCTCCTCGAGGCGCAGCCGCTCGTGGCTGCGGGCGAACCAGATGCCACCGAGGTTGCCCGAGCCGACGACGACGGTCTCGGGGCGGTCGGCTCCCTCGGCACCGGCGTCCGTGGTGGCGTCGGTGGTGGACATCGTGGTGGACGTCGTGGTGTCAGTCGTGGCGGTGGGGACGGTCGTGGCGATGGTCGCCGGCGTGCGGGTCGTGGCCTCGGGTCCGACCCGGGCGCCCTTGTCGCCCAGCGCTCGTCGCGTCAGCTGGCCCGTGACGCTCTTCTGCCCCGACAGCTGCGCGAGGAGCACGTTGACCGGGCCCCACGACTCGACCTCGTGCGTCGAGGCCACGACGCCGGAGCCGGTCGCGAGGTGCGTGGCGACGAGGTCCTCGAGCGACTGGCCGTAGCGCTGGCGGAAGGTCGCGCCCTGGCTCTGGCCGTGGTCGGACAGGAGCACGAAGTGGTACCGGCGCGGCGTGGCCCCGGACCGGGCGACGGTGTCGAGGGTCTGCAGCACCTCGTCGAGGCCGTAGAGCGCTGCCAGCGACTCGGGGCGGGTGACCCCCGCGTGGTGGGCGATCTCGTCGTAGTCGACGAAGTCGACGTACACCGACCGCGCGCCGCGCATCATCGCCTCGACGACGAGGGCCACGTTGAGGTCGCGCAGCAGGACGTTCGTGACCGCGCGCAGCACGACGTAGGACCCGCCCCGGTGGATGCGGGGGCGCACGTCGCGCCGCTCCTGGCGGCGGGCCTGGAAGACCTCCTTGACCATCTCGCCCAGCGACATGACGACGCCACGCACGAAGCCCGCCGGGTGGGTGAAGAAGGCGGCGTACGAGCTCGACGGCCCGAGCCGGACGTCCTTGTCGCGCAGGCCGCTCATCGACAGCAGCGAGGTGGGGGCGTCACCGGAGAACAGGTTGGAGATGCTGACGCCGTCGTCGGCGAGGAGGCCGCGACCGTCGGAGATCCGCCGCTCGATGAGGGCGGCGTCCTCGGGCCGGTTGGCCACGACGAGCCGTCCCTCGTCGCGGTCGTACCAGCGGAAGGCGGGGATGCCCTCGTTGGAGCCGTGGAGCAGCCCGGCCTGGCTCACCGGGGTCGTCGACGGCACCCGGGCCCGCCACTCGGTCCACGTGTGCGTGCCCGACCGGACCCACCGGCTGATCGTGGGCAGGTTGCCCGACCGGATCTCGTTCTCGAGCAAGGGGGCCGGCACCCCGTCGAGCTGCACGAAGACCACCCCCGGGACGTCGGGGTCCTCGACGCGACCCTCCCCCGCGGCGCGTGACATCCGGACGGCGTGCACCGTGAGGTAGTCGCGCGTGCTGATCGAGAAGACCCACGTCAGCAAGGCCATGACGGCGCCGTAGACCCACGAGGCGACGACGACCGCACCGACGCTGTCGACCGTCACCCCCGGCGTCAGCCACAGTCCGAGCCCGATGACCGCCGTGTTGGCGAACAGCGCGAGCGCGATGGCCCCGACCCACCCGAAGAGCGCCGCCACCCGGACGAACACGGGCACGAGGAGCCAGCCGGCCACGGTGATGGCGACGACGGCCAGCACGAGGACCGTGCCGTTGTCGACGGCGACGCCCGGCGTCAGCAGGACGGTCAGGGCCAGCACGGTGAGGCGTGAGAGGAAGTCGAGCAGCCGGGTGCCGGCATCGGCGCCGGCCCCGGGCGACAGGCCCGCGACCGTGTCGGACACGGCACGTTCGTCGTGCCGTTCGAAGAACCGCGTGGCCGGACGCGTCCACAGCAGGGCCAGCACGACGAGGCTGCCCACCAGCGTCACCACCGCCTGCAGCGTGCCGCCCGCGGACTCCCCCACGAGTGCCCACGCGTACGCCTGGCGCACGATGAGCACGAGGGTCAGGACGAGGCGCGCCGTGTTGGCTCCGCGCAGGAGCAGCACGACGAGCACGGCCTCGGCCGCGCCGAGCACGAGGAAGACGACCCCGACCGCCACGACCGGCACGTCGAGGCCGGCGAGCGCGTCGCGCAGGTCGCGGCCGGCCGCCTCCGGCAGCTGGCCGGCGACGAGGACGAGGACGCCGACGGCGACATCGAGCAGCGCCACGAGTGCCGTCAGCACGACGACCACGGTGACGCCGGGCGGCCGCCTGACGGGTTCGGGCGGCTCGCCGCCGGTCACGTGCTCCTCGGCCATGCGCACCTCCCCACGGCCCGACCCACCGCGTGCCTCGAATCTAGCCGTGGAGTCTCGGGCCCGTCAGCCGTTCGCGCGGATGCGCCTCGCCGGTCCGCCGCTGCCGCGCCCACCGGTCTAGGGTCGGGACGAGGGGCCAGCACGCCCCGCACGTCGCGCGTGTGGCACGACGCGACACCCCATCCGGCGCACCACGCCCGGCGCGCCGCCACCTCGACCCGAGGAGTCCCGCATGAGCCTCGACCGCCCGGTCACGCCGAACCCGTACGAGCTGCTGCCCGCCGTCGGCTCGTTCACCGTCACCAGCTCCGACGTCACCGACGGCGAGCCGCTGTCGGACGCCCAGGTGGCCGCCGGCGGCAACACCTCGCCCCAGCTGTCGTGGAGCGGCGCCCCCGAGGGCACCCGCAGCTACGTCGTCACCTGCTTCGACCCCGACGCGCCGACGCCCTCGGGCTTCTGGCACTGGGTCCTCGTCGACCTCCCGGCCGACGTCACCGCGCTCGACACCGGCGCCGCGTCCGGCGCGCTGCCCGGCTCGGCCTTCCACGTGCGCAACGACGCCGGTGAGGCGGGCTTCATGGGCGCGGCACCGCCCGAGGGCGACCAGCCGCACCGCTACTTCTTCGTGGTGCACGCGGTATCGGAGCCGACCCTCGGCGTCGACGACTCCGTGACCCCGGCGGTCGTCTCGTTCAACCTCGCGTTCAAGACGCTCGCCCGGGCCGTCCTGCACGGCACCTACCAGCACTGAGCAGCCGACCCCGCGAACCGGACGGTCCCGCACCGGACCCGGACCGGGCACGGCCCTCAGTCGTGCTCGGCCGGCTCGGCGGGCGGGCGGGGCCGCGGGCGCGGCGAGCGGGGCAGGTCGGTGCCGCCGAGCAAGATCATCGCCAGCTCGGCCCGTGACGTGGCACCGACGCCCTGCATCAGCTGGGCCACGTCCGCGGCCACCGTGCGCAGCGAGATGTCGAGCTCGCGCGCGATGCCGGCGTCCTTGGCCCCGCGCACGACGCGTCGGGCGACCTCGCACTGGCGCCGCGTGAACGGCGGGTCCATCCCCTCGGGCACGGCCGGTCGGGAGCGGGCCCAGG
Source organism: Intrasporangium flavum (assembly GCF_001956915.1). GTDB lineage: Bacteria > Actinomycetota > Actinomycetes > Actinomycetales > Dermatophilaceae > Monashia > Monashia flava. The sequence goes on along the minus strand of NZ_MLJO01000013.1, from coordinate 303,142 downwards.
TCGCCTCGAAGATCGCGCGTGAGCGCTCGACCAGGTCGGCCCTCGTCGCGAGCCACGCCGTCGGCTGACCCGTCTCGCTGAGGGGCCCGGCGATGACGAGGGTCCGGTCGTCGATGACCATGAGCTGGACCGGCACCGGGCCGAACTGGACGTGCGGCATCTCGGAGGTGATGAGCGGGTAGAGCGCGAGGCTGCGTTCGGTGGTGATGTACCGCATGCGGATACCCCGTCGGCGCGACTGGTCGTCGAGCTCGACGGCGCGGCTGTGCGGGTCGTAGCCCATCCGCGGCTGCATCGAGCAGACGCCGTCCCGGACCGTCGGCTCGATCGCTGCGAAACCCGCCTCGATCTGCGCAAGGCCGACTCCGAGACGCCGGAACCCGGGCGTCCGGCGCCCGGCCAGCCAGTCGGCGGCCAGGACCGCCACCTGCATCTCGAGCTCCGCGGTCGACCCGCCGACGGACGCTCCACCTGCGGGTACGGCCGTCACGCGCGCCAACGTCCTGTCTGCGTCGTCCATCCTCGAGCCCCTGTCGTGTGCGGCTCCAAGGATGCCCCACGGGCCGGCTGCCGCGTCGCTCAGGCCTGCTCCGGCGAGTCCCGTAGTGGTGGGACGGCCCGGTTGAAAGGCGCTGTTGGGCGGTCAGCGTGACGGCTGCGGGCACGGACCCGACGCCTGAGTGCGCGTACCGACGCCGCGCCCGGCCCCGGCCTGTCACCCTCAGGACATGTCCACCTCCGTCCCCGGGACGCCGCCGGACGCGTCGAGCGGGTCCGCCACGTCGTCGGCGTCCACCGCGTCGGCCGCGACGCCGTCCGACCCCGCCCGCGCAGTCGCGTGGGCGCTCGGTGTCGGGCTTCTCGCCACTGCGGGGCTGGCCGTGCTGGCGTGGGCGCTGCTCGTCATGCACGCCATCGGCTACGGGGGCTTCCTCGTGCTCTCGCCGGAGTCGCACGTCGCCCCGCCCGACGAGCACCGGTACGTCCTGGCCCTCGCGACCGGGGCGTGCCTCACGCTCCTCGGCGGCCCGCTCCTGGCGTGGTTCGTGGCCCGCGGGCCCGGCCAAGCGTGGGGTGCGGCGCTCGTCGGCATCGGTGCCGGAGTGCTGGCCGGCGTCGCGGGCGCGTCGGCGCTCCTGCTCGTGCTCGGCATCGACCCGGTCGGCTTCGTCCTGGGCGGCTGAGCGCGTGACCACCTCCCAGCGGACGTCCAGACTCCTTTCCCAGACTGGATGCACGCCACACCCTCGAACCCGGGGCACCGATCGCCGGCGGACCACGAGCGGACGAGGAGCCCAACCGTGACCCAGTTCTTCGACACGGCCATGCAGCAGATCCTGCAGGCCCCGACCTGGCTCGTCCTCGTCGCCGTCGGGCTCGTCGTCTTCGCCGAGGACGCGATCTTCGTCGGCTTCGTCATCCCGGGCGAGACCGTCGCCATCCTCGGCGGGGTCGCCGCCTCGCTCGGCCACGTGCCGTACGCCGCCGTGCTCGTCGTCGTCATCGTCGCCGCGATCCTCGGCGACAGCGTCGGCTTCGAGGTCGGCCGCCACCTCGGCGGCCGGGTCGTGCGGCTGCGGGCGTTCGACCGGCACCGCGAGCGCATCGACAACGCCCAGGACTTCCTCGGCCGACGCGGCGGGGTCGCCGTGTTCCTCGGCCGGTGGACCGCGTTCCTGCGGGCGGTCATGCCGGCACTCGCCGGGATGTCGCGGATGCACTACCCGACCTTCCTGCGGTGGAACGCCGCCGGCGGCATCGCGTGGGGCGCGACCGTCGTGACGATCGGCTACGTGGCCGGGCAGTCGTACGCCAAGGTCGAGTCCTACCTCGGGCGCGGAGCCGCGATCGTCGTCGCGGCCCTCGTGGTCGTCGCCGTCGTCGTGTGGCAGGTCCGGCGTCACCGGGCCGAGCGCTCCGACGGGCGCGACGACGGGCGCGACGACGGGCGCGACGGCGTGCCCGCCGGCGTCCACGACGCCGAGGGCAGCTGACCCGCAGGCGCCCCTCAGGCGTGCTCGGTCGCGAGCCGGAGGCCGAACCCGAGCATCGCCGTGCCCGTCACGGCGTCGACCGCGCGGCGGACCCGGCGACGCTGCAGGACGCGTCGGGCCCGGTCGGCCCCGACCACGACGAGCGCGAGGTAGGCGGCCGAGACCGCGGCGTGCACGAGCGCGAGCGGCACGGCCTGCACCGCCGACCCGCCCGCGGGCAGGAACTGCGGCAGCACGGCGAGGTAGAAGGCCAGCACCTTGGGGTTGGTGATGTTCGACGTGAGCCCCCGGCGCCACCCGAGCCAAGCCTGGCGCGCGCCGCTGAGGCGTGGCGCGTCGGGGTCAGGGGCCGCATAGCGTCCGCTCAGCGCGGCGCGCAGGGCCTGGGCAGCCAGGAACATCAGGTAGGCGACACCGACCCACTTGACCGCGGTGAAGACCGGCCGGCTCGCCACCACGAGCGCGCCGACGCCGAGGGCCACCGCCACCCCTTGGACGGCGTTCGAGGTCGTGACGCCGGCGGCGGTCCACAGCCCACGGCCACGCCCACCGACGAGCGCACCGCGCAGCACGACGGCGAAGTCGGGCCCCGGCACCAGGGTGACGACGACGGCGAAGAGGGTGAAGGCCCAGACGCTCTGCCATGTCATGGGCAAAGTGTGGCATCACTCCTGACATCGCGTCCGTGGTTCCCGCAGCGTGGACGCCGGGCGACGCGCCCGCCCCGGGCGTCGGGCGACGCGCCCGCCCCGGGCGTCGGGCGACGCGCCCGCCCCGGACGTCGGGCGACGTCAGGGCGGGCGCGTCAGCGGTCACGCGAAGGACGTCGGCCGTCAGCGCACGGCCTGCGGGGGCAGGATGCGCGTGCCCCCGAAGCCGGCGACGGCGTCCGACTCGTCGGTGGCGACGAGCGTGTCCTCGCCGTACGCCGTGGGCGGCACGATGAGGTCCGCGGTCCCGTCCGGCGTCGGGAAGACCCAGCCGAGCCGGGTGCCCGAGCGGTCGAGGTGCAGGAAGTACCAACGGCCGTACTCGAGGCCGTGGACCGTCAGGCGACGGCCCGGCGCGTAGGCCGGTTCGAGGCCGAGGTCGACCGGGGAGGCCTGCCCGGCATAGCCCTCGCGGACGAACGACGGCTCGCGGGTCGGGCGTGGCGGCTGGACGGCCAGGCGCAGCGTCTCGGCCGCGACCTGCGTCGTCACGACCCGGTCGCCGTTGCGCGCCGAGGCCGTGAACCCGGCCACGGTCACCGTGCCGGCCGCCACGTCGTCGGCGGTGAGCGTCGCCGACGTGGTCGCCGAGCTCGACGCACCGATGCCGAGGGTCGAGTCGGCGAGGTCGGCACCGTCCGCCCTCACGTCGGTGAGGCTGACGTTGCCGGCGTTGCCGAGCGTGCGCACCACCTCGACGCGGTCACCCACGCTGGCGTACCGGTCGCCGTCGACGTCGACCCAGGTCGGCGTCACCGTGCCGGCGAGGGCGGGCTGACGCACCCTCAGGTCGACCTCGCCGCCGTCGACGGGGTAGGTGACCGTCGCCTTGCCCGTCGCGGTCGCCGTCCACGTCGACGTCGCCCGGAAGAAGCCGGCGTCGACCTCGTCCTGGGTCACCGTGTGCCGGGGCGTCGAGCACGTGTATGACCCGCCCACCGCGAGGTTGGTCCACCGGCAGTTGCCGGAGCCCGGCGGGACGAGCGGGGCGAAGACACCACCGGTCGGGGCGACGGTCTCGACGAACGGCGAGGTGTTGGCGACGGCGAAGCGGTACGGCAGCAGCTCACCCGCCACGTACGGCTGGGTCGCGAGATCCCTTGCGCCGTCGCCGCGTTCGCCCGTGACCGACGCCGACAGCGGGACGGTGGCCGGGTCGCGCAGGAAGACGGGAGCGCCGGTGAACGACACGTCCTTGGTGACGTTGGGGTCGCTCGAGGCGGTGACGGTGAATGAGGCGGTGGGCGTGAACCAGCCCCGGTCGACGTCGACCGCCGTCAGGGCGTGCGAGGGCGTGCACGTGTACCGCGCTCCGGCGGCGAGCGTCAGGTAGCGGCAGTTCGGCGTCGCGGGCGGTGCGAAGTTCGCCTCGAGGTTGCTCGCCTTCGGCACGGACGCGGCCGTGACGTTGCCGGTGGAGGTGACCGTCAGGGTGTAGCCGAGTCGCTCCCCTGCGGCGTAGGGGCTCGCGACGACGTCGCGCGTCGGGGCGGCGCCCGTCACGGTCAGTCCGACCTGCGCGGCGCCCTGCGGCGTCACGACGACGTCGCGGTGCGAGGTGCGTCCGTCCCCGACGGTGTAGACGGTGTCGATGCGCTGCACCGCGGTGGCCGTCGAGGGGACGGTGAGTGGTACGTCGACGGTGGCCGACGCGCCGGGCGCGACGTCGGGCACGGCGACGGTTCCGGCGCTCCAGCCGGCCGGGACTGCCATGGTGACCGAGCCCCCCGACAGCGTCGATGCCTCCTGGTTGGTCACGGTCACCGGCACCGAGGTCGTCGACCCCGCCTGAACGGTGCGGTCGGCGGCGGACAGAGGCGCGCAGACGTAGCCCAGCCACGCGTCGTCGAACCGCGCGAGCTCCATGTCGCTCGTGTAGCCCGCCTCGTAGAAAACGCCGATCTGCCCGTCGGCCAGGCGGGTCGCCGTCGAGTAGGCCGAGAAGCCACTGCGCACGACGCGCCGCCCGGGCCAGGTGGCGCCGTCGTCGCACGAGACCCGGGCCGTGACGTCGACGCGGTCGGTCTGGCTCGCCGAGTTGGTGAAGAGTAGCTTGCGGGCGTCGGCGCTGCCGGTGGCGGCGTCGGGGAACAGCCTCGTGACCGAGCCGTTGTTCGTCGGGTCGATGAGCTGGCGGTCGAGGGTGACCGGGCCGTACGTTGCTCCCCCGTCGGTCGAGACCGCCACCTTGCGGTACTTCGAGCCGGCGCTGTCGCGGCTGTTGAGCATGACCCGCCCGTCCGACAGCTCGACGACCTTGTTCTCGTCCATCCCCGTACCGACGGGAGCGCCCTTGACCCACGTGGCGCCGTGGTCGTCGGAGTAGACGCTCCAGGCCTGGAACGCCTCGGAGCCGTCGGCCTGCCGCACGTAGCCGGAGTACTGCTGCACGAGCCGGCCGGCGTGCGCGCCGTGGCGCAGCTGGATGCCCTCGCCGGACGAGGCGAACATCGAGCGGACGTCGCCGGGCTGCGGGTTCGTGGCGCTCGTCCCCGGCTTGACGACGGAGGTGATGAGGCGCGGCGCGGACCAGTGCAGGCCACCGTCGGTCGACTCGACGACCGCGGCGCTGATGACGTCGCGGTCGGCGTCGTCGTTGCCGTAGTGGCTGCCGCCGAAGCCCTGGTCCTTGGAGAAGACGAAGAAGGCGAAGACCTTCCCGGCTGCGGCGTCGACGACGTAGCTCGGGTCGCTGTAGCCGTACTTCGGCCCCGACGCGTCGGCGACGTGGCCGGCGGCGACCGTGGTCATCGGCCCCCACGTGCGCCCGTTGTCGGTGCTGCGCCGCTGGACGATCGAGTTGGGGTTGGGGGCGTCGGCCGAGCTGCCGGGCCGGGCGTCCCACGCGGCGAGCACGACACCGCCGCCGAGGTGGGCGAGGGCGGGGATCCGGTAGAAGAGATTCGCCGCCGTGCGGTCGGCGGCGAGGTTCTGCTCGGTGAAGGTGCCGGGCGGGTCGGTCGGCACGGTCGTGCCGGCGGCGGAGGCCGCGGAAGCCGCCGGCGCGATGGCCGTGAGAGCCGCGACCAGGCCGGCCGCGACGACGCCGCGCGTGCGGCGTGCGGCTCTCGTCGGCGACGTCGGCGACGTCGGCGACGTCGGCGACGTCGGCGACGTCGGTGACGGGGTGGGCGATGGGGTCGGCGCGGGCGTGGACGCGCGTCGTCGGGCGTGGTGCACGGTACCTCCGGACATGACGGGATCACCCGGCGACGGTCGCCGGGCTGGGACGGGTTGTCTTGCGGGAGAGCGCGGTTCAGCCGGCGAGTGACCGGGCGAACCAGGAGGTGATGGTCGTGGGGTGGGTGATCGCGGTGCCGACGACAACGCTGTGCGCGCCCGCGTCGAGGGCGGCGCGGGCCTGGTCGGGCGTGTGCACCCGGCCCTCGGCCACCACGGGGACGTGGAGACGGGCGGCGAGGGCGGCGACGAGGCTCAGGTCGGGACCGTCGCCGGCGACGGTGTCGGTCGTGTAGCCGGAGAGCGTCGTGCCCACGACGTCGGCACCGGCGTCGGCGGCGGCGAGGCCGTCCGCGAGCGTCGCGCAGTCGGCCATGACGAGGGCACCCTCGGCGTGCACGGCCGCGACGGTGTCGGCGAGTCTCGAGCCGTCGGGCCGCGGGCGGCGGGTGCCGTCGACGGCGACGACGGCGCAGCCCGTGCGCGCCACCTCGACGGCGTGATGGACGGTCGGGGTGATGAAGACGCCCTCGTGCCCGACCTTCCACAGGCCGATGACCGGCACCGCGACGTGCTCGCGCACGGCGCGAAGGTCGTCGAGCCCCTGGAGGCGCAGGCCAACCGCTCCCCCTGCGACGCAGGCCTCGGCGACCCGGCGCATCGTGTTGCTGTGGCGCATCGGCTCGCCCGGGTAGGCCTGGCACGAGACGACGAGTCCGCCGCGGATGGTGTCGATCACGGTCACGCGAGGTCCTCCCAGACGAGGCGGGCGGCGCCGACGAGCGCGGCGTCGGCGGCGAGGAGCGCCGGGCGCACGGACAGGTCGCGCAGGGGTGGCAGCAGCTCGGCGCGCAGGGCGTCCTCCAGGGCGGCCCACCACAGCGCACCGGCGCCGACCACCCCTCCCCCGACGACGACCGCGTCCGGGTCGAGCAGGTTGGCGGCCCCGCCGACGACGCGGCCGAGGGCACGAGCCCCGAGGTCGATCGACGCCGCGGCCCCGGTGTCACCGCCGGCGGCGCGGCGCGCCAGCGTGCGCAGGTCGCCGGCGGGCTCAGCCGCGTGCGCGTCGTGGTGGCGCACGATGGCGGGGCCCGCCGCGATGGCCTCGACGTGCCCGGATCCGCCACAGACGCAGAGGATCCCGGACGCCTCCGGTGAGGGCAGGTGGCCGAGGTGGCCGGCGACGCCGCGGACGCCGTGCCAGACGCGTCCGTCGACGACCACCGAGGCGCCGATGCCGGTGCCCGCGGCCACGAAGAGCACGCTCGTCGCGTCGGTGGCGGCTCCGCGCCACGTCTCGCCGAGGGCGTGGGCGTGGACGTCGTTGTCGACGACGACGCGACCGATGCCGGTGCGGTCGGTGAGGCCGGCACCGACGTCGGTGCCGGCCCAGCCGCGCAGCACGTCGGTGGCCGACACGATGCGCCCCGACCCCGGGGCCACGACGCCCGCGGTGCCGACGCCGAGGCCGACGACCCGTTCGCCGGCGTCGGTCAGGGAGCGCACGAGCCCGGCCGCCGTGGCGAGCACGGCCTCGGCCCCGTCGGCACCGGGGGTGGGGGCGGACACCGAGCGGTGCACGCGGCCCTCCCGGTCGACGAGGGCGGCCGAGGACTTCGTGCCGCCGATGTCGAGGCCGACGGCGAGGTCGGCCATGGGGTCGGCCATCGCGTCGGCCGTCGCGTCGGGGACGAGATCACCCATGGCTCAGAGCAGCTCGGCCGACTCGAGGACGGTGCGGATGCGGGCCGCCTCGGCGTCGTCGAGGGGCCGCAGGGGCAGCGACACCTGGTTGCTCTCGATGACGCCGAGCACGTGCAGGGCCGTCTTGAACGAGCCGGCGCCACGCGTCATGCCAGCCGACGTCGCGGGGTCCGCGGCCTCGACGATGCGGAAGAGCCGGGTGAGCCGCTCCTGCTCGGCGCGCGCCGTGGCAGAGTCCCCGGCCGCGACGGCCGCGTGCAGCCGGGCGTACCCGGCCGGGTCGACGTTCGCCAGGCCGGGCACCGAGCCGGACGCCCCGGCCAGCAGCATCGCGTCGACCATGACCTCGTGGCCCGTCAGGGTCGCGAAGCCGTCGAGGCCGGCGTCCTTCAGGAGCAGGAGCAGCTGGCGGAAGCCGATGTCGTCGCCGCTCGAGTCCTTGACGCCGACGACGACGCCGTCACGGGCGAGGTCGAGCATGAGGCCGTTGGAGATCTTCGTGTGGACGCAGACCGGGATGTCGTAGGCGAGCAGCGGCAGGTCGACGGCGGCGTGGACGCTGCGGAAGTGCCGCTCCACCTCGGTCGGCCCGACGATGGCGTAGAACGGCGCGGTCGTGACGACCGCCTGCGCCCCGAGGCGTTCGGCCGCCCGGGCCCGGCCGACCACGCGGGCCGTCGCGGGTTCGATGGCCCCGGCGATGACGGGCACGGCCCCGTCGGCCGTCTTGACGATGACCTCGAGCGCGAGGTCGCGCTGCGCGTCGTCGAGGAAGACCGTCTCGCCGCTCGAACCGAGGGCGAAGAGGCCGTCGACGCCGGCGTCGAGCATCCGGCCGACGACGCGCTCGAGGGAGCCCGTGTCGACCTCGCGCTCGGCGGTGAGGGGGGTGATCACCGGCGGCACCAGCCCCCCGAAGGCGGCGGCGGTCGTGGTCATGAGAGCTCCTTGGTGGCAACGGGTTTCGTGGCCGAGACCGCCTCGGCCACGAGCGTGGCCGTGCCGGTCCCGGCGGGGACGGGGTGGTGGCAGCGGACGAGGTGGCCGGCGGTCACGGCGGGCTCTGGCATGAGCTCGCCGCAGACGTCGGTCGCCCTCCAGCAGCGCGTACGGAACGGGCAGCCGCTCGGCGGGTTGGCCGCCGAGGGCACCGGGCCCACGAGCGGGATCGGCTCGATGGGGTCGAGCAGGCCGGGGGTCGCGGAGAAGAGCGCCCGCGTGTAGGGGTGGGCGCCGTCGTCGGGCAGCAGCCCGGCCGGGGTGTCCTCGACGACGCGTCCGAGGTACATGGTCACGACGCGGTCGCTGACCCGCTTGACGGTCTGGATGTCGTGGGACACGAACACCATCGCGATCCCGAGCCGGGTGCGCAGGTCGAGGAGCAGGTTGAGGATCTGCGCACGCACCGACACGTCGAGGGCGCTCGTCGGCTCGTCGGCGATGACGAGCGACGGCTCGAGCGCGAGGGCCCGGGCGATCGAGACGCGCTGGCGCTGGCCGCCGGAGAGCTGGCCCGGCAGGACGTCGGCGGCCGACTGCGGCAGCCCGACGAGGTCGAGCAGCTCGGCCACCCTGCGGTCGCGATCCGCCGTGGAGCCGACGCGGTGCACGTCGAGGGGGTCGCGGACCACCTGGCGCACCGGCATCCTGCGGTTGAGGGAGGCCGCGGGGTCCTGGAAGACCATCCCGATGCCCTGGCCGAGGTGCCGTCGCCGCTCGCGGTCCCCCATGGCCCAGACGTCGCGGCCGCGGAAGGTGACGGTGCCGGTCGTCGGGCGCTGCAGCCCGGCCATGACCTTGGCCATCGTCGACTTGCCGCAGCCGGACTCGCCGACGACGCCGACGGTCTCGCCGGGGCCGACGACGAGGTCGGCCGAGGTGAGGGCGTGCAGGCTGCCGTGGCCGAAGAGGCCGGTGCCCTGGGTGCGGTGCACCACCGAGACGTCTTCGAGGCGCAGCACCGGGTCGAGGGTCGGGGGGTCCTGGCGCGTCACGACAGCGCTCCTTCGGTGAGCCGGGGAGCCCGGTCGGGCTCGGGCGGGCCCACCGGGTGGGCCGGGTGGTGGCAGGCGACGACGTGCGTGCCGGCGTCGCCCTCGAGCGTCGGCGCCTCGCGGCGGCACACGTCGGTCGCGAGGGGGCAGCGGTCGGCGAACCGGCAGCCGGCCGGGAAGTCGGCCGGCGAGGGCACGACGCCACGGATCTGGGTCAGCCGCTCGGCACCGGTCTCGAGGGAGAGCACCGACCCGAGCAGGCCGCGGGCGTAGTGGTGCGCCGGTGCCCCGATGACCTCGGCGGTCACGCCGGCCTCGACGATCTGCCCGCCGTACATGACGACGACGCGGTCGCTGACGTCGCTGACGAGGGCGAGGTCGTGGCTGACGAGGACGAGGGCGAAGCCGAGCCGTTCGCGCAGGGTCAGCAGCAGCTGCATGACCTGGGCCTGGACCGTGACGTCGAGGGCGGTCGTCGGCTCGTCGGCGATGATGAGCCGCGGGTCGCGCGAGAGGGCCATGGCGATGACGACGCGCTGGCGCTGGCCGCCGGACAGCTCGTGCGGGTAGGCGCCGAGGGTGCGCTCGGGGTCCAGGCCCACGAGCTCCATCAGCTCGGTGGCGGTTCGGGTCCCGCCGCGTCGGATCAGCTGGTCGAGCTGGGACTTGACGCGCAGCGCCGGGTTGAGGGCCGAGAGCGCGTCCTGGTAGACCATCGCGATGTCGCGCCCGAGCAGCCGGCGCCGCTGGGCCGCCGGGAGCGTGAGCAGGTCGGTGCCGTCGAAGAGCACGCGGCCGCCGAGGCGCGCACCGCGGGGCTGCAGCCCCATGATCGACAGCGCCGTCAGGGACTTGCCGGAGCCGGACTCCCCGACGAGGCCGAGCACCTCGCCGGGCCGCACGTCGAAGCTGATGCCGTCGACGATGTCGACGCCGTCGTGGCGGCCCTCGAACCCGACGCGGAGACCGCGTACGGACAGGATCGGCTCACCCTGCGGCAGCGGTCGCGCCCGCTCGCGCAGGCGCTGCGCCGCGAGGTCGAGACCGGGCAGGGCGAGCACCTCGCCGGGTGCCGGGGCCGCAGCCTCGGCCGCGTCGGTCAGGTCGAGCGTGACGTGGGCGTCCTCGAGCGCGGCGTCGTCGGCCTCCCCCTCGGCCGTGGCGTCGTCCTGCGCCCCACCGCGGCGCGCACCGGGCCGGACGGCGGGCGCGGCCCACGCGTCGGAGATGCCCTCGGAGAGCACGTTGAGCGACAGGACGGTGAGCAGGATGAGCAGGCCGGGGAAGAACGTGGCCCACCACGACCCGGCGAGCAGGACGTCCTTGCCGTAGGCGATGACCGAGCCCCACGAGGACTCGGCGACGTGCCCGGGCAAGCCACCGCCGATGAACGACAGCGACGCCTCGAAGACGATCGCGTCGGCCACCATGACGGTGACGAAGACGAGCACGGGCGCCGCGCAGTTGCGCACGACGTGACGGCCCAGCACGTGCAGGCGGCCGGCACCGATGACGTGCGCCGCCGAGACGTAGTCCTCGCGGTACTGCGACTGGACGTTGGCGCGCACGACGCGGGCGATCGACGGGGTGAAGACGAACCCGATGGCGAGCACGAGCACCACGAGGCTGTTCTTGCCGAAGGCGACGATGAGCACCGCCGACAGCGCGATGGTCGGGAAGGCCATGACGACGTCGAGGACGCGCATGACGGTCTCGTCGACGGCGCGCCGGCTCGTGGCCGCGATGGCGCCCAGCGCGGTTCCGAGCACGAGCGCGATGGCGGCAGAACCGAACCCGACGACGAGGGATCGCCGGGTCCCGGCCACGAGCCGCGAGAAGATGTCGCGGCCGGACCGGTCGACGCCGAACCAGAAGTCCGCACCGGGGCCCGTGTTGACCGGCGCCAGGCCGGTGGCTGTGGGGTCGTGCGGCGTCAGGACGTCGGCGAAGACGGCCACGACGAGCAGCAGCAGGACGAAGCCCGCGGCCACCCGCGAGAGGGTGGGCAGGCGCCGCAGGGCGCCGAGACGGGCCGGGCCGAGGCGGCGGGGGTCGGAGAGCCGGGCGGTGAGCTCGGGACGCAAGGACATCAGTGACCTCCCCGCAGTCGGGGGTTGGCGAACAGGTAGAGGACGTCGACGAGGAGGTTGACTACGACGAAGCAGAAGGCGATGACGAGGATCGTGCCCTGGGCGAGGTTGGTGTCGTTGGTGCCGACCGCCTGCATGACGAGGGTGCCCATGCCGGGCATCGTGAAGATCGCCTCGATGATGATCGTGCCGCCGAGGAGGTAGCCGATCCGTAGGCCGAGCACGGTGAGCGGGTTGACGAGCGCGTTGCGCAGCACGTTGCGGCCGACGACGACGACCGGGGGCAGCCCGGCGCCGTACGCGGTGCGCACGTAGTCGCGGTCGAGCTCCTCGACCATCGAGGTGCGGACGATGCGCGCGAGCGAGCACCCCACGGGGACGGCGAGGGCGAGCGCAGGCAGCGTCATCGACTGCAACCACGCCCCGACGCCGTCGGACGGGTTGACGTACCCGGCGTTGGGGAACCAGCCGAGCCCGAGCGACAGGTGCTGGATCATGAGCAGCGCGAGCCAGAACGACGGGATCGCGATGCCGGCCATCGACACGACGCGGATGACCTGGTCGGGCCACCGGTCGCGGAACAGGGCGGCGAGGATCCCGAGCGGGAGCGCGATGAGCAGGGCGGCCGCGACCCCGAGGACCGTCAGCTGGAGGGTCAGCGGCAGGGCCTGGGCGACGAGCTCGGACACCGGCCGCGCCACGCCGATCGTCTCGCCGAGGTCGCCGTGCAGGAGGTTGGCGACGAAGCGGAAGAACTGCACGGGCGCGGGCTGGTCGAGGCCGCGGGCGTGCTCGTACTCGGCGATCTGGGCCGGGGTGGCCTGGTCGCCGAGCGCGGACACCGCGGAGTTGACGGGTGACAGGCGCATGACGACGAAGACGAACAGGGCGATGCCGAAGAGCAGCGGGACGAGCGTGATCACGCGCCGCAGCGTCATCTTCAGGACCGTTGGCATCCGATCCTCCTCGGGGACAGGGGTACTGGGTGGTCAGGGGGTGCCGGGCCGGCCCGGGGGATCGGGCCGGCCCAGCCGGGAGGTCACGCCTTGGGCGTGGCGTCGAGGAAGTAGAGGCCGGTGGTCGCGGCGGCCTTGAAGCCGTCGAGGTGCTTGGCGTCCCAGGCGGTGACGATCTTCGTGTGCAGGACGCTGTAGATCGCGGCCTCGTCGGCGACGATGTCGAGCACCTGCTTCCAGATCTGCTTCTGCGTGCCGGCGTCGCTCGCTGCGGCGCCCTGGTCGAGCAGCTGCGCGACCTTCGTGGGGGCCGGGCCGGTCCAGCGGGCGCGGGTCCTGGGCCACGTATCACCGGTGTAGTACCAGCGCAGGAGCAGGTCGGCGTCGGGACCGAAGACCGTCGGGTCGCCGGACGCGGCGAGGACGCGGAAGCCGTCCTTGGACACGAGGCCGTCGGGGGCCGGGGCGTAGACCGACGCCGAGGGCGCGGTGTTGATCGTCGCCGTGACGCCGATCTTCTTCCACTGGTCGACGAGGAGCGGCGCGATGTCGACGATGAAGGCGGTGTTCGTCGTGACGAGCTCGAAGGACAGGTTGCTGACGCCGGCCTCGGCGAGCAGGGCCTTGGCCTTGCCCGGGTCGTAGCCGTAGACGGTCGCAGCCTCCTGGAAGTCCTTGTTGCCCTCGTCGAGGTAGCTGCGGGCCGGCGTGCCGTAGCCCTGCAGCGCCGTCTTGATGATGGCGTCGCGGTCGAGCGCGTAGTGCAGCGCCTGGCGGACGCGCTTGTCGTCGAAGGGCTTGGCGGAGCAGTTGAAGAGCAGGAAGAGCTGGTTGAAGGCCTGCCGGTCCTCGACCTGGGCCTTGCCCTCGAGCTGGGCGACGTTGACGTAGGGCACTGCCTCGATGGCCTGGACGCGGCCACCCTGGATGTCGGCGATGCGGGTGGCGCCCTCGGTCGTCGTGTTCCACACCATCTTCTTGGCGCGGGCCTTCCTGGGACCGTTGTACGCGTCGTGCGCCGAGAAGCGCAGGCCCGTCGTGGCGTCGGCGCTGTCGAGCTTCCAGGGGCCGGAGCCGACCGGCTTGGCGTCGAAGGCCTTGGCGAGGTCGGCCGTGGCGGTGAGCGCCTTGGGCACGACCTTGATGACGGCGACGCGCTGCGGGAAGAGCGCGAACGGCGTCTTCAGGGCGAACTCCACGGTGTCGGTGCCGACGGCCTTGACGGAGTCGATGAACGGCAGGAACTGGGCCATGAGGGCGGCGTTGGCCGGGTCGAGCGCCCGGGTGAAGGACCACGCGACGTCCTCGGCCGTGACCGGCTTGCCGTCGGAGAACTGTGCACCGGGACGCAGCTTCGCGGTCCACGTCAGGCCGTCCGAGGAGGCGGTCGGCATCGCGGCGGCGAGGGCCGCGTAGGGCTCACGGGTGATCGGGTCGAGGTCGACGAGCCCCTCGAAGACGTGCTGGTTGGCGGCGGTGGCGACGGCGCTCGAGGCGTTCATCGGGTCGAGGCCGCTCGAGAGGGTGAAGGCGAGCGTGGCCTGGATCGTGTCGGCCGAGCCGCCCGCGCCGCCGGCCGCGGAGCCGGTGGAGCTGGGACCGCCGCACGCGGCGAGGGCACCGGTGATGGCGGCCGCGGCGCCGAGGGTGCCGCTCAGGCGCAGGAAGCTGCGTCGGGAGACGCCGGTCAGGCCGGCGGGGTCGAGCAGAGGGGTGTCGCGCTGCGCGAGGTCACGGGTCACGGTTCTCTCCTGCTGGGGTCCGTGGGGATCGGTCGTGAGGGTCGCCGATCCGGTGCTGGGGGCGCGGACTCACCGCGCCGTGAACGCAGGTAGTACATCATATGTCTTCCAAAAGAGGAAGGATGTCTTGTAGATTGCTCCTACCGAATCGATGTGAAGGGGTACAGATGTCGGATCTCCGACCGGACGGGCACGTCACGGCCAGTCCCGTTCGCTCACGCAACCACGACGTGGTCGAACGCATCAAGCAGTTCATCCTCGAGGAGCGCCTGCGCCCCGGCGACCTGCTGCCGACCGAGAACGAGCTCATCGCCGCCATCGGCGCGAGCCGCACCAGTGTGCGCGAGGCGATCAAGAGCCTCTCCGCCCTCGACATCGTCGAGGTGCGCCACGGCCACGGCTCCTACGTCGGGCGGCTGTCGATGAACGCCCTCGTCGAGAGCCTTGCCTTCCGCGGGCTGCTCAGCACCGGCACCGACGGCAAGGTCATGACCGACCTCGTCAACATCCGCCAGATGCTCGAGCAGGGCCTCTCGGCCCACATGATCGAGACGCTCGACGAGGTCGAGGTGGCCCACCTGCGCGAGCTCGCCGTGCGCATGCGGCGCCTCGCCATCGAGGGCAAGCCGTACGTCGAGGAGGACCGCGCCTTCCACATCCGCCTCATGAAGGCCATCGGCAACGACCTCGTGACCCAGCTGACCGAGGCGTTCTGGCAGGTGCAGGCACGCGTGGCCCCCACCCTCAAGGTCCAGGACTCCGACTGGATGCGCACCGCCGAGGCCCACGAGGAGATCGTCGACGCCATCGTGGCCCGCGACGTCGAGCGGCTGCAGACGGCGTTCGCCGAGCACTACGAGCCGATCCGGCGCACCATCGCCACGCTCTTCGCCGACGCGTCGGCCCGGGCCGCGGCCTCCGAGGCGTCCGGCGCCGCGGTCGCCCGCGCGGGGACGTCGTGAGCACCCACGCCGGCGGTCTCATGGCGGCCGAGATCGCCGAGCAGCCCGAGGCCCTGACCCGCCTGCTCGCGGCGCACGACCGGATCGAGGCCGTCGCGGCGCGCATCCGCGCCGCCGGTCCCCGGTTCGTGCTGCTCGCCGCCCGCGGCACCTCCGACCACGCCGCCCTCTACGCCAAGTACCTCGTCGAGACGACGCTCGGCCTGCCCTGCGGCCTCGTCTCGACGTCGGTCTACACCGCGTACGAGCGCCAGCCCGACCTCCACGGCGTCCTCTGGGTGGCCGTGAGCCAGAGCGGCGGCTCCCCCGACCTCGTCGAGTCCACCGAGCGGGCCCGAGCCGGTGGCGCCCTGACCCTCGCCGTCACCAACACCGACGACTCCCCCCTCCAGCGGGCGAGCGAGCTGTCCGTCGACGTGCTCGCCGGGCCCGAGCGCTCGGTCGCGGCGACGAAGACCTACACCTCGAGCCTGCTCGCGCTGTGGCTCGTCGTCCGCGCGTGGGCCTCCCTGCCCCACGAGCCCGCCCGCCGGGTACCCGACTGGGCCCACGCCGCGCTCGAGGCCGACGTCGACGACGTCGTGGCCCGCTTCCGTTTCGTCGACAAGCTCGTGACCACCTCCCGCGGCTACGCCTACCCGACGGCGCGCGAGGCCGCCCTCAAGCTGATGGAGACGTGCTACCTGTCGGCGCACGCCTTCTCCGGCGCCGACCTGCTGCACGGCCCGCTCGCGATGATCGACGCCGACCGCCCGGTGCTCGTCGTCGTGCCGGAGGGCCCCGGCGGCCGTGCCCTCGACCCGGTCGTCGAGGCGCTGCGCTCGCGCGGGGCCGACCTCACGGTCGTCGGCGCGCCACCCGACGGCGGGCCCGCGCCGGCCGTGCCGCTGCCCACGGGGATGGACGAGCAGCTCGCTCCCGTCGTTCAGATCCTCCCGCTGCAGCGCCTCGCCCGGTCGCTGGCCGTGAGCCGGGGCCTCGACCCCGACCGGCCGCGTGGCCTCAACAAGGTGACGCGCACGTTCTGACGCGTCGGTCCGGCCCTGGCCCGGCCCGCCGGGTCAGGGCCTGGGCTCGGGCTCGGGCTTGCGCCACACCGACACGTGGGACTCGCTCGAAGCGGTGAACGGCGCGCCGGACCAGTCGGCCCACCGCGACTCCAGCTCGAGGCCGGCCAGCTGCGCCATGAGGTCGCACTCCGCGGGCCAGATGTAGCGGAAGGCCCGACGCCGTGGTGCACCGTGCCGTCGGGGCGCGTGCGGTAGTGGTGCGAGGCGCTCTCCTGGGTGACGAGGTCGTAGGTGTCGAAGACGAGGTGGTCGCGCCCGATCTCCATCGGCACGGCGTCCTGGCCGGGCGACATCCGCTGCAGCGGAGGCACCCAGAGGTCGATGACGAACCGGCCGCCGGGGCGCAGGTGGCGGGCGGCGTTGCGGAAGCACTGCACCTGCTCGGCCTGGGTGCGCAGGTTGGAGATGCTGTTCCACACGAGGTACACGAGCGAGTGGGCGCCGACGCCGTCGACGACGGTCGTGGCCATGTCGCCGGCGACGACCGGCACGCGTCCGTCGGGGTCCTTGGCGCGCAGGCGGGCCGCCATCGGCTCGGACAGCTCGATGCCCGAGACGGGTACACCTCGGGCCGCGAGCGGCAGCGCGACGCGTCCGGTGCCGACGGCGAGCTCGAGCGCCGGGCCGTCCGCGGCCAGGCGAGCCAGCAGGTCGACGGTGGGCCCGAGCACCTCGGGCGCGAACTGCTCGGCGGCGTCCTCGTCGTAGGTCGCCGCGTCCTGCTCGGTCCACACCTCGCTGCTCGTCATCCCGGCAGTCTCACGGCCGGGCGAGCCTGCGGCGACTGCTTTTCGCCACCCAGGCGCGCTGGGCGTCCTCGCCGGCGTCCCGGCGTCCTGGTGTCGCGATCGCGTGGCACGTCTGGCCCGCACGACGCGTCGGAGGGCGTCGACCTAGCCGACGACGCCGAGCGAGCGGGCGCCCGTGTAGAGGCCGACGAGCACGAGCAGCACCGCGAAGGCGGTCGTGAGGTGACGCGGGTCGACACGGCTCGTGAGCCGTCCGCCGACGAGGCTGCCGGCGACCGCCGCGAGGGTGAAGACGCCGATGAGCGTCCAGTCGAGGTGGGTGCCCCCCGAGCCGAGCCGGGCGGCGAGGGCCGTGGCGCTGTTGACCGCGATGACGAGCAGCGACGTGCCGACGGCCACCGGCATGGGGAAGCCGAGCGCGAGCACGAGGGCCGGCACGAGCGCGAAACCGCCTCCCACACCGAAGAACCCGGTGAGCAGGCCGACCGCGGTGGCGGTGACGACCATCCTGACCACCCGCGGGCACGCGCACGAGAACGGCCGCAGCCTCAGCATCGGCTCGAGGGTGGGGTCGAACTCGTGGGCGAGGTCGCGCGGGGTGTCGCGGGCGCGCCGGGCCCGTCGCACCATGAGGGTGGCGACGAGGAGCATGAGGGCTGCGAACGCCGTGAGCAGGGTGTCCGGGTGCACCGACGCCGACAGCGCGGAGCCGGCGAGGGAGCCCGCGGTGCCGAGCGCGCCGAAGAGGAGTCCCTGACCGAACCGGACGCGTCGGGCCCGGGCGTGCGGGACGAGGGCGATGAGGGAGGTGAGCCCGACGATGACGAGCGAGCTCGTCGTGGCGGTGCGGGCGTCCTGGCCGAGCACGTACACGAGGGCCGGGACGGTGAGGATCGAGCCGCCCCCGCCGAGCGCGCCGAGCGCCAGGCCGATGGCGAGCCCGAGCGGGACGGCGATCAGCACGACGACACCCCGGTCCGGGGGCCGGGATCAGGCGACGGTGGCACGGGCGCGGTCCCAGGCGCCGAAGCCGCCGAGGATGTCGGACACGTCGACGAAGCCCCGGGAGCGCAGCAGGCTCGCCCCGACCGAGCTGCGCCAGCCACCCGCGCAGAAGACGAGGACCGGACGCGTCGGGTCGAGCTCGCGTGCGCGGCGGGCCAGCTCGGCGAGCGGGATGTGCCGCGCACCGGGCACGGTCCCGGCCTCGACCTCGCCGGCGTTGCGGATGTCGACGAGCTGCACGTCGTGACGCTCGCGGGCCGCGTCGACCTCGGCGACCGACAGGCGGCTGGCCCGGACCACCTCGTCCTGGTGCGCCAGCAGGTAGGCCTCGGGGTCGGCGACGTAGCCGAGCACGTGGTCGTAGCCGATCCGGGCGAAGCGGGTGGCGACCTCCTGCTCCTGACCCTCGGGGGCGATGACGACGATCTGCTCGTCGGGCGCGAAGACCATGCCGACGGTCTCGGCCATCCGCCCGTCGACCGGCACGTTGACCGCCCCACGCAGGTGCCCGGCCGCGAACTCCTGCACGTCGCGGGCGTCGTGGACGCGCGCCCCACGGGCGAGGGCCGCCGCGACCGCGTCGACGCCGAGGGCGGGCACCGCGGCATCCACGGCGCGCACGTCACGGGACTGCTTGTTCAGCGTCGCGTTGTAGAGGAAGTACTCGGGCGCGGCCGGCTGTCCGGCCGTGACGACGGCGAGGAACTCGCCCTCGGTCATCGGCTGGCACGCGTAGTTGAGGGCGCGCTGCTCACCGATGGTCGACTGACGCTCGGTGGACAGGTTCTTGCCGCACGCCGACCCGGCCCCGTGGGCGGGGAAGACGCGGACGGCGTCGGGCAGCCCCATGAGCTTGCGCTGCACGGAGTCGTACAGCATCCGGCCCAGCTCCTCGGCGGAGGCCCCGACCGAGGCGAGCAGGTCGGGCCGGCCGACGTCGCCGATGAAGAGGGCGTCGCCGGTGAGGACGCCGTAGGCGACGTCGTCGTCGGCGTGCTCGAAGACCAGCACCGAGATCGACTCGGGCGTGTGGCCGGGCGTGGCCATGACCTCGAGCGTCACCTCGCCGAGGGAGATCCGCTCACCGTCGGCGAGGTGGCGCACCGGGAAGTCGGTGGCCGCGCCCTCGCCGTAGCCGATCCAGGCGCCGGTCGCGCGGGCCAGCTCGAGGTGGCCGGAGACGAAGTCCGCATGGAAGTGGGTGTTGACGACCCCGACGACCTGCAGGCCCCGCGCCTCGGCATCGGCCAGGTACTCGGCGACGTCGCGGCGCGGGTCGACGACGACCGCACGGCCGGTGCTCTCGTCGCCGACCAGGTAGGAGGCCTGCGACAGGCAGTCGAGGTAGTACTGGGTGAAGATCACGGATTCCTCCGGGTGTGCGTCGGTCACTGCCACCGATGCTAACTCATACCCCCATGGGTATCTTCCCGACGCGCGTCCGCCCGCTCCTGCGCGGCCCGGGCGGCGTGCTCGACGCGGCCCCGGTGGCGCGCCCGGTCGGCATCCTCCTCCTCGGAGACGGGCCCTGCGTCGTGGCTCGTGACGCCGTCGAGCTGCTCGCGCAGCAGGTCGGCGTGGCCCGCGTGCCGGTTGGTCTCGGTGAGCACGTGGACCAGGACGTTGAAGAGCATGACGTGCGGGCGCGGCCACCACGGGACGAAGCCGGGAGCGTCGACCGGCAGCGCCTCGATGGTTGCGTCGGCGTGCCGGCAGGCCCGTTCGTACTCCTCGAGGACGTCGGCGCGCGAGAGGTCCTCGGGCACCCAGAGCCGGTCGCGGTTGGTGTAGCCGGGGTCGTCGTAGCGCGGCATGCCCTGGAGGGGGCGGTCGAGGACGGCGCCGAGGTAGACCGCCTCGCTCATCGCGAGGTGCCGCACGAGGCCGAGCACGTTGGTGCCGGTGCTCGTCAGCGGGCGGCGGGCGTCGTACTCCGACAGGCCGTCGAGCTTGGTCAGCATCGACTCGCGCACCCACCGCAGCGCGTCGTGGAGGTAGGTCCGGGCGAAGTCGTCGATCATCGGGCCACCACCTCGTGCAGCCAGGCGTCCAGGCGTGCCAGCTCGGTCGGGGTGGAGAAGAGCGGCGCCCGCCCCGGCGGAGGCAGGAAGCCGACCGCGTCCATGACGAGCCAGAAGGCGGACGGCTCCTCCGGCGCCAGGGGCCGGTACGCGTCGAGGAAGGCCCGCGCCGGGGCCGGACCGTGGGCGAGCGCGAGGGTGGTGGCGGCGTGCGCCGCGTCGAGCCACGCGGGCCCGGTCGAGGCCTCGACCCAGTCGACGACCCCCGACACCCGTCCGTCGCTCCAGAGCAGGTTGCGGTGGCTGAAGTCGCGGTGCAGGAAGGTCGGCAAGTATCCGGGAGGCTCCTGCGCGAGCACCTCGAAGGCCCGCGTCCACGACGCCGGGTGCCGCGTCCACGCGGGCAGCACCCGCTTGGCCTCCCACGCCCACGACTGGTACGTGCGGAAGGGCTCGGCGGGACGCACCGCGTGGACGGTGGCGAGGGTGCCCGCCATCGCCTCGACCGTCGCCACGTCGACCTCACGCGTCGGCGCGCCCGGCAGGCGCGTCATGAGGTGGGCGGCCACGCCCGCCTCGGCACCGTCGGCGTCGAGCGCGACGCTCATCGGCGCGGGCACGGGCGTGTCGGCCACGGCCTCCTGCGCGGCGCGCTCCCGACGCGTCAGCTCGGCCCCGTGGGTGCGCCACGGCTCGTTCGTCATGAGGCGGAGCACGTGGCCGCGGCCCGACGCGTCGGACAGCTCGAGCATCGTCGAGGTGAGCCCGCCCTCCAGCGGCCGGACCGAGGTGACCGGCGCGTCGATCTGCTCCTGCGCCCAGGCGATCGCGTCCGCGTGGCGGTGGTCGGGCCGGCGGGGGCGGACGGGACTCTCGGCGGGCGGCGTCACGCGTCCGACAGTAACGGGAGGTCGGGTCCGGGATGGCGACCACGAACGGCGCGCTGCGGCCTGCTCGAGCACGGCGCGACGCCGCCGACGGCAATGGTGGTCGTCATCGTGGACGCGCCCACCATGCGCCCGGGCTCAGAAGGTGACGGTGGCCCCCATCGAGACGGTGCGGTCCTCGGGCAGGTTGAAGTAGCCGGTCGGCGAGGCCGCGTTGTGGGCCAGGGCCAGGAAGAGCCGCTTGCGCCAGGCCCGCATCGTCGGCTCGGGCCCGCGGTTCACCGAGATCCGCGACAGGAAGTAGTAGGCGGTGTCGGGGTCGACCTCGACGATGCCCTGGTCGCGCGCGAGGGCGAGGGCCCGCGGCACGTCCTGCTCCTCCTGGAACCCGAACCGCAGCGTCAGGTGCGTGATGGCGTCGTAGGGGTCGCCGAGGTGGTCGAGCTCGACGCGCTCCTCGTCCGGCACGAACGGCACGTTCTCCGAGGAGGTGCTGACGATGAGGACGAGCTCGTGGATGACGTGGTTGAACATCGCGTTCTCACGCAGTGCCAGGGGTGTCGACACCTTGCCGGGGTGCAGGAACACCGCCGTGCCCGGCACCTTGGACACCGGGTCGGTGTGCAGCCAGTCGATGAACGGCTCGAGCGGGCCCTCCATCTCGGTGCGGCGGTCGGTGACGAGCAGCCGCCCGCGCTGCCACGTCAGCATGACCGTCGCCACGAGGATCGCGATGACGAGGGGCAGCCAGCCGCCGTGGAACACCTTGGTGAGGTTGGCGGCGAAGTACGTCAGCTCGAGCGCCGCGAGCGGGATCCCGAGCAGCAGCAGGCGGCGACGGTCCCAGCCCCACGCGGCCTCGGCGTGGATGAGGAACAGGGTCGTCGTGATGAGGAACGTGCCGGTGACGGCGAGGCCGTACGCGGTGGCGAGCCGCTCGGAGGAGCGGAAGAGCAGCAGCAGCGCGATGACGCCGGCGAAGAGCGTCCAGTTGACCGCCGGCACGTAGATCTGGCCGCGCTCGCGCCGCGAGGTGTGCCGGATCGTGAGCCGGGGCAGGTAGCCGAGGCGCTCGGCCTGCCGCGACACCGAGAACGCCCCGGAGATGACGGCCTGCGAGGCGATGATCGTCGCGACCGTCGACAGGACGACGAGCGGCAGGCCGAGGGCGTCGGGCGCCAGGTGGAAGAACGGGCTCGCGGCCGTCGACGGGTCGCGCAGGATGAGCGCCCCCTGGCCGAGGTAGTTCAGCGTCAGGGCCGGGAAGACGACGAAGAACCACGCGCGCCGGATGGGGGCGCGACCGAAGTGGCCCATGTCGGCGTAGAGCGCCTCGGCGCCGGTGATCGACAGCACGACCGCACCCATGGCGATGAACGCGACACCCGGGTGCTGGACGACGAAGAGCACGGCGTAGTGCGGCGAGAGCCCGGCGATGATCGCCGGGTCGCGCACCACCTGCGCGACGCCCAGTACCGCGAGGACGGCGAACCACAGCGCCATGACGGGGCCGAAGAAGCGGCCGACGAGCTCGGTGCCGAAGCGCTGGCCGGCGAAGAGCAGGGCGATGATCGCGGCGCCGATCGGCACGACGAGGTGCTCGACTCCCGGTGTCGACACGGACAGGCCCTCGATGGCTGACATGACGGAGATCGCCGGGGTGATGACGCTGTCGCCGTAGAAGAGCGACGCGCCGAGGACCCCGAGCAGCATGACGAGCCCGTACCGCTTGCCGCCCGGACGCACGGCGGTGCGCGCCAGTGCGGCGAGCGCCATGACGCCGCCCTCGCCGTCGTTGTCGGCCCGCAGGATGAACACGACGTACTTGACGGAGACGACGAGCGTCACCGACCAGAAGACGAGCGAGATGACGCCGTAGACGTCGCCCGGGGTCGTCGCCACGGTGTTGTGGTCGACGGAGAAGACGGTCTGCAGGGCGTAGAGCGGCGAGGTGCCGATGTCGCCGAAGACGACGCCGAGCGCGCCGAGCGCCAGGGCTGCGAGACCGCCGCGCGACCGTTCAGGGGTGTGCGCCACGAGCGTCCATCCTTCCACCGGGCCCGGTGCCCGTCCTCAGGTGTGTCGGGTGGGCGGGTCAGGCGCCGCGCGAGCGGGCGGTCTGGGCGTCGGCGAGGGCGGCGACCTCGGCCCACGTCCACTCCGGGCGGCCGGCGGCGCCGAGGGCGTGGAGCCGGTCGCCGGAGGTCCAGCAGAGCAGCAGCGAGGTGCCGGCGTCGGGGTGCCCGGACGTGTGCTGCACGTGCGCCCAGGCGGCGTCCGCCCCGGCGAGGACGGGTGGTTCGACGTCGGCCTCGGACTCGAGACGGACCTGGGCGCGCTGGTTGGCGAGCAGCGCCGTCGGCACGGCCGTCAGGGCGGCGCGGGCGTCGTCGGCGCCGGCCGCCGGGACCACCTGGACCCACAGGGACCGGCTGCCGGAGCGCAGGGACCGCCACGCCGTGACGCTGCCGGCGGCCGCCGCACGCTGCGCCCACGGCTCGGCCGGCCGCTGCCGGCCCGTGAGCCACGTGCGCTCGTCGACGACGCTCCAGCCCGCGCCCGGCAGGGAGGGGGCGTCGAGGAGGGAGGACAATGCGTCCTTCCCACCGGACTTGGAGCCGAACTGGCTCAGGGTGAACCGCAGTCGCGAAGGCACGCGCCCAGCCTGCCACGCAGCGCGCCGGGCGGCCGCAGGCGCGCGAGCCCACCGGCACGGACCGCCACGTGACCCGCGGGTCCTGCCGGGCGCGGGGTCACGACCTGCGGGCGAAACGGAGGTAGAACGCCCCGAAGACGAGGACGATCCCGACGTTGACCGCCAGCCGCTCCCAGAAGTGGTTGCGGAAGAACAGCACGTCGACCGTCACGACGACGGCCACGAGGGCCAGCACGACGAGCGCCACGGCTGAAGGACGTCCCACGGTCCCAGTGGAACCCCGACCGGCGCGTCACCGCAAGGGTTTCGGCGTCAGCACGCCGGTCCCGCCTCGCCCGGGCCGAGCAGCCCGGGAGGTCAGCGGGAGCGGCGCGACCCGGCGCGGGTGCCGGCCGAGAAGGCCGCGGCGCTGCCGCCGCTGCTCGTCGAGTAGACGGTCGTCGAGCCGCCACGACGCCCCGAGCCGCCGGAGCGGCCGGAACCGCCCTGGCCACCCTGACGCCCCTGGCCCGACGGGGCACCGGAGCGACGAGCGCCGGACCGGGAGGCGCCGGAGCGCGATCCGGCCGTCGAGTCGGGGCGCGAGTCGGGACGCGAGTCGGGACGCGACTCGGACGTCCCGGCACCGGAGCGCCCCCGACCACGCCCACCGGAGCGACCCGTGCCGCGAGCGCCGCCCGCGGCCGCACCCTCGGCGGACTGGGCACCACGACCGCGACCACGGCCGCGGCCACGACCCCGGCCGGAGGACTCCCCCGCTGCCGCACCGGCACGGGCGCCCGGACGGGCCTCCTCGCGCACCAGCGCGCCCGCGAAGGAGCGCTCGCCCGGGGCGAGCTCCTCGAGCAGCGGGTGTCCCGGCGCGACGCGCGTCGTCGTCGGGCGGATGCCGGCCTTGCGGGTCAGGTCGCGCACGTCGCGGACCTGCTCGTCGAGCATCATCGTCACGACCGTGCCGGCGTTGCCCGCGCGGGCGGTGCGGCCGGAGCGGTGCAGGTAGGCCTTGTGCTCGACCGGCGGGTCGGCGTGGATGACGAGGGCGACGTCGTCGACGTGGATGCCGCGGGCCGCGATGTCGGTGGCGACGAGCGTCTGCGCCCGGCCCGAGTGGAAGTCGTCCATGTTGCGGGTGCGCGCGCCCTGGCTCAAGTTGCCGTGCAGCTCGACGGCCGGAACTCCCGACGCGTTCAGCTGCTTGGCGAGCTTCTTGGCGCGGTGCTTGGTCCGCGTGAAGACGACCTTGCGACCCGGCGCCGCGGCGAGGTCGACGATGACGGGCAGGTGCGCGCCGTTGTCGACGTGCAGCACGTGGTGGCTCATCGTCGACACCGGCGACTGGGCCGAGTCGGCCTGGTGCGTCACGGGGTTGGTGAGGAACTGCTTGACGAGCACGTTGATCGCGCCGTCGAGCGTCGCCGAGAACAGGAGCCGCTGGCCGTCGCGCGGGGTCTTGTCCATGATCCGGCGCACACCGGGGAGGAAGCCGAGGTCGGCCATGTGGTCGGCCTCGTCGAGGATCGTGATCTCGACGGCGTCGAGGAACACGTGGCCCTGCTGCATGAGGTCCTCGAGGCGGCCGGGGCAGGCGACGACGACGTCGACGCCCTTGCGCAGGCCCTGCACCTGCGGGTTCTGGCCGACGCCGCCGAAGACGGTCTGCGAGCTCAGGCCGAGCGCGCGCGCCAGCGGCGCCATGGACGCCTCGATCTGGGTGGCGAGCTCACGCGTCGGGGCCAGCACCAGCGCGCGGGGACGGCGCGCCTGCGGGCGGCGGCCCGACTGCGACAGGCGCGTCAGCAGCGGCAGCAGGAAGGCGTAGGTCTTGCCGGAGCCGGTGCGGCCGCGGCCGAGCACGTCGCGACCGGCGACGGAGTCGGGCAGCGTCGCGGCCTGGATCGGGGTCGGGGTGGTGATGCCGAGGTCGTCGAGGACCGCGACGAGGGAGCTGGGCACGCCGAGGGCGGCGAAGGTCGTGTCAGTGGACACAGGTGGGTACTCCAGAACGTGGATGTGGTCGTTCTGCCCGGCGCGAGGGGCCTCGGTCATCGAGGGGTCGCGGCGCAAGAGCGAATCGACGGGCCGGCGCGGGGCGCCAGGCGCAGAAGAGGCGACCCGAGGCAGAACTGGGCGGGTCGCTGTCATCCAGTCTACCGGGTCCGCGCGGGTGCCCCGACCACGAGGGCCGCTCCGCTACCCCTCCGGGCGCGCGGCGCCGGACCCCACGGCGGCTCGTAGCCTGCTCACGGGACCGGCACAGGAGCGCCACCTAGCCTCGGGGCGTGCGCGGACGCGTCGGCCTCTCCCTGGTGCCACGGGCCGTGGCCCCGGCCGTGGCCGGTGCCGTGGTGTGCGCCGGTCTGGTCGCCTGCAGCGCAGCCGTCCCGGGGCCCTCTGCCGACGCGTCCGCCACCTCCTCCTCGACGCGTCCGGCCGGCACGCCGCCGGCGAGCACCTCCGCCCCGGGTGCGACCCAGACGACGGCAGTCACGTCGTCCCCGCCCGCCCCGACGCCGACTGCCCTCGCTCCACGCGGGTACCGGACGAGCGTCGTGCACCACGGCGCCGACCATCCCGACGACCTCGCGCTCGACCCGACGGGCGCCCTGCTCTACAGCGACTACACCAACGGCACCGTCACGCGTCTGGCCGCCGACGGTTCGACGCGTGTCGTGCACCGCGGCCTCGACGGCCCGGAGGGGCTCGTCCAGCTGTCCGACGGCACGCTCGTCGTGGCCGAGGAGAACACCAACCGGGTGCTGTCGTTCGCGGCGGGCCGGTCGGCACCGCGCGTCCTCGCGACGCTGCCCGGGCAACCGGTCAAGGCGACCTGTCGGGGTGGCGTCGACGGGATCGCCTGGGACGCAACGACCCTCACGCTCATCGTCCCCGACCCGGTGACCGGGACGATCTATCGCCTTGCACCGCAAGGTGGCTCGCTGACGCCGCTCGCGCGCGGGTTCGTCCACCCTGTCGGCGCCGCCGTCGACTCCCACGGCCGGGTGTACGTCGCCGACGAGTGCGGCGGCGACGTCTGGCGCCTCGGAGCGGGCGGCAGCCGGACCCGGGTGGCCCGCGCGAGCATGCCCGACGACCTGGCGTTCGACGCAGCCGGCGCCCTGCTCGTCACCGACGTGCGGCACGTCAACCACGACCTCCGACGCTGGCCGGCCGGCGGTGGGGCACCGACCGTGCTCGCCCGCTCCGGCCTCGTCGAGCCGCAGGGCCTGCTCGTCACCCCGAACGGCGACGTCTACGTCTCCGACGACCAGGCCGACGTCATCCTGCGCCTCGTACCGGTCTAGCCGCCACCGCCCGGCACGCCGCGCCCCTGCTCAGGGCTCGTCGACGACGGGTGCCCGCCGGCGCCCCTCGGCCGAGCGGTCGCTCCCACCCCGGAGCACGAGCGCTGCCGCCGGACGTGAAGCCACGCCGAGCCCGTCCAGCAGCGCCGCCACCTCTGCGGCCACCGTGCGGACCGACACCCCGAGCTCGCGCGCGATGGCGGCGTCCTTGAGCCCCAGCACCATCCGTCGGGCGACGAGGCACTGACGCGGCGTGAACGGTGGCTCGGCCCCGTCGGGGACCCCTGGCCGGGACATCGGCAGCGCCTGGTCCCAGACCGACCGGACCAGCGTCAGGACGTCGGCGCGGGTCGCCAGCCAGGCGGACGGGTACCCGCCGTCGCTGGGCGGGCCGCCCACGACGGCCGTGCCACGGTCGATGAGGATGAACTGCGTGGGCGCGTGCCCGATCCGCACGTGCGGCATCTCCGAGCTCAGGAGCGGGTAGGCCGCGGCGGTGCGCCCGCTGGTGATCATGCAGATGTCGAGGCCGCGCAGGCGGGTCTGGCCATCGAGGTCGATCATCGCGTTGCGGGGGTCCCAGAAGAGCAGCGGCTGCATGGTGAAGACGCTCGAGCGGGCTGTCGGCTCGAGCGCGGAGAGCCCGCTGTCGATCTGTTCCAGGCCCTCACCCAGCAGCCGGAAACCCGGCGTGGGCCGACCGGACCGGAAATCGAGGACGAGGCCCTCGACGCGGGTGCGCAGCGCCGCCGAGGTGGCGTGCAGCTCCAGCAGGGCGGCCTCCTCGCCGGCCGGCCGCCCGTCACGCTCCACGTGCTCCATGTCGGTCTCGCTCCCCTGTCCGTCGCACCACAGCATGCCCTGTCGACCGGCGCGGCGTCGCGCGGGTTCACCGGCACCCACCGCCCTACTGCACCTGCTGTAGGGCGGGGTCGTCCGCGCGGCGGTGCCCCTCGCGACCGGGCCGACGCACGATCGAGGCATGAACGCGCCGGTCGTGACCTCACTGGGACACGCGGGGCTGCGCATCGACGCCCCGCACCTGACGATGCTCTGCGACCCCTGGATGTCGCCACAGGGCGCCTTCCTCGGGTCGTGGTTCCCGTTCCCCGACAACTCGCACCTGCTGCGGCCCGACGTGCTCGAGGCCGACTGGGTCGCGATCTCCCACGAGCACCTCGACCACCTCGACCTCGACCTGCTGCGGATCCTGCCCGAGAACGTGCGCATCGTCATCCCGCGCTACCCGGCGCCGGAGATGATCTCGCGCATCCGCGCCGCGGGGATCCGCAACGTCGTCATCGAGCTGGACCGGTGGGAGCGGCTCGCGCTCAACCGGCACGGCGACTGGATGACCGTCATCCAGGAGCAGTCGCCGATGTGCCACGACGCGGCGATCCTCGTGCACGCCGCCGGCCACGCGATCCTGCACACCAACGACGCCCGCCTCACGGTCGCGCAGCTGCGCCGGGCCGTCGAGGAGGCGGGCCGTCCGCTCGACCTCATGGGCGTGCAGATGTCGGGCGCCTCCTGGCACCCGATCTGCTACGAGTACCCGCCGGAGGTCATCGCCTCGATGAGCGCGGACAAGCGCCTCGGCAAGTTCAAGTCGGTGAGCCGCCTGCTGCGCGCCGCGCCGCCGAAGGTGGTCATGCCCTACGCCGGGCCGCCGTGCTTCCTCGACCCGGCCCTGGCCCAGCACAACGACCGGATCGCGCCGCCCGGGATCTTCCCCGACACGGGCCAGGCCGCCGCCTACCTCCGGTCGCGGCTGCGCGACCAGACGGTCGTGCGCCTGCTGCCCGGGGACCGCATCGACGTCGGCACCGGCGTCGTCGAGCCCGACCCGCACTGGGAGGGGTTCCGCCTCCTCGGTGACCGCGACGACGTCGCGGCCGACGGCCGGCTGCCCGACGACCTCCACGCCTACCTCGACGCGTACGCGCAGCGGCGTGCCGGTGACGTCGCCGCCGTGTACGCGAGCTTCCCCGACCCGCCCCGCGGCAGCGGGCTGTCCCGGCGCTTCGCCGCGCACTTCGAGGAGCTCGGCGCGCTGTCGGACTACTTCCTGCACCGCATCGGCATGACGGTGCGCTTCGTCGTCGAGGGCGAGGACGGGGGCATCTGGGACGTCGAGCTCGGGCCGTCGCAGTGCAGCGTCGACCTGACCGGCAGCAGCCCGGCACCCGGCTACCGCATCACCGTCGAGGCCCGCTGGCTCGACGCGGTGCTCACCGGACGCGTCCGGTGGGAGGACCTGTTCCTGTCGCTGCGCATCTCGGCCTGGCGCGACCCCGACCGCTACAACGACTACCTCGTCGGCCTGCTCAAGCACGCCGACGCGGCCGCCCTCGACGAGGTCGAGCGCTACGAGACCGAGCGTGACCCCGAGGACACCGTGACGCTCGCCGAGCGGTGCGAGGACGGTCAGCGCGACTGGGAGGTCAGCCGCTACTGCCCGCACGCCGGCGAGGACCTCGCGCACGGCGCCGTGATCCGCGACGGCGTCCTGCGGTGCCTGGCCCACAACTTCGAGTTCGACCTCGGCACCGGGGAGTGCCTCAACGCCCGGTGCGACCCGCTGGTCAGCCGCCGAGTCGGATCTCCGGTGGTCGCCCCGTGACGATGTAGCGGGCCGTCCACCCGATGACCCGCAGCGTCGCCCAGAGGGACGGACGCCGCAGGTAGGTCAGGTCGGTGGCCACGCGCCGCGGCACGAGGTTCTCGACGTACCAGCGCTCCACGAGCTCTGGGTCGGCCGCCGAGGCCGGGCCCGCGCCGGGCACCGCGACGACGCTGACGTCGTCGCGCAGGCTGATCTGCGCCGGCCCGGTGAGCCCGGGCGTCTCGTCGAGGACCCAGGCGACCTCGGCCGGGTACCGCTCCGCGAGGGCGGGCGTCTCCGGCCGCGGGCCGACGAGCGTCATCTGCCCGAGCAGCACGTTGACCAGCTGCGGCAGCTCGTCGAGGCTCGTCTTCCGGAGCAGCCGGCCGGGCGCGGTGACGCGCGGGTCGCCCCGCCGGGTCACCTCAGGTCCGGGGGCACCGACGCGCATCGTGCGGAACTTGTACAGCGTGAAGGGAGTCCGCCCGCGGGTCAGCCGCACCTGCCGGAAGATCACGGGCCCGGGGCTCGAGATCCGCACCGCGAGGGCCACGGCGAGCAGGACGGGCGAGAGCACGAGGAGGCTCGCGCCGGCGACGACGACGTCGAGGCCCCGGCGCTGCCAGGAGATGGCTCCGACGCGTGGGCGTCGTTGCACCGCGGCGGTGCTCGCGTGCGCGCCTCCTCCGGTCGTGACGGCCGTGCGCCCGCCCACCGGGTTCGGTGTGGACGGCTCGGGCACTGCGTCGCGGATCGTCATGGGTCACCCCGTTCCCGACGCGACGAGCACGCCGCTGAAGATGGACACGGCGGAGGCGACGTCCTGGTCGAGGCCGACCTGCAGCGACGAGGGCGTCATGTGGGTCCACAGCTCGACGCCGCGCCGGCGCCGCTCGAGCAGCGCCCGGGTCAGGTCGTTGGGCGCGAGCTTCGGGTCGGTCAGCGTGTAGGTGCCGCCCTTGTAGGGCTGGCTCCAGGTCCAGATGTCGACGGCGTGGGCGCCGTGCGCGAGGGGGATGTCGACGTAGGTGCGCATGTCGGCCTCGGCCGTCGCCTTCGACCCCTCGTAGGGGCCGGGGTGCGCGAGCGCCTTGCGGGCCTGGAGGCGGACCTTGCTGCCCCACCGCCGCGAGGCCTCGTCCCACGCGGCGGCCATGGCGGCGTCGCGGGTGGTGCCCCACTCGGCGTACTCGCCGTCGGTGCGCAGACCAGCGCTGAGGTCGACGACGTCGAGCCCGCCCCCGGCGATGTAGCCGTCGATGGCTGCCAGGGCCACGGCGGGGTTGCGCGCGACCTCGGCGGCGCCGCACGCGCGGCGTCCGTCGGCGGAGGCGGCCCCGGCGACCGTGTCGGGCACGCCGCTCCAGCTGAGGCAGCCGAGCTCGGGCACGATGAGGTCGACGACGACCTTGCGTCCGGGCAGCCGGGAGTGGAGGGTGGCGGTCGTCGACTTGAGGAAGGCGAGGACCGTCGTGGCGTCGGTGTCGTCCTCGTAGCCGAGCTCGTCGGCGATCTTGACGCCGGCCACGCCCTGCCGGTCGGCCAGCTTCACGACCGTCTCGAGGGCCGCCCCGTACGGCTCCGGGCCGGCCAGCCACGCCTTGATGAGGTCGGCCTCGATCCAGGCCTTCGCGCCGTGCGCGGCCACCGCCTCGGCGAGCGCGACGTACTGCGGCCGCACCGTGGCCGTCGCCGCGGGCGGGACCGTCGGCGAGGCCGCCGACCCGGAGGAGCAGGCGGCGCAGCCGGCGAGCAGGAGCGCGCCCAGCGCTGCGGTCGGCAGCGCGGAGTGGCGTCGGGCGTTGGTGTTCATGGTGTCCCCCTGATGATGCGTCTCCACGACCGGACGAGGAGCACGTCCGTGACGAGGTAGGCCACGGCGCTGGCCCAGGCCGCCCCGAGCGAGCCGTAGCGCGGGATGAGCAGCAGGTCGAGCACGAGCGTCACGACGAAGCCGCCGCCGAGGATCAGCGAGTTGAGCCCCGGTCGCCCGGTCCCGAGCAGGTACCCGGAGGCCACGCCCGCCGCGGGCTCGACGACGAGCCCGAGGCAGATCCAGATCGCGGGCCACACGGCGTCGCGGAACGCCTCCCCGTAGAGGAGCGGCAGGACCACGGTGGCGCTGGCCGCGACGACCACGGCCGCGACCGCCCCCAGCGCGACGAGCCGGCCCACCCGGAGCCACTCCGGGTGCCGGGCGCCCTCCGCGCGACCGGCGAACTGCGGGTAGGTGACCCACGTCAGCGCGAGGCCCGGCAGGCGGAGCAGCTCGGCGTACTTCGAGGCCACGACGTAGACGCCGACCTGCGCCGGGCCGGTCATCGCGCCGAGGACGACGACGTCGAGGCGCAGGTTGAGCAGGTTGAGGATGCCGCCGACCTGGCTGCGGCCGCCGAAGGCCGCCATGCGGCGCGCGAGGGCGAGGTCGGGACGGCCGGCGAGGTGGCCGCCCCGCTCGTGGACGCGCTTGGCGATCCGCACCCACGCGTGCACGGCGACGACGACGTCGGCCAGCAGCAGCGAGGCCACGAGCAGCCACCCGCCGCGCAGCCCGACGACCCAGAGCGCGAGGAACGCCGGCACGAAGACGGCCTCCTCGGCCGCGGTGACGATGTTGGACCCCCGGGCGTCGCCGAGCGCCTGCAGGCAGGACTTGCCCACCGCGACCGGCAGCTGTGTGGCCACCGTCGCGCCGGTCGCGAGGACGACGGCCGTCGTCGTCGTGCTCATGAGGTGGTCGTGCACGAGCGGGGTCAGCACGACCCAGACCGCGGTGCCGAGCAGCCCGCCGACGGTCATCGTCGCGATGACGGTCGGCCACAGGCCGCGGTGGCCCGCGTCGGGGCCGGCGACGAAGTAGCCCATGGCGCCGGGCAGCCCGCACGCGGCGACGACGCCGACGAGGCCGGGCAGCACCCGCATCAGGGCGAGGACGCCGACGTCGTCGGCACCGCCCGTGCGCGCCACGAGGACCGTGACGAGGGCGATGGACAGCAGCGCCACCAGGCGGGCCCCGACGTTGCCGACCACCGACCGCGCCGTGGCGCCGCGCAGCCGCGGCCGGGCCTGCTCGAGCACCTTGACCCACGTCATGTCAGCCTCCCCTCGGGCACCCGTGCGTACGGCCGCTGCCCGCGCGACCCCGGGTCCAGGCCGGCGATGAGGCCGAAGAGCGCCCACACGTGGCGGAAGTGCAGGACCTCGTAGAAGAGCCCGGCGACCGCGAGCGCGCAGCACAGCGCGAGCAGCCACTGGGGCCGCGGCACGAGGGCGCGCACCTCGGGGTCCTGCGGCCACAGCGCCACCCGGCCGACGCGGAAGGCGACGACGACGAGGAGCACGGCGAGCCCGACACCACCGACGGCCCCGCGCTCGACGAGGGTGGCGAGGTAGTCGTTGTGCGCCTCCTTGATGTACGGCGCGGCCTGCCCGCTCAGCGTCGCCTTGGTCCGGCCCGGGCCGACGCCGAGCAGGTCGCCCTCGAGGTAGAGGCCGAACGTCTCGGTCGCGAGCTCGGTGCGTGACCCGCTCGACTCGTCGGTGCGCCCGAGCGAGTCGCGGAGCACCTGGATGCTGTCGCTCGCCTTGGCCCCGACGGCGTTGAGGTCGACGTTCGGCGCGATCGCCGCGAAGGAGGCGCCGGCGAGGCACGCGACGGCCGTGGCGAGGACGACCCCGCGACGCTTGACGAGGCCGACGACGAGGGCGACCACGATCATGACGCCGAGGCCGATGGCGGCCCCGTTCGAGCCGGTGAAGACGATGGCGAGCAGGACCGTGCAGAGGGCGAGGGCCCGCGCCCAGCGCCCGCGCACCACCGACGTGGCGAGGATCAGCGCGACGACGATGAGGAAGTAGTTCGCGCACAGGTTCGGGTCGGCGAAGGTCAGCGACGCGCGCCCGCCGTCCTTGGAGCTGAGCCCGGCCATCCAGCTGATGTTGGCCATCTTCCCGACGCAGAGCACGGCCGCCCAGGCCAGGCCCGACCACACCCACGCCCGGAGCACCACGGCGAGCAGCCAGCGGTACTGGCGCACCGCGTTGGCGATGCACGCGCACCAGACGAGCAGGAAGACGTCCTGCACGACGGGCAGCAGGGCCAGGGCGTCGCCGGAGTGGTAGGCGGCGACCGCGCCGGCCATCATGAGGAGGCCGACCGGCAGCAGGTAGGGCACCGAGACGGGCACCGCCTTGATCCGCAGCCACGCCGCGACCGTGACGACGACGGCCAGGATGCCGACGTCGGCGAGGCCGGTGTTGCCCGGTCCGCTCGGGATGAGCAGCGGCAGGGCGCAGATCGCGAAGGTCAGGGCGACGGCCACCCGGCGCGGGCCACGCGCCCCCGGCAGCGCCGTCGTGCGGCCCGGGACGGCCTGTGCCGCAGTCCCGTCCGCACCCTCGACATCTGCCACGCCCGCACTCCGGACCCCGCTCCCGACCGTGCCGTCGAGGGCGTCCGGGGTACGAGCCGTCAGCATCGGAACAGCTCCGCCGCGAGGAGCAGGTGCTGGCGCGCGAAGGTGGCCTCGTCCGAGAGCGCCGCGACCTCCGCGGTGCCCAGGGCCAGCACGTCGCGCCAGCGGTCGGGGTCGCGCCCGGTCCGCTCGAGGTGCTCGGCGAGGACGCCGTGGACGAGCCGGGGCAGCCAGCCCTCCCCCGCCACGAGGTAGCGCACGGGCTCGCCCCACGGCCCGGCGACGAGGCCCGGGTGCCCGCGCACCTCGCGGCCGGTGCGGGTGTGCCGGTCGAGGTAGAGCACGTAGGACAGCGCGAACCGGGTCAGGTCGCGCAGCGGGTCGCCGCCGACGACCGCGTGCTCCCAGTCGACGACGCCGGTGACGCGTCCGTCGGTGCGCAGCACGTTGCCGGCCCAGAAGTCGCCGTGGACGACCGACCACGGCCCGTCGGAGGGCAGCCGCACGCCGGGCAGCGTCGCGGCGACCGCGTCGGCCACGTCGCGGGCCAAGGGGTCGGCCGGCCACCGGGCGCGGAGCCGCTTGGCGATGCCGGGCCACCCACCGGCGGACGACGCTGCGGGCAGCGGGCCGACCGCCTCGGACAGCTCGCGCAGCCACGACGCCGCACCGGCGAGGTCGGCGCGGACGGCGTCGGGGCGCGTCGTGCCGCGCCAGCGGTGGTAGTCCACCGACATCGGGGTCCCGGGCACGGCCTCGGTGACGAGCACCGCTCCCCCGCGGTCGCGCCGGATGTCGACGATCCGCGGAACGGTCCCGCCGACGAGGCCGAGGTCGAGGCTGCCGAGGGCCTGCAGCGAGGTGGCCTCGGCGACGACGGAGACGGCGGCGACGGCGGTCAGCGCCACCTTCGCGACGAGGCGCGGACGGGCGCCGCCCGGGTCGAAGACGAGGATCGTCGCCTTGGGGTTCTCGTCCTTGGACAGCCCGACCACGACGAGCCGCGGCGTCGTCGGGCCGGCGTGCTCGCGCAGCGCGGCACGGAGGAGGTCACCGGCCTCGGCGGGGACGGTGTCCGGGGCGACCATGTCGGTCACCGGCGGACCCCGACGACCAGGCGCCCGGGCACGAGCGCGCCGAGGACGAGCCGGACCGACGCCGCCCCGGCCCGCGTGCGGGTCATCGCCGCGACGACGCGGCGGACCGCCTCGAGGACGAGGCGCCCGCGCACGACCCGCGGCGGCGTCGTGAGGAAGGTCGAGAGCAGCCACGTGACGGCGTCGCGGTCGTCGGCGGCCACGAACGTCGCCGACGACCACGTCGGGAGCACGACGTACTCCGACTCCACCTCGACGCCGAGTCG
Organism: Intrasporangium flavum; assembly: GCF_001956915.1. GTDB lineage: Bacteria > Actinomycetota > Actinomycetes > Actinomycetales > Dermatophilaceae > Monashia > Monashia flava. The sequence goes on along the minus strand of NZ_MLJO01000013.1, from coordinate 267,734 downwards.
CTCCGCGGCCCGGCGCAGCCGGGCCCGTCCGCCGGCGCGACGGTCGGCGAGCGCCACCGGGGACCCGGGCGGCAGCCCGAGGGCCCGCTGCGCGTCGGCGGGCTCCGAAGGCCACACGACGGGCGCGCCCGACGGCAGGAGCACCGACGCCGACGCCGGCACCCCGGGCCGGGTCGGCAGGACGGCGGGCGCGGCCGTCATGACGCCCTCGTCCGGAGCGAGGCGGGACGGTCGGGGTGGCCGGGGCCGGCGCCGAGGGAGCCGACGAGCTGGCGGCGCGGCCGGGCGGGCCCCTGGGAGTAGACCCGGTCGAGCACCTCACCGGCGGTCGTCTGGTCGTAGCGGTTGCCGAGGTGGGCCTGCGCGCGGGCCGCCCAGAGACGCGCCTCGTCGGGGTGGGCGAAGACGTGGTCGACGGCGGCGGCGAGCAGGTCGGCCCGGCCGGGCGGCACGAGCAGGCCGGTCTCGCCCGGGATGACGACGTCGGGCACGGCGTTGACCGCCGTGGCCACGACCGGGATGCCGCACTGCTGGGCCTCGACGACGACGCACGGCAGGCCCTCGTACCGGCTGGCCATGGCGAAGACGTCGAACGCCGGCAGCAGGGCCGCGACGTCGGAGCGGTTGCCGAGCAGGTGCACCCGTTCGTCGAGGCCGAGGCGGTGCACGTCGCGGCGGGTGCGCTCGGCCAGCTCGCCGTCGCCGGCCCACACGAGCACGGCCGGCGTGCGCATCCGGCGCAGCGCCTCGAGCATGACCTCGGGCGCCTTCTGGAAGTCGAGGCGCCCGACAGTCCCGAGCACCGGCACGTCGTCCGGCAGACCGAGCAGGGCCCGCGCCGTCGCCCGGGTCGACGGGTCGAGCCGGATGCTCGGCTCGTCGACGGCGGGCCCGACGGTGTGCAGCTGCTCGGGCTGCGCGAGGCCGCGGCGCAGGGCCTCGACGGCCACACCGGTGCCGACCGCGAGGTAGGCGTCGGTGACCCGCGACAGGCGGCGCTCGATGCGGATGTAGGCGGCTCGCAGGGCCGGGTTCTGGAACTCGTGGAACGGGAAGCCGTGGAGGGTGTGCACGATGAGGGGGACGTCGCCGCGCGAGGCGGCCATCCGTCCGAGCGCGCCGGCCTTGGCGCTGTGGGTGTGCACGACGTCAGGACGCCGCTCGTGCACGAGGTCGAGCAGCCGGCCGTAGGCGGTGGCGTCCTCGCGCGGGGAGATCGGCGAGACGAGCTCGGGCACGACGACGACCTCGACGCCGGCGTCGCGGGCGCGGTCGAGCAGGGGCCCCTCGCGCGTGCCGGTGACGAGCACGCTCTCGTAGCGGGCCGGGTCGAGCGCCACGGCACCGCGGACGGCCACGCCGCCCGCGCCGGCGACGCATCGGGTCACCACGTGCATGACTCGGGTCGTCATCAGGACCCCACCTCCTCGGCCGGCGCCATCGCCCGGACCCGTTCGACGATCTCGCCCAGCGTCGTGCCGGGCGTGCGCGGCAGTCGAACCGCGAGGACGGGGACGCTGGTGGCCAGGGCGTCGGCGACGTCGGCGACGGCCGGGTGGGCCGGGCCCCGGCCGGTGCCGAGCGCGAGCGTCGCCGCGTACGCCCAGTAGCGCCGCAGCTCGCCGGCCGCGTAGGTGCCGCCGACGAGCTCGCGGGCCGCGGCGTCCGGATCGGTGCGGCTCACCTCGACGGTGTCACCGTCGCCGCGGGAGAGGACGAGCAGCGCGTCCGGCCGGACGGAGTCGACGTGCCGCGCCCACGGCGACTCGCGGCGCCCGTGGGGCATCTTCCGGCCCGAACCGCCCTCTGCCCGTGTGGGTTCCAGCAGTCCGTGCACGGTGCGCCCGTCCGTGGTGCAGAGGTTGTCGCTGACGGGCGCGTCGTCGGGCCCGGTGAGCGTGGCGACGAGCGTCGACTTGCCGACGCCGCCGGGCCCGGCGAGGACGACGGCGAACCCGTCGACCGTCGCGGCCGACACGTGCATCGGCACCTGACCCCGCGTGCCGGCCCACCACAGGGCCGGGTACTGCACGAGCACGGCCCGCTGCAGGAGCACCTGTCGGTCGGGGGCGGCCATCCCCAGGGCCCGCTGGCGCCAGCCCCGCAGCGGCCGGGCGACGACCTCGAGGGTGCCCGGCAGGGGGCGCACCACGACGTCGAGGCCGCTCGAGCACGCGTCGGTGAGCACCACCTCGCGGCCGTCGGTCGAGGCGCCCCGGGTCACGAGCCGGTGCCCGGCGCGGGTCGCGACCGTGGCGTCGGCGGAGACCATGACGTGGATGTCTGCCGTGGCCGCCGGCGAGGGCAGCTCCTGCCCCGCGCAGGACTCGCGGACGAGCTCGGTCCAGGGCTCGTCACCGTCGACGTGCACGACGAGACCCGCCGTGCGCAGCCACACGCTCATCCGTGGAGCACCCCCTCGGACACCGGGGCCGTAGCAGCGGCACCCGTGGCATCCGAGCCGTGCGAGCCGTTCGTGGCGTCCGCGCCGTCCGCGCCGTCCGGGCCGTCCGGGCCGTCCGTGCGCCCTGCCGGCGTCGACGCAGCGCGGCCCGGTGCCGTGCGCGCGTCGTCGTCGGGCCGCTGCCTCGGCGCGGCCGCCATGACGGCGCGTCCACCCGCGTCGGCCGGGGCCACCGGCGTCGCGTCGGGCGCCGGGCCGGCCGTCGAGGCCTTGGCCGGCGTCGCGACCGCCGCGACCGCCGTGACCGTGGCGGCCTCCTTGAGGCGGTTCGGGTCGACCCGGACCGGGTCGCGGTCCCACGGGGACTCCCACACCGACACCGCGGTCTCGCCGCCGTCACGGGCCGCGCCGGCGGCCTCGGCCCCACGGCCCGCGCCCGGCTTCCGGGCGCGCGGCGCGGTGGCCGCGGGCTCGGGCGTCGTGTCCGGTGCCGCGTCCCGGCGGGAGGCCGACCCGGTCGGACGCGGCAGCCAGCGGTGCCGGTGGCCGTGCGGGTAGCTGACGAGCCCGACGACCGGCCAGCCGAGCGCCTCGACGAGGGCCCGCGTGCGCTCGATCGCCGCCGAGGACACCTGGTCGGGCGAGAGCACGACGAGCACGGGGCGCTCCCCCGGCTCGGCCCACTCCCGGCCGAGCACCTGCACGACGAGTCGGTGGTCCGAGCGGCCGTCCTGCGGCCCGAGCAGCGGCGCGAGCGACCGGGCCCACGCCTCCTCGCGCGGGTCCACGAGAACGAGGAGCAGCTGCGTCGCGTCGTACCGGCGCGCCAGCAGGGCGAGCCGGTCGGCGATCGGCCCGGCGGCACCCAGGGTGCTCGGGGCCAGGTCGCGGTGCGGCAGGTAGCCGACGTGCGGCACCCCCAGCGTGCGGGCGATGGCCCGCGGGGACGGCAGCCGCGGCCGGAACGCCTCGAGCACGGCCGCGAGGCCGACGCCGAAGAGCGCACCGAGGAGGGCGATGAGCACGGCCCGCTGCCAGACGTGCGCCGGCAGCGGGATCGTCGGCTCGCGCACCGGGTCGAGCAGGACGGCGCGCGCGGTGGTCGCCGTGGACAGGTCGAGGTCGGACAGCTGCCGCTCCAGCTCGCCCTGGGTGGTCGTCAGCGACGTCAGCTGCGCCTGGAGCGCGAGGACGCCGTTCGGCGAGGCGCCGGGCATCTTCTTGACGAGCTGCTCGCGCTGCTTGGCGAGGGCGTCGAGCTGGTGCTGCACCTCCGTGCGCCGCTGGGCCACGGCCGGCTGGTCGCCGACGTTGGAGAACTCGATGACGTCCTGCGTCAGTGACGTCGCGATGACGGTGGCGCGCCGCGGCGAGGAGTCGGTGACGGCGATCTCCATGACGGGCGAGACGCCGACGCGCCGCACGTCGATGTTGTTGGCGGCGAAGGTCGCGACGTCGGTGTCGAGGCCGCCCTTGTCGAGGGCCTGGCGCACGACGCCGGGGCTCGTCGCGATGCCGAGGACGCGCTGGCTCGTGGCGTCGGCCTGCACGTTGGAGGACGCCGCCTCGCTGCCCATCTGGATGCGGGCCACCGCCTCGTAGGAGCTCGGCTGGTTCTTGCCGATGTACCAGGCCGCTCCGAAGGGCACCAGCACGCAGAGCAGGATGACCAGCCAGTGGCCGCGGATGACCCGGCCGAATGCCTCGTCGATCGTCATGATCCCCCCAGGACCCGTGGAACGCGTCGGGGCCGTGCGGCCCCGCCGACTCCCTTACGACGCTAGGTGCGCCCCCGCGCCCCCACATCGCTCCCGCAACGGACGAGCGCCTACGTCAAATGCATGACTCCGGCGCGGGGACGGGCCCCCGCCGTCACCGGAGGGCCGGAGCGGGCCCCGGACACGGCCCGGACAGGCCCCGCACAGGCCCCGGACAGGCCGGCGCGGCCCGAGCCGGGGGGGAGTGCTCGGACCGCGCCCTGGGCGGCCGGGACGACGTTCCCCCGGGGGGAGTGGGGGGCGAACGGCGTCCCGGTCGCGACTGGGGTGCCACGGAGCGCTGGTGGGCGCCGCGGCGTCAGCAGCTACACCTTGGTCCTCACGGTGACCGACGACTTCTGGCCGACGTCGTCGGTGACCGTCAACGTGATCTGGTAGGTCCCCTTGGTCGAGAGCGTGCACGTGGCGCTGGTGGCGCTCGTCGGGCCGACGACCGTGCCGTTGCCGCACGCGTAGGTGTAGGTGAGCGGCCGCTTCTCCGGGTCGGTGGACCCGGACGCGTCGAGGGTCGCGACCGTCGGCGCGGTCGGCTTCGACAGGGTCACCGTGAGCCGGGCCGTCGGCGCCTTGTTGACGCCCACGGTCACCGTGACGGGGGCGCTCGTCGTCTTGTTGCCGGCGTCGTCGGTGACGGTCACGGTGGCCTTGAACGACCCGCCGGCCGGGTAGCTGCACGTCGCCTGCGCCGAGGCCTGCGGCCCGACGGTCGTGGCGTTGCCGCACGCGAACGTGTACGTCAGCGGCCGGCCCTCGGGGTCCTTGGAGCCCGACGCGTCGAGCGTCGCGGTGGCCGGTGCGACGGTCGCCGGTGGCGTCACCAGCGTCAACGAGGCCGTCGGTGCCTTGTTGGCCGACGCCGTGACGGTCGTCGTGGCGCTCGCGGACAGGCCGCTGACGCTGCTGCGCACCGTCACCTGGACCGTGAACGTCCCGGTCTTCGCGTAGGTGCACGTGGCCGTCGGCGAGGCCTGCGGCCCGACCGTCGTGCCGGTCCCGCACACGAAGGTGTAGGTCAGCGAGCCGCCCTCCGGGTCGGAGGACCCGGACGCGTCGAGCGCGACGGGGAAGGGCACGACACCGGTGCGCGGGGTGGCCGTGAACGCCGCCCGCGGCGCCACGTACGGCGCGAGGACGCCGACCGAGGTGCTGGCCGTGGAGGCGAGGCCGAACTGGTCGACGACGCGGACCGAGGCGGTGTAGGTGCCGGCGCTCGCGTACGTGCACGAGGCCGTCGCGCCGGCCTGCGGGCCGACGGTCGTGCCGTTGCCGCACGTGAACGTGTACGACGTGATCGCACCGTCACCGGCCGACGAGCCCGACGCGGACAGCTGCACCGTCGCCGGGGCGTGCGCGCCCGTGGCCGGGTTGGCCGACAGCGCCGCGGTGGGCCCGGTGGGCTGCAGGTTGCCGTGGTACTCGAGCGCCCCACGGTCGCCGTAGGCCGGGCTGCCGGCACCGGTGTCGGCGATGACCGGCACGTCGACGGGCGCGATGCCGTCGTGGTCGGTGACCGACGCACCGGTCACGCCCAGGTCGGCGCTGTCGACGGCGGGCGAGGTGAGGGTCAGGGCGAGGTTGCGCCCGGCCTCGTCGACGAACCGCGGGGCGCTGCCGAGGTCGTTGGGGCCCTGCCCGCTCGCGACCTGGAAGGAGGCCACCGTGGTGTAGGGCGCCGAGTTCCACTCGTACAGCGGCCCGCCCGCGTTCTGGAACACGAGGTTGCGGTTGACGGTCGAGCCGGGAGAGGACGCCTCGTCGAGCCGGATGTTGCCGATGGTGCGCGTGCTGCCCACCGCGTTGTCGACGCTGACGTTGTCGGCGACGAGCGAGCTGGAGCAGCCGCCCTCGAGGTTGATGCCGGCGGTCGAGTTGCCGACCACCGTGTTGCCGACGACGTGGTCGCGCTGCGAGCTGAGGCAGTCGATGCCGTGGTCGCCGTTGTCGTAGGAGATGTTGCGCCGCACCGTCGCGTCGTCGGACCCGGTGTAGATCTCGATGCCGGAGTCCTGGTTGGCGTAGACGGTGTTGCGCTCGACGAGGGCCCCGGTCGATCCCAGGCTCACGTCGATGCCGTTGGCGAGGCGCTGCGTCGGCTGCACGTTGTCGTGGCTGACGTTGTCGGCGACGGTCGCGCCCGTGCTGCTCTGGATGCTGATGCCGTGGTAGCCGTTGGACGCGCTGGTGTTGCCGCTCACGACGGCGTCGGGGCTCGTGGCGATGCGCACGCCGATCGAGCCGTTGCCGGTCGTCGTCGACCCGGACACCCGGGTGCGGCTCGAGCGGTCGGAGGAGACGCCGTAGCTCGAGACGAGCGAGGCCCGCGCCGAGGTCACGACGACGTCGGCGGAGTCCTGGATGCTGATGCCGACCCCGTTCTGCCCCTGCATCGAGAAGCCGTCCACGACGACCGAGCGGGCGTTCCACAGCTTGAAGCCGTAGGAGCGCGTCGAGGCCTCGAGGGTCGTGCCCGAGGCCGGGTTGGCCCCGCCGGCGTCGACGTAGAGGGTGGTGGCGGCGGCGTCGTAGAAGAACGTGCCGGCGGTCGTCGTCGTGGCGCTCGAGGCCGCGGCGAGCCGGGTGCCACCACGGAACACCTGGGTGATCGGTGCCGCCGAGGCGACCGTGGCCTGCCAGGCGGTGGTGGAGGTGGGGGTCCACAGCGACGTCGAGCCGAGGTCGGTCGTGCCGAGGACGCGCACGGCCCCGTTGGCGCGGAAGGTCAGCGGCGCGGTCGTCATGCCGGTGCGCGCGGGCGTCACCTGCTCGCGGTAGTCGCCGGCCTCGACGACGACGGTGTCGCCGGCGAGGGCCAGCGCCGCCGCGCGGCTGATAGAGCAGAACGGCGTCGTCGTGCCGTCGGCCGCGTCGGAGCACGAGGGGCTGGTGCCGTCGACGTGGTAGGTGACGAGCGGCCGGTCGGTCAGGGTGACGGGCACGACCGCCGTGCCGGTGAGCCCGCCGGTGTCCGCGACGGTGACGGTGACGACGGGCGTGCCGGTGGCGACGAAGTCGTGGGTGGCGACCGGGGAGGCCTGCGGGCCCACGACGGTGCCGTCGCCGAAGTCGAAGGTGTAGGTGGCGATGCCCTGGGTGTCGACGTCGCTCGAGCCGCGGGCGTCGGCGGTGACCGTCACCGCCGGCGGCACCTGGCCCGTCGTCGCGGACAGCACGAGCGCGGCGTGGGGAGCGTTCGTGGCCTGGTCGCCGGCCTGCGGCTGGCGCTCGAGCGCGCCGCGGTCGGCGTAGGTGGGCGTGCCGGCCCCGCGGTCGGGCACGGTCGGGTCGTCGGTGGGCGGGTTGCCGGCGGCGTCGGTCGCCTCGAAGCCGGGCGCACCGGCGTCGGCCGAGTCGACCGCGGCGGACTGCGCGGCGAGCCGGAAGTCGTGGGCGGCGGCGTCGACGAACTGCGGGTCGGAGCCGAGGCCCGCGGCCTCGAGGCCCGTGCCCGCGGCGAAGTCGGACAGCGTCTGGTAGCGGGTCAGCCCGATGCGCACGGCCGGTACCCAGCGGCTGTTCCAGAAGACGTCGCTGTCGGCGGTGAACCCGGTCATCGAGGTCTGCTCGACGTAGAGGTCGTGCCGCCCGGTCCCCAGGCCGTTGTCGACGGAGATGTTGTTGCGCAGGGTCGCCCCCGTGCTGTTGCCCTCGACGGAGATGCCGTCGTCGTGGTTGCCGTAGGAGGTGTTGGACAGGTACGAGACGCCGGTCGAGGCGAGGGTGTCGAAGCCGTGGTTGCCGTTGCCCCAGCTCGTGTTGCGTACGACGACGGTGCGCGAGGAGCCGCTATACACCTGGATGCCGGTGTCCTGGTTGCCGTGCACGACGTTGCCGCGCAGCACGGTGTCGGTGGAGCTCGAGCTGACGTCGATGCCGGCGGCCGTGGCCGTCCCGGCGGTCACGACGTTGTCGGCCGACTCCGAGCCCTGCACCGTGTTGCCGACCGAGCCCTGCAGCGAGATGCCGTGGTTGCCCGAGCCGGCGACGTTGGCGCCGGTGATCGTCGAGGCGGTCGTCGCCGAGAGCCGGATGCCGATCGAGGCGGCCGAGCGCACCCGGGCGTTCGTCACGGTGACGTTCGTGCTCGAGGACTCGAGCAGGACGCCGTAGCTCGCGCTGAACGTGCTCGTGACGTTGCGCAGTGTCACGGCGCTGCCGGCGCTGACCCGCAGGCCGACGCCGTTCTGGCCGGTCGTCGTGAACCCGTCGACGACGACGTTGCTGCGGCCCGACAGGTTGAACCCGTAGGTCTGCGCGCCCGCCTCGACGGCCCGGCCGCTCGGCGAGGGTCCGCCGAGGTTGACGTAGAGCACCTTGGCCGTCGAGTCGAAGAAGAACGACCCGGCCGCCAGGCCCGTGGCGCTCGTGCCCGCGGCGAGCCGGGCCCCGTCGAGGAACACCTGCTTGGTGACGCTCGCCGGCGTGAAAGGCGTGCTGAACGTGCCGCCCGACGCGTCGGTCCACGTCGCGGTCGACAGGTCCTTCGTGCCCGAGACGACGACGCCCGGCGCCGAGGCGACGAACGTGATCGGCACGCCGGCCGCCCCGGACGCCCCGACGCTGACCTGCTCGCGGTAGGTGCCCGGCGCGACCGTCACGGTGTCGCCCGCCGTCACCGCCTTGACCGCCGCCCGGCTGATGGTGCAGAACGGCGCCGCCGACGTGCCCGCCCCCTGGTCGGAGCAGGCCGGGTTGGCGCCGTCGACGAACCACGCGGTCGCCGCCGACGCCGGAGGGGCGACGACGAGCTGCCACCCGAGGGCGAGCGCCCCCACGGCCACGGTTGAGACGGCGGCTCGAAGCTTCATGGTGGCTCCTCGACGAGGCGGGACGGTCGGGTCGGTGGTGGGTGGTCGGTGGTGGGTGGTCGGCGGTCGGCGAGACGCGGACGGGGTGGTCGGCCGGGGCCGACGGGAGCGCTCAGTGCAGGACGGCGAACGGGCGCATCCGCGCCACCGGGCGCACGATGCGGTGCCGCGTCAGCACCGACATGGCGGCGTTGACGCCGTGGTCGTCGAGGTGCGGCGCGGACGACGGCGCCTCGTCGGTGTAGCGGTAGCGACGCGTCGAGCGGCCGCCCGGGTCGAGCGTCGAGCGCCCGTCCTTCTCGAACTGCTCGATGACGGTGCCCGCGCCGTGGCAGGCGGAGTGGAGGCTGTCGCTGCTGCGGGCGCCGGCGACGGCGAGGTAGGACGACGTGCGGTGCGTGCCGGGCAGCAGCACCGCCTGGCCGGTCGTCGCGAAGACCGACCCCTCGGGCATCCGGTCGGCCGGGAAGGCCCGGCACGAGTTGTGCCGGTGCACGACGGCCCGCTGCCCACCGACGTTCTCCTCGTAGATCGAGTTGTGCGGCGAGTCCACGATCAGCCGACCCGGCTCGCCGCCGAACGCCTCGAGCGCGAGGCGCCGCAGCGCGGCGTACGTCGCGACGCGGAAGGCGTAGCCGTAGTTCATCGCCGACGCGTTGGCGAGCATGAGCCGCTGGCCCTCGTCGCTGTCGAGGTCGACCGGCGCGCAGCCCTTGGCGAAGTAGAGGCGCATCCGCTCGCGCAGCTGGGCCGCCGACCGAGCCGTGGCCAGGTGGTAGAGCGGCTTCTGCACGGCCATGGCCGCCTTCATCGTCCGCGCGGTGTCCTTGCGCCGCTGGAACAGGTGGCCGATCTCGCCGGTGAGCACGCCGCCGCCCGCGTGGTACTGCAGCGTGACCTGGCCCTCGCGGATGCCGAGCAGCTCGGCCGCCTCGGGGTCGAGGATCTCCTCGACCTGCTGGAGCTCGACGAAGTGGTTGGTCGGGCCGACGGTGCCGAACCGCAGCCGGGCGAGCTGCCACGTCAGGGCCGGGATCTCCTTGCGCAGCCGTGCACCCCCGCCCCACGGCTCGAGGTCGACGCGTCCGGACTCCTCGATGCGCTCGAGCTCCTCGGCGTCGACGCCCCACCGCTCCGCCGCGAACTGCGCGCCGTCGGTGGCTGCCGCGACGACCTCGGAGGCCGTCAGCTCACGGGCCCCGCGCGTCGGGTAGGGGTACTTCTCCTTGACGGCCCGGTAGAAGGCGTCGACCGCGTGGTCGGCCGGCTTGTCGGTGCCGAGCGCGATGAGGGCCATGCCGCAGTTGACCGACGAGCTGGTGAACGTCGGGCGGATGGTGCCGCGGGTGGCCACGGCGATGCTCGAAGGCATCTCCATCTTGCGCTTGTGATGGAAGTCGGGCAGGACGACCGGCGGCGCCGCGAGGTCGAGGCCGGCCGCGCCCATCTCGAAGGACTGCAGGGTCGCCTCGTCGGCCAGCAGGCCCGGCCCCTCGATGACGGTGGCGGTGCGTGCCGAGCGGCCGCCCGGCACGATGGGCGTCGGGCGGGTCGCCCCGGCTGTTCCCGGTCCCGGGTGCTCGGCGCCGGTGCCGGCGATGACGGTGAGGTCCACGATCGTCCCCTCTTCCTGGTCGTGGTGGTGCGTGGTCGTGTGCTGGTCGCGCGGGCCGTGCGGGCCGTGCGGGTCGTGCGGGCCGTGCGGGTCGTGCGGGTCGTGCGGGCCGTGCAGCCGTGCGGGTCGGTCCGGCTCAGTAGTCGTCCGGGTAGGGCACCGCCACCGCGAGGCGCCGTTCGTCGCGCGCCCGCTGGTAGTTGCCGAGGATCAGCTCGAGGGCCGACTTGACCTCGTCGACGGCGTTGCGCGAGGCGGCGTCGAAGAGCGTCTCGAGGTTGCCGTCGAAGTCGGGGTCGTTCGCGTCGCTCGACGTGCTGTAGATCCGCGGGTGGGCCGTCTGCTCGCGGTCCTCCTCGTCGGAGAAGAGCACCTCGTGGAGCTTCTCCCCCGGCCGCAGCCCGGTGAAGCGGATGTCGGGCTGCTGCAGCCCCAGCTGGCGCGAGTAGTTCTGCACGAGGTCGACGATCCGGACCGGCTGGCCCATGTCGAGGACGAACGTCTCGCCGCCCCGGGCGAGGTGGGCCGCCTCGAGGACGAGTCCCACGGCCTCCTCGATCGTCATGAAGAACCGGGTCACCTCGGGGTCGGTCACGGTGAACGGCTCGTCGTTGCGCACCTGCTCGGCGAGCACGTGCAGCAGCGAGCCCCGGCTGCCGAGCACGTTGCCGAACCGCACGGCCGACACGATCGTGCGGCCCGAGTCGCGGGAGGCGTGCCGGGTGACGCGCTCGGCGAGCTGCTTCGTCGCGCCGAGCACCGACGTCGGGTCGGCGGCCTTGTCGGTCGAGATGAGGATGAACCGGTCCACCCCGTGCTCGACGGCGGCCCGCACGACGTTGAGCGTGCCGGCGACGTTGGACTTGACGCCCTCGCAGGGGTGGCGCTCGAGCATCGGCAGGTGCTTGAGGGCCGCCGCGTGGAAGACGACGTGCGGGCGGACGTCGGCGATGACCTGCCGCATCCGGCCGGCGTCGCGGATGTCGGCGACGACGACGTCGTCGGAGTCGAGCAGCCCCTCGCCGGTCAGCTCGAGCTGGAGGCGGTGCAGGTTCGACTCGTCGTGGTCGAGCATGACGAGGCGCTCGGGACCGAACCCGTTGACCTGGCGGCACAGCTCGCTGCCGATCGACCCGCCGGCTCCGGTGACGAGCACCCGCGCACCCCGGATGGTGGCCTGCACCTCCGGCGAGACGACGTGCATCTCGGGCCGGCCGATGAGGGCCCCGACCTCGAGCGAGCGCAGGTCGGTGCCGACGACGTCGCGCTGGAGCATCGAGATGAACGAGGGCAGGTGGCGCACGCTGGCCCCGACGCGCGCGGCGGTCGTGGCGAGGATGCGCACCTGGTCGGCCGGCAGGCCGGGGATCGCGAGCAGCACGACGTCGACGCGCTGCACCGTGACGACCGACAGCAGGTCGGACAGGCTGCCGAGCACCGGCAGCCGGCGCACGACGCGCTTGGTCGTGTCGTCGTCGAGGAAGCCGATCGGCGCCAGGCCGAAGTCGCGCACCTTCTCGAGGTCGCGGGCGAGGGCGCGCCCGGCCTCCCCGGCACCGACGATGAGGGTCCGCAGACCCTTCTGCAGCGTCGGCACGAACCCGATGTCCTCAGGTGTCCATCCATAGCTCAGTGTCGTAGTCACCCTGTCGCTCCCCTTCGTGCGATCTCGTCCAGCGCCGTGCAGACCTGGGCGATCTCCTCGTCCGTGATGACCGCGTCCATCGGCAGCGACAGGATGCGGTCGAAGACCCGGTCGGCACCGGGCATCCCCTCGGCGGGGACGATGCAGTGGTCCCGGAACCACGTGAGGTGGTGCAGCGGGATGAAGTGCACCGAGGTGCACACGCCACGGGCCCGCAGGGCGTCGATGAGCTCGTCGCGGCTCGTCCCGTAGGCCGGCTCGACGCGCACCGTGTAGAGGTGCCAGGCGTGCCGGCCGGTGAGGGCCCGCGGCGGGCGCCGCAGCCCCGGGATGCCGGACAGCCCCTCGTCGTAGCGGGCGGCCACCTCGGCGCGCCGGGCCTGGTCGAGGTCGAACCGGCGCAGCTGCGCCCTTCCGATCGCGGCCTGGACGTCGGTCATGTTGGCCTTGAGCCCCTCGGCGGAGACGTCGTAGCGCCAGCCGCCGCCGGGCAGGTAGCGGCGCCACGCGTCCGCGGACATGCCGTGCAGGCGGGCCCGCCGGATGCGGTGGGCCAGGTCGGGGTCGTCGGTCGTGACCATGCCGCCCTCGCCGATCGGCAGGTTCTTCGTGGCGTAGAAGCTGAAGCAGGTGGCCCGCGAGATGGTGCCGACCGGCTCGTCGCCGACGACGGTGCCGAGGGCGTGCGCGGCGTCCTCGACGACGTGGTCGAGGTCGACGCCGGCCGCCTCGGCCAGGGCCCGGACGTCCGTCGGCAGGCCGGCCAGGTGGACGACCACGAGGGCGTCGACGCCGCCGCACCCGGCCGCCGCGGCGGCCGCGGTCTCCGGTGAGGGCATCGCGGTCACCGGGTCGACGTCGGCGAGGACCGGCACGTGCCCGGCGTGGCGGATGGCGGCGGCGGCGCCGCAGAAGGTCACCGTCGACATGAGCACCTTCGAGCCCTCGGGCAGCTCCATTGCCCGCAGCGCCAGCTCGATCGCCGCCGTGCAGGAGCTCACGGCGATGCCGTGCTCGGCGCCGACGTAGGCGGCCAGCTCGGCCTCGAACTCGACGACCTGCTGGCCCGAGGTGACCCACCCCGACTCGAGCACGTCCGCGACGGCCTCACGGGCCTCCGGGCAGATCCGCGTCCGGGTGAAGGGCACGACGTGCGGGGCCGGGGCGGCCGGCGCCACGACGGACGGCGCGGTGCGGTCGGCGTGACGGGCTCCGGGCCGGGCGTCAGGCCGGGCGTCGGGCCGGGCCGGCGATGCGGGGCGGCGGGCGATCTCAACCATGGACCTGCACCTCGGACATCGCCATCTCGCTGCTCCTCGTCGCGCCGTCGGTCACGTGGCCGTTCGTCATCCCGTTCGTCATCCCGTTCGTCATCCCGGTCGGTGTCATCTCGCTCCTGGTCATGGCCACCGCCGCGGAGGCGGAGTGGACGTGCAGCTTGCGCAGGATGCGCCGCACGTAGGTCCGGACGGTGTTGTCCGACAGCTCGAGCGCCACGCCGATGTCGTGGCGGGACATCCCGGCGGCGAGGCAGTCGAGCACCGCCGCCTCCCGGTCGGTCAGCGGCCGGGCGCCGGGCAGGACGGCGTCGGGCCGGTCGTTGAGCGTCGCCGCGAACATCGCGTGCAACGGCTCGGCCGGCAGGTGCGCCTCGCCGGCGGCGACGTCGACGAGCGCGTCGAGCAGGTCGTTGACGCCGTCCTGGCGCGACACCCAGCCGCGCACGCCCCAACCGAGCGCCACGGGCAGGTGCACCTCGCCGTCCGCCGAGGACATGACGACGATGCCGAGGGTCGGGCACTCGCGGCACAGCTGCGCGAGGGCGGCGATGTCGTTGGTCTCGTCGAGGCCGACGGCGACGACGTCGCAGTGCTCGGGGAGCCCGTGGGCCAGGGCCTGCCCGACGGTCCCGACGCTGCCGACGAGGCGCAGCGTGCGGTGTTCGGACAGCACCAGGGCGACGGCGTCGAGGAATCCCTGACGCGCGTCCACCATGACCACACGGACGTCCTGTTCCATGTCCCGAGAGTGCCGGTGCCCGCGTCGGGGCGGACCCGACGCGGGCACGACCGCGCGCTACGTCAAACGGATGACTCAGCGGGTCATCAGGCTGTCCTCAGGCCGGACGCACGTGCGCCGGCCACTCGATCTCGTCCGCGTGGGCCGCGACGAGCGCGACGGCCTGCAGCCGCGAGTGCACGCCGATCTTCGTCAGCACGTTCTGCACGTGCGTCCGGGCGGTGCTGCGGCGGACGTTGAGGGTGGTGGCGATCTCGTCGGTGCCGAGGCCGTCGGTGATGCAGCGCAGCACCTGCCACTCGCGCTCGGTGAGGAAGGACAGCACCCACGTCGGGCTCTCCTGGGGGTCGCCCGACCGCATGGCGCTCTGGAGCATCCGCGGCTCGACGGCCAGGTGGCCGCTGACCGCGAGGCCGATGGCCTCGACGAGCTGCGGCAGCCCCCGGTCCTTGCGGACGTAGCCGGACGCGCCCATGGCGATGGCCCGGCGCACCGAGACGTCGGAGGCGTCGGCCGAGAACATGATGACGCGCGTGCCCGGCGACGCCGACCGGATGCTCGCGATGACGTCGAGCCCGGACGCACCCGGGTAGTTGACGTCGAGCAGGCACGCGTCGGGCCTGACCTCGGCGACGGCCTCGAGCGCCTCGTCGGGGCCGTTCGCCGTCGTGACCTGGTAGCCCAGGTCGGACAGCGCGGCCCCGAGGGTGTCGAGGATCAGCCGGTGATCGTCGCAGACGACCAGCTTCATCTCCCCCGCCCCTCTCAGGAGGCCAGCACGTGAGTGCCGCGTCGGAGCGCGATGTCGGCCGACGCGCCGCCGTCCGGGCGCGGCCCGAGGCGGAACGCGCCCTCGCACGCGGCGACCATCGCCCGCGTCGTCGCCAGGCCGATCGACGTGCGGTGCACGACGTGGCCGAGCCCCGGCCCGTCGTCGAGCACGCGCAGGTGCACGCCGTCGTCGTCGTCCCCCACCCAGATGAGCACGTGGCCGGTCGGACCGGCGGCCCGGACCGCGTTGTCCACGACGCAGCCGAGGGCCCGCGCGAGCGCGACGGGCCGGGCGAGCACGAGCCCGTCGCCGGCCACCTCGACGTCGATCGAGGCCGTCGTCGTCATGCGGGCCCGGCCCGCGACCTCGCGCGCGACGGCCACGGCGTCGACGACGAGTGGGTCGTCGCCGGCTGCGCCTTCGAGGCTCGAGGCCACGAGCTCGGCCAGCCAGGTGGCCTGCTCGCGGATGTGACCCAGGCGTTCCTGGACGTCGCCGGCGGCAGACGTCGACAGGAGCAGGATGGCCGCGAGCGGTTCCCGCAGGTCGTGCAGCAGACCGCGGACCGGGTCTGCCTCGATCGTGCCCGCACCGCGTTCGACGTGGGTCGGGCTGACGTACTCCACCATCTTCGAATCGCCCCCCTCAAGGCTGCGCTGATACGCGCGCCCCCGGTGCGCGCCCCCGAATGTTCAGCATCTGTCGCTGGTCGGCCACTGCGATGTCCCCGGGCCCATCCCCCCAACCAGCGACTTCAGGTTACGACCGCACCTGCGCACGCCCGGTCTTTCGGTGAATTCCAGCCGCCGATTCGCTGAATTCGCAGGAGGATTCGCCACCAAGCACCTGAAAGCGACATGTCTGCTTGACCATCGGACGACAGCGAATGTCCGGATTGCGAGGTGTTTTCGGCCGCTTCGGGGTCGGGCGCGCGACGGACCCCCGGCGCATCCCGGCGCTTCCCGGCGCTTCCCGGCGTGTCGCGGCGGCACGACGGCCCGTCCGGCGCGCCCGGTGCCCCTCAGCTCGTGGCCGTGACGACGAGCCGGGCCGGCCCGGGCTCGACGCGGCAGCGGGAGAGGTCGTCGACGACGGCGTGGGCACGGCCGAGCACCGACGCGTCGTGGGAGGTCGCGACGGCCAGCACCGACGCCCCGGCCGCGCGACCGGCCTCGACCCCGGCGGGAGCGTCCTCGACGACGAGGCACCGACGCGCGTCGACTCCGAGCGCGGCCGCGGCCCTGAGGTAGCCCTCGGGGTCGGGCTTGCCGGCCGCCACGTCCTCCGCGGTGACGAGGACCGCGGGCTCGGGGAGCCCGGCGGCGCGCAGCCGTGCCTGCATGAGCTGCCGGGGACCCGAGGTGACCGCCGCCCACCGGCCCGGCTCGAGACCGGACAGCAGCGGACCGGCACCGGGCAGGGCGACGGTGTCGGCGAGGTCGTCGAGCTCGAGGCGCTCGAGCGCCTCGACGGCGGCGGCCCGGGCCTCGGCGGGCAGGAACAGGGCGATGGTGTCCTGGCTACGACGGCCGTGGCAGACGCGGAGGATCTCCTCGGGGTCGGTGTCGTGGGCGGCGGCCCAGGCGCGCCACGTGCGCTCGACGGCGGCCGTGGAGTCGACGAGCGTCCCGTCGATGTCGAACAGGATCGCGTCCACCTCGAGCTGCATGCCAGCCAACGTAGGCGCTCCACCCCCACCTCGCCGGTCCCGTCCACCCCGCGGCGTGAGGCGCCGGGCCGCTACGTTCGGGACATGGAGGACTCCAGCCGGCCCGACCGGGCCACCACCGCCGAGCTCGTGGGGCTGGCCGCCGCCGACTGGCTCCTCGACGGCGTCGCGGGAGCGGACCGGGGTCCGTCCGACCGGGTCGACGTGTCGCTCTACCACGGCCGGGCCGGCATCCTGCTCGCCCTGCACGAGGCCGCGGTCCACTCGGGCGAGCGCCGCTACTCCGAGGCCGTCGAGAGCGGCGCCGACGCCCTGGCCGGCGACCTCGACGCCGTCGCGGGCTCCTCGCTCTACTTCGGGCTCGGCGGGGTCGCCGTCGCCCTGCACGCCCTCGGCCGCGAGGATGCCGCGCGGGAGGCGCTGCGGCGCGTCCGGTCCGCCAGCGTCGACGGTCGGTGGAGCAAGATGTTTGAGCTGTTCGCCGGCAACGCCGGCATCGGGCTCGCGGCGCTGCGCGTCGGCGACCTCGACCTCGCCGTCGACGCGGTGACGCCCTACCTCGCGGCCGCGACGCCGACGGTCCATGGCGTCAACTGGGCGGTGCGCCCCACTCCCCCGCGCTCGCACCACGTCGCGCACGGCACCCTCGGCATCGTCCTGGCCCTGGCGTCGGTCGGTACCGCGGCCGGGCGCCCCGACCTGCTCGACCTCGCGCTGCGGGGCGCGGCCGACGTCGTGGGCCGCGACGAGGCGGGCCCGGAGGGCTTCCTCGTGCCGCACTCCGACCCGCCGCACCGCCCCGACCTCGTCGAGCGCTACAGCCTCGGCTGGTGCAACGGTCCGGCCGGCGACGCGCAGGTCTTCCGGCTGCTGCACCAGGTCACCGGCGACGACGCGTGGCGGGCCATCGGGGACCGGTCCTGGCACACCGTCACGGCGTCGGGCCTGCCGGCGCGGCTGCGACCGGGTTTCTGGGACAACAACGGACGCTGCTGCGGCACGGCCGGCGTGCTGGCCCTCGCCCTCGACCGCGAGGTGGAGCAGGGCGAGGACCCGGCCTTCACCGACGTGCTCGTCGAGGACCTGCTGGCCCGGGCCGTCGTCGACGCGTCGGGCGCACGCTGGTCCAACCACGAGCACCGCGCGACGCCGTCCGAGCTCGAGCCCCGCCCCGGCTGGGCCATGGGCAACGCCGGGATCCTGCGTGAGCTGCTGCGGTACGCGCGCGTTCGCACGGGTCGCCCCGACGCCTACGCGACGCCGTGGCCCGACCACCCTCCGACGCGTCGGGCCGCCGTCTCGTGGGCCGCGTCACCGCCCGGCGACGGCGGGATGCATCATGGGCCCATGGCGCGCAAACGCGGACTCCGGTTCCTGGCCCGCGACGGTCGAGAGCTGACCGTGCGCGACGCCGAGGGCGAGCAGCACCGCGCGACCATCGAGAAGGTCGAGAAGGGTGAGGCGTTCGGCGCCCACGAGGACGGCGCCTTCGCCTTCGGCTACTGCAAGAGCTGCGACTGGACCGGTCCGGCCCGGCGGGCGCGCGACAAGGCCCGCAAGGACGCCCTCGAGCACCAGGAGGAGTGCCCCGGCAAGGGCAAGATCCGCATCGGCGTCACCGAGGACGACGACTGAGCCTTCCCTCGCGGATTCCGTTGCGCTGTACTGGAATCGTGGCCGGTGATCGTCGGGGACGCCTGGGGTACTACACGCCCCTGGTCATCGCCGTCGTGATGCTGGTCGGCCTGTTGGTGTTCCTCGTGACGATCGTGCACGAGGGGGCACTGTTCCTCTGGGACTCGATGGTGCACTAGCCCAAGGGCGTCGCATCGGGCCCCGGCTGCGGCAGGCGCACCCGGAAGACCGCGCCGGGCGTCGTGTTCTCCTGCGAGACCGTGCCGCCGTGCGCCTCCGTCAGCACCCGCACGATCCAGAGGCCCAGCCCGACCGAGTCGGTGCCGGGACGGCCGTCGGCGAGCCGGGTGAAGAGCTGCGACGTCGCCTCGGGCGTGACGCCGGGCCCGTGGTCGCGCACCCACAGCACGACGGCGCCCGGCTCGCGGTCGGCCCCGAGCAGCACCGGGCCGGCCCCGTGGCGCACGGCGTTGTTCGTCAGGTTGACGAGGATCTGCTCGAGGCGTCCGCGGTCGGCGAGCACCGAGAGGCCCTCCGGGACCTCGACGCGCACCTGCCGCGGGTCGGTCAGCTCGGCGACCCGTTCGGCGAGGGCCCGCGCGTCGACGAGCGTGCGGTCGAGCCGCAGCCGGCCCTGGTCGACGCGCTCGAGGTCGAGCAGGTCGCCGGCCAGGCGGCTGATGCGCTCGGCCTGACGGCTCGCCGCCTCGACGAGGGGCGCGAGCTCGCGCGGGGTGCCCGGGTCGTCGGCGAGGAGCTCGAGCGCGCCGGTGATGGAGGTCAGGGGCGAGCGGACGTCGTGGGCCAGCGTCGCGGTCATGGCGGCCCGCCACTGCTCCTGCGCCCGGAGGCGGAGCTGGCTCCGGCGCAGGTCGGACATCGTGCGCGAGATGACGTAGCCGACGGCGACGAGGACCGGCACGAGCACGACGCTGCCGCCGATGGCCTCGGGCGGGGCCCCCGCCGCGAGGAGGCCGGCGACGTACGACACCGCGGCCGGTACGGCCGCCCACACGACGAGCCGCGGGGGCTGGTGCAGCCCGAGCCAGGCGAAGGTCAGGACGTAGAAGGGGATCGTGCCGCCCGCCTGGCCGCCGAAGGCCCACGTCGACACCCCGAGGACGACGAAGGCGATGAGGGCCAGCCACGCGATCCGGGTGACCGGCCAGCGGCCCCACGGCAGCAGCAGGCACAGGGCGGCGGTCGCGAGGTCGGCGACGGCCACGACGACGAGCACTCCCGGACGCGGCGACCCGGTGGCGATGGCGAGCAGCGCCAGCACCCCGGCGACGAGGAACAGCCAGGCCCCCTGCCGGGCAGCCCGGCCACCGGCCGTCGGCGTCGACTGTCCGATTTGTCCCACGACGCCAGCCTAGGCGGCCCGGGTCGGACGGTCCCGGCGAAGCGGCGCGCCGGCGTCCGGATCGCCTACGCCGCCGGCCCGAGCCTGCGCATGCTTCGCCTGGTCGCCGACCGGCCTCGGCATGCGCAGGGTGTGCGCTGACGGGAGACGCCCGTCAGCGTCGGGCGGCAGAGCGGGCGTAGCCCTCGGCGAGGTCGAGCACGCGTCGGACGTAGGCGTCGGAGGCGTTGTACCCCAGGATCGCTCGCGCCCACGCCCTCCCGTCGCGCAGGTCCGTCCCGCCGGTGCACAGGTGTCGCGCCGCGCCCCACGCGGCGTCGTCGATGTCGGTGGGGTCGGCGACCCCGTCGGCGTCCGCGTCGGCACCGAACCGCTGCCACGAGCTCGTGAGGAACTGCATCGGCCCGACGGCGTGGTCCCACGTCGCGTCCCCGTGCAGGCGCACGCCCTCGGCGTCGGAGCGCAGCGCCGCGACGCCGTCCCGGCCGTCGAGGGCGGGCCCGACGATGGGCCTCGAGCTGCGTCCGCTCCTCAGCAGGCGTCCGCCGCCGAAGGTTCCGTGGGCCGACTCGACCTGGCCGATCGCCGCCAGCGTCGTCCACCCGACGTGGCAGTCGGGGAGGTCGGACTCCGCGAGGATCGAGGCCCGCCCGTACGCACGCAAGGCCACGGTGGGGATGCCCGTGCGCGCGGCGATGCGCGAGACCCAGGTCGGATCCGGTTGCGCCGCAGGGCCGCCGCCCGTACCGCCGTGCGAGCCGGCCCGGGACGACCGCCCCGCCGTGCCGCCCTCGGCGGGAGCGGTGAGGGCCGACGTGTCGACGACGTCGACGAGCGACCCGGTCGCCGGCTGGTCGACGGGCACCCGCAGCCCGTGACCGAGGGCCCACGAGACACCGAGGAGCGCTGCGCCCAGCAGCAGGCCGGCCACCGGGATCGACCCGAGCAGCCGCCGCGACCTGGCCGGTGCGCCGGGGGGTCCCGCCTTCGTCGGGCCGCGCGAACCGCGACCCGAGCCGGCGCGGCCTGCCGTGGTGCGGGGCGTGGTGCGAGGCGTGGTGCGGGGCGTGGAGCGGGGCGTGCTGCGAGGCGTGGCGCGCACCGGGCGCCGGGCTCCACGCGTCATCATCACCCCCGGTCCCTGACGCGCACCGGCCGAGGATACGCAGCGGACGCCACGTCGCGCGGGAGGCCGGGCCGCACGGCGCGGACGCGGGCCGGCCGTCGCGTGCGCAGGAGGTCAGGCGCCCTGCACGGATGCGGACCGACGGAGCAGGTAGCACACCGAGGGAACGGCGGCGTGACCCTCGACGGGGTGGTCGTACTCGGCGACTGGCCGCATGCCGAGGCGCGCCATGACGGCCCGGGAGCGCACGTTCCCGACGGTCGTGAACGACACGACCTCCGAGCGTCCGAGGTCCTCGAAGGCGTGCCCGACGCAGGCCCGGGCCGCCTCGGTGGCATAGCCGTGGCCCCAGGCGTCGCGCCGCAGCCGCCAGCCCACCTCGACGACCGGCTGCTCCCGCGCCGCCATCCAGTCCGCGTGGAAGCGCGGCACGGACAGGCCGGTGTAGCCGACGAACTCGCCCTGCGCCTCGAGCGCCCAGAGGCCGAAGCCGTGCACCGCGAAGTGCTCCTCGATGCGGTCGGCGAAGGCGTCGGACTCGGCGCGGGTCAGGCGCGACGGGAAGTGCTCCATCACCACGGGATCGGCGTTCAGCTCCGCGAACGGCCGGCGGTCGCGGTCGGTCCAGCCGCGCAGCACGAGCCGCTCGGTGCGCATCGACGGGACGGCCACGACGACAGCGTAGGGCCGGACACGGCGGTGCCGGCCCGGTCGCCGCTGTCATGATGGCGCGATGCGTGCGATGGTCATCGATGCCGTTCGGGCGAGGCCCGAGGTGCGTGAGGTGCCCGACCCGGTCGCCCCCGACTCCGGGGTCGTCGTCGAGGTCGTGGCGACCGGACTGTGCCGCAGCGACTGGCACGCGTGGGCGGGACACGACGACATCGCCTTTCCCCACGTGCCGGGTCACGAGCTCGCCGGCGTCGTCCGCGAGGTGGGCCGCGACGTCGAGCGCTGGCACGTCGGCGACCGCGTGACGGTGCCCTTCGTGTGCGGCTGCGGGCGGTGCGAGTGGTGCCGGTCCGGACAGGCCCAGGTGTGCCCCGACCAGGAGCAGCCGGGCTTCACCCACTGGGGGTCGTTCGCCGAGCGCGTCGCGCTGCACGCCGCCGACACCAACCTCGTGGCCCTCCCGGACTGGCTCGGCTTCTCGGCCGCGGCGGCCCTCGGCTGTCGGTTCGCCACCGCCCACCGGGCGCTCGCCGCACGGGCCCGTGTCGTCGAGGGTGAGTGGGTCACCGTCGTCGGCGCCGGAGGTGTGGGCCTCAGCTGCGTCATGATCGCCCGCGCGCTCGGTGCCCGGGTGATCGCCGTGGACCGCAACCCCGAGGCCCTCTCCGCCGCAGCCGCGCTCGGAGCCGAGCACACTCTCCTTGCGGACGGCACCGACGGCATCGACGCGGCGGGCGTCGTCGACGTCCCGGCAGCCGTGGCCGACCTCACCGGCGGCGGCAGCCACGTCGCCGTCGACGCCGTCGGCAGCGAGCAGACGTGCTCCGACGCGCTGCTGAGCCTGCGTCGGCGGGGGCGCCACGTGCAGGTCGGCCTGCTGCCGCCCGTCGACGGGCACCCGCGCGTGCCGATGGCGCGCGTCATCGCCTGGGAGCTCGACCTGTTTGGCAGCCACGGCATGGCCGCCGTCGACTACCCCGCCCTGATGCGGCTCGTCGAGCAGGGCGTGCTCGCGCCCGACCGGCTCGTCGAGCGGACGGTCGGGCTCGCCGAGGCCGCCGAGCTGCTGCCGGGCTTCGACCGCGCGACGGTCGCGGGCATGACCATGGTCGACCCGCGCCGCTGATCCGGGAGTTTTACCCGACCACACCAAACCCGGACCTGCTCTTTCCTCGGGGTAAAGGTCGCCGACGCTACGTTCCTGCCCGCGTGGATCCCCCCGCGCCGTCGACGACGCACCCACGGAGGCCCTGCCCGTGTACCGACAACGCCTTGCTGCCCTGCTGCTCATGGGAGCCGCCCTCGCGGCTCCCGCCACCCTCCTCACCCCGCGCCCGGCCGTCGCAGCCGTGCCCGACGCACCCCACTGCTCGACGTCCGGCACGTGGCGCCACGGCGAGCTCAACGTCTACTGGTTCGACGTCGAGCAGGGCGACTCCCAGCTCGTCGTCGGCCCGACCGGCCGCACCCTGCTCATCGACCTCGGCGAGACCGCCTGGAACTCAACGGGATCCGGCACTCGGGCCACCGCCGTGGCCGCTCAGATCCGCAGCATCTGCGGCATCGCGTCGGGACCGGTCCACCTCGACTACGTCATGGCCTCCCACCACCACCTCGACCACATCGGCTACCCGGGCAACCCCAACGACGCCCCGACGACGTACGGCAACGGCATCTACCAGCTGCTGACGCCGACGTCCGCGGGCGGTCTCGGCTTCACCGTCGGCCAGGTGCTCGACCACGACGGCGGCGTGTGGACCGACAGCAACGGCGACAAGGACTGCGACGTGGGCACGACGGCCACGCCGAGCACCGAGACCGCGTGGCACAACGTCGGCACGACCTCGCAGACCTCGAAGCGGTGGATCTGCTGGCTCTACGGCCCGAGCACGCAGGCCGACCGCGCCAACATCGACGGCAAGGTCCTGCGGATCACGAACGCCGCGGCGTGGCCGACGCTCGATCTGGGCGCCGGCGTCTCCTCCGGCGTCGTCGAGGCCAACGGCAAGGACGTCATGGAGGCTGACGGGACCACCCCCGTCAGCGGCGACCACAGCGCCGATGCCCTCCCGCCGAGCGAGAACGACTACTCGATCGGCCTGCGCACCTCGTTCGGGCCGTTCGTCTACGCGACGGCCGGCGACAGCGACGGCGAGTACGCGACGAGCGCCAACAGCTACACCTACAACAACATCGAGGCGCTGCTCAGCACGAAGATGGGCGCGGTCAACGCGCTCCGGGCCAACCACCACGGCTCCGGCCACTCCTCCTCCGACGCCTACCTCAACGCGACGCGTCCGCAGGTCGGGTTCATCTCCTGCGGCGCCAACTCCTTCGGGCACCCGGGCAACCGCACCCTCAACGCGTTCCGGTCCGTCGGCGCCGACATCTACCTCGCCAACGACCCGTGCGACACGACCGACCCGAGCGGTGCCCCCATCGACTACACCGGCACCCTCAACCACAACGGGACGGTCCACCTCGCCACGACGGGGGCGGGCGCCGGCTTCACCGTCGACTACGACGGCGGCACCAAGACGTACACGACGCGCACCGGCGGCACCGGCGGCGGCGGCACCGGCGACCCGACCAAGGTCGTCGTCAACGAGTTCCTCATGGCTCCCTCGGGCACCGGCACGGAGTGGGTCGAGCTCTACAACCCGACGGCGAGCTCCGTCGACGTCGGTGGCCACTACGTCGACGACCTCGCCGGTGGCGGCGGGGCGCCCAAGGCGATCCCGGCCGGCACGACGATCCCCGCGGGCGGCCGCTGGGTCATGGACGTCGGCGCGAGCTACCTCAACAACACCGGCTCGGAGTCCGTCCGGTTCCTGAAGATCGCCGGCGGCGTGGAGACGGTCTACGACACGTACACCTACTCGCTCGGGTCGACGCAGTACGACAAGGTGTTCCACCGGACGTCCGACGGCGGGGCGTGGTGCGCCACGATCTCCGCGAACGTCACCAAGGGCACCGCCAACCCGGCGACGTGCCCGTGAGGCGCCACCTGTCGGCCGGCCTCGCGGCGGCGGTCGTCCTCGTGACCGGCGGGCTCGCCGTCACCGCGGCATCCGCCGGCCCGGGCGGCGCGATCGGTGCGCCGGCGCCGCGAGCCAGCACGCCTGACGTCGCCCGGGCGGCGGTCCTCGCCCAGTCCACGACGCCGCTCGTGCTGGTCAGCGGCCGCGACGACCACGGCGAGCTGGTCTCCGAGGACGTCGCGCTCCACTCCGCCCCGGGCAGCCGGCAGGCGGTGGGCGAGGTCCGCGACGGGACGCTCGCCCGCGTCGTGCGGATCGAGGGCACCTGGCTGCAGGTCCGCACCGTCGAAGGGCCGCCCGTCGAGGGCTGGGTCGACGACTTCTACCTCCGGCGTGAGGTCCACCTCGTCGGCGGACGCCCGACCTGCGAGGTCTCCCTCGCCGGCCGCCGGCTGCCGGCCGGCGAGCAGGCCCTGGTGCTCGAGGTCAGGGACGGCCGGGCCCGCGTCCGCCTCGTCTCCCCCGGGCGGGGGTCGGCCTCGGGCTGGGTCCCCCGTGCCGCGGTGCACGAGCTCGCCCCGCGGGAGGGGTGCGGCGTCGACGCGTCGGGCCACGCGTCCGGCGGGGCGACGGAGGGTGGCCACCACCACTGAGCGCCACCGAACCGACGCAGGGGGCGCTGTCCGGACGTACCGACCGGCCGGCGCCCCACTGCGTCAGTGCGCCACCGTCTCGTGCGCCGGGTAGGCGTGCACGACAGCGGTCGTGAGCCGCGGCGTCGTGCGGACCAGCTCACGCTCCGCGCGGTGCGCCAGGGCGTGGGCCTCGGCGAGGGTCGCGCCGGCGTCGACGTCGAGCTCGGCCTCGGCATGGATCCGGTGACCGATCCACCGCATCCGGACGCCGCGCACCCCGATGACGCCGGGCACGGCGGCGAGGGTGGCCTCGGCCTGCTCGACGAGCTGTGGCTCGATGCCGTCCATGAGCCGGCGGAGCACGTCGCGGGCCGCGGTGCGCAGCACCACGAGGATGGCCACGGTGATGACGAGGCCGACGACCGCGTCGGCCCAGCCCCAGCCGATCGCGACGCCGCCGGCCCCGACGAGGACGGCGAGGGAGGTGAGGCCGTCGGTGCGGGCGTGGTGCCCGTCGGCGACGAGGGCCGCCGACCCGATGGCCCGGCCCTCACGGATCCGGTAGGCGGCCACCGCCTCGTTGCCGAGGAAGCCGAGCAGGCCCGCGAGCGCGACCCAGCCGAGGTCGGTGACCGGCGCCGGGTGCAGCAGCCGCTCGACGGCGGACCAGCCGGCGAGGACGGCCGACAGCGCGATCATCACGATGACGAAGAGGCCGGCAAGGTCCTCGGCGCGGCCGTAGCCGTAGGTGAACCGCTTCGTGGCGGCCCGGCGCCCGAGGACGAAGGCGATCCACAGCGGCACGGCCGTGAGCGCGTCGGAGAAGTTGTGGATCGTGTCGGCCAGCAGCGCCACCGAGCCGGACACGGACACGACGGCCAGCTGCAGGACGGCCGTGGCGCCGAGGCCCACGAGGCCGACCTTGACGGCCCGGACCCCCCTCGCGCTCGACTCGAGCGCCGGGTCGATCGAGTCGGCGGCATCGTGAGAGTGCGGGGTGAAGGCATGGGTCACACGGGCCCACAGGCCCCTTCGGTGGTCGTGACCGTGGTCGTGCGCGTGGTCGTGCGCGTGGTCGTGCGCGTGGTCCTGGTCGTGGTCGTGCGCGTGGTCCTGCGCGTGGTCCTGGTCGTGGTCGTGCATCTCAGCCCGTCGTCCGTGTCGTGGTTCCACCCGTCGCCGCGATCGCGGCGACGTCGGCCGACCGGTGGTGCCGGGGCACTCCATCGGTCGCGTGCTCGGCGTTGTGGACCGCGTCGCGGACGAGGCTCGCGACGTGCTCGTTGTCGACGCGGTAGAACACCTGGTTGCCGTCGCGCCGCGTCCGCACCATCCGCGCCATCCGCAGCTTGGCGAGGTGCTGGGAGACCGACGGGCCGGGCTTGCCGACGCGGTCGGCAAGGTCGTTGACCGACAGCTCCCCCTCGGTCAACGCCCAGAGCAGCCGGATCCGGGTGGCGTCGGCCAGCATCCGGAAGATCTCGACCGCGAGCTCGACCTGTTCGCTCGGCAGGTCTGCTGCCTGCGCATCTGCATCCATGCGCAGATGATAACCCGCCGCGGGTCCTGCCCCCGAGCGGGCACCTCAGCCCACCAGCCCCGGCCTCGGCACCCGGATGGGACCGACGCGGGCGTGCTGCTCGGCTGCGCCGAGCAGCACGAAGGTGTCCTCGGCGTTGCACCGGTCCACGCCCTCGGCCACCGCGAGGAGCAGGCCGTGCAGCGAGGAGACCGGGCTCGTCCACTTCAGACGCGTCGCCCCGCCGAGCGCCTCACGCATGACGCGGATCTGGCTGAAGCTGGTGCGCGGCCCGCGCCACGTCCCGGCCTGCACCATCCAGACGCCCGCAGCGCGCAGGGACTCGCACGCCCGACGCACGACGTCGTCGGTCATCTCGCTCGTGTCGAGGTGCACCCGCAGCCGGAACCGGTACCGCGGCTGCGCCTCGACGAGAGCGGCCACCGCTTCGCGCCAGTCGCGCCGGGCCCCGCGGTCGGGCGTCGGTGCCGGGGCGGCCGCGAGGACCCGGTCTCGGGCGGGAGGCACCGGTAGGCGCTGCTCGTCCACGAGCAGGGCGAGCTCCGACGCCCCGGACAGGGTGAGGTCGCGCGTCTCCTCGAGGAGTGCCTCGACGCTCGTGGCCCGCCGCTCGAACTCGAGGGCCGTGGCGACGCCCACGAGCGGGGACCGCCACGGCGGGGCGGCGCCCGCCGTCCCGGCCGGCGCTGACTGCCCCGGCGACCCCGGGCGCCGCCAGCGCAGCCCCACGTCGGTGGCGTGCTCCCGCACGAGCGTCGCGACCGTGGCGACGTCGCCGGGCCTGCACGTCACGGCGCCCACCCCGTACTCGACGGCCAGGCGCACCGACCGGGCCAGGGAGTCCGGGTCGAGGCTCTCGACGTGCAGGCGGTGGTCGACCAGGCGCGCCAGCTGCGGCACCGAGATCCCGGACTCCACGCCGCCCCCGGCGTGGGGCAGGCCCCGCAGCACGGCAGGCGTGCGCGGCAGGGGCCCTCGTGCCTCGTCACCCGCGTCGTGGACGTTCACGGTGGACGCACTACCCGGAACCGGGTGCGACGATCGCCGGCCATGCCCCGAATGTGGACAGGACGGACAAAACGGGTATGCCGTCGACGTCCTGGCCGGCAGCGCCGTGGAGGGAGCTCCCGGTCAGGACCTCTCGACCGGGGTGCGGGCCGGTGCCGGCGCTCGTCCGGCGTCGGGCCCCTAGGCTCCCCTCGTGACCTCGTCGACCTCGTTCGTGTACGCAGCCGTCCGCACCCCCTTCGGCAAGTTCAACGGCAGCCTCGCCGGCGTCCGGCCCGACGACCTCGCCGCGCACGCGATCTCGGCGCTGCTCGCCCGCACCCCGGACCTCGACCCGGGCCGCGTCGACGACGTCGTGTGGGGCAACGCCAACGGCGCCGGCGAGGAGAACCGCAACGTCGGGCGCATGGCGGCCCTGCTGGCCGGGATGCCGGTGAGCGTCCCGGGTACGACGGTCAACCGGCTCTGCGGCTCGAGCCTCGACGCCGTCCACGCCGGCTCCCGGGCCATCGAGACCGGCGATGCCGACATCGTGCTGACCGGTGGCGTCGAGTCGATGACCCGCGCCCCGTGGGTCATGCCCAAGCCGGCGCGCGCCTTCCCGGCCGGTGACCTCACCGCGGTGTCCACGGCGCTGGGCTGGCGCCTCGTCAACCCCCGGATGAACCCGGCCTGGACCGTGTCCCTCGGCGAGGCCAACGAGCAGCTGCAGGAGCGCTTCGGCATCACCCGCGAGCGCCAGGACGCGTTCGCCGCCCGGTCGCACCGCCTCGCCCACCAGGCCTGGGAGGACGGCTTCTACGACGACCTCGTCGTACCGGTCGAGGGAACCGGGCTGACCCGCGACGAGGGTATCCGCCCCGGCAGCTCGGTCGAGACGCTCGCGACGCTCACCCCCTCCTTCCGCCCCGACGGCACCATCACCGCCGGCAACGCCTCGCCCCTCAGCGACGGCGCGTCCGCGGTCCTGCTCGGCTCCGAGGCCGCGGCCGAGGTCATCGGCACCGCCCCGCTGGCCCGCATCGCCGGCCGTGGCGCCTTCGCCCTCACCCCGCAGGAGTTCGGCTACGCCCCCGTCGAGGCCGCGGGCCGCGCGCTGGCCCGGGCCGGCATCGGGTGGGACGCCGTCGGCGCCGTCGAGCTCAACGAGGCCTTCGCCGTGCAGTCCCTGGCCTGCCTCGACGCGTGGAAGGTCGACCCCGACATCGTCAACACCCGCGGCGGCGCCATCGCCCTCGGCCACCCCCTCGGCGCCTCCGGCGGACGCATCGTCGCCACCCTCGCCAAGGTCCTGCGCGAGCGGAACGAGCGCTGGGGCGTCGCCGCCATCTGCATCGGCGTCGGTCAGGGCCTGGCCGTCGTGCTCGAGAACCCCGACGCGTCCTGACGGCGCCGGCAGCGTCCGTCGTCGCGGGGGGTCCGGGCCGTGACGTACTGGCGGGGCGGCGGGCCTCCCCGCTCCCGGGTGCGGGGATACCGTGGTCGGGTTCTCCACGGCAGCCCGACGGCGCCGACCACGAGGAGGCCCGATGTCCAGCTCCGCGTCCGCCGCCACGGCGGTCCTGTCCGGCCTGGGGGCCTGCCGGCCCTGGCAGGAGGACTTCTACCGCCACCTGCACCAGCATCCCGAGCTGTCCCACCAGGAGACGCAGACCGCGGCCGCCGTCGCGCACCGGCTGCGCGGGAGCGGCTACCAGGTGACCGAGGGCGTCGGTGGCACCGGCGTCGTCGGGATCCTCCGCAACGGCGACGGGCCCTCGGTGCTGCTGCGCGCCGACATGGACGCGCTGCCGGTGCAGGAGGCGACCGGCCTGGCCTACGCGAGCACCGCACAGGCGTCGGTCGAGGATGCCGCCGAGGCGGTCCCGGTCATGCACGCGTGCGGGCACGACGTGCACGTCACCTGCCTGCTCGGCGCGGCCGACCTGCTCGCCGGGCACCGCGACGCCTGGGGCGGCACCGTCGTGGCCCTGTTCCAGCCCGCCGAGGAGCTGGGCGACGGCGCCCGGCGGATGGTCGAGGACGGCCTCGCCGGGCTCGTGGGGTCGGTGGACGTGGCGCTGGCGCAGCACGTCCTGCCGGGGGTCGCCGGCACGGTCGGCACCCGCCCGGGTGCGGTCCTCTCGGCCGCCGACAGCCTGCGCGTCACCGTCCACGGGCGCGGCGCGCACGGCTCGATGCCGCAGGCGGCCGTCGACCCCGTCGTGCTGGCGGCGATGATCGTCGTCCGGCTCCAGACCGTCGTCTCGCGCGAGCTCGCCCCGACGACGCCGGCGGTCCTCACCGTGGGCAGCATCCGGGCCGGCACCAAGAGCAACGTCATCGGCGACCACGCCGTCCTCGAGCTCAACGTGCGCACCTACGACGAGCAGACCCGCGCGGCGGTCCTCGATGCCGTCCGCAGGATCGTCGTCGCCGAGTGCCAGGCGTCCGGGTCGCCGGCCGAGCCGGACCTCGAGCTCTTCGACCGGTTCCCACCCACCGTCAACGACGCGGCGACGACCGAGCGCGTCCGTGCGGCCTTCGCCGCACACTTCGGCGAGCTCGCCACCGAGCTGCCGCTGCAGAGCGCCAGCGAGGACTTCAGCGACCTGCCCACCGCCCTCGGCGTCCCGTACACCTACTGGGGGATCGGCGGCAGCGACCCCGACGCGTACCGCGCAGCCGTCGAGGCGGGCACCGTCGCCCAGGACGTGCCCGTCAACCACTCCCCCTTCTTCGCGCCGGTCGTCCAGCCGACGCTCGACACCGGGACCTCCGCCCTCGTCGTCGCCGCGCTGGCCTGGCTCGGACGCTGAGCGCGTCGATGAGCACGTCGGGCCTCCTGCTCCTCGTCCTCGACCTCGCCGGCACCTTCGTGTTCGCGCTCAACGGGGCGCTCACCGCGATCCGCACCGCCCGCCTGGACATCGTCGGCGTCGTGGCGCTCGGCATGTTCACCGCGATGGGCGGAGGCATCATCCGCGACGTGCTCATCGGCTCCCTGCCCCCGGCCACCTTCAGCGACTGGCGCTACCTGGTCGTCGCCGCCTCCGGCGCCCTCCTCGCCTTCTTCCTCGGCCCTCGTCTCGATCGGATCGCCCTGTCCATCAACGTCTTCGACGCGATGGGCCTGAGCCTCTTCGCCGTCACCGGCTCCCTCAAGGCGCTCGACTCCGGCATGGCACCGCTGCCCGCGGTCCTGCTGGGGGCGATCACCGGCGTCGGGGGTGGGACGCTGCGCGACGTCCTCCTCGGGCACGTCCCCACGGTGCTGAGCAGCGGGCTCTACGCCATCCCGGCGCTCGTCGGGGCCACCGCCACGGTGACGGCCCACGAGCTCGGCGCCCCGGGACCCGCCGGCGCCCTCGTCGCCGCCTGCCTGTGCTTCGGCATCCGCGTCGTCGGCATCCGCTACGACCTCGACGCGCCGACCCCCCGGGGTACGCCGCCGCGCGAGCAGGGGTGACTCACGGTCGCGGCAGGACGGTGAGGACCCGCTCGATGTGGTCGCGGAACTCCTGCATGAAGCCCGACAGGAAGTCCGCCGTGGACTCGTCGGTCACCTCGCCGTCGTCGGTGAACAGCCCCGGGCGGAAGGTGACGTATGCCTCGGGCGCCGTCATCTGCCGCGCGTTGCAGAAGCTGAGCACGCCGCGCAGGCTCTGCTGGGCCAGCGCCGTTCCGATCTGGCCGGGCGAGGCCCCGATGACCGCCGCCGGGATGTGGTCGAAGGAGTTCTGGCCCCACGGTCGGGAGGCCCAGTCGATGGCGTTCTTCAGGGCGCCCGGGATCGAGCGGTTGTACTCCGGCGTCACGAAGAGCACCGCCTGCGAACGGGCGATCGCGTCCTTGAGCGCCTGCGGCTCCGCCGGGTAGTCGGCGTCGAAGTCGGGGCTGTAGAGCGGCAGGTTGCCGATGGGGATCTCGGTGAAGGTGAGGTCCTTCGGGGCCAGGCGGATCAGCGCGCGGCTCAGCGTCCGGTTGATCGAGGTCGAGGACAGGCTGCCGACGAAGTAGCCGACGTCGTAGGTGGGCATGGAGCCTCCAAGGTGCTGGACTGGGTGGGTCGCAGTCGAGCCTCGGGTCGGACCCGGCTCCTTGCAGGCTCCCAGACTTCCGCCCCGCTGCCCACCCCGGAGGTCGCTGAGACCCGGCTCCTGTGAACCGCTCACAGGCTTCTTCGTCAGACTCACGACCTTGCCGCCTGACCGACGACAAGGACGCCGAGTGGATCGACGACCCCACCCTCACCGACGCACCCCCTCCTCCAGACGCCCCACTCGGGGATCGCTGCGCGACCGGCTCGCCCTCGCCGCCGTCACCCTCGCGACCCTCCTCGTCGGGGCGGCACCGGCCGTCGGCCAGTCGATCAGCGACGGGACCCCCGTGCAGGTCAGCGGTCCGCGGGCCACGGTGCTCAGCTCCGACGCACGCCACGGCCGCCTCGTCGAGGCATTCGGCGACGTGCGTCGCGCGCGTCACATCGCCGTCATCGTCCCCGGCGTCGGCTGGACGGGTCCGCTGCTGCGCGACGAGCACGAGGCCGGACGCCGGCACCCTGCGGTCCAGGCCCGCACCCTCCTCGCCGAGATGCAGCGCTCGGACCCGCACACACCGGCCGCCGTGGTGGTCTGGCTCGACTACGACGCCCCGGCAGGGCTCGACGCCGACGCCGCCCGCTCGGACCGCGCCCTCGACGGCGCGCCCCGCCTCGTCGCCTTCGTCGACCACCTCCCGCGCTCGGCCACCGTCAGCCTCGTGTGCCACAGCTACGGCTCGGTGGTCTGCGGCCACGCCGCTCCCCGCCTGCGCGTCTCCAACCTCGTCGTCGTCGGGTCGCCGGGCATGGACGTGTGGACGCGATCGGCCCTGCGGACCCGCGCGACGGTCTGGGCCGGCGTCGCCGCCGACGACCCCATCGGCCTCGTCCCGCACACCCGGCTCGAGGGCTTCGGCCACGCCGCCGACCCGACGTCCCCGTCGTTCGGGGCACGGCCACTCCCGGTCGGCGGGGCGCACGGGCACAACGGCTACCTGGCCGCCGGCACCGACTCGGTGCGCGCCGTCGCGCAGATCGCGACCGGCCAGGGCGCGCGCGTCCCGGTCGTGGGCGGCGCGAGCGACGGCGGCTGATGGCTAGCCGGACTCGATCAGACGCTTGGCGGTGTCGAGCGAGGCCATCTCGCCGTCCATCGACTTCTGCACCGGGGCGCCCATCACGAGCTTCTTCAGGCCGCCGAGCTCTGCGGAGAGCGAGAAGGTGACCTCGGTCGCGTCGGGCCCGGCGCTCGTGAACGCATACGCCCCCTGGGGTCGTGCGGGTCCGGCGACGACCCTGAAGGCGTAGGCGGTCGAGGGCGCGTACTCGGTCACCTCGATGTCGGCCGGTATCCCCCGGCCACCCGGCCCGGCGACCACCTGATGGATCCGGGCTCCGGTCGACAGCTGCGCCGGGCCGTCGATCTCGCGGACGTGGGGCCGCCACCGGAGGTCGTTGGACGGCGTGGTGAAGAAGGCGAAGACGGCCTCGATGGGGCGCTCGATGACGATGGTCCGTCGCGCTGATGGCATGTCGGCCCCTCCCGTCAGTGGTCGTTCCAGTGGTCGCTTCGGTGGTCGTTGCACCGCGACTCCCTGCGATTCTCCCGCCGGCCAGGAGCCCCGACAAGGTGGTCGCAGGCGTCCACGGGCAAGCCGTCAAGCGTCCCAGGCGCGACCGGATCCCTCGACCGGGACGGCGCCGGGGATCTACCTTGGAGAGTTGCTCCAGCGTTCCCGACGTCAGGCAGGACAGACCCATGACGCAGCCCACCGGCCTCGACGCCGACGGCAAGCTCCGCGTGCGCGACGCGTTCATCGCGCACGCCGAGTCCGCGCTCGCAGCGCTGACGAGCCAGAGCACCGCCGAGCGCGACGCCGCACGCCAGGACCGCGACGCCGTGCCGGAGGCCGGTGACTCGTCCCAGACGCTCGAGGCCGGCGACCTCGAGGGTCTCTTCCAGCGGTCCGCGGCGCACTCGCGCGAGTCCCTCGACGCCATCCGCGCGCTCGACTTCACGCCGACGACCGAGGTCGGCCCCGGCGCCGTCGTGGGCTTCGACGGCGACCACTACGTCGTCGGCGTCAGCAGCGACGCCTTCGACTGCGACGGGGTCAGCTACGAGGGCATCGGCGCCGGCTCCCCCGTCTACGCGGCCATCGTCGGCAAGCGCGTGGGCGACACCTTCAGCTTCCGCGGCCAGGACCACCGCCTGGACCTCGTCACGTGAGCCAGGCGCCTCAGGCGCCGTCCAGTCCGCGGCTCGCGTAGTAGCGGCGTCGCGCGAGCTCCTCGACCGCGCGTCGGTGTGCGGCTTCGCGCAGCAGCAGCGGATCTGGCCGCCCGCCGCTCCCGCCCGCGCCGGTGGGGAAGAGGGACACGAGCGCCTCGTCGTAGGCCTCGCGCGCCGCCTGCCACTCGCAGAGCAGCCTCTCCTCGTCGTCCATGCCATGGTCATGCCCGCTCGGGGCCACGTCGAGACGACCCGGCTGGCGTGGCGGCGACCGTCTGCCCTCTTTGCCCGGAGTGCGCCGGCCCCGGTTCCGTGACTCGCCACTCGCCCGTAATATCTGAGCATGCGTTCAGATGAGACGGTCGTCGGGATCGACGCCTGCACCGACCACTGCGTCCACCCGGAGACCGTGCGTCACGTCCGGTCCCGTGCCCTGCCGGAGGACGAGCTCGTCCAGGTGTCCGCCGTCTTCAAGCTGCTCGGCGACCCGACGCGCGCCAAGCTGCTCTACGCCCTCCTCGAGGCCGGCGAGCTGTGCGTCTGCGACCTCGCCGCCTCGACCGGCGTCGCCGAGACGACGGTGTCGCAGTCGCTGCGCCTGCTGCGCGCCTCGCGGGTCGTCGTCGCCCGCCGCGAGGGCCGGCTCATGTACTACCGGCTCGCCGACGCCCACGTCCGGATGCTCCTCGACGTCACCCGAGAGCACCTGACCCACGAGAACTCCGCCGGCGCAGGGACAGCAGCACGGACGGGCCGAGGGGCCGGCGCATGAGCCACGGGCACTCGCACGGCGGGGGCGCCTCGGCCGCCGGAGCCCACCGCTGGCGCCTGCAGCTGGCCTTCGGGCTGGTGGCCACGTTCTTCGTCGTCGAGCTCGTCGTCGGCCTGAGCTCCGGCTCCCTGGCCCTGATCAGCGACGCCGGACACATGGCTGCCGACGTCGTCGCCCTCGGGGCGGCCCTCGTGGCCACGCGCATCGCCACCCGCAAGGACACCACCGGCCGCCGCACGTTCGGCTCCTACCGCGCCGAGGTCTTCGCGTCGGGTCTGGCCGTCCTGCTCATGCTCGGCGTCGCGGTCTACATCTGCATCGAGGCGATCGGGCGCATCGGCGCCGAGCCCGAGGTCGCCTCGGGCCCGATGCTGCTCGTCGGCGCCCTCGGCCTCGTCGTCAACCTCGTGTGCATCGCGCTGCTGCGGGGCGGGGCCGGCGAGAGCCTCAACGTCAAGGGCGCCTACCTCGAGGTGCTCGCCGACACCCTCGGTTCGGTCGGCGTCATCGCCGCAGCGATCCTCGTCGGCACCACCGGCCAGCCGTGGTGGGACACCGTCGTGGCCCTCGCCATCGCCGTCTTCGTCGCGGTCCGCGCCGTGATGCTCGGGCGCGAGGTCCTGGCCGTCCTCGGCCAGCACGCGCCCGCCGGCATGCACCCGGACGAGGCCGAGGAGGCCCTGTCCCGGATCGAGGGCGTCATCGAGGTGCACGACCTGCACGTGTGGACCCTCACGTCGGGCATGAACGTCGCCACCGCCCACCTCGTCACCGCGGTCGCGGAGGGTGGCGCGGCCCCGGTCGACTCCGGCGCGATCCTGGCCCAGGCCGCGGCGGTCATGCGCGAGCGCTTCGGCATCGAGCACGCCACGCTGCAGGTCGAACCGGCCGGCTCCAGCGCCTGTGCCCAGACCTCGTGGTGACCCGCGACGCGTCGCCCTCGGTCCGGCCCGTCGGCGGCTAGGCCGTCAGTGAGGTCGCGGGCCGAGGCTCGCGCACCTCGGTCCCGGCGTCCGTCCGACGCCGCACCCGGGCTGCACGGAGGCCGTTGAGGATGACGAGCACCTCGGCCGCCTCGTGCACGAGGACCACCTGGGCGAGCCCGAGGACACCGGCGAGGGAGAGCGGCACGAGCACGACGATGATCGCGAGCGCCAGGCCGATGTTGCCGGTCATGATCCGCCGGCCGCGTCGGGCGTGCGCCAGGGCGAGCGGGATCTGTCGCAGGTCGTGACCGGTGAACGCGACGTCGGCGGACTCGACAGCGGCGGCAGAACCGGTGGCGCCCATGGCGATGCCGACGGCGGCCCCCGCGAGGGCGGGGGCGTCGTTGATGCCGTCGCCGATCATCGCGACCGGCCCGAGCCCCGCACCGGCCTCGACCGCGCGCGCCTTGTCGGCAGGCAGCAGCTCGGCCCGCACGTCGTCGATCCCGGCGTCGCGACCGAGCGCGGCTGCGGTGCGCCGGTCGTCACCGGTGAGCATGACGACGCCGACGCCGAGGTCGCGGAGCATCGCGACCGCCTCCGGGGCCTCGGGGCGCAGCTCGTCGCGCACGCCGATCACACCGATGACGGCGCCCTCGCGCTCGACGACGAGGACGCTCATGCCCTCCGACGCCATGGCGTCGGCCGCGTCGCGCAGCCGGCCAGGGTCGACCCAGCGGTCGCTGCCGACGCGTGCCGCGCGGCCGTCGACGAACCCTGAGACGCCGTGACCCGGCTGCTCCTCGACGCCGGTGGCGGCGCCCACCGGCCCGCGCGCCTGCGCGGCGGTGCGGACCGCGTCGGCGAGCGGGTGGGTGCTGCTCGCCTCGAGGGCGGCGGCGAGGGCGACCACGGCGTCCTCGTCGGTCCCGTCAGCCTCGGGGGCGACCGACACCGCGACGACGGTGGGCTCGTTGCGGGTCAGGGTCCCGGTCTTGTCGAGCGCCACGGTGCGCACGGTGCCGAGCTGCTCGAAGGCCTCCCCGGACGTGATGACGACACCGAGGCGGCTGGCCGCGCCGATGGCCGAGATCACCGTGACCGGGACCGCGATGGCCATGGCGCACGGGGAGGCGGCGACGAGCACGACGAGGGCCCGTTCGAGCCACAGCCCCGGGTCGTCGGTGAGCAGCCCCGCGGCGGCCACGAGCCCGGCGAGGACGAGGACGGTCGGCACGAGGGGCCGGGCGATGCGGTCGGCGAGCCGCGCGCGCTGGCCCTTGCGGGCGTGGGCCTCCTCGACGAGCCGCACGATCTGCGTCAGGGAGTTGTCGCGGCCGTCGGCGGTGGCGCGGACCCGCAGGGTGCCGGAGCCGTTGACGGAGCCGGCGGCGACCTCGTCGCCCGCCTCGACCGGCACCGGGATCGACTCGCCGGTGACGGGCGAGGTGTCGAGGCTGGAGCGTCCGTCGAGGACGACGCCGTCGGTGCCGATGCGCGCGCCGGCGCCGACGAGGAGCACGTCGCCCCGCCGCAGCTGCGCCGACGGGATCGCGACGACCTCGCCGGCGCGCTCGACGTCGGCGGTGTCGGGCAGCAGGGCGAGCAGGGCGCGCAGCCCGTGCTCGGCGCGCTGCATCGCCCGCTCCTCCAGCGCCTCGGCCACCGAGAAGAGGAAGGCGAGCGCGGCGGCCTCCGCCACGCGTCCGAGGGCCACGGCACCGACGGCGGCGATCGTCATGAGCAGCCCGACGCCGAGGCGACCGCGCGCGAGGCTGCGCAGCGCGCCGGGCACGAAGGTCCAGGCGCCGGCGGCCAGCCCGAGGACCTCGACCACCGTGGCGACGGCGTCGGCACCGAGGCGGCCGGCGACGAAGCCGACGACGAGGGCCACACCGGACACGGCGGGCAGGAGCAGCAGCCGGTCCCGCCACCACGGCGTCAGGGGGCGCAGCTCGAGCGGGGTCTGCGCGAGCGCCTCCCCCTCGGCGCGGGCCGGCTCGTCGGGGCCGCAGCACTCGCGGCTCACGGCGCCTCTCCCGGCCGGCAGCAGCCGAGCTCGCACCCGACGTCCGAGCAGGCCGTGCCGTCGTCGACGGAGACGACGACGGCCAGCAGCGACTCGAGCGCGAGGGTCAGGTGCGGGTCGGCGATCTCGTACCGCGTCTGCCGGCCCTCCGCCTCGGCGACGACGAGGCCGCAGCCACGCAGGCACGCCAGGTGGTTGGACACGTTGGTGCGCGTCAGCCCGAGCTCGCGGGCGAGCACGGCGGGGTAGCCCGGCCCGTCGAGGAGGGCCGTCAGGATGCGGGCCCGCGTCGGGTCGGACATCGCCCGCCCGAGCCGGGTCATGACGTCGAGGCGCGGGTCAATGGTCAGCACTCGCTGACCATACAGCGTCCGCTGACGTGTCCACCAGCGGGCTCCACGGCCCCCGAGCCGAGCCCCCGGCCGTCACCGGGCCCCTTGACTAGATACCCCATAGGGGTATCTTGGAGGTATGGAAACCGATCGCGACCCCTCGATGGCGGCGACGCGCCCCCTGGTGCAGGACCCTGTCTGCGGCATGGACGTCGACCCCGCCACGAGCGAGCACCGCCACGACCTCGACGGGCACACCTACCACTTCTGCTCAGCCAGGTGCCGATCGAGGTTCACCGCGAACCCTGCTGGCTACGTGGGCGATTCGGCTGGTCAGGCACACGCCGGCCACGATGCCCACGAGGCCACCGGCGACGACGTCGAGTGGACGTGCCCGATGCACCCGGAGATCCGGCGGCCGGGGCCGGGCTCGTGCCCCATCTGCGGGATGGCGCTCGAGCCGGTCACCGTGACCGTCGACTCCGGCCCCAACCCCGAGCTGGCCGACATGACCCGTCGTTTCCGGTTCGCGGTGGCGCTGACGATCCCCGTCCTCGTCCTGTCGATGGGCCGCGACCTGGTTCCGGCCCTGCACGACGCGATCCCCGCCTCCGTGGCCACGTGGGCCCAGCTCGTCCTCGCGACACCGGTCGTGCTCTGGGCCGGCTGGCCGTTCTTCGAGCGGGGGTGGACCTCCGTGCGCACGATGCGGCTGAACATGTTCACCCTCATCGCGATGGGCACGGGCGTCGCCTGGCTCTTCAGCGTCGTCGCGACGGTGGCGCCGGGGCTGTTCCCGGAGGCCTTCCGGATGGACGGCGCGGTCGCGGTCTACTTCGAGGCAGCCTCCGTCATCACCACGCTCGTGCTGCTCGGGCAGGTCCTCGAGCTGCGCGCCCGCGAAAGCACGTCCGGCGCCATCCGCGCCCTGCTCGACCTCACCCCGAAGGTCGCGCACCGCCTCGGGTCGGACGGCACCGAGTCCGACGTCGGCCTCGAACAGGTACAGGTCGGCGACCTGCTCCGGGTCCGGCCCGGCGAGTCGGTGCCGGTCGACGGCACGGTCCACGAGGGCCGGTCCACCGTCGACGAGTCGATGGTGACGGGCGAGTCGATGCCGGTCACCCGCACCGGCGGCGACGCCGTCATCGGCGGCACGGTCAACCAGACCGGCTCGCTGGTCGTGCGCGCCGAGGGCGTCGGCCGCGACACGATGCTGGCGCGCATCGTGCAGATGGTCGCCGAGGCCCAGCGCTCCCGCGCCCCCATCCAGCGCATGGCCGACCGCGTCTCGGCCGTCTTCGTGCCCGCCGTCATCGCCGCCGCGATCGTCGCGTTCGTCGTGTGGGCCGTCATCGGGCCCGAGCCCCGGCTCGCCCACGCCCTCGTCGTCGCGGTCAGCGTCCTCATCATCGCCTGCCCCTGCGCGCTCGGGCTGGCCACGCCGGTCTCGATCATGGTCGGCGTCGGCCGCGGCGCGTCCCTCGGCGTCCTCATCAAGAACGCCGAGGCCCTCGAGCTCATGGAGAAGGTCGACACCCTCGTCGTCGACAAGACCGGCACCCTGACGCAGGGACGCCCGACCGTCACCCACGTCGCCGCCGCGGAGGGCTGGCGCGACGACGACGTGCTGCGGCTCGCGGCCGCCGTCGAGCGCGCGAGCGAGCACCCGCTCGGGCTCGCCGTGGTCCGGGCGGCCGCCGACGCCGGTCTCGACGTCCCACCGGCCGCCGACTTCGACGCGCCGGTCGGCAAGGGCGTCACGGCGACCGTCGAGGGTCGACGCGTCCTCGTGGGCAACAGTGGCTTCCTGGCTGCCCACGGCATCGACACCTCCGGCTCGGATGCCGAGGCCGACCGGCTGCGGGCCGACGGCGCGAGCGCCGTCCACGTCGCCGTCGACGGCGCGGTCGCCGGGGTGCTCGCCATCGCCGACCCCGTCAAGGACACCACCCCGGCCGCGCTCGCGGCGCTGCGGGAGGACGGCATCGAGGTCGTCATGCTGACCGGAGACCACGAGGTCACCGCGCGGTCCGTCGCCCGCAGCCTGGGCATCGACCGCGTGGAGGCGGAGGTGCTCCCGGATCACAAGAGCGACGTCGTCAACGCGCTGCGCGCCGAGGGCCGGGTAGTAGCCATGGCGGGCGACGGCGTCAACGACGCCCCCGCCCTCACCGCGGCTGACGTGGGGATCGCGATGAGCACCGGCACCGACGTCGCCATCGAGAGCGCCGGGGTCACCCTGCTCAAGGGCGACCTGACCGGCATCGTCCGCTCGCGCGCGCTGTCCGAGGCGACGATGTCGAACATCCGCCAGAACCTCGTCTTCGCGTTCGTCTACAACGCCGCGGGCATCCCGCTCGCCGCCGGCGTCCTCTACCCCACCTTCGGGCTCCTGCTGTCCCCGATGGTCGCGGCTGCCGCGATGGCCCTCTCGTCGGTCAGCGTCATCGGCAACGCCCTCCGCCTGCGCACGCGGCGGCTGTGACCGCAGCCGCCGAGCGTCGGCCTTGGCCTTGGCCTTGGCCTTGGCCTTGGCCGCACTAGAGCCCGCGCCAGGTCGACGTCACGCGACCGATCCGCTCGGAGAGGCCGGAGCCCACGACCACCCCGACCGCGATCGCGACGATGGTCAGGAGCGCGTCGAGGAAGTCGCCCAGCCCCGCCACCTGGTCGGCACCCACCATCTGTGCCACACCCTGGAGGCCGAGCGAGCCGGGGACGAGAAGCCAGAAGGTGGGCAGGAAGGTGACCGGCACCGGCGGGCCGCTGCGACGGCTCTGGATGGCGTAGCAGACCGGCAGGACCAGCGCGGCTGCCAGGAAGCTGGCTCCGAGAGGGCCGAGGACGAGGCCGGACGTTGCCTGGATCCCGTAGCCGACGTAGAGGACGAGCAGCAGCCACGGGAGGGTCCCGGGCGGCGCCGAGGAGGCGAAGAACTGGCCGACCCCGAAGACGAGCACGCCCACCCAGGCCGCCCACGGGCCCAGGGCTGCTCCCGGAACGCTGGGCGGCGTCGGGAGGCCACCGACCTCGACTCCGAGGGCTATGCCGAAGGACAGGACCAAGAGCCGTTGGAGCCCGTCGACCAGGCGGGCAGAGCCCGCGACGATGTCGCCGGTGGAGAGCTCGACGGTCGCCACCGTCAGGGCCGCCCCCGGCAGGAAGGTGATCAGGGTCGGGATGACGATCTCGAGGGGCGGGCTGTCGAGCGCCGGAGCCAGCCACCGGAAGACCAGCGCGGTGACCAGTGCCGCCGCGGCGACGGGCAGCACCAGGGAGAGCACCGGGTTGCGGTCGGCCCACCATCGGAGGGCACCGACGAGGAAGCCGATCGACAGGAATGCCGGGAGGGCTGCGGCGGTGGGGTTGAGCACGAGACCGAGACCGAGGGTGAGGATCCCGCTGGCCAGGATCGAGACCACTCGCCCGAAGCGCGGCTCGGCCTGCAGCAGGCGGCCCAGTCTCGCGCGGGCGGGCTCGGCGTCCACCAGCCCGTGGCGGATGTCGTCGACGAGACGGTAGAGAGCGTCGATCTGATCGAGCCGTAGGGGTGCGCTGGCGCCGGCCTGGAAGTCCATCCGGCTCGTGCCCCCCGTCCTGATGCGGACGAACACTCCTGTCGGGACGACGAAGAAGGTCACGCCCCTGGCGGCATACACCCGGGCCACGTCCTCGAGGATCCGGGTGACGCGCTGCGTCGCGTCTCCTGCGCGGGTCAGCGAGACCCCGAGGTGCCGCAGCAGCTCGACGACGGCCTCGGGCGGGGGCGGGGGCACCGGCTGGGGCTCGGGTTCGACCGTGCGAGCCCGGACCCCCAGGCGCCGGGACGCGAGGTGCGTCAGGTGCGACAGCGCCTTCCGGATCACCGTGGGGACACCGAGGCCCTCGGGCTAGGTGGCCGGCGGCAGGAGCTGGCCGAGGGCCTCGCCCATGCGGTCCCGGCCGACGCCCCCGGCACCCACGTTCCCCAGGCCGAACTGCAGGTTCGAGGACAGCGTCACCTCCACGGTGCCCGGAACCACCTCGTGGATCCGGGCCGTGACCTTCTCTCCGGCGGACAGCACGAGCCGCCCGGCGGTGAAGACGAAGATGCCGGTCACGGCGTCCGAGGACAGGTGCT
This sequence comes from Intrasporangium flavum, assembly GCF_001956915.1. Lineage (GTDB taxonomy): Bacteria > Actinomycetota > Actinomycetes > Actinomycetales > Dermatophilaceae > Monashia > Monashia flava. Next base: position 225,631 of record NZ_MLJO01000013.1, on the reverse strand, counting down.
GCATCCCGGCGCGCCGCGCTGCCTCCTCCAGGGCCGCGACGGCCTCGCCGCCGCTCGCCCGGAAGGTCATCGAGATCGTGTTCCGTGCGTCCACCTCACCGCTCCCTCCCCGACGCCAGTCCCTGCATGAAGAGTGCCTCGGCGAGAGCGAGACGGGCGATCTCCCGCGGGTCGACGCTCTCGTTGGGCGCGTGGATGAGAGCCTGCGGCTCCTCGACGCCCATGAGGACGATCTCTGCGTTCGGGTAGGTCTCCGCGAAGACGTTGCACAAGGGGATCGAGCCGCCCTGGCCGAGATGGACCATCGAAGTCCCGAACGCCTCCTCCATGGCCGCCGCCATGGCGCGGTAGGCGGGGCCGTCGGTCCGAGCCAGGAACGGCGCTCCGGTCGCCTCCGACTCGACGCCGACGCGGACTCCCCACGGGGCACTCGCGAGCAGGTGCTCCGTCAGCGCCTTCTCCGCCACGTCCGGCTCGGTCCCCGGAGGGATGCGCAGGTTGAGGCGGGCCCTCGCGTGCGGTGCAATGGCCGCCGCGGAGCCGAGCACGGGCGGGCAGTCGATGCCCAAGATGGTGAGGGCGGGACGTGCCCAGAGCATGTCGGAGACGGTGCCGCTCCCCAGCAGGGCCGCGCCGTCGACCAGTCCCGCGTCGGTGCGGAACTGCTCGGGCGGGTAGGGCTCGCCCGGCCAGGTCTGGCCGTGGTCCAGCCCGGTCACGGTGGTGTCGCCTGTCGCGTCGCGCAGGGTGGCCAGCATGGCAACCAGAGCCGCGAGGGCGTCCGGGGCAGCTCCGCCGAACATGCCGGAATGCACCTCCGAGGACAACGCGTCGACGCTGACCACGAGGTTGACCATGCCACGAAGACTCACCGTCGCGGCCGGGACGCCGACGGACGCGTTTCCCGTGTCGCACACGAGGATCGTGTCGGCCTGGAGCAGCTCCGCATGCTTGGGCACGAAGTCCTCGAGGCCGCCGGTCCCCTGCTCCTCCGAGCCCTCGACCACGAGCTTGAGGTTGACCGGCACGTCGTCACCCAGGGCTCGCAGCGCGGTGAGGTGCATGACGATGTTGCCCTTGCAGTCGGCCGCGCCGCGCCCGTACCAGCGTCCGTCGACCTCGGTCAGCTCGAACGGCGGGGTACGCCAGGCGTCCTCATCCAGGGGAGGCTGGACGTCGTAGTGGGCGTAGAGCAGGACCGTCGGTGCTGCCGGATCCGCGCACGGGCGTGAGCCGATGACCGCCTGGCTGCCGTCCGCCGTCTCCTCCAGGTGGGCGTCGCGGAAGCCTTCCTCGATGAAGGCTTCGACGACCCACTGGGCGGCACGCGCACACCCCTCCGGCGGGTACTGCCGCGAATCTGCGACCGACGGGATCACCACCAGCTCGGCGAGGTCCGTTCGCGCGCGTCCCATCAGCCCGGTCACCCGGCCACGCAGGTCCACGGTTCCTCAGCCCTTCACGGTGTCGCTGAGGTTCAGGCTGTTGACGAACTCCTGGAAGCTCGGCACCTCGTCCGGGCAGTAGACCTTCATGATGAGCAGCTGGGCACCCACGACGCGTCGGTCCGCGATGACCGGGCGCATGCCCGGGCCGGCAGCGCCGTTCATCAGCTGTTGCGTCAGGACTCCCCGTCGCAGGGCCCCGTTGGGGTCGTCGCACACGGAGCCGCCGTCGTTGCCGAAGAGTCGCACCAGCGTCTCCTGGCTGGGGGCACGTGCGCCGGCGGCCGTGAGGGCGGCGGTCAGCTGGACGGCCTTCTGCTGTGCCTCCTGCGAGGTCTTGCCGGAGTGGAAGGTGACCAACGCGATCACCGTGAGCACCAGCACCAGGGCCCCCATGACGATGTACGTGGTTCGGTTCTCCTTCTTCGAGGAGGTTTCGGTGACGGTCATGACTGGCTCACCTCCGCGGCCTCTGGTTGCTTCCAGGACGGCTTGCGCGACCGGTAGAAGAGGAACGGCACCAGCAGCCCGAGACCCAGCGCGCCGCCGGCGACGATGAGCAGGTACAGCGCCGGGCTGCCGGACTCGAACTGCGAGGGTGGGATGAACCCGATGAGCAGGGCGGCCAGTGAGGCTGCGAACCCGACCCCGCAGAGGGCCCCGAGGATCGGGGCGCGGTACCCCCGCGGATGGTCAGGATCGTTGCGGCGCAGTCGAACTGCGGCGACGAACATCAACAGGTACATGATGAGGTAGACCTGCGTGGTGATGACGGAGAAGATCCAGTAGGCGCTCGAGACGTTGGGGATCAAGGCGTAGCCGAGGCCGATGATGGTCGTCACGATGCCCTGGGCGACCAGGATGTTCTGCTGGACGCCGTTCTTGTTGAGCTTCTGCAGCACCGGCGGCAGGTAGCCCTCCTGCCGTGAGATGAGCAGCAGTCCCTTGGACGGGCCCGCCAGCCAGGTGAGCATGCCTCCGAGGGAGGCGGACACCAGCATGATCCCGAAGATCGGCGTGAGCCACTGCGCGCCGAAGTTGGCCAGGACGGCGTCGAAGGCCTGCATCACACCCGCCGTCAGGGACAGCTCGTCGGCGGGCACGATCCAGCTGATCGCCAAGGCCGGGAGGATGAAGATCAGCAGGACCAGCGCCATGGCGAGGAACATCGACCTCGGGAACTCCTTGGCCGGGTTCCTCAGGCTGCCGACGTGGACCGCGTTCATCTCCATGCCGGAGTAGGACAGGAAGTTGTTGACGATGAGGACGAGGCTCGACAGCCCGGCCCACACCGGGAAGAGGTGGGCGGCGTCCATGGGGGCGGCCGACGGGTGGCCCTGACCGAGGAAGACGGCCCCGAGGCTGACGAGGATGACGCCCGGGACCAGGGTGCCGATGATGAGTCCGGCGCTGGCCAGACCCGCTACCCCCTTGGTGCCGCGGGAGGAGACCCAGACCCCCGTCCAGTACACGACGACGATCACCAGGGCCGTCCAGACGCCGTTGGAGGCGAGGGCAGGGTTGATCACGTAGGCCAGGGTGCTGGCCACGAAACCCAGCAGGCTCGGGTAGTAGAAGATCGTCATCGCGAACTGGCACCAGACCGCGAGGAAGCCCATGGGCTTGGACAGGCCCCGGGAGACCCAGTTGTACACGCCGCCCTCCCACCCCGAGGCGAGCTCGGCGGAGACCAGCGACGTGGGGATCAGGAACACGATGGCCGGCACGACGTACAGGAAGACGCACGCGAGCCCGTAGACGGCCATGGTGGGGGCTGCGCGAAGGCTGGCCACAGAGCTGGTCGTCATCATGGCCAGGGCTATCCACGAGATGTAGGGCGCGGCCTTGGTACGGGCCCTCGCCGTCTCGACGGGCACCGCGCGACCGCTGGCCCCCTCCACCGTGCTCATCGCGACTCCCCCGTTCTCCTCGGAACGGTTCCCACAGCGAGCATGCTGACCACCGCCTCCTCCAGAGCTGTCTCGCGGCTCCGCATCAGGGTCGCCTCGGACACCGGCCGGAGCATCACTCGACGGGGTTGATCGTCGCGCCGACGCCTCAGGCGACGATCCCCAGCCCGTGCTGCGTGTTGTTCAACCGGGCGACGCCGGAGCCGGTCACAGTGACGATGTCCTCGATCCGCACCCCGAAGCGTCCCTCGAGGTAGATGCCGGGCTCCACCGAGAAGCACATGCCCGGGACGAGTGGCTGCCCCTCCCCCTCGACGATGTAGGGCGGCTCGTGGGTCGTCACGCCGATGCCGTGGCCGGTGCGGTGGATGAACGCCTCGCCGTAACCCGCCTCGCGGATGACGGCGCGGGCGGCACGGTCGACGTCCTGGCAGGTCGCACCCGGCCGCACGGCGTCGACCCCGGCCTGCTGCGCCTGCCGCACGATCTCGTGGACGTCCCGGATCTCCGCGGTGGGCTCGCCCACGCAGACGGTGCGGGTGGTGTCCGAGCCGTAGCCGTCCTTGAGGCCGCCGAAGTCGAGCACCACGGCATCACCCTCGCGGATGACGCGGTCCCCAGCCTCGTGGTGCGGGTTGGCGCCGTTCGGGCCCGACCCGACCACCGTGAAGTCGACCTGCTCGTGCCCGAAGCGCCGCAACAGGGCAGCCAGGTCGGCCGCCACGTCGGTCTCCTGGCGCCCCGCGAACGGCACCTCGAGGACTGCGCGGTAGGTCTCGTCGGCGGCGGCACCGGCCGAGGCGAGGCGCGCCAGCTCGTCCGGGCCCTTGACGGCGCGCATCATGGGCAGCGCCTTCGTCAGGGAGCGGTAGCGTGACTTGGGGAGGCTGTCCTGCAGGCCGAGCAGGTGCAGCGCCCAGGTGGAGTCGGAGATCCCGTAGGTCCCGTCCGGCCGGAGCAGCGGGGCCACCGCCCGGTACGGGTCGGTCGCGTCCGCCCAGTCCGTCACCTGGATCTTCTTGACGCCCTCCGCTCGCTCGGCGTCGTGCCGTTCCAGGGTCGGCACCACCAGGGTCGGCTCCCGGTCCTGGCTCAGGACGAGGAGGGTGAGTCGTTCCGTGACGGCCGTGGGGCGGTAGCCCGTCAGCCAGACCAGGTCAGGCCCCGGCGATATCAGGACCCCGGAGAGGCCTTGCGCCGCAGCCGAATCCACTACACGTCGTGAACGGGCGCGGTAGTCCTCGCTGGTGAAGGGGGCCGGCCGTTCGAGACGATCTGCTGCCATGTGAGGTCTCCGTCCTGGACGGCCTCGATGCTAGGCACCCGGGCCGGGGCGACGGCTCAACCGGCCGGGATGAGATCGCGAAATCCGTCACGTACCCCGAAGGCGGTGGGCCCGGATACGGTGATGCGATGAACTCGCCCGCGGGGGCCGACGAGACGGAGTCGGGACAGGAGGACTCACGCGACCGTACGAAGGCCGTCGCGCACTGGGCCGTCAAGGTCAGCTGGGTCTGGGTCGTGCCGTTGGGAGGCGCCACTGTTGTCGTCGCCTACCTGTCCCTGCTCTTCCTCGGTCTGGCCACAGAAGCGCTCGGGGGCCGGCAGACGCCGTGGGCCATCACCCTGGCGGTGGGGCTGCCCGCCCTCGGGCTCCTGCTCGCAGCGGCGGTCGGCTTGGGAACAGCGCTCGCAGCGGCTCGCTGGATGAGCCGTCTGAAGGCCTTGGCCCCACTGCGCCCGTGGCTGATCGGCACGGGGGCTGCTGCGCTCGGCGGCGCGGCCGCAGTCTCCGTGTTCTGGGCGACCATGACGGGAGTCGGCGGCGGGGGCTCCTCCTAGAGGGATCCCGACGTCCCGTCATGCCGCCGTCCGCGAGTGAGAGACCACCTCCCGGTGGGACGCCGAGACACCGCGGTCCGGGTCGGAAGCACGAAGCGTCAGCCTCGGTCCCCGGCTCAGGCTCGCAGGGCCTCCGCGAGCTGGCGGAAGTCCTGGACCAGGATTGCCATGTCCTCGTCGGTGTGGGCGAGGGAGACGAGCCACTGCTCGTCGAGTCCGGGCGGGGTGAGCACTCGACGGTTGACGCCCCAGAGCCACGACAGCTCGGCGAGGCCGAAGTCGGTCGCCTTGTAGTCGCGGTAGTTGCGCACCGGGGTCGCGGACCAGGTGACGCAGCCCTTGACACCGAATCCGACTGTGTGAGCGGGCAGGTCGTGCGTGCGGATGATCTCGTCGATGGCGCCGAGAGCCCGGTTGTTCATCGCCTCGGCGGCCTCGAGTGCCTCGTGGGTGCAGACCTCGTCGACGGCGTGCGCCGCGGCCATGACGAGCGGGTTGCCGTTGTACGTGCCGAAGTGGGCCATCCGCCCGTCGACGACGACCTGCATGACCTCACGCTTGCCACCGAACGCCGCCAGCGGCAAGCCGCCGCCGATGGACTTCGCGAGGGTGACGAGGTCGGGCTTGACGCCGAGACGCTGCGCGGCGCCGGCGTACCCGGCGGTGAGGCCCGTCTTCACCTCGTCGAAGATGAGGACGACGCCGTGCTCGTCGCAGAGCGCCCGGACGCTGGCGAGGTAGCCCTCGTCGGGGACGACGATGGACAGGTTCTCGATCACCGGCTCGACGACGAGAGCAGCGATGTCGCGGCCGTGCTCGGCGAGGATCCGCTCGAGCTGCCCGAGGTCGTTGTACGCGACGACGTGGACCGTCCCCGCCTCGACGTCGAAGGGCACCTCGGGGATCGGCGCGTCGGCCGGACCGATGTCGGCGAGGTCGGGCTTGACCGAGACCTGGAGGCCGTCGTAGCCGCCGTGGTAGCCACCCTCGATCTTGATGATCGCCTTGCGCCGGGTGTAGGCGCGAGCCGAGCGGATCGCGTACATCAGCGACTCGGTGCCGGAGTTCGTGAACCGCAGCATGTCGAGGCCGAAGCGCGCCTGGTACTTCTCGGCCATCTCTGTGGCCTGCGGCGACGGCGTCACGAAGAGCGTGCCCGTGTGCGTCAGGGCCTCGGTGACGCGTTCGACGACGACGGGGTTGAGGTGGCCGACGAGCATCGCACCGAAGCCCATCGAGAGGTCGAGCAGGCGGTTGCCGTCGACGTCGGTGAGCCAGGCGCCGCGCGCCGACGCGACGGAGACGGGGTACGGGTCCCAGTGCTGGAACGAGCTGGTCACGCCGAGGGGCAGGGACCGGCTCGCCCGGGCGTTGTGCTCCCCCGAGCCCTTCGACCAGGAGGAGAAACGCTCCCACTCGGCCGCGAGCAGCCGCTCCACCCTGCTGGGATCGATCGGGGTGGACGAGGTCGGCAGGCTGCGCCAGGTCGCCGGGTCATGGGTGGGTAGTGCGCGGGCCGTCTCGGTCACGGGTGCCTCCTCGGTTGGGCGACGCAGGACGCACTCGCCATGAGGCACCCTACCGAATCAGTTGCATCGACGCCACAGGACGATGGATCGGATGTCTCGCAAGACGCAGGCCTTCGAAATCCGAAGCCTCCCTGCCTTCGACGGTCGTGCCCCAGGCTCGACGCGACGACGACCAAGAGCCACGCCAGAGACTCCGGCGCGCGACCCGAACCTCCTCCGGGGCCCCACCGCCACCACCACGTCGCCGGTCTGTCCTTCACGGCACCACCACGATCTTGCCGGTGGCTCGGTTGCCCTCCATGTGGTCGTGGGCCGCGCCGATCTCCTCGAGCGCGAACACCCGATCCAGCGGGATGATCCCGCGATCTGCAGCGGCCGCGTCCAGGTAGTCCTGCAGGACCTCGGACGTCAGGTCGCTGGCATCACCGGAGTAGGCGGTCAGTCGCACGCCCGCCGGCAGGAAGTCGATGGGGTAGAAGCTCTCGATCACCCACGCGTTGCTCAGCATGCCGGTGAAGCACGCCACGCCATGCGTGCGCAGCGACAGGAGGGTGTCGCGCAGTGTCGGCGCCCCGACCAGCTCGAGCGCCAGGTCGGCTCCCGCAGGGAGGATCTCCCGGACCGCCGGGGCGACGGTTCCGTGGTCGATGACCACGTGATCGACGCCGATCTGACGCAGGCGCTCGGCCTTGGCGGGGGTGCGCGTCGTGGAGATCACCGTGAGGCCCCGTTGTTTGGCAAGGATGGCCGCCGCCATCCCGACCGACGACGTTCCACCCCGGACGAGCAGGCTCTGTCCTTGCTGCGCGTCCAACCCCGTGGTGAGGCTGCCGTGAGCGGTCTGCAGCATCTCGGGGACCGCCCCGAGCAGCTCCCAGGGGAGCTCGCTGCGGAACGGGATCACCTGGCGCGCCGGCACGCACGTGAACTCGGCGTAGCCGCCGTCGAAGGTCCGACCCATCCCGCCCATCATGGCCACCACCTGTTGACCGAGGGCGAACTCCCCGCCGGGGCAGGCGACGACCTCGCCGGTGGCCTCGATACCGGGCACCCGTGGGAAGGTCACACCCTCGGCCAGGCCCAGCCGGGTGTGCAGCTCCGACCGGTTGATGCCGAAGGCACGCACGCGGATCAGGACCCACCCCTCCTCCGGGACCGGAACGGCAAGCTCCTGCAGCTCAAGAGCATCGGTGCCGCCGGGGCCGCGCAGGACCACCGCACGCATCGTCTCGGGCAGCCCGCTCATGCCGCCCCCTCCTCGGTCGAGCCCTGCGCCCGAAGCCTGCCCAACAGGGAGGCCAGGTCCTGCGTCGGACCCGCACCGAGGGCCGTGTCGAAGCGGTCAGCCAGCCACCGGGCGGCGGCCGCTGCACCGGCCCTCGTGGCACGGCGCCCTTCAGGGGTCAGCCGCAGCCGGCTGGCACGGCGGTCCTCCTCGTCGGCCTCGCGGCTGACCAGCCCGGCGGCCACCAGCCGGTCCACCAGCTTGCTCGCCCCGCCAGGGGAAATCCCGATGTCCGCGGCGAGATCGTGCACCCGGCTACCAGGCGCCTTCTGCAGCACCCGCAGCGGCGTCAGCCACGCCAACGACGGATGGTCCCCGATCTTCAGCGCGCGGTCGAGGTCGTTCCACAGGTACGTCTCGACGCGAACCAGGTCATCGAACAGCTCGAGGTGGCTTGTCATGGCCGGTCCAACAACGTTCCCCGGAACTGTATTCCATGGAATGCATTTGATCGGCACGGCGATCCGGTTCGACCTCGGAAGCCGCACCTCCATGCACACGGTGGACCTTGGACCTCAACCGGACACAGGCCCGGCCCCTGTTCGACCCCTCCCTCGGACGTCCAGGCCGTAGAGCCCAAGGGAGCCGCAGGTCGGCACGTCGGCATGTAGCCCTGACCGCCGTCTCGGGCACGCCGTCTGACCATGTCCCTCGCTTCTCATGCGTGCTGGCCGGCCCGTCGGACGAGGGGTTGCGCGGAGCGCCGAAAGCGGCATACCGTCTCGGAACACCCGGATGTTAACGCTCACATCCACCAAAGGACGACAACGATGTCTCGACCAGCGCGAACCCCGCGGGTTCGCAGCCTCACCGCCGGAGCCATGGCCACCCTCGTGGTGGCTGCCGTCGGCGCAGCGGCCACCAGTCCCGCGAGCGCCTCCCCCACAGAACAAGCCACCGTCACCTCCGCCGACTCGGCGGCCGCAGCTGCGTCCGACCACCCCGAGCTGACGCCCTTGAGCCGACCGTTCGCGATGCCCGGCTTCAAGGAGCAGGAGTTCAACGGCGCCCTCTTCGTCGGGAAGGGCGAGACCCGGTTCTCGGTCTCGGTGGACCTGCTGACCAAGGATGGCAAGGCCATCAACGAGAACATGGTGCCGAGCATCTGGAAGCTCGGCCCCATCGCCACCGACGGTTCCTACTACGAGATCGAGCTGTCCACCGACGACCGCGTCATCACCAAGGAGCGCCTGGGCGGGCTCCAGGCGACCATCGACCACCCCGAGAGCTGGTCGGCCGCGGACGTCGCCGCCGCCAAGGCGCAGCTGCCGGGTCTGCAGGCCAAGTACGACGCGATGCAGGCAGGCAAGCGCAACGTCGTCGTCAAGTACGCGCGCGTCAACGACAGCGAGCTCGTCGGCTCGGTCACCGCGCTCGACGACGACACGTCGCTGTGGCTCGACGCCAGCGCACCGTGGCTCGAGCCGAGCACGTATGCCGTGCAGGGAGACTCGTCGCTCACCGGCACGTCCGCAGGTATCCGGGACTCGAGCCGCACGGGTCACTTCCGCGTCGACGCGAACACCGCGGCCGGGACCACCGGGTCGTGGGCCACCCTCAAGGACATGCTCGCCGGCATGGTGGGCAAGCCCGCGGCGTCGGGGCAGGGGGCGGCCGCGTTGCGCTACGACCTCGCCAAGGGTCAGACGCTCACCTTCACGGCGCGGATGGGCGAGGCCCCCGTCGCACAGTCGACGCGGAGCCAGGACGAGACGCTCGCGTTCATCGCGAACGCCCGCGCCCACGTCGACGACACCAGCGTCCACGGCAGCGGCCCGGTGGCGCGCGCGACGACGTTCATGCGTGACGCGATGGCGCTCAACGCCAACTACGACGAGAAGTACGACCGCTCGTTCGTCATGTGGGGCCTCGGCGGCGGTGGCGACGACATCTTCAAGGGCTGGGACTCCGGCTGGGACGGCATCACCGCCAACTCCCTCGACCCGGCGCTCGCCCTCGACCACATCCGCGACTTCTACGACCAGAACGGCGGGCCGCGCTACGACCAGCTCAACGCCGGTCCGATGCACGCCTACCTCGCCTGGCGCACCTACACGCGCACGGGTGACAAGAGCATCCTCGAGCTCGTCTACCCCTACTTCACGAGCTACATCGCCCGCATGCCCGAGTTCGACACCGACAAGGACGGGCTGCTCGAGAGCCCGTGGGCCGGCCCGCGCCAGGGCGGCCGTGGCAACCACCTCGGCCTCGACGACAGCCCGCAGTACTGGAACTTCAAGCAGGTCGTCACGAACGGCACGGACAACCGCGACAACACCGACCTCACCGACGTCGCGCTCAACTCCTACTACGGCCTCTTCGCCGACAACCTCTCGCAGATGGCGACGGCGCTCGGCAAGCCGGACGACGCCGCGAAGTACGCCGCGCTGCACGACCAGCTGAAGAAGCGGATGAACGAGCACCTGTGGAACGCCGACCGCGGCCTCTACCTCAACCGCTACCTCGACGGCTCGTGGGAGCAGACCAACACCCCGACCGTCTTCTACCCCCTTTTCGGCGGCCTCGCGACGCCCGACCGCGCGCAGGAGCTCGTCGAGAAGCACCTGCTCAACCCGGCCGAGTACTGGGGCGAGTACGCCGTGCCGAGCGTGGCGCGCAACGACCCGGCCTTCTGCAACTCCGGCGCCAAGCACCCCGGCGTCACCGGCTACGAGTACTTCCAGAAGCAGGGCGAGGAGGACGCCTGCGAGGAGTGGCAGGGCGCCGTCTGGCCGCCGATGAACGCCACCGTCTACGACGGCCTCAAGCGCTACGGCTTCGACAAGCCGGCAGCCGACCTCGCGACGAAGAGCACGAACCTCTGGCTCACCACGTGGGAGGACCTCGGCTGGTTCCCCGAGTACTGGGACCCGGAGCCGGGCCAGGTCATCAACAGCGCAGCGACCGACACGACGTGGCGGACGTACTCGTGGAGCAACCTCATGCCCCTCATGGGCACGCAGGAGCTCATCGCCGACGAGCCGTGGGGCGACCCGAACGGCTTTCGCTTCGGCACCCTGGGCCTTCCCGGCACCAACGAGGTCGACGAGGTGCCGCTGCACGGGCACCGGTATGCCGTGACCGCGGCAACGAACACCACCCTGCTCAAGGAAGACGGCCACCTCGTCTTCCAGGCCGTCGGTGGCCGGGTGGTCGTGCGCGACTTCGTCTACGACGGCACGACGGCGACGTTCTCCGTCAAGGCGGAGCAGCCGACGCGGCTCTCGCTCCTGCCACGTGGAGGGGGCAAGCCGAAGGTCGTCTCCGTGCCGGCCGGCACGAGCACGGTGACCCTGTGAGCTGACGACCACCCGGTAGACGCAAGCGCGCCCACCCGACAGGCTCCCTGTCGGGTGGGCGCGCGACTGTCGTCGTCTCCCGAGTTCCTCGGTCCCAGTCGGGCCGTGATCCTGCGGCCTTCGAAGGGACGGACACCCGTTCGTCGCGCGGTGAGGCCCTGATCCGCAACTGCGCGGGTCAGGGCCTCACGGCGTTCGAGGTTCCATGCTCTGCCATCGGCCGTCGGAACCCGGCCTTCGTCCGATGGCGGGGTCAGGGCAGCGGCGGCACACTCTCGAGCGTCGGCGCGACGGGGGCGATGGTGCCGTCGGGGTTGTAGTGCAGCCGGTCGATGGTGACCTCGCGGTGGGTGCCATCTCCGCCGGGGATGGCGAAGCGGTGGTAGACGATGTACCAGTCGTCGGTACCGGGCACCTGGAGCACCGAGTGGTGGCCGGTGCCGAGGATCCCGAGCGATGGGTCCTTGGACAGGATGACGCCCCGGTTGACGAGGCCGCCGCCGAGCGGCGAGGTCATCGTCGCGTAACCGACCCGGTAGTTCTCGCTCCGCGTGTCGTCGATCGACCACGACAGGTAGTAGATGCCGTTCCGCTTGTGCATGAACAGCCCCTCGCGGAAGTCGGTGAGGCCGGTGAGCCGAACGACCTTCGCGGGGTCATAGGAGGTCATGTCGGCGTCGAGCGGCACCACGTAGGCATTGCCGTTGCCCCAGTAGAGGTAGCTCTGGCCGTCGTCGTCGGTGAAGACCGCCGGGTCGATCGCCTGACCACCGTTGGGGTTCGACGCGACGAGAGGCTTGCCGATGGCGTCCTTGAACGGCCCCGCGGGCGAGTCCGCCACGGCCACACCGATCTTGGCGTCGGCGCAGAAGTACAGGTAGTACTTGCCGTTCTTCTCGATCGCCGCCGGCGCCCAGGCGCGTCCGTCGGCCCACGTGACGTCCGGCCCGAGGTCGAGGATGACCGGGTGCTCGGTCCAGTGCACGAGGTCGGTGCTCGACCACGTCTTGAACGTCGTGCCCGACCAGCCGTCGAAGCCGTCGGTCGTCGCGTAGATCCAGTACGTGTCGCCGAACCGGACGATGTTGGGGTCGGCGTTGTAGCCGGGCAGCACCGGGCTGTTCATGACGACCGCCTTGACGGTCCAGGCGCGGTTCGACCCGTCGGCTCCGGTCACGGTGTACGTCACCGGACCCGAGAAGTCCTGTGTCGAGCCGTTGCCGGGCGACACCCGCGCGTCGCCCGGCAGGCCGAGCTCGGGTGCGAGGTGAGTGACGTCGGTGCCGGGCTTCACCGGCAGGGTCACGGTCGCGGCGGTGGCGTCGATGATCGCCGGCACCTTGAGCGCGTCGAGCTTCACCGAGCCGATGACGGTCTCGTTGCCCGGCAGCGCGAGCACCTCCTTCGCCGACAGCCCCCGGTTCCACAGCGTGAACGAGCGGACCTTGCCCTTGAGGTAGCGGTCGCCCGAGTAGAGCGAGCGGCCGACGTAGTTCGCGGTCGTCACGCCGTCGCCGAGCTGGCCCGGCGTCACGGTGACACCGGTCTTCCGGGCGACCTCCGCACCGTCGAGGTAGAGCACGGCCGTGCCGCCACCCAGGGTGTAGGTCAACGTGTGCCACGACGCGCGCGGCACGTCGCGACCCGACGCGGTGTTCTGCTCGGTCGAGTAGTCGCCCTGGGCGATGGCCGTGCGGTACGCGTTGCCCGTCGCGAAGAGGTAGCCGTTGCCGGATCCGTTCAGCGTGTTGCCCAGACCCCAGAGGAAGTAGGGCGTCGGCTGGCTCGGGTCGAGCCACACCTGCGTCGACACGGTGACCGCGTCGAGGCCGGCGAGCAGGTTGTCGGGCAGGTCGACGTAGCCGTTCGTGCCACCGAGCTCGACGGCGTCGTCCGTACGCGTCGCGTCGCCCTTGAGGGTCGCGGCGCGCTGGCCGCCCGTCGCGTCGGGGACGCTCGTCGCGGTGCCGCCGGCAGCGGCGCCGAAGCGGTAGTCGGCGACGACTCCCTTCTTCGTCGACGCCGCGGGCGTCGGCCCGCTGCGCAGCCGGTCGAGCTCGGCCTTCGTCACCGGCAGCACCGTTCCGTGGCGCGGGCGGCCGGGCAGCTGGTAGTCCCTGGACATCGTGAACCGGCCGGACTCGAGGTCGGTGGTCTCGAAGGGCACGTAACCGCGACCCCCGAACTCGTCGATGAAGACGTACCACTTGTCCTCGGTGTTCGACTTGAACACGGTCGGGCCCTCACCCTGGTTGATGCCGGCGCTCGTCGCGGTCGCCTTGCCGATGCAGTCCTTGACGAAGCCCCAGTCGGTCGAGAGCAGCGAGGTCGACTTCTGCTCGAGGATGAACTTGCTGCACGGCGTCGAGGAGGTGTTGTTCCGCTCGTCCTTGGTGAACCGGTAGTACGTGTCGCCGTTCTTGATGACCGTCGAGTCGATGACCGAGTAGCCGGGGTCGACCCAGACCTTCGGCTCGCTGAAGGTGCGGAAGTCGCGGGTCGTCGTGAACATCATCCTGTTGTAGGTGCTGCCGGTGTGCTGCGGGTCGTCGGCGGCGTAGAGCTTCGAGGCCCAGAACACGACGTACGCGCCGATGGTGTCGTCGTAGTACGCCTCGGGCGCCCACGTGTTGCCGGCCTCCTTCGGCGAGACGAGGACGTGACGCTGCTGGCCCCAGTTGACGAGGTCGGTGGACTCCCAGACCTCGATGTAGCGGCTGCCGGTGCGCTGGCTGCGGTCCCAGTCGCCGTTGCCGTAGATCTTGAGGTCGGTGGCGATGAGGAAGAACCGGTCGCCCTCGGGGCTGCGGATGACGAACGGGTCGCGGACGCCCTCCTCGCCCTCGGTGGAGGTGAGGACCGGGCGGCCGCCGTTCAGCTCGTCCCAGTGCAGTGGGTCGTTGCCGCGGCTGCCGGCCATGTAGATCTGTTCGCCGTCGGCGCTGCCCTCACCGGTGAAGTACGCGAAGGCGTAGCCCTCGAGCGGCTCCTTCTTCGGGGCCGCGAGGACGGTCAGCCTGATGTTGCGCGTGGCCGACACCGCGCCGAGCGCAGCGCGCACGACGAGCCGGCCCCTGGCGTCCTTGCTGCCGAAGGCCGGACGCGTCACCTCGCCGGTGGCGGTGACGACGCCGGGGTCCTTCGTCGTCCACGACAGGGTGACGCCGCGCGCCGCCTTCGTCGGGAGGGTGACGTTGCCGCGCACCGCACCGGCATCCGGGATGCTCACGGCCGCAAGGGCGTTCGATACCTTCTGCTCGTCGGTGATGTCCTGCAGGACGGTGACGGTGAAGGTCCTCGACGCGCTCGACGCGGCATAGGCGATCGTCGCCGTCAGCGTGACGGTCGCATTGCCCGTTCCGGGAGCCGGACGCGTCACGGTGCCGTCGGGAGCGACGACCGACGGGTCGCCGGAGGTCCACGTGACAGTCGAGCCGCCGGCGCCCTTCGTCGCGAGCGGAAGGTCGTCGGTCACGGCGGAGGTGTCGCCGAGGTCCAGGGCCGCGGCATCGGACGCGACGCGCAGCGACGCGGTCTGTGCGCCGAGCCGGGCGGCCTCGTCGGCTGTGAGCGCGCGGTCGTAGAGGCGGAAGTCGCGGACCTTGCCCTTGAGGTACCTGTCGCCGGTGTACACCGAGCGGCCGAGGTAGTTGGCGGTCGTCGTGCCGCCGCCGATCGAGCCGGGGGTGAGGGTGACGCCGGACTTGCGCCCGACCTCGACACCATCCTCGTAGAGGACCGCGGTGCCGGCGTCGAGGGTGTAGGTCAGGGTGCGCCACTGGCCGCGATCGACGTTGCGGCCGGAGGTGACGGTCTGCTCGGTGGACCAGTTGCCGCTCGCGATCGAGGCGCGGTAGGCGTTTCCCGTCGTGAAGAGGTAGCCGTTGCCGGCACCGCTCGTCGTGTTGCCAAGGCCCCAGATGAAGTACGGGGTGGCCTGGGCCGGGTCGACCCATACCTGGGTCGACACGGTGATGGCGGACAGGCCACGCATGAGGTCGTTCGGCAGTCGCAGGTGGCCGTTCGTGCCACCGAGGCCGAGGCCCTCGGTGCCGAGCCAGCTCGTGTCGCCGCTGACCGTGGCGTCGTGGCCGTGCCCGGACGCGTCGGGCACGCTCGTGCCGGATGGCTGGTCGAGCGCGTACCGCACGACGAGCCCGTCGTCGAGGGTGGTGGCCCGTGCCGGAGCGGCCACGGCGACGACTGTCGACAGGGCCAGGGACAGGGTGA
The DNA here is from genome assembly GCF_001956915.1 of Intrasporangium flavum. Classification (GTDB taxonomy): domain Bacteria; phylum Actinomycetota; class Actinomycetes; order Actinomycetales; family Dermatophilaceae; genus Monashia; species Monashia flava. Next base: position 210,091 of record NZ_MLJO01000013.1, on the reverse strand, counting down.
CGGAGAGGGTCGCGAGGACCGCGAGCGGCCGCCGGGAGATCCCGCGCAGCATCGTGTCGGACATGCCGGTGACTTCCTTGTCGGGCCCGCGGCGGGCAGCCGCGGGCGGAGGGTGGTGTCCGGGTGTGTCGTGCCGGGTCAGAGCCGGGCAGCGAGGCGGTGGTAGGCGGCGCTCCAGCGCAGGGTGTCGCGGGTGGACTCCGGGGTGGAGGACGCGTCGATGACGACGAGCTCGGTGCCGACCATCTCGGCGAGGTCGCGGAACTCCGGCGTGCCGACGGCGGTGGACAGCACCGTGTGGTGCGGCCCCCCGGCCAACAGCCAGGACTCGGCCGACGTCGACAGGTTCGGGCGGGGCTCCCACACGGCGCACGCCACCGGCAGGCGCGGCAGGTCGGCGTCCGGCTCGACGACGTCGATCTCGTTGAGGGTCAAGCGGAACCGGTCACCGAGATCGCTCATGCCGACGACGACGCCCGGCCCCGGAGCCGCGGTGAAGCGCAGCCGCACCGGGTCCTCCCGGCCGCCGATGCCGAGCGGGTGGATCTCGAGCGAGGGCTGCCGGTCCGCACCGGATCCGGCGATGCTCGGGCACACCTCGAGCATGTGCGCGCCGAGGATCTTCTCCTGCCCGGGGACGAGGTGGTAGGTGTAGTCCTCCATGAAGCTCGTGCCACCCGGGCGGCCCTGTGCCATGGCCTTGGTCGCGCGCAGCAGCACCGAGGTCTTCCAGTCGCCCTCGCCCCCGAAGCCGTAGCCGTCGGCCATCAGCCGCTGCACCGCGAGGCCGGGCAGCTGGCGCAGACCACCGAGGTCCTCGAAGTTCGTCGTGAACGCGCCGAAGCCGCCGTCGAGCAGGAACGTCCGCAGGCCGGCCTCGATGCGGGCGCCGTAGCGCAGCGACGCGTGCCGGTCGCCGCCCGGGCGCAGCTCCGGAGCGACGGCGTAGGTGTCGAGGTACTCGCGCACGAGCGCGTCGACGTCGGCGTCGGCCACGGCGTCGACGACCTCGACGAGGTCGTTGACACCGTAGGTGTTGACCGAGACGCCGAACCGCAGCTGGGCCTCGACCTTGTCGCCCTCGGTGACGGCGACGTCGCGCATGTTGTCGCCGAAGCGCGCCAGCCGCAGCGAGCGCAGCTCGGCAACGCCGACAGCGGCCCGGGCCCACGCCGCCACGCGGTCGAGGACTGCCGGGTTGCCGACGTGGCCGGCCACGACCTTGCGGGCGACACCGAGCCTCGCTGCGACGTAACCGAACTCGCGGTCGCCGTGAGCGGCCTGGTTGAGGTTCATGAAGTCCATGTCGATCGTCGACCACGGCAGTTCCATGCCTGCCTGGGTGTGCAGGTGCAGCATCGGCTTGCGCAGCGCGTCCAGGCCGGTGATCCACATCTTGGCCGGGGAGAACGTGTGCATCCACGTGATGACGCCGACGCACTCCGGAGCGGCGTTGGCCGCAAGCACCGCGGCGTGGATGGCCTGCCCGTCGGTGAGCACCGGCTTCCAGACGACCTTGACCGGCAGCTGGCCGCCGGCGTCGACCTCCTTGGCGATCGTCTGGCTCTGCTCGGCCACCTGACGCAGGGTGTCCTCGCCGTAGAGGCCCTGGCTGCCGGTGAGGAACCACACCTCGCGCGGGTCGGAGGAGTGGCGCGGGTCGGAGGCGGTGCTCATGGGGGGTCTCCTTCTGGGCCGAGCGCGTCAGCGCTGGCCGTATACGTTCTGGTAGCGGTCGTAGAGCGAGTCGACGTGGGCGGGGTCGATGGCGATCGGCTCGCCGAGCTGGCGGGCGATGTGGACGGTGCGGGCGACGTCCTCGCACATGACGGCGGCCTTGACGGCCGACCGGGCGTCCTTGCCGATGGTGAAGACGCCGTGGTTGCGCATGAGGACGGCGGCCGAGCGGCTCTGCGTCAGGGTGTCGACGATGCCGCGGCCGATCGAGTCGTCACCGATGAGGGCGAACGGGCCGACCGGGATCTCGCCACCGAACTCGTCGGCCATCATCGTCAGCGCGCACGGGATCGCTTCTCCCCGTGAGGCCCACGCGGTCGCGTACGTCGAGTGCGTGTGCACGACACCGCCGATCTCGGGCAGGTGCCGGTACACGTAGGCCTGCGCGTCGGTGTCGCTGGACGGCGCGAGGTCGCCCTCGACGACGCGGCCGTGCAGGTCGCACACGACCATGTTCTCGGGCGTCAGGTCGTCGTAGGAGACCCCGCTCGGCTTGATGACCATGAGATCGCGGCCGGGGACCCGTGCGGACACGTTTCCCGCCGTCCAGATGACGAGCCCGTACCGCGTCAGCTCGGCGTGCAGGGCGCAGACCTCGCGCCTCAGAGCCGCGATGGTTGCGTTAACATCCGTGGCCACGCTCACGCCGCCTCACCGCCTGCACTGACCTCCAGCGTGGAGGAGGGGCCGGAATCGGTGACCGGCGACGTCGACTCGCGACCCTCGATCGCCTTGCGTCGCAGAGCCTTCAGCCGCTTCATGACGTCGTTGCCACCACGGCCGAAGTGGTCGTGCAGCGCCAGGTACTCGGCGTACAGCGCGTCGTAGGCCTCGGCCTCGGCCTCGCGGGGCACGGAGACGCCGCGCCGCACCCGGCCCATCGCCTCGGCGGCGCCGGCGACGTCGGGGTGGGCACCTGCGGCGACCGCCGCGTGGATGGCCGAGCCGAGCGCCGGGCCCTGCTCGGAGCCGATCACCGACAGCGGCAGCCGCGTGACGTCGGCGTAGACCTGCATGAGCAGCGGGTTCTTCGCCAGGCCTCCCGCGATGACGAGCTCGGAGACCGGGACGCCGCTGTCGCGGAACGCCTCGAGGATGACCCGGGTGCCGAAGGCCGTGGCTTCGAGCAGGGCGCGGTACACGTCCTCGGGCCGGGTCGCGAGGGTCTGCCCGACGACCAGCCCCGACAGCTCGTGGTCGACGAGGACCGACCGGTTGCCGCTGTGCCAGTCGAGCGCCACGAGCCCGTGCTCCCCCACGGCCTGGCCGGAGGCGAGGCGCGTCAGGTGCTCGTGGATCGACTCGCCGGACTCCGCTGCGGCCGTGGCGTACTCGCCCGGTACCCCGGTGCGGGTGAACCAGCCGAAGATGTCGCCGACGCCGGACTGGCCGGCCTCGTAGCCGTAGAGGCCCTCGACGATGCCGCCGTCGACGACGCCGCACATGCCGGGCACCTCGCGCAGCACCTCGCCGCTCATGACGTGGCACGTCGAGGTGCCCATGATCGCGACCATCTGCCCCGGCCCGGTGGCCTGCGCCGCCGGCGCCGTCACGTGCGCGTCGACGTTGCCGACCGCGACCGCGATGCCCTCGGGCAGCCCCGTCCAGGCGGCAGCCTCGGCGGTGAGCCCGCCTGCGCGGGAACCGAGCTCGCCGATCGGCTGGTCGAGCTTGTCGGCGACGAAGGTGCGGAAGTCCGGGTTGAGGGCGGCGCAGAAGTCCTCCGACGGGTACGTACCGTCCTGACGGATGCCCTTGTACCCGGCCGTGCACGCGTTGCGCACGTAACGACCGCACAGCTGCCACACGATCCAGTCGGCGGCCTCGACCCACCGCTCGGTGGCGCGGTAGACCTCGGGGTCCTCCTCGAGCACCTGCAGCGCCTTGGCGAACTCCCACTCCGAGCTGATGAGCCCGCCGTAGCGCGGCAGCCACGCCTCGGCCCGCTCCTCGGCGAGCCGGTTGATCCGGTCCGCCTGGCCCTGGGCCGCGTGGTGGCGCCACAGCTTGGTGTACGCGTGCGGCCGGTCGGCCCACTGCGCCAGCTCGGACAGCGGCGTGCCCTCGGCCGTCGTCGGCAGCACGGTGCACGCGGTGAAGTCGGTGGCGACGCCGACGACGTCGGCCGGGTCGATCCCGGCCGCTGCCACCGCGGCCGGCACCGCGCGGCGCAGCACGTCGCGGTAGTCCTCGGGCACCTGCAGCGCCCACTCGGGCGGCAGCGTCGCACCCCCACCCGGCAGCCGGTCGGTGACGACCGCGTGGGCGTACTCGTGGACGGCCGAGCCGAGCTCGGCGCCGTCGTCGACGCGGACGACGAGCGCGCGGCCGGACAGCGTGCCGAAGTCGACGCCGACGACGTAGCGCGGCGGGGCGAGGGCGGGGCTGGTCATGTGTGGGTGCTCCTGGGGCTTCAGGGGTTTCGGGGCGGTCGTGTCGACAGCGGCGGCGCGGTGCTCGCGCGAACGATGAGCTCGGGGTCGATGAGGCTCGGCTCCTGGTCGGTGTCGCCGGAGATCACCTGCGTGAGCATGGCGATGGCCTCACGGCCGATCTGCTCGAAGTCCTGGCGGACCGTGGTGAGCGGCGGGATGACGTACTCGGCCTCCGGCACGTCGTCGAAGCCGACGACGCTGACGTCCTCGGGCACGCGCCGGCCGGCCTCATGCAGGGCGCGCAGGGCCCCGATGGCCATCTGGTCGTTGGCGGCGAAGACCGCGGTGACCGCCTCGTCCGCCGCGAGGTGCAGCCCGGCGCGGTAGCCGCTCCCGGCGCTCCAGTCCCCCGCCACCGGCTCCATGGGGCGCAGGCCCGCCGACACCATCTCGGCGCGCCAGCCCTCGGACCGGGCCCGGGCCTCGGCCCAGTCGAGCGGGCCGGTGATGTGGGCGATCTCGGTGTGGCCGAGGTCGAGCAGGTGCCGGGTCGCCAGGCGGGCGCCCGCTACGTTGTCGACGCCGACCGTGCGACGCGCCCGGGTCAGGTCGCCCTCGACGATGACGAACGGGGTGTGGGCGCTGCGCGACCTGGCCACCTCGAGCGCCTCGTCGTGACCGGCGATGACGACGATCCCCTCGACGGCCAGCCGGTCGAGGTGGTCGACGGCGGCGTCGAAACCCTCGCGCGTCATCTCCGACAGCGACACCGACGAGGCGAAGAAGCCTGCCTCGCGGGCGGCGACGTTGACCGTGCGGTGCACGCTCGTCGGCCCGAAGAGCGTCGACGCCGTGGCGATGATGCCGATGGTCGCCGACCGGCCGCTGACGAGAGCGCGGGCCGCCGTGTTGGGCCGGTACCCCAGGCGCTCGATCGCCTGCAGGACGCGCTCGCGGGTCTCGGGCCGGATGCTCGTGGCGCCGTTGATGACGCGCGAGACGGTCTGGTGCGAGACGCCGGCGAGCCGCGCGACGTCCTGCATGACGGGGGCCCGCGCCGCGGTGTCGGTCACCTCGCCCTCCTCGTGAAGAGGCGCTGCATGACGATGAACAGCAGCAGCAGGGTTCCGATCGCGATCTTTGTCCACCATGAGCTCAGCGTGCCTTGGAACGAGATCAGTGTCTGGATGACACCCAGGACGAGGACCCCGAGGAGCGATCCGAGCACGAACCCGACGCCGCCGGAGAGCAGCGTGCCGCCGATGACGACCGACGCGATGGCGTCGAGCTCCATTCCCACGGCGTGCAGCCCGTAGCCCGAGAGCATGTAGACGCTGAAGAGCAGCCCGGCGATCGACGCGCAGAGCCCGCTGACACCGTAGACGGCCACCTTGACGCGGCCGACCGGCAGCCCCATGAGGGCCGCCGACGACTCGCTGCCGCCGACCGCGTACACGGTGCGGCCGAAGCGCGTCCGGTGCAGCACCCAGGCGGCCACGGCGACGACGACGAGGGCGATGACGACGCTCCACGTGATGACGACGCCGCCGCCGAGCTCGATGGTGCCGGTGGCGAGGGCTCGGAAGAACGGGTCCTTGATCGAGATCGACTCGACGCCGATGACGAAGCACAGGCCGCGCGCCAGGAACATCCCGGCGAGGGTGACGATGAACGGCTGGATCTCGAAGTGGTGGATGACCAGGCCCATGACGACGCCGAGCCCGGTGCCCGCGGCGAGCACGAGCAGGATGACGACGGGTGCCGGCAGCCCGGCCCGCAGCGTCGCTGCGGCGACCATCGTGGAGAGCGCCACGACCGCGCCGACGGACAGGTCGATGCCGCCGGTGAGGATGACGAAGGTCATGCCGACCGCGAGGACGATGAGGAAGGCGTTGTCGATGAAGAGGTTGGCGAACACCTGGCCTGACGTGAACCCCTCGTAGCGCACCGAGCCGGCGCCGAAGAGGAGCACGAAGAGGACGAAGGTCGCCACCACGGGCAGCACCCGCCCGGGGATCCTCGGCAGGCGTGACACGCCGGGCACGGTGCGACGCGTCGGGGCGGGAGTCGGCGTCCGGGTGGTCGTCGTCATGGCTGGGCCACCTTCTGCTTGGCGACGGACGGGACGGTGTCGGTGTCGGTGTCAATCGACGCGGCGTCGTGGCCACCCGCCGGATCACCCTGCGCCACGGACGGTTCCGTGGTCACGCTGGCCGGTCGAGCCGTGGACGGGCGCCGGCGGCGGAACCGCTCCCGCACTCGCGGGGCCTGAAGCAGGCACACGGCGAGGACGACGAGCGCCTTGAACACGAGCGTCACCTCGGGCGCGATGCCCATCGAGTACACCGTCGTCGTCAGGGTCTGGATGATGAGGGCGCCCACGAGCGTGCCGCCGAGCGAGTAGCGGCCGCCGGCCAGCGACGTGCCGCCGATGACGACCGCCAGGATGGCGTCCATCTCGATCCACAGGCCGGCGTTGTTCGCGTCGGCGGCGCTGACGTTCGAGCTGATCATGAGCCCGGCCACGCCGGCACACAGGGCTGCGAAGACGTAGACGGTCCAGATGATGGTGCGCGAGCGGATGCCGACGAGGCGGCTCGCCTCGGGGTTGATGCCGACCGACTCGATGAGCAGGCCGAGGGCCGTGCGACGGGTCACCAGCGCGACGGCGACGAGCACCGCGAGCGCCACGAGGATCGCGACCGGCAGGAGCAGGAAGCCCGACCCGATCTCGCTGAACGGCCCGTTTCGGACGGTGATGATCTGCCCGTCGGTGACGAGCATGGCGATGCCGCGGCCGGCCGTCATGAGCACGAGCGTCGCGATGATCGGCTGGATCCCCAGCGCTGCGACGAGGAAGCCGTTCCAGAGCCCGAGCACGACGCAGAGGGCGAGGGCCACGAGCACGCCGCGAACCGCTGCGCCGGGACCCGTCGGGTCGGGCGAGGCGACGATCGTCGTGCACGCCACCGCACCCGCGATGGCCGCGACCGCGCCGACCGACAGGTCGATGCCGCGGGTGGCGATGACGAGCGTCATGCCGAGGGCGATGAGCAGCGTCGGTGCGCCGTTCTTGAGGATGTCGATCAGGCTGCCGTAGAGGTGGCCGTCCTGGAGGCGGACCGAGAGGAAGCCCGGGTTGCTCACGGCGTTGGCCACGAGGAGCGCTACGAGGGCGACGACGGGCCAGAGCAGCCGGCTGCCCCGGACGCGCTGGGCCAGGCTCTCGCTCGTCGCGGCGGTGGCGCGGGACGGGGTGCTCACGAGGCCACCTGCTCGGTCAGGGCCGCGGCGTCGGTCTCGGCGATGAGGTGCAGGATGTCGTCGACGGTGGCCGACGCGTCGAGCTCGGCGACCTTGGCGCGGTCCTTGAGCACGACGACGCGGTGCGAGAGACGGGCCACCTCCTCGAGCTCGGCGGAGATGTAGAGGACGGCCATGCCGTCGGCGGCCAGCTGGGCCACGAGCTTCTGGATCTGGGCCTTGGCGCCGATGTCGATGCCACGGGTCGGCTCGTCGAGGATGAGCAGCCGCGGGTTCGTGACGAGCCAGCGGGCGAGGAGCACCTTCTGCTGGTTGCCACCGGACAGGCGCCCGACGATCGCGTCGGGGTCGGCCGGGCGGATGTCGAGGGTCTCGATCCATCGGGTGACGAGCTCGTCCTTGGTGCGCCGCGGGATGGGCCGTGCCCAGCCGCGCGCGGCCTGCATCGCGAGGACGAGGTTGTCGCGGATCGACAGGTCGGCGAGGATCCCCTCGCCCTTGCGGTCCTCGGAGCAGAAGGCGATCCCGGAGGCGATCGCAGCCCGGGGCGTGCGCAGCGAGACGGCCGTGCCGCCGACGCGGAGGGAGCCCGAGTCGGCGCGGTCGGCGCCGAAGAGCAGCCGGGCCAGCTCGGTGCGGCCGCTGCCGAGCAGGCCGGCGAGCCCGATGACCTCGCCGGCGCAGATCGTCAGGTCGAACGGGGCGATGGAGCCGCGTCGGCCCAGGCCCGTGGCCTCGAGGACCGGCGGCGCCTCGGCCGTGCCGGAGCCGGCGTCCTCGGCCAGGCGCTCGACCTCCTCGAGCACGCCGAGCTCGCGGCCGATCATCGCCGACACGAGCTGGATCCGGGACAGGTCGCGCGTGAGGTACTCCCCGACGAGGCGGCCGTTGCGCAGGACCGTCATGCGGTCGGCGATCTCGTAGACCTGTTCGAGGAAGTGCGAGACGAAGAGGATGGCCACGCCCTGGTCGCGCAGGTGGCGCATGATCCGGAACAGCTCGGCGACCTCGTCCTGGTCGAGGCTCGAGGTGGGCTCGTCGAGGATGAGCACCCGCGCGTCGACCGCGACGGCCCGCGCGATGGCGACGAGCTGCTGCACGGCGATGGGGTGCTCGGCGAGGACCGAGCCCGGGTCGATGGACAGGCCCATGCGCGTGAGCAGCTCGGCGGCGCGGGCGCGGGTGGCACCGGCGTCGATGGCCCCGAACCGGTGCGGCTCACGACCCAGCAGGATGTTCTCGGCGACCGACAGGTTGGGGCAGAGGTTGACCTCCTGATACACGGTCGCGACACCGGCCGCCTGGGCCTCGCCGGGGCCGGAGAACCGGACGCCGGAGCCGTCGAGCTGCGTCGTGCCGCTCGTCGCGGTGTAGACGCCGGTCAGCACCTTGATGAGGGTCGACTTGCCGGCGCCGTTCTCGCCCATGAGGGCGTGCACCTCTCCGGGCAGGAGCCGGAAGTCGACGTCCTGCAGGGCGACGACGCCGGGGAACTCCATCGTGATGCCGCTCATCGCGACGACGGGTCGGGCTGGGTCGGGTGGCCGCGGGCTCGGCGTGACCGTCATGACGTGTCCTTCGGTTCCGGATGCGGATGGGCGGGTGTTGGACGGCTGGGTGCGCCGCGTGCCGATGCGGTCGGCTGTTGCGGCTGGTGGGCGGTCCCCGCCACCACACCCGGAGGGTGGCGGGGACCGCCGTCTGGCAAGGGACGCTCGGGCCGGGCCCGGGTCGACCTCAGTACTTGCGCGAGGGCAGGGCCGCCTTGGCCTGCTCCTGCGTGAAGGTGGTCTCCTCGGTGACGACGCGCTCGGGCACCGACTCACCGGCGATGACCTTCTTGGCGAGGTCCATCAGCTGGCCGCCGAGCAGCGGGCTGCACTCGACGATGTAGTTGATCTTGCCGTCGGCCAGGGCCTGCATGCCGTCGTGGACGGCGTCGACGGTGATGACCTTGATGTCCTTGCCCGGCACCTTGCCGGCGGCCTCGATGGCCTCGATGGCGCCGAGGCCCATGTCGTCGTTGTGGGCGTAGACGACGTCGATCTTCGGGACCGACTTGAGGAAGGCCTCCATGACCTGCTTGCCGCCGGAGCGGGTGAAGTCGCCGGTCTGAGAGGCGACGACCTTGATCTGCGGGGCGGCGGCGATGGCGTCGGCGAAGCCCTTCTTGCGGTCGATGGCGGGGGCCGCGCCGGTCGTGCCCTGCAGCTCCACGACGTTGACCTCGCTCTTGCCCTGGCTGTCCTTGACGAGCCAGTCACCGGCCTTCTTGCCCTCGGCGACGAAGTCGGAGCCGAGGAAGGTCTTGTAGAGCGACGTGTCCTCGGAGTCGACGGCGCGGTCGGTGAGGATGACGGGGATGTTGGCGCGCTTGGCCTCGAGCAGGACGGTGTCCCAGCCGGTCTCGACGACGGGGCTGAAGGCGATGACGTCGACCTTCTGCTGGATGAAGCTGCGGATCGCCTTGATCTGGTTCTCCTGCTTCTGCTGCGCGTCGGAGAACTTCAGCTCGATGCCGGCGGCCTTGGCCGACTCCTGGACGTTCTTCGTGTTGGCGGTGCGCCAGCCACTCTCGGCGCCGACCTGGGCGAAGCCCATGACGATCGCGCCCTTGCCCGCGGCGCCGCCGCCGGCGCCGGGCGCTGCGCTGCTGCCGCCGCCACAGGCCGAGAGCGCGACGAGCGCCACGGCTCCGACGGCCACCGGAAGGATCTTCTTCAGCACTGAACTGCCTCCAAACTCGGGACGCCGTCGTTGGCGCCTGGGTGCGGCCGACCTCCTCGTCCGCCGTGACCGTCAGGCCACTTGAGGCAAGAGTGTGAACGTTAACATTCGCCGCCGTCAACCCCCTGTCCGAACTTTTTCAGGCCTCTTGACGCCTGTGCGCGGGCTGCTATGTTAGCGCTCACGTTCGTGGGCAGGGCAGCTCCGGACCGGTGCCGTCCCGTGCGCGGAGGACACCCGGACACACGGCACCCGCCACCCCACTCCCCCACGAAAGGTGTCCCATGAGCCACGCACGCCTCGTTGCGGGCCTCGCGACCGGCGTCCTCGGCGTCGGGCTGCTCGCCGGCCTGCCGAGCGCCCGGGCGGCCACGCCCGAGCCCCTCGACTACCGCATCACCGTCGACCCGTCCCGGTCCGGCCCCACCATCGACCGTTCGATGTACGGCGTCTTCTTCGAGGACATCAACCGCGCCGCCGACGGCGGCCTCTACGCCGAGCTCGTCCAGAACCGCTCCTTCGAGTACTCCCCGACCGACAACCGCGGCTACACCGGCCTCACCGGCTGGAGCGCCTCGAGCACGGCCGGTGGAAGCGGGGCGGCCGCCACCGTCGATGACGCCGAGCGGATGAACGAGCGCAACCGCACCTACCTGCGCCTCACCCTCACCAGCCCCTCGGGCGGTCGGTACGGCCTGGCCAACGCCGGCTACAACACCGGCGTCCGGCTCGAGACCGGCCAGACCTACGACTTCAGCGTCTGGGCGCGCACCGACGCGGCGTCCGCCACCCCGCTCACGGTGTCGGTGCGCGACGCGGCCCGCACGACGACGTACGCCACGCCCCTGACGCTGCAGGTGGCCGGCGACACGTGGCGCCAGTACCGCGGCAGCTTCGTCGCGACGGCGTCGACGACCAGCGCCCGCCTCGCGGTCGAGGCCGCCGGCACCGGCACCCTGCGACTCGACATGGTCTCGCTCTTCCCCCGCGACACGTACAAGGGGCGGGCGAACGGCCTGCGCAAGGACCTCGCCGAGAAGGTCGCGGCCCTGCACCCCGGCTTCGTCCGCTTCCCCGGAGGCTGCCTCGTCAACACCGGCAGCATGTACTCCTACGACGCCGAGCACGGCTACCCGCGGGCCCGCAGCTACCAGTGGAAGGACACCATCGGCCCCGTCGAGCAGCGCGCGACGAACGCCAACTTCTGGGGCTACAACCAGTCCTACGGGCTCGGCTACTACGAGTACTTCCAGTTCGCCGAGGACATCGGCGCGATGCCCGTCCCCGTCGTGCCGGCCCTCGTCACCGGGTGCGGACAGAACCGCGCCACGGTCGACGACGCCCTCCTGCAGCGCCACATCCAGGACACCCTCGACCTCATCGAGTTCGCCAACGGACCGGTGACGAGCGAATGGGGTGCCAAGCGCGCCGCCATGGGCCACCCGGCGCCTTTCGGCCTGAGCCGGATCGCGATCGGCAACGAGGAGAACCTCCCCGACGCCTACTTCGCCAACTTCGTGAAGTTCGAGGCGGCGATCAAGGCCCGCTACCCCGACGTCACCGTGCTGTCGAACTCCGGGCCCGACGACACCGGCACGACCTTCGACCGGCTGTGGCAGCTCAACAAGGACCACGGCACGGCGATGCTGGACGAGCACTACTACAACAGCCCGGAGTGGTTCCTGCAGAACAACGCCCGCTACGACACCTACGACCGCCAGGGCCCGAAGGTCTTCCTCGGCGAATACGCCTCGCTCGACAGCAAGCTGCGCAACTCCCTGTCCGAGGCGGCCTTCATGACGGGCCTCGAGCGCAACGCGGACGTCGTCAAGATGGCGTCGTACGCACCGTTGCTGTCGAACGTCGACTACGTCCAGTGGAAGCCGGACATGATCTGGTTCGACAACAACGCCTCGTGGGGCTCGACGAGCTACGAGGTGCAGAAGCTGTTCATGAACAATGTCGGCGACGCCGTCGTACCGAGCACCGCGAGCGGTGCTGTCGCACAAGCCAAGCCGATCACCGGCGCCATCGGCCTGTCGACGTGGGCCACGGCCGCGAAGTACGACGACGTCACGGTCACCGGCGCCGACGGCACGCCCTTGTTCAGCGACGACTTCTCCGGCGACGCCTCGAAGTGGAAGCCGCTGGCCGGCCGCGGCACGTGGTCGGTGCAGGACGGCGCCTACGTGCAGTCTGACGCGTCGGCGCAGGACACGCTCGTCACGGCGGGCGACCCGGCGTGGCACGACTACGACCTGCGGCTCAAGGCGACGAAGACGTCCGGCGCCGAGGGATTCCTCGTCGGCTTCGGCGTCAAGGACTCCGGCAACTTCTACTGGTGGAACCTCGGCGGCTGGAACAACACCCAGGGCGCGGTCGAGAAGGCCACGAACGGGGCCAAGCAGACGCTGCTCGCCAAGCCGAACACCATCGCGACCGGCCACACCTACGACCTGCAGGTCAAGGTCCGCGGCGGGCAGGTCGAGCTCTACCTCGACGGCGCGCTCTGGGGCAGCTTCCGTGACGACGCCGTCACCGAGCCGTTCGCCCAGGTCGTCACCCGCGACACCGCGAACAACCAGCTCGTCGTCAAGGTCGTCAACGCCCAGAACGCCCCGGCCCGCACGACCATCGACCTCGGCGCCGGCACGCGGGTCATGGGCAGGGCCGTGATGACCGTCATCTCCGGCGACCCCGAGGCCCAGAACACCCGCAGCGCCCAGCCCGTCGAGCCCGTGACGACGACGATCAAGGGCGTCGCGCCCACCTTCACCCGCACCTTCGACCCGAACTCGGTGACCTTCATCCGGGTCCAGCTCAAGTGAGGCCGACCATGAACGACGCACGCACCCAGCTGCACCACGCCATCGCCCGGCGCACGCTCCTGCAGGGCGGGTTCGCCCTGGCCGCAACGGGGCTGGCCGTCCCCGCCCTGTCCGGACGCGCCCTGGCCGCGCCCACGCCCGCACGCACCGACGCCGAGGTCTACGGCGCCCCCACCGTGAGCCCGCTCGTGTGGCAGCGCGCCGACCCGTTCGTCACGCGTCCCGTCGACGGCACGTACTACTTCACCGGCTCGGTGCCGGAGTACGACCGGGTCGTCGTCCGGGGTGCGCCGACCATCGCCGGCCTCGGCACGGCGAGCGAGTCGGTCATCTGGCGCCGCCCGTCGACCGGCCAGATGGGCGGCCACATCTGGGCGCCCGAGCTGCACCGCATCGACGGACGCTGGTACGTCTACTTCGCCGCGGGCGACGCCGGCAACGTCTTCAACATCCGCATGTACGTCATGGAGTCGAACCTCGCCGACCCGCGGGAGCCCGCCGGCTGGGGCGCGCCACGGCAGATCCTGACGCCGTGGCAGTCGTTCTCGCTCGACTCGACGACGTTCGAGCACGCCGGACGCCGCTACCTCGTGTGGGCCCAGAGCGAGCCGGAGATCGCCGTCAACACGAGCCTCTACATCGCCGAGATGGCCTCGCCGTTCGCGCTCGCCACCGACCCGGTGCGCATCGCGACCCCGACGCTGCCCTGGGAGGTACAGGGGTACAAGGTCAACGAGGGACCAGCGGTCCTCGTCCGCAACGGGAAGGTCTTCCTCACGTTCTCGGCGAGCGCCACCGACGCCCGGTACTGCATGGGGCTGCTCACCGCCGACGCGTCGGCCAACCTGCTCGACCACCGGTCCTGGACCAAGAGCCCGGACCCCGTGTTCACCACGAACGAGCAGACCCGCCAGTACGGCCCGGGTCACAACAGCTTCACCGTGGCCGAGGACGGCGTCACCGACGTGCTCGTCTACCACGCGCGCGACTACCGCGACATCGTCGGCGACCCTCTCTACGACCCCAACCGGCACGCCCGCGCCCAGCGGCTCTACTGGCACCCCGACGGCACACCACTCTTCGGGGTCCCGGTCGGCGTCGGCGGGCCGATCCTGCGGCTCTCGCCCGGCGACGCGTCGAGCTCTTTCGTGCGCCACTACGAGTACGGGCTGCGGGTCGACGCCGACGTCCGGGAGCTCGCCGACAGCCAGTTCCGCTTCGTCGCGGGCCTGGCCGGCGGTGACACCGTGTCGCTGCAGTCGGTCAACTTTCCCGACCGCTACGTGCGCGTCACCGGCTCGAGCCTGCGGATCGACCCGGTCGACACCGGGGCGACGTTCGCCACGGACGCGAGCTTCGTGCGGCTGCCGGGCCTGGCCACGCCGAAGGGCCTGTCGCTGCGCACGGTCGCCGACCCGACGCTCTACGTGCGGCACGACAAGGGCCGGCTGACCGTCGCTCCGGCGTCCGGCTCGAAGTCGACCTTCCTGCCGAGCTGACCCGTCCGGCGCCGGGCGGCCCGCGACGGGCCGCCCGGCACCTCGCCCGAGATCTCTACGCAGACAGGAGAACCCATGTCGACCGTCCACCGCCCCGCCAGCATCGAGCTCGTCTCCGACGGGCTCACTCTCGAGGTGCTGACGGCCGGTGCCGCCGTGCGCCGGCTCGTCGTCCAGGACGGCCACTCCGACGGCCCGGTCGACGTCGTCCTCGGGCACCGCGACGCCGGCACCTACGCCACCGGCGGCGGCTACCTCGGCGCTGTCGTCGGTCGGTACGCCAACCGCATCGCCGGCGGCAGGTTCGCCCTCGACGGCACGACGTACTCCCTCACGACGAACGAGGGCCCGAACACCCTGCACGGCGGGGCCGACGGCTTCGACCGACGCGTCTGGACCGTCGAGGACGCCGCCACCGACCACGTGCGGCTGCGGCTGACCAGCCCCGACGGCGACCAGGGCTTCCCCGGCCGGCTCGACGCCGAGGTCACCTACAGCATCGGGCCGAGGACCGTCCGCCTCGACTACACCGCCACGACCGACCGCGCCACCGTCGTCAACCTCACCAACCACGCGTACGTCAACCTCGACGGCGAGGGGTCCGGCAGCGTCGACGACCACGTCCTGCGTGTCGAGGCCGACACCGTGGCACCCGTGCGACCGGATTTGCTGCCCACCGGCCTCGCCCCCGTGACCGGCACGCCACTCGACTGGCGGTCCCCCCGCCGCATCGGCACCGTCCTGCAGCACGACCACGAACAGCTGCGGCGGGCCCGCGGGCTCGACCACCACTTCGTCGTGCGCGGCTCCGGCATGCGCACCGCCGCCGTCCTCACGGGCCGCAGCGGGCGCACCCTCACCGTCGAGTCCGACCAGCCGGGCGTGCAGGTCTACACCGGCGGCCACTTCGACGAGACGATCATCGGGCTGTCCGGCCGGCGGTACGGCCCCCGAGCCGGCATCGCACTCGAGACCCAGGGCTTCCCCGACGCCCCCAACCGGCCCGACCTGCCCTCGACCGTGCTACGCCCCGGCGAGGTGTTCCGCTCGACGACCGTCTGGCGCCTGTCCTGAGGCTTCGGCCGCCCGCGACCGCCCACGGCCGTCTTCGGCCCCGCTCCTCGAGTCCGGCAGGAGCCCAGGACCTCTGCGGCTGCGGGCCCGACCCGCGCAATCAGAGGCGCCAGATGCCCCCGCGCCGTACATGCGAGAGGCCCTGACCGGCGTCTCCGCTGGTCAGGGCCTCTCGGGGCACTGGGTGGCAGGTGAAGGATTCGAACCTTCGAAGCTTTCGCGACGGATTTACAGTCCGCTCCCATTGGCCGCTCGGGCAACCTGCCTTGGTGCGTCTGGAAGGATAGCAAGAGATCGGGCGCGGTCCGAATCGGGCCTCGACGACGCTTTCGTCGTGTCCGCGGGCCTCGCGAGAAGCCCTGCCACGCCGCCCCGGCAGCCCAGACCACAGCATGCGGAAGGACCCCACCGATGGCCGACTCCTCCTTCGACATCGTCAGCAAGTTCGACAAGCAGGAGATCGCGAACGCGGTCAACAGCGCGAGCAAGGAGATCGCGACGCGCTACGACTTCAAGAACGTCGGCGCGTCCGTCGACCTCGCCGGCGACGTCATCAAGATGAAGGCGAACACCGAGGAGCGCTGCCTCGCAGTGCTCGACGTCGTGCAGACCCACCTCGTCAAGCGCAAGGTCAGCCTCAAGCACCTCGACGTCCCCGAGGCCGGCCCGCGCATCTCGGGCAAGGAGTACCACCTCGACGCGCCCCTCAAGGAGGGCATCTCCCAGGAGAACGCGAAGAAGATCAACAAGCTGATCCGCGACGAGGGCCCCAAGGGCGTCAAGAGCCAGATCCAGGGCGACGAGCTGCGCGTCTCGAGCAAGTCGCGCGACGACCTCCAGGCCGTGCAGCGCCTCCTGCGCGAGGCCGACCTCGACGTCGCCCTGAACTTCACCAACCAGCGCTGATCTCGCGGGCCCGCCTGCCCCGCAGGCGAACCAGCCCTGAACACCGACGCGTGCCGTCCACCCCGGTGGGCGGCACGCGTCGTCTCGTTCGAGGGTCAGGCGGTGGGCGCCAGGCCCCGGAGGTCGGGGAACACCTCGACGGCGAGCGGCCACCAGAAGAGGCGCCCGCACAGCTGCGCGTACTCCTGCGGCGTCACCCACCGCGTCTCGTGGATGCCGTCGTCGCCGTCGGTCAGGGCGGGTCGGACGTCCTCGAGCCGGGTGCGGAAGACCTGGA
The DNA here is from genome assembly GCF_001956915.1 of Intrasporangium flavum. Taxonomy (GTDB): domain Bacteria; phylum Actinomycetota; class Actinomycetes; order Actinomycetales; family Dermatophilaceae; genus Monashia; species Monashia flava. The sequence continues at coordinate 193,404 of NZ_MLJO01000013.1, read as the reverse complement.
GGTAGGGCTTGTCGCGCCCGAAGACGTTGTCGTCGGTCTTCGGCGTGAACCGCTCGTAGCCGCAAGGCAGCACGTCGGGGTGGCGCAGGCGCAGTCCGGTCTCCTCGAACGTCTCGCGCACCGCGTTCTCGACCGGCGTCTCGTCGCCCTCGCGCCAGCCGCCCGGCGAGCCCCACTCGCCGCGCCTGACGCTGTGCACGACGACGAAGTCGCCGCGGCGGTCGCGCACGAAGACCATGGCCGCGAGGACCCGCGCGGGGTCGAGCGGCTCGTCGGAGGCGACGAGGTCGACGTCGCTCGCCCCGTTGGGGAACGTCACGTCGAGGATGCGTCGGACGCCGCGGTCGCGCTTGCGCTTGCGCAGCCGCAGCCCCGACGCGTTGAGCCGGCGGGCGAGGTCGGCGCCGTCGGTCGGGGTGGCGCCGGCGTCGACGACGTCCTGCCAGCGCGCGTCCGGCACGTCGTAGTGGTCGCCGTCGAAGGCCCGCGGGTGCAGCTGCGCGGCGCGGGCCACGGCGTGCAGCTCCTCGTAGGACGTGTCGCTGGCCAGGTGCGCGAAGAGCCTGCCGTGGGCGGGCCAGATCGGCTGGTCGATCCACACGGTCATGAGTCGTGAGCCTAGGCCAGGACGCCGGCGCCCGCGCCTGTGGATGACGCCCGACGCGTGTCGCGGCACCGACCTAGCCTCGACCTGAGGCCACCGACCGGTCGGCCACCCGATCGAGCAGGAGGACACCATGACCCGTTCCGTCGTCGACACCGAGCGCATCGCCGCCGCCGCGGCCGACATCAACCGCCTCGCCGACTCCATCACGAGCAGCGCCGCCGAGCTACGGGGCCGCCTCGCCGGCCTCGGCGGCGACTGGCAGGGCCCGGCCAAGGTCGAGTTCGAGCGCGTCATGGCCGACTACCAGCGCGTCCAGGCCCAGATGACCGAGTCGCTCGGCGACGTCGGCCGGCTGACGCTCAAGGCCTCGCAGGCCTACGCCGAGCACGAGACCGCGACCCGGGCCCTCTTCGCCCGCTGACTCCCCATCACCCGCCCTGACCGGGCCGGCCGGCCCTCCCCCGTCGCCGGCCCGCGCGCCGGGTCGGCTCCCCGCCCCTACGGGTGAGCCGACCCGGCGCGATCGCGCCTCCACGCTGCAGGCCGAGACGGGGACGCGCGCGGTCAGTAGTACCCGCGACCGCCGTCGAGCAGCTCGCGGACGATGTCGAGGTGGCCGAGGTGCCGCGCGGTCTCCTCGAGCATGTGGTGCAGCATCCAGCGCAGGCTCGCCGTGCCCGAGGGCCACGACTCGTGCCGGCCCACGTCGTCCAGCGAGTGCGCGGCGATGATCTCGTTCGACAGCGCGCACTGCCGCTCGTAGTCCGCGAGCAGCTGGGCGAGCGGCACACCCTCCACACGCATGTCGTTGTCGAGGTCCTCGTCGCTGCCGTCGTCGGGCTCGTCGAACTGCGGCCCGTCCTCGGGCCGGTCGAGGAAGGCGACCTCGAACCACGTGTTCTCGGTCCACCGCAGGTGGCTGACGATGCCGGCCACCGTCATGAGCGGGGACGTGGGCAGCACGACGCGGTGGGCGTCGGCGTCGGAGAGCCCCTCGCACTTCCAGCGCACGATCTCGCGCTGCAGGTCGAGCCACCCGACGAGCTGGGTGCGCTCGTCGGCGACGAAGGGCGGGCGTCGGCGTCCGGTCGGGGTCGGCATGCACGCGACGCTAGCGCCGCCCCGGGTGCCCGGACGACCGGGTTTCCGCCGTCCGGCCCGGACGCGCCGGAGGGCGGCTCCCCTGGTGGGGAACCGCCCTCCGGTCAGTTCGACGGGCCGTGGCCCGGGCGATGCGGTGGGTCTCAGGCAGGGCTCAGAAGCCCATGCCGCCCATGCCGCCCATGTCGTCGCCACCCGGCATCGCCGGGGCAGCCTTCTCGGGCTTGTCGGCGATCACGGCCTCGGTGGTGAGGAACAGCGCCGCGATCGAGGCGGCGTTCTGCAGGGCAGAGCGCGTCACCTTGACCGGGTCGATGATGCCCGCCTCGAGGAGGTTCTCGTAGGCGCCGGTGGCGGCGTTGAGGCCGCTGCCGGCCTCGAGACCGCGCACCTTCTCCGCGACGACGCCGCCCTCGAGACCCGCGTTGATCGCGATCTGCTTGAGCGGGGCCTCCGTGGCGACCCGGACGATGTTCGCGCCGGTGGCCTCGTCACCCTCGAGCGTCAGGGCGTCGAGCGCCTTGGCGGCCTGGATGAGGGCCACGCCACCGCCGGCGACGATGCCCTCCTCGACGGCAGCCTTCGCGTTGCGGACGGCGTCCTCGATGCGGTGCTTGCGCTCCTTGAGCTCGACCTCGGTGGCCGCGCCCGCCTTGATGACGGCGACGCCGCCGGCGAGCTTGGCGAGGCGCTCCTGGAGCTTCTCGCGGTCGTAGTCGGAGTCCGACTTCTCGATCTCGGCCTTGATCTGGGCGATGCGGCCCTCGATCTGGCTGCGGTCCTCGGCGTCCTCGACGATGGTCGTCTCGTCCTTGGTGACGACGACCTTGCGAGCCTTGCCGAGCAGGTCGAGGGTGGCGTTCTCGAGCTTGAGACCGACCTCCTCGGAGATGACCTGGCCGCCGGTGAGGATCGCGATGTCGGTGAGCATCGCCTTGCGACGGTCGCCGAAGCCCGGAGCCTTGACGGCGACGGACTTGAAGGTGCCGCGGATCTTGTTGACGACGAGCGTCGCGAGGGCCTCGCCCTCGATGTCCTCGGCGATGATGAGCAGCGGCTTGCCCGACTGCATGACCTTCTCGAGGAGGGGCAGAAGGTCCTTGACGGAGCCGATCTTGCTGTTCGCGACGAGGACGTACGCGTCGTCGAGGACGGTCTCCATGCGCTCGGTGTCGGTGACGAAGTAGGCCGAGATGTAGCCCTTGTCGAACCGCATGCCCTCGGTCATCTCCAGCTCGAGGCCCATGGTGTTGGAGTCCTCGACGGTGATGACGCCTTCCTTGCCGACCTTGTCCATCGCCTCGGCGATGAGGCCGCCGATCTCCTCGTCAGCCGCCGAGATGCTGGCGGTGGAGGCGATCTGCTCCTTGGTCTCGATCTCCTTGGCGGAGTCGAGCAGGGAGGCCGAGACGGCCTCGACGGCCTTCTCGATGCCGCGCTTGAGGGCCATCGGGTTGGCGCCGGCGGCCACGTTGCGCAGGCCTTCCTTCACCATGGCCTGGGCGAGGACGGTGGCCGTCGTCGTGCCGTCACCGGCGACGTCGTCGGTCTTCTTGGCGACCTCCTTGACGAGCTCCGCACCGATCTTCTCGTACGGGTCGTCGAGCTCGATCTCCTTGGCGATCGAGACGCCGTCGTTGGTGATCGTGGGGGCGCCCCACTTCTTCTCCAGGACGACGTTGCGGCCCTTCGGGCCGAGGGTGACGCGGACGGCGTCGGCGAGGATGTTCATGCCGCGCTCGAGACCGCGACGGGCCTCTTCGTCAAACGCAATGGTCTTGGCCATTCGGGTGGTTCCTCCCACGCGAATCGTTGGTGGCGGCCCGCACGACGCCCGCGACGGACGGGGCCGGACCCGGCAGCTCACGTCGCTGCGGGACCGAGCCCCTCGGCGTGCGGCCCAGTTCTGTCACTCCCACAGGGAGAGTGCTAACGCCATTATTGGCACTCGCACCCTGAGAGTGCAAACAGCGGGCACCCCCGGCGCAGGCCGGCCCGAGCACCGGGCGGTGCCGGCCGGGCGCGCACCTCGACGCGTCAGGTGCGCGCCGGCTCGGCCGGGGGCGCGAGCGCACCCGCGAGGCGGGCGGCGTACTCGGCCGACTCGGCCTCTGACGCGTAGGTCGTGCGCGGCCAGAAGAAGCCGCGCAGGCCGTCGCCCTTGGTCCGCGGCACGACGTGGACGTGCAGGTGCGGCACCGACTGGCTCACGACGTTGTTCATGGCCACGAAGCTGCCCTGGGCGCCGAGCCCCTCGACGACCGCGCCGGCGAGCCGCTGCGCGGCCCCGAGCAGGGACGCGTGCAGCGACGCCGGCAGGTCCAGGAGCGTGTCGACGTGGCGCCGCGGGACGAGCAGGACGTGCCCCTTGAACACCGGTCGGCGGTCGAGGAAGCCGAGCAGGTCCGGCTCGTCGAGCACGACGTCGGCCGCGAGGTCGCCCGCGACGATGGAGCAGAAGACGCAGTCCATGCGCTCAGGCTGCCATGCCGAGGTGACGCCGGGGGCACGCCGTGGGCACGCCGGGGCATGCCGGACCGACGAACGGCCCGGCGCCGCCCCCGGGCGTCAGCAGATGATGAGCAGCCAGCAGCCGGGGTCGCTCGAGGTCGGCGAGGGAGTCGGCGACGGCGGGGGCGGCGGCGGGCTCGACTTCGTCGGCTTGGGCTTCGGCTTCGGGCCGTTCGGCGAGGACGGTGACGGCGTCGGCGTGCCCGTCTGCGGCGGCGGCGCCTGGGTCGTCGTCGGCACGGGCGCCGGGGCGGTGCTCGTCGGGACGGCGCTCGTGCTCGACGTGGCCGTCGGCGGCGCCGTGACGGGCACGATGGTGACGGTGCCGTCGGGCGAGGTCGTGACGACGACGCTCGAGGTCGAGGAGGACGCGTCGCCCGAGGAGGTCCACCAGGGCTCGTCGGTCTCGGTGCTCGAGAACTCGCTGCCGGGCAGGCTCGGGAAGACGCCGGACGACATCGCCTCGTCGCGCCAGCTGTCGCCCGAGAAGAGGGCGACGCCGCCGACCCCGGCCAGGACGATGGCGGCGAGCGCGGACAGCAGGAGCACGAGACGACGGTTGGCGCGTGGAGGGCGGGCCCCGGAGTCGAAGGACATGGGCCCCAAAACTAGACGAATCGCGCGCGACGCGCCTCCCGAGCCCACACGGGCCGCGGACGGCTAGCGTGGCGCGCATGGACTCCGAGACGCGGATCACACCCGCGCAGCAGTCCCGCCCCGCCGGGTTCGTCGAGGTCGCCGACCGGGTCCTCGTCGCGCGCTACCCCGAGTGGGACGTCAACGTCGGCCTCGTCCTGGGCCGCGACGGCGCGGTCGTCGTCGACACCCGCGCGAGCGGCCCGCAGGGCCGGCGCGTCCTCGACGACGTGCGCCGGCTCGGTCGCGACATCGTCGTGACGCACGTCGTCAACACCCACGTCCACTTCGACCACACCTTCGGCAACGTCGCCTTCGAGGCCGCGACGGTGCACGCCCACGACAACGTCGGGCGCACCCTCGCCGCCCACGCCGCGCACTACAAGGACCTCTTCCGGGCCGACCCGGGCGACGCGCCGGAGGCCGGGTACACGGCACGCGACGTCGCCGACCTGCTCGCGACGCGCATCCGGCGTCCGGACCGCACCTTCGGCTCGCACGCGACGATCGACCTCGGCGACCGGTGCGTGACGATGGCCTGGCGCGGCCGCGGCCACACCGACGGCGACATCGGCGTCACGGTGCCCGACACCGACGTCCTGTTCCTCGGTGACCTCGTGGAGGAGAGCGCCCCGCCGTCCTTCGGCGAGGACTCCTGGCCGCTCGACTGGGCCGACACGCTCTCGGCCCACCTCGTCGAGACCGCTGACCACACGGTCGTCGTGCCCGGGCACGGCCGACCCGTCGACGTCGCCTTCGTCGCCCGGCAGCGTGACGAGGTCGCCACGGTGGCGACCTTCGTCCGCGAGCGCCGCGACGCCGGGGTCGCCCTCGACGACGCGCTGCGCGAGGCCGACGCGCGGCTGCCCTACCCGGTCGAGGGGCTCGCCGACGCCTTCCGACGCGGGTACGCCCAGCTCCCCCGGCCGAGCTGACGGACGGCACCTGCAGGAACCTGCACGGATCCCGGCGAACCGGACACACCGGCGTCGACGCGCGGCTAGAGTTCCCGCGCTCACCCGACGCCAGAGGAGCCCCGTGTCCGACCTGCCCGCCGCCCCGCCCGACGCGCCGGCCACCACCGCCGCAACGCCCACAGTCACCGCGTCGGCCTCCCCCACAGCTCCGACCACGGCCCGGCACGCGCCCCCGCAGGCCCGGGAGCCGTGGTTCGCGCGGCGCCGGCGCGAGGCCGTCGACCGGGCGGCGCAGGACAGCCACGCCGAGCTCGTCCGGCTCGTCACGTCGGGCCGGGCGCCCGCGACGCGCACGGCGCAGGGCACCGCGGTCGTCGCCGCGTCGGTCGTCGTGCTCGTGCTCTCGCTCGCCGCCGTCGTGCTGCTGGCCCGGGCCTCGTTCGCCGACAAGGGCCTGTGGGGCTGGGTGCTCGTCGTGCTCGGCTGGGTCGTCGTCGCGTACGTCGCGCCGCGCCCGGTCCGCCTCGAGGCCGAGGCGCTCGACGCGTCGTCGCACCCGGCGACGCACCGGTTCGTCTCGGCCGTGGCGCAGGCGGTCGGCACTCCGGCGCCGGCCGTCGTCGCGGTCGACGGCGGGCTGTCCGCGCACGTCGCGACGATCGGCTGGCGCATGCGTCCCGCGCTCGTCGTCGGGCTGCCGCTGTGGACGATGCTGCGTCCGGAGCAGCGGCTCGCGCTGCTGGCCCACGAGCTCGGCCACCTCCGGGGTCGCGACACGGTGGCCGCGGCGCTCGTCGACCGGGCCCACGGCATCCTCGAACGGCTCGCCTCGCTGCTCGTCCCGCTGCCCCGCGGCTCCTACGGCGAGCTCGAGTGGCTGTGCCCGACGGTCGGGGTCTCCAGCGCCTTCGGCAACCGGATGGGCACCGCCCTGCTCCGGGTCGTGTCGCTGCCGTTCGTCGCGCTGCTGCTCGGCTTCGAGCGCCTCGCCGCGGTCGATGCCCAGCGGCGCGAGTACCTGGCCGACCTGGCCGCCGCGCGCGTGGCGGGCCCGGCTGCGGTGCTCCGCCTCCTGTTCACCGTGAGCGGCCTGCCCGGCGTGCACACCACGGTCGCCGCGGCGGTGCGCCGGGGCGAGGACCCGTTCGACGCGCTCGAGGCCGTGGCCGCCCGCCCGGCGCTCGGGCCCTCCCAGCTCGCCGCGGCGCGCCGTCTCGCGGCCGAGTCGGGCCGCCGCTGGGACGACTCCCACCCGCGCGACGACCTGCGGATCAGCCTGCTCGAGGCACTGCCCGGCGCGCCGTCGGTCGCCCTGGGCGGCGACGCCACCGGCTCCCTCGGGTCCCTCGACGCGCTCGAGGTCGCGGCGAGCGCCGAGCTGGCCGGGCTGCGTCGGGGCCTGTCCCGCTCGGTGCGCGACGACCTCCTCGAGACCTACCTCTGAGCCGATCTACCCCAGGTCGGGTTGCGACGGCGTCGCCGACGGGAAGGCGTCGCGCCACGACCGCAGGGCGACGCCGCCGTCGGCGGTGCGGTCGACCGACGTCGCGGCGAGCAGGGCGTGCGCGATGGCCCGCGCGACGCAGTCGGCGCCGGCCTCCATGAGCAGCGTCAGCCCGACGGGGTCGGGTGCCGGGCCGCCGCCGGTGGCGAGGGCGAAGAGGGTGTCGCCGTCCAAGAGCGTGTGGACCGGCTTGATGGCTCGGGCGAACCCGTCGTGGCCGATCCCGGCGAGCTTGGCGCACTGCGCCTTGGTCAGGGTGGCGTCGGTGGCGACGACCCCGATCGTCGTGGCCAGCCCGGGCATCGCGACGCCGGCGGCCGCCAGGGCGTCGCCCCGCTCGCGCGCTGCCTCGACCTCCTCCGGCGTGGGCGCGCCGACGCCGGAGAACTCCTCGCCGAGGCCGTACCGGAGGCCGTGGACCACCCCGGTGGCCGGGTCGACCGCCGAGCCGACGGCGTTGACGGCCACGAGGGCCGCCACGGTGACACCCGACTCGAGCACGACGCTGGCCGAGCCGATCCCGCCCTTGAGGCCACCGGCCTTGGCGCCGGTGCCGGCCCCGACGCAGCCCTGCGCGGGCGCGTCGTCGCCCGACGCGTCCCGCGCGGCCTCGTAGGCGGCCCGGCCCTCGTCGGGGCCCGGGTGGTGCTCCCACGTGCCCGCGCGGCCGAGGTCGAAGAGGATCGCGCCCGGCACGATCGGCACGACGCGGCCATCCCCCATCGGCCAGCCGCGGCCGTCGGCGAGCAGGCCCCGCGCGACCCCGTCGACGGAGGCGAGGCCGAGCGCCGACCCGCCGCCGAGGACGACGGCGTCGACGCGGTCGACAAGGTTGCGCGGGTCGAGCAGGTCGGTCTCGCGGGTGCCGGGCCCGCCCCCGCGGACGTCGACGCCGGCGACGGCACCGCCGGGCGGCGTCAGCACGACGGTCGTGCCGGTGAGCCAGCCCGGCTCGTCGCGCGTGGCGTGACCGACGCGCAGGCCGGCGACGTCGACGAGCGAGTTGGTCGGGCCGGGGCGAGCGGTCACGAGGGGTCCCTCAGGTCGAACTCCATGAGCGTGCCCGGCGAGGTGAAGCCGAGCCGGGCGTAGAACTCCTGCGCCTGGGCGTCGGGGGCGTTGAGGCGGATCCACTTGACGTCGGTGGAGCGCGACCACTCGATCATCGCCTCGGTCAGCGCCCGACCGACGCCGCGGTCACGGCAGGTGGGGGCGACGAAGAGGCCGCCGACGTGCAGCCAGCTGACGTCGCGCCGGCCCGGCCAGGGCAGGGCCCGGATGCGGCGCGTCTCGAGGATGCCGGCGTGCTCGCCTCGGCTCTCGGCGATCCAGGTGGGCCGGTCGGGGCGCTCCTGCAGCCACGCGTCGACGAACCGGTCGAGGTAGCCCGGCTCGGACGGCATGCCGAGCTCGCGGGCGAACTGCAGGTGCAGCGCGGCGACGATGAAGGCGTCGTCGGCCCCGGCGCGGCGGATCGTCACCTCGGCCATGGGGGAAGTGAACCACGCGGGGGGCGCGCCGGCACGGACGTCCGCACGGGCGCGCGGACGGCGGATGCCGAGGTCGAGCGGGACCTGCGGGACGCGTCAGACGTTGATGCCGAGGCGCCGGCTCGTGCGGGCGCGCTGGCGGCTGGCGCGCATCCGGCGCAGCCGCTTGATGAGCATCGGGTCGGCCTCGAGGGCCTGCGGGTCGTCGAGGAGGGCGTTGAGCACCTGGTAGTAGCGCGTGGAGCTCATGTCGAACAGCTCCTTGATGGCCTGCTCCTTCGAGCCCGCGTACTTCCACCACTGGCGCTCGAACGCCAGGATCTCGAGGTCGCGGGCGCTGAGGCCGCCCTCGGAGTCGTGGCGGTGCGGCTGCGCCGTGGCGTGTTCTGTGCTCATGTCCCCGTCTCGTCGCGTCGTGCGGCTCGGTCCGTGCTGTCCTGCTGACTGTCGTGCTCCCGCTGCGGGGCCTGGCTCCGGTGCGGCCGCCTCGAGGACGGGCCGCGCCGGTGCCGACCCACCCCCGGTGGCGGTGAGCAGCACGGGTGCTGCTGCGTTGGCTCCGGGGCCAACCCTAGACGCAAATGACAGGGGTGTCATTCAGCCTGCGGGAGGCTCGCCGGGGTGTTGCCGGCAATCGGCGGGACGATCTCGGCAACGCTGCCACACCGGTCACAGCAGCCCCAAGGACCGCATCCGTCACACGGTGGACGCCCCTGTCCACCCGGTGGCCGGGCGGTGTCAGGACATCGTATCGAGGATCGCCGAGACGTCCTCCTTCGTCGTGTGCGGGTTGACGATGGCGAAGCGCGTCAGGGTCTCGCCGCGGAAGGTCGTCGGCACGACGAAGGCGAACTCCTGCCCGAGCAGCCGGTCGGTCCACGCCGCGTAGTCCTCCGGCGCCCAGCCGAGGCGGCGGAACACGACGACCGACAGGTCCGGCTCGCGGACGACCTCGAGGTAGGAGCGGCGGCCGATCTCCTCGGCGGCGAAGCGGGTCACCGCGAGGGTGCTCTCGATCGCCTCGACGTAGGCGTCGGTGCCGTGGACGGCGAGCGAGTACCAGAACGGCAGCCCGCGGGCGCGACGCGTCAGGCCGATCGAGTAGTCGGTCGGGTTCCACTCCGGCGCCGAGGTCAGCACGTCGAGGTAGCCGGCCTCCTGGGTGTGGGCGACGCGGGCCACCTGCGGGTCGCGGTAGAGCAGCGCGCAGCAGTCGAACGGCGCGAAGAGCCACTTGTGCGGGTCGACGATGAAGGAGTCGGCGTGCTCGATGCCCTCGAAGAGGTGGCGCACCGACGGGGCGGCGAGCCCGGCGCCGCCGTACGCGCCGTCGACGTGCAGCCAGATGCCGTACTCGCGGCAGACCTCGGCCACCGAGGCGAGGTCGTCCACGACGCCGAAGTTCGTCGTGCCCGAGGTGGCCACGACGGCGAAGAAGGTCTCGGGGCCGTGCTCCTCGAGGACCTGCCGCAGCTCGGGCCCGGTGAGGCGCAGCTTGTCGTCGACGGGCACGCCGACGACCTCGGCGTCCATGACGGCGGCCATCGACACGACCGAGGAGTGGGCGTTGTCGGTGGCGGCGATGCGGTAGGGACGCGCACCCGTGCCGGCCTCGGCCGCCCTGGCCCGGGCCGTGTGCCGGGCCACGACGAGGGCCGAGAGGTTGCCCACGGTACCGCCGGGCACGAAGACGCCGCCGGCCGACTCGGGCAGGCCGACGAGGTCGGCGATCCAGCGCAGCGCCTGGTTCTCGGCGTAGATCGCGCCGGCGCCCTCCATCCACGAGCCGCCGTAGATCGACGACGCGCCGACGACGACGTCGAAGGCCGCGGCCTCACGCGTCGGGGCGCAGGGGATGAAGGACAGGTAGCGCGGGTGGTCGGTGGACAGGCAGGCCGGGGCGAGCGTGTGCTCGAAGAGCTCCATGGCCCGCGTCGAGCCGAGGCCCGTCGGGGTGATCGTCTGGCCGACCGCGGCGTGGAGGTACTCCTCGGTCTGGGCGCCGTCGAGCGGGATCGGGTCCATGAGGAGGCGCTCGCGCGCGTAGCTCAGGACCTTGTCGACGGCGACGTGGTCGGCGTCCTTGTCGAAGCTGTGCACCCGCCGATGCTAGGGCCTCGGCGGGGGTCCTCCGACACCCTGCGGGGCGCGGCTCAGCCGAGCAGGGCCTCGCGCAGGCCCGCGGCGTCCTGGGCGACGACGGTCGGGCGCACGCCGTAGAGGGCCTCGGTCGTGCCGGCGCCCCACGTGACGGCGAGGGTGTCGACGCCGGCGGCCTTGCCCGCGAGCACGTCGACGACGGCGTCGCCGACGTAGACCGCGTCGTTGGAGCCGCGGCCGAGGCGCTCGAGGCACAGCAGGATCGGCGTCGGGTCGGGCTTGTGGCGCTCGGTGTCCTCCATCGCCACGAGGTCCTCGACGTGCTCGGACAGGCCGAGGATGTCCATGGCCTGCTGGGCCGACTCGCGGCGCTTGGAGGTGGCGACCCCGACCCGGACGCCCGCGGCGCGCAGGTCGCCGAGCACCTCGCGCACGCCGTCGTAGCCGCGGATGAGCCGCTCGGTGTTGTCGGCGTTCCACTGCAGGTACGTCGCGTACAGCTCGTCGGCGTGCTCCGGCGAGTGGTCGCGGAAGGCGTTGATGAGCGGGCGCCCGATCCACGAGCGGATGACGGTGGGGTCCTCCTCGCGGCCCAGCACGGTGCGGAAGGCGTGCTGGTACGACTCCACGATGAGGTGGATCGTGTCTGCGAGGGTGCCGTCGAGGTCGAAGACGGCGGTGGTCCAGCGGGGATTGGTCACCGGCCGAGAATAGGGCCTGGGCGGCTCAGCCGAGCCAGCGCCCGGCGCGCATGACCCGCCCCACCCGGGCCGACGCGTCGACCACGACGAGGTCGGCGCGCGCACCCTCGGTGAGCACGCCACGACCCTGCAGGCCGAGCGCCCTTGCGGGAGTTGCGGACCCGCTGCGGGCGGCCGATGACAGCGGCACACCGGCCCCCACAGCCCGGGCGACGACGTCGGGGACGTGGGCCGTGCCGCCGGCGATCGAGCCCGGCGACGAGCCGTCCGGATCGTGGGCCAGACGGGCCACGGCGTCGCGGACGACGACGTCGAGCCCGCCGAGCACGTACCGCCCGTCGCCGACGCCGGCGGCCGCCATGGCGTCGGAGACGAAGGCGACGCGGTCGACGCCGACGAGGTCGAGGACGGTGCGCATCGTGTCGTCGGAGACGTGCGCGCCGTCGGCGATGAGCTCGACCGTCGCGGCGCCGCGCGCCGCGGCCCGCAGCATCGCGGCGACGGCGCCCGGCTCGCGGTGGTGCCACGGGTCCATCCCGTTGAAGAGGTGGGTCGCGACGTCGGCGCCGGCCGCCAGGGCCTGCTCGACCTGCGCGAACGTCGCCGTCGTGTGCCCGACGGCCGCGTGCACGCCGGCGTCGGTGAACCAGCGGACGGCGTCGAGGCCGTGTGTGCGCTCGGGCGCGAGCGTCACCTGGCGCAGGTGGCCGCGCGCGAGGTGCAGGAGCCGCTCGACCTCGGCGAGCGAGGGGTCGCGCAGCAGCGCCGGGTCGTGGGCGCCGCAGCGCGCCTCGGCCAACCAGGGCCCCTCGAGGTGGATGCCGTCGACGAGCCCGTCGTCGGCGAGCTCGGCGAGCATCGCCACACCCCGCTCGAGGTCGGCGGGGCTCATCGTCACCAGGCTCGCGACGACGCTCGTCGACCCGCGCTCGTGGTGGTGGCGGGCCGTGGCCTCGGCGGCGGCGTCGCGCAGGTCGGTGAAGGCGCTGCCGCCACCGCCGTGGCAGTGGATGTCGACGAAGCCCGGCAGCAGCGTGCCCTCGACGCGCTCGACGCGCTCGACGCGGCCTCCGGCGGTGTCGCGGGGCGGCTCGGCGCCGGGGGCGAGCGGGGTGACCGACGCGATCCGCTCCCCCTCGACCCGCACGAGGACGTCGGGCAGGACGGTGTCGTCGACGAGGGCGGGGCCGCGCAGTGTGAGGTCCATCGGGGTCGATTCTGTCGTACCGGCCGCGGGGGTAGCGTGTGGCCGTGCCAGCGCGACCCCTGAGCGAGCTCGTCCATCCCACCTGGGTGCCCGCCCTCGAGCCCGTCGCCGACACGATCGCCGCGATGGGCGAGTTCCTCCGCGGCGAGGTCCAGGCTGGTCGCGGCTACCTGCCGGCCGGCGACGCCGTGCTGCGCGCCTTCTCGCTGCCGCTGCCCGACGTACGTGTGCTCGTCGTGGGCCAGGACCCCTACCCGACGGCGGGCCACCCCGTCGGCCTCAGCTTCAGCGTCGCCCCCGACGTGCGCCCCGTGCCCCGCTCGCTGCAGAACATCTACGCCGAGCTCGGCACCGACCTGCACCTTCCGACGCCGGCCGACGGCGACCTCTCGCCGTGGTTCGGGCGCGGCGTGATGCTGCTCAACCGGGTGCTCACGGTGCGCCCCGGCAAGCCGGCCAGCCACCAGGGCAAGGGCTGGGAAACCGTGACGACGCAGGCGATCTCGGCCCTCGTCGAGCGCGGCGGACCGCTCGTCGCGATCCTCTGGGGCCGCCAGGCGCAGTCGCTCGCCCCGATGCTCGGCGACGTGCCCCGCATCGAGTCCGCCCACCCCTCACCGCTCTCCGCACGGTCGGGCTTCTTCGGGTCGCGGCCCTTCAGCCGCACCAACGAGCTGCTCGCCGCGCAGGGGGCCGACCCCATCGACTGGAGGCTGACATGACCCAGCCCGCACCCGGCGTCCACGTGCCGCGCGTCTGGACCCGCTTCGTCGCGATCGGCGACTCGTTCACCGAGGGCATGTGCGACGACGACCCGACCTTCGCCCACGACGGGGAGTTCGCCGGCTGGGCCGACCGTCTGGCCGCCCACCTGTCCGGGATCGCCTCTGCCGCGGGGCAGGACTTCGGCTACGCCAACCTCGCCGTCCGGGGGCGCAAGCTCGCCGACGTCGTCGGCCCGCAGCTCGACGACGCGCTCTCGCTCGAGCCCGACCTCGTCAGCATCGTCGGCGGCGGCAACGACATCCTGCGACCCAAGGCCGACCTCGACGGCCTCGCCGCGCGTCTCGAGGCCGCCGTGGCCCGCATCCGGGCGACCGGCGCCGACGTGCTCATGGCCACCCCCGTCGACCCGGCCGAGGCGCCGCTCGTCAAGGCCACCCGCGGCCGCGCCGCGATCCACTCGGCCAACATCTGGAGCATCGCCCGGCGCAACGGCGCCCACGTCATCGACCAGTGGGGCCTGCACGCGCTGCGCGACTGGCGGATGTGGTCCGAGGACCGCATCCACATGACCTCCGAGGGCCACCGACGCGTCTCCCTCGCCGCGCTCGAGGCGCTCGGCCACACCCCGTCGGAGGCCGGGTGGGAGACGCCGCTCGACCCCGCTCCCCCGATCAGCCGCCGCGATGCCCTGCAGGCCAACGCCCAGTGGGCCCGGGAGTACGTCGGGCCGTGGGTGCACCGGCGCCTCACCGGCCGCTCGTCCGGCGACCACCGCACGGCCAAGCGGCCCGACGTCACACCGGTCGAGACGGACTGAACCCCCGGCGAGAACCCTTGCGGCGCAGGCATTTCGCCCGATGCGCCCGATCGGTGGCGGTCCGTCCCCGGGCCCTTAGGCCGGGCTTAACGCTGCCTTGAAGTCGTGCACGGGAGCCCGCTCCTAGGCTGCCGCTGTCGCACCGCGCGAGGTCGCCGACGGGTGCAGCGCGGCGCGCGGGAAGGAGCCGCCGTGCACCGCGATCCGGCGTCGGAGGATGCGGAGTCCCCTTCTGCCCAGACCCCGTCGAGCGCGGCGCCGCGACGCCTGCGGGGCGGCGCCACCCGCCGCCTCCTCGCCCCGACGCTGTGGGTGCTGCTCGTCATCGCCGCCATCGGGGTGCCGCTCCGGATCCTCTGGGCAGCCCCCGAGTCCTCCCACCAGGGCTTCTGGCGGGTCACCTCGCTCGTCGCGGCGCTCGCAGCCGCCTCGCTGCTCCTGCTGACGTTCGTCCTGCCGAGCCGCTTCCGCCCGATCACGGGCTACCTCGGCGTCGAGCGGCTGCTGCGCAGCCACCGGGCCCTCGCGCTCGTCGCCGTCGGCCTCGTCCTGGCCCACGTGGTCGCGGTGCTGCTTCGGCCGGGGCCGGGCCTCGGCGTGCTCGACCTGCGCATCGCACCACCACGCGTGTGGGCTGCGAGCATCGCGACCCTCGCCCTCCTCGGACTCGTGACGCTCGGGCTGACCCGCCGGCGTCGCCGCCCCCGCTACGAGGGCTGGCGCCTCGTGCACGTGCTGCTCGCCAACGTCGCCCTGCTCGCCACGGCCCTGCACGTGCTGTGGCTGCAGGACCTGACGCGCTGGGACCAGACGCGGTACTGGCTCGTGGCCCTCGGCGTCGCGATGCTCCTCGCCGTCGCCCACCGGTGGGTCTGGCGCCCGCTCCGTGCGCTGCGCAACCGGTACGTCGTCGACGAGGTGCGCCACCCGGCCCCGGGCGCCACGACGCTCGTGCTGCGGGCCGTCGGGCACCGCGGGGTGCCGTTCCGGCCGGGGCAGTTCGCCTGGCTCAAGATCGGCGCCTCGCCGTTCGTCTTCGAGGAGCACCCGTTCACCATCTCCTCCGACGCGACCGAGCCGTGGCGCAAGGAGTTCACGATCAAGGGCCTGGGCGACTTCAGCGAGATCGTCGCGGGGCTGCGCCCGGGGCGGCACGTCTTCCTCGACGGGCCGCACGGGGCGTTCACCCTCGACGGGCTGCGCTCGGACCGGTTCGTCCTCATCGCCGGCGGCGTCGGTATCACCCCGATGCTCAGCATGCTGCGCACCCTGGCCGCCCGCGGCGACCGCCGCCCGGTGCTGCTCGTCGTCGCCGGACGCACCGCCGACGACATGCTGCACCGCGCCGACAGCGAGCACCTCGAGGAGCAGCTGGACCTGCGCCTCGTCGAGATCCTCGAGGAGCCCCCGGTGGACTGGGACGGGGAGGTGGGGCGCTTCACCACGGAGACGCTGGAGGCGGCGCTGCCGCGCCGGCGCCGGCAGGAGCGCGTCGACTACTTCATCTGCGGGCCGGGGCCGATGGTCGCGGCGGCGACCCGGATCGTCAGCGACCGGGGCGCCCCGTCGCGGCGCATCCACACCGAGCTGTTCGACGTCGTCTGACGGCGCCCCCGGCCCCGTCGACCGCCGCCGGACGCGCAGAGACCGACCCGCCACGAACGCGGGTCGGCCTCGCTGCGTGCTCCAGCCTGTCAGACGCTGGCGGCGAACGCCTCCTCAAAGACGTCGAGACCCTCGGAGAGCAGCTCGTCGCTCGCGGCGAGCGGCGGCAGGAAGCGGAAGACGTTGCCGTAGGTGCCGCACGTCAGCGTCACGAGGCCGGCCGCGTGGCAGGCCTTGTTGACGGCCCCGGTGAGGGCGGCGTTCGGCGTCGTGTCGCCCTCGCCGTTGACGAGCTCGACGGCGAGCATGGCCCCGCGGCCGCGGATGTCGCCGATCTGCGGGTACTTCGCGGCGAGCGCCTCGAGCCGCGGCACGAAGAGCCCCTCCACCTGCTTGGCCCGGCCGCACAGGTCCTCGGCCTTCATCGTCTCGATGGCACCGAGGGCCGACGCGCACGCGACGGGGTTGCCGCCGTAGGTGCCACCGAGGCCGCCGCCGTGGACGGCGTCCATGATCTCGGCGCGACCGGTGACGCCGGCGAGCGGCAGGCCGCCCGCCATGCCCTTGGCCGTCGTGATGAGGTCGGGGACGACGTCCTCGTGCTCGCTCGCGAACCAGTCGCCGGTGCGGCAGAAGCCGGTCTGCACCTCGTCGGCGATGAAGACGATGCCGTTCTCGCGGCACCACTCGGCGACCTGCTTGACGAAGCCCGGCGCCGGCACGATGAACCCGCCCTCGCCCTGGATCGGCTCGAGGATGACGGCCGCAAGGTTCTCCTCGCCGACCTGGGCGTGCACCTGCGACACGAAGACGTCGAACGACTCCTTGGCGCAGTCGGCGGGGCCGCCCGGCCAGCGGTACGGGTAGCTCATCGGCGCGCGGTAGACCTCACCGGCGAACGGGCCGAACCTGTGCTTGTACGGCATGTTCTTGGCCGTCAGCGCCATCGTGAGGTTGGTGCGGCCGTGGTAGGCGTGGTCGAAGGCGACCACGGCGTTGCGGCCGGTGTAGTGGCGCGCGACCTTGACGGCGTTCTCGACGGCCTCGGCGCCGGAGTTGAAGAGGGCCGAACGCTTCTCGTGGTCGCCCGGGGTCAGCTCGTTGAGGGCCTCGGCCACCTCCAGGTACTCCTCGTAGGGCGTCACCATGAAGCACGTGTGGGTGAAGTCGGCCACCTGCTCGGTGACCCGCTCGACGACGCGCGGGGCCGCGTTGCCGACGGTCGTGACGGCGATGCCGGAGCCGAAGTCGATGAGCTGGTTGCCGTCGGCGTCGACGAGGATGCCCCCGCCGGCCTTCTCGACGTAGACCGGCAGGCCGGTGGAGACACCGGCAGAGACGGCGGCGGTCTTGCGCTGCTGGAGCTCTACCGAGCGGGGGCCGGGGATCGCGGTCTTGAGGACGCGCTGCTGGGGGACGCTGCTCATGCGCGTCAGTATGCCGTCCGGGACGGCGTTCCCGAAAGGCGGGTGGCCACCCCGGATACCACTCATTCCGTAGCCGAACTCCGCGTTGAGTGTCGAACTCGGTGGTCCACTGCGCCGTTCGACACCGAACGCAGAGTTCGACATCGAACAACTCGTTCGGGCTGCCCTACCCGGACTGGACCCGGTAGCGCAGGTGGACCGCGTCCGGGGCGGGCGTGCAGTCGACGAGCTCGAGCTCCACGTGTCCGAGGTCGAGACCCTCGAACAGCGGCGTGCCCGCCCCGAAGAGCCGCGGGGCGACGTGCAGCGAGAGCTCGTCGACCAGGCGCGCCGCGATGTACTGCCGGCCCAGGTCGGCACCGCCCATGACGGTGACGGTCCGGCCACCCGCCGCGGCACGCGCCTGCTCCAGCGCCGACCCGATGCCGTCGGTGACGAACGTGTAGACGCCGCCCGCGGGCACCGCGTCGGGGTCCGGGGCGGCGTGGGTCACGACGAAGACCGGGCGGCGAGCCGGCCCCGACGGCCCGTCCGCCTCCCAGCTCGAGATGGCGTGGTCATAGGTGGTGCGCCCGGCGATGACGGCGCCGAGATCCGCGATCGCCCGGTCGAGGTACTCGCGGTCGGCGGTCCAGGCGTGCAGGTCCAGCCCGCCCGGGCCGAGCGGCTCCTCGGCGGTCTGCGGTGCGGCGGTGACGAACCCGTCGAGCGACGTGCTGATGTCGAAGACGACCGTGCTCATGACTGCTCTCCTCCGGTGGTGCTCGGGCCGGCCGGCGGCGCGCCCTGTCGTGGCGCCGCCGGCCGGTGGGTCACAGCTCGACGCCCTCGCCGAACCGGCCCCGGTGGTCGAGGGGGATGAGGGGCCGGTCGGCCCGGGCCCGGATCTGCTGCACGGCCCACGTGTTGCCGTCCGGGTCGGCGAACCCGAAGAACGTGCCGCCGTCGCGCGGGTCGATGACCTGGACCTCCGAGCACTCGACGCCCCGCGACACCAGCTCGGCCCGGGCGGCCTCGGCGTCGGCGACGACGAGCTGGACGCCCTTGAGCGAGCCCGGCGCCATCTCCTGCTGCGGGGGCAGGCTCCCCACCACGATCGAGCAGCCCGAGCCCGGCGGCGTCAGCTGGGCGACGTGCATGTGCTCGTTCTTCGTGTCGTGGTCGAGGTGGAAGCCGACCCGGTCGCGGTAGAAGGCGATCGCGGCGTCGAGGTCGCTGACCGGGACGATGACGACCTCGAGGGTCCAGTCCACGGCGCTCAGCCGTTCGTCGACGCGGCGTCGGCGGGCGTGCTGGAGGAGGCGGCGACGAGCTCGTCGAGGCGCTCGTAGCCCTCGACCATGCCCTTCTCCATGCCGCTCTGGATCATCATGTCGCGGCCCTCGACCGTGGGGCCGACGCTGTGGCCCTCGAGCCGGCAGCGGCCGTCGCCGAGGTCGACGAAGCGCATGAACTCGATGGCGACGTCGTCGGGCGCGCCTTCGAACTCGAAGGTCTGGATCGCGAGGTCGTTGTCGCGCACCGTGTGGAAGGTGCCGCGGAAGGCGTAGACGTTGTCGCCGTCGCGGTGGGTGTAGCGGTAGCCGCCACCGGAGGTGAAGTCCCAGCGCTCGACGACCATCTCGTAGCCGCGCGGGCCGAGCCACTGGCGGACGAGCTCGGGGTCGCGGTGGGCGTTGAACACGGCCTCGACGGGGGCGTCGAACTCGCGCGTGAAGTCGATCCACGGCACGCCGGCGGGCGCGTCGATGTTCAGGGGGTTGCTCATTTCTGCTGCTCCTTGTCGGACTGGTCGGCACTGCGGGCGGTGCTGGTGGCGCCGGGCGTGGTGGCCGGTGCGGTGGTGCGCTCGAGGAGGGCGTCGAGGCTGCGGTAGCGCTGCTCCGCCACGAGGCGGTAGCGGTCGATCCAGGCGGTCAGCGCCTCGAGGCGGGCGGCCTCGAGGTGGACCGGCCGGCGCTGGGCGTCGCGGGTCCGGCTGACGAGCCCGGCGAGCTCGAGCACCTGGATGTGCTTGCTCACGGCCTGCTTGCTGATCTCGAACGGTTCGGCGAGCTCGTTGACGGTCGCGGCGCCCCGGCTGAGGCGGGCGATGATCGCGCGCCGCACCGGGTCGGCCAGGGCCGCGAAGGCGCGGTCGAGGTCGGCCTCGGACACCGGCGAGAGGATCATTGTCAACCGACTCCTTGATCAATCGATACATTGATTACACCGCACGACCCCCGCGCCGTCAACCCCCTTCGGTCGGAAAAGCGCGTGCGGCTGGACAGCGCACCACAAGACCGCAGTTGCGTGTGTAGAGTCACGTCCATGCCGCACCTGCGCATCACCGAGGCCGCCGCCCTGCTCGGCGTCTCCGACGACACCGTCCGCCGGATGGTCGACGCCGGACGCCTCGCGGGCGGCACCGACGAGGCCGGCCGTCGCACCGTCGACGGCGCCCAGCTGGCCGCCGTCGCCCAGGAGCTCGCGCATCCGGCTGCGGTCGGCGCCATCGGGGGCGCGTCCGCACGCAACCGGATGCGCGGCATCGTCACCGCCATCACCAAGGACACCGTCATGGCCAAGGTCGAGATGCAGTGCGGCCCGTTCCGCATCGTCTCCCTGCTGTCGAGCGAGTCCGTCGACGACCTCGGCCTCGAGGTCGGGTCGGTGGCGGTCGCCTCGGTCAAGTCCACCCATGTCGTCGTGGAGGTCCCCGCATGAGCCGAACCCGCACCACCCTGCTCCCGGCCGCCACCGTGCTCGCGGCCCTGCTGCTGTCCGCCTGCGGCAGCACCACCCCGTCGTCCGCCGACGGCACCGGACAGCCGGGGAAGTCCGGTGCCTCGGCGGCGTCGCTGCAGGGGACCGTCACGGTCCTCGCGGCGGCCTCGCTCACCGAGTCCTTCGACCAGCTGAAGAAGGACTTCGAGGCCGCCAACCCCGGCGTCACCGTCGACACCTCCTACGGCTCGAGCGCGACGCTCGTGCAGCAGGCGAACAACGGCGCCCCTGCGTCGGTGCTCGCCCTCGCCGGCACCGCAGCCGCCGACCCCCTCGACAAGAGCATGGTCAAGGACTCGAAGAACTTCGCGACCAACGTCCTCGAGATCGCCGTGCCCCCGGGCAACCCGGCGAAGGTCGCCACGCTCGGCGACCTCGCCAGGCCCGACGTCAAGGTCGTCCTCTGCGCCGACACGGTGCCGTGCGGCAAGGCGGCCCAGAAGATCTTCACCAAGGCCGGCATCACGCCCAACGTCGTGAGCAAGGAGGTCGACGTCAAGGCGACGCTCGCCAAGGTCAAGCTCGGCGAGGCCGACGCCGCCGTCGTCTACCACTCCGACGTCGTGTCGGCCAAGGACGCGGTCGAGGGCGTCGAGATCCCGGCCGCGGACAACACGACGCTCGACTACCCCGTCATCACGCTGACCGACGACGCCGCCACGAAGGCGTTCGTGGCCTACGTCCTCAGCGCGAGGGGCCAGGCGACCGTGCAGTCGTTCGGGTTCGGCGCGCCCTGACCGGTGCGCCGCCCGACGCGGGCAGGATGGCGTGACATGAGGCAGGGCGGACGGTGGCGCTCGCGCGTCGCCCTCGGCGTGCCGGCGGCGCTGGCGCTGCTGCTGCTCGTCGTGCCGCTCGTGGCGCTGCTGCTGAGGGCCGACTGGGCGCGCATCCCGTCCGACCTCGCGACGCCGACCGTCCTTCCGGCCCTGCGCCTCTCGCTCACGACGACCTCGTGCACCGCGCTCCTGTGCCTGCTCCTCGGCACCCCGCTCGCGTGGCTGCTGGCCCGCTCGGACGGCAGCGCGACGAGCTGGCTGCGCGCGCTGCTCACGGTGCCGCTCGTGCTGCCCCCGGTCGTCGGCGGCGTGGCCCTGCTCATGACGTGGGGACGCAACGGCCTTCTCGGACAGTACCTCTCGCCGTTCGGCATCCAGATCCCGTTCACGACGGTCGCGGTCGTGCTCGCCGAGACCTTCGTCGCGATGCCCTACTACGTGCTCGCCGTCGAGGGGGCGATGCGCGGCCTCGACCCCCGCCTCGAGTCGGTGGCCCGCACGCTCGGGGCGAGCGACCTGCGCTACCTGCGGACCGTCGGCATCCCGCTCGTGCTGCCGGGCATCGCGAGCGGGCTCGCCCTCGCATGGGCCCGGGCGCTCGGCGAGTTCGGCGCGACGATCACCTTCGCCGGCAACTTCCAGGGCCGCACCCAGACCCTCCCCCTGCTCGTCTACGTCGAGCTCGAGCGCGACCCGCAGGTGGCCGTCTCCATCTCGATCCTGCTGCTCGCCGTCAGCGTCCTCGTGCTCGGCGTGCTCCGTGGGCGGTGGTTGCGGTGAGCGCCCCGACGCCACACGCCCCCGGCCACCTCGACGCCCGGGTCCGCCTGCGGCGCGGGCCGATCGAGGTCGACGTCGCGCTGGCGGCCGAGCCGGGTCAGGTCATCGGGGTGCTCGGCCCGAACGGCGGCGGCAAGACGACCACGGTGCTCGCCCTCGCCGGCGTGCTGCCCCTCGAGGCGGGGCACGTCCGCGTCGGCCCGGCCGTCTGGGACGACGGGCACCGACGCGTCCCGCCCGAGGAGCGCGCCGTCGGGCTCATGCTCGCCGACAGCCTCCTGTTCCCCCACCTGCGCGCCCTCGACAACGTCGCCTACGGCCCGCGCAGCCGGGGTGTCGACCGGCGCACGGCGCGCGATCGGGCCCACGACGAGCTCCGACGCGTCGACCTCGCCGAGCGCGCCGCCGCCCGCCCGCGCGAGCTGTCCTCGGGCCAGCAGGCCCGGGTCGCCCTGGCCCGGGCGCTCGCCACCGACCCGGCGCTGCTGCTGCTCGACGAGCCGCTCGCCGCGCTCGACCCCGACACCCGGGCCCGCACCCGCAGCGACCTCGCCGCCCGCCTCGCCGGCTACGACGGCATCACGGTCCTCGTCACCCACGACCCACTCGACGCCCTGACGCTCGCCGACACCCTCGTCTTCGTCGAGGACGGCCGCGTGTCGCAGGCGGGCACGCCGGCCGAGGTGCTCGGGGAGCCCCGCAGCCACTACGTGGCCACCGTCGTGGGCCTCAACCTCTATGCGGGACACGGTGACTCGCACGGTCACGTCACGACGCCGACCGGCGCCCTGCTCGTGACCACCGACCCCACGCAGGGTCCGGTGTGGGCGACGGTGCCGCCCCAGGGCGTCGCGCTCCACCGCTCCCGGCCCGACGGCTCGCCCCGCAACACGTGGCCGCTGCGGGTGGCGTCGGTGACGATGCAGGGCCAGTCGGCCCGCGTCGGGCTGGAGGGCGACCTCGACCTGACGGCGGAGGTGACGCTCGAGTCGGTGGCCGGCCTCGGCATCCGCGTGGGCGAGCAGCTGTGGGCCGCCGTCAAGGCCACCGAGGTGCGCACCTACCCTCGCTGACCCGAAGGTCAGGTGGCGGGCGCCGGTGCGACGTCGCCGACGGGCTCGGCGTCGGGCCGCCCGGTGCTGCGGCGCACGCGCAGGAACGCGAGGACCGACGGGGCCTGCACCACGGCCGCCACGAGCAGCGCCACCGGGATCGAAGCCCACGACGCGAGCGCCCCGAGCGGGGGCCCGCCCGCCACCTGGCCGACGGCGTCGGCCTGGCCGTTCATCGACAGGACCGTCGCGCGGGTGCCCGACTCGAGGTTGCGGTTGAGCCAGGCAGCCTGGATGGGGCCGGCGAAGGCCTGCCCGGCGCCGCGCAGCCACACGCACGCGAGCACGAGCCACAGGTTGCCGAGCAGGGCCACGCCGACGACCGCCGCCACCTGCGCCGACACCGCCACCACGACCGGCACGGCCGGGTGCTCGTCGACGAACCGCCGCGGCAGCCACCGCCCGCTGGCGAGGGAGGCCGCGAGCGAGATGAGCGTGCCGACGAGGGCGAAGGCGGTGAACGCGAGCGCCTCGTCGCCGCCGAAGACCTCCGGCATCGCGAAGGAGTCGAGCAGCCGCACCCGCCAGAGCCGGTCGAAGACCTCGCTCGACAGGCCGACGAGGAGGCTGACGAGGAGGAAGGCCCGCACGACGCGACGGTGCCGGGCCACCCGCAGGCCGGCGACGACCTGGCCGCGCAGGTGCGCGAAAGTCTCGCGCTCGCCACGCGGCGTCGGGTGGAAGTGCCGTTCGGGCATGACGAGCAGCAGCCCGACGGCCAGGCCGACGAGCACGACGCCGGCCACGACGACGGGCACGCGGAGCGCGACGAGGCCGAGCGCGCCCGCGGCCAGCGTGCCGACGACGCTGGCGCCGAGGTCGATCTGGGTCTCGCGCGTGAAGACCGGGCCGACCTCCTCCTCCCCCACCTCGTCGGTGATCCACGCCTGCAGCGCGCCCGAGGTGAACGTGTAGCCGATCCCCCACACGACGTTGCCGACGACCGCGGCGGCGAAGGTGGCGACGAGGCCCTCGAACGCGAAGCCGACGCCGATGAGGAAGAAGCCGATGATGACCGACAGGCGCCGGCTCACGAGGTCGGCGACGACGCCGGTCGGCACCTCGAAGAGGAAGCACGTCGCCTCGAGGACGGTTCCGACGAGCACCATCTGGAACGGGTCGAGGCCGATGACGCGGTACTGGAAGACGAGGTTGAGGGTGAAGCAGGCCGAAAAGGCGAACGCGCTGACCGCGGTCAGCGCGTAGAAGGTCCGTCTCGCATCGGCCGGGCGCAGGGGCACCAGCAGGAGGTTCGGCACGGACCGACGGTACGGCGCGAACGACCCCGACGTCCCCGGCTTTTCGACGGTCCCGGTCGTGTCGGGGCGGTGCACGACGCATCGAGGACGCGCGAGCGGGCGCCGACACGTCGGGTCGGCGCCCGCTCGCCTGTCGGGCCGGCGGTGCTCAGCCGCTCCAGCCGGTGGTCGCCACGTCGATGGGCTCGACCTGGCCGAGCCAGACGTCGCCCTCGACCCGGGCCCGCGTGCTGCGGTCCATCGTCGCCGTGGGGTCGGAGGTGAAGTCGGTGCCGTACTGCTGCACGCGGGTGCCGTGCTTCACGCCGTCCGGGGTCTGGATGCTGATCTTCGTCGCCCACGCCTGGCCCGAGCCGAGGTGCACGTGGGCCCAGTTGCGCAGGTTGCCGTTGCACCAGCCCCAGTACTGCGAGAGCGTGCCGATGCGCTCGCCGCCCCACGAGGCGTAGATGCCTGCGCTGTTGACCAGGTGCGGCGAGCCGCACCCGGCCGGCGAGTCGTTGGCGCTCGCCGGGGCCATGCCGGCGGCCATGGCGGCGACGGCGGCCAGTGCCACCGCGGAGGTCCTGAGGGTCTTCTTCCGCATCATGTCGGGTCGTCCTCTCACGTGACCGAGGTGCCGGCCGGGGCCGTGACCAGCTGCCACGAGTCGTAGGCGGAGTCGTAGCGGTACTCGTCCCACGTCACGTGGTTGCGGGTGCCGTCGGCCTTGTACTCGGCGAGGTCGTAGGAGCAGCGCTGCCACGTGCCGACGCCCTGGGCGTTGCGGCACGAGCCGGAGCCACCCGTCTGCGTGGACCAGCGCACGACGGCGGAGTTGCCGTCCTTGACGCCGTCGTAGACCCAGAAGTTGTCGTACTTCCGGTCGTAGCAGGAGTAGACGAAGTTGGTGCTGCCCGGGTCGGTCCACCAGTACGAGCACTTGAGATCGGCGTCCGAGGCGGCCGGTGGCCGGGGCGCGGCCATCGCCGGGACGGCGCTCGAGAGCACGATCCCGGCTGCCGCCACGGCGACGGCGAGGAGCTTCTTCATGGGGTCCTTCCTGTTTCCTGTGAGCGCGTGCGGTGCTGGACGGGTCCAGCCAATCGAGCCGGGCTAACAGGCGGCTAACACCGAGGCCGTCCACATTTTGGACGAGATGCTCGGACGTCCTAGTATTTCGCCATGCCAGCGACGAGGCTGATGCCCACCGACGACGCCGCCGACCTCATCGAGCTGACGCGCGAGATCTGCCGCAAGGACCTCGCCCCGCGGGTCGACGACGCCGAGCGCGCCCACGCGTTCCCCGAGCAGGCGTTCCGCACGCTCGGGCGGGCCGGGCTGCTGTCGCTGCCCTACCCGGAGGAGCACGGCGGTGCCGACCAGCCCTACGAGGTGTACCTGCAGGTCGTCGAGGAGATCGCCTCGGTCTGGATGAGCGTCGCCGTCGGCGTCAGCGTCCACAGCCTCACCGCCTACCCCGTCGCCACGTTCGGCACCGACGAGCAGAAGGCCGCCCTCCTGCCGGGCATGCTCTCGGGCGACCAGCTCGGCGCCTACTGCCTGTCCGAGCCGCTCGCCGGCTCCGACATCGCCTCGATGACGACCCGCGCCACCCGCACCGCCGACGGCTGGAGCCTCAAGGGCACCAAGGCCTGGATCAGCCACGCCGGGCACGCCGACTACTACACGACCTTCGCCCGGACCTCCGACGACGGCGGCAAGGGCCTGTCGACGTTCATCGTCCCCGGCGACGCCCCCGGGCTGACCTTCGCCGAGCCCGAGCGCAAGATGGGCCTGCACTGCGACCCCGTCGCGCAGGTCATGTTCGACGCCGTCCCCGTCGACGCCGCTCGCCTCGTCGGCGCCGAGGGCGACGGCATGAAGACCGCGCTGTCGGCCCTCGACGCCGGCCGGCTCGGCATCGCCGCGGCCGCCACCGGCCTGGCGCAGGCGGCCCTCGACGCCGCGGCGCGGTACGCGTCCGAGCGCGAGCAGTTCGGGCGCCGGATCGCCGACTTCCAGGGCCTCGCCTTCCTCCTCGCCGACATGGAGGCCGCCGTCACCAGCGCGCGCGCCACCTACCTGCACGCCGCCCGGCTCAAGGACGCCGGACGCGCATTCAGCAAGGAGGCGGCCGTCGCCAAGCTCGTCGCCACCGACGCGGCGATGAAGGTGACGACCGACGCCGTCCAGGTGCTCGGTGGCGCCGGCTACACCGAGGACTTCCCCCTCGAGCGATACATGCGCGAGGCCAAGGTCACCCAGATCTTCGAGGGCACCAACCAGATCCAGCGCCTGGTCGTCTCCCGGCAGCTGCTCGCCCAGGTCCGCTGACCTGCCGACTCCCGCGCATCCCCGCACCACTCGCCTACCTCCCTTGACCCGAAAGGCCCTGCCATGCAGCTGAACTCATCGACCGTCGCCCTCGTGACCGGCGGAGGCTCGGGCCTCGGGGGGGCCACGGTCCGGCGCCTCGTCGCCGACGGCGCCAAGGTGGTCGTCATCGACCTCGAGGGCTCGACCGCCCCGGCGCTCGTCGACGAGCTCGGCGGCGACCACGTCGTCTTCGTGCCGGCCGACGTGCGTGACGAGGCGCAGGTCCAGGCGGCCGTCGACCGCGCCACCTCCCTGGGCGAGCTGCGCATCGCGGTCAACTGCGCCGGCGTCGCCACCCCCGGCCGCGTCATCGGCCGCGGCGGCCCGCTCGCGCTCGACACCTTCAGGACCGTCATCGACATCAACCTCGTCGGCTCGTTCAACGTGCTTCGCCTCGCGGCCGCGGCCATGCTCGCCAACGAGCCCGTCGACGGCGACCGCGGCGTCATCGTCAACACCGCGAGCATCGCGGCGTTCGACGGGCAGATCGGCCAGGCGGCCTACGCGGCGAGCAAGGGCGGCATCGTCGGCCTGACGCTCTCGGCCGCACGAGACCTGGCCGACAAGGCGATCCGCGTCATGACCATCGCTCCGGGCACCTTCGAGACGCCGATGCTCGCCGGACTGCCGGGTGAGGTCAAGGAGATCCTCGAGAAGCAGGTGCCGCACCCCTCGCGCCTCGGCGACCCCGTCGAGTACGCCTCGCTCGTGCGCCACATCGTCGACAACCCGATGCTCAACGGCGAGGTCATCCGCCTCGACGGCGCGCTCCGGATGCCGCCGCGCTGACGCGGCGCCGTCGCGCACAATGGCGGGGTGGGCGAACCGGGTCAGGACCTCGTCGTCGCGCCCGGCCCGGGGCTGCGGCGAGGCCTCGTCATCCCCGCGGCCGAGCTGCTCGAGCGGTTCAGCCGGTCGTCCGGGCCGGGCGGCCAGGGCGTCAACACCACCGACAGCCGCGTCGAGCTGCTCTTCGAGCCGGGCGCGTCGAGCGCCCTGACGCCGACGCAGCGTGAGCGCGCCGTCGCGGCCCTCGGCGGCCGGCTCGTCGCCGGACGCGTGTCGGTCGTCGCGTCGGAGCACCGGTCCCAGCTGCGCAACCGGGAGGCCGCGCGCGAGCGCCTCGTCGCGCTGCTGCGCGAGGCCCTGGCGCCCCCGCCACCGTCACGGCGCGCCACGAAGCCGACGCGCGGCTCGCAGCGGCGTCGCCTCGAGGACAAGAAGCGCCGCGGTGAGGTGAAGTCCGGACGCGGGAGGATGCGCCCCGACTGACGGCCCGTCGTGGCCTCTTGACGGTGAGGCGGGTTCAGGCGTGCGGCGGGGGCAGCACCGTGGTGGCGACGACCGCGTCGACCTCGATCGGTCCGTACACGTGCGGGAACTGCTCGCCCGTCTCCGGGTCGCCGACCTCGTGGACGACCCGGGACCCGAGCCGGGACTCGTCGATCTCGAGCAGGACCAATGGCTCGGTGACGTCGCCGTAGAAGCGTCGGCGCACGACCGGCCACTGCTCGGCCGTCGAGGCGTGGATGAAGCCCTCCTGCTCGAGGGACAGCTGCCGCGTCGACCGTGTGTAGGCGCCGTCGCGCAGGGCCTGCTCCCAGTGGGCCTGCTCGGCCAGGTGGTAGATCGTCACTCGCCCATCATGGCGCCCCGTGGCGGACGCCGGCGGTTAGCCGCTTGTTAGCCGGGGGGCGTTCAGTGCGGAGGGTCCACAGAACCACTGCTTCTGCTCGGGAAAGGTCACTCCCATGCTCAGGAAGTTCGGTACGGCCGTCGTCGCGATGGCGGCGCTGGCCGCCGCCCTCGTCGCCGGCGCCCCGTCGGCCAGCGCCACCGCCCGCAACGGCGTCTGCGAGGACGGCGAGTTCTGCCTCTACTACAACAGCGGCAACGCCGGGTCGCGCGTCGACCTCGTCAACTCACAGCGCGACTACGGCAGCGGCTCCGGCTGCATCGAGTTCGTCAGCAGCGGCGCCGGCCAGGGCCAGTGCGTCAAGAACAACACGGCGTCGGTGTGGAACCGCACCGGCAAGCCGGTGTTCGTCTTCTACAACAGCGACTTCGGCGGCACCTACGACCAGATCCCCGACGGCGCCAAGGTCAACCTCAACAGCAACGTCTACAACAACAACGCCTCGCAGATCATCGGCGACGCCTCCCTGCGCTTCCCGCTCGCCGTCAACCAGGCGGACATCAAGAACCGCACCCCGCACTGGTGCTGGGACAGCAAGGACAACTGCCACCACGACTACAACGCGTCCGACATCTTCGCCGCCACCGGCACCTCGGTGCTCTCGCCCGTCAACGGCACCGTCATGACGAAGAACGTCCGCGCCGGCAGCACCTCCTGCGACAGCGTCGGCAGCACGGTCACCGTCAAGGACGGGTTCGGCCGGCTCTGGTACTTCGCACACATGGACGACAGCCCGGCGCCCGTCGTGTCCGTCGGCCAGTCGGTGAGCAAGGGCCAGCGCATCGGCTACGTCGGCACGAAGTACCACGCCCTGTGCACCGACTCGCACCTGCACATCGACATGCGCGTCGGCGTCGACTCGCGGGTGTCGTGCAGCGGATCCGCTTGCGCCGGCTATGGGTTCGTCAACAACCAGCCCCTCCTGCGCAACGCCTTCCTCGAGCTCCCGTGAGCTGAGGACGCACCTCGCTCCACCAGCACGGCAGGTCCCGGCCCACGTGACCGGGACCTGCCGTTCGCCCTACGCTGGCACGGAGCGCCCCGGGGGAACGGGACTGCTCATCCCTCACGGAAAGGACCGCACATGCCCGAGTCCAGCACCGTAGAACCGGCGCCCGACATCGTCCGCAAGGCCGTGGCCGAGTCCGTCGGAACCTTCGTCCTCGTCTTCTTCGGCGTCGGCTCTGCCGTCTTCGGCAGCAACAAGATCGGCGACACCGGCGTGGCCCTCGCGTTCGGGCTCGTCCTGCTCGCCCTCGCCTACTCGATCGGTCCCCTCACGGGCTGCCACGTCAACCCCGCGGTCACCCTCGGGATCCTCCTGCGCAAGGGGATCACCACCGCCGAGGCCGGCTACTACTGGGTCGCCCAGCTCGTCGGGGCCGTCGTCGCCGCGGCGCTGATCAAGCTCATGGTCTCCGGGTTCGGCGGTGTCACGGACCAGACCGGTGCCCTCGGCACGAACAACTGGGGCCCGACCATCAGCATGGGCGGCACCTTCGTGCTCGAGGTGGTCCTCACCTTCCTCCTCGTGTTCGTCGTGCTCCTCGTGACGCACCGCCAGGCGGCTCCCGGGTTCGCCGGGCTCGCCATCGGCCTCACCCTGGCCGTCATCCACCTCGTCGGCATCCCGCTCGACGGCACGTCGGTCAACCCGGCGCGCAGCATCGGGCCGGCACTGCTCAACGGTGGCGAGCCGCTGGCCCACGTGTGGCTGTTCATCCTCGCCCCGCTCGTGGGCGGGGTCATCGCGGCCCTCGCCGCGCCGTACTTCGAGACGGCGATCTCGCACCCCGAGGTGGACCCCACCGGTGCGGACGTGCCGGGCTGACCGCGCCCGCGCGACGACACCCGCCCCGACCACGAGCCCGGGGCCCGACGACCGAGGTCACGGGCCCCGGGCTCGACCGTGCCGGGCCGGGGACCAGCGACGGGTCACCCGTGACGCGTCCCCCGGCCGCGCTCGGCGGCGTGCCGGAGGGCCCCGACGTCGAGGACCGCGATGCGTCCCCGGAGCAGCTCGACGACGCCCTCGGCCTCGAGGTGGCGCAGCACCCGGTTGGCGGTCGGGCGGGTGACCCCGGCCAGCTCGGCCAGCCCGCTCTGGTTGAGCGGGACCGTGACGCTGACCGCGTCGTGCGACGAGGCCGAGTAGACGTCGCAGAGGCCGGCCAGCCGTCGCACCACCCGCTGCTCCGCCGGCTGGTGCAGCGCCTCCATGAGGGCGTCCGTGAGCCGCGTGACGCGCGCCGCGAGCAACCGCAGGAGCAGCCGGTTGACCTCCGGATGTGACGCGCAGAGCCGCTCGAACTCCACGTAGGCGAGTGTCATCGTCACCGTCGGCTCGATGGCCTCGACGGTGGCCGTGCGCCGGCCGTCGCGCCGGATCATCGCGAGCTCGCCGAACGTCTGCCCCGGGCCCATGACCGTGTACGCGTGCACGTCGCCCGACTCCGACGCACGCCAGGCCATGACCCTGCCCTCGACGACGAAGTGCACGGTGTCGGCGGGATCGCCCTCGTGACAGACGATCTCGCCCGCCGCGAATGTGCGCCGACGCATGCGGGCCAGCACCGCGCGGCGCTCCTCCGGCCCGAGGTCGGCCAGCAGGCCGGGCGTCGGTGTCATGCCGGTCGCGGGACGAACGGGTGCCCGCGCGCACCCGTGGAGTGTCGCGGCGGGCACAGACGCGGGGCCGAAGGAACGGGATCGTCGTGCCCGAGGACATCCGGAGGGCGAGGGGCCTCGAACCCCTCGCGGAGGCAGGAGCTCGACATGACGACCACGACCGGACGGCACGCACACCCCGACCTGGCCCACCACCACCCGCGGGTCACGCGGACCCGGCTCGGGTCGTGGACGTGGGAGTGCGACTGCGGCAGCGCCTCGGCCCGCGCGGCCCTGGTGCGGCTGACCTGGCGGCAGGCGTTCATCGGCGCCCTCATCCACTCGGCCTCGATCGCTCCCTGACCGCTCACCGCAGACCCTCGCCGAGGCGTGCGGGAGCCGGCACCGCCAGCGGCCGCAGGGAGGCGCGCGCCTCGGTGAGCAACGCCGACTCCGCCCGGTCGAACACCTCCTGGGCGGAGTCTGGCGTGTCCCCGATCGCCGTCATCCCGACCCGGCCGCACTCGGTGATCGAGCTGATCATGTGGAAGACGACGCCGGTCTGGCGCGACTGGTCGAAGTGCAGGCCCGAGCGCGCGACGAGGTCGAACAGGTCCTCGGTGCGCAGCCCCCTGAGCGCCGGGTCCTCGAGGTGGTCGGTGGCCACCAGGTGACGGGCCTGCCCGGACGGCGTGACGAACCGGCCCTCCTCGTGCACGTACTCGCCGTCGGTGAGGAACTGGAGCGTGAGGAACGGGTGGGTCGTGCCGCCCTTGCGCAGGTTGATCTCGATCGCGTGCGCCTCCCACGCGTCGCCGTGGCGCACGACGACGAAGTCGAGGGCGAAGCGTCCGATCACGCCCTTGTCCGCGAGCACGCGTCCCACCCGCTCGGCATCGCGCGTGATGGTCGTGGCGTAGGCCGGGTCGGCGGGGAAGCGCGCACCGAGGTAGAGCTGCCCGGTCGGACCGCCGAGGATCTGGTCGTGCGTCGAGAGGATCTCGAGCTCGCCGAGCGGCGTGACCCGCAGCTGGACGCTCGGGCTGCGCACCTCGTCGCCGACGACGCGCTCCTCGACGATGCCGCCGATCTCCTCGAGCCGACGCAGGTAGGCCTCGACCGGGACGGTCGTGTCCTCGAGCTGCAGGTTGCGCAGGCGCTCGACCACGGTCTCCCGCACGCGTGGGTCGGACGCGTCGGACGCGTCGGACGCGTCGGGAAGGTCGCGGAGGTCGACGAGGGCGTTGCCCGACCCGGACACCCCGTCGTTGAGCTTGACCAGGGCCCACGGCGCCGAGGGACGCGAGGCGTGCAGGTCGAGGAGCGCGTCGACGACGTCGTCGGTCGAGTGCAGGTCCTCGGTGCCGTATGGGTGCTCGACGCCGGCCTCGGCGAAGACCCGCCGGCAGCCGGTCTTGGTGCCCAGCGGATAGAGGCGCGGGTCGGCGGCGTACATCGGTATGCCGAGCAGCAGGGCCAGGTCGCGTTCCCGCGGCGTGCTCGTGTACGGGACGAGGTGCGACCGCGCGGGGTCGGGCACGAGGGAGGCGATGTGGGCCAGCAGCCGCGGTCGTCCGAGCAGCTTGTCGGTGAGCGGCGTCGCCGAGGAGTCACCGACCGACACGAGCTGCAGCCGCGAGCGGGCGTGGCTCGGGATGACGCCGGGCAGCAGCGACAGGTAGTACTCGATGATCGCCTCGCTCACCGGCATCGAGGTCACGAAGACCATCCGCAGCCGCGGCTGGCGCAGGAGCAGGAGGAGGAAGAGGAGCCGCTCCTCGAGGGCCTGGTTCATCGCACCGGCCGACGGGCCGATGCGGTCGATGCTCATCGACGGCACGACGACGACCGACTCGAGCGGGTCGTCCTGCCGGATCCGGCGCCAGACGTCAGGCAACCGGGCCTGGAGGTCGTCGAAGAGGCGCTCGACCTCCGCCTGGTCGAGGTCGGCGATCCCGCCGGCCGGTACGCCGGCGATCATGGCGTCGTTCATGGGGTGGCCTCCTGCCTGACGGTGCCGACGACCTCGTGGACCTCGAGGGGCCGCGCGATCCCGCGCAGCTCACGCGGCCCGAGCGACCTGGTCTCGAAGCGCTCGTCGAGGCCCGCGAGGACGCGCGGGCTGACGAGCACCTGGCGCGCGGCCGCCGACGCGCACAGCCGTGCCGCCACGTTCGTCACGGTGCCGATCGCGGCGTAGTCCCAGCGCCCCTCGAAGCCGACGCGCCCGAGCGTCGCGTAGCCCTGCGCGATGCCGACGCCGAAGCCGAGGTCGTAGCCGCGCCGGCGCCACGCCTCGGTCAGGTCGTCGACGCGGTCGCGCATCTCCAGGGCCATGAGCACGGCCCGGACCGGCGCGTCGGGGCACGGTGGCGGGTCGTTGAAGAACACCATGAGGCCGTCGCCGGCGAAGTGCTCGAGCGTGCCCTCGTAGGCGAAGACGAGCTCGCCGAGGGCGGCGTGGTACTCGCGCAGCACCGACATCGTCTCCTCGGGCTCGGCCGTCTCGGCGAACGCCGTGAACCCGCGCAGGTCGGTGAAGACCGTCGTGATGTCGCGGCGGTGGCTCTCGAGGAACGACTCGTCGCCGGACTCGACGATGAGCCCGGCGATCTGCGGGGAGAGGAAGCGGCGCAGCCGGCCGAGCCGCTGGAGGTCCTCCACCTGCGCCGCCACGCGCGACTCGAGCTCGGCGTTCCAGAGCTCGAGGGCCCGCGACTGCTCGAGGACGACGTCATGCAGCCGCTTGACGCGGGCGAGCGACCGGACCCGGGCCAGCAGCTCGGCCGGGTCGAAGGGCTTGGTGACGAAGTCGTCGGCGCCGGCCTCCAGCGCCCGGACCCGCTCCTGCGCACCGCTCGCCGTGACCATGACGACGGGGAGCAGGGCCGTGCGCGGGTCGGACTTGATGCGGGTGCACGTCTCGTAGCCGTCGAGGCCCGGCATGAGCACGTCGAGGAGCACGACGTCGACCTCCGCCTCGGCCAGGGCCGCGAGCGCCGCGTCGCCCGAGGCCTCCGAGCGCACGAGGAAGCCACGCGGCTCGAGGACCGCGTGCATGAGCTTGCGGTTCTGCTCCAGGTCGTCGACGACGAGCACCCGCACCCCCGTCAGGGGCTGCGCGAGGGTGTCGGCGGAGATGCCCATCAGCGCTCCACCTCGTCGCGGTGCGGCAGGTGACGGCGCACCTGCGCCGGGAACTCCCGCACGCTGATCGGCTTTTCCAGGTAGCCCGAGAACCCGGAGGTCAGCACCCGCTCGCGGTCGCTGCGCATCGCGAAGGCGGTGAGGGCGACGACCGGGATGTGCGCGGTGGGGCCGTGGCCGCGGAGCTGCTCGAGCGCGGCGAACCCGTCGATGCCGGGCAGCTGGAGGTCCATGAGGATGACGTCGGGCAGCGAGGCCCGGGCCCGCTCGACGCCCTCCTCCCCCGTCGTGGCGACGACGACCGTGAAGCCCGCGTACTCCAGCACGTCGCGGGCGAGCTTGAGGTTGCGCTCGTTGTCCTCGACGAGGAGCACGACGGGCGGGCGGGTCACGACGGCTCCTCGTCGGCGTCGTGGTCCGAGGCGACCGCGGCGAGCCGACGGGCGAGGCCCGCCAGGTCGAGCCCCGCCTTCTGGGCCACGAACTCGATGCGTCCCTCGAGACGCGAACGGTCCTGCGGCGTCAGGGTCTTCGCGGTCAGTACCACGATCGGCGGCCCGTCCGAGTCACGTTCGGGGCGCAGCTCGTCGATGACGGCGAAGCCGTCGACCTGCGGCATGAGCAGGTCGATGACGACGACCGACGGCGCGACCTCGCGGACGACGTCGGCCGCCTCCCGGCCGCCCGCGCACGTGTGGACCTCCCACCCGAGCGGCTCGAGCGTGCTGCGCACGAGCTTGAGGGCGAGGGGGTCGTCGTCGACGACGACGACGCTGAGCCGCGGCCCGGCGCCGTCGTCCGGCGTCCGGTGCGGCAGGACCCGTGAGACGGCCGCCAGCAGGTGCTCCCCGCTCACCGGCTTCACGAGGTACTCGGTGGCCCCGAGGGCGAACCCGCGGCCCCGCTCGGGCTCGACGCTGACGATGACGACGGGCACCGACGCCGTCCGGGGGTCGGACTTCAGCTCGGTGAGGACCTCCCACCCGTTCATCCCGGGCAGGTGGATGTCGAGGACGACGGCCACCGGCTGCTCGGCGCGGACGAGCTCGAGGCCCTCCTCGCCCGTCGCGGCCCCGAGCGCCCGCAGGCCGGCGACGCGCAGGTGCAGCCCGACGAGCTCGGCGGAGCGGGCGTCGTCCTCGATGACGACGACCGTGGGGCCGGACGCGTCGGCCCCCTCCTCCCACCGTGTCTCGTCGGGAGGGGCGCCCGGCGCGCGCTGGGGCACCGCGATGCCGAAGGTGCTGCCCTTCCCGGGCGTGCTCGTCAGCCAGAGCCGCCCACCGTGCAGCTCGACGATGCGGCGGCTCAACGTGAGGCCGAGCCCGGTGCCCTCGCTCGTCGAGGCCGACCGCTCGCCCTGCTGGAAGGAGTCGAAGATCCGCTCCTGATCCGCGGGGTCGATCCCGATCCCGGTGTCGGTCACGGTGACGAGGACGTCGTCGCCGTCGCGCCACCCACGCACGTCGACGCGTCCGCCGTCGGGCGTGAACTTCACGGCGTTGCTCAGCAGGTTGAGCAACACCTGCTTGAGACGCAGCTCGTCTGCCGTCACGACGCCGAGGGAGTCGGCGACCTCGAGCGTCAGGTCGATGCCGTGCAGCGTCGCGCGCTCCCGGACGAGCGCCAGCGCCTGCGCGATGACGTCCTCGACGGGGAAGGTGCTGAGGTCGAGCTCCATGCGACCCGCCTCGATCTTCGACAGGTCGAGGATGTCGCCGAGGAGGGCGAGCAGGTGACGACCCGCGGAGTGGATGTCGCGCAGGTAGTCCTCCTGGCGCTCGTTGAGCTCGCCGAACATCCGCTCGAGCAGCACCTCGGAGAAGCCGATGACGGCGTTGAGCGGCGTGCGCAGCTCGTGCGACATGCTGGCGAGGAACTCCGACTTGTGCCGGCTGGCCTCGGCGAGCTCGACGCTCTGCTGCTCGAGCTGCTGGTAGAGCCGGGCGTTGGTGAGCGCCACGGCCGACTGGGCGGCGAAGGCCGCGAGCAGCTCGCACGTGTCGGCGCTGAAGCTGCCCGGTGACTTGCGCCGCACGACGAGGGCCCCGACGACCCGTTCCGCCCGGGTCAGCGGGATGGCCACGAGCGAGCGCCAGCCCGAGCCGTGCAGCACCGCGAGGTGGTCGTCGAGGGGCGGCGGGACGGCGTCGAGGTCGGGGATCTGGAGCACCTCACGCGTCCGGGCGGCGCGCCCGACCCACGTGCTGTCGATCCGGATCTCGGCCTCGCGGAGCGCCGCGACGACCTCCGGGCTCGTCCCCGACACCGTGCGGACGCCGAACAGGCCCGTCTCCTCGTCGAACTCCATGAGCGAGCCACCGTCGGTGCCCGACAACTCGACGGCCCGGGACACGATGAGCGCGAGGATCTCGTCGGGCACGAGGGTCGAGCTGATGGCCGCGCCCACCTCCGCGAGCGCCTCGAGCTGGTCGACCTTGCGGGCCAGCTCGGCCGACCTGCTCTCGACGGCGGCGAAGAGCTCGACGTGGCGCAGCGCCAGCGCCGCCTGCTCCGCGAACGTCGTCAGCAGCTCCTCGGCCCGCTCGTCGAACGGGTCCACCTCGGTGCGCCAGACGTTGAGGGCGCCGACGACCTCGTCGCCGACGACCATGGGGGCGCCCATCATGGTCCGGTAGCCACCGAGCTGCTGGAAGTCGGTGCGCCCGTACGTGGCGTCGGCGAGGACGTCGTCGATGCGGTGGACGACCCGGTCCATCGCGACGCGTCCGACGAGGGTGGCCCGGTCCCGCGCGATGGGGTGCGCCGCGACGAAGTCGACGAACTCCCGCGTGAGGCCGCTCGAGCGGGCCAGCACGAACGAGTCCCCGTCGACGAGGTAGATCTGCGCCACCTGGGCGGCGAGCAGCCGCCGCGCGTTGTCGACGACGGCGTCGAAGACCCGGTCCCGCCCCGGCTGGCCGGTGCGCGTGGCGCTCGTCAGCACGCGGAGGATCTCGCTCGTGGCCCGGAACTGCTGCTCCGCCTTGCCGAGGCGAGCATCGAGGTCGGCCCGGTCGCGGTCGATCGCGTCGTCGTTGCGTTGCTCGAAGTCGGCCATCGAGCCCCCAGTAGCGCGTGCGGCGGCCGTCGTGTGAGGGACGACCTGCCCAGCAGTCTCCTCCTCCCGCACCTGCGGCGGGACGGAACGGATGCCCTGGGGGGCTTTGTGGCGGTCCGGGTGGTCGCGCGGCAATCCTGCCGTCCCGGCATGTTGTGTTCCGGGGCGCGGCGTGCGATGGTCGAGGACAGAGCGGTCCAGCCAAAAGGCCGACTCGTGCCCAATCGAACGGACGAGTCATGGCGCCTACCGCCGACCGGTCCACCCCTCCCCCGCCCCGTGGCACGCCAGTCGGCGTGCCGTCCGGGCCCGACAGCACCCGCACGGCCACGCACACCGACCGCGACGCGGTCACCGACGCCCTCTTCGCCGAGCTGGCGAGGGCGGTGACGCCGGCGGCGCACGACGCCGTCGTCGAACGCATCTGCGTGCTCTACCTCGACCTCTGCGCGACGCTCGCGGCCCGGTACTCCGGGCGCGGCGTCGAGCAGGACGACCTCGTCCAGGTCGCCCGCCTCGCCCTCGTCGGGGCAGTGTCGCGCTACCGACCCGGGGCCGGCCCGTCGTTCGCGGCCTACGCCGTGCCCTCGATCACCGGCGAGCTCAAGCGCCACTTCCGCGACCGGGCCTGGCTCGTGCGCCCACCGCGTCGGCTCCAGGAGCTGCGCGCCGACGCCACCGCGGAGCGCGAGCGCCTCGAGCAGTACCTCGGGCGCCCGGTCACCGACGCCGAGCTGGCGCAGTCGCTCTCGAGCACGGCCTCGGAGGTGCGCGAGGCGGTCGCGACCGGACGGTACTTCCACGCCGACCCGCTGGAGCAGCGCGTCCGCGACGACGACAACCAGCCCATGGAGCGCGGGATCGCCTGCGACGACGTCGATCTCGACGGCGCCGACGACCGCGTCACCATCGGCTCCGCCGTGCGCCACCTGTCGACGGCGGACCGTGACCTTCTGCACCGCCGCTTCGTCGACGACCTGAGCCAGCGCGAGATCGGCGAGGCGCTCGGGGTGAGCCAGATGCAGGTGTCGCGCTCGCTCCGACGCGTCCTGCAGACGCTGCGGGAGCGGATCGCCTGACGCGCTCGCGCGACCGGGCGCGCGAGCCCCGGCGCGCGAGCTTTGACGTCGTGCCATGGTGTCGGCATGCAGCAGCGCGCGGACGACCCCGGACACGCGGGCCCGCTCGTCCCGGGCCGGGCGCGGTTCTCGGCCCGTGGCCAGCGGCGGCTCGTGGCCCTGGTGCAGGTGCTGGGCCTCGCGGTGTGGTTCTCGGCCACGGCGATCGCGCCGAGCCTGCGCACCGAGTGGGCCCTGTCGACGACCGCCGCGGTGTGGCTCACGGCGTCGGTGCAGGTCGGCTTCGCCGTCGGGGCGGTCACCTCGAGCACGCTGGGCCTCGCCGACCGGGTGCTCCCGCAGCGGCTCATGGCCGCGAGCGCGCTCGGGGCTGCCGTGTGCACGGCAGTGCTCGCGCTCGCCGCGCACGGTCCCGGCACTGCCGTCCCCCTGCGGGCCCTGACCGGGTTCTTCCTCGCCGGCGTGTACCCCGTCGGCATGAAGCTCACGGCCTCGTGGGTCGGCTCGGACGGCCGTGGGCGGGCCTTCGGCGTGCTCATCGGCGCGCTGACGCTCGGGTCGGCGATGCCGCACCTCGTCGCGAGCGTCGGGCCGCTGCCGTGGCGCGGCGTCATGCTCGTCGCCGCCGCGATCACGCTCGTCGCCGCCGGCATCGCGTGGTTGCTCGTGCGCCCGGGGCCGCTGCTCAGCGCATCCGCCCGCCCGCACGCCCGCTACGCCCTCGAGGTCTTCCGGGAACGCCGCCCCCGGCTCGCCAACCTCGGCTACTTCGGTCACATGTGGGAGCTCTACGCCTTCTGGACCTGGCTGTCGGCCTTCCTCGTCGCCGGACGCGAGGCGTCCGGCCGGGGCGGACCGGGCCCTGCCGTCAGCCTGCTCACCTTCGCCGTCATCGGGCTCGCCGGCGCGGTCGGTGCGCTCGTCGGGGGTGTCCTCGCCGACCGGCGGGGGCGCTCGTTCGCGGCGACCTCGGCCCTCGTGGTCAGCGGCGCCTGCTGCCTCGCCTCGCCGTGGGCGTTCACCTGGCCGCAGCAGGCCCTCGTGCCGTTCCTGGCCGTGTGGGGTGCAGCCGTCATCGCCGACTCGGGGGTCTTCTCGACCGCGCTGAGCGAGAGCGTGGACCAGCGCTTCGTCGGCACGGCCCTGACGGTGCAGACCGCGATCGGCTTCGCCCTCACCGTCGTGACGATCCAGCTGGCCGCGGTGCTCGCGGCCCGCGTCGGGTGGCAGTTCGCCTTCCTCCTGCTCGCGCCCGGGCCGCTGGCCGGGGCGGTCGCGATGTGGCGGTTCGGCCGGAGCAGCGGCGACCACCTCGGCCGGGGGTCGGCTCCGTCACTGCTCAGCGAGAGTGAGCACTGACGTAGCGAGCCCTACGTCAGTGCTCACTCAGGGTGAGCACTGACGCAACGCCTCGGTCCGAACAGGCCCGGCGACCGGGTCAGAGCCGACGGGCGACGAGCAGGTTGTCGACGAGCTCGCCCTGCTGGCCTTCGGGGCTGGTGCCGGTGCGGGTGACCCGCTCACAGCGCTCGACGACCCAGCCGTCGCCGAGCCCGATGCCCTCGAGCGTCTCTGCAGCCGTGGGGAACTCGTGCCCGTGGTCGGGCCCGGCCCAGGACGGCGCGGCAGCGTGGTCGACGACGAGGAGCCATCCGCCGTGGCCCACGGTCCGCGAGGCGCGGTGCAGCACCGCGTCCCGGTCGAGGTCGAGCGGGGTCTGGAAGAACGACGCGGTGACGAGGCTGAACGGGCCCTGTGGCATCGATGCGGCGAGGTCGTGGCGCTCGGTCGTGACAGCGTCGCCGACGGCGTGCGCCGCGGCGAGCGCGTCGACGCGTCCGAGGGCGGTGGTCGACACGTCGACGGCGGTGACGCTCCACCCGCGCGCCGCGAGCCACACCGCGTCACCGCCGTGCCCGGCGCCGAGGTCGAGGGCGGGGGCACCCGGGCCCGGCGGCACGACGGCGTGCTCCTCGACGAGCCGGACGAGCGAGGCGTTTGGGCGGGTCCCCCAGTCCTCGGCCAGCGCGCCGTAGTGCTGCTCCCAGAACTGCGCGGGGTCGCTCGGGCGGTCGCCGTGCCGGTCGGGGTGGTGGCCGCTGCGGCCGGGGTGGTGCTGGTGCGCGTCGCTCGTCATGAGCCGATGGTCACCCGCGCCCGGCCACGGCTGCAAGACCGCTTGCAGGAACAGCAAGGCCGGGGCATCCTGCCGCCATGGGTGCGACACCGGCCGACCACGACCACGCCGACGGCAGCGACGACATCGACCGGGCGCTCGAGGCCGTCGCGCCCCGGCTGCGGCACCTGCGCACCCAGCGCAGCCGCACGCTCGCCGACGTCTCGGCCGAGACCGGCATCGGCGTCAGCACCCTCTCGCGGCTCGAGTCCGGCCTGCGCCGCCCGACGCTCGACCTGCTCCTGCCGCTCGCGCGGGCCTACCGCGTGCCGCTCGACGACCTCGTCGGCGCCCCGCCCTCCGGCGACCCGCGCGTCCACCCGAGACCGGTGCGCCGCGGCGGCATGGTCTTCATCCCGCTGACCCGCAGCGCGGGCGGCGTCCAGGCGTTCAAGCTGCTCCTGCCCGGGCGGCGTCGCACGACCCCGAAGCAGCAGCGGCACGACGGGTTCGAGTGGGTGTACGTGCTCGGCGGCAGCCTCGAGCTGCGGCTCGGCGACACGGTCACGGTGCTCGAGGAGGGCGAGGCCGCCGAGTTCGAGACCCGCACGCCGCACTCGATGCGCAGCGCCACCGAGCACCCGGTCGAGCTGCTGTCGCTCTTCAGCCCGCAGGGCGAGCAGATCCACCTGCGCGACGCCTGACGGCGGCGGCGTCGACCTCGGCAGCCCGGCGGACCGCCTCGACGAGCACCTCGTCGAGGTCCTCGGGCACGGTGAGCAGGTCGAGCAGCAGGTGCCCGTCGTGGACGTGCCCGACGACGGGGGGCTCCCCGAGGCGCAGCGGCTCGGCGAGGCCGTGGGGCAGGGCTACGGCGGCACTCGGCAGCGGCACCCCGGGCGCGCCCCCGCCGCCGACGCGTCCCTGCGACTCGACGGCCCGCGCCAGCCCGGAGCCGACCGCGACGGCGATCCGCCGGGCCCGCGCGAGCAGGTCGGCGGGGCGCGCGTCGAGCGCCCGCGCCACCGGGGTCGGCGGCCCGCTGAGTGTCGCCTCGAGCGCCGCGAGCGTCAGCTTGTCGACGCGCAGCGCCCGGGCCATCGGGTGGCGCCGAAGGCGGTGCACGAGGTCTGCGTCGCCGAGCAGCAGCCCGCACTGGGGCCCGCCGAGCAGCTTGTCACCCGAGGCCGTCACCAGCGAGGCTCCCGCCCGCAGCGTCGAGTCGGCGTCGGGCTCCTCGGGCAGCCGCGGGTGCGGCGCGAGCAGGCCCGAGCCGATGTCGGCGACGACGGGTGGGCCGAGCGTCGCCAGCTCGGACACCGGGACGCTCGAGGTGAAGCCCTCGACGCGGAAGTTGGACGGGTGCACCTTGAGCACGAACGCGGTCCGCTCGCCGATCGCGTCGGCGTAGTCGGACCGGTGCACCCGGTTGGTCGTGCCGACCTCGCGCAGCCGCGCGCCGACCGACTCGACGAGCTCGGGGATGCGGAAGCCGTCGCCGATCTCGACGAGCTCGCCGCGGGCGACGACGACCTCGTGGTCGGGTGCGAGCGCCCGGGCCACGAGCGCGAGCGCGGCGGCGCCGTTGTTGACGACGTGCACGTCGCCGGCCGCCGGCACCGCCCGCCGGAGCGCGTCGAGGGTGGCCGTGCCGCGTCGTCCGCGGCGTCCCGTCGCGAGGTCGAGCTCGACGTCGGTGGCGCCCGCGGCGATGGTCACCGCCTCGACCGCCGCCTCGGACAACGGAGCCCGGCCGAGGTTGGTGTGCACGACGACGCCGGTGGCGTTGACGACGCGACGCATCGAGGTGGGCGCGTGCGGTAGCCGGTCGAGCACCTCGC
Organism: Intrasporangium flavum; assembly: GCF_001956915.1. GTDB lineage: Bacteria > Actinomycetota > Actinomycetes > Actinomycetales > Dermatophilaceae > Monashia > Monashia flava. The sequence goes on along the minus strand of NZ_MLJO01000013.1, from coordinate 151,454 downwards.
CGACGACGGCCTCCGGCGCGACCTCCCCCGCCCGGCAGGCGCCGAGCACCTCGACGACGACCGCCTTGACCCGGTCGCGGCCGAGACGACCGACGGCCGCGGCGACACCCGCGTCGGCGAGCACCGCGTCGGTCCGGGGCACCCGGCGGCGAGGGTCCTGCATCGCGGCCTCCCTGGGGCGGGCTCGGCGGTTCGGGATGGGAACGTGTGGCGGAGGCGGACGGGAATCGAACCCGCCTGACCGGGATACCCGGTCACTACGGTTTTGAAGACCGCGCCCGTCACCAGGCGGGAAACGCCTCCGCGGCGACCCTACCCCGGCAGGCCACCGCCGGTCGGGGCCGGCCGGGGCCCGCGCCCGCGTCGCTGCGGTGGCACGATGACGAGGTGACCGCCCCGACGACGCCGACGACGTCCGCCCCCGGCCCGGCCCTGCGGCTGACGCAGTACGCGTCGGGGGGTGGCTGCGCGTGCAAGGTGCCCCCGGGCGAGCTCGAGCGCGTGCTCGGCACGCTGACCCCGGCGGCCGGACCCGATTTGCTCGTCGGCGTCGACACCGGCGACGACGCCGCGGTCGTGCGCCTCGACGGGGACCGCGCCGTCGTCGCGACCACCGACTTCTTCACCCCCGTCGTCGACGACCCCTACGACTGGGGCCGGATCGCGGCGACGAACGCCCTGTCCGACGTGTGGGCCATGGGCGGCGAACCGCTCGTGGCCCTCAACCTGCTCGCGTGGCCGCGCGACCGGATCCCCTTCGACCTCGCCGCCGAGGTGCTCCGCGGCGGTGCCGACGTCGCCCGGGCCGCGGGCTGCCACCTCGCCGGCGGGCACAGCATCGACGACCCGGAGCCGAAGTACGGCCTCGCCGTCACGGGTCTGGCCGACCCGAACCGCTTGCTGCGCAACGACGCCGGTGAGCCGGGCCTCCCGCTGACGCTGACCAAGCCGATCGGTCTCGGCGTGCTCAACAACCGGCACAAGGCCACCGGCGAGGTGTTCGAGGAGGCCGTCGCCGTCATGACGACCCCCAACGGCGACGCGTCGCGCGCGGCCCTCGCGGCGGGCCTCCGGTGCGCCACCGACGTCACCGGCTTCGGGCTGCTCGGGCACCTCTACAAGCTGTGCCGGGCCAGCGGCGTCGGGGCGGTCGTCGACGCCGCGGCCGTGCCCTACGTCGCCGGGGCCCGCGAGTCCTACGCAGCCGGCTACGTGCCGGGCGGGAGCCGCCGCAACCTCGACTGGGTGCGCCCGCACGTCACCGCGGGCGTCGATGAGAACGAGCTCGTGCTGCTCGCCGACGCCCAGACCTCCGGCGGCCTCCTCGTCGTCGGCGAGCTGCCCGGCCACCCGGTCGTCGGGCGGCTCGTGGCCCTCGACGACGCTGCCCTCGACGGACGCGTCGTCTCGGTCCGCTGACGGTCCCCGCGCCCGGCCTGGTCGCCGCGTAGACTGCCACCCGATGGCGGTGGGGCTCGCCGACAACCGCAGCACGGACGCTGCCAACAGTCCCTACCTGACGAATTCGCCTGTCCAGGTAGGAGAACGCATGTCCGCACGACCCACGAACCGCCACGTCCTGCCGGTCATCGCGCTCGGCGGCATCCTCGGCGCCTGCGCCCGCTACGGACTCGCCCAAGCCGCACCGGCCCAGCCCGGCAGCATCCCGTGGATCACCCTGTCGATCAACGTCTCCGGCAGCCTGCTCATCGGCGTCCTCATGGTCTTCGTCGTCGAGGTCGGCGGCACCCACCCGCTGCTGCGCCCGTTCCTCGGCGTCGGCGTCCTCGGCGGGTTCACGACCTTCAGCACGTACGCGTCGGAGACGACGGTGCTGCTCCACGGCGGCCATCCGGCCCTCGCCCTCGCCTACCTCGTCGGCACCCCGCTCGCGGCCCTCGCGGGCGTCGCGGCCGGCGTCCTGCTCACCCGCGCGGCCCTCGCCGCCCGCCACCGACTCGCCACCCGTGGAGGTTCCCGATGACCACGCTCGACGGTCCCGCCCGCCGCCTCACCGTCTACGTCGGCGAGGCCGACACCTGGCACCACCGCCCGGTGCACAGCGAGATCGTTCACCGGGCGCACGCCGCCGGGCTCGCCGGCGCGAGCGTCTTCCGCGGCATCGAGGGCTTCGGCTCCTCCCACCTCGTCCACACCTCGCGCCTGCTCTCGCTGTCGGAGGACCTGCCCGTCGCCGTCGTCGTCATCGACACCGCCGAGCGCATCGACGCCTTCCTGCCCCAGGTGACCGAGGTCGTCGGCGAGGGGCTCGTCACCGTCGACGACGTGCGCGTCGTGCACCACACCTTCCGGTCCGGCCCCGACGCCGCGACCCCCGACGCGTCCGGCTCCCCCGCGACCCCCGCGACCCCTGCGACCCCGGACGCCCCCGACGCCGGCGGCACGGACCGGTGACGGCGCTCCTGCTCGTCTGTGCCGGGGCCGCCGTCGGCGCTCCGGCGCGCTACCTCACCGACCGCGCCGTGCAGTCCCGCCACGACAGCCTCCTGCCGTGGGGGACGTTGGTGGTCAACGTCGTCGGCTCGCTGGTCCTCGGGACGCTCACCGGCCTCGCCGTCGCGCACGACATGCCCGAGGCGGTCACCCTCGGCGTCGGCACCGGCTTCTGCGGGGCCCTGACGACGTACTCGACCTTCAGCTACGAGACGCTGCGGCTGCTCGAGTCGCGGGCCGTGCTCGTCGCGCTGGCCAACGTCGGCGTCTCGCTCGTGGCCGGCCTCGCGGCGGCGCTCGGCGGGTACGCCCTCGGCGCTGCCCTCTAGGGGACCGACCCGTCGGTCACGGCATCGGCAGGGCCGGCTCGGCGGCCAGCGCGCCGTCCATGATGCGCCGCCAGATCGGCGCGGCGTAGCAGGCCCCGGTCATGGCGGTGCACGACTTGCCGGCCATCGACACGTTGAACATCCGACGGGTCGGGTGCACCGGGTTGCCGACCCACACCGCCGTCGTCAGCTGCGGCGTGTAGCCGACGAACCACGACTGCGCGTTGCCGTCGGCGGTGCCGGTCTTGCCGGCCGAACGGCGGCCGGCGAGCTGGTTGAGGATGCCCGAGCCGTGGGTCATGTTGTACTCGAGGTACTGCGTGGCCTGGTCCACGGCGCTCGGGTCGGCCACCTGCCGGCAGGCGGGCGCCGGCGCCCACAGCGTCCGGGAGCCCTGCACGACGCTCGTCACGGGGTGCACCTGGCAGACGGTGCCGTGGTCGGCGAGCCCGGCATACGCCTCGGCGAGCGTCTGCGGCGAGATGGCCTGCGCCCCGAGGATGACCTGTGGCGGGTACGTGCCGAGCGCGGTGCCGTCACCGCCGTGGATGCCGAAGTCGGTCATCGTCGTGTGGATGGCGCAGACGCCGATGCGGCTGGCAAGCGCTACGAAGGCGGTGTTCGTCGACTTCGCCGTGGCCTGCTTGAGCGACATCCGACCGCCGCCCCAGGCCTCGTCGTTGTAGACCTTCCAGTCGGTGGCGAGTCCGCACGGCTGCGGGAACTGCGCGGGCCGGAACGTGGCCGGCGTGTGGTTGTCCGCGCGGGGGGCAGTGACCGACGCGCTGGTGCCGAGGCCCTGCTCCATGGCGGTGACGAGCGAGAACGCCTTGGCCGTCGACCCGAACTGGAAGCCGCCCGAGCCGCCGTAGCGCTGGTCGACGGCGTAGTCGAGCTCGGTCGCGCCGCCGCCCGAGCCGTACTGGGTGTCCTGCCCGAGCGCGACGACCGCGCCGGTCCCCGGCTGCGTGACGTACGCCGCTGCCGCGACGCCGAGCACGTTGTGCTCGGGGGCGACCTTGCGCAGCGACGCGTCGACCGTGGCCTGCACGGAGGGCTCGAGCGTGGTGCGGATGGTCAGGCCGCCCTGGAAGAGCAGGTCGCGCCGGGCCTGCTGCGTCGCGCCGAGCGCCGGCTGTTCCTCGAGCCAGGCGATCACGAACGAGCAGAAGTACGGGTCGGCCGACGCCGCGCACGTGGCGGGCGGGTCGGTGACCGAGAGGTCCTTGGCGAGGGGGTGGCGCACCGCGGCGTCGAACTGCGGCGCCGTCAGCTCGTCGAGCGCCCGCATCCGGGTCAGCACGAGGTTGCGGCGGGCCTGCGCCGCCTTCGGGTGGTGGACCGGGTCGGTGGCGCTCGGGCTCTGGACGAGGCCGGCGAGGGTGGCCGCCTCGGTGAGGGTGAGCCGGCTCGCGTGCACGCCGAAGTAGTGCCGGGCGGCGGCCTCGACGCCGTAGGCGCCGTCGCCGTAGTAGGCGAGGTTGAGGTAGCCCTGCAGGATCTGGTCCTTGCTCCACGTCCGCTCGAGGGCCACGGCGTAGCGCAGGTCGGTCAGCTTGCGCGGGATCGTCTTGGCCACGGCGGCCGCGGCGGCGTCGCCCTGCCCGGTGCGCAGGGCCTGCGCCTGGATCGACAGCTTGACGAACTGCTGGGTCAGCGTCGAGGCGCCCTCGCTGGCCTGCCCGGTGCGCAGGTCCTCGATGACGGCGCGGGTCAGGCCCTGGGGGTCGATGGCGCCGTGGTCGTAGAAGCGGCTGTCCTCGATCGCCAGCTGGGCCGTGCGCATGAGGGGCGCGACCTGCGACAGCGGGACGACGACCCGGTACTGGTCCTGCGGGGTGGCGATGACCGACCCGTCGGCCGCGAGGATCCGCGAGCCCTGCACGAGATCGGCCATCGTGAAGGTGCTGGGCAGCGACAGGAACGCCTCGCTGCCGGCGTTCGACAGTCCCCCGATGGCCGCGAGGGTCGGCGCGGACAGGGCGGCCCCGAGGAGGCCGACGGCGGTCGAGGCCACGAGGAAGGCGGCGAGCAGCCGCAGCGTCCGGCCGACGTCGACACGATGGGTACCCACAGGCGACGATAGGCGCCGCTCACCGACGCCGTGCTGGGCGTCGGCTGGGAATCAGCCGGCAGCCTCGAGCGTCGCGGCCACGGCAGCGGCCGGGACGGGCGCCTGCAGCGCGGACGGCACCGACGCGGGCGCCGGGTGCACGGTGCCGGCCGGCCGGGAGTGGACGCACCGGAGGCCGTGCACGGTCTCGCCGAGGGTCTCCAGGTAGGCGGCCCGACGCGGCGTCGGCACCGCGCCGTGGTCGGGGGCTCCGGCCCGGCCACCGGACGCGGCGGCGTCGTCGGCGTAGTGCAGCTCGAGCCCGCCGCGCAGCAGCCGCAGGGCCTCGCCGCGCTGCTGCGACACGGCCGAGGAGGTCAGGCCGAGGTCGGCTGCGACGTCCTTGACCGCCCGGCCCTCGAGGTAGATCGCGGTGACGATGAACCGCAGCCGCTCGGGCAGGGCGGCGACGGCGGCACCGAGGTAGCGGACCCGCTCGCGCTCGAGCATCGAGTCCTCGGGCGCGACGGTCTCGGCGGCGAGGGCGTCGGCCGCGTCGTCGAGCGGTCCGACGGTGCGGGCGGCGTCGGCGAGGCAGGCCCGCACCTGCTCGCGGGTCAGGCCGAGCGCGGCGGCCATCTCGTCGTGGGTCGGGGTGCGACCGAGCCGTGCGGCGAGGGTCTCGGTCATCGACTGGAGGGCCTTGATCCGCTGGCGCGTGCCGCGGCCGGCCCAGTCGATCGAACGCAGCTCGTCGACGAGCGCCCCGGTGATGCGGCGCCGGGCGTAGGCGCCGAAGGGCACCCCGGTCGAGGGGTCGTAGGCGTCGGCCGCGAGGACGAGGCCCACGGCCCCGACCGAGGCGAGGTCCTCGCGCGAGAGGTGCGTCGCCCGACCGCACAGCTCGGAGACGAGGTAGCCCACGAGCGGAAGGTTGTCGACGACGAGACGGTTGCGCTCCGCTTTATCCACTGGACCCCTCTGACGCTCACGATGAAAACGTGACCGGGGGTCGAGCAGGAAGGCCTGCCCGACCCCTCGGACTAAGTCCAGTTTGGGGCGATTTGTCCGTTTTGTATCGAAAACGCGAAATTCGATGGAGGACTATCGGCAGGTGCGGGGAAAACGTTACGGGACGGCGGGGTCCGAACCCGGCTCCTCCAGGCCCGTCGGCGCGTTGCCGAGGCCCCGCAGGACGTCGTCGGCCGTGGCCCTGGAGGCCTCGAGGTTGGCGTCGGCGACGGCGCCGAAGATCTCCTCGCGCTTGATCTCGAGGTGGCGGGGCGCGTCGATGCCGATGCGGATGCCGTCGCCGCCGCGACTCTCGAGGAACGTGATGACGATGTCGTCGCCGATCATGATCTTCTCGCCGGGCTTGCGGGTCAGGACGAGCATGGATCCCCTTCCGTGGGTGCGGTGTTCGGTGCCGAGCCGTTACAGGGCGTTCCGGTCCGACCCGGCCCGGGGCACCGTCCGTGGTGCCGGCCCGCCGTCCGTCCAGCCTACGGGAACGCCGAGGTCGTGCACCGTGTGTGCGGACCGGGACTCGCCGGCCCCGACGACGGCGAGGGCGTCGACCTCGACCGACGCGCGCACGCGGTCCACCCAGGCGCTCGTCTCGTCCGGCTTGTGTCGGGCGTCGACGACGACCCACACCTGGTCGGGCCCGAGGGCCGCGGCCGCCTCGAGGTGCGGCAGGCCCGCGGCGGTGGGGCCCAGGCCGCAGGCCACGAGGACGGCCGTGCCCGACTCGACGGCGAGCGCCCGGGCCCGGGCGGCCTCCCAGCGGCCGGCGAGGTGCGGGAGCCCGCGCTCGTCGGTGGCCCCGGCGCCGTGCAGGTCGTGCCCGACGCGTCCGGTGGCGGCCGCGGACGCGTCGGCCATCGAGGTCGCGACGCCGCGGGCGGTGTCCTCGAGCCCGACGACGAGGACGAGGTCACCGGGAGCCGACAGCACGGTAGGGACGCGCTCGGCGGGCCGGTGCGTGCGGCCGCCGTCGTCGCCGAGGCGGGCGAGCAGGTCCGACAGGCCGGGCAACTCGGTCGACACCGGGTCACCGTCGATGCCGGGCGCGTCGTCGGCAGCCATGTCGGCACGCACGTCGGCGTTGACGTCGTCCTCGGCGCGGTCGGCGCTGTCGAGCAGGGCCAGGATGCCGGCGCGGTCGCCCAGGACGTGCAGCGCCGGCTGGATCGGCACGACGCGCGGCACCCGGGTGTCGGGCACCTCGACGGTGACCTCGAGGTGGCGCCGGCCGAGGAACCCGGCGATCCCGGCGTCGAGCACGCGCTCGGCGCGCACGATCCGCGCGCCGTCGCCGTAGAGGTGGGTCGCCTCGCGGGCCAGCTCGTCGAGGGAGCGCCCCTCAAGCAGGAACTGCTGTGCCAACGCGCACCACCCCGACGGTCTCGATGGTGACGTCGGCCGAGGTCACCTCGGCGTAGGACAGGACGGGCACCCCGCGCGGGGCGGGCGGCAGCAGGCGGCGCAGGGCCGGCCGCAGCACCGGCGCGCAGACGAGCACGGCCGACCGGCCGGAGGACTCGGCCGCGGCGACGGCCGAGCTGAGCGAGGCGAGCACGGCGTCGAGGCGGGCCGGGTCGACGACGAGCTGGCTGCCGCCCTCGACCGGGCGAAGGTCCTGCACGAGGGTCTGCTCGAGGCCCGGCTCGATGGTGATGACCGACAGGTGCCCGCCGTCGGCGAACCGCGCGACGAGCGCCGGTCCGAGCGCGGCGCGGGCGGCCTCGACGAGCGACTCGGGGTCGCCGCCGGCCTTGGCGCGCAACGTCAGTGCCTCGTAGATCCGGGTGAGGTCGTTGATCGGCACCTGCTCGGCGAGCAGCCCCTGCAGGACGCGGTGTACCTCGGCGAGCGAGAGCAGCGCCGGGGTCAGCTCGTCGACGGTCGCCGGGCTGATGCCGCGGACTCCCTCGGTGAGCACGCGGACGTCCTCGCGCGAGAGCAGCCGCGAGGCGTGCGCGCCGACGATCGAGGACAGGTGGGTCACGAGGACGCTGACGCGGTCGACGAGCGTCGCACCGGTCATCTCGGCGCTGTGCCGCAGCTCGGCCGGGACCCACTTGCCGGCGAGGCCGAAGACCGGCTCGATGACGGAGACGCCGGGCAGCGCGTCGAGCGCCTCGCCGAGGGCGAGCAGCTTGCCGGGCGGGGCGGTGCCGCGGCCGGCCTCGACCCCCGCGACGCGGATGGCGTACGTCGAGGGCGGCAGGTCGACGCTGTCGCGGGTGCGCACCGGCGGGATGACGATGCCGAGGTCCATGGCGATGGTGTGGCGCAGCGCCTTGACCCGGCCGAGCAGGTCGTCGGGCGAGCCGCCGACGAGGTCGACGAGGTCGGGCGCGAGGAGGATCTCGAGGGGCTGCACGCGCATCCGCTCGATGATCTCCTCGTTCGGGTCGCGCTCGGCGGCCTGCCCCTCCACCTCGCCCGCCGCGCCCGCGGCACCGGACGCCCCGGAGCCGGCGACGGGGCGCACCCGGCGCGAGGCGATGACGAGCGCGGCGCCGACGCCGAGGAACGGCAGCGGCGGCATGCCCGGCAGCAGCGCCATGACGATGGCCGCGCAGCCGGCCACGAGCAGCGCCGTGCGCGACTGCGACAGCTGCACCGAGGCGCTGCGCCCGAGGTCGGTCTCGGCGCCGGACCGGGTGACGATCATGCCGGTCGAGACGGCCATGAGCAGGGCCGGGATCTGCGTCACCAGGCCGTCGCCGACGGTGAGCAGGCTGTAGGTGTTGAGCGCGTCGGACAGCGACAGGCCGCGCTGCACCATGCCGACGCCGATGCCGCCGACGATGTTGACGACGATGATGACGATGCCGGCGATCGCGTCGCCCTTGACGAACTTCGAGGCGCCGTCCATCGCGCCGTAGAAGTCGGCCTCGGCGGCCACCTGGGCGCGCCGCTCGCGCGCCACGACGTCGGTGATGAGCCCCGCGTTGAGGTCGGCGTCGATGGCCATCTGCTTGCCGGGCATCGCGTCGAGGGTGAAGCGGGCCCCCACCTCGGCGACGCGCTCGGCACCCTTGGTGACGACGACGAACTGGATGACGACGAGGATGACGAACACGACGAAGCCGATGATGAGCGACCCGCCGACGGTGACGTGCCCGAAGGCCTCGATGACGTGGCCGGCGAAGCCGTCCTTCAGCACGAGGCGTGTCGAGGCGACGTTGAGGCCGAGGCGGAAGAGCGTCGCGACGAGCAGCAGCGACGGGAACACCGAGAAGTCGAGCGGCTTGGTGACGAACATGCTCGTCAGCAGGATGACGAGCGCCAGCGCGATGTTGCAGACGATGAGCACGTCGAGCAGCGCCGCCGGGACCGGCACGACGAGGAGCAGGACGATGCCGACGATGCCGAGCGGCACGGCGAGCCGGGCGAGGTCGCGGTTCACGAGGTGGCTCCTCCGGGTCGAGCGGTGGGTCGGGCGGTGGGTCGGGCGGTGGGGCGCGTCGGCGCCGCCGGGGTGCTGACGCGTCGGGGCACGGTGTGGACGCCGGCGGCGGCACCGCGGGCCTTGAGGGCCATGACGAAGGCGAGCACGCCGGCGACGGCGGTGTAGAGCTCGACGGGGATCTCCTGGCCGATCTCGCAGCCGGCGTGCAGGGCCCGCGCGAGCGGCACGTCACGCACCATGGGCACCCGCCGGTCCTCGGCCTCCTTGCGGATCCGGGCCGCGATGGTGCCCGAGCCCTTGGCGACGACGCGGGGCGCCGCCTTGCCGGGCTCGTAGGTCAGGGCGACGGCGACGTGCGTCGGGTTGAGCAGGACGACGTCGGCCCCGGCCACGGCCGCGATCATCCGGTTGCGCGACATGGCCAGCTGCCGGGAGCGGCGCTGCGAGCGCAGGAGCGGGTCGCCCTCGCTGCTCTTGTTCTCCTCCTTGACCTCGCGCTTGGTCATCCGGGTCTTGTTCCGGTTGCGGCGCAGGACGACGAGGACGTCGGCGGCGGCGAGGACGAGCCCTGCGCCGACGGCGAAGCGCAGCAGGGAGGCCGCGCCGTCGCCGGTCGCGGCGAGCAGGCCCGACACCGGCAGGCCGCCGGCGGTGAGCAGGATCGGCACGAGGTCCTGCACGACCATCCAGAGGACGAGGCCGACGACCGCGGTCTTGAGCATGGCCTTGGCCCCGCCCCACAGCGCCTGCTTGCCGAACATCCGGCCGACGCCCTTGACGAGGTCGAAGTGCTCGAAGGAGGGCGAGAGCCGCTTGACGTGCACGCCGCCCTGCACGATCGCCCCGATGACGACCGCGGCGAACACCGCGCCGACGAGCGGCAGCAGGATCGTCCCGACCGAGCCGAGCCCCTCCGAGAGCGCGGCGAGCGCCCGGCCCGGTTCGGGGTCGGCGATGACCGAGCCGAGGGTGAGCAGCTGCCCGGCACCGGCGTCCGCGGCGCGCGACACGGTGAGCGGGAGCATGACAGCACCGACGCCGACCGCGAGCCACGCGGTGAGGTCCTGCGACCGGCCGAGCTGGCCCTTGGACCGGACCTCCCGCATCCGCTTGTCGGTGGCCTGCTCGGTGCGCTCCTGGCCGTCGGACATCAGCCCACCCCCAGAAGCAGGCGCGCGGACTCGTGGGCGAGCCCCGACACGACGCGCGGGATGGCGAGGAACATGACGCCGGCGAGGCCGAGCGTGATGAGGACCTTGAGCGGGAAGCCGAGCTGGAAGGCGTTGAGGGCCGGGGCGACCCGCGTCAGCAGCCCGAGGCCGACGTCGGCGAGGAAGAGGACGGCCATGAGTGGGCCGGCGATCTGCACGGCCGCGACGAACATGCCCGTGGTCGCGGTCGTCATGACCTCGACGGGGCGCGACAGGTCGAAGCCGCCGCCGAGCGGGATGGCCGTGACGCTGCCGGTGAGCCCGCCGATGACGAGCTGGTAGCCGTCGGAGGAGAAGAGCAGCGCGAGGGCCGCCATCTGGGTCAGGCGGGCGAACTGGGCGCCGTTGACCATGCTCTGTGGGTCGTAGGCCTGGGCCATCTGGAACCCGGCCGCGAGGTCGACGAGCGAGCCGGCCGACTGGATGGCGGCGAAGACGAGGTAGACGAGGAACCCGAGCGCGAGGCCCGTGGCGAGCTCGAGGACGAGCCCGGTGATGAACGCGGCGTCGCCCCGGCTCGTGTACGCCGAGTGCGCCCGCATCGAGACGGCGAGGCCCAGGCCGACGCCGAGCATCGCCTTGATCCGCGCGGGAAAGGCGTTGTAGGAGAAGGGCGGTGCGATAAAGAGGAACGCCGTCATGCGCACGATGGCGAGCAGCGTCGCCTCGGCCCACGCCTGGTCGATGGGGACGGTCATCGGTGCCTCACGTCCCAAGGAGGCTGGGCAGCCGCGCGAAGAGGTCGTGGGTGAACGTCACCATCTCGGCGATCATCCACTGCCCGGAGACGGCGAGGGCGATGGCGACGGCGACCGCCTTGGGCACGAAGGAGAGGGTGACCTCCTGCAGCTGGGTGATCGACTGCACGAGCGACACCGCGAGCCCGACGACGAGCGAGGTGACGAGCACCGGCGCCGACAGCTTTGCCGCCGCGGCGAGGGCCTGGACGCAGATGTCGAGGACGGCGGCGGCGTTCACGTGACTCCCCCGCCGCCGGCGTAGCTCTGCACGAGCGCGGTGATGATGAGGCCCCACCCGTCGACGAGGATGAAGAGCAGCACCTTGAACGGCAGCGACACCATGACCGGCGGCAGCATCATCATGCCCATCGACATCAGGGCCGAGGACACGACGAGGTCGATGACGAGGAACGGGATGAAGATGACGAAGCCGATGATGAACGCGGCCCGCAGCTCGGAGATCATGAACGCCGGGATGAGCGTCTGCAGCGGGGTCGCGGCGGGCGTGGCCGGGTTGGCGATGCCGGCGGCCCGGGTCATGAGGGCGATGTCCTCCTGACGCGTGTGCGCCAGCATGAAGCTCGCGAGCGGCTTGGCGCCGGCCGACAGGGCGGCCCCGAAGTCGAGGTGGCCGTGCAGGTAGGGCTGCACCGCAAGGGTGTTCACGTGCGTCAGCACCGGCCACATGATGAACAGCGACAGGAACAGCGTCAGGCCGGCGAGCACCTGGTTGGGCGGGACCGACGCGAGGCCGAGCGCGTTCCGCGTCATCGCCAGGACGACGAAGATCTTCGTGAACGACGTCATCATGAGCAGCAGGGCCGGGGCCACCGACAGCAGGGTGATCCCGAGGAGCGTCACGACCGACGAGGACGGCGCGTTGTCGGGGGCGTTGATCTTCAGCTCGATGCCCGAGCCCTCACCGGGCACCGGCGTCGGCGTGGGGGCCGGCGCCGGCAGGTGCGGCAGCGTCGCGGCGTGGCCCGCCGACGCCGCGAGGACGAGCAGCGCGGCGGCGGCGACGAGCACGAGGAGCGTCAGCACGAGGGCGCGACGCGTGGGGCGCGACCCGCTGGACGCACGGGACGCGCGGGACGCGTCCGGCCGGGGCCGCGCGGGGCCGCGCGCCGTGAGGACCGCGCCCGTCACGGGCGTCGACCGGACCGCAGTGCGTCGGCCGCGAGGCGCCACGTCGCCGGCTCGAGGATCGACCCGGTCCGCGCGGGCCGCCCGGGCTCGCCGACGGCCTGGGCGCGCTGGCGCCGCAGCTCGGCCTCGAAGGAGGCCGCCTGCCGGACCGAGCGGCGCGTGGCCGTCGCCGGGAGCGAGTCGCCGGGGACGGCGTCGTGGTCGGGGTCGGGCCCGTCGCCGGGACCCGTGTGAGGACCCGCGTCAGCTCCCGCCTCAGGACCCGCGCCCGTGGCCGGCACGGCCGCGACGGGCTCGGGCACGTCGGCCGTGTGCAGGACGCTGATGCCGTGCTCGGTCACGCCGAGGAGGAACCGCTTGCCGTCGGTGTCGACGAGCACGACCGAGGCCTTGGGGCCGACGGTCTGGCGCGCGACGACGCTGAGCACCTTGGCCCGCAAGCCGGGGGCGCCGGCGCGCAGCCGCCGGTGCAGCAGCCACATGAGGCCGAACACCGCGCCGAGCGAGACGAGGACCCGCAGGCCCAGGACGAGCGGTTCCATTCAGGGCCGGCCCTCGGCGGTGTCGAGGATCCGGGAGATGCGCACGGCGTAGTCCTGGTCGACGACGACGACCTCGCCAAGGGCGATCCGGCGGCCGTTGAGCAGCACGTCGACGGGCGCGCCCGCGGAGCGGTCGAGCTCGACGACCGCACCGGGCTCGAGCGACAGCGCGTCGCGCACGCTCATCCGCGTCCGGCCGATCTCGACGGTCAGGGCCATCTCGACGTCCTGGATCCGGCGCAGGCGACCGTCGAACGCCCCGGCCGGCTCGCCGGCGGACGGGGCCGTGGACGAGGCCGTGGACGAGGCGAACGGCGTCGACCCGGCCGATGCCGTCGCCGGCGCACCCGGGGCGCGTCGGACCGCCAGCCAGCCGAACGGCGCTGCGCCGTCGGAGATCTCGAAGAAGGCGGCCCCCTCCGGGTCGGACAGCACCCCGCTCGGGTCGCCGTCGACGAGCTCGGACAGGACGCCGTCACCGAGGGCCGCGGCCGCGCGCTCGAATGCCGGGCGCAGGACGACTGTGGCCGACGCGGCGGGCCCGCCGCCCGCCTCGGCGACGAACCGGGTGTCGAGGGCGACGAGCACGAGGTCGGCCGGGTGCGGTCCGACGAGCGAGGCGGCCACGACGGCCGCGTCGGCGGGCCCGGCGACGGCGTCCGGCCCGACCTGCCCGAGGACGCGCAGGCCGGGGACGGGCAGGGAGGCCACGAGGTGCTCGGCTGCGGAGACGAGGGTTGCGGTGCTCACGGGCGGTACTCCTGGGTGGGGGCGGAGGCGTCGGGGGTGGTGGGGAGGGCCGGAGCCGCCGGCGACGGCACGAGCGAGACGACCTGCGCCGCCGCGCGCGAGCCGGAGCGCACGACCATGGCGCGCGCGAGGTCCTGGCCCTCGACGGTGAGGTGGAACGGGTCGCGGGCGTGGTGCGGCAGCGGGATGGTGTCGCCGACCGCGAGGGTCAGCACCTGCTCCGGGGTCACGGCGACCGACGCGAGCCGGACCGTCACCTCGACGGGAACGAGGGCGACCTGCTCGCGGGTCAGCTCGGCAGCGTTCTCGCTGCTCGCCACCGGGTTGACGGCGCCGAGCTGCGGCAGGATCGTGTCGGCCGGGATCGCGAAGGTGACGGGCGAGGTGGTCTCCCCCACCTGCACGCCGCACGTCACGACGACCATGAGGTCGGACGGCGCGGCGGCCTGGGCGAACTGCGAGTTGTACTGGATCGACTCGACGCGCGCCTCGGCCGGCAGCAGCGGCCCGAGGGCGTACGCGAGGACGTCCAGCGACTCCTCGACGACCGCCTTGACGAGCGCGTGCTCGATGGGGGTGAGCTTGCGCTCGAGCCCGGCCTTGTCCGAGCTGCCGCCGAGCATCCGGGCGACCCAGCCGAGCGCGACCGGCGTCGGGAACTGCACGACCATCTTGGCCGCCGTGTCGCCGAGCACGCACCGCACCATGCACGTGACCGTCGGCAGCGACGCGGTGTACTCGTCGTAGGTCTGCACGACGACCGACTCGGTGGTGGCCGTCGACTTGGTGCGCACCTTGGCGGTCAGCTGGGTGCCCCACTGGCGGGCGAAGGAGTCGAAGGCCGCCTCGAGGATCCGGCTGTGCTCGCGCGCGAGCGTCGTGGGTCGGCGGAAGTCGTACGGCTCCGCGGTCCGCTGCGCGGTCGCCCCGACGGCGTGCATGGTCACGCCCGGCACTATCGGCAGGGACCGCCCCGTGTTAAGGCACGCGTCAAGGCCCGTGTCGAGGCACGTGTCGAGGCGCGGGCCGGGCGGGCCCGGCGCGTGCGGCCGGTCACGAGCGGGTCTGGGCCACCCGCGCCTTGAGCGCCTCGGGGATGAGCGCGCGCACGCTCTCGGGCTGGTCGGAGAGCACGACGACGTCGACGCGTCGGTTCTGCCGGTAGTCGGCGTCGGTCCGGCCCCGGCTCGCGGGGCGGGAGGAGCCGAAGCCCGTGGCCCCGATGCGCGAGCCCGGCAGGTGGTCGCGCTCGACCATGGCCCGGAGCACCTTCGTGGCGCGCTCGGCCGACAGCTCCCACACCGACGGGTAGGAGGTGCGGAGGTTGGCCGCGTGCCCCTCGACGGACACCTGCAGGCGGGTGGGCACGATGACCGGGGTGATGGCGTCGAGGATGCGGTTGGCCCGCGCCGTCAGCATCGAGCTGTCCGGGCTGAAGAACGTCTGCGACCCGACGAGGCGCACCGTGAGGCCGCGCTGGTCGATGTGGAACTGGACGTCCTTCTGCAGGCCCTGGACGGTGAGGCGCCGCGTCATCTCCTTCTGGATGGCCGCGAAGCGGTTGACGTCCTTGGTGGCGAGGGCGAGGTCGGCGAAGCCCTCGGAGTCCTTCTTGGCCACCGACGGCGGCACGACCGTGCCGCTCGCGGTGTCGATCCGCTGGGTGATCGTCGTGCCGAACCCGGTGGCGAGGGAGTTGCGCAGCTTCTCGAACCGGTTCTGGTCGACCGTCGACATCGCGTAGAGCACGACGAAGAGGCAGAAGAGCACGGTGATCATGTCCATGTACGACACGGCCCACCGCTCGTCGACGTGGAACTTCTCCGGCGGTTTGCGCGTCGAGCGCCGGCGGCTCACGCCGCCTCCTTGTCCTTGACGTCCTTGGCGCCCTTGCCGCCCTTGCCGCCCTTGCCGTCCTTGCCTGTCCCGCGCTCGGGCACCATGGCGCGCAGGCGGTCGGCGAGCAGCAGCGGCTGGGCGCCGCTCTGGACGGCGAGGACGCCCTCCATGACGAGCGTCATCCGCTCGACCTCGAGCTCGGACAGGCGGGCGATGCGGGCCGACAGCGGCAGCCAGATGAAGTTGGCCGACAGCAGGCCCCAGAGGGTCGCGACGAAGGCGCTGGCGATCATCGGGCCTAGCTCGTCGGGGTTGGAGAGGTTCTCGAGGACGTGCGTCAGCGAGACGACCGTGCCGACGATGCCCATCGTGGGCGCGTAGCCACCGAGCGCGGCGAAGAACTTCGAGTCGGCGTGGTCGGAGCGGGCCCGGGTGCCGATCTGGTCCTCCATGAGGATGCGCAGCTCCTCCGGGTCGGTGCCGTCGGCGACGTTCTGCAGGGCCTGGGCCAGGAACGGGTCCTTGCTGTCGGACGCCTCGGCCTCGAGCGCGAGCAGGCCCTCGGCCCGGGCCTTCTCGGCCAGGTGGACGATCTGCTCGATGCTCTCCTGCGGCGCTGGCGCCTTGCCGGTGAACGCCTTGGGCACGGCCTTGAAGGCGCGCAGGCTGTCCTTGAGGGTGTTGCCGGCGATGCCCACGGCGAGGGTGGCCCCGAACACGAGGATCATCGGCGGGGGCAGGAACAGGGACCCGATGTGCGCGCCCTCGAGGGTGACGACGGCGAAGACGGACCCGAACGCGAGGACGAGTCCGATGACGAGTGAGGGGTCCATCGGTGCGCTCCTTATCGCTCGGTGGGCCGGATCGGCGTCGGTGCGGCCGCCGCGGCGGCCCCGGCGGCCGTGGCGGCCTCCGCGGCGGCGATCGAGTCGCCCTCTCCCCGAAGGACGCTGAGGCGCGGCCCGTCACCCGGGGTGTACGCGTGGGCCGTGGCGATGACGAGCGCGCGGAACTCGGCGATGAGCGCGATGACCTCGGGCAGGCTCTCGCGCACGACGTACGTGGCGCCGCCGACCATGACGAGCGTCGTGTCCGGGTTCTCCTGGACACGCTCGATGAGGTCGGGGTTCACCGCGAAGCGTGACCCGTTGAGGCGGGTGACTGCGATCATCTGGCCGTTCCTGTCGGGGGGGGCGGGGCGCTCGTGCCTCCGCCCCCCTCTATCGGCAGGGGGCGACCGACCGTAAGGTCAGCGCTTCAGGTCGACGAGCTCCTGGAGCACCTGGTCCGAGGTCGTGATGATGCGGGCGTTCGCCTGGAAGCCGCGCTGGGCGACGATGAGGTTGGTGAACTCCTGCGAGAGGTCGACGTTGCTCATCTCGAGCGCGCCGCCCACGAGCGAGCCGAAGCCCGAGTCGCCGGCCTGCCCGACCTGCGCGTTGCCGGAGTTCGCCGTGGCCGAGTACGAGGACTGCCCGGCCTTCTCGAGGCCGGCCGGGTTGGTGAACCGGGCCAGGGCCACCCGCCCGACGGCCTGGCGGACGCCGTTGCTGAACGAGCCGACGAGCGAGCCGTCGGCGCCGACGCTGAACGCCTCGAGCGTGCCCGCCTCCCAGCCGTTCTGGCCGGTGGCGGCCACCGTCGTGCTGCCGGCGTAGCCGGTGACGGTGCCGAGGTCGACGGTGATGCCCCCGACGCTGACCGACCCCGGCGTCGTCTGCTTGCCGGCGGTGAAGGCGAGCGAGCCGCTGCCCGTGGCGCCCGACGCGTCGGTCGCGGCGACGTCCCAGCCGCTGGCCGTGCGGGTGAAGGTCAGCGACAGGGTGCGCTTGACGCCGTCGGCGTCGAAGACCTGGATGTCGCGCTGCAGCGCGGTGCCGGTGGCGGCGTCGGAGGGCAGGTTGCCCCCGACCTCGACGCCGGTCGTGGCGCGCGCCGGGATCATCGCCGTCGGCGACAGGACGAGGTCGGTGGTCGGGGCGCCGGTGTTGACCCGGCCCGACGGGTCGGCCATCCAGCCCTGCAGGATGCCGCCGTCGGGTCCGACGAGGTGGCCTGCGGCGTCGAGGCCGAAGGCACCCGCACGGGTGTAGTACTGCTGGCCGCCCCGGTTCGTGACGAAGAAGCCGTCGCCGGAGATCATCATGTCGGTGGCCTTGCCGGTGGTCTGCGCCGAGCCCTGCGTGAAGCTCGTCGTCACGGCGGCGACGCGCACGCCGAGGCCGACCTGGGCGGGGTTCATGCCGCCGGTGGCGGCCTGCGGCCCGGACGCGCCCTGGGTCAGCTGCGAGAGGGTGTCCTGGAACTGGGCCGAGGAGCCCTTGAACCCGGTGGTGTTGACGTTGGCGATGTTGTTGCCGGTGACGTCGAGCATCGTCTGGTGGGCGCGCAGGCCCGAGATGCCGGAGTAGAGCGAACGGAGCATGGGGACGGCCTTTCTGGGGTGGGTGGTCTGGTGCGGGGGCCGGCTCAGGCGCCGGCGACCCCGGTGATCGAGGCGAGGGGGATGCTCGCCGAGCCGACGGTGACGGTGGGGGTGGCACCGGTGAAGGAGACGGCCGACGCGGTGCCGGTCGCCGGGGCGCCGGTCGCGTCGAGGTAGGTGACGGTGCGACCGAGGAGCGCGGCTGCCGCGCTGCGCTGCTGGGCCTGCAGGCCCTGCGTGCTGTCGGCCGCCATCTGGCTCAGCTTCTCCATGACGGCGAGCTGGGTCGTCTGCCCGATCATGGCGTTGGTGTCCATGGGCGAGCTCGGGTCCTGGTTCTTCAGCTGGGTCACGAGCAGGTCCATGAAGACCGTCGAGTCCATGGTCTGCTTGGGCGCACGGGTGGGGGCGGTGGAGCTGAGGCTCGTGCCTCCGACCGACGCGACGGGTCCGGTGGGGCCGATGGGGGTGGCGGTCATGGATCTCCTTCTCTCTCAGGCGAGGACGTCCAGGACGGCCACGGTTGGGGACGGCTGGGAGGGGGTGGAGGCGTGGTGGCCCGGAGCGGCGACGAGCCGGGACGGGGCGTCGGCGCGGCTCCCGTCGCGCCCCTGCCCGCCGGTGTCGCCGCGGTCACCGCGGCCCTCCCCGGCGCTCGGGTCGTGGGCGGGGGCGCCGCTGTGGGGACGGTGGGACAGGTCGAGGCTCGCCCCGAGGCCCGTGCCGGCGAGGTCGCGGCGCAGGTCGGGCAGCGCGGCCTGCACGGCCGCGCGTCCCGCGTCGGAGCCGCTGAACAGCTCGATGCGCACGCCGTCGGCGCCGATGTGGGCCTGCACCGTGACCGGCCCGAGGTGCTCGGGGCTGACGCGGACCGTGAGGACGTGCTCCCCCGGGGCGCCCGCGGCGAGGCGCAGGACCGGTCGGGACAGCTGCTCGGCGAACGGCTGGGGGGTGGCCGGCGCGCTCGGGGACGCGGGGGCCGCCTGGGTGACGACGGGCGTCGTCGGGACCGCCGGGGCCGAGACGGCCGCCACGGGCTGCGCTCCGGGGGCGGCCGACGGGTCGGTCGTCCTGGGCGCCGGGCCTGCTTGCGGCACGACGACGGCGACGGAGGCGGACGGCGCGTGGGCGAGGCTGGGCATCGGCCCCGGCACCGGCGACGCCGGGACCTGGGCGGCCGACGCGTCGGGCGCCTGGGCTGACGCCCCGCCGGACGTGCCGGGCGCGGTCCCGTCGAGGGCGGGCACGGGGCCCGACGCCACCGGCGGAGCGGGGGTCGACGCGGTGGTGGCGGCGGATACCGGTCCGCGGTCCACGACACCCCCCGATGCCGTCGGCGGAGCGAGGATCGACGCGGTCGGGGCACCGAGGGGGGCGACGGACGCGCTCCCGCCCACCGCCACGCCCTGGCCGTCGCCCGCCGTGGCGGCGACGACGCCGGGGGCACTGGCAGCCGGCGACACCGTCAGGAGGATCTGCGGAACCTGCTGCGCCAGAGCCAGGTCCGGGTCGACGGTCCCGCTGTCCGGGGCCTCGGCCGTGTCCGGCGCGTCGGTGCCGTCGTGGGTGTCCGGCGCGAGGAGGCCACCCGCGACGAGGGTCCCGGGGCTGCCGTCGGCGGTCCCGGCCGGCTGCGCGGCCGGCAGGTCGGCAGCCGTCGCGGGCGGGCCGGCCACCGGCGTCGAGGCGGGTGCGAGGAGTGTGGCCAGGGTGGCCACGAAGTCGCCCGGCGCACCGGCGGCAGCACCGCGCGCCCCGGCCGAGCCGGCGCCGGGCACCGGAAGGGTCGCACCCGACCCCGAGGAGACGACGGCCGGCATCAGGACCCCGCCCCGTAGAGCTCGGAGACGATCTGGCGCGCCGTGCCCTCCCACTTGGCGTAGGCGTCGGGGTAGGCGGAGCGCTGCACCGCCTGGTCGGCGGCGGCCACCGGCATCGACTGCCAGTTCGGCAGCGCGGTGAGCCGGTCGAGGAACATCCGGGTCGACGTGCGCGGGTCCATCGCGTCGGTGACGGTGCCCCACGAGAACCGCGAGCCGTGCACCTGCTGCTGGAACAGGCCCACCGAGTAGCCGTCGGTGCCGCGCGCCGACCGGTCGGGAGCCAGGGCCTGCGAGCCGGCGACCTTGGGGTTCCAGTACATCCGCAGCGACGACTCCTGCAGGGCGGTGGAGATCGCGTTGACGGCCGCCTGCTGCGGCAGGCCCTGGGCCCGGACCTCGTCGACGATGAGGCGGGCGTAGCCGCGCTGCGTCGCGTCGAGCGACGCCGTTCCCGGCCCGAGCGCGGTCACACCCGACGGGACCGCCGCGCGCTCGGGCACGATGCGGCGGATCGTCGTGAGGTTGCCGTGCATCTCCCACGCGTCGCGCACCTGGATCGTCTTGCCGGGCATGGGCGCGTCGATGGCCTTGCCGTCGCCGAGGTAGATCGCGACGTGGCCGTGGCCGTGGCTGACGAGCAGGTCGCCGGGCCTGGCCTGCGCGAGCGAGGGCACCTCGGTGCCCCGCTTCATCTGGTCGCGCACGAGCCGCGGCAGGTCGATGCCGACGTCGCCGTAGACGCGCTGGACGAAGCCGGAGCAGTCCATGCCCTTGCGCGGATCGGTGCCGCCCCACACGTAGGGCACGCCGACGTAGCGCTTGGCCGCGGCGACCACCTGGTCGCCGGTGACGCCGCCGGTCGAGCCGGTCGCGTCACCGGCCGCGGAGAGGCCCCGCGCGGCGTCGGGGCCGAGCACGGAGGCGAGCGTGTCGGCGAAGGCCGTCGACCCGCCCGCGCCGGTCGCACCGCCGGCGCGGGCCGACCCGGCCGACGCGGCCGACGCCGCGCGCGAGGCCGCCGACGGGTCGAACTGCGACAGCGTCGACTCGATCTGCTGGATCCGTCCCAGCGACTCGGTGAAGCTCACGCCGGCGACCCCTCGCCCGACGTGCGCAGGCGCGCGGTGGACCCCAGCTCGTCGAGCACGACCTGCTCGGCGGCGAGCTCGGCGGCGTGGACGGTCGAGCTGTGCCGCGCCTCGAGCTTCTCGAGGCCGAGCGTCCGGGCGCGGGCGGCTCCGAAGTCGCGCTCGGCGACCGCCCGCTCCTGGGCCGCGGTGTCCGTGAGCGCCCGCAGCTCGGTGAGCATGGCGGCCGAGGACGCGCGACCCGCGGCGATGGTGTGCATGACGTCGAGGCTGTCGACGTCGGTGGGCAGGCGGTCCACCTCGGCGAGGGCGCGCTCGGTGCGGGCGGCGATGCCGGCGTGCCGGGACGCGGCGGCGCCGAACACCGCTGCGGCCTGGTCCTCCTCGAGGCGGCGCAGCCGGAGCAGCCCGGCGAGCGAGAACGGTTGGGTCATCGCGGCCCCCCGAGGGTCGTCGTGAGTCGGACAAGGGCGGCCCAGGCGTCCTCGGCCGCGGTGCGGTCGTCGAGGTGCTGGGTCAGGAACGCCTCGATCGGCGCGGCCTGGTCGAGGGCGGCGTCGACGAGCGGGTTGGCCCCGCGGGTGTACGCGCCCACGTCGATGAGGTCCTGGGCCGACCTCCGCGCCGCGAGGACACGGCGCAGGGCGGTCGCGGCGGCGGTGCGCTCGGGCGGGTTGACCTTCGAGGCGACACGCGAGATCGAGCCGAGGACGTCGATGGGCGGGTAGTGGCCCATGACGGCGAGCTTGCGGTCGAGGACGACGTGGCCGTCGAGGATCGAGCGCGCCGTGTCGGCGACGGGCTCGTTGTGGTCGTCACCGTCGACGAGGACGGTGTAGATGCCGGTCACGGAACCGGAGCGGGCCGTGCCGGCCCGCTCCAGGAGGCGGGCGAGCAGCGCGAAGGCCGACGGCGGGTAGCCACGGGTGGCCGGCGGCTCGCCCGCGGAGAGCCCGATCTCCCGCTGCGCCATGGCGACCCGCGTCAGCGAGTCCATCATGAGCAGCGCGTGGGCGCCGTCGGCGCGGAACGACTCGGCGATGCTCGTCGCGGTGTCGGCGGCGCGCAGGCGCACGAGGGCGGGCTCGTCGGAGGTCGCGACGACGACGACCGACCGGGCCAGGCCCTCGGCCCCGAGGTCGTCCTCGAGGAACTCGCGCACCTCGCGGCCGCGCTCGCCGACGAGGGCGATGACGCAGACCTCGGCCTCGCTCCCCCGCGCGATCATCGACAGCAGCGAGGACTTGCCGACGCCCGAGCCGGCGAACAGGCCGATGCGCTGGCCGCGGCCGAGGGTGACGAGCGTGTCGAGGGCACGGACGCCGGTGGCGAGCGGGGTGTCGATGCGCGCCCGCTCCATCGGCGAGGGGGCCCGGTCCGAGGGGCGCACGGTCGGGGCGACGAGCGGGCCGCGGCCGTCGATGGGGCGGCCGAGGCCGTCGAGGACGCGCCCGAGCAGGGCCGGGCCGGTGGGCACGTGCGGGCCACCGCGCACGGCACGGGCGGGCTGTCCGACGCGCAGGCCGGCGAGCGGCCCCAGCGGCATGCAGGTCAGGGTCCCGCGCGCGGACGAGACGACCTCGGCGCGGGTGGGCACGCCGGCGTCGGCGGCCACCTCGAGGTGGTCACCGACGGCGCACGGCAGCCCGGCCACCTCGAGGGCGAGGCCGCGCACGGCCGTGACCGTGCCGACGCGCTCGGGCGCGGCGGCGTCGAGGACGTCGGCGAGGCCCCTCACGCCGGCTCCCCCGACACGGCGGAACGGGCCCGGGCCAGCGCCGAGCCGATCCGGGCGTCGAGCTCGCCGTCCGGGTACACGGCGACGGCGTCACCACGCGAGAGACCAGCGTCGGCCACGAGCTCGACCCTGGACGCGTCGACCGAGTCCTCAACGAGGGCGAGGTCGTCCGGGTGCAGGCGCACCACCGTGACCGACGACGCGTCGGGCGCCGACAGCGCCCGGGCCAGGGCAGCGCGTGCCCCGTGCGGCGCGTCGGACAGCTCGCACCCGACGATGGCCTCGGCGAGCTCGACGGCGGCGGCGACGAGCTGGGCGTCGGCATCGGCGAGCACCGGCGCGGTGCGCAGCTCGAGGGCGCGGGCCGCGGAGTCGAGGACCGCGAGGGCCCGGTCGGTGCGGGCCCGCTCGGCGGCGACGGCGGCGGCGTGCCGGGCCACGAGCTCGGACTCGCGGGCGGCCACCTCGTCGGCGGCGCGGCGCAGCCCGGCGGCGTACCCGGCGGCGTGGCCGCGCGTGTACCCCTCGGTCTCGCCCATGAGGTCGAGCGCCGGGAAGACGACGGCCTCCGGGGCGTGGCGCGTCGGGTAGGCCGACCCGCCGAACGAGGTGTCAGTAGACAAGGTCGTCCTCCTCGGCCCGGCGCAGCGTGATGGTGCCGGCCTCCTCGAGGTCGCGGATCGAGCGGACGATGTCGGCGCGGGCCTCCTCCACCTCGGAGGCGCGGACCGGGCCGAGGGCGGCGAGCTCGGACTCGAGGATCTCGCGGATGCGGTCGGAGATGTTGCCGGTGATGGTGTCGACGACCGGCTGCGGCGCGCCCTTCATGGCGCGCGCGAGGACGGCGGCGTCGAGGCCGCGGAGGACGAGCTGGACGTCCTTGCGCTCGAGCTTGACGATGTCGGCGAAGGTCAGCATCTTGCTGCGGACCTCCTCGGCGAGGACCGGGTCGCGCTCGGCCAGCGCGTCGAGCACGGATCGCTCGGTGGCGGCGTCGGACCGGTTGATGATGTCGACGAGTGGCTGGATGCCGCCGAGGGCCCGCTGCTGGCGCGGCCCCGCGGCGATGGCCGCCCCGGTGCGTGCCCGGAGGTCGTCGGCCACGACGCGCACGGCCTCCGGGGTCGGGGTGCCCATCGTCGCGACGGCGTGGGCGACGTCGGCGGCCCGGGCCGCACCGAGCCCGGCGATGACGTGCGAGGCCTGCTCGGGCCGCAGGTGCGCCAGGACCAGGGCGATCGTCTCGGGCAGCTCGCCGTCGAGGAGGCTGAGCAGCTGCGAGGGGTCGACGCTCTCGAGGAAGTCGTAGGACTTGCCCGCCATCGTCGAGGCGAGCCGGTCCATGACGCCCGCGGCGCGGTTCGGCCCGAACGAGGACTCGAGCAGCCCGACGGCGAAGTCGCGCCCGCCGAGCGTCGTGCGCCGGCCCGACACCGCGAGCTCGTGGAACTCGGCGATGACCTCCTCCGACACCGACGGCTCGACGCGGCTCAGTCGCACGATCTCGGCGGCGATGTCCTCGGCCTCGGAGTCGCTGAAGTGGCCCATGACCGCGGCGGCGCTCTCGGGGCTCATCTGCATGAGGACGATGGCGACCTTCTGCGTGCCGGTGAGGTGCGAGGCGGTCGTCAGCGCTGACAGGGTCGTCGTCTCGAGGGTCATACCGGCTGCCGCTCGTCCATGAGACCGCGGAGCAGCTCGGCGGTCTTGAGCGGCTCGGCCGCCCCGAGCCGGTTGACCTGGGCCCGGCGGCGCTCGGCGTCGAGGACGTCCTCGCTCGGGCCGGGCAGCTCGGGCACGGCGCCGAGGTCGGGCGTGACGCGCACGGCCGGCAGCACCATCGTCGAGTCGGGCCCGGCGATCGCCGGCACCTCGTCGGCCACGAGCTCGCCCTCGAGGTCGACCGGTTCGCGGACCGCGCGGCGGCGCGAGCGCAGCCACAGCACGAGCACCGCGATGGCGATGAGCAGCAGCACCCCGGCCCAGACGAGGGTCGTCATGAGCTGCGCGCCGGCCTGGGCCTCGTCCTGGGCCTGCTGCGCGGCGAGCGCCGCCTTGGCCTGGTCGGCCGCCGCGGTGCTGAACGGCAGCACCTGCAGCGACAGCACGTCGCCGCGGGTGGTGTCGATGCCGGCCGCGGCCGACACGAGGTTCTGCAGGTCCTGGACGTTGAGGTTGCGCGCGGCGGCGGCACTGATCGCGACCGAGACCGACTGGCGCTTCAGGGCGCCCGCCGGGATGGTGCGCTCCTCGGTGACCTTGTTGACCGCGTTGTCGCGGGTGTCCTTCGTCGAGTCGTAGGAGCCGTTGCCGCCGGTGCCGCCGGGCACCGCGATGTTGTCGGGGCCGAGCACGCCGGACCCCTGGGAGGTGCCGGTGCCGCGGTACTTCTCCGTCGTCGTCGACTGGCTGAGCGGCGGCACGTTCTTGACGCCGGCGAACGTCTCGGACGTCTGCTGCGCGGAGTTCGTGTCGATCTCGGGGGTCACGGCGACCGTGGCGTTGCCGGGCCCGAGCACCTTGTCGAGGACGGCCTGCACGGAGGCCTGGGTGCGCTGCTGGTACTCGCTCGCCTGCTTCGAGCCCGAGCCGTTCGTGCCGACGCCGACGGCCGAGAGCACGGTGCCCGATGCGTCGACGACCGACACGTTGGCCGCCTTGAGCTCGGGCACGGCCGCCGAGGTGAGGTGGACGATGGCGTCGACCTTGTCGGCCGAGAGCGTCTGGCCCGGGAGCGTCTGCACGAACACCGACGCCGTGGGCTCGCCCTGCTGCGAGGTGAACACGGTCTTCTCGGGGATCGCCAGCTGCACCGACGCGGTCTGCACGCCCTCGAGGTGGGAGATCGTCGTGCCGAGCTCGCCCTCGATGGCCCGCTTGTACGTGACGTTCTGCTGGAACTCCGAGGACGTGACGCCCATCTTGTCGAGCAGCGAGTAGCCCGACGCGGGCGCCGCCGGAAGGCCCGCCGACGCCGCCTTGAGCCGCTCGTCGTAGACGTTCTCCTGCGGGACGAGGACGCTCGAGCCGCCGTCGGCGAGCTGGTAGGGCACGCCGTCCTTGGTCAGCTGCTGGACGACGGCGCTCGCGTCGGCGCTGGCCAGGCCGGTGAACAGCGGGCTGTAGCTCGGCCTGGTGAGCCAGCTCGTCAGGGCGACGGCACCGAGGGCGAGCACGGCGAGGCCGATGGCCGCCACCGTCTTCTGGCCGACGGTGAAACCCTTGACGGTGGTGCCGAGGCGCTGGGCCGCGGACGTCAGGAACGGGGGCATCAGGCCTGCATCCTCATGATCTCGTTGAAGGCGTCGACTCCCTTGTTGCGCAGGGCTGCCGCGACCTCGAGCGTCACCTGGGCGCGGGTCGCCGCGATCGTCGCGGAGTGGATGTCGTCGAGGCTGCCGGTGACGGCCTGGACGGCGAGCTGGTTGGAGGTCGACTGCAGCTGCTGGAGGTCGTCGACGGCACCGGCGAGGCTCGCGGCGAAGCCGCCGCCACCGCTCGTCGCCGCGGGACCCGTCGGGGCCGTGACGGACCCGAGGACCGGGCCGACCGGGCCGACGGGCGCGATGCTCACGAGGACCTGCCGATCTGCAGCGCCGACTCGTAGATCGTCCGGGCGCGGTCGACCACCTGGGCGTTGGCCTGGTAGCCGCGCTGGGCCATGATCAGCGAGCCCATCTGCTCACTCATGTCGATGTCGGGGTAGCGCACGTAGCCCTCGGCGTCGGCGATCGGGTTGTCCGGCTCGTACACGAGGCGACCGGCGGCGTCGCCCTCCCGGATGCCGGCGACGTAGACGCCCGAGGTGCCTGCGCCCGCCTGGGCCTCGACGTAGCGGGCCTGGAAGGCCGGCCCGCTCGTCGGCGCGGCGTTGTTGACGTTGGCGAGGTTGTCGGCGACGGCGTCGAGCCACTTGCGGTGCACGGTCAGGGCCGTGCCGGCGATGCCGATGGCGTCGAAGGTCATCAGCTCGTCCTCAGCGCCGCGCGGATGCCGGCGAACTGGGTGTTCATCGCCTGGCTCGCGAACTGGAAGCGCAGCACCGTGTCGATGTTCGACAGCGTCTCGGTGTCGAGGTTGACGTTGTTGCCGTTGAGCCGGGTCGGCTCGGCCGACAGCGACGTCGTCGCGGCCGCCCGGCCGTCTCCGGCCTGCACCGATGCCGCGAGCGCGTCCTCGAAGGCGACGCGCTGGGCGTGGTAGCCGGGGGTGTTGACGTTGGCGATGTTGTCGGCGATGGCGCGCTGGCGTTGCGAGAGGCCGTCGAGGGCACTCGTGAGCGCGGCGGACGTCACGGAATCGAGCACAGTTCTCCTGCTTGAGAATCGCGAGGGGAAGTGGCCGATCCGTGGCCTGACGCGGAGAGCAATCCGTGCTCGACGGTCCCTATCGGCAGGTCCTCGACCCGCGTTAGTGCCGGTCGGTGCCGGGTTCCGGGGCCGCCGTCCGGAGGCCGCTGCGGGCGTCGCGCGGGGCCTCAGCCCCGGACGTCGACGAACACCGGCGTCCTCGGAGGCGTCGCCGGCAGGGACCGCAGCGCCGACAGCTGGTGGGCGGTCGCCGTGTGGAGCAGGTCGAGGCGCTCGGCGACGCGCGCCTGTGCGGCGGCGAGCTCGCGGGCCCGGTCGATGAGCCGGTCTGGCAGCGGGCCGAGGCCGCGCGGAGGCACCCACGTGCGCAGCTGCGCCGCCTCGACGTCGGACTCGGTCGGCGCCCGCTCGGCCAGCGACCGCTCGACGGCGGCGAGGTCGGTCTCGAGGCGGTCGAGGACGGCGTCCCAGCTCTCAGCCAACGGCGTGCACCGTTCGCTCGCCACCGGTCGAGGACACGGTGGAGGACACGGTGGAGGACGCCGCCGACCAGGGCGAACCCGCCGAACCGGCCGAACCGGCCGGCGCGGGTGACGTGGGCGACGCGACCGGCGCGGCCTGCCCGGCGGACCCGGACGGCGTCGCGTCCTGCAGCGCCCCGGCGGCCGCGTGCCACGCCTCCTGCAGCGGCGTCAGCAGCGTGATCGCCTCGCGGGTGCGGGCGACGTCGCGGTGGATGTTGGCGTTGACGAGCGCCATCCGCACGTACTCGTAGAGGCCGCGCAGGCCGTCGGCCCCGTCCCAGACGTCGGAGCGCAGGGTCGAGGACAGCTCGGCGATGATGTCCTGCGCGTGGAGCAGCTGGGTGTTCGCGGCCGGCCAGTCGGACGCCTCCTGGGCGGCCTCGGCCCGGCGCAGGTCGAGCAGGAGCCGGTCGTAGAGCATCGTCAGGAGGCGCGCGGGGCTCGCCGACAGGATGGCGTCGCGGGCGTACTGCTGGCGCGCGTTGGCTGCGTTGGTCACGCGTCGTGTCCTTACTTGGTGTTCTGCTGCGAGAAGCTCGGGAGCCCGGCGATCTGGCTCGTGAGCCAGGACTGCTGGGACTTCAGGGTGCCGAGGGCGCTGTCCATCGCGTTGTACAGCGCGAACAGCTGGGTGCGGCGGTCGGCGAGGCGCTGGTCCCAGCTCGCGATGCGCGTGCCGAGGTCGTCGGACACCGACTGCCGACCGGCGATGAGCTGGGTGATCGAGCCGCTCACCGGGGCCGAGGCGTTCTTGGCGGCGGTGGCCACGCGGCCGGCGACCTCGGCGAGGGCGGCGCGGGTGCCCGACGCGTCGGCGGCGAGGGCCGCGGTCAGCTTGTCCTGGTCGAAGGTGAACGTGCCGTCGCGCTGGATGACGATGCCGATCTCCGAGGGCGAGCGGCCGTTGCTCGTCGGGCGGTAGGTGGCGTCGGTGACGGCGGTCGCGATGCCGCGGACCGTGGAGTCGCCGGTGAGCAGGCCGCCCTGGGCCGACGAGACGCCGGAGGCCCCGGACGTCGTCGTCACCTTCGTGTTGCCGGCGATCGCGCCGAGCAGGTCGTTGACGGAGGAGACGAGGTCGCTCGCCTGCTTGGCGACGGCCGCGGTGTCGCCGGTGACGGTGATGGTCGTCGCGGTGCCGACGCCGGCCGCGGTGGCCGTGACGGAGACGCCCGGCACGATGTCGGCGAAGGTGTTGGTCGCCGACGTGATGGCCTGCTCGGCCGGGGTGCCCGCGTAGAGCAGCGCGGTGGCGTCCTGGGCGGGCGAGACGACGGCCGCGCCGGGGTGGCTCATGAGGTCGGTGGCCGTGCCGGCGGTGACGTCGGCGGGCGTGCCCTCGAAGGCACTGAAGGCACCCGCGGCACCGGGACGCGTCGAGGTCAGCTGGAGGCGGTAGAGCGGGGCGCCGCTGCCGTCGGTGCCGGCGCCGACCTTGAGGGCACGCGCCGGGCCGCCGGAGGCGTTGATCGCGGCCACGACGTCGTCGAGCGACGCGCTCGCGGGGGCGACCTCGGTCTTCGCGCCGGTCGCGTCGACGAGGGTCAGGTGGGTCGGGGCACCACCGGCGTCGGTCGGCCAGGTGCCGAGCGGGGCCGTCACGTCGACCTGGGTGCGGGCCAGCCGCGTCACCGTGAGGTCGAAGGTGCCGGCCGTGGCCGTGGTGCCGGCCGTCGCGGTGATCCCGGTCGTGCTCGAGGTGGCACTGAGCAGGTTGAGCGCGTTCGGCGCGGCGACCTTGGCCGCGAGCGTGCCGAGCGCGGACGCCTTGGTGTTGAGCGTGCGCAGGACCGTCATCAGGCTCTCCTGCTGCGACTGCGCCTGCTTGAGCTGCTGCTGCGGCAGGGCCTCGACGTTCAGGAGCGAGGTGACGATCGAGGTGATGTCGAGCCCGCTGCCGAGGCCGTTGACCGAGACTCCCACGAGGTGCTCCTTGTGTCCGTCGACGCGTCCGGCGTTCGTTCCAGCGTTGGTTCCGGTGGTGGTGCCGGTGTTGGTTCCGGCGAGGGGTCCGGCGAGGGGTCCGACGGCGGGACGCCGACGACGGCCGGGTTCGGGTCCCCCGGCCGCCGTCGGCTACGCCCCCGTGCGGGTCAAGCGGCTCAGCCGAGCAGCTTGAGGATGCGCTGGCCGGACTGGTTGGCCTGGGCGAGCATCGCCGTGCCGGCCTGGGACAGGATGTTGGTCTTCGTGTAGTTGACCATCTCCTGCGCCATGTCGGTGTCGGTGATGTGCGACTGCGACGCCGCGAGGTTCTGCGACGAGACGTTCGCGATGTTGAGCGCGTGGTTGAGGCGGTTCTGCACGGCGCCGAGGCCCGCACGGCTCGTCGAGACGGCCTTGATGGCCGTGTCGATCGCCGTGATGGTCGTCTGCGCGGCCGCGTTCGTCGAGACGTCGAAGCCCGCGCCCGCGGCGGTGCCGTCGGCCGACGCGAGCGTGCCCGTGTCGGTGGCGGCCGTCGCGAGGGTGACGGAGATCGTGTCGTTGGCGGTGCCGCCGGCGCCGACCTGGAAGGCCTTGCTGCCGCCCTTGAGCAGGTCGATGCCGTTGAAGTTGGTGCCCTCGGCGATGCGGTAGAGCTCGCGGGAGAGGTCACCGGCCTCCTTGGCGATGGCGGTGCGGGAGTCGGCGTTGTTCGAGTCGTTGGCGCCCTGCACCGCGAGGTCGCGCATGCGCTGCAGGATCGAGTGGACCTCGCCCATCGCGCCGTCGGCGGTCTGGATCATGTTGATGCCGTCCTGCGCGTTGCGGGCGGCGATGCCGTAGCCGTTGACCTGGGCCTTGAGGCCCTCGGAGATCGTCAGGCCGGCGGCGTCGTCGGCAGCGGTGTTGATGCGCAGGCCGCTCGAGAGCTTGGCCATCGAGCTCGCCATGCTGGCGGACGTGCGGGAGAGGCTGTTGTAGGCCTGGAGAGCCGACAGGTTGGTGTTGACGGTGAGAGCCATCGTGGTTCCTCCATGAAACGGGTGGGTGGTTCCGGGCCCGTCCGTGGGCCCTCAGCCGCCACTGTCGGCAGCCCCTCCCGATGCGTTAGCGGCCATCGAGGGGAACTTCGGTTTTACCGCGCCTTTACCGAGGGCCTAATCCGTCGTGGGCCGCTGCCGATAGTGGAGACTGACGGTGCGGAGTGCGCCGGTCCGCGACGTCTCTGGATGGGGGAAGCTCGGGTGGATGGCGGGGCTCGAAAGGCCGGGGAAGGCGGCCCGGGGGCGAAGGTCGGCTCGACGGTGCAGGACCTGTCGGCCCTGCTCTGGTACGAGCGTGAGCTCCTGGACCTGTTGACCTTCAAGCTCGAGGAGGAGCAGCTGCTCCTCACGGCCGGCAAGACGCGCTGGCTCTCCCACGCGACGCGCGAGGTCGAGCAGGTGCTCGAGCGGCTGCGCGTCGCCGGTCTCGAACGCGCCGCCGCCGCAGCGGCGGTCGCCCACGAGTGGGGCCTGCCGGACGACGCCAGCCTGCGCGACCTCGCCGCCGGCGCCACCGAGGCCGCCTGGGCCGACATCCTGTCGGCGCACCTGACGGCGATGACCGACCAGTCGGCGGCGATCCGCCAGCTGCGCGACGCCAACGCCCAGTTCCTCAGGGCCGCAGCGCGGTCCACGCAGGAGACACTCGCCAGCACCGACGCCGCGGCCACCACCTACGACTCGCAGGGACGGGCGGCCGCGCAGGGCGAGGCGCACCTGTTCGACCGCAACCTCTGACCGTGCCCGCTGCCCGCCCCGACCTCCTGACCAACCTCTCACCAGAAGGGTCACCATGAGCACCTTCGGCGCCCTGAACACCGCCTTCCGCGGGCTGTCGGCGGCCCAGCAGGCCATGGACCTCGCCGGTCACAACGTCGCGAACGTCGGCACCGACGGCTACACCCGCCAGCGCATCGAGCAGTCCTCGATCAGTGCTCCCGCATCCGGATGGCTCGGCACGACGGGTCCGCAAGCAGGACAAGGGGTCTCGGTCGACCGCATCGCCCGCCTGGGCAGCGCGCTCCTCGACGCGTCGGTGCGCACCACCGCCTCGTCGGCCGGGTACACGGCGCAGCGTTCCGCCGCCTTCGACCGCATCGAGGCGACGCTGCGCGAGCCGGGCACCGACGGGCTCTCGACGCGTCTGCAGGTGTTCTGGTCCGCGTGGCAGGACGTCGCCAACCACCCCGGCGAGGCCGGTCCGGCGAGCGCGCTCCTCAGCGCCGGGGGGCAGCTGGCGTCGACGTTGTCGAGCGGCCGCGCAGCCCTGGAGGCGCAGTGGAACGACACCGCCACCGACACCCGTGGCATGGTCGCCTCCCTGAACGACGCTGCGGCACAGGTGGCCTCGCTCAACAAGCAGATCAGGTCGGCCGTGGCACAGGGCGGTTCGCCAAACGAGCTCATCGACGCGCGGGCTCGGCTCACGGAGTCGATCTCCTCGCTGGCCGGCGCGTCGGTCCGCGACGAGGCCGACGGCACCGTCACCGTGTACGTCGGCGGCAACGCGCTCGTGCGCGGCGACACCGCGCGCCCGGTCGCGCTGGTCGGCGCGGCGTCGATGGCCGACACGACGTCCTCGGCGCTGCGGCTCGAGTGGGCCGACCAGCCGGGCCACGAGGTCGGCCTCGAGGGCGGCAGCATCGCCGGCGCCCTGTCGACGCTCGCCCCGGCCGCCGGCGGCACCGGCGGGCCCATCGCCGAGGCCGCGGCGTCCTACGACGCCGTCGCCACGACGATCGCCGCCTCCGTCAACGCCGTGCACCGCACCGGCCAGAGCTCCACCGGCGCCACCGGCCTCGACTTCTTCCGTATCGACCCGAGCCTGCCTGCCGCGCGAGGGCTGTCCGTCGTCCCGACCGACGCGTCCGGCCTCGCGACCGGAGCCGTGGGTGCCGGCGCGCTCGACGGCAGCACCGCCGACGCCATCGCCCAGCTCGCCCGCGGCGCCGGCTCCCCCGACGCCCGGTGGGCCGCGTTCGTCACCGCGACGGGCAGCGCGTCGCGGGCCGCCACGCAGCAGGCGACGATCGCCGACACCGCCGCCGGCAACGCCCGGCACGCCCAGGTGTCGGGCGCCTCGGTGAGCCTCGACGAGGAGAGCGTCAGCCTGATGGCCTCCCAGCACGCCTACCAGGCCGCGGCCCGCGTGCTCACCGCCGTCGACGAAGCCCTCGACACCCTCATCAACCGCACCGGGATGGTAGGACGCTGACATGCTCCGAGTGACCGACCAGTCGATGTCCCTCGCCGCGCAGCGCGCGCTCGGCGAGCGGCAGTCGCGGCTGGCCTCCGCCCAGCAGACCGCCACCTCGGGGGCCCGCATCACCCGGCCGTCCGACGACCCGGCCGGCACGGGCGAGGCCCTCCGCGTCCGTGGCGACCTCGCCGCGCAGGCCCAGTACCAGCGCAACATCGACGACGGCTCCGCGTGGCTGGCCACCATCGACTCCGCGCTCGACGGCGCGACCGGGGTGCTGCGCCAGGTGCGCGACGCCGTCGTGCAGGGCGGCAACGGCTCGCTGACCCAGGACGCCCGCGACGCCCTCGCCACGGTCGTCGACGGCCTGCGCGCCGACCTGCTGTCCGCGGCCAACACGCGCTACCTGGGCCGGAGCGTCTTCGCAGGCACGTCCGACGCCGACGCCGCCTTCACCGACGGCACCCCGCCGACCTTCAACGGCGCCCCGGGCAGCGTCGTGCGCCGCGTCGGCCCCGACGCCACCGTCGCCGTCGACGCCGACGGCCGCAGCGCGTTCGGCAGCGGGTCCACCTCGGCCTTCACGGTCCTCGACGACATCGCCGCCGACCTCCGCGCCGGTGTCGACCCGACGGCCCGGCTCGGCGCCCTCGACGGCGCCCTGAAGGACGTCGTCGCGGCGCGGGCCGAGGCCGGCACCCGCACGACCCTGCTCCAGCGGGCCAGCCAGACCGCCACCGAGGCCACCACCGCGCTGACCTCGCGCCGCACTGCGATCGAAGAGGTCGACCTCGGCCAGGCCGTGCTCGACCTCCAGCTGCAACAGACCGCCTACCAAGCCGCCCTCGCCGTCACGGCGAAGGTCCTCCAGCCCAGCCTCACGGAGTTCCTGCGATGAGTACCCTCGTCTTCGAGCAGCCCCTGCCCGGCCTCGCGCCCCACACCGTCTACCAGCTCGACGCGGTCGACGGCGCCGAGGGCGTCTTCAGCCTGCGCCCCTCCGACGCGCCCGACGTGCGCCTCTTCGTGCTCGACGCCGCGGTGTACGCACCGTCCTACTCCCCCGAGGTCGAGGTGCCGAGCGCGTCGATCGGGCTCGAGCCCGACGAGCCGGCACGCATCCTCGTCGTCGCGACGCCGGGCGAGTCCGGCACGTCGGTCAACCTCGCCGCTCCGGTCCTCGTCAACGAGGCGGAGGGCCGCGCCGTCCAGGCCATCCTCGAGGGCTGGGACCTCCGCGCCCCGCTCGGCGCCTGACCCGCCCGAGGCCGGCTCGGCGTCGGCCAGGGCCCGACTGCGCACCATCGGCACCGGCAACGTCTGCGAATGGACGCGGACGGGCGTCGGCCGCACGCCCCCGACGTCACGGGACCGCGCTCCAGTGCCGAGACGCTGGTAGTGACGCGACGGGCCGACCTACGACTTTCGGACGGGTGGGTCGCGACCTTCGACCGATGCCCGTGGGGCACCCGGTGCGCCAGAGTGGTTCACGCGTCACGAACCGCTCTGGCGCCTACCGGAAGGAACGTGCACATGCCTGAGTCCTGGGACGGCACCGTCGTCAAGAAGTCCCGCGGCCTGCTCGACGGGTCGAACCTCTACCGACGCCTCGAGCTTCGCCTCGCCGACGGCGGGGTCACCAAGGTCCGCGTCGACCGCGAGCTGTGGGACAGTCTCGAGGTCGGCGACCGCGTCAGCAAGGAGCCGGGAGCCGACCCGGTGAAGCGGTCCTCCTGACCGCCCGGCCGGCGAGCAGGCGGAGACGTTCGACCGCGCGGTCAGCGCCTGCAGACGTGACGACCACAGAGGGACTGGGAGAGCGGACGATGAGCGAGGCCGTGACGGACGAGCAGATCCAGCAGCTGGCCGCGACGGCGAGGCCGTACAGCGTCGCCCAGCTGCGCTGGGCTCCGGACCGCCACCAGGAGGGGGCCGACGCGATCGAGTTCGAGCACCAGCGGCGCATGGTGTCGCTGCGTGCCGAGGGCGTCATCGCGGTGCTGTGCCCGGTGCTGTCCGACACCGTGGCCGGCATCGCCGTCCTGACCCTGTCTGCCGACGAGGCCGGCGAGCTGATGGCGGCCGACCCCTGCGTGCAGGCCGGGATGATGACCGTGGAGGTCCTGCCCTGTCTCGGCTTCCCCGGCGACACCATCCCTGCCTGACCCCGACGCCCCACGACGCCACGCCCACGCCACGCCCACGCCACGCCACGCCGAGCCACGCCACGATCCGGACCCCGGATGCGGGGCGGCCGCGCGGCCGGTAAGGTCCCCCGCGGTGGAGGGGAGTACTCCCAACTCCGGATGTCGTCATCACGAACAGCACCGTTGCTGTTCCGGTGTCCGGGGCCGACGCTCGTCGGCGGAGGAGACCTCCGGAGATGTCCTGTGCCTCCGGAGGTTTCATGATCAGCGCCGTGCCCGTCTACGCCTGGGTCGCCACGCTCGCGCTCCTCGCCGTCATCGTCTTCGTCGACCTGCGGGTCATCGCGCGTCGCGACGGTGAGGTGACGCTCGGCCAGGCCACGAAGTGGGTGACCTTCTACGTGTCGTTGGCCCTGGCCTTCGGCCTCGTGCTGTCGCTGACGATCGGGGGCCGCACCGGGGCCGAGTTCTTCTCCGGCTACATCACCGAGTACAGCCTGTCGGTCGACAACCTCTTCGTCTTCGTCATCATCATGACGAAGTTCGCGGTGCCGCCCTTCGCCCAGGACAAGGTGCTCTACCTCGGCATCGTCATCTCGATGGCGCTGCGGGCGGTGTTCATCTTCGCCGGAGCCGCCCTCATCGCCGCGGCGTCGTGGACCTTCTACCTCTTCGGCATCCTGCTCATCTACACCGCGGTCTCGCTCCTGCGGGGCGACGACGAGCCCGAGTTCGGCGAGTACCGGGTGCTGCGGGCCATGCGCCGCGTCCTGCCGATGACGCGCGACTACCACCGGGACCGGCTCTCGGTCCGCCAGGACGGGCGCCGCCACTGGACGCCGCTCGTCATCGCGGTGTCGGCGATCGCGCTGGCCAACGTCGTGTTCGCCCTCGACTCGATCCCGGCGATCTTCGGGCTGACCCAGGACGCCTTCGTGATCTTCACGGCCAACGCGTTCGCCCTCATGGGGCTGCGTCAGCTCTACTTCCTCGTCGGCGGGCTGCTGGAGCGGCTCATCTACCTCAACATCGGGCTGTCGGCGATCCTCGCCTTCATCGGCGTCAAGCTCATCATCGAGGCCCTGCACGGCTCGCACATCGACCACATCGGCTCGCTCGCCCTGCCGGAGATCGGCATTGTCACCTCGCTCGGGTTCATCGTCGCGGTGCTCGCGGCCTCCGCGCTGGCCAGCCTCGGCAAGAACTGGATCGACGAGCAGCGCGCCACCTCCTGAGGCCCCCGCGGTCACACGACGCGTCTGATCCCCGGGACGCGCGTCAGCAGGACGCCGACGCCGAACGAGCCCGCCACCCCCAGGGTGGTGACGGCGGCCCAGGACACCTCGGGCGGCCAGGCCAGCACGTGGGAGCCGAGCACGAGCGCGACGAGCACGCCCTGGTGCACGAGGAAGGCGCCGTACGCGGCCCGGCCCAGGACCACTCCACGGGCACCCTGCGCGTCGAACCGGCGCTGGAACAGGTCGACGACCCAGAGCGAGCGAAGACGACGAGCAGGCCCTCGACGAGCGCGACGACGGCGGACTGCCAGGATCCGCCGCCGAGCAGCAGCGCCAGGTCGGTGCCCGAGACGTCGGCGAGGACGAACACGAGGAGGCACGCGAGCAACGCCGACCACGCGGTCCACCGGAGCCGGCGCGCGAGCTCGCGATCGAAGGGCAGCCAGCCCCGCTCACGCGCCACGACGCCCAGGGCGAACCCGGCGAGCCACGCGGGCGCCTGCGCCACGGCGAGGCGCCAGACCTCCTGGCCGAGCGGTGCGACGACCATGATCGGGAAGCCCGCGACGGCGACGGCGAGCGCCACGGCGAGGAGGGACCGTACCGACGGCGCCCCGGACGCGCCGGCGGGAGCCGGCCGCGCCTGTCGCAGGAGGCCGTACCCGGCCGAGAAGAGGAACAGCACGCCGAGGAACCACGTCGGCCCGGGCACCGGCACCCACAGGACGTGGGGCAGGAACTCCACGAACCCGCCGGCCCAGCCGGCGTTCTGCGGGTCGACGTACTCGATGGGCGGGCTGAGCAGCAGGGCGAAGGCCAGCATCGGCAGGAGGAGCCGCACGGCCCGGTCGCCGATGAAGCGGCCGAGACCCTTGCGCGAGAACGAGTTCGGCGTGAAGTACCCGGCCACGAGGAAGAACAGCGGCATGCCGAAGAGGCCCACCGCCACGGTCGCCAGGGCCAGCACCGACAGGAGCGGGTCACGCACGACCGGCTCGAGGAAGGCCCAATTGCCCACGTGGGTCCAGGCCATCGTCGTGTGCGCCACGACGACCCCGGTGACGAGCACCACCTTGAGGTTGTCGGCCCACGCCGACCGCGGCGCGCCACCGGGTCGGGTGACGGGGTGGACCAGGGGTGCCGTCGTCGCGTCCATGCCATCACCTCCGGGCCCCCGGTGGGCCGTCGGGCGGGTGACCGCGACGGTCGCGGGTGCCACTTCAAGCCTAGGAGGACGGGCACCGGTGACACCGCGGCTGTGACACAGGAGTCACGGCCCCGGTTCGGGGACCATCGCCCCTGCCCCCGAGGCGCCGGACGCGCGAGCCTCGACCCGTGACGGTGCCGACCGGTGTCCCGAGAGCCGGCCGGGCCCCGCGGGCGGGCCCGGCGCCCGGCGTCATCCCTAACGCGTGCACCGACCTCGTGCAGCACCCGCGCGTCGCCGCGCTCACGACGGTCGCCCGCGACGGCTCCCCGCAGACCTCGGTGGTCTGGTGCGACCTCGACGGCGGGATGGTGCGCGTCAACACGATGCGGGGGTTCGCCAAGGAGCGCAACATGCGACGTCGCCCGCAGGTGGCCATCCTCGGCTACGACCCGCGCCGGCCGCTGCGCTACCTCGAGGTGCGGGGCACGGTCGTCGGCCTCGACGAGGACGGCGCCCGGGAGCACCTCGACGCCATCGCCTCCGCCTACGTCGGGCGCCCCGTGCACTACTTCGGCGACGTCGCCCCCGAGCACTACGCGCAAACCGAGCGGCCCGTCCTGTGCCGGATCAGGCCCCGGCACGTGGTCGCGGTCGACGAGGAGCCGTCCGCGGCGACGCGACCAGCGGGGCCGAGGCCCGCGCCACCCGTCCAGCCGGCCGCCCGGCCGCCCGCCCGTCAGGCGGTCCCGCCCGACGCCGGTGGCCCGGTCCCGCGCTCGCACCTCGACCTGCTCCACCGCGGGATCTGTGGCGTGTTCACGACGATGGACCGCCGGGGCCGGCCGCAGTCGAGCCTCGTGTGGCTCGACGCCGACGGCGAGTGCGCCCGCGTCAACACGACCCTCGAGCGCCAGAAGGGCCGCAACCTGCTCGCCGACCCGAGGGCGAGCCTGCTCGTCGTCGACCCGGACGACACGTCGCGCTACGTCCAGATCCGTGGCGTCGTCGAGCTGGTGCGCGACGGGGCCCTGGAGCACCTCGACGCCCTGACCCGCACCTACACCGACAGCCCGCCTTCTACGGCCACGTGCACCCCGCCGCCCGGGCCTCGGCGGAGACCCGGGTCATCTGCCGGCTGCACGCCCGCCGCGTCACCTGCGACGCGATCCACGCCGGTCCCTGACCGGGACCTCCGTCCCCGACCGGGGACCTTCGGCCCTGCCCCGGGCCCGAGCGAACGGGAGATCGTGGACGCGTCGAGGAGCGGCGCGACCACGCGCCACCGCGAGGGGACACAGCGCATGCCATCGATCAACGACGCCGCAGCAGACTTCCTGAGCCACAAGCGGGTTGCCGTCACGGGTGTCTCGCGCACCCCGGCCTCGCACGGCAGCAACGCCGTCTACCAGCGCCTGCGCGCCCGCGGCTACGACGTCTACGCGGTGAACCCGAACGCGTCCGAGGTCGAGGGCGACCCCGCCTACCCCAACCTCGGGGCCATCCCCGGCGGCGTCGAGGCCGTGGTCATCGGGACGCGTCCCGACCACGCCCTCGCCACGCTCGAGGAGTGTGCGGGGCTCGGCATCAAGCAGGTGTGGATGCACCGCGGACCGGGTGCCGGCAGCGTCTCCGAGGAGGCGACCCAGTGGGGTCGCGGGCACGGCATGACCGTCATCGACGGCGGCTGCCCGCTCATGTTCGACCCGACGGCCGATGCCGGCCACAAGATGATGCGCTGGGTGTTCGGCCTGACCGGCAACGTGCCCCGCCGGGTCTGACCCCCCGCCCGAGGCGCCCCTCGCACGCCCCCCGACCGTCCGTACCGACCGTGACCGACCGACCGTGACCGAACGACATTGGAGTCAGGCATGGCACACGCACAGCACCTGTCCACGGCCATCGACGAGCACGGCCCCCACCTGGCCACGCTGTCGATCCGTGAGCTGATCGGCACGCTGGCCGGCATCGAGGACCGCCTGCGCCATACGCCGACCCTGGTCGTGCTGGGCGGCCGGCTCGTCGTCAACCCGGAGCGCCGGCTGCTGCTCCGGCGCCAGCGTCTCGTCGTCACGGCGCTGCGCCGCCGCCGCGCCACCCTGCGGCTGCCGATGCACGGCCACTGACCCCGGCGCGCGTCCGTTCCCGACGCGTCCCGATGCGCCTGCGTCCCGACGCGCGTCAGTGCGACGACTGCTGCGACGACTGCGGCTCGGACGGCACGACGGCGACGGGCGTGCGGGCGTGGGTGAGCACGCGGCGGCTCACCGAGCCGAGCGTCAGCCCCTCGAACCCGCCGCACCCGCGGCTGCCGAGCACGAGCATCTCCGAGGCGGCCGACTCCTCGATGAGCGCGTCGACCGGGTGGCCGCCGACGAGCCGCGTCTCGACGTCGACGTCCGGGTGGGCGTCGCGCCGTCCGGCGAGCTCCTCGCCGACGAGCCGGGCCTGCTCCTCCTGCGGCGGGGCCGCCCAGTCGACCGCGTCCGCGCCGTGCGGCCACGTCTCCTGGCGCCAGCGACACGTCAGGACGGTGAGGCCCAGGCCCAGCCGGCTCGCGCGGTCGAAGGCGAACTCGACGGCCGCACCGCACGACCCGCTGCCGTCGACGCCGACCATGACCCGCTGCCGGTGGCCCGCCCGGCCGGCGTAGCTCGGCGTCGCGGTGAGGTGCGCGGTGTCCCGCACGACGACGAGCGGGCACCCGCAGCGTCCGGCGAGCTGCTCGGCGACGGCGTGGCCGTGCGTCAGCGCGTCGTCGTCGTGGCGGCGCCCGCCGAGCACCACGACGGCACACGTCCGCGCCCGGGACAGCAGCTCGCGCGCGGGAGGGCCGACGACCGTCTCGGCGTGGACCTCGAGCCCGGGGGCCAGCTGCTCGACGAGCGCGAGCGCCGCGTCGGTGGCCTCCTGGGCCCGGTGCGCCGCTCCCGACCCGGGCCGCGGCTCGTCGTCGCCGGTCAGTGCGTGGACGAGGTGCAGCGGCAGCCCGCGCGACTCGGCCTCGTGCGTCGCCCAGGCCAGGGCGGCGTGGGTGCTCCGCCGGCCGTCGTACCCGACGAGGACGGCCCCGGACCGCGCGCGGTTCGTCATGACGTGCTCCTTCGCCCGATGCCCAGTCTGGTCGGTCCACGGCATCGGAGAAGGGCCGAAAGGCCTTGTCCCGGCTCACGGCCGGGGTGCAGGCTGGCCACGGCGCAGCGGGAGGGCACATGACAGGCGACGAGGGAGCGCACCCCGGGCCGCGTCCGACGCGGATGCGGGCGTGGGAGGTGACGGGCACGCCCGGACGCCGCGAGCGCATCCGCCTCTGCGAGCGGGCGGTGCCCTCCCCCGGGCCCGGCGAGGTGCTCCTGCGGGTGGACGTGTGCGGCGTCTGCCGCACCGACCTCCACGTGGCCGACGGGGACCTGCCCGTGCACCGCAGCGCGGTGGTGCCCGGGCACGAGGTGGTCGGGCACGTCGTGGAGACCGGGCCCGGAGCCGCCCGCTTCGCCGTGGGCGAGCGGGTCGGACTCGCCTGGCTGCGCGGGACGTGCGGCGCCTGCCGCTGGTGCCGGGCGGGGCGCGAGAACCTCTGTCCCGACGCCACCTTCACCGGCTGGGACGCCGACGGCGGCTACGCCGAGTTCGTCGTCGCGCCGGCCGCGTACGCGTACGCCCTGCCCGCCGGGCTGCCGAGCGAGCAAGCGGCGCCGCTGCTCTGCGCCGGCATCATCGGTTACCGCGCGCTCCGCCGGGCCGCCCTGCCACCCGGCGGCCGGCTCGGCATCTACGGGTTCGGCGCCAGCGCGCACCTGACCGCGCAGATCGCGCTGGCGCAGGGCGCCGAGGTGCACGTGCTGACCCGCGGCGACGCTGCGCGTCGGCTCGCGCTCTCCCTCGGGGTCGCCTCGGCCGCAGGCCCCTACGACGCACCGCCGGTGCCGCTGGACTCGGCCATCGTCTTCGCTCCCGCCGGCGAGCTCGTCCCGGTCGCGCTGGCGGCCCTCGACCGCGGCGGCACCGTCGCCCTCGCGGGCATCCACCTCTCGCAGGTGCCACCGCTCGACTACCAAGCGCACCTCTTCCACGAGAAGCGGCTCACGTCGGTGACGGCCAACACGCGCTCGGACGGCGAGGAGCTGCTGCGCCTCGCGTCGGCCCTCTCGGTGCGCGCCGACGTCGTGGGCTACCCGTTCGAGGAGGCCGACCGGGCACTCGACGACCTCTTCGCGGGCCGGTTCGCCGGCGTCGCGGTGATCGACGCCCGTGACGCCTGAGCGCCCGCCCGACGCGGGTCGTGCGCGTCGCCGGGATCCGCGCAACGATCCTTGCAACGCGGCCCCGGTCCGACCGGGGAAGCCTATGCTCGAACCATGGGTTCGGAGGCCGAGCCCAGTCGTCGCCTGCGGCGAGGGGCTGAAGGCAGGTCGGTACGCGTCGACGACCTCATGGAGGAACTCCGTTCGAGGGCCGACTCGGCGCAGCGGACGCATGCCCAGTTCAGGGGCCTCTTGGACGCCGTGACCGCCATCAGCGAGGACCTCGAGCTGTCCGAGGTGCTGCAGCGGATCGTCCGGTCCGCCTGCGCCCTCGTCAACGCCCGGTACGGCGCGCTCGGGGTCCTCGGCCCCGACGGCGAGCACCTCATGCAGTTCATCACCCACGGCGTCACCGCCGAGCAGCGGGCGCGCATCGGCGACCCGCCGTCGGGCCACGGCATCCTCGGCCTGCTCATCCGCGACCCGCAGCCGCGGCGGCTCACCGACATCTCGGCGCACCCCGACTCCCACGGCTTCCCGCCCGGCCACCCCTCGATGACGAGCTTCCTCGGCGCCCCGATCCGCATCCGCGACCACGTCTTCGGCAACCTCTACCTCGCGGAGCGGCAGGGCCAGGAGGAGTTCTCCGAGGCCGACGAGGCCATGCTCGTGGCGCTCGCGGGGGCAGCCGGCTTCGCCATCGACAACGCCCGCCTCTACGCCCGCAGCCAGCAGCAGCGGCTCTGGGCCCAGTCGGTCAACGAGCTGACGCAGAGCCTGCTCGAGGGGCACGACGAGGAGGCCGCCCTCATGCTCGTCGCGAAGGACGTGTGCCGGATCACCGACGCGCGCACGTGCCTCGTCGCCCTGCGCGACCAGGGCACCGGGACGGTGCGCGTGCGAGCCCTGCACGAGTCGGACCCGACCGAGCACCAGGTGCCGTGGCGCTCCTGGCCGGCCCTGGAGACCGAGGACGACTGGCCGACGTCCGCGAGCGCCGACCAGGTGCTGCCCGGGCCCCGCCCCGCGGAGCCGCTGCCGGCGACGCTGCTGCGGCTCGTCGGCGCCGACCACGACGTCCCGGTCGCCTTCGTGACGATCTCCACGGGCCAGCGCGCCATCGGCCACCTGCTCGTCCACTGGCGGGTGGGTGAGGACGACGCACCCGGCGAGGCCATGCCGATGCTCAGCCTCTTCGCGCGGCAGGCGGCGCTCGGCCTCGTCGCGGCCCGCGCCCAGGAGGACCGCCAGCACCTCGCCATGCTCGAGGAGCGCGACCGCATCGCCCGCGACATGCACGACCACGTCATCCAGCGCCTCTTCGCCACCGGCCTGTCCCTCCAGGCGGCGGCACGGCTGGCCATGCACCCGGTCGTGAGGTCACGGCTGGACGAGGCCGTCACGAGCCTCGACGAGGCCATCAAGGTGATCCGCTCCACGATCTTCGAGCTGCACACCGTCGCCCCCGGCGGGAGCCTCGTCGACCAGCTCGAGAACGTCGTGACGTCGTGGTACCCGACGCTGGGCTTCCTGCCCGTCCTCGACCTGGACGGCGAGCCGGACGAGGACGACGAGGGTCTGCGGGCCGACGTGCTCGCCGTCGTGCGCGAGTCGCTGGCCAACGTCTCGCGCCACGCCGAGGCGAGCACGGCGACGGTTCGCGTGGACTTCGGCGAGGTCCTCACGGTCGAGGTGACCGACGACGGCGTCGGGATGGGGTCGGCCGACCGCCGCAGCGGGCTGGCGAACCTCGAGCACCGCGCCGCCGCGCGCTCCGGCGAGCTGAACATCGAGGGGGTCGAGCCGCACGGGACCCGAGTGCGCTGGACGGTCCCCCTCGGACCTCCGGCGACCCTCGGGCGCCCGGCCCGACGACGCGAGAGGCGAGAGCCGTGACCATCCGAGTCTTCCTCCTCGACGACCACGAGATCGTGCGGCGTGGCCTTCGCGACCTGCTGGAGGCGAACCCCGGCTTCGAGGTCGTGGGCGAGTCCGGCCTGGCGCACGAGGCCGCGCGACGCATCCCCGCCCTGCGGCCCGACGTCGCGGTCTTCGACGTCCGGCTGCCCGACGGCTCGGGCATCGAGGCCTGCCGCCAGGTGCGGTCGGTCGACCCGACCATCGCCTGCCTCGTCCTCACCTCCTACGACGACGACGACGCGCTGGCGGCCGCGGTCCTGGCCGGCGCGTCCGGGTTCCTGCTCAAGGACGTCCGCGGCAACGGTCTCGTCGAGGCGGTCGAGCGCGTGGCACGCGGCGAGAACCTCCTCGACACCGCGCGCGCCCGCCGGCTCCGGGCCAGCTGGGCCGACGGCCAGGAACGGGACCCGCGGCTGCGCTCGCTGACGCCGCAGGAGCGACGCGTCCTCGACCACGTCGCGGCCGGCGAGACCAACCGCCAGATCGGCGAGGCGATGTCGCTGGCCGAGAAGACCGTCAAGAACTACGTCACCTCGGTGCTGGCCAAGCTCGGGATGGAGCGGCGCACGCAGGCAGCCGTGTACGTCGCCGTCCATCACGCCGACCCGACGACGGAGGTCCCCCGGCCCTGACGCCGTGACGGCGCGACGCCCACCTGTTCCGACGCGCACCCCTCCTGACGCGTCCCGGCCCGGAATGCGGTGATCGGGGGACCTTCGGCCCGCCCGGACCACGGCCCCGCGCCCGACGCTGGAGCCAGCGCCCGGTTGCGAGGCGCATCGGCGTCCTGACAGGAGCGGCGGAGGAGG
This sequence comes from Intrasporangium flavum, assembly GCF_001956915.1. Classification (GTDB taxonomy): domain Bacteria; phylum Actinomycetota; class Actinomycetes; order Actinomycetales; family Dermatophilaceae; genus Monashia; species Monashia flava. The sequence continues at coordinate 107,382 of NZ_MLJO01000013.1, read as the reverse complement.
ACCGATGAACGCGGACAGGTCGACGCCGCGCAGGTCCCGGATCGTCGTCGGCTTCGACGGCTCGGCCGGCGCCTCGGCGGCCCTCGAGTGGGCGGCCGGCGCTGCGGCCGACCGCCGGTGCGACCTCGAGGTCGTCACGGCCCTGCCGCTGGCCGACGGCTGGTCGGTCCCGATCGGGCTGGCGCTCGCGGTGGTGCCCGCCCGCCCGCGCCACCGGACCGACGCGCGGGTCGAGGACGCGCGGCAGCTGGCCGCCAAGTACCTGCCCGACGACGCGGTCACCCTCACCGAGGTCGCCGGCGCGGCCGTGGCCACCCTCGTCCACGCGTCCGAGGAGGCTCGCCTGCTCGTCGTCGGCAACCGCGGCCACGGGGCGTTCGGCTCGGTCGTCCTGGGCTCGGTGTCCGCGTCGGTGGCGCGGCACGCCTACTGCCCCGTGACCGTCGTGCGCGGGGCGGTCGACGAGCCCGACCGGCGGCGTCCGGTCACGGTGGGCGTGGACTACCTGCAGCCGTCCGGCGCCGCGGTGCGGTTCGCGGCCGACCAGGCGGCCCGCTGGGGCGTGCCGCTGCGGGTCGTGTCGGCCTGGGCCCTGCTCAACCAGGGCGCGGCGGGGCTCGCCCACCAGCCGCCGGGCGAGACCAACGAGTGGGCGCTGACGCGCTTCGGGATGGCGCGGGGCGCGGCCCTCGACGCGGCGGGGCTGGCCCGGCAGGTCGCCCACGACCTCGTCGTCGAGATCGTCACGCCCGAGGCTCCCGCCGCGCCCACCCTGGAGGAGGACTCGCGCCGGTCCGGCCTCGTCGTCCTCGGGTCACGACGCCTCGGTCCGCTCGAGCGGATGGTGCTCGGCTCGGTGAGCCGCGCAGTGCTCAACCACGCGTCCTGCCCGGTGACCGTCGTGCCCGGCACCGGCGTCCCGAGCCCGGTACGCCCGTAGGGCGGTTCGGCAGCCCGCGCGGCGGGCTATCGTGCGTCGCATGGACCTGTACGAGGTCATGCGCACCACCGCCGCCGTCCGCGACTTCACCGACGACCCGCTGCCGGACGTCGTGCTCGGGACGATCCTCGAGAACGCCCGGTTCGCCCCGAGCGGGGGCAACCGGCAGGGCGTGCAGATCGTCGTGGTCCGCGACCCCGCCGTGAGGGAGCGCCTCGTCGAGCTCACCGAGCCCGGCGCCCGTCGCTACCACGCCGAGCGGGCGGCCGGCGAGACGCCGTGGAGCGGCCACGACCGCAGCAGGGTCACCGAGCAGGAGGTGGCGCGGACCGTCGTGCCGGGGTGGGTCACCGAGCCCGTGCGCCGAGCCGCGGTGGTCCTCGTCGTCTGCGTCGACCTGCGGGCGGTGGCCGCGCTCGACAAGGAGCTCGACCGCGTCGGCCTCGTGGCGGGGGCGTCGGTCTACCCGCTGGTCTGGAACATCCTGCTCGCGGCCCGCAACGAGGGCTTCGGGGGCACGATCACGACGATGGCCGTCGCCGAGGAGCCGGCGCTCAAGGAGCTGCTCGGCGTCCCGGAGCCGTTCGCCGTGGCCGCCGTGGTCCCCCTCGGCCGGCCGGTGCACCAGGTGACGCGGCTGCGCCGGGTCCCGGTGGCGCAGATGACCCACCGCGAACACTGGAGCGGCGGCCCGCTCGGGGGCTAGCCTGAGTTGAACGCGCAACTACCTGTCGTGAGGGCCGCATGACCGAGATCGACCTCGCCGCCATCGACGCCGAACGTGCCCGGATCCGGGACACCCACCTGCAAGCCGCCGACCGCCGTCCCGCCTCGAGCGCACGAGGACTGCACCACGCCGCGCTGCTCGCCCGCGACGTCGAGGAGACGGTGCGGTTCTACCAGGACGTCCTCGGGTTCCCGCTGACGGAGATCGTCGAGAACCGCGACTACCGCGGCTCCAACCACTTCTTCTTCGACATCGGCAACGGCAACCTGCTGGCGTTCTTCGACTTCCCGGGGCTCGACGTCGGGCCGTACGCCGAGGTGCTCGGAGGGCTGCACCACCTCGCCATCTCGGTCGAACCGGCCACGTGGGAACGGCTCCGGGCCCGTCTCGACGAGGCCGGCGTCGAGTACGTCCGCGAGAGCGGCACGTCGATCTACTTCCGTGACCCCAACGGCGCCCGGCTCGAGCTCATCGCCGACCCGCTCGGGCAGATGTACGGATCCACCGTGCTCTGACCGCACGGGGATCCGCTTGTCCGAGCCCGGCGCCCTGGCGGCACAGCGGGGCTAGACGACGAGGCTCAGCACCATGACGAGCGCGAACCCGAACACCGAGATGACGGTCTCCATCACCGACCAGGACTTGATCGTCTCCCCGACGGTGAGGCCGAAGTACTCCTTGACGAGCCAGAACCCGGCGTCGTTGACGTGGCTGAAGAAGAGCGAGCCGCAGCCGATGGCGAGGACGAGCAGGGCGAGGTGGCTCGTCGTCAGCGTCGAGGCGAGCGGCCCGACGATGCCGGCGGCCGTGATGGTGGCCACTGTCGCCGAGCCGGTCCCGAGCCGGATGAGGACGGCCACGAGCCACCCGAGCACGAGCACCGAGATGTTGACGCCGGTGGCCCAGTCCTTGATGACGTTGCCGACCCCGGCGTCGATGAGCGTCTGCTTGAAGCCGCCGCCGGCGGCCACGATGAGGATGATGCCGGCGATGGGCGGCAGGGCCGCGCCCACCGACGCGCTGACCTCGTTCCTGTCCATGCCGGAGCCGAGCCCGAGCACGACGTAGCAGAAGAGGACGGCGATGAGCAGGGCGACCGTCGGGGTGCCGAAGAAGTCGATGACGGTGCGGGCGCCGTTCTTCTTGTCGGTGACGAGCAGCTTGACGATGGCGTCGACGAGCATGAGCACCACCGGCAGCGTGATTCCGATGATCGCGGCCGCGAAGGAGACGCGTCGACGCCCGGGGGCGAGCGGGGCCTCGAGGTCCTCGTACGTCGCGACCGACCCCGTCGCCCCGTGGCCTCGGGCCGCGTCCTCGTTGCCGGGTGCGTCGTGCGCGGGCCGCGGCTCCGACCCACGGCCGGCGCCCACGCCGGCGCCCACCGGCTCCAGGAAGCGGGAGTCGGCGTCCACGTACTTGGGGACCCACCGGTCCACGTAGTGCGCGAGCACGGGCCCGGCGACGATGACGGTGGGGATCGCGATGATGACGCCGTAGAGCAGGGTGCGGCCGAGGTCGGCGTTGAGCAGGCCGATGGCGGTCAGCGGCCCCGGGTGCGGAGGCACCAGCCCGTGCAGGACCGAGAGGCCGGCCAGCGCGGGGATGCCGATCTTCATGAGGGACAGTCCGGTTCGCCGGGCCACGAGGATGATGACCGGCACGAGGAGCACGACCCCCACCTCGAAGAAGAGGGGCAGGCCGAGGATCGCCGCGATGAGCGCCATGGCCCACGGCAGCCGCCCGGGCCCGACCCGGCCGACGATCGTCGACACGATGCGGTTGGCCCCTCCCGAGTCCTCCAGCAGCTTGCCGATCATCGCGCCGAGGGCGATGAGGACGCCCACCGCTCCGGCCGTGCTGCCGAACCCGTCGAGGAAGCTCGCGACGACATCGCCCGGGGGCATCGTCGCCACGGCGCCGAGGACGGCCGAGCCCAGCATCAGCGACAGGAACGGGTGCACCTTGCCGACGGTGATGAGCAGGACGACGGCGAGGATGCCGAGGATGCAGGCGGCGACGAGCTGGCCGTCACCGGCGTAGGGCACCGCCGGTGGGTCGGCCGCCAGCGCGATCGTCAGGGCCGGCGGTGCGAGAGTCGGGTTCAGGATCATGCCTGGGTGTCCTTTCGCAGACCGAGCGCGCCGAGAGCGCGGTCGAGAACCTGGGCGGCGGTGCCCTCGTTCGTCACCGAGATACCCGGTTCGTCGTCGCCCAGCGGTTCGAGCGTGGCGATCTGGCTCGGCAGCAACGAGGGAGGCATGTAGTGGCCCGGCCGGTGCTCCATGCGGTCGCGGATCAGCTCCGCCGGCGCGGTGACGTGCAGGAACCGCACGTGGGGGCGGCCGCGGCGCAGCAGGTCGCGGTAGGCCCGGCGCAGGGCCGAGCACGTGACGACCGCCGACTCCCCGGCGGCCTCCTTGGCGCTGATCCAGCTGCCGATCGCCTCGAGCCAGGGCCAGCGGTCCTCGTCGGTGAGTGCCTGCCCGTTGCGCATCTTGGCGACGTTGGCCTCCGAGTGGAACGCGTCCCCCTCGGCGAACTCCCAGCCCATGACCGTTGAGATCCCTTTGGCCACAGTGGATTTCCCGCTTCCGGAGACCCCCATGACGATGACGACGTCGGGTCCCGTCGCTGACATCTCGGCCTCGGCCTCGTCGCCCATGCTCCTGAACGTAGTCCGAAACCGCGCCGCGGTGAGCGTCCGGCGACCCGGGATGCGCTGAGCACTGCAGCCGCTGACAGATTGGTCTGCACGAGACGGGGACACGGGGGCGTCCGCGGACGTACCCTGTTCCTGCCAGCGCCTCGAGTACCCGGGGTGAGCTGGAGGTCGACCGATGCAGTCAGGTCGCACGCCATGCACACCCGCAACGAACGCGAGATGCAACCGCCGGCTCCACACGGAGCGCCACCCCCGGTGCCGGACGACCCGGACGCCGTCGCCGCCGGCAGACCCGGGGCCGAGCTGGTCGACGCCGGCGTCCTGCACGAGATCACCCTGCTGGCCGACGTGATCGCCGACGTGGCCGGAGTGGGGCACCACCTCAGTCCCGAGCAGGTCGACGCCGTGCTGGGCGTGCCACCCGGCGCGCCCGTGCTCCCCTGACGCGGGCCCTGGCCGCGCTGGAGCCCCGCAGACCCCTCGTCCGCAGGTCAGAGAGCTGGCGGGGGGACTCGAACCCCCAACCACCTGTTTACAAGACAGGTGCGCTGCCAATTGCGCCACGCCAGCGGCCCGGTCGTGCGGCAGGCCCGCCGCCGTCCGGTCGGGCGCCAGCGTAACCGAGGGCGCCCGCCGCGTCCCACACGGCAGACGAAGGACGGCCCCGCGGGACCCAGGGGTTGGTCGCGCGAGGCCGTCCGGTCGTGCTCGGTCAGGGGTGCGTCACGGAAGACGCAGCACCTGGCCGACGTAGATGAGGTTCGGGTTGTGCACCCGCGCCGTGTTGGCAGCGTACAGGGCCTTCCAGCCGCCGGACACGTGGTAGCGCTGAGCGATGCTGCCGAGCGTGTCGCCGCGGCGCACCGAGACCTTCTTGCCGGAGCCCGCGTAGCTGTTGACCTTCTTGGTCGTCGTCTTGGTCGCGTAGGTCTTCTTCTTCGCGACCTTCTTCTTCGTCGTGACCGGCTTGCGGACCGAGGAGCGCGACGCAGCGGCCTCGCCGCCACCGTTGGCCCGGGTCAGGCCCGCACGACGCGAGCAGACCGGCCACGCGCCGGGACCCTGCACGGCGAGGACCTTCTGGGCGATGGCGATCTGCTCGGCCTTGCTTGCGAGGTCGGCGCGCGGGGCGTAGGCGCGGCCACCGAAGCCGACCCAGGTGCTCTGCGAGAACTGCAGGCCGCCGTAGTAGCCGTTGCCGGTGTTGATGTGCCAGTTGCCGCTCGACTCGCACTGGGCGACCGAGTCCCACACCGACGCGGCCTTGGCCGACCCCGCGGTGGTGAGGCCACCGACGACGGTGGCGGCGCCGGCGATGCCGACTCCGGCGATGCGCTGCTTCATCGAGACCCGCTTGGCGGCAGCATGCTTGGACAGGTACTGCATAGGGGTATTCCTTCCTGACGCGCGCCTGCGGGGTTAGCTGTCGGGTTGGGGACGTCAGGTGCCCTGCCGCGCAAGCGGCTTCACCCCAAGGTCAGTCGAGCACGAGGGCTCGACCGTCGGCGTACCGACGGCCTTCGACATCACGACTCACTGACCACACTGGGTCCCCCGTCCTCGCCCGGCCCACCGGAGTGGGCGATGTCCCTGGCTGGCGAGGCTCGGCGCGCTCAGGGACCGGATTGCTGGGTGTCCATGTGAAGTTGTGCAGCGTGCCGTGTGGAGGCCGGAACACCGTGGCAGCGACCGGTCGTGGACACCCCCGGGACGCGCCCGGGACCCACCCCGTCCGGCCCGAGATTCGGGGCCGCCGAGGCATGACGGTACGTGAGGAATCAACGAACCACAACCTGTTCCGAGATGATTTCGTGATCTTCTCGAGATCCGGCCTTGACCCGCCGCGAGCCCGGCGGCCGGCTCCGCCGCAGTAAGCGGCGCTCGGTCACGGCTCCCGCGGACCGGCCGCCCCGACGGACGACGAGGGGCCGTCAGCGGGCCAGCGGGTTGGACCCGAACGGGAGCCAGGAGAGGCTCTCGCCGTGGTCGACGGCCACGAGCCCGAGGACGAGGCCGGCCACGACGAGCACGATGGCCACGACCTGCGAGGCCGTCCCCAGCGGCACGGTGCGCCGCACGATCGAGCGCGAGCCGCGCCGCAGGGACACCCCGCCAGGGCCCCACCACAGCATCGCGAGCCCGGCGATGCCCCCGACCGCGAGCGTCGTCGGCGACCCCGGCACCAGCTCGGTCCCGGTGGCCCCGGCGAGCAGCAGCGCCGTGGCGAAGATGCCGGCGAGCGCCACGGCGATCGGCAGCACGAGCGTCACCGCGGTGGCGATGGCGCCGACGAGCAGGTGCCACGGGCTCGTGATGACGGCGAGCGGGATGTCGCTGCCGCGTCGGCCGTGGGCGTAGCGGCGGAAGACGAGCGCGGACACGGAGCGGTCGGTGGCGCGGGCGAGCACCGACCACGCGGCCAGCGCGACGAGCACGTAGCCGGGCCAGGCCATGAGGGCGCCCACCCAGGCTATGCCGGCCGCACCGAGCACGCCGGTACGCATGGCCATGCCGATGCGGGGGTCACCCTCGCGCGGCGCCTGCTCGGGCTGCTCCTCGCCCCACTCGTCGTCCCACTCGTCGCGGCCCGCGCTGCGGCCGTACCGCTCGTCGTAGAGGTCGGTGCCGCCCTGGCCCTCGTCCCAGTGCTCCGGTTCGTACTCGGGCTCGGGCTCCGGGCGTCGGCGCGGCCCCGTGGGCGGCGGCGCCCAGCGGACGTCGTCGGCGGTCGGCGCGACCGGCGGGAGCACGGCGGTGCCGCGGTCCTGGAACACCTGCGTGGCACTCGGGAGGGCCGGTGCCGCGGGAGCGGCGCCCAGCACCTCGGTGGACGCCCCCCACGGCGACGCGTGCGGCGTCGGCACCGTGGCGGCGCGGCCCGCGGCGTACTGCTCGAGCGCGGCGATGACCTCGTCCGCGTGCGGTCGACGCGACGGGTCGGGCGACAGGGACGCGCGCAGCAGCGGCACCAGACGCGGGTCGACGCCGTCGACGTCGACGTCACCAGCGCGCACGCGGCTCAGGACGGCGTCCATCCGCGACCGCCCGAAGGGCGGGCGCCCCGACGCCGCGTAGGTGATCGTCGCGGCCCAGCCCCACCAGTCGGTGGCGTCGGTGATCGGCGCCCCCTCGACGAGCTCGGGCGAGAGGTAGCCGGGCGTGCCCATGACGAGACCGCCGACGGTGTGCCGCACGTCGTCCTGCACGTGGGCGATGCCGAAGTCGATGAGGACGGGCTCGCCCTCCTCGACGAGGACGTTGCCCGGCTTGATGTCGCGGTGGACGACGCCGCAGGCGTGGATCGAGCGGATCGCCTCGGCCACGCCGCGGGCGAGGCTGACGAGCTCGCCGGGGTGCAGCGGCCCGTGCTCCTCCACGATCTCGTCGAGCGCGGGACCCGGCACGTAGCGGGTGACGATGTAGGGCCGCGGACCCATGACGTCGGCGTCGATGACGCTCGCGACGCGGGGGTCGCGGATGCGCGAGAGGGTCTCGACCTCGCGCATGAGCCGCTGGCGCGCGTCGGCGTCGTGGGCCACGTGCGCGCGCAGCACCTTGATGGCCACGGCGCGGCCGCGGGGGTCGAGCGCGAGGTGGACGACGCCCATGCCGCCCTCGCCGATCTCCTCGACGAGGCGGTACCGTCCGATGCGTCCGGCGTCCCAGCCGTCACGGGCTCCGCCGATGGGCACACCGCCGGTGCGGGGGCCCGACCGCACGCCGGACCGCGGGGCGGAGACCCGCTCGGTCCGGTCGTACGCAGTCATGGTCCTACGGTATGCCCCCGCAGGGGGTCAGGCCGACGACCTCGGGCCCGTGGCGCGGGTCGGTTGTCCGTTTTGTCCGGTCGGGTCGGTCGGCTCGCCGGGTGGCGGGGTCAGCCGGAGATGTAGTCGCGCAGCTGGTCGCGCTCGGACTGCAGCTCGGAGAGGCGGTGCTTGACGATGTCGCCGATGCTGACGATGGCCACGAGGCGGCCGTCCTCGTCGAGGATCGGCACGTGGCGCACGCGCTGCTCGGTCATGGTCGTGGCGAGGGTGGCGATGTCGTCGGCGGCGGTGCCCGTGGACACCTCGCTCGTCATGATCTGGGACACCGGCGCCTCGAGGATGCCCGCACCGGTCGAGTGCAGGTGGCGCACGACGTCGCGCTCGCTGACGATGCCCTCGACGGTCGTGCCGTCGGAGCTGACGACGACGGCACCGATGCGGTGCTCCTCGAGCAGGCCCAGGAGCCCGGACACGGTCTCGTCGGGCTGCACGGAGATGACCCCGCTGCCCTTCGCCCTCAGCACGTCAGAAATCTTCACGGCGACCTCCTTCACCTCGGGTGAGTGCCCCGACGCGTGTCCCCTATCGCCGTCGACGACGCCGCGCGGTGCCCTGACTCGACCCTAGAGCGCCGCCCGACGAGGCGCCACCGTTGGCTCGTTAGAGTGAGATCGCGCCCTGGCCGCTCCACCCGGCGCCGACGTGGGTATGCCGGACAGTGGCCCTGCAGCCGTCCCCTCGAACCACAGGAGCTGATCCCCGGTGTCGCCCGAACGGCAGACCTTCGACCTCGTCATCGCGGCGAACCGCCTCCCCGTCGACAAGGTCATCACCGACGACGGCGAGATCGAGTGGCGCCGCTCCCCCGGCGGGCTCGTCACGGCCATGGAGTCGGTGATGCGCACGCAGCCCGGCGCGTGGGTGGGCTGGGCCGGCGACTCCGGCGAGGCCCCGGAGCCCTTCGACGAGGACGGCATCCACCTGCACCCCGTGGCGCTGTCGGCCGAGGAGGTCCGCGACTACTACGAGGGCTTCTCCAACGACACCCTGTGGCCGATCTACCACGACGTCATCGTGCCGGCGACCTTCCACCGCGAGTGGTGGGCCGCCTACCGCGCCGTCAACGAGCGGTTCGCCCGGGCCGTGGCCGAGGTGGCCGCCGAGGGCGCCCGGGTCTGGGTGCAGGACTACCAGCTCCAGCTCGTGCCGGCCCTCGTGCGCGAGCTGCGCCCCGACGTGCGGATCGGCTGGTTCAACCACATCCCGTTCCCGCCCGTCGAGCTCTTCGCCCAGCTGCCCTGGCGCGCCCAGCTGCTCGAGGGCCTCCTCGGGGCCGACTTCCTCGGCTTCCAGCGCCAGGCCGACGCCCGCAACTTCGTGCGGGCCTGCCGCCAGCTGCTCGGCGCCCCCACCAAGCGCGACCTCGTCACGGTCGAGGGCCAGCACCGGCGCGTCCGGGCCGCGGCCATCCCGATCTCCGTCGACTTCCACGGTCTCGAGGAGCTCGCGAAGCGCCCCGACGTCATGGCGCGGGCCCGCGAGATCCGGGCGAGCCTCGGCGACCCCGAGGTGCTCATGCTCGGCGTCGACCGGCTCGACTACACCAAGGGCATCCGACACCGGCTCAAGGCCTACGAGGAGCTGCTGTCCGAGCGGAGGCTCGGACCGCCGGAGGTCACGCTCGTCCAGGTGGCGACGCCGAGCCGCGAGCGCGTCGAGGCCTACCGCACGCTCCGCAACGAGATCGAGCAGACCGTGGGCCGCATCAACGGCGACCTCGCCAAGATCGGCGCCCCGGCCGTGCACTACCTGCACCACTCCTACCCGCGAGAGGAGATGGCCGCCCTCTTCCAGGCCGCCGACGTCATGCTCGTGACGCCCCTGCGCGACGGCATGAACCTCGTCGCCAAGGAGTACGTCACGTGCCGCCACGACCTCGGCGGCGCACTCGTGCTGTCGGAGTTCACCGGCGCGTGGCACGAGCTGCACCAGGCCTTCGCGTGCAACCCGCACGACATCGAGGGCCTCAAGCAGACGATCCTGCGCGCCATCAACACCCCGGCCAAGGACAAGCAGCGCATCATGCGGGCGCTGCGCCGACGCGTCGCCGACCACGACGTGCAGCGGTGGGCGGCGCGCTACCTCGCGGCGCTCGACGCCGCGCCCGAGGTGCCCCAGCCGACCGCGGGCGGCCCGTCCCGGTCGGCCGAGAAGCCGAACCCTGCTGCGGTACAGGACTCCTCGCACGCAGCCGCGCAGGAGCCGGCGCCCCAGGAGGCGGGGCGATGAGCGCCTCGTCGTCTCCCGAGAACACCCTCGACGACGTCGCCGGCGCGTCGACGCTGCTCGTGGCCACCGACTTCGACGGCGTGCTCGCGCCCTTCGACGCCGACCCGATGAAGGCGCTCCCGCTGCCCGGCACCGTCGACACGCTGCGCGCGCTCGCCGGCCTGCCCGGCGTCCACGTGGCCGTCGTGTCGGGCCGCGACCTCGACACCCTGCGCACCCTGACCGGGCTCACCGACGACGAGCCGATCGTGCTCATCGCCAGCCACGGCGCCGAGTCCTCCGACGAGCAGGTGCGCGCCGCGATGGAGGCCGCCGCCGTCACGCCCGACGACGAGGTGACCCTCGCCGAGCTGCGCTCCGACATCGAGACGCTCGTCAAGGAGCGCCACCCCGACGCCGGCATCGAGTACAAGTCGGCGGCGGTCGTCGTGCACACCCGCGGCCTGCCCAAGGACGTCGGCGACGCCGCCATCGCCGACGCCCGACGCGTCGCCCTCGACCACGACGGCGTCAAGGTGCTCAAGGGCAAGTCGGTGCTCGAGCTGTCGGTCTCCCACGCGGACAAGGGATCCGCCGTCACGGCCCTGGGCCGCGCGGTGGGTGCGACCGCCCGCGTCTACCTCGGCGACGACGTCACCGACGAGGACGCCTTCATGCGGATGACGCGGCCCGAGGACGTCACGGTCAAGGTCGGCACCGGCTCGACGGCGGCGCACTACCGGCTCGACGACGAGCCCGCCGTCGCCCGGTTCCTCGACGCCCTGCTCGAGCGGCGGCGGTCAGCCGGACCCGACGCCGGCTGACCCGCGTCAGCGGTGGCGGGCGGCGCCCGTCGACCCACGCACGACGAGCTCGGGCCGGAACACGTACTCCGCACGGGGAGAAGGCTGCCCGGCGATCTCGTCGAGCAGGGCCCGAACCGTGGCGGCACTCATCGCGTTGACGCTCTGGCGCACCGTCGTCAGCGGCGGGTCGGTGAAGGCGATGAGCGTCGAGTCGTCGTAGCCGACCACCGAGAAGTCGCGCGGCACCTGCAGGCCCCGCTTGCGCGCCTCCCGGATGGCGCCGAGCGCCATGAGGTCGGACCCGCACACCACGGCGGTGGCGCCGCGGTCGAGCAGCCGGCCGGCCGCGGTTGCCCCGCCCTCGACCGAGAAGAGCGAGCGCTCGATGAGGTCGTCGACGTCGGACCGCCCGGTCAGCTCCTGCATCGAGTGGCGGAAGCCGGCGATCTTGCGGATGACCGGCACGTACCGGTCCGGGCCGACCGCGAGGCCGATCTCACGGTGCCCCAGCGCGACGAGGTGCTCGAGCGCCAGGCCCATCGAGGCGACGTCGTCGTTGCTGATGAACGGCGCGTCGACACCCTCGATGTAGCCGTTGACGAGGACGAGCGGCAGGCCGCGGTCGCGCAGCGCGACGTAGCGCTCGGAGTCGGTCGTCGTGTCGGCGTGCAGGCCGGAGATGAAGATGATGCCGGCCACGCCGCGCTCGAGCAGCATCTGGACGTAGTCGTCCTCGTGGACTCCCCCGGCCACCTGGGTGCAGAGCACCGGCGTGTAGCCGTTCTGGGCCAGGGAGTTCTCGATGATCTGCGCGAACGCCGGGAAGATCGGGTTCGTCAGCTCGGGGACGATGAGGCCGACGAGCCCGGCGCTCTTGCGGCGCAGGCGGCTCGGCCGGTCGTAGCCGAGCACGTCGAGGGCGGTGAGGACCGCCTGCTTCGTCGACTCGGCCACCCCGGGCTTGCCGTTGAGCACGCGCGAGACCGTCGCCTCGGAGACGTTCGCCTGCTCGGCGATGTCGCGCAGCCGTGCCTTCACCTAGTGCCCCCTACGTCGGACGTGCTTGGCCCCGCCGTCGGTGGGCTTCCACGTCCAGATGCGCACTCCCGGGCCGGTCGCCGACAGTGTGACAGCACGCGCGCCGAGCTTCGGAGCCGGTCCGTAGGCCGAGGCGCCGTCCTCGATGCCGCCGAGGTGGCGACGCTCGACGACGACCGGTTCGTGGGCCGCCCGGGCCACGTGCACGAGGGCGACCTCGTCGGCCGTCTCGCGCAGGAACACGATGGCGTCGCCCGATGCGTGGACCCAGCGCAGGCCACCCCGCCGCAGCGCGACCGAGCGCCGGCGTGCGGAGATCATGCCGCGGTAGGTGGCCAGGATCCTTGTGTCCCAACGGGACTCGTCCCACGGCATCGGGCGGCGGCCGTCCTCGCCGAACGTGCCCTCCATGCCGATCTCGTCGCCGTAGGTCAGCATCGGCATCGACGGCAGGGTGAAGAGCAGCCCGGCCGCGGCGTCGACCATGCGGTCGTCGTCACCGACGAGCGTGCGCACGCGCGTGGCGTCGTGCGAGCCGACGAGGTTGAACGAGTGCACGAGTGAGGACCACGCGATGCGGGAGGTGAAGTCGCGCATCGTCTCGACGACCGCACCGGCGTCGAGCAGCGGTACGGGCACGGGCGCACCGAGGAAGTTCGGGTCGCCGGTGTCGTCGCGCAGCCACGTCCACACCGGCTTGCAGAACCCGGCGTAGTTCATGACCCCGTGCCAGCCGTCGCCCGGCATGTCGACCGTGTAGTCGTGGACGTGCTCGCCGACGAGGAGGGCGTCCGGGGCCCAGCGGCCCAGGGCGTCGCGCATCTGCGCGGCGACCTCGTGGTTGACGTCGGTGGCGCGCCAGCGACCCGTCATGTTCGCGACGTCGACGCGCCAGCCGTCGAGGCCACCCGAGCGCGACAGCCACTTGCGCACGACGCCGGAGCGGTCCTCGAAGATGCGGCGGCGCAGGTCGTGGTTGAGGTGGTTGAGCTTGGGCAGCGTGGGCACGCCGAGCCAGGAGACGTACTGGCCGCCCTCCCAGATGTAGTAGTCGCGCTCGGGGGTGCTCTTGCCTCCCGGCCCGGACGCCGTGACGAACCACTCGTGGGCATCGCCCGTGTGGTTCGTCGTGAAGTCGCCGAGGACCTTCATGCCCCGCTCGTGCGCGGCCGTGGTGAGCCGGCGCAGGGCGGCGTCGCCGCCGAGGAGCGGGTCGACCGACTCGAAGGACGACGCGTCGTAGCGGTGGTTGGAGCGCCCGGGGAAGAACGGCGTCAGGTACACGACGTCGACACCGAGCGACTCGAGGTGGTCGAGGTGCTCGACGACGCCGTCGAGGTCGCCGCCGTAGAGCTGGTGGGCGATGACGCCCGGGCTCGTGTCGACGGGGTCGTCCCACGACGCCGGCACGGCCCAGTCGGGCAGCGGCCGGCGGTCCGCCCGCGCCGAGCGCGCGAACCGGTCGGGGAAGATCTGGTAGACGACCGAGCCCTCGGCCCACACCGGGGCCGGCTTGTCGTGGGCGACGAGACGGAAGTCGCTCGCGTCGGGCACGTCGCGCAGGTGCACCCCGGTCCCGTTGAGCCACGCGTACTTGGTCGGGCCGCCGGCCAGCAGGAACCGGTAGTTGGTCACCGGGTTGTGGCAGACGAGGCTCGCCTTCCACCACGCGTCGGTGGACGTCGTGCGCACGCGGCGCGCCCTGGCGAACTGCTGCTCGCCGTCGGGCGACGTGCGCACGTGCACGGCGTCGACCTCGCACTCGAGCGGCACCCGCACGAGCACGTCGACGGTGTCGCCGAGCCGTGGCGTGAGGTTCGAGACGTAGCGGGCGGAGCCGTCGTGGTGCGGCTCGGACAGGAGGGTGGGGATCGGTGCGGGGCTCGGACTCACTTGACCGAGCCCGTGGTGAGGCCACCGACGAGCTGCTTCTGGAAGGCCAGGTAGAGCAGCATGACGGGGATGGAACCGAGCAGCGCGCCGGCCGTGAACCGCCCGAAGAGGGTGTTCGCGTCGTTGCCGAGGGTCATGCCGTAGAGGCCGACGCCGAGCGTCTGCTGGTCGACGTCGGTGAGGAACACGCTGGCGAGCATGAACTCGCCGTAGAGCCCGACGAACACGAGCATGAACACCGTGACGAGGATCGGCATGACGAGGCGCAGCGTCATCGTGAAGAAGATCCGGGCGTGGCTCGCGCCGTCGACGATTGCGGCCTCGTCGAGCTCGCGCGGGACGGTGTCGAAGTAGCCCTTGAGCAGCCAGACGTTGGCACCGAGCGCGCCGCCGAGGTAGGCGAGGATGAGGCCGGTGGTCGTGTTGAGGCCGATGGCGGGCAGCACGTCGCTGATGCCGGCGAAGATGATGTACATCGCGACGATGGCCAGCAGCGCCGGGAAGAACGTCGTGAGCAGCAGGAACATCATGCCCGGGCGGCGGCCCTTGAACCGCAGTCGCGAGAAGGCGAACGCCGCGCACGCGCCGATGAAGACGGCCAGCAGCGCACCCGAGAACGAGATGATCATCGAGTTCTTGTACCAGGTCCAGAACGGGCGCGACGGGTCGTTGAACAGGGCGGTGAAGTTCTTCGTCGAGAAGCCGGACGGCCACAGGCTCGCCGTGTTGAGCGTGCCGCTCGGGTTGGTCGCGGCCGAGTAGATGAAGAGGATCGGGAAGAGGGCCCACATGAGGGCGACGATGCCGAGGGCGTGACGCCACCAGACCTGACCCCCGACACCCGGACGCTTGCGCGACGGGGCGGTGGGGGTGACGGACTCGTGGGTCTCGACCTCGAGGCGGTGCTCGAGGCGGGGGTCGGTGGGGACGGGAGCGGACATCAGTTGACCTCCTCGAGAGCCTTGGTGCGACGGAAGCCCGGGATGCTCATCAGCGCCACGAGCAGGAAGATGACGACGGAGACGGCGGCGGCGAAGCCGTAGTTGGGTGCGCTGCCGGAGAAGGCCAGCCGGTAGGCGTAGGTGATGAGCAGGTCGCTCGACCCGATGCTCGTGTCGGCACCGTTGAACGGGCCGCCCTTGGTGAGCAGGTAGATCAGGCCGAAGTTGTTGAAGTTGAAGGCGAACGACGCGAGCAGCAGCGGGCCCACCGCGACGAGCAGCAGCGGCATGATGATCGAGCGCAGCGTGCGGAAGGCGTTGGCCCCGTCGATGGTCGCCGCCTCGCGGACGTCCTGCGGGATCGACTGCAGCGCACCGGTGCACACGATGAACATGTACGGGAACCCGAGCCAGAGGTTCGTGATGAGGATGGCGGCCTTCGCTCCGGCATCGGACCCGAGCCAGTCGACGCCGATGTGCAGCGTCTGGTTGATGATGCCGTAGTCCTGGTTGAACATGCCCTTCCACACCAGCGCCGTGACGAAGCCGGGCAGGGCGTAGGGCAGGATCAGCAGCGACCGGTAGATGGCCTTGCCCTTGAGTCGCGGGTCGTTGAAGAGCAGCGCGATGAGCATGCCGAGCAGGAACGTCGAGAGCACCGACACGATGGCGAAGACGACGTTCCAGACGAAGATCCCGAGGAAGCCGCTGCGGATCGTGTCGTCGGTGAAGATGCGCGTGTAGTTCGCGAAGCCGATGCTCTCCTTCCAGCCCTGGGGGTAGGACTGGGTCGGGTCGGCGACGTTGACCCAGCGCGCGTCCTTCGGCCCGTAGACCGTCGGGGGCTGGGTCGCGTTGTCCGTGAGACGGTCGGTCTTCGCGTCGTAGCTGACGGTCGCGCGACCCTCGAAGGCCTCGGACAGGCCGACCGGCTTGATGCCGCCGCCGTCGCTCGTCGGGATGGCGATGGCCGAGAGGTCCTTGCTCCGGGCGTTGGCCTGCTTGGCGTTGAGGACGGCGTAGCCGGGCGCCTTGGTGATCTTGCCGAGGTCGGTCTTCTCGACCCCCGTCGCGGGCAGCGGCGTGAGACCGGACTTGTCGCCGACGTACATCGAGCCGTCGGGCTTGGTCAGCAGCAGGACGATGTCGGCAGTGGCGGGGTCCCCGCCCTCCTTGGTGGCGATCGACATCTTGTAGCGAGGCGTGTTGGGCACCTCGCGCACCGACTGGGCGATGATGTCGCTGACCGACGCCTCCTTGCTGTAGAGGTGTCCGTCGCCGTAGTTCGTCGTGGACAGCGCGGCCGTGTAGAGCACCGGCCACAGCTGGAAGAGCGCCATGAAGATCAGGCCGGGGACGAGGTACTTCAGCGGCACCGCGCGCCGCGTCGCGTAGACCGCGAGGATGCCCATCCCCACGAGCCCGGTGATGATGACGAAGGTGATGTTGCCGGCCTGGGCCAGCTTGGTGGCGATCCACAGGAGGCCGGCCATCGTCACGAGGATGAGGACCCACTTGATCGCGAGCGCGAGGGGCTTGGTCATGTCACACGTCCTTTTGCGCCGTCCCGGCGCCGTTGCCGTCGATGCCGTAGAGGGAGAACGAGCACTCCCGAGGGACCCCGAGAGGGGTCGGGGCCCCGGGGTCCGCCGTCGTGGCGGACCCCGGGACCCCTGTCACATCAGAGGGACTCAGCCCTTGGCGATGTTGGCGGTGATCTCCTTGGCGGCCGCGTCGAGACGCGCCTGGGCACCAGCCTTGCCGGCGATGATGTCGGCGGTCGCCTGGCCGAACGGGCCCCAGACCGAGTTCATCGCGGGGATGTTCGGCATCGGCGCGCCGCCGGTGCCGGCCTCGTACCAGGCCTTGACGTCGGGGTCGCTAGCGGAGACCTCGTCGTAGGCCTCCTTGAGGGCCGGCGGACGCTTGCCGACCTCGAAGAGCGCGAGCTGGACGTCCTTGCGCGGGATGTAGTTCGTGACGAACTCCTGGGCGAGGGCCGCGTTCTTGGCCTTGCTCGAGACGTAGAACATCTGGACGCCGAGGAACGGCTGCATCGGGCCACCGCCGGTGAGCGAGGGCAGCGGGGCGATGCCGTAGTTGATGCCGGCGTCCTTGGCCTTCGCGACGCTCCACGGGCCGCTGATCATGAACGGGGCGGCCTTCGTGTCGAAGAGCGCGTCCTGGTTCGTGTCGTCGACGTTGGTCGACAGGATCTTCTTCTTGCCGAGGTCGGCGAGGACCTCGCCACCCTTGACCGAGCCGGCGCTGTTGACGATGACCTTGTTCGGGTCGTAGTCGCCGTTGGCCTTGGTGCCGAAGATGCCGCCGCCCTGGAAGGCCGACAGGTACGGGTAGGCGAAGTAGGCGTTGCCGACCTTGGAGACGAACTGCGACAGGACCTGCTTGGCCTTGCCCTCCTTGACGAGCTTCTCGCCCATGGAGACCAGCTCGTCCATCGTCTTCGGCGGGTTCGGGACGAGGTCCTTGTTGTACATGAGGCCGATGTTCTCGACGGCGTAGGGCACGCCGTAGGACTGGCCGTTGAACTTCGTGGCCTCGATGGCCTTCGGGAGGAACTTCGCAGCGACGTCGGAGCTGAGGTTGATCGGGGCGACGGTCGAGTTCTGGACGAGCTCGCCGAGCCAGTCGTGGGCGCCGACGATGACGTCCGGACCCTTGCCGACCTTCGTGGCGTCCTTGAACTGCGCACGCACGTCGGTGGAGATCTGGACCTTGACCGAGACGCCGTTCTCCTGGGCGAACTGGTCGGCGTACTTCTGAACCGCCGCCGAGCGGTCGGCGTCGGTCCAGATGACGAGGTCGACGTTGGCGTCGCGGACGGGGGCCGCAGTGCCGCTCGGCGTCTCGGGGGTGCCGGAGGTGGCAGCCGCCTTGCTCGTGCCGGCGCCGCCGGTGTTGGACGGGGTGGTGGGGCTGGACCCACCGCAGGCGCTGAGAGCCAGGGCGGCAACACCCGTGACGGCAGCAGCGCCGAGCGCACGCTTGTGCATGGATTCTCCTTTGAAGCCAGGTGGCACACGCCGCCACCGGTGGCGCAGACGATAGCAAGAACTTGCAGACAGTCACTACAGGTCTTGCAGCAACTTTTTGCAACGTTCCGGACACGAAGTCTGGACGCCCCGGACCGCCTCACGACGGCCGCACGCGCCTGCCGCACCGACCCACCGCACGGGGCACCTCTGGTCACCGCGACCGCCATGGGGCAGGATGGCCGTGGCTCGCCCACTCGGGCGGGCAGCCCTTTACAACGGATCGTCCGGCACGTTCCTGCCGGTGAAGGAAGGCAATGAAGCCATGGCAACTGTGACGTTCGACAACGCGACGCGTCAGTACCCGGGTAACCCGATCCCGTCGGTCGACAAGCTCAACATCGAGATCGCGGACGGTGAGTTCCTCGTCCTCGTCGGTCCCTCCGGATGTGGCAAGTCCACGTCCCTGCGCATGCTCGCCGGCCTCGAGGAGGTCAACGGCGGCCGCATCCTCATCGGCGACCGCGACGTGACCAACCTGTCCCCCAAGGACCGCGACGTCGCGATGGTGTTCCAGAACTACGCGCTCTACCCGCACATGTCGGTCGCCGACAACATGGGCTTCGCGCTCAAGATCGCCGGCGTCGACAAGGCCGAGATCCGCAAGCGCGTCGAGGAGGCTGCCAAGATCCTCGACCTCACCCAGTACCTCGAGCGCAAGCCGAAGGCCCTCTCCGGTGGCCAGCGCCAGCGCGTCGCCATGGGCCGCGCCATCGTCCGTTCGCCGCAGGTCTTCCTCATGGACGAGCCGCTGTCGAACCTCGACGCCAAGCTCCGCGTCCAGACCCGCACGCAGATCGCCTCGCTCCAGCGCCGTCTCGGCGTCACGACGGTCTACGTCACGCACGACCAGGTCGAGGCCATGACGATGGGTGACCGCGTCGCGGTCCTCAAGGACGGCATCCTCCAGCAGTGCGACACCCCGCGCCGCATGTACGACCACCCGGCCAACGTCTTCGTCGCCGGCTTCATCGGCTCGCCCGCGATGAACCTCGTGTCGGCCCCCGTCACCGACGGTGGCGTCGACTACGGCGGCCACATCGTCCCGGTCGAGCGCAGCCTCATCGGTGACGCCGGCAAGGAGGTCACCATCGGTGTCCGTCCGGAGGATCTCGAGCCGGCCGAGGACGGCCACGGCATCGCCGTCACGGTCGACGTCGTCGAGGAGCTCGGCGCCGACGCCTACATCTACGGCACGACCAAGGCCCACCAGGTCGACGCCGAGGGCGAGGAGGAGACGGCCAAGCCGTTCATCGCTCGCGTCGACGGCCGTCGCCCCCCGGAGAAGGGCCAGGTCATCCACCTCAAGCCCAAGCAGGGCCACGTCCACCTCTTCAACTCCGACAGCGGCCTGCGCATCGGCGACTGAGGTCACAGCACCACGGCACCACAGCACGGTCACCGGGCCGGCACCCCACGCGGGGTGCCGGCCCGGCACCGTTCTCGGGCAAGGCTGGACAGGTGCGCGACAGGTGGGCGAATCGGGCCCTAGGCTCCGACCATGACGCGCCTCGGACGCTGGTGGCACCTTCTGACCTTCGGGGTCGTCGTCGTGGCTCTGGTCCTGCAGACGGTTCTCGTGGCGTCCGGTCAGACCGTCATCGACTCCCCGACGACGGTCGCGGCGCTGCCCGAGCGACTGCGACGGCTCTTCTCCTACTTCACGATCCAGTCGAACCTGCTCGTCGGGGTCGCGGTGCTCCTCGTGCTGCTCGATCGCACGCGGTCGCAGGCCTTCCGGGTCGTGCGGCTCGCCTCGCTCATCGGCATCACGGTGACGGGCATCGTCGCCGCGGTGGCCCTGAAGCCGCCGGCCACCTACACCGCGGCCAACCTCCTGTGCGACCGGCTCCTGCACGTCGTCGTGCCGGTCCTCACCGTCGTCGGGTGGGTGGCCTTCGGCCCGCGGGGCAAGGTCACCCGCGGCGACCTGCTGCCCTCGCTCGCCTGGCCGGTGCTCTGGCTCGCGGCGACGCTCGCGCTCGGGCCGGTGGTCGACTGGTACCCCTACCCCTTCGTCGACGTCGGGACCATCGGCTACGGCTCGACGCTCGTCAACTGCGCCGTCATCGCGGCCCTCTTCCTCGGGCTGGCCGCCGTGGTGCTCGGGCTGGATCGACGCCTCTCGCGCAGCCGTGCCACGATGAGCGCGTGACTCTCGAGATCACCACCGCCCGACCCGAGTCGGCCCTGCTCGACCTGCCGTGGTCGACGCCTCTCGAGGACTGGCCCGAGAGCACCCTCGCCGCCCTCCCCCGCGGCATCTCGCGCCACGTCGTGCGCTTCGTCAAGCTCGGGGGGCGCGTCCTCGCGGTCAAGGAGATCAAGGCCGACATCGCCGACCGCGAGTACGCGATGCTGCGCAACCTGCGTCGCCTCGACGTCCCGTGCGTCGAGCCCTTCGGCGTCGTCCACGGTCGCACCGACGCCGACGGTGAGCCGCTCGACGCGTGCCTCATCACCCGGCACCTGCAGTTCTCCCTGCCGTACCGGGCCCTCTACAGCCAGAACCTGCGCCCCGACACCGCGGTGCGCCTCATGGACGCCCTCGCGCTGCTGCTCGTGCGCCTGCACCTCGACGGCTTCTGGTGGGGCGACGTGTCGCTGTCCAACACCCTGTTCCGCCGCGACGCCGGCGCCTTCGCCGCCTACCTCGTCGACGCCGAGACCGGCGAGCTGCACGCGCGACTCACCGACGGCCAGCGCGAGCACGACCTCGACATCGCCCAGGTCAACATCGCCGGCGAGCTCATGGACCTCGATGCCGGCGGCTTCCTCGAGGAGGCCGCCGACCCGTTCGAGGTGGCCGCCTCGATCATCGACCGGTACCACACCCTGTGGGGTGCGCTCACCGGCACCGAGCGGTTCGAGGTCGGCGACCGGTGGCGCGTCGACGAGCGCATCCGCCGCCTCAACGAGCTCGGGTTCGACGTCGACGAGCTGCAGATCACGACCGACCTCGGCGGCACCGAGATTGTCATCACCCCGAAGGTCGTCGACGCCGGTCACCACTCCCGGCGCCTGCTGCGCCTCACCGGCCTCGACGTCGGCGAGAACCAGGCCCGCCGCCTGCTCAACGACCTCGACGCCTACACGGCCGCCACCGACCAGCAGGGCGTCGACGAGGAGATCGTCGCGCACGAGTGGCTCTCGAAGGTCTACGAGCCGGTCGTCCGCTCGGTGCCGCGTGCGCTCGTCGGGCGCCTCGAGCCGGCCGAGATCTTCCACGAGGTGCTCGAGCACCGGTGGTACATGAGCGAGCGGGCGGGGCGCGACGTGTCGATGGACGAGGCCGTGCGCGACTACCTCTCGACGGTGCTACCGGCCAAGCCGGAGGAGAAGTCGGTGGTCGGCGTCGACACCGAGGAGATGCCGGTCATCAGCCGGCTCGACTGAGCGTCCGGGCGTCCGAGCAGCCGGGCCCAGGCCTCAGGCCTCGAGGCGGTCCTCGGCCGGGCCGGACAGGATCTGGCCGAAGAGCACGAGGACCCACAGCAGGAACGTCACGACGTGGACCGCCGTGCACCACAGGCAGATCGCGTGGATCCGGTACAGCTCGGCCCAGACGAGGTAGAGCACCATGCCGAGGCCGACGGTGAGCCAGCCGAGCCGGACGACGTCGAGCCACCCGACCCGGCTGCGCCACGTGGAGGGCCACACGAGCGGGAGCAGGACGAGGAAGAACACGAGCCCGAGCAGCGCCACGGGGACGCCCATGAAGGTGCTCCAGGCGCTCGTCGTGACCTTGGCGCAGTCGACGACCCCGCCGATGCTGCACGCGAGCGTCGCGTTGTTCGTGAAGTGCTCGACGGTCAGGTAGACCGACACCGCGAGCCCGACCACGGTCAGGCCGAGGGTGCTCGGCGCGAGCCACGCCGGGCGGACGCGTGCGGGGCGCGCCGCACCCGTCTGCGTGGCGGCCGTCTCGCCGGTGTGCCCGATGCGGCTCACGGGGTCACTTCTTCTTGAGCAGGACCGAGGCCGTCAGGACGCTGCTCGAGGTGCAGACGTTCGTCGGCTTGCCGCCCGTCATCTGGCACAGCTGGGCGGTGATGAGGTTGATCGCCGGGTTCATCGTCTTGCCGATCTCGGAGTTGGGGTCCTTGATGCCGGCGATGATCTGGTCGTAGGTCTTGCCGTCGATGACGTTGGCGTCGACGGTCGCGCCGTTGCTCGCGTTGGTGCCGCCGTAGTCGATCCACGGGATGCCGCCGCCGGGGTTGAACTTCGTGAACAGCTGGAGGTTCTGGCCCTCGAGCGTCTGCAGGGGCTGCTGGTTGCGGTCCTGGGTCTCGACCGCCTCGAAGGCGAGCACGTCACTGGTGTACTTCGCCTTGGCGAACGACCAGGTCGGGGTGTCGGGGTGCACGTCGTTGGACGAGCTCGTCGTCGGCGTCAGGCCGCTGAAGGTGCCGAAGCGGGCCATCGCGCCGATGAGGGCCCAGCGCTCCATGGCGCAGAACGGGCAGTACTCGGCGCCGACGTAGAGCACCTTCGGCTTGCCGTCCTGGGTCAGCGGCGTGCCGCCCTCGAGCTTGGCCGGTGCGAAGTTCGGGTCGGGCGCGGCCGACGCGTCGAGCGTGGCCTGCGGCAGCGAGACGAGGGCCGACAGGGCCGCGTCGGCGCCGGTGGCCGCGGGAGCGGGCTTGGGCCGGTTCGACACGGCGACCCCGACGGCGACGGCCACGATGACGACGACCACGGCCACGACGGCCGCGATGACCTGCTTGCGCTGGCGCTCCTTGCGCTCGACCTCGGCGCGCATCTGCGCCGCGCGTGCGGCGGTATCGGCCCTGCTGCTCTTGCCCACGTCTGCGTCCTTCACTCGATGCGCGGCCATCCGCGCCGGTGCCTGCTGTCTGCCATCCGCTACTACACGACGTAGTGCGGGCCCGGCCCACTCTACCGACGACACTGTGACCAGCGTCGGGCGCACCCGGGGAGTTCCCCGGACGCGCCCCGCGCGGTCACGATCGGGTCACCGACGCCGCTGCCGGGCCACCTCGTAGAGCGTGACGCCCGTGGCGAGCCCCGCGTTGAGCGACTCGACGGCCGAGCTCATCGGGATCGAGACGATCTGGTCGCACGTCTCGCGGACGAGGCGCGAGAGGCCCTTGCCCTCCGAGCCGGTGACGATGACGAGCGGCTCGGTCGCCAGCGTGAGGTCGGGCAGCTCGACGTCGCCGTCCATGTCGAGGCCGAGCACGAAGAACCCGGCCTTCTTGAACTCCTCGAGCGCCCGGGTCAGGTTGCTCGCCTTGGCCACCGGGATGCGCGCCGCCGCACCGGCGGAGGTCTTCCAGGCCGAGGCCGTCATGCCGACCGAGCGCCGCTCGGGCACGACGACGCCGTGGCCGCCGAACGCCGCGACCGAGCGGACGATCGCGCCGAGGTTGCGCGGGTCGGTGATGCCGTCGAGGGCCACGACGAGCGGGATGCCGGGCATCTCGGGGTCGATGAGGTCGGCCGGTTCGGCATAGTCGTAGGGCGGCACCTGGAGCGCGAGGCCCTGGTGCACGCCGCCGTCGGTGAGCCGGTCGAGCTCGCCGCGCGGCGTCTCGAGGATGGCCAGGCCCCGCTCGGTCGCGAGCTTGAGGGCCTCGCGGACGCGGTCGTCGGTGTCGATGCGGGTGGCGACGTACATCGTGGCCACCGGCACCTCGGCGCGCAGCGCCTCGACGACGGAGTTGCGGCCGTAGACCATCTCGCTCGAGGTCTTGCTGCGGCTCTTGGGGCGCGAGGCCGCACGCGGTCCGGACGAGCCGGAGCCGGAGCGCTTGGCCGCCGCCTTGGCCCGCTTGTGCGCGGGGTGGTACTCGCGGTCGGCCGCCTTGGGCGTGGGGCCCTTGCCCTCGAGGCCGCGGCGGCGCTGGCCGCCGGAGCCGACGGTCGGCTTCTTGCCGCCCTTGCGGACGGCGCCGCGACGCTGGGAGTTGCCTGGCATGGGAGTCCTTCGGTTCGGGTGGGTCGGCGGGTCAGTCCGCCGCGGCCTCGTGGCGCTCGGGCCGCGTCAGCGACCACTCGGCGCCCGAGGGCGTGTCGGTGATGGCGATGCCGGCGGCCACGAGCGCGTCGCGGATCTCGTCGGCACGGGCGAAGTCGCGCTCCTGGCGGGCGTGCTGGCGCGCTTCGAGCTGGACGCGGACGAGGGTGTCGAGCGCGGACTCGGCCACGGCGTCGCTGCCCCGGTGGGTGCCACCCCAGTGGGTCGCGAGCGGGTTGACGCCGAGCACGTCGGTCATCGCGACGACCGACGCAGCGGCGGCGAGGGCGGCCTCGTCGTCGGCGTCGTCGAGGGCGGTGTTGCCGGCACGCACGGTGTCGTGCACGACGGCGAGCGCCCCGGACACCCCGAGGTCGTCGTCCATCGAGGCGACGAACTCGGCCGGCAGCGCCGACGCGGCTGCGGCAGCCGCGACGTCGCCGCGGCGGGCAGCCCGCTCGAGGAAGCCCTCGATGCGCTCGACCGCAGCGGCCGCCTCGTCGAGCGAGCCCGGGTGGTACTCGATCGTCGACCGGTAGTGCGCGGCCGTGAGGAAGTAGCGCAGCACGATCGGGCGCGTCGTCTCGAGCAGGTGGCGCACCTCGAGGGCGTTGCCGAGCGACTTGCCCATCTTCTCGCCCTTGACCGTGACCCACGCGTTGTGGAGCCAGTACCGGGCGAAGCCGAGGCCGGCCGCGCGCGACTGCGCGAGCTCGTTCTCGTGGTGCGGGAAGCGCAGGTCGATGCCGCCGCCGTGGATGTCGAACTCCTCGCCGAGCCAGCGCCGAGCCATCGCCGAGCACTCGAGGTGCCAGCCGGGGCGGCCGGCGCCGAACGGCGTCGGCCACGAGGCGGTCTCGGGCTCCTCGGACTTGCGGCCCTTCCACAGGGCGAAGTCGCGGGGGTCGCGCTTGCCGCGGGGGTCGGCGTCCTCGGCCGCCACCATGTCCTCGATCGACTGGTTGGACAGCGACCCGTACTCGGGCCACGAGCGCACGTCGAAGTAGACGTCGCCCGAGCCGTCGGGCGCCGGGTAGGCGTGACCCTTCTCGACGAGGGTCTCCATCAGGGTGACCATGTCGGGGACGTGCCCGGTGGCCCGCGGCTCGTA
Organism: Intrasporangium flavum; assembly: GCF_001956915.1. Classification (GTDB taxonomy): domain Bacteria; phylum Actinomycetota; class Actinomycetes; order Actinomycetales; family Dermatophilaceae; genus Monashia; species Monashia flava. The sequence goes on along the minus strand of NZ_MLJO01000013.1, from coordinate 82,187 downwards.
GGACGCCGGCTCGACGCCGAGCGCGTCGAGGGCGAGGGTGGTCAGCCGCTCGTTGCGGTAGCTGAGGGCGAACCAGTCCTCACCGGACTCGGCGGCCTTGCGCAGCACCTTGTCGTCGATGTCGGTGACGTTGCGCACGAGGGTGACCGCGTAGCCGTGGCCGGTCTCGAGCCACCGGCGCAGCACGTCGAAGGCGACGGCGAAACGGATGTGCCCGATGTGCGGGGCGCCCTGGGTCGTGAGCCCACAGATGTACATGCCCACCTTGCCGGCCTCGCGCGGCGTGAAGTCGCGCAGCTCCCGGGTGGCGGTGTCGAACAGTCGTAGGCTCACCCGCCGCAGTCTATCGGCGCGCGGGCATCGCTCCGGACGCGTCGACGCGGGGCCCCTGCAGGCCGCACGGCCCGCACTACGCTGCGGCCATGGCGGAGCCGCGGCTGACCAGCTACGAGCGTCTCGACGGCCACGAGGTGCGGGCCGTCGTCGACTACCTCGGGGAGCGCGTCGACGAGTTCCTGCCGCGCCACCCGGGGTTGCGGGCGGCCACGGCCGAGCTCGGCACCTTCGTCGACGACCTCCTCGCCGGCGAGCGCCGGTGGGCGACGCTGCGGCGCGTGCTCGTGTGGGTCTCACGCGTGCTCATCGTTCTCGTCGTCGCCACGGCGGTCGTGGCCGTGGTGTTCGCCGTGCGCGACGCGGCCGCCGACGCCGGCGGCCTCAAGGCCTTCGAGTGGATCCCGTTGCTGGAGAGCGCGATCCAGGACCTCGTGTACGCCGGCGTCGCGATCTGGTTCCTGCTGTCCCTGGCGGACCGCGTCGTGCGGGCCGACCTCATGCGACGGCTGCACCGGCTGCGGTCGCTCGCGCACGTCATCGACATGCACCAGATGAGCAAGGACCCGGCCGCCCTGCTGCCCGGCACCGCCCGGGCCGAGCCGCAGGGGCCCGACGTCGTCAGCCCGCGCACGCTGTCGGTGCGCGACTACGGCGTCTACCTCGACTACTGCTCCGAACTGCTGTCGCTGACCTCGAAGGCGGCGGCCCTGTGCGCCGAGGAGTCGACCGACGCGCTCGTGCTCGACACGGTGAGCGAGATCGAGACGCTGACGACCGGGATGAGCCGCAAGATCTGGCAGAAGATCAGCCTCCTGCGGGCCACCCCGCGCACCTGAGCCGGCGGTCAGTGGCCGCGCGCCACCCAGGCGTCGAGGTCGGGCGCCTCGGCGCCGACGCGCGTCGCGTCGCCGTGCCCGGTGAGCACGACGGTGTCCTCGGGCAGCCCGAGGACGCGCTCGCGCAGCGAGTCGATGATCGCCCCGAAGTCCGAGAACGAGCGACCGGTGGCCCCGGGGCCGCCCTGGAACAGCGTGTCGCCGGAGAAGAGGACGCCGAGGGCGGGCACGTGGAAGCAGCAGGCGCCGGGCGCGTGGCCCGGCGTGTGCAGCACGTGCATGTCCACGTCGCCGACCCGCACGACGTCGCCGTCGGCGAGCTCGCGCGTCGGGGCGAGACCCGGGTGGGTGCGCTCCCAGAGGACGCGGTCGGCGGGGTGCAGCGCCACCTCGGTGCCCGGGCGGGCCTCGAGCAGGCCCGGCACGGCCGACACGTGGTCGTCGTGGGCGTGGGTCAGCAGCACCGCGACGATCCTCCGGTCCCCGACGAGGTCGAGCACCGCGCCCGATTCGTGCGGCGCGTCGACGACGACGCACTCGCGGTCGTCGCCCAGCACCCAGACGTTGTTCTCGACGTCCCACGTGCCGCCGTCGAGGCTGAAGGTGCCCGACGTGGTCGCGTGCTCGACGCGGACGCCGCCCGGCGAGGTGGGCAGCTCGGGAAGGGCCGTCACAGGACCACGACCGAGCGCAGCACGTCGCCGCCGTGCATCTTCTCGAACGCCGCTTCGACGTCGCCGATGCCGATGCGCTCGGTGACGAACGCGTCGAGGTCGAACCGCCCCTGCCTGTAGAGGTCGACGAGCATCGGGAAGTCGCGGCTGGGCAGGCAGTCGCCGTACCAGCTCGACTTGAGCGCGCCGCCGCGGCCGAAGACGTCGATGAGCGGCAGGGTCAGCTGCATGTCGGGCGTCGGAACGCCGACGAGCACGACGGTGCCGGCCAGGTCGCGGGCGTAGAAGGCCTGCTCGTAGGTCTCGGGCCGGCCGACCGCCTCGATGACGACGTCGGCGCCGTTGCCACCGGTCAGCTCGCGGATTGCCTCCACCGGGTCGGTCTCGCGGCTGTTGACGGTGTGGGTGGCCCCGAAGTGCCTGGCCTTCTCGAGCTTGCGGTCGTCGACGTCGACGGCGATGACCGTCGTGGCGCCGGCGATGCTCGCCCCGGCGATCGCGGCGTCACCGACGCCGCCGCAGCCGATGACGGCCACGGAGTCGCCGCGTCGCACGTTGCCGGTGTTGACCGCGGCCCCGAAGCCGGCCATGACGCCGCAGCCGAGCAGGCCGACGGCGGCCGCGTCGGCCTCGGGCACCGTGGTGCACTGGCCGGCGGCCACGAGCGTCTTCTCGGCGAACGCACCGATGCCGAGGGCCGGCGTCAGCTCGGTGCCGTCGGTGAGCGTCATCTTCTGCGTCGCGTTGTGGGTCGCGAAGCAGTACCACGGCTGGCCCTTGGCGCAGGCGCGGCACTGGCCGCACACGGCTCGCCAGTTGAGGATGACGAAGTCGCCGGGCGCGACGTCGGTGACGCCCTCGCCGACCGCCTCGACGACGCCGGCGGCCTCGTGCCCGAGCAGGAACGGGAACTCGTCGTTGATGCCGCCCTCGCGGTAGTGCAGGTCGGTGTGGCAGACGCCGCAGGCCTGCACGGCCACGACGGCCTCACCGGGGCCGGGATCCGGCACGACGATGTCGACGAGCTCGACGTCGGCACCCTTGCTCCGGGCGATGACACCCTTGACGGTCTGCGGCACGGTGATGCTCCTTCGCATGGCGGGGTCGGGCGTTCGCCACCGATCCTGCCAAACGCGCCGCTGACGCAGCCGCCCGGTCCGTCCGGTCCGTCACGTCAGCGGCCGTCGACGCGGTGTCCGTTCTCGCCGATGCGGTCCTCGTCGCCGACGCGGTCGGTGTCGTCCGTGCGGTCCGCACGCTCGCCGTCGGCGTCGAGGCCGTCGATGCGGTTGCCGTCGTCGTCGGTGCGCACGTCGGGGTCGTGCAGGTCCGCCTGGCGCAGCCGTTCGTCGCGCTCGTGCCGCACCTCGTCGAGGCCGCCGGCACGCTCACGGGCCTGCGCCTCGAGCCGTTCGGCCTCGAGGCGCTGCTTCTCGGCCTCGGCCTGGGCCAGCTGGGCCCGGGCCTGCGCCTCGCTCGCGCCCACCTCGCGCTCGCGCAGCAGGCGGTCGTGCGTGTCCGCCTCCTTACGCATCTGCTCGGCCCGCTCCCGCTCCACGCGCTCCCTGCTGCCGCGCGACCGCGACATCAGGGCGGCGACGACGACGGCCACGACCACCACGGCAATGACGATCCAGATGATGGTGCTGGTCTGCATGAGGTCCTCCTCGGTCAGCCTCCGAGACGGCTGCACGCCGCTCCTGACCTCGCCCTACCCCCGTGGGCGGCGGCCAACCGAATCACCCACCGGGCTCGACGGCGTGACCCGGCTCCGGTCCGGCATTCAGGAGCGAGCGACGACGAGGGCGGTGGCGAGCGCCGCCACGCCCTCGCCGCGGCCGGTGAGCCCGAGACCGTCGGTCGTCGTGCCGCTCACCGAGACCGGGGCGCCGGCCGCCGCCGAGAGCGCCGCCTCGGCCTCGGCGCGGCGGGTACCGACCTTGGGCCGGTTGCCGACGACCTGCACCGCGACGTTGCCGATCTCGAACCCGGCCTCGCGCACGAGCCGCGCCGCCTCGGCGAGCAGCGTGGCGCCCGACGCACCGGCGAGCTCGGGACGCGCCGTGCCGAAGTGGGCGCCGAGGTCACCGATGCCGGCGGCCGAGAAGAGCGCGTCGCAGGCGGCGTGCGCGGCGACGTCGGCGTCGGAGTGCCCGTCGAGGCCTCGCTCGCCCGGCCAGTGCAGCCCGGCCACCCACAGCTCGCGGTCCGACCCCGCGGGCGCGAGGGCGTGGACGTCGACGCCGACGCCGACGCGCGGGAGGGCGGTCACCGGCCGTCCTTCCAGTCGATGGGGCCGCGGTGCAGCTTGTGCGGTGCGGCCTGGGCCACGGGCTTGACGACCATGGTGTCGATGTTCACGTGCTGGGGCAGCCCGACGACGAAGGCGATGCACCGGGCGACGTCGTCGGCCACGAGCGGCCGGTCGACGCCGTCGTAGACCTTGTCCGCCGCCGCCTGGTCGCCACCGAGGCGCGTCAGCGAGAACTCCTCGGTGTGCACCATGCCGGGGCGGATGTCGACGACGCGGATGTTCTCGCCGTTGAGCTCGAGGCGCAGCGTCTCGGAGACGACCGACGTGCCGTGCTTGGCCGCGACGTAGCCGCCACCGCCCTCGTACACGCGCTCGCCCGCGATCGAGGACACGTCGACGATGGTGGCCCGCGCCGAGCGTCGCAGCAGGGGCAGCACGGCCTGCGTGACGCGCATCGTGCCGACGACGTTCGTCGCGTACATCCGCTCCCACTCGTCCGCGTCGCCGTCCTCGACGCGCGTCACGCCGAGCGCGCCACCGGCGTTGTTGACGACGACGTCGCACCGCCCGAGGGTCGCGACGCCGGCCTCGACGCTCGCGGCGTCGGTGACGTCCATGACGAGGGCGCGCGCCGCCGGGCCGATCTGCGCCACGACGGCCTCGAGCCGGTCGGCGCGTCGTCCGGCCACGACGACGTCGAAGCCGTCGGCGGCGAGGCGCTGCGCGGTGGCGGCGCCGATGCCGGTGCCTCCGCCGGTGATGAGGGCGAGGGGTCGGGTCTGGTCAGCCGGCTGCTCGGTCACGCGACCGAGGATAGGCGCTCAGCGGTCCGACGCACGGCGCGGTCCGGAGCCGGCGTGGGAGCGCCGGAACCGGTGCGCCCGCGACGTGCCGGCGGGAGTCGTCAGGAGGACGACGCGAGGAGGCGGGTGGCCGTCTCGAGGTCGTCGGGCGTCGTCACCTTGAGCGCGAGGCGGTGGCCCTCGACGACGAGGACCGGCTCGCCGAGGCGCTCGACGAGCCCGGCGTCGTCGGTGGCCTCGCTCGAGACGGCGTGGGCGCGGGCCAGGACCTCACGGCGGAAGCCCTGCGGGGTCTGCACGGCCCGCAGCGAGGACCGGTCGGGCGTGGCCACGACCCGGCCCGAGGCGTCGACCTGCTTGACGGTGTCGACGACCGGCGTGCCGGGGACGACGGCCACCGCCCCGGCCTCGACGGCCGCGACGACGCGCGCAAACACCTCCGGCGGCGTCAGGCAGCGAGCGGCGTCGTGGACGAGGACGACGTCGACGGACGCGTCGAGGGCGGCGAGCCCCGCGGCCACCGAGTCGCCGCGCTCGGCTCCCCCGGTGACGACCGCGGGCTCCGGGCCGCCCGACGCGTGCTCGGCGGCGGCGAGGCGGCAGGCCTCCTGCGCCGGCCCGACCCACTCGGCCGGCGCGACGACGACGACCTGGTGCAGGTCGGGGCACGACAAGGCCCCCCGCAGGGCGTGCCCGAGGAGGGGCCGCCCGGCGAGGGGCACGAACGCCTTGGGGACACCGGCCCCCAGACGCGAACCGGAGCCGGCCGCGACGACGATGACGCCGACGCGACCGGCTCCGGTGCGGCCGTTCAGGATGAGGCTCGCCGTCAGGAGGCGAGGACCTCGTCGAGGATCGACTCGGCCTTGTCCTCGTCGGTCTTCTCCGCGAGCGCGAGCTCGGAGACGAGGATCTGGCGGGCCTTGGCGAGCATCCGCTTCTCGCCGGCCGACAGGCCGCGGTCCTGGTCGCGACGCCAGAGGTCGCGCACGACCTCGGCCACCTTGATGACGTCGCCGGAGGCGAGCTTCTCGAGGTTCGCCTTGTAGCGGCGGGACCAGTTGGTGGGCTCCTCGGTGTGCGGGGTGCGCAGGACCTCGAAGACCCGGTCCAGCCCCTCCTGGCCGACGACGTCACGGACGCCGACGAGGTCGCAGTTCTCTGCGGGCACCTCGATCGTGAGGTCGCCCTGGGCGACCTTGAGCTTCAGGTAGAGCTTGTCCTCTCCCTTGATCGTGCGTGTGTTGATCTCCTCGATCAGTGCCGCCCCGTGGTGGGGGTACACGACCGTCTCGCCGACCTTGAAAACCATGTGCTGTTTTCCCCTTTCGCGACCCCCAGATTATCACGACGGCGCGCACATCGCGATCTCAGGATCCGGCATCTGCGCAGGTCAGAGCCACAGTTGGTCACTCATCCGTCCCCTCCGACGTCTTGACAGAACGGCGGTCGACATGCATCGCGCGAGCGCCCCCACGGGCCCGCGACGCGTCCGTGGCACCCGTCGCGACAGGACGCGGCCGCTGCGTGCCTGCGCCACAAGGGCGTCGGGGTACGGGTCCGGACGCGACGCCCGACCGGCCGCTTGTAGGCTGTGCCCCGTGAAGCGTCGATTCCTCGTGCAGACCCCCGTGCGTCGCCGTGTCTCGGCGCTCGCCGCCGGCCTCGCCCTCGCCGCCGTGACGGCCGGGTGCCAGGTCAACTCCCCGGTCCAGACCGATGTCGCGTACGTGCCGGCCGACGGCGTGCCCGCCGACGTGGGCCAGCTCGCCGTGCGCAACCTCGTGCTCGTCGGCGACGGCACCGGCCAGGCGGTCGTCACCGGCTCGGCCATCAACCTCGGCACCGACCCGATGACGGTCAAGTTCGTGCCGCAGGCGGCCCAGGGCGCCACGGCCGCCCCGTCGGGCTCCGAGGTGCCCCTCGGCCCGCGCGAGCAGGTCGACCTCGCCGGCAAGGGCCTGCAGCTCTCGGGCGTCACCGCCAAGCCGGGCACGCTCGTGCCGGTCACCATCACCTCGAGCACCGGCGGCACCACGGTCGCCCAGGTGCCGGTCCTCCCGCCCGACGGCTACTACTCGACCGCGACGCCCGCGCCCACCGGCACGACCACCGGCTGACCGGCGCCGCACCGCCGCACGACGACACGACGGCCGCCCCGCATCGCGCGGGGCGGCCGTCGTCGTTCGCGGGGCCCGAGGCCCCGTCGGTGGTCAGCTGGCCTCGAACTTGTAGCCCAGGCCCCGCACCGTGACGATGTGCACCGGGCTGGCCGGGTCGGGCTCGATCTTGGCGCGCAGCCGCTTGACGTGCACGTCGAGGGTCTTGGTGTCGCCGACGTAGTCGCTGCCCCAGACCCGGTCGATGAGCTGCATCCGGGTCAGCACCCGGCCGGAGTTGCGCAGCAGCATCTCGAGCAGCTCGAACTCCTTGAGGGGCAGCGACGCCGTCTCGCCGCGGACGCTGACGGTGTGCCGTTCGACGTCCATCCGCACCGGTCCGGCCTCGAGCGTCGAGGGCAGCAGGTCCTCGGGCTCGGTGAGGCGGCGCAGCACGGCCTTGACGCGCGCCAGCAGCTCGCGGCTCGAGTACGGCTTGGTGACGTAGTCGTCGGCGCCGATCTCCAGGCCCACGACCTTGTCGATCTCGCTGTCCTTGGCGGTGAGCATGATGACCGGGACCGACGAGCGCTGGCGCAGCGCCCGGCACACGTCGACGCCCGACAGGCCGGGGAGCATGAGGTCGAGCAGGACGAGGTCGGCGCCGTTCTTGTCGAACTCGGCCAGGCCGTCGGGGCCGGTCTCGGCCACGGCGACGTCGTACCCCTCCTTCTTCAGCAGGTAGGAGAGCGGGTCGGAGAACGAGACCTCGTCCTCGACGATCAGGATGCGGCTCAAGGGGTCCTCTTCAGGGATCGGGCGACTCAGGCGACGGTGTGGGACGGGTGCTCGGTCGAGCTGGAGGAGGTCGGGCTGGAGGGTGCGGGGGTCAGCGACGCGGGCGACGCGGGCGACGCGTCCGGCGCGGCGGGCGCCGCGGGTGCGGCCGGCGTCGTGAAGACGGTCACGGACGCGTCGGCCGGCGGGCCGCCGGCCGGTCGGACCGGAGGCGTGGCCGCGGGCAGCTCGATGGTGAACGTCGAGCCGCGGCCGGGCTCGGACCAGACGCGGACGTGGCCGCCGTGGTTGTCGGCGACGTGCTTGACGATCGCGAGGCCGAGGCCGGTGCCACCGGTGGCGCGCGACCGGGCCGTGTCGACGCGGTAGAAGCGCTCGAAGATGCGGGCCTGCTCCTCCGGGGCGATGCCGAGGCCCTGGTCGGTGACCGACACGTCGACGAGGCCGCCCGGCGTCCGGCGCACCGTGACGCCGACCCGGGTGTCGCGGTCGGAGTAGGCGATGGCGTTGCCGACGAGGTTGCTGATCGCGGTCGTGACCAGCTCGGCGTCGCCCCACACCTCGCAGCCCGGCTCGACGGAGCTGGCCAGCGTGATCCCCTGCTCCTCGGCGAGCAGCCGGCTGCGCTCGACGGCGTCGTCGGCGCACGCCCCGACGTCGGTGAGCTGCGGCTCCTTGATGACGTCGGCGCCCTGCAGGCGCGAGAGCTCGACGATCTCCTTGACGAGCCGCGTCAGACGCGTCGACTCGACGCCGATGCGGGTCGCGAACCGCGCGACCGCCTCGGGGTCGTCGTGCGCGTCGCGGATGGCCTCGGCGAGGAGGGCGATGCCCCCGACGGGCGTCTTGAGCTCGTGGCTGACGTTGGCGAGGAAGTCGCGGCGGATCTCGTCGACGCGCGCGGCCTGGGTGCGGTCCTCGACGAGGAGGAGCACGTGGTTGGCCCCGAGCGGTGCGACGCGCGCCGAGACGACGATGCGACCCTCGCCGATCCCCTTGCGCAGCTCGAGCTCGGCCTCGCGGATGACGCCGTCGCGGCGGACGGCGCGCGCGAGGTCGAGCAGCTCGGTGTGCACGACCTCGTGGCCGCGCACGAGGCCGTGGGCCACGGCCGCCGGCGAGTTGTTGACGACGCGGTCGGAGGCGTCGAGGAGGATGCCGCTCGAGCGCAGCACGGCGATGACCTCGGCGACACCGGGCGGCAGGGCCGGCTCGGGGGCCAGCACCTCCTCGGCGGCGGTCGAGCGGTCGGACAGGCGAACGGCCACCATCGCCACCCCGCCGAGGGCGAGGCCGGCGATGCCACCGAGCGTTGCCGCGGTCGTCGGGTCCACGTCACCAAGCGTACGCACGGCCGACGCGTGCTCCGGACGCGTGGACGGCCCGCACGCGGGCCAGGAACCGAGTGTTCACCTTGGCGCACCCACCCGTTCACGCAGCGGTGCCACCCTCTGCGGGACAGGGTCGTGTCGGCCGTGTGTCGAGCGCCGCGCAGTGGCAGGGTGGGAAGGACGCTGGGACGTGTCCGCAGCGCCACCGTGTCGGCGGCCCCGCACCACGAGCCGCACGCCCCGGTGCCCACGCCGGGCCGGAGACGGCCCAGAACGGCTAGCGACAGGAAGAGCATGCGCGACCAGTTCCACGAGGACCTCGACACCATCACGGACCAGCTCGTCGAGCTGACCCGCCTGGCCGGGTCCGCCATCTCCCGCGCGACGACCGCCCTCCTCGACGCGGACGTCCACCTCGCCGAGTCGGTCATCGAGGCCGACCGCAAGCTCGACGACATCCGCATCGAGCTCGACGAGCGGTCCATCGACCTCCTCGCCCGGCAGCAGCCCGTGGCGACCGACCTGCGCATCGTCGTCACGTCGATGCACATGAGCTCGGACCTCGAGCGCATGGGCGACCTCGCCCGGCACGTGGCCAAGGTGGCGCGGCTGCGCACGCCCGACTCCGCCGTGCCGCCCGAGCTGCGCGCCCACATCCTGCAGATGGGCCAGGTCGCCGAGTCGATCGTGGCCAAGTGCGGCTCGATCATCGCGAGCAAGGACGTCGCGGCGGCCATCGCCCTCGACAAGGACGACGACGCCATGGACGAGCTGCACCGGCAGCTCTTCGCGGCGCTGCTCGACGAGAACACGTCGTGGTCGCGCAGCTCGATCCTCGACCTGACGCTCGTCGGCCGCTACTACGAGCGCTTCGCCGACCACGCCGTCTCGGTGGCGCGGCGCGTCATCTACCTCGTCACCGGCGAGTACGACTCCGAGGTCAGCTACGACCACGAGGACGCCGAGGACGCCGACGTGCTCGAGTCGATCGAGCACGACTCCCACGCCTGACGCGTCCGCCGCACCGTCGAAGGGCCACCTCCCGCCATGGGAGGTGGCCCTTCGAGGTGCTCGGGGGTGCGCGTCGTCAGCGGCCCTGGTTGGCGACCGCGGCGGCGGCCTCGGCGGCGGCCTCGGGGTCGAGGTAGCGACCGCCGCGGGTCACCGGGCGGAAGTCGTCGTCGAGCTCGTAGACGAGCGGCATGCCGGTGGGGATGTTGAGCCCGGCGATGTCCTCGTCGGAGATGTCGTCGAGCGTCTTGACGAGGGCCCGCAGCGAGTTGCCGTGCGCCGCGACCATGACCGTCAGGCCGTCGGCGAGGTCGTTCTGGATCTCGTTCTCCCAGTAGGGCAGCATCCGGGCGACGACGTCCTTGAGGCACTCGGTGGCCGGCATCGCCTCGCCGAGCCCGGCGTAGCGCGCGTCGTGGGTCTGGGCGAACTCGTCCTCGGGGTCGATCGCCGGCGGCGGCACGTCGTAGGAGCGGCGCCACAGCATGAACTGCTCCTCGCCGAACTGCTCGAGCGTCTGCTTCTTGTTCTTGCCCTGGAGCGCGCCGTAGTGCCGCTCGTTGAGCCGCCAGTCGCGCTTGACCGGGATCCAGTGGCGGTCGGCCGCGTCGAGCGCGAGGTTGGCCGTCGTGATGGCCCGGCGCAACACCGAGGTGTGCACGATGTCGGGCAGGATGCCGGCCTCCTTGAGCTGCTGCCCGGCGCGCACGCCCTCGGCGCGGCCCTTGTCGGTCAGGTCGACGTCGACCCAGCCGGTGAAGAGGTTCTTGGCGTTCCAGTCGCTTTCGCCGTGGCGGACGAGGACGAGCGTGTAGGTCATGCGCGCCAGCCTAGCGACGGCCGTTCAGGCCTCCGAGGCGTCGTCCAGCAGGTGACGGAAGGCGTCGAGGTTGCGGGTCGACTCGCCGCGCGAGACGCGCCAGGCCCACTCCTTCCTCATCGAGCCGAGGAAGCCGAGCGCGAGGAGCTCGTTGAAGACGTCGTCGCTCGCGGCGAGCACGATGCCGAAGAGCTGGTCGAGGTGCTCGGCGTCGAGCGCGACCGTCGGCACCTCCCCGCGCAGGTAGACGTCGCCGTCGGTGTCGATGGCGTACGCGACGCCCTGCAGCCGCAGGTTCTTGCGCAGCAGGGCCCGGTAGAACGCCTCGTGGTTCTCGTCGGGGTTGCGGATGACGAAGGCGCTGACGCTCGTCGTGCGGTCGCGCACGAGCAGGGACACGACGGTCTTGAGCTTCTTCTCCCCGGGCAGGGTCACGACGTACTCGCCCGCGCGCCCGCCGAGCTCCCACTCGAGGTCGACGGAGTCGAGGTAGCCGCGGAGACCGGCCTCCGCGTCGGCGCGGACGCCCTCGGCGGGTGCCGTCACGGGATCACCGCGGTGGGCACGCCGGTCAGGCTCTCGCCGTCGTCGATGGGTGAGTCGGGTGCGTCGCTGCGGGCTCGCATGGCCCGACGGTACGCGTCGAGGAGGCGGTCGGTCGTCGCGGCCCACCCGAACCCGGCGGCGTGGCGCACGGCACGGCGACCCAGCCGGGCGCGCAGGGGCTCGTCGAGCAGGAGCGCGTCGAGGGCGTCGGCCCACTCCCCCGTGTCGTGGCCGGGGACGAGGAGGCCCGCGTCGCCGACGGCCGTGGGCAGGCCACCCACGTCGGCGGCGACGACGGGGGTGCCGCAGGCCTGCGCCTCGATCGCGACGAGGCCGAACGACTCGGAGTAGCTGGGGACGGCGACGACGTCGGCCGCGCGGTACCAGCGCGCGAGCTCGGGTCGGGCCACCGGGCGGACGAACCGGACGACGTCGGCGACGCCGAGGGCCGCGGCGAGCTCCTCGAGGTCGCGGGGCCGGGCCAGGCCCGAGCCGCTCGGGCCACCGAGCACGGCCACGGTGAGGCGCTCGCGACGCGTCGGGTCGCGGCGGACCATCTCGGCGGCGGCGCGCACGAGGACGTCGGGGGCCTTGAGCGGCTGGATCCGCCCGACGAAGAGCAGCAGGTGGCCGTCGACGGGCAGGCCGAGCTCGCTGCGCGCCTGCGACCGGTCGCCGGGCGTGAACGTCTCGAGGTCGACGCCGGGCGGCACGACCGACACCTTGCCCGGGTCGGCGTCGTAGAGCTGGACGAGCTCGCGGGCCTCGTCGTCGGTGTTGGCCACGAGCCGGTCGGCGGCCTCGACGACCTGCACCTCCCCGATCTCGCGCCCGCGCGGCTCCGGGGCGTCGCCCTCGGCGAGGTGGAGGTTCTTGACCCGGGCCATCGTGTGCATCGTGTGCACCAGGGCGACGCGCCAGCGGTCGGCGGCGAGCCAGCCGACCTGGCCGGAGAGCCAGTAGTGGCTGTGGACGAGGTCGTAGTGGTCCTCGGGCACCGACAGCCCGGCGTGCATGATGCCGGCCGAGAAGGCGCACAGCTGTCCGGGCAGGTCCTCCTTGGAGAGGCCCTCGTACGGCCCCGCCGTGACGTGCCGGACGCGGACGCCGGGCACGAGGTCGGCCTCGACCGGGACGTCGCCGGTGGTGCGCCGGGTGAAGATGTCGACCTCGACCCCGCGGGAGGCCAGCTGGCGCGCCGTCTCGGCGACGTACACGTTGAGGCCGCCGGCATCGCCCGTGCCGGGCTGCTCCAGCGGCGAGGTGTGCACGCTGATCATCGCGACCCGTCTCGGATCGGCCACCGTCGGCATCCCTTCGTCTGTGGTCCCTGCTCTCCCCGACACAACCATCCCGCCGATTCGATGTATTCCGCGGTCGCCGGTGACCTGCCCCTCCGGCGCACCCGTCGACTCGGGGGCGGCGGGGTCGCCCGCGTAGGCTGCGGGCGTGGCCGGCCGCGCTCGCCCCGTCGGGACCATCACCCGGGGCACGACGAACCCCAACCGGCTCAGGCGCTGCGACCGCTGGCTCGCCGGCCCGCAGGCCTGGCGGCTGCGCCGCAGCCCCGGCCCCCCGGTCGTCGTCGACCTCGGCTACGGCGCCTCGCCGATCACCGCCGTCGAGCTGCACGACCGGCTGCGTCGGGTGCGCCCCGACGTGCAGGTCGTCGGCGTCGAGATCGACCCGGCGCGCGTCGCGGCGGGACGGCCGCTCGAGCGCGAGGGCCTCACCTTCCGCCTCGGCGGCTTCGAGGTGCCCCTCGAGGCCGGCGCCCGCCCGACCGTCGTGCGCGCCTTCAACGTGCTGCGCCAGTACGCCGAGGACGAGGTGGCCGACGCCTGGGCGCTCGTGCAGCAGCGCCTCGCCCCCGGCGGCCTCCTCGTCGACGGCACGTGCGACGAGATCGGGCGGCGGGCCAGCTGGGTGGCCGTCGACGCGTCCGGGCCGCTCAGCCTCACCGTGTCGCTGCGGATGGGCGGGCTCGAGCGGCCCTCCGACGTCGCCGAGCGCCTGCCCAAGTCGCTCATCCACCGCAACGTGCCCGGCGAGCGCGTGCACGCCTTCCTCGGCGACCTCGACCGGGCCTGGGCGCGCAGCGCGCCGCAGTCGTCGTGGGGCGCGCGGCAGCGCTTCCTCGCCATGGCCCGCGAGGTCCGGCAGGAGTGGCCGCTTCTCGACGGTCCCTCGCGATGGCGCCTCGGCGAGCTCACGGTGGCCTGGGAGGCCGTCGCCCCCGCCTGAGTCCCCTTGGCCCCGACGCGGCCGACCCCCGAACCACATGGACCGCCCGAAGCCCCCCAACCCGGACGAAAAACTCCCGGGTCCGCGGTCCGCCGCCGGCGTGGAGCCCGGGCGTAGCATGAGCGACATGTCGCAGGGCGGCATGGCCGCGTGGGGGCGGGGTCGTGGAGTGAGCTTCTACGCACTCGACAACGAGGGTGTCACGGCCGTGGCGAGGTACGTCGCCGACGGTTGGGACCATGACGAGTGCGTCGTCTCGATCTGCACGACGGACCTACGGCGACGCGTGGAGGGCGCGCTCGCCAGGCTCGGCTGCGATCCTGCCGCCGAGGTGGCCTCCGCCCGGTACTGGCCGCGCGACCCCGAGGCCTCGATCGCCGGCTTCGTCCTCGACGGACGCTTCGACGTCGACGCCTTCTGGCGCATGGCGCGCACGCTCGTCGGCCCCGAGGTCTCCGGCGGCCGCCGCGTCCGCGTCTTCAGCGAGACCCTGTCGCTGCTGTGGCAGCGCGGGCTCGTCGAGGCGGCGATCGAGCTCGAGCTGCACTGGGCCGAGGCGATGGACGCCTACGGCTTCCAGCTCGTCTGCGCCTACCCGGGCCGCATCGTCGACCACGCCGAGCTCGTCGACGTCGCCCGCATCACGGCCCTGCACGTCGACCTGCACGTCGACCCGGCTGCCCGGGCGGGCGCGTCCGGCGAACCCGGCGCACCACGGGTGACCCCGCAGCTCGGGCTGACCCACGCGTACTCGCAGGTGTACCAGCCGCTGCCCGAGTCGGTGCCGGCCGCGCGTCACTTCGTCCTCGACGTGCTGCGCTCGTGGGGCCACGACGGCCTCACCACCGACGCGGCCCTCATCGTCTCGGAGCTGGCGACCAACGCGCTCTCCCACGCCGTGACCCCGTTCCGGGCCCTCGTGGAGCGGCGCGACGGCGGCGTGCGCATCGGCGTCGAGGACGCGACCGACGCCCCGCTCGAGCGTCGCGAGCGCTCGGCGGACGCCGTCGACGGGCGCGGCGTCGAGATCGTCGAGGCGCTGTCGGGCACGTGGGGCGCGCAGTCGCTGCCCGGCGGGAAGGTCGTCTGGGCCGACCTCGACCTGTCGGACTGACCCGCGGCGCCGGCGCTGACGCACGGGGCCGGACGCACGGGGCCGGACGCACGGGGCCGGACGCGCGCGTGCCGCCGGACCCCAGGGGTCCAGCGGCACGTGAGGATGCTCGACGCGTCGCGCTCAGCGCGCGTAGTCGTCCTCGAGGCGCTCGATGTCGTGCTCGTCGAAGTGGCCGAAGCCGACCTCGAGGAGGCGACCCGGCTGGTCGCCGGAGTTGCCCATGCGGTGGGTGGCCCCACGCGGGACCCAGACGGTCTCGCCCGGGCCGGCGGTCCACTGCCGGTCGTCGACGGTGATGTCGATCGGCACGTCGAGGACCTGCCACATCTCGCCGCGGTGGTCGTGACGCTGGAGCGAGAGCCGGTGCCCGGGCTGCACCGTGATGATCTTCACGGTGACCTGCTCGTTCGACACGAACTGCTGGAACCGTCCCCACGGCCGCTCGGCGACGAAGATGTCCTCGGTGGGGTTGCGGTCGCCGAGGTCGTACTCGTCAGGTCCGTGCGACGGACGCGCGTCGTGCAGGTGCGCGTCGACGTCGTCGACGACGGCAGCAGCAGGCTGCTGGTCGGACATGGTTCTCCTATCGGTTGTGAGTGCACCAGTGTGCCCCATGGGCAGCGGTGCCTGCGCCCGACGGCGTGCGAGATCGCCGGCCGGGGCCGGGCTCGCGCCTCACCAGGGGCGGTCGGACCGCCCGCCGAGGCCGCGCACCTGGCGCAGGGCCGGCCGGACGTCGGCGAGGTAGACCGCCGCCCCGACGAACCCGAGCAGGCCGAACAGGCTGAGGGGGTTGAGGACCGTCACGAAGCCCAGCGCCAGGGCGACGCCGAGCAGGACGAGCCAGAAGGTGCGGGTGCGCTTGCCCGCGGCGACGTAGGCGCCCTCCGGGTGCCGGAGCGCGTCGACGAAGGCCCAGACCTCGCAGCCGAGCGCGACGACACCGAGGACGAGCTGCACGACGCTCTGGAACCCGTAGTAGAGCTGCATGGTGGAAGCGTAACCCGCGTCTCTGGGCCCGAACCCGTCCAGCGGTCTCCCAGCGGACGCCCAGCCCGGGGCCGCCTCAGGCGTCGACGACGAGCGTCACGGGTCCGTCGTTCACGAGCGAGACCTGCATCATCGCCCCGAAGCGGCCCTCGGCCACCTCGACCCCGCGCGACCGCAGCGCCGCGACGACCTCGCCGACGAGCGGTTCGGCCACGGGACCGGGTGCCGCGGCGCCCCACGACGGACGCCGGCCCTTGCGGGTGTCGGCGTAGAGGGTGAACTGGCTGACGACGAGCACCGGTGCGCCGGTGTCGAGCACGCTCTGCTCGTCGCGCAGGATGCGCAGCTCGGCGATCTTGCGGGCCAGCCGCTCGACCTGCTCGGGACCGTCGCCGTGGGTCACGCCGACGAGGGCGAGCAGCCCGGGCCGGTCGATGGCGCCGACGACCTCGCCGTCGACCTCGACGCGGGCGCTGGTGACGCGCTGGAGGACCGCACGCACGTGGGTCGCCCCGCCTCAGATGCCGACGGCGACGACCGAGCCGACGGGCTGGCCGTGCCCGAGGACCGGCTGGTGCTCGAGGGCGGCCAGGGTGTCCTCGGCGTCGACGCCGATGCGGCGCAGGACGGCCGCGAGGACGACCGGCCGCGCCCGCGAGGACCCGTCGGCGACCTTGACGGCGACGCCGCGGCCGTCGGGCAGGCCGACCGCGTAGACGGCCTCGGCGCCGTCCTTGGCCACGAGGCCGTCGACGCCGCGGATCAGCGTCGTGACGTCGCGGTGGGTGCCGCCGAGGTACTCGGGGTAGGCGCGGATCGCCGCGCTGATGCGGGCCTCGGGGCCGTCGGTGGCTGCGGCGAGGCGGCCGAAGGCGAGGGCCAGCGCCGATAGCGGGATGGCGTGGATCGGGGCGCCGCAGCCGTCGACGGCCACCGCGCCCGGCTCGGCGCCGGACAGCTCGCGCACGGTGTCGGCCACGGCGACCTGCAGCGGGTGGGCCGGGTCGCGGTAGGTGGCGAGGTCCCAGCCGTTGGTCACGCAGGTGGCGAGCATGGACGCGTGCTTGCCCGAGCAGTTCTGCACGATCGACTGCTTGGGCAGGCCGTTCGCGATCCAGGCGATGCGGGCGGCCTCGTCGTAGGGGTAGTCCGGGGTGTTCTGCAGGTCGGTCTCGGTCAGACCCGCACCGGCGAGGATCTCGCGGGCGGCCGCGACGTGGAAGTCCTCGCCGGAGTGGCTCGAGCACGCGAGCGCGAGGTGGAGGTCGTCGGTCTGCAGGCCCGAGCGGAGCATGGCGAGCGCCTGCAGCGGCTTGCTCGAGCTGCGCGGGAACACCGGGCCCGACGCGTCGCCCACCTCGAGCTCGACCGAGCCGTCGGGGGCGGTGACGACGACGGTGCCGTGGTGGACCGACTCGACGAAGCCGGCGCGCACGACGTGCGCGACGACGGGGGCGTCGGCGAGGGCCGGCGACACGGGCGTCGCGTCGGGCGTCGCGTCGGGGGCGTTGGCGGACGGGGTCTGCGCGTGGTCGGACACGACCCGCAGTATGCCGGAGGGGCCCGGTGACGCGGCGAGGGCCGCCACCGGATCGGTGACGGCCCTCGTGCGAGCGGGTGCGGGTCGGGTCAGGACTGGGTCGTCGTGGCCTTCGTTGCGGTCTTCTTCGCGGCGGTCTTGGCCGTGGCGGCCTTCTTGGCCGTCGACTTCTTGACGGCGGACTTCTTGGCCGCCGTCTTGCGCGAGGCGGTCTTCGTCGAGCCGGTCGTGGTCTCGGCGTCGTTGGCCGGCGAGGAGGTGCGGGCGGCGACCTTGCGGGTCGTCGTCGACTCGACGGCGTCGGCCTTGCGGGTGGCCGCCGACTTCTTGGCGGCCGCGGAGCGGAGGGCCTTCTCGTGCTCGGCGGTGCGCGTGGCCGGGACCGGCGCCGCGGCCTTCTCGACGGCGGCGGCCGACTTCTCGACCTGGGCGGTCACCGTGGCGGCGTCGTCGGACACGGCACCGAGGACGCTCTGGGCGACCTTCTCGCCCTCGGCGGTCGCGGTGCTCGCGACGCGGCGACCGCGGGCGATGACGGCGTTGCCCTTCTCGACGGCGTCGAAGGCGGCGCGCTGGCCCTGGGCGCGGGCGTCGGTGACGACCTTCTCGCCGCGGGCGGCGGCGGCGTCGTACTGGTCCTTGGCGTTGCTCGCGAGGACGAAGCCCTGGTTGAGCACGTGGGCCGGCAGCTCCTGGGCCTGCGCGACGAAGCGGTCCGCGTACGTCGCGGCGATGCGCTGCAGGTCGGCGGTGCGGGCCTGGAGGTCGACGATGCGCTTCTGGAGGTCCTTCTGCAGCTGGTCGGCCTCCTTGCGGGCGCCCTTGCGCAGGTCGACGTTCTTGGCCTGCTTGCGCCCCGCGTCGAGCTGCTCGCCGGCGGTGCGGACCGTGGCGATCGCGAGGTTGGCGGCGCCGACGACGGCGTAGAACGGGGTCGGGTCGACGGTGACCTCGGGGATGCGTCCGTCGATCTGCCCGCGGACGTCGGCCACGGCGGCCTCGGCCTGCTTCTGGGCGTCCTTGACGGCCTTGGTGATCTTCTTGGTCAGTGCCATCTCACTTCTCCTTCTGGGTGACGTCAGGGGTCGCGGCGGCGGTGCCGACGAACGACAGGTAGATCTCGACGAGGACGCCTCGCTGGCGGTCGGTGAGGACCGGGTCGGCGGCGATCGCGGTGAGCACGTCGGGGGCGGTGACCGGGTCGTCGCCGACCCGCTCGTCGAGGATCCCCGCCCGGATGTAGAGCGACTCGGCCGAGACCTGCAGGCCCTTGGCGATCTGCTGGAGGATCTCGGCGCTCGGGCGCTTGAGGCCTCGCTCGATCTGGGACAGGTACGGGTTGGAGACCCCGGCCATCTCGGCGAGCTGGCGCAGCGACAGCTGGGCGTTCTCGCGCTGTTCGCGCAGGTACGCCCCGAGGTCGGGTAGCGGAAGCTTGCTCACCCCTCCATTGTGCTAACTGGAGCAAGCAGAATGCAAACCCCAGGCAGCGTGAGCCGTCCCACACTCGGCGGGCCGGCCACGTGAAAGGCCGGTGGGAGGCCAGCGGGAGGTCAGCGGGTGCGGCGGTCCCTGATGCCGAGGACGGCGCGCGCCTCGACGGTCGACATCGGCGGCCGCTGCATCAGCGTCGCGAGCTCGGCTGCGCGAGAGACGAGCTCGCTGTTGTGGGCAACCGGCTGGCCCTTGGCGAACATCAGGTTGTCCTCCATACCGACCCGCAGGTGACCCCCGGCCGACAGCGCGGCGGCGACGATCGGCAGGTGCGCCCGGCCGATGCCGGTGGCCGACCAGCTCGTCACCTCCTCGGGCAGCATCGCGACGCCGGCGAGCAGCGCCTGCGGCGTCCCGGGCATCGACCCGGGGACGCCGGTGACGAAGTCGACGTGCACCTTGCCGCCGTAGGGCAGCCCGCACTCGTCGATGAGCCGGCGCAGCGCGTGCACGTGACCGAGCTCGAACAGCTCGAACTCCGGCACGACCTCCCTCTCCTGCGCCTGCCGGTAGAGGTCGACCATGAACCCCCACGGGTTGAGGAAGACGCCGTCGCCGAAGTTCGTCGTGCCGCACGTCAGCGAGCACGAGTCGGGGTCGGCGTCGAGAACGGTCAGCCGCTGCTCGAGCGGGTCGGTGACGGCACCGCCGGTCGAGAGCTGCACGACGAGGTCGGTGGCCTCGCGCACGGCGTCGACGGCCTCCTTGAGCAGCACCCGGTCGAGCGTCGGCTGGTGGTCGCGGTCGCGCACGTGGATGTGGATGAGCCCGGCGCCGGCCCGCTCGCACGCGACGGCCGTCTCGACGAGCTCCTCCGGCGTCGTCGGCAGGGCCGGGACGTCCGCCTTCGCGGTCTCGGCGCCGGTGGGCGCGACGGTGATCAGGGTGCTCGCGGCGCTGCGTGCAGGACTCATGGCGTCATCCTGCCAGCGCGGGCCGCTCCCGACTGGCCCGAACGGCCCGACGCGTCAGGGCACCCGGGCGGCGGCGTCAGGGGGCGACGATGACGGTCTGCGCGGCCGACAGCCCGTCGACGAGCAGCTCGAGGCCGGGGTCGGTGTTGCGCTTGACGATCGCGAGGGCGATGGGCCCGTCGACGTGGTGGCGGCCGACCGACGTGAGGTGGCCGACGACGCGGTCGCCCGCGAGCACCTCGCTGCCCCGCGCCGGCAGGGTGTGGCCCGAGCCGTCGAGGTGCAGGAAGACGAGCCGACGCGGCGGCCGGCCGAGGTTGTGCACGCGCGCGACGGTCTCCTGCCCGCGGTAGCAGCCCTTGTGCAGGTGCACGGCGGTGCGCAGCCAGTCGACCTCGTGCACGATCGTGCGGTGGTCGGTCTCGAGGCCGAGCCGCGGGCGCCAGGCGGCGACGCGCAGCGCCTCCGCGGCCCACAGCCCTGCGAGCGGCCGATCACCCACGGCTGCAACGAGATCCGCGCGCGGCACGATGACCTCGCGCCAGGACCGCTCGGTTCCGGGATGGCCCTCGGTGGGGCCGTAGGCCGTGGTGTCGCCGACGAGGTCAGGCCACGGGTCGCGCCAGGCCAGCGGCTCGCCCTCGACCGACTCCGACGCGTGGGGCTCGCCCAGGACGGCCCAGTCGTCGGTGACGAGAGCGACCTCGACGCGGAGCATGAAGCGCATCCTGTCGAGCCACCCGGCCAGGGCCGGGCCCGCGCCGGGCTCGGTGGTGACCCACGTCGTCGTGCCGTCGTCGACGAGGTGCAGCGAGTGCTCGACGTGGCCCTTCGGCGTCAGCACGAGGGCCTCGCGCGACTGCCGCGGCTCCAGGCCGAGCAGGTGCTGGGTGGTCAGCGAGTGCAGCCAGCTGAGCCGGTCCGGGCCGGTGACGGTGATGACGTCGCGGTGCGACAGGTCGACGACCGCCAGGCCCTCCTCGAGGAGGCGCTGCTCACGCATCGGGTCGCCGTAGTGCACGGCCACCCCGGCCTCGAGCCCCTCCCCCGCGACCGCGCGGGGCGCGTCGAGGAGCGGGCTGCGGTGGCTCGCGCGGGCGGGTGCTGCGGGCACGTCGACGTCACTCATGTCGGTGGAACGAGCGGCGCGGGGGCTGCATTCCGCGGGGCCGTCACTCGACGCGCTTGAGCTGGGCCGAGAGGTGACTCTGCATGTCCTGGCCGACGGCCGCCATGTCCATGACCCACATCAGCTGGGACTCGACCAGGCCGTACAGGCGGGTGGCCGCGTTGTACTCCTTGGCGCCCGGCGAGCGCAGGACGCCGTCGGTGCGCAGCTCGATCTTGGCCGGCTCCATCTTCCCGTAGTAGAGCTCGAGGATGCCGGTCGGGTGGGCGAGGAGCAGCTCGACCTCGCCGTTGTCCAGGGGACGCCAGAAGCCGGACTCGACGGCGGCCGGGCGCACCTTGGCGCCGTTCTCGGAGTCGAGGATCCACGCCTTGCTCTCCCACTTGAGGAAGCCGCGGCCGTCGTGGCTCACCTCGATCTCCTGGCCGAAGTGCGCCGACTCGATCGTCGGGTAGCCGACGACCCCGGCGCCCTCCCAGCGTCCGATGAGCCAGGCGAGGGGTCGCAGCGGCTCCGGGATGTCCTGGTCGAGGTTGAACATGCCCGGAATCGTAGCCTGAGCCCATGGACTCCCCCGCCCGCTCGCTCGTCGTCAAGGTCACCTCCGGCGTCGAGGCGCCCGAACGGCTGTCGCAGGCGTTCACCGTCGCGGCCACGGCGGTGGCGAGCGGCGTCGAGGTGTCGCTGTGGCTGACGGGCGAGGCGTCGTGGATGGCGGTGCCCGGGCGGGCCGAGGCGTTCGAGCTGCCGCACGCCGCCTCGATCGTCGACCTGCGCGAGGCCGTCCTGGCCGGGGGCCGGCTCACGGTGTGCACCCAGTGCGCCGCCCGGCGCGACCTCACGGAGGACCGGCTCGTCGAGGGTGCGGTCATCCGCGGGGCCGCGGCGTTCGTCGAGGAGGTCATGGCCCCGGGCGCGCAGGCCCTCGTCTACTGACCACGTCGCAGGAACCGATCGTGGCCTCTCGACGGTCGGGAGCCGACCGAACGTGACCTCTCGACGGTGTAGGGCGGGTCAGGAGAAGACGGCGAAGAGGTGCACGACCGCGCCGACGGCCAGGACCGACCCGGCGCCGGCACCCACCTGGCCGCGCAGCGTCATCATCGCCGGCTCGAGCGCGAGCACGCGGCGGAAGGACCACGACACCGTGCCGACGGCCGCGCCGATGCCGAACGCGCCGGCGAGCCCGACCTCGTCGACGCGCGTCGACACGAGCATCGCGACGACCGAGGCGGCCACGAGCGCCACGAGCCCGAGGGCCGGGGCGGCCACCCGCACGGCGGCGACGGCGTCGGCGAGCAGGGCCGCGGCCACCGCGGCCATCGCCACCACGGCGACGGCGCGACCCCGACCGGTGTCGGCCGCGACGACGGCCGTGGTGCCGGAGGCGATGACGGCCAGGCCGCCGAACGAGGACAGGAGGGTCAGCACGAGACCCTCGCGGCCCGTGCGCCGCAGCAGCTGGGCCGAGAACGACAGGAGGATGCCGAACGCGACGGCGGCGGCGACCCAGCGCAGGTCGTCGCGCACGGCGCTCAGCACCACGGCGACGGCCGAGAGGGCGAGGACGACCGAGGTGGCGTCGGGGGTCGCCGAGCCCGAGAGCACCGGCCAGCCCCAGGCGGTGACGAGGGCGAGTACGAGCGTGAGGGCGAGGGTCGCCCCGTAGCCCGAGGCGAACGCGGGGAGCAGCGCGAGCGCCCCGACGAGCGTCACCCCGATGGCGACCCACCGGACGCGGTCGGCCCCGACCGGCGAGATCGGCACGTGGAGCGTGCCCTCGGGCCGGCCGCCGGGGTCAGCGGGGGCGGGTCCGTCGGCCGGCTGGGCCGCCGTGGGGTCGTCGGGCACGGGGGCCATTGTGCATCACCCGCCGGCGAACGGCGGCAGGACCTCGACCGTCGCGCCGGCCGGGACCGACGTCTCGCGGCCGACCTTGCGCCCGTCGAGCAGGAACGTGGCGACGCGGGCGACGCGCTCGAGCCCGGGGTGCGCCGCCACCGCGGCGTCGACGACCGATCCCACGGTGTCGCCGGGCTGGACGTCGGAGTCGGTGCCGGCCGCAGCGCGCGCCGCCGCCCAGTAGCGCACCGTGACGCCGGACGCCGGGGCCGCCGCGGGCGCGGGAGCGCCGACGGTGCCTGCGGCCACGGGGGCGTCGGTGGCTGCCGGGGAGGTCTGGCTCGAGGTCATCGGACTCCGTCTCATCGTTCATGCCGTTCGGTCCGGGCCCGACCAGTCTCGCCTATCCTGCATGAGATGGCCCGCCTGCTGCTGCTCACCAACGCGCTCGCTCCGAGCGCCGAGGTGCTGCCCGCGCTCGGGCTGCTCAGCCACACGGTCCGCATCCTGCCCGCCGAGGCCACGGCCCTCGTCGACGCGCCGGACTGCGACGTCGTGCTCGTCGATGCGCGACGGGAGCTGGCCAGTGCCCGGTCGCTGTGCCGGGTGCTCCGTACCACCGGCATCGGCACCCCGCTCCTGGCCGTCCTCACCGAGGGCGGCCTTGCTGGTCTCACGGCCGAGTGGGGCCTCGACGACGTGATCCTCGACTCCGCCGGCCCCGCCGAGGTCGACGCGCGCCTGCGCCTCGCGATGACCAAGGGCCAGGAGGACGACGCCGACCTCGACCTGCCGATCACCTCGGGCGAGCTCGTCATCGACGAGGCGAGCTACTCGGCCCGGTTCCGCGGCCAGCCGCTCGACCTCACGTACAAGGAGTTCGAGCTGCTCAAGTACCTCGCGCAGCACCCCGGACGCGTCTTCACCCGCGCCCAGCTGCTCCAGGAGGTCTGGGGCTACGACTACTACGGCGGCACCCGCACCGTCGACGTGCACGTGCGCCGGCTGCGCGCCAAGCTCGGCCCCGACCACGAGGCCCTCATCGGCACGGTGCGCAACGTGGGCTACCGCCTCGTGCCCGACCGCGCCGACGCCACCGCGTGAGGCGTCCGGGAACGGGCGTGGCCCGGACCCCCGCTGGGGAGTCCGGGCCACGCGTCGTGCGTCGCAGGCGTCGCCGCCGTCAGGGAACCACGCTGATGCGCGTCGCCGGGGCGGGCGCGTAGTTGGCGTTCTCCGGCTTGGACAGGTAGTTCGCGAAGGCGTCGATGTCGAGCCCACCGAAGTACTTGGCCGTACCGCCCTGGAAGGCGGGGAAGTTGTCGCCGCCGTCGGACAGGAAGTTGTTCGTGACGATGCGGTAGGACGCCGTCTTGCTGACCGGCGTGCCGTTGATCGCCACCGTGCCGTCGACGACCTGCTGGGTCGCGGTGCTCCACGTGTAGGTGAAGCCCTTGTTGACCTGCAGCATCTTCGCGGCGCTGCCGGCGTTCTTGCCGGTGCGCTGCTGGTTGAGGACGTCATAGATCTGCTGGCCGGTGAGGTTCATCGACACGAGGTAGTTGTTGAACGGCTGGACGTTGAACGCCTCCTCGTAGGTGATGGCCCCGGGGGCCTCGCCATACTTCGAGCTGGCGTAGGTGAGGTCGGTGCGGATGCCGCCCGGGTTCATGAAGGCGACGACCGGCGCCGTCTGGCCGCTCGGGACGACCGAGGTGTCGGCCAGCTGGGCGTCGGCGATGAGGTCACCGAGCGGGGACTCACCGGCGGCGCTCTGCGTGCGCACGATGTCGGTCGAGATCGTGCCGATGATCTTGCTCGCGATCGCCTTGACGAGGTCCTTGTACTTGGCGATGAGCGCCGTCTGGGCGGTGTCCGGGGCGATGGTGCGCGTCACGAGGTTGTTGACGGAGTCGGCCTCGGTCGGACGGACGATGTCGGACGTGCGACGGTCGTAGGTGACCTCGGTGTCGTTGTACAGACGGCCGAACGAAGAGGCCGAGGTGACGAGGCGCGGGACGCCGTTGGAGTCCGGGATCGCGCACACGTACGGCTGGTGCGTGTGGCCCGAGATGACCATGTCGATCGCCGGGTCGAGGTTCTTGACGATCGGGATGATCGGCGAGTCGGCCGACAGCGTGCCGCCGCCCTTGCACGTGTAGTCGTAGGGCGTGTTGGCCGGCGGGGTGCCGCCCTGGTGGACGAGCACGACGATGGCGTTGACGCCCTGGGCCTTGAGCACGGGCACGAGCGCGTTGGCGGTCTCGACCTCGTCGTTGAACTGCAGGCCCGCGACACCCGAGGCGGTGACGATGGTCGGCGTGTCCTTGAGGGTCATGCCGATGAAGCCGATCTTGGCGCCGTTGAAGTTCTTGACCCAGTAGGGCGGCAGGATCGTCTTGCCGGTGGCCTTCTCGACGACGTTGGCCGCGAGGTACTGGAACTTCGCACCGGTGAACGTGCCGGCGGGGCAGGAGTTCTGGTTGTTGGCGCCGTCGCCGTCGTCGATGCAGCCGCCGTTCTGCAGGCGCTGCAGCTCCTTGTAGCCCTCGTCGAACTCGTGGTTGCCGACGGACGTGGCCTCGAGGCCGAGGCTGTTGAGCGCCTCGACGGTGGGCTCGTCGTGGAAGGCCGCGGACAGCAGCGGGGAGGCCCCGACCATGTCGCCGGCCGCCACGGTGACGGTCTTGTCGTGACCGACACGGGCCGCCTTGAGGTGCGCCGCGAGGTACTCGACGCCCCCGACGTCGGTGGTCTGCGTCGACGCGGGACCGGTCTGGATACGGCCGCTGGAACCGCTCGGCGGCTCCAGGTTGCCGTGGAAGTCGTTGAACGACAGGATCTGGATCTTGAACTGGGTCTTGCCCGGAGCGTCGGGCGCCGCGGCGGACGGGGCCGCGAGGGCCGGTGCCGCGAGCGCGGCCGCGCAGATGCCTGCGATGCCCACGCCGGCGATACGGCGGGTGGAACGGGACATGATCTCCCCTTGTCTGGCAGTGACGTTGCGTGCCGGGGGCACGCGACGGACTGTAGTGCGCGGCAGCGACCGTCGGGGCGCTTGGCGCGCATCGCTTTGTCAACTGCGGCTTTCGTCCCCGGCCCCGCGGTCGGGGGGTCCGGTGTGTGGTGGAATCGGCGCCATGACGGACCCGACCGCCCCGGACCCGACCGACCTCGACGTGACGGTCCACGACGCGTCGAGCCCCCTGTCGGCCGTGGACGTCGCCGAGTCGCTCGCGGTGGCCTCCGAGGCCGCCGACGCGGACGGCTCGTCGCCGCTGTCCGAGCAGTTCCAGCTCGCGCTGCGCGCGGCCTCGAGCGAGGGCGCGCGGCACGTCGTGGCCCGCTCCGGCGGACGCGTCGTCGGCTACGCACAGGTGCGCGACGGCGCGCCGGGCGAGCCGCCGTCGGCCGAGCTCGTCGTCGCCCCGTCGGCGCGGCGCACCGGCGTCGGCACCTGGCTGCTCGAGGCTCTCCCGCCGGACGCGCGGGTGTGGAGCCACGCGTCGGGCCCCGCCGGCGAGGGCGCTGCTGCGTTCGCGGCCGCGAACGGCCTGCGCCCGGTCCGCTCCCTGCACGTCATGGGTCGCTCGCTCGTCGACGGCCCGGGGTGGCCCGCGGCGGTCGTCCCCGAGCGGTACGCCGTGCGACGCTTCGAGCCCGGGCGCGACGAGGACGCCTGGCTGGCCCTCAACGCCTCGGCCTTCGCCCACCACCCGGAGCAGGGGTCGCTGACGCGCGCCGACCTCGACCAGCGCACGGCCGAGCCGTGGTGGGACCCGGACGGCCTGCTGCTCGTGGTCCGGGCCGATGACCCCGCCCGGCTCGTCGCCTCGCACTGGACGAAGGTCGACCCGCCGGAGGGCGACGTCGGCGAGGTGTACGTCGTCGCGGTGTCCCCCGAGCACCAGGGAGAGGGCCTGGGCCGGGCCGTCACCGTGCTGGGGCTGGACCACCTGCGCTCGCTCGGCCTGGCACGCGTCGTGCTCTACGTCGACGAGGAGAACACGGCGGCGGTGCGCACCTACCGGGGCCTCGGCTTCGAGGACGTCGAGGTGCACCGCCAGTTCGCGCGGCCCTGACGCGTCCGGTCGCCTCCGCGGGGCGGGTGGGGTTCGCGCGGCCGGCACGTGTGAGGTGCCCGGCGGCTGGGACGAGTTCACCCCGGCGTGGCCGAACGGTGCCACGATGAGCGCATGAGCACCGGCAGCCTCACCCCGACCGACGTCGCCGAGCAGGACCGCGAGCACGGCCACGACCAGGACCGTGAGCAGGACCGTGAGCAGGGCCGTGACCGGGCCCCGGAGGCCGGCCGCGAGGGGCAGGAGGCCCTCGTCGAGGGCGCCGAGGTCAGCTCCTTCACGAGCACCGTCCACGCCCGACGCATCCCGACGCGCGCCGCCAACGGCCGCTTCGTCGGCGGCGCCGCGCCCGACGAGGCCCAGGACGAGCTGCCCGCCGACCGGTACCTCGAGCGCGAGCTGTCGTGGCTGCAGTTCAACGAGCGCGTGCTCCAGCTGGCGATGGACCCGGCCGTGCCGCTGCTCGAGCGCACCCGCTTCCTGGCGATCTTCGCCAACAACCTCGACGAGTACTTCATGGTGCGCGTCGCCGGGCTCAAGCGCCGCATCGCCACCGGCCTCGCCGTGCGCACCGCCGCCGGCATCGAGCCGCGCGAGCTCATCGAGCGCATCGCGCGCCTGGCCCACGAGCTGATGCTCCAGCACGCGGCCGTCTTCCAGCACGAGGTGCGCCCCGAGCTCGAGGAGCAGGGCATCACCATCGTTCGCTGGGACGAGCTCGACGACGAGGAGCGCGAGCCGCTGCACTTCTTCTTCGCCGACCGCGTCTTCCCGGTGCTGACGCCGCTCGCCGTCGACCCCGCGCACCCGTTTCCCTACATCTCGGGGCTGTCGCTCAACCTCGCGGTGCTGCTGCAGAACCCGAAGACCGGCTCCGAGCACTTCGCCCGCGTCAAGGTGCCGCCGAGCCTGCCGCGCTTCATCCTCGTCGAGGAGGACATCGACTCCGAGGTCGAGCGCAAGCGGTTCGTGCCGCTCGAGGACGTCATCGCCAGCCACCTCGACCAGCTCTTCCCCGGGATGCTCGTGCAGGAGCACTTCTCCTTCCGCGTCACCCGCAACGAGGACCTCGAGGTCGAGGAGGACGACGCCGAGAACCTCCTCACCGCGCTCGAGAAGGAGCTGACGCGCCGCCGGTTCGGCCCGCCGATCCGCCTCGAGGTCGAGGACGAGATCGACCCCAAGGTCCTCGACATGCTCAGCCGCGAGCTGCAGATCAGCGACCGCGAGATCTACCGGCTGCCCACCCCGCTCGACCTGCGCGGCCTGTTCACCATCGCCGACGTCGACCGCAGCGACCTCGAGTTCCCGAAGTTCTTCCCGCGCACGCACCCCGACTTCGCCCCGACCGAGAGCGCCAAGGCCATCGACCTGCTCGCGGCCGTGCGCCAGAAGGACGTGCTCGTCCAGCACCCGTACCACTCGTTCTCGACGTCGGTGCAGGCCTTCATCGAGCAGGCCGCGAACGACCCGAAGGTCCTCGCGATCAAGCAGACGCTCTACCGCACCTCCGGCGACTCCCCCATCATCGACGCCCTCATCGACGCCGCCGAGGCCGGCAAGCAGGTGCTCGCCGTCGTCGAGATCAAGGCCCGCTTCGACGAGGTCAACAACATCAGCTGGGCCCGCAAGCTGGAGGAGGCGGGCGTCCACGTCGTCTACGGCGTCGTCGGCCTCAAGACCCACGCCAAGCTGTGCCTCGTCGTGCGTCAGGAGTCCGACGGCCTCGTGCGCTACTGCCACATCGGCACCGGCAACTACAACCCGAAGACGGCCCGCGTCTACGAGGACTTCGGCCTCTTCACCACCGACCCGCAGGTCGGCGAGGACCTCTCGCGCCTCTTCAACCTCCTCTCCGGGTTCGCCCCGCGCAGCAAGTTCAAGCGCCTCCTCGTCGCGCCCCGCACGGCGCGCTCCGGGCTCGTCGACCTCATCGAGCAGGAGATCGAGATCCACCGCTCTCGCGGCGGGGACGGCCGGGGGCGCATCGTCATCAAGGCGAACGCCATGGTCGACGAGGCCGTCATCGACGCCCTCTACCGGGCCAGCATGGCCGGGGTCCGCGTCGACGTGTGGGTCCGCGGCATCTGTGCCCTGCGCCCCGGCGTCGAGGGGCTCTCGGAGACGATCCGGGTGCGCTCCATCCTCGGCCGCTTCCTCGAGCACTCGCGGGTCTTCTGGTTCGACCACGGCGGCGACCCGCAGGTGTACATCGGCAGCGCCGACATGATGCACCGCAACCTCGACCGACGCGTCGAGGCCCTCGTGCGCATCACCGACCCGGGCCACGTGCTCGAGCTCGCCGACCTCATCGACCTCGCGTTCGCCGACTCGACCTCGCGCTGGGACCTCGGCTCCGACGGCCGGTGGGTGCGCTACCACCAGAACGAGGACGGCGAGCCCCTCGACGACCTCCAGGCCACGCTCATCGAGCGGCACGACAAGCGTCGCCGCAAGGCCCGGCGACGCTGACGCCACCGCGGGAGTCTCCCGTGCCTGCCCCCGTGGGCCCGACGCGTCTGGCAGGCTGACGCGGGTGGCCTCCGTGATCCCCGCCGCCGGCACCCTGCCGTGGCGCCGCACCGACGAGGGGGTCGAGGTCGCGCTCGTGCACCGGCCCAAGTACGACGACTGGAGCTGGGCCAAGGGCAAGCTCGACCCGGGCGAGCACCCGTGCGTGGCCGCCGTGCGCGAGACGTTCGAGGAGACCGGGCTCGTGGTGCGGCTCGGACCCTCGCTGCCGCCGGCCGAGTACGCGGTGCTCGACGCCACCGGCGGGCCCGCGACCAAGCAGGTGCACTACTGGGCAGCCGAGGTGATCGGCGGCGACGGGAGCCTGCTCCACGAGATCGACGAGGTGGCCTGGGTCGACGTGCGCACGGCGCACGGCCGGCTCGACTACGCCCGCGACCGCGACCAGCTGCTCGCCCTCGTGCGCCTCGACCGGGCCGAGCAGCTCGCGACGTGGCCGCTGGCTCTCGTGCGCCACACCAAGGCCCGGCCCCGAAGCCGGTGGAGCGCCGACGACCGCGAGCGCCCGCTCGACGCCGTCGGCCGCGCCCAGGCCGTCGACGTCGCCGCGGTGCTGGGAGCCTTCGGGGTGCGCCGCGTCGTCAGCTCGTCGAGCACCCGCTGCGTCGAGACCGTCGAGCCGTACGCGACGCGGGCCGGCGTCAGGCTGCGCACCCGCGACTCGCTCTCCGAGGAAGGCTTCGAGGCCGACCCGTCCGGGGCCTGCCGCCAGCTGGACAAGCTGCTGCGCAAGGCCCGGCCGGCCGCGCTGTGCAGCCACGGCCCCGTGCTGCCGACCCTCATCGCGCGGCTCACCGAGGCCGTCGACGCGACGAGCCCCGACGCCGACCTCATGCGCGAGCACCTCGCCGAGGCCGGCGCCAAGGCGATGCACAAGGGCGAGGTGCTCGTGTGCCACGTCGCCGGCGCCGGCGCGGACGCGCGCGTCGTGGACGTCGAGCGCATCGACACCTGAGGCCGACCGGCTGCACCCGCCGCCCCTGCGGACCGCGCCGCATCCCCCGTGCTCGCGCCTGCGCGCCCGCCCGAACCCTCCATCGTCGGCGCGTGCGCACCCCCGCGCATCCCGAGCCGAGCGCCGACCCCAAGACGTCGCTCCTCGTTCACCCGGAGTTAACCGGACGTGGGGGAACGGACACCCTGCAGCCCTACCTTCGCGGTGGATGAAACGTCATTCACCGTCGGACGGCAGCGCCCGCCCGGCCACCAGGACCGTCCCATCGAGAGGGAACACACTCGTGTCTGTTTCGCGTACCAGCGCCCTCGGCGCCATCGCCCTGTCCGGGGCCCTTGCGCTCTCGGCCTGCGCGTCCGAGAACAACGGTGCCGCTCCCGGCGCCGGCTCCACCGCTGCGGGCGGCTCGACCGCCGCCGGCGACTGCTTCAGCGGCGACCTCAAGGCAGAGGGCTCCTCGGCCCAGAAGAACGCCATCGACGAGGCGATCAAGGCCTACCAGAGCGCCTGCGCCGACGCCAACATCGACTACCAGCCCACGGGCTCGGGTGCCGGCATCAAGCAGTTCATCGCCAAGCAGGTCGACTTCGCCGGCTCCGACTCGGCGCTCAAGACCGAGCCGAAGGACGGCGTCATCGAGTCCGACGCGGCCAAGCAGGCCTGCGGCTCCGAGGCCTGGAACCTGCCCATGGTCACCGGCCCCATCGCGATCGCCTACAACGTCAAGGGCGTCGACAAGCTCGTTCTCAACGCCGACGTCGCCGCGAAGATCTTCGACGGCAAGATCACGGCGTGGAACGACCCGGCCATCGCCGCGCTCAACAAGGGCGTCACGCTCCCGTCGACGCCGATCAAGGTCTACTTCCGCTCCGACGAGTCGGGCACGACCGAGAACTTCACCAAGTACCTCAAGGCCGCCGCACCCGAGGCCTGGAGCTACGACCCGGGCAAGAAGTGGACCGGCAAGGGCGAGGGCAAGGAGAAGTCGGCCGGTGTCGCCACCGCGACGAAGGGCCAGGACGGCGGCATCACCTACGTCGAGCTGTCCTACGCCCAGCAGAACCAGCTGCCGATGGCGCAGATCGACACCGGCTCCGGCCCCGTCGAGCTGACCGCCGAGTCTGCCGGCAAGACGATCGCCACGGCGAAGCAGACCGGCACCGGCAACAACCTCGCGCTCAAGATCGACTACGCGACGAAGGAGGCCGGGGCCTACCCGATCGTCCTCGTCACCTACGAGGTCGTCTGCTCGAAGTACGCCGACGCCGAGACGGGCAAGAAGGTCAAGGCCTTCCTCAAGACGTTCGCCTCCGACGAGGTCCAGAAGGACCTCGAGACCAAGGGCTACGCGCCCCTGCCGACCGACGTCGCGACCAAGGTCAAGACGGCCGTCGACGCCATCTCCTGACCGACCGACCGCTCAGGGGCGGACGCCGAACCGGCGTCCGCCCCTGAGGCGGTACCGGACCCAGGCACCACCCGATTGACCCCGAGCAGGAAGGCCCCACATGTCGAGCGTGACGGGTGCATCCGCCACTGACGAGATGCCAGGCCCCGACGGACGAGCCCCCCTCGAGGCCGACCGCGCCTCCACCGGACGCATCGGCGACCGCCTCTTCGGCGGCGCCGCGACGCTGTCCGGTTTCCTCGTCATCGCCATCGTGACCCTCATCGCGGTGTTCCTCGTCGTCGAGGCCGTCCCGGCCCTCGTCGACAACAACGCGAGCTTCCTGACGAGCCGCGTCTGGGCGCCGGGCGGCGACAAGCCCGCCTTCGGCATCCTCGAGTTCCTCTGGACCACGGTCGCCGCCTCGACGATCGCGATGTGCATCGCGGTGCCCGTCGGCGTGGCCGTGGCCCTGTTCCTCACCCAGTACTCCCCGGCCTGGCTGCGCCGGCCGGCGGCGACGCTCGTCGACCTGCTGGCCGCGGTGCCCTCGATCGTCTACGGCCTCTGGGGCCTCATCGTGTTCTTCCCGGTGTGGAAGCCCGTGCAGACGTGGGTCGAGTCCACCCTCGGCTGGTTCCCCCTCCTCGCGCCGACCGGCATCTCCGGCGGCACGATCTTCTTCATCGGCATCGTCCTGTCGATCATGGTCCTGCCCATCGTCACAGCGCTCTCGCGCGAGGTCTTCGACCAGACGCCGGTCACGCACAAGGAGGGCGCGCTCGCCCTCGGCGCGACCCAGTGGGAGATGATCCGCACCGCGGTGCTGCCCTTCGGTCGCCCCGGCGTCATCTCCGCCGCGATGCTGGCCCTGGGCCGCGCGCTCGGCGAGACCATCGCGGTGACCTTCCTCGTGTCGGCGCTCGCCGACGGCACCGACTGGACCTTCTCGCTGTTCAACGGCGGCGAGACGTTCGCCTCGAAGATCGCCAACAACGCCGCCGAGTTCAGCAACCCGAGCAAGACCGGCGCCTACATCGCGGCCGGGCTCGTGCTGTTCGTGCTGACCTTCGTCGTCAACAGCATCGCCCGCGTCGTCATCGAGCGCAGGAAGGCCTTCAGCGAATGAGCACGGTGACCGAGAACCGCGGCCCCCTCGACAGCACCGACGGCACCACCACCGACGCCACCCCGCCCGGGGGCAAGCGCGGCCGCGAGGCCCTGCGCGAGATGAGCAACCCGCACCGGGCCCGCGCCGTCAAGGACGTGGTGGCCCGCGTCGTCATGTGGGGCGCCTTCCTGCTCGCCATGGTGCCGCTCGTGTGGATCCTCGGCACCGTCGTGCTCAAGGGTGCGCACATGCTCACCACCTCGGTGTGGTGGACCGGCAACCAGCGCAACATCAACTCCGACGACGTCGGCGGCGGCGCGCGCCACGCCATCGAGGGCACCCTCGAGATGGTCGGCTTCACGGCGCTCATCGCCGTGCCGATCGGCATCCTCACCGCCGTCTACCTCGTCGAGTACGGCCGTGGCTGGTTCGCCCGCACGATCAGTTTCACCGTCGACATCCTCTCGGGCATCCCCTCGATCGTGGCGGCCCTGTTCATCTACGCCGTGTGGGTCACGACCTTCGGGATCGACCGCTCGGGCGTCGCGGCCTCGCTCGCGCTCGTGCTGCTCATGATCCCCGTGGTCGTGCGCTCCACCGAGGAGATGCTCAAGCTCGTCCCGAACGAGCTCCGCGAGGCGTCGTACGCCCTCGGCGTGCCCAAGTGGGTCACCGTCGTGCGGGTGGTGCTCCGCACCGCCTTCTCGGGCATCGTCACCGGCGTGCTGCTCGGCGTCGCCCGCGTCATGGGCGAGACGGCCCCGCTGCTGATCCTCGCCCCGTACACCAAGAACTTCCAGCGCGACCTGTTCAACGGCAACTTCCCGACGCTGCCCATGATGATCAACCAGGACCGTGGCGACATCGCCCTCGCGGCCGCCGCCGAGCGGATGTGGGGCACGGCCCTGACGCTGATCATCCTCGTCCTGATGCTCAACGTCATCGGCCGGCTCATCGCGCACTTCGGCTCGGTCAAGAAGTAAGAGAAAGCGAATCCCCTGACATGGCAAAGCGAATCGACGTCAGCGACCTCAACGTCTACTACGGCGGCTTCAAGGCCGTCGAGGGCGTCACGATGACGGTCGAGCCCCGGTCCGTCACGGCGTTCATCGGCCCCTCGGGCTGTGGCAAGTCGACCTTCCTGCGCACCCTCAACCGGATGCACGAGGTGATCCCCGGCGGACGCGTCGAGGGCAAGGTCATGCTCGACGACCAGGACCTCTACGCCCCGTCGATGGACCCGGTGGCGGTGCGCCGCACCGTCGGCATGGTCTTCCAGCGGCCCAACCCGTTCCCGACGATGTCGATCTACGACAACGTCGCGGCCGGCCTGCGCCTCAACGGCGTCAAGAACAGGAAGACGCTCGACGGCATCGTCGAGAGCTCGCTCAAGGGCGCCAACCTCTGGAACGAGGTCAAGGACCGCCTCGGCAAGCCCGGCGCGGGCCTGTCCGGCGGCCAGCAGCAGCGCCTCTGCATCGCCCGGGCCATCGCCGTGCAGCCCCAGGTGCTGCTCATGGACGAGCCGTGCTCGGCGCTCGACCCGATCTCCACGCTCGCCATCGAGGACCTCATCAACGACCTCAAGAGCGAGTACACGATCGTCATCGTCACGCACAACATGCAGCAGGCGGCCCGCGTCTCGGACCGCACCGCGTTCTTCAACCTCAAGGCGACGGGCGAGCCGGGCCGGCTCATCGAGCTCGACGACACGACCCGCATCTTCAACAACCCGACCGAGCAGGCCACCGAGGACTACATCTCCGGCCGCTTCGGCTGAGCCGGAGGCCCGGGGCCCGGGGCCGCACCGGCCCGGACGACGAAGCGCCCACCCGACCGTCAGGTCGGGTGGGCGCTTTCTCGTGCGCGGGGCCGGGTCTCACCGGCCTGCGCGACCGCGCGTCAGCGGAAGATCGCAGTGGCGTACCAGCAGAGGATGGCCACGAGCGCGGCACCCGGGAAGGTGAGGAACCACGCGCCGACGATGTTGCCGGCGACGTTCCAGCGCACGGCGCGCACGCTCTTGGTCGCCCCGACGCCCATGATCGCCGAGGTGATCGTGTGCGTCGTCGAGATCGGGGCGCCGAAGGCGAGGCCGGCCACGTAGAGGATGGACGCGGCGGTCGTCTCGGCCGCGAAGCCCTGCGGGGGCCCGAGGTCGATGATGCGACGGCCGAGGGTGCGCATGATGCGCCAGCCACCGGCGTAGGTGCCGAGGGAGATGACGACCGCCGACAGCACGAGCACCCACAGGGGCACCGTGGGTCCGGTGTGGTAGCCCGCGATCGTCAGGGCGAGCACGACGACGCCGGCGGTCTTGGCGGCGTCCTGCAGGCCGTGGCCGAAGGCCATCGCGGCGGCCGAGGCGGTCTGCGCGAGGCGGAACCCGCGGGTGACGCGTCCGGGGTTGGACCGGCGGAAGAGCCAGAGGATCGCCGCCATGACGAGGTAGCCCACGACGAGGCCGATGACCGGCGACAGGACCATCGGGATGACGACCTTGGTCCAGATGACCGACCACTGGACGGCGACGCCCGCGACGAGCGCCGCGCCGCCCAGGCCGCCGATGAGGGCGTGCGAGGAGCTCGACGGCAGGCCGAACCACCACGTCAGCAGGTTCCAGCCGGTGGCGCCGACGAGCGCGGCGGCCACGAGCCACAGCCCGTCGACGCCGGTGGGCTGGGCGATGATGCCGCTGCCGATCGTCGCGGCGACCTTCTGGCCGAAGAACGCACCGAAGAGGTTGGCGACGGCGGCCATGACGAGCGCGACGCGCGGGGTCAGCGCGCGCGTCGAGACCGACGTCGCGATGGCGTTGGCCGCGTCGTGGAAGCCGTTGGTGTAGTTGAAGCCCATGGCGAGCGCGATGACCGCGACCACGCCGAACAGGGGGACGGTGGTGTCCATCGGAGGGTCAGGACTCCTTGACCGCGATGCCTTCGACCACGTGCGCGACCTTCTCGAACGCGTCGGCCGCGTTCTCGAAGCCGTCGACGATGGCCTTGACCTTGATGACCGTGACGGGGTCGACGGAGTTGTTGAAGAGGTTCGCGACCATGGTGCGGTGCAGCGAGTCGGCCTGGTTCTCGAGACGGTTGATCTCGATCCAGTAGCTCTTGAGGTCCTGCAGCGAGCGCAGGCGCGGCATCGCCTCGGCGGTGACCTCGGCCATCCGGGCGAGGATCTCGAACTGGTCGACGAGACCCTCGGGGATCTCACCGACGCGGTAGAGCACGATGAGGTCGGCGGTCTCCTCGATGAGGTCCATGCAGTCGTCGAGCGACGCGGCGAGGTTGTGGATGTCCTCGCGGTCGAACGGCGTGATGAACGAGCTGTTCACCTTGTTGATGAGCTCGTGCGTCGCGTCGTCCGCGGCGTGCTCGAGCTCCTTGAGCCGGTCGGCCACCTCCTGGCGCTTCGCCGGTTCGACCTCGAGGAAGCGGGTCAGCTCCCGGGTCGCCTCGACGAGGAGTTGTGCGGAGGAGGTGAAGAGGGAGAAAAAGCTCGTGTCCTGGGGTGTGAGGCGAAAACCCACGGGCGTGCTCCGGTCGAGTCGGGGTCTGGTCCGGGGACGATGCTACGGGCAAGGACGACATGCGACGCAATCGAGGCTCCACCCGGGGTTCACCTCCCGTTCGGGCGGCGGAGCGGGCCCTACCGGCGGGTAGGGGTCGTGGGACCACCCCGCGGGACGGGCGGAGCCGCAGCGGCGCCGCAGCGGAGCCGCGGTCGGCGCCGGTCGGCGTCGGTCGGCGCGTCAGTCGGCGCGGTGGGCAGCGACGTCGCCGACGACGGCACCCGGGGCGTCGGGGACGACGGGGAGCGAAGCCCCTGCTGCCGCAGCGGGATCCGGCGCCGGCGAGGCATCGGGGCAGGCGTCCTCACCGACCCCGAGAAGCTCGTCGACCTCGGCCGGGGTGAAGTGGCGCGGGCTGCCGGAGGCGGCCACGACGAGGTCCGAGACGAGCTCGATCTCGTCCCGGAGGGCGACATCGAGCAGGTCTGAGGACCGCTCCTCCTCGGGCGTCATGCGCCCAGAGTAGATCCGCCGGGCAGGTGCCGGGCGTGGAAGGGGACGACGAGATGACAGGGATGCGGGTGGAGCCACACGGAGCATCATCACCCCCCACCCACGGGCCGCGGAAATCGGGGCGGGTGGCGGCTGGACCGTGGCGACAGCAGGCCGGACTCCGGTGGATGGTGACGTCGGGCCGGGAGCGCCTCTCGGCACTGGGCCGCTCGTAGCGGCGGATTTTGGGACCCGGGGCTACCGCGGCCCGACGCGGGTTCAAGGATAGGCGCGTCCGCGGCGAAGTCCAAAGAAACCGCGTCGAAACGTGGACCCGGGCGGCGTGGCCCGTGCGGGCCCGCTGCGGGAGCCCGTGCGGGGCGCGTGCGGGACCGGAGGCTCAGTCGAGGGTGTCGGCACGCCAGAGGCGGGCGCACGCGGCGAGGTCCTCGCCCATCGACAGGACGTTGGCCGCCTGCTCGGCGCTCTCGTCGCCCGAGCCGAGGTCGGCCCGTCCGGCGGCGACGACGCGGCAGAAGGCGGCGGCCCGCTCCAGGGCCACGGCAAGGTCGCCCTCGAAGACGCCCCGGAGCACCTCGTCGACGAGCCGGCTCATCTCCTGCGGGCCCGGTGGCTCGGCGGCGCCGGCGACGGCGTGGTTCGGACCGGTGAACCGGATGCCCGCGCCGTACTCGCGGCTGGCGTCGTCGGGGGTCCGCCGGACCCACTCGCGGAGCACGTAGAGGCGCCACAGGGCACCGGGCAGGCTGCGGGCCGGGCGCTGCGACCACAGCTCGGCGAGGGTGGACAGCCCGATCTCGTCGACGAGCGCGACGAGCTTGGCCGTGACATCGGGGTCGGCGGCCGCGCGCCCCGCGCGGACGAGGGCCCGGGCCGTCTCGTGCGCGACGAGGATCTCCTCGGTCGGGTCGTAGGCGGGGCCGTGCGCCTCGAGCGCCGCCGGGCTGAAGAACGCCGGACGGCGGGGGTTGCTGCGGTGCTCGCCATCGCTCATCCCGGCAGGCTAGCCCTCCCGGCCGACGGCGAGGTGCACGATCCAGCGGGGACGGCCCGGGCGGCTCACGGTCAGAACCACCCGGGCCTGGGCCGATAGGTCGAGCCGGCATCGCCGAAGGCCCTGCACTGTGCCTACCCATGTGGGCCTCGCTCTGGTCACCCGGGCCCCGACGCGGGAGGATCCGAGGGACGACGCGCGCGGCGTGCGGCCGGACCCGGAGGTGGCCATGAGCATCAGGGTGGAGCTCGCGGACCTGCCGCGAGCCCTCGAGGACCACGACTACGCGTTCCTCGTGGCGCAGGGCGCGGAGCGCCCGCACGTGCTCGCGGTGCGCGTCAGACCCGGGTCGGAGCAGGACGGCGGGCTCGTCGTCGACCGGGTCGGGAGCACGGCGACCGGGATCGTCGCCGACCGGCCGGCCGTGACGCTCGTCTTCCCGGCACGCGACCCCGCCGGCCGCTCGCTCATCGTCGACGGCGAGGTCGTCGGCACCGGCGAGGGCACGCTGACCGTGGCCCCCTCCGGCGCGGTGCTGCACCGCCCGGCCTGACGGCGTCCGCGCGGCCCGCTGCCCCCGCGGGCGTCCGTGGCTCCTCAGGGATCTCAGGGACCTCAGGCGGCGGTGCGCCGGCGCAGGCTCTCGCCCTCGATGTCGACGTTCGGCAGGAGCCGGTCGAGCCAGCGCGGCAGCCACCACGCCCGGTCGCCGAAGAACGACATGACGGCCGGCACGAGCGCGAGGCGGACGACGAACGCGTCGACGAGCACGCCGAACGCGAGCGCGAAGCCCATCGACTTGATGATCGCGTCGTCGACGAAGACGAAGCCGGCGAAGACGCTGATCATGATGAGCGCCGCCGCCACGACGACTCGCGCACCGTGGCCGACCCCGGAGACGATCGCCTCGGGGGCCGACTCGCCGTGCACGAAGTCCTCGCGCATCCGCGACACGAGGAACACCTCGTAGTCCATGGCCAGGCCGAAGAGGATGCCGATGAGCAGGATCGGCAGGAAGCTGACGAGGGGCCCGGGGGTGTCGAGGCCGATGGCGTCCTTGAGCCAGCCCCACTGGAACACGGCCACCGTGGCGCCGAACGTCGCCCCGACCGACAGGAGGAAGCCGACGGTCGCCTTGAGCGGCACGAGGACCGAGCGGAACACGAGGGCGAGCAGCACGAAGCTGAGCCCGACGACGACGAGCAGGTAGACGGGCAGGGCTGCCGAGAGCTTGTCCGACACGTCGACGCCGATGGCCGTGACGCCGGTCAGCGAGATCTCCGCCCCGGTCGACGTGGCGACGGGCGCCACGCCGGAGCGCAGGTCGCGGACGAGGTCGAAGGTGGCCTCGTCGCTCGGGCCGGACTTCGGGATCACGGCGAGGATCGTGGTGCGGCCGTCGGCGCTGGTCTGGCCGGGCGCGACCGCGAGGACGTCGGGCGTCTTCTGGGCGATGCCGGCGGCCTGGTGCACGGCGGCCTTGACCCCGGCGGCGTCGTCGCCGTGGACGACCATGACGAGGCGGCCGTTGAAGCCGGGGCCGAAGCCCTCGGACACCATGTCGTAGGCGACGCGCTTGCTCGAGCCGCTCGGGGCGGTGCCGTCGTCGGGCAGGGCCAGACGCATGCTCGCGGCGGGGATCGCCAGGGCGCCGAGCAGCACGACGCCGATGAGCAGCACCGGGCCACGGGCCTTGACCACCCTTCGGCCCCAGGCGAACCCACGGTTGGTCGCGGCGTCCTCGAGGTCGGCGGCGGGCGCGCCGCCGCGGCGCGCCTTGCGCTGGCTCCGCGACAGGACGCGGTCGCCGGCGAAGCCGAGGATGGCCGGCAGCAGCGTCACCGCGACGACGACGGCGATCGCGACGGTCCCGGCCGCGGCCAGGCCCATCGCCGTGAGGAACGGGATGCCGACGACCGAAAGGCCGGCGAGGGCGATGACGACGGTGAGGCCCGCGAAGACGACGGCCGACCCGGCCGTGCCCACCGCGTGGCCCGCGGCCTCCTCGCGGTCCATGCCGACCGCGATGTCGTCCCGGTAGCGCGAGGTGATGAACAGCGAGTAGTCGATGCCGACGGCGAGGCCCAGCATGAGCGCGAGGATCGGCGTCGTGCTCGTGAGGTCGACGACGTGCCCGAGCAGCATGAGGCCGGCGACGCCGAGGCCGACGCCGACGAGCGCGTTGAGCATCGTCATGCCGGCCGCGACGAGCGAGCCGAAGGTGATGAGCAGGACGACGAGCGCGACGACGACGCCGAGCCCCTCGGTCGAGCCCACCTCCGGCTCGGCGAGCAGCGGCTCACCGCCGGAGGCGACGGTCCACCCGGCCGGGGCGCCCTGGCCGAGGTGCTCGTAGGCGGTGCGCTGGTCGGGGGTCAGCTTGTCGGCGCTCTGCTTGTACTGGACGGTGACCAGGGCGTACCGGCCGTCGGGACTGATCGCCTTGGTGTCGAACGGGCTCATCGCGCCGAGGACGCCGGGCAGCTGGTTGGCCTTGGCGACGACCGCGTTGACGGCGGCCTGGCCGGCGGGGGTCATGACCGTCTGGCCCTCGGGCGCCCGGACGACGACGGTGCCGGCCGCGCCGCTCGCCTGCGGGAACTCGGTGCTCAGCGCCTCGAGCGCGCGCTGCGACTCGGTGCCCGGGATCGTGATGTTCGAGGTGGGCGGCGTTCCGGCGGCGACGAACCCGCCGACGACGGCGGCGAGCACGAGGGCGAACAGCGTCGCGACGATGCCGCGTCGGCGGAAGCTGAGGCGCCCGAGTCGGTAGAGCAGGGTGGCCATGCGGGTCTCCAGTGGGTGGGTCGGTCGGGTCAGAGACGGACGGTGGTGAGGCTCGCCGGGTCGCGGTCGAACATCCGCGCCCCGAGCCGCAGCAGGGCCCCGGACAGGGCCTCGTCGTCGACGTCGGGCAGGGAGAGGCACGCGGCGAGCAGGCCGGCGACGAAGGCGTGGGCGGCGACGCGTCGGTCGAGGGTGTCCTCGTCGGCGACGACGACCTCGGTCAGCTCGTCGACCCACTCCTGCCCACGGCCGACGACGGTGATCTCGTCGGCCATGTCCTCGAGGCCGCGGAGCATGGCGATGGCGCTGCGGTGCTTCACGACGAGGGCGGCCGCGTGCTCGAGGGCGAAGGCCACGGCGTCGGTGGGCGGGGACTCCGGCGCGCTCGCGCGGATGTGCTCGACGTCGACGACGAGGGGGTCGAGCAGCTCCTCGAGGATCGCCGTCTTCGTCTTGAAGTGGTAGAGCAGCGCGGCCTTCGAGCAGCCCGCCTCGTCGGCGATCATCCGCAGCGACGTGCCGCGGAAGCCGATGCCGGCGAACATCCGCTGGGCGACGTCGACGATCTCGCGCCGGAGGGCGTCACGGGGTGGCCTGCTCACGGTCCGATGGTGCACTGACCGATCGGTCAGCGTCAAACCGATCGGTCAGCCACCGACCGATCGGTCAGGGACGAGGGTGCGCGCGGCGTCAGCCGAACCAGTACGAACGCGTCACGAGGACGAGCAGCAGGATCGGCACGCCCGCCGTCACGAGGAGGATGCCGAGCCAGCGCGGGCTCCCCGTGGCCGTCGCCACCAGGCCCGCCACGACGAAGAGCGCGCCCGGAGGACGCCCGGCACGAAGAGGGCAGCGAGCGCGAGCCCGGCGGCGACGGCCCAGCCGATGCCGTCGCCCGCACCGAGAGTGATCGTCACCCCCGGTGGCGTGGGGGCGGTCCCCTGCCCCGGCTGCGGCGCCGGTCCCCCGGCGCCGGGCGACTGCTCGTTCCCGACCTGCGACGCTGCGTCCACGACCGACCTCCGTGCCCCTGTTCGACGACCGCCGGCACGATGGGTGCCCGGCGCGTGCCCCCATGCAAGCACTACGCACGCCCGGAGGCGCGTCGTACGCGCCGACGGGCCGAGCCGACGGGCCGAGCCGACGGGCGCGGCGTCAGGCGGTCCGCGCCGGCCAGGAGAACCCGACCCGCGCACCGCCCCACTGCGAGACACCGATCTCGAGCCGGCCCCCGCGTCGGGACGCCGCCTCCTCGACCATGCCGAGACCGAGCCCGGTCTGCGACAGCTCGTCCCCGAACGCGTCCGGCGAGCCCAGCTGTGCCACAGGTGAATCCGGCCCCTCAGCCGCGAAGCCGTTCACGTCACCGCCGGCCCCGACGGCCCCGACGGCCTGCGTGTGCGCACCCGCCAGCACCGCGCGGCGGGTGCCCGCGGAGAAGCCCGGGCCGGAGTCCGACACCCCGACGGAGATCCAGCCGTCGAGCCCGCGGCTGCCGAAGAGCTCGATCGTGTCGCCGGGGCGCGTGTAGCGGATCGCGTTCTCGACGAGCGTGTCGAGGCAGGCGCGCAGCCGTTCGGGCGAGCAGCTCGACGTGCCGGCGCTCGCCGTGACGAGCCACTCGCGCTCGGCGACGGCGGCCCACGCGTTGCGCGTGCGCAGGAGCAGGTCGTCGAGGTCGACGGCCTCGAGCTCGAGGTCCTGCTGCGCGAGCAGGCTGCGCACGAGCCGCTCGCAGACCCGGGTGAGCCGCTTGAGCTCGTCGCTGACGATGGCCAGCTCGATGGCCGACTCGGTGCCGACGTGCCGGTCCTCGAGCACCTCGATGTAGCCGCGCGTGATGGTCAGCGGCGAGCGCATCTCGTGCGACGTGCGACGTGTCAGCAGCTCGCGCGAGTGGGCCTCGCGGCTCTCGCGCTCGTGCAGCGCGGTGAGTGCGGCGATCGCTCCCTGCCGGCGCCGCACGTGCACGACCATGAGCGCCATGAGCAGGAGCATGAGCGGGATCTCGGCGGCCTCCTGCCAGTCGAGCACGCCCTCCGCGACCCGCAGGACGAGGATCGAGCCGGTCACCACCGTGAAGATCGCGAGGCTGGTCCACGTGGCCGCGGCGCTCCACACCTCGAGCCCGAAGCAGAGGGCGAAGGTGGCCCACGCGATGTGGTACGGCACGGTCTCGCTGCCGGGGACGGCCCACATGATCGCCGAGCAGACGATGCCGACGACGACCCAGACCCAGAACGACCGACGCGCCACCACGGCCTCTCCTCAGTCCTCGTAGAAGCAGTAGCCGACGCCGCGCACCGTCTCCAGCGGCAGGTCCTGGCCGAGCTTGCTCCGCAGCCGGCCGACGCACACCTCGACGACGTTGCTCCCCGGGTCGAACTCGAGCCCCCACACGTCGTGGAGCAGCTCCTCCCGGCGGCACACCTGGCCGCGTCGACGCATGAGGTGGGCGAGGAGGCTGAACTCGCGCTCGGTCAGCGTCACCCCGACGTCGTGGAAGCCGGCCCGTCGGCGGCCGAGGTCGAGGCGGACCCCGCCGGCCTCGAGCACCTGGTCGTCGCGGGCCGGGCGTGCCTGGCCGACGTTGCGGCGCACCCGGGCGAGCAGCTCGGTGAGGCTGAACGGCTTGGCCACGACGTCGACCGCCCCGTTGTCGAGCGCCTGGACGCGCGCCCCGACGTCGGTGACCCCCGACAGCACGATGACCGGTGGCATGTCGGTGCGCTGCTTCATCACCTTGAGCATCGACAGGCCGCTCGGTCCGGGCATGACCAGGTCGAGCAGCACGAGGTCGACGCCCCCGCCCTGGAGGCGGTCGAGCGCGGCGTTGGCGGTGGCCGCCGTCACGACCGAGTGCCCTTCCGACGAGAGCGATCTCGCCAGCAGTCCCCGAATGCGTTCTTCGTCGTCGACGACCATGACTGTGGCCATCCTCGGTCCCCCTTGACGTCCCCCGTACTGACAAGTCAGATCAGTTCAGCACCTGTGAGCTTCCTGATGAGGCGATGTCCGATATGTCGCTCCCGTCGGGCGGCCCGAATGCGGACGGTCCCGGACGAAAGGGTGCGGGATCCTGACAGGAACATGACAGAGGTGTTTGCGCGACCTGACCGGGTCGTGATGCGGACCTCGGCCGCACATGACCGACGCGTGAGCACCCGGCCCGTCCGGGAGCGGGCGTCCCGCGGTGGTGCGACGGTCGGTGCGGCGGGTCATCGGGCCTGCCCCGAGGCGTGCGGGGGTGCACCGTGGACGAGGCGCGACGGGATCGGTGGCCGGCACGCGTCGTGTCCGGGCCCGTCCTGACCGCCTCGGCGTGGTCGGCCGGGCTGAGGTCGCGTCCACGCGTGGCGCTCTTGCTCTGCGCGGGCCTGATGGTGCTCGGCGGGCTGGGTGGCGACCCGTCGGCGCGGACGCTGCCCACCGGGTCGCAGCTCGCTGCCGACGGCCGGCCGGGCGTCGAGCTCGCGATCGTCCCTCCGGCCGAAGCGGCTGCCGCCGACGCCGCCGTCGTCGTGGCCCGCTTCGGCCGGTCGGCGGTACCGGCCGTCGCGCTCCTCGGCACGGGGATCGGCTCCTCGCCGGTCGACCCCGTCCCCGCCTCGGTGACGGCCCTGCCCCCAACCTCCACGGGAGTCGTCGGTACGGCATCGACGCGTCACGCCGACGCCGGCAGCACGGCCGGGGGGACGCTCGGCCACGCGGCCCCGTGGACAGTCCCGGCGGTGCTCGGGGCGGCGTACGCACGGGCGGCCCGCTCGACCCGCGCCTCGTGCCACCTGCCCGTGTCGCTGCTCGCCGCGATCGGCGAGGTCGAGTCGGGGTCGCTGCGGGGTCGGCGCCTGACGGCCGACCACGTCGTCGTGCCGGCGGTGCTCGGCCCCCGGCTGGACGGGAC
Organism: Intrasporangium flavum; assembly: GCF_001956915.1. Taxonomy (GTDB): domain Bacteria; phylum Actinomycetota; class Actinomycetes; order Actinomycetales; family Dermatophilaceae; genus Monashia; species Monashia flava. Next base: position 37,627 of record NZ_MLJO01000013.1, on the reverse strand, counting down.
GCGGACCGCGGCGGTCCACGACAGCGACGGCGGCGCGCTCGACGGGGACCGGGTGTGGGACCGCGCGGTGGGACCGATGCAGTTCCTGCCCGGCACGTGGCGCCGGTGGGGCCGGGACGGTGACGCCGACGGCGCCCGCGACCCCCAGGACGTCGAGGACGCGGCAGCCTCCGCCGCCGCCTACCTCTGCGCGTCCGGCCGCGACCTCGCCCGCCCGGCCGACCTGCGCGGCGCGGTGCTGTCGTACAACCACTCGCGGGCCTACCTCGCCACCGTGCTCCGCCTCATGGCGCGGGCCGCGGTGCCATCCGGTGCCGGCGACGTCGGGGCCCTGGGCACGGGCGGCCCTCCGGCACCCGCGCCGCCTCCCTCGGCGTCGACGCCGCTCCCCCGGGCGACGCCTCCCCGCACCACGGTCACGGTGACCTCCACGGTGACCGCGCGCAGCACGACGACCGCGACCGTCACGGCGACCGTCACGGCGACCGTCACGGCGACCGTCACGGCGACCTCGACGATCACGGCCACACCCACCAGCCCGACGACCCAGGCGACCTCGCCGGGCACGTCCGGCACGCCGGGCCCGGGGACGTCGAGCGCTCCCGTCCAGGCGACCTCGTCGAGCCTCGCCGCGACGACCGCGTCAGGTGCCGGCACGACGACGCCGGTCACCGGCACGCCGCTGCCGAGCCGCTAGCGTCCGCGCCCGAGGCAGCCTGCCCTGCGGGATCAGCGACCCGCGGCGTCCGCAGCACGGGCCGCGGCGACGAAGGCCCGCACGAGGTCGGGGTCCTTGACCCCGCGGCTCGACTCGACACCGCTCGACACGTCGACGCCCCACGGGCGGGCGGCCTCGACGGCGGCCGCGACGTTGGCGGGGTCGAGACCGCCCGCGAGCAGCCAGCGCCCCTCGGGCCTTCGGTGCTCGAGCACCCCGAGGTCCCAGGTGTGCCCCGAGCCGGCGACGGGCGCATCGAGCAGGAGCAGCTCCTCGCCCCACGCTCCGACGGTGAGGTCGGTGGTCGCACCGAGCGCCGTCGCGCGCCAGACTCGCGCGAAACCCGCTCGCGCCGTGGAGAACTCGGCCGCCGAGTAGCCACCGTGCAGCTGGAGCACGTCGGCCCCGATCCGCCTCGCGGTCTCGACCGCCTGCTCCACCGGCATCTCGCGCACGACGAGCACCGTGTCGGCCCGGCCATCGACCGCCTCGACCACGCGGGCCGCAGCCTCGGGCGTCACGTGCCGCGGGCTGCCCTCGCTCATGACGACGCCGACCGCGTCGGCGCCTGCCTCGACGGCCACCCGCGCCATCGCGGCGTCCCTGAGACCGCACACCTTGACGTACACGCGTCCAGCCTCTCAGGTGGGCCGCGGTGCACGGGGACACGTCCGGGAAAGGAGGGATCCGATCGGCGCCTGCCAGCGTCCACCCGGAGCGCCGCACCCGGCGAGCCCGGCCTGAGCACAGGAGATCCCATGCCCCACCAGACCCCGTCGCCGCACTCCCCCGTGTCCCGAGCGGGCGCGATGGCCGCCCTCACCGCCGTCGCGCTCCTCACCGGCTGCTCCGCGACGTCGGGCCGCGACGCCACCCCGAGCGAGGCCCCGACCGACGCGTCGGGCAGGCTCGTCGCGCAGCTGTGGGCCGACCGCACGGCGCACGTCGGGGACAACAGCAAGGTCATCGCCCTCGTCGGCGACACCGGGCTCGACGCCCTGGGCCGGCGGACGATCTCGCTGCAGACCGACCGTTCGCCCTACGGCGTGACCGTCCGCTTCCCCGACCCGGTCAAGTCGGGCGGACCCGTCGACGTCACCTCGCAGGCAACGCTCCTGCTCGGCACGGTCGGCAACCTCGAACGCGTGACGGTGGAGGCCAACGGGACGACGTTCACCCTCACCGCGGCAGCGGCCTCTCAGGCGCTCGGCCACGACGTCAAGCAGCTGGGCACCGACCGCGCCGCCCTCGAGCAGTACGTGTCGTCGCTCGACGACTGAGCCGCGTCGGGCAGGTCGGTCCCGGGGGGCCGGCGGCGGCTCGGTCAGGGCGCCATGGCGGCGTAGCCGGAGGCGTCGTGGATCGCCAGGCCGGCAAACGTCGCCGAGCCGGACGCGCCGGCCACGACCTGCGCGAGCTGCACCTCCATGTCGGTGCGGGTCCAGCCGAAGAACGTCTGCTTCGCGTCGACGGCCGTGCTGCCGAGGTAGTTCGTCTCCTGCCCGAGACGGACCGGCTTGCCGAGGGACGCGCCGGCCGCGAGCGCCGCGGCGGCGACGTCGAGCGTGCCGTCGGGGCCGGTCGCGGTGTTGCGGTAGGACATGACGGTGACACCCGCCGTGCGCTTCATGATCTCGCGGTCGAGGCTCGAGGCCGCGCCGCTGCTCGCGGTCGCCGGGATCTCGCCGAACCAGAAGGGGATGTCGGCCTCGACCGGGTAGGTGCCGGCGTTGGCCTTGAGCTTGTCGAGGAGCGTCAGGTACTTCGCGACGACGGTGGGCTGGTCGGTGGTCCAGGCTGATGTCGAGTACGGCTCGACGTCGACGTGGATGCCGGTGAACAGGCCCGTGTTCTTCGCGGGCTTGAGCCAGTACGTGACGACCCACGACGGGTTGTCCACCCAGCCGGGGTCGCCCCCGAGGGCGTCGACGCGGATGCCTGCGGCGCGGGCGCGGCCGACGAGGTCCTTGATCTCGGGCAGCCGGCTCGACGTCGTGACGTTGGGCGGCACGGCCACGAAGAGCTGGTCGATGCCGGTGCTGACCGCGAGGTCGACCGTGGCGGCGGGCGTGCTCGTGTCCCAGACCCACATGGCTCGGCTGTCGGCGCCCGGCGTCGTCGTCGCGGCGGCGGCCCCCGGCGCGGTGGCCAGGGCTCCTGCCGCCGCGGCGAGGATCGCGAGCGTCGTCACGGCGAGCCGGGCGCCGCCGGCGCCCAGCGCGCCCCGGGCACCCAGAGCGAGCGCGATGACCGGGGCGACCCGACCGGCGCTGGACCGTCGGGAAGGGTGGCGGCGGGACGTGAAGAACATGCGGAGCTCCGGACGACGAAGGGTGGAATCCCACCCAGTGTCGGAAACCTCTGCCCGTTTCGTGCCGGTTTCGCAAGATTTCCGCAAGGGCGCCGCAAGCGGTCCACAAGCAGCCCCCGGGGCGTCACGACCCCGCAGGGCCCCGGTCGGGTCCGCCCGGCGCGTCCTCGAGAGGCGCTGCGAGGAGGCCGGCGAGCTCGGCGTGCCACCGGCGGTGCCGGTCGGCGAGCTCCGGGCGCACGCCGACGCGAGCGCCGCACTCGCGGCAGTCGAGGCCGGTGGCGGCGAGGTCGAAGCCGCGGCGCCAGTCGGTCCGGTCGAGGATCGGTCCGGCGCCCCGCGGCGAGGGCCGGGCCACCGCCGCTCGGTGGGTCTGTGTCATGTGGGTCCCCTGTCGTGGCTCGCCCCCGCGCTGGCGGGAGTCGGTCACCCGGGCCCGGTCGGCGTGCGGCCCGGCCCGGTGTGCGAGCACGGTACGTGGCCGGGGTGCCCGCCGAGGGCCGCGGCACGGCCGGTTGCACGAAGATGCAGGCGCGGCAGGTCCGGCTCCCGCGGCGTCGTGCCGGGTCCGGCACGCTGGTCCGGCACACTGACGACCCATGTCGCACCTCTTCTACCTCGTCGGGCCGCCCGCCGTCGGGAAGCTGACCGTCGCCCGCGAGCTGGAGAGGCGCACCGGGGCCATCGTCGTCGACAACCACCTCGTCAACGACCCCGTGTTCGTGCCGATGGGCGTGCACCGCGGCGAGGGCATCAGGGCAACGGACGAGCTGCGCCGACGCGTGCTGTCCGTCGTCCACGAGGCCGCCGAGCTGGCGCCGTCCTCCTTCAGCCACGTCTTCACCAACTGGCTGCCGGACGAGCCGGAGAACGCGGCGCTCGTCCAGCGGCTGCGCGACCTGGCTCGGCGCCGCGGCGCCCGCTTCGTGCCCGTCTGGCTCACCGCCGACGCCGACGAGCTGGCCGCGCGCGTCGTCGGGCCCGAGCGGACGCAGCGCGCCAAGCTCATGGACCCCGATGTGCTCCGGACGCTGCTGCCGATCCCCGAGCTACCGGCCCCGCCCGACGCGATCGTCATCGACACGACCCGCATCCGGCCCGCCGAGGTGGCCGACCGCATCCTCGCCGCCCTGTGACCGGCGCGGCGCAAAGCCGTTGCGCCACCGCCTGACACGGCCCGACACTCGGTCCATGCGCGTCATGTTCGCGTCGATCCCGGCCCACGGGCACGTGCTGCCGCTGCTGCCGCTCGCGGCCGCGGTCGCGGCGGCGGGCCACGACGTCGAGCTCGGCGCCGGGGTCACGTTCGCCGGGCACGTCCCCGTCCCCGTCGTGCCGATCGTGCCCGAGGGGATGACCCTGCACGACGCGGAGGAGGAGGCCCGCGCCGAGGTGCGCGACCCGAGCGACCCGATGGGCTGGCCCACCGCGATGTTCGGCGTCGTCATGCCCCGGCACGTCACGCCGCGCCTCCTCGCGCACTGGGACCGGCACGGCCGGCCCGACCTCGTCGTCCACGAGGGCAGCAACGTCGGTGCGGCCGTCGCGGCGCGGACCGCCGGCGTGCCGGCCGTGTCGTTCCACGTGTCGCTGACGCCCCCGATGTTCTTCCTCGACGCCCTGCGCTCGGTCATCGACTTTCCCCTCGACGTCATGCTCGACCCGCGGCCCGACTCGTGGCGTGGGAGCGAGGAGCTGCCCTTCGAGCGCGTCCCGGTGCGCTCGACCGGCTGGTCGGACCCGCGCGGCGCCGGACCCGAATGGCTCGACGCTGCAGGGGGACCCACGGCCTACCTGACCCTCGGCACCGTGGCCTTCGGCGCCGTGGACATCCTGCGGCGCTCCGTGCTCGAGACGGCGGAGCGGTGCGACCGGGTGCTCGTCGCCGCCGGGCCGGAGGCCGACGTCGAGGCCCTCGGCGCGCTGCCCGACCACGTCCGCGTCGAGCGCTACGTCGACCAGCCGGCCGTCCTCGACCGGGTCGACATCGCGGTCCACCACGACGGTACGGGCACGGTGCTCGGCTGCCTCGCCGCCGGTGTCCCCCAAGTGATCACGCCACAGGGCGCCGACCAGTTCCTCAACGCCTCGCGCCTCGCCGAGCTGGGGCTCGGCCACGCGGTGCACAACGACGCCGACACGTCCGACGTGGGCACCGCGGTCGACGCGCTGCTCACCGACGAGTCGCTGCGCGGCCGGGTGACGCAGGTGCGTGAGGAGATCGCCGCGATGCCCGGGCCCGAGGCCGTGGCGGCCGCGCTCGCCGAGCGCTACGCACCCTGACGCCGCTCGCCCCGCGGGCGGGTGCCCGGGCAGGGGTCACGCCCGGGCTGGGGTCAGGCCCGGGCGGGCCGGTACCACCGCAGCGACACGTCACGTTCGACGCTGAGGATCACGACGAGCGCGACGACGACGCCGAGCCTCACCAGGAGCGCGTCGACGGCGAACCACGCGAACGCGGCCCCGCCGACCGCGACGAGGGGTCGGACGAGCGTCAGCGGCCCGAGCAGCACGGCGGTGGCCAGGTAGCCGACCTCCCACGGCAGCACCGCGTGGGCCGCGAGCGCCGTGAGCACGACGAGCGCGTACGGCACGTAGACGACGAGCATCGCGTTCGCGGCGCTCCCCCAGCGCTCGAGCGTGGCTCCGTGGTTGAGGTTCAGCACCAGGAGCGGGAGCAGCGGGAACGAGGACAGAGCCAGGGCGGCCAGTCCGCGCGCCGACGCCACCAGGTCGCGGCGACGGTGGCGCACCACCCCGTCGCGTCCGGCCGAGGCCCGAACCCGGAGAAGGCGGCGTCGAGAGCGGCCAGCACGAGGAGCGTCGACAGCGCTGCCACGGTGGGCAGGCCCGGCGGGAGCACGCCGGTCACGACGGCGGGCGGGCTCACACCCGGACCCCGACCGTGGGACGGAGCACCTCGAGGGCCGGCACCTGGAGCAGCCCGCCCGACGTGTCGGGGAGGCGGTAGCCCGGCGCGCCGTCGGCCACGGCTGCGCGCAGGAGCGCGGGCTCGTGCGCCCGCCGGACCGAGAGGTTGCCGTCGTGCCGCGAGAGCGGCTCGCGCATCCGGGCGCGGTGGAAGACCCACGAGCCGAGGCGCGCGACGCGTCCGGGCACGAGGTCCCAGTGCGCGAAGGCCGCGACGCCGAGCCGGGCGTGCGCGGCGAAGAAGCCCGGCAGGGCCTCGGCGGGGAGGTGGTGCAGCAGGCCCGTGGAGATGACGATCGTCGTCGCGCCGTCGTCGACGGCGACCCCCGGGTCGAGGGCGTCGCCCACGACGAACCGCGCGGCCAGGCCCTCGACCTCGGCGAGGCGACGCGCCTCGCCGACGAGGACCGGGTTCAGGTCCACGCCGACGAGGTCGACGCCGGCCCCGAGGCCGCCCCGGGCGGCCAGGGCTCGCACGACGTACCCGAGCCCGCGCCCGACGTCGACGACGCGCACCGGCGGGGTCGTCACCGGAGCACCCGGACCTGCCGCTGCGGCCGCGCGGAGGCGGACGTCGGCGAGCAGCGGCGCCAGGGTCGCCCGGACGCGCCGCCACAGGAGCAGCTCCTCGGCGAGGCGCTGCAGCTCGGCGTGCGCCCGGATCCCGAGGGCGTCGACGTGCCGAGGGTCGAGGACGTCGCCGTCGGTCACGGGCAGCCGCGACACGAGCCGCGCCGCCCGCTCCTGGCCGGAGGCCCGGAGCCGCTCGACCACCGCGGTGCGGCCGGTCGCGCGGCGCCCGCCGGAGGCGTCGAACGACCACAGGAGGTCGGTGATCTCGACCGGCGGCAGCGACATGGGCGCCAGTCAACCCCACACGCGCGTCGGGCGAGGGCGAACGTGACGGTCGCGCGTCCCTCTCGCACGGTCCCACGCCCGGTCGCCTCTCGTATCAGGCGATCCGGTGTGCGGCTCTGATCACGGGGGAATACTGGTCGTGAGGAACTCACCATGCCTGGACGAGAAGCTCTGCGGGGGATGGTCGCACTGCTCGTTGCCGTCGCGGCGTTGACGGCGTGCGAACGCTCGGCCGCGCCCTCGGGCCCGCCGGACACCCCGGTCGCCTCCTCCGCGACGACCCAGGCGGGCGCGTCCGAGCCGACCACGGTCACGGCGTCGACGCCTGCGCCGTCGACCGGCTCGGCCGTGGAGCCGACGGGCGCGGGCGGCGGTGGTGGAGGCGGCGGCACCGGCGGTGGTGGCAGCGGCAGCGGAAATGGCAACGGCGGGAACGGCGGTGGCGGCGCGGTGGGGTCGCCGATCGACGTGCCGACGATCCCCGACCCGCACACCTCGATGGACGGGCTGCGGTCGGCCATCGAGGGCGCCTTCGTCACGGCCTGCGGCGGAGACACCCTCTGCGTGCAGCTGGAGTACGGCGACGGCGCCTGCCTCCTCGGCTACTCGCCCAGCACCACGGCGGCCCGCGGGTCGACCGTCACGGTCCTGACCGAGTCGCAGGAGGAGTGCGACGCCGCGAACAACGGGCCCCCGGAACCGACGGACGAACCGACGGTCGAGCCGACGCAGGAGCCCTCCGACAGCTCGTCGACGGGCGACTCGTCGGGCGGGTCGTCCGGTGGGTCGACGGACGGGTCGACGAGCGTGCCGGCCACCGGGCAGGGCGCCGGGTCGTGACCGAGCCCCGTCCTGGCGACGCGCCTCGGCCGGACGGTGCGGGCGGGACGACGCCACGGTCCGAGGAGCTCACGGCCGAGGTCCTGGACAGCCCGGCGAGCATGCTGCGCGAGCTGCCCGGGGTCACGAAGGTCATCGGCGCGGTCGTCGCGCCGGTCACCCTGGTCACGGCCCTGCTCGTCTACTTCGGCTGGTCGCGCACCACGGCGCTGTTCGGGTGGTTCGGGATCGACCCGACATCTCTCGGGTTCAGCAACGCCGACTACCTGCTGGTGAGCCAGGACGGCCTCTTCGTGCCCGGCGTCGTCATCGCGATGGTCGCGCTCGCGGTGCTCTGGCTGGCGCCCGCCGTCCGGCGCAGCGGCCGGTTCGGCCCGGACGTCCGTCGCCGGGTCGCACCGGCGGTCGCCGTCGTCGGTCTGCTTCTCGCGGCGACCGGGCTGCTCGCGGTCCTCGGCGTGCGCCTGCTGCCGGACCGGGTCGGCGTCGGGCCCGGGTGCCTCGTCGCCGGGGTGACGCTGCTCAGCTACGCAGCCCACGCCGTCCGTCCACGACGCCCCTCGTACTCGCGCACCTCCGGCATCGCCGAGGTCACCGGGCTCACCGTCGTCGTCGCCATGGCGCTGTTCTGGGCGGCCGGTGACTACTCCTCCGCCGTGGGACGTGAGCGGGCCGCCCAGCTCGCAGCGGGCCTGCAGGGCAGTGCCCGGGTCGTGGTCTACAGCGAGAAGTCGCTCGGCATCCCCGCCGAGCACGGGGTGCAGGTCCTGCGCTGTGCGGGCGGCGGCCAGAACGCGTACGCGTTCCGGTACTCGGGCCTGGTGTTGCTGCTCAACACCGACGGCCAGTACGTCTTCCTGCCCGTCGGCTGGACGCGCAGTGACGGCAGCGCCGTCGCCGTACCGCGCGGCGACGGGATCCGGCTCGACTACCGCAGCCCGGGGTCGGCCGACGCCCTGCCGTCCGCCTGCTGAGGTCCGCGGTCCGAGATCGCCTGCGAGGGGTGATCCGGATGGATCGTCGGCGGCGGGTGATTCAGCACGAGCCGGGAGCGTTCGTCGCCGCGGCCGCGGCCGAAACACGGACGCGCCTCGGCCGGTCGACCGGGGGCTCCGCTGACCGGCTCCACCGAAAGGTTGATGCCGGCCGGTGGGCGGCGGCGCCGGCGCTCCGTAGCGTCGAAGACGTTGATGACACGTCGATGAGAGGTCTCGAAAATGCTTCCCCTGCTTTACCGTTCGGCCGCCGCCTGGACCGCTGTCGGCCTCACCGGTGGGCTCTTCTACCGCGAGTTCACCAAGCTCAACGATGTCGCCGGCGGCACCCAGCTGGCTCTGGTGCACACGCACACGCTCGTGCTCGGCACCGTCGTCTCGCTCGTGCTGCTGGCACTGGTTGGGATCTGGAGCCGGCTGGCGACGACTCGCCCGTTCAGGGCGGGCTTCTGGGTGTGGCAGGCAGGCCTGGTCCTGACGACCGGGGGCATGCTCGTCAAGGGCGTCCTGCAGGTCCTGGGCAACGACGCCGCCGACAGTGCGGCGCTGGCAGGGGTCTCTGGCCTCGGCCACATGGTGCTGACCGGCGCGTTCGTACTGCTCTTCGTCGGGATCGGGCGCGTGGTGCGCCAGGTCGAGGCCGAGCGTCAGCACGTGCTCATGGGGGCCGCGACGGCGCGCGCAGAGGCCTGAGCGATGCAGGCTCTGTCACCGACTGTGAGCGAGCAGCCGAGGAAGTGGCTCGCGTTGGGGGTTCTGGCCGCCGGCCTGTCGATGATCGTTCTCGACGGCACCATCGTCGGCGTGGCCCTGCCGCGCATCATCGGCGACCTGCATCTGGACCTGACTGACGCACAGTGGGTTTCGAGCCTCTACGCGATGGTGTTCGCAGCGCTCCTGCTGGTGTTCGGCAGGCTGGCCGATCGGCTCGGCCGCCGCACCGTGTTCGCGGTAGGTGTCGCCGTGTTCGTCGTCGCCAGCATCATCGCGGGGCAGGCCGGTTCCGGTTCAGCCCTCATCGCCTCGCGGGCCCTGCAGGGCATCGGCGGCGCCATGATCCTGCCCGCGACCCTGTCGACGGTCAACGCGACGTTCCGGGGCCAGGACCGCGCCCGGGCGTTCGGCATCTGGGGAGCCGTGATGGCCGGGATGGCTGCGGTCGGCCCGCTGCTGGGCGGCTGGCTCGTGACGAGCTTCGACTGGCGCTGGATCTTCTACGTCAACGTGCCCCTTGGGGTGCTGATCCTCATCGGTACGGCCCTGACCGTTCCGCAGACCCAGGGCGCCCGCTCCCACCGGGGTCTCGACGTCGGCGGTCTCCTCACCAGCGGGCCAGGTCTGGCCCTGGTCGTCTTCGGCCTCATCGAGGGCACCCCCCTGGGGTGGTGGAGGCCGACCGCCACGTTCACCCTTGCCGGCCTGACGTGGCCGGTGACCGCCCCCGTCAGCGTCGTGGTGCCGGCGATCGCAACCGGGGTCGGGCTGCTCGTCCTGTTCGCCGTGTGGGAGCGGCGCCGCTCCAGCGCGGGCCGTGACGCGCTGCTCGACCTGCGCCTGTTCGCGGTGCCCACGTTCTCCTGGGGCAACCTCACCGCGTTCGCCGTCGCAGCCGGCGAGTTCGCCCTCGTCTTCGTGCTGCCGCTCTACCTGGTCAACGTGCTCGGGTTGACCGTCCTGTCCACCGGCGTCGTCGTGGCCGCGATGGCGCTGGGGGCGTTCGCGTCGGGGGCGCAGGCACGCCGCCTGGCCACGCGCCTTCGCCCACCCGTCATCGTGGTGCTCGGCCTGGCGCTCGAGCTGGCCGGCGTCCTGGTCACCGCGTTCATGGTCGGGCCGGACACCTCACCGTGGGCGCTGGCCGCCACCCTCGTCGTCTACGGCGTCGGGCTCGGCCTGGCCTCGGCGCAGCTCACCAGCACCGTGCTGGGCGACGTGCCGACCGAGCAGTCAGGGTCGGCGTCCGCGGCACAGAGCACGGCACGCCAGCTCGGTTCGGCCCTGGGCACCGCCATCGCCGGTTCCACTCTCGCGGCCGGCCTGTCGGCGGGCCTGCCCGACCGGCTCGCACGCATCCCCCAGCTGCCGAACGAGCTCGCCCAGCAGCTGGCAGCCTCCAGCGCCGACAGCGCCGGAGGGGTCATCCCGCTGCTGAGGGCCGACGGCACCCACGGTCCGCTCGGCGGCATCGGGCCGCTGGTGACGGACGCGCTGTCGGCCGGGTTCGCCGACGCCACCCGCCTCGCCCTCATCAGCGCCGCGGTCCTCGTGGGCCTCGGCGTCCTCGGCGCCATCCGAGTGGCACGCCTGGCACCGGCGAGCCCGCTCGGCGTGCCCGCCCAACGAACGGACGCTGCCGGCGCGTCAGCGCTCCACGCGCCGGCCGACGATCCCGGCGTGCACAGCCCCACCCACGCCGCAGAGACCAGCGAGCCGGCCCAGCCCGTGACCTCCGCGGCCGGCTGACCCTGCGTGCCACGGTCGGCGCCGGGGAGGGGCCGCCCCGCCGCTCGACCCACTCGCGCCGCCAGGCACCGCCGCCAGGCCCCCGTCACCGTCGCGCGGCCACCGCGACTCATCCCCGCGGCAGCGCCGTGCTCCGCCTTGGTTGAAGGAGAACCGTGTCCACTGACCGAACAACCAGCCGTCGTCGAGCGTGGATCACGCTCGTGCTCGGCCTGGTCACCGTCCTGGCCGCCATCGGCGGCCTGAAGACCACCGACGCCGCCTCGCGCTCTGAACCAGCGCCCACGAGCAGTGAGTCAGCGCGCGCAGCCCGGGTCCTGGGGACCCTGCCCGGGCAGGAGGTCCAGCCCGTCCTGCTGGTCGCCACCCGCCAGGACGGCCACCCCGTCACCAGCACCGACCTGGAAGCCCTCGACGAGCTCGGACGGCACCTGCCGACACCGGCAGGTCATCCCGCCTCGAGCGCGACCCGCTCCGCCGACCGGCTCGCCGCGACGATCCAGCTCCCGGTCGCCACCGCAGCGTCCAACACCGACAACGCCGCCACCATCGCCACGCTGCGCGAACGCATCGCCGACGCGCGCCCGGAAGGGGTGCAGGTGCTCGTCACCGGCGGGCCGGCGTTCGGCGCCGACATCGCCTCCGCCTTCGACGGCGCGAACGTGACCCTGCTGCTGATCACCGTCGGCATCGTCGCCCTGCTGCTGCTGCTCACCTACCGCTCCCCCATCCTGTGGCTCATCCCGCTCGCGGTCGTCGCCCTCGCCGACCAGGCGGCAGCCACCGTCACGGCCCGGCTCGGTGCGGCGCTCGACCTGCAGTTCGACACCGGAATCGTCAGCGTCCTGGTCTTCGGTGCAGGCACCAACTACGCGCTGCTGCTGATCTCCCGCTACCGCGAGGAGCTGCACACCCACCCCGACCACCTCACCGCGTTGGCTGCCGCTCGGCGACGCACCACCCCGGCTGTGCTCGCGAGCAACGTCACGGTCGTGCTGGCCCTGGGCAGTCTCGCCTTCGCCTCGACACCGGGCATCCGCGGCCTCGGGGTGGCTGCAGCCGCCGGTCTGCTCATCACCCTCGTCTGCGTGCTCGTGCTGCTGCCCGCGGCCCTGGCCATCACCGGCCGTCGCGTCTTCTGGCCGTTCGTACCTGACGCGGGCACGAGCCGTGACGTCCGTGCCGGCGCCTTCGGACGCGTCGCCACTCGCGTCGTGCGCCGGCCCGCGGTCATGGCCTCGGCCGCCGTGGCCCTCCTCGCGGTCCTCGGCACCGGACTGTTCGGCACCAACCTCGGCCTGAGCCAGACCGAGCGTTTCCGCGGCTCGGCAGAGTCCGCCACCGGGCTGCAGGTGCTCGCCCAGCACTACCCGGCCGGGGCCGCACAGCCCACCGTCGTGATCACCGACGCGCACCATGCCGAAGGGGTGGCCCGCGCCGCCGCCACCGTGCCGGGCGTGCACGTCCTCGGTGCACCATCAGCTGCGGGCACCGCGGGAGACACTGCCGCAGCCACCGGCACCGGACCCGTCGTGGTCACCGTCATCAGCGACGCCTCGCCCGGCACTGCCGAAGCGCGGCAGAGCGTCGAAGCCATCCGTGCAGCCGTCCACCAGGTCCCAGGGGCGGCCGTGCTCGTCGGCGGTCCCGAGGCGACCGACGTCGACGCCCGCGCCGGGAACGAGGCCGACCTGAGGCTCATCGTGCCGCTCGTCTTCGCCATCACCGGGCTGGTCCTGCTGGTGCTGCTGCGCTCGTTCGTCGCGCCGCTGCTCCTGCTGCCGGTCAACGCCCTGAGCGCCTTGGGTGCCATCGGCGCCGGCTCCTGGGTGGGCACGCACCTGCTCGGCTGGCCGGCCCTCGACCTGCAGGTTCCACTCATCGCGTTCCTGTTCCTGGTGGCCCTCGGTGTCGACTACACCATCTTCCTGGCTCACCGCGCCCGTGACGAGGCCGTCGCGCATGGCACGAAGGACGGCATGGTGCGCGCGGTCGGGGCGACCGGGACCGTCATCACCAGCGCCGGAGTCGTCCTGGCCGCCGTGTTCGCCGCCCTGGGCGTGCTGCCCCTGGTGACCCTGGGCCAGCTCGGGCTGATCGTCGGGCTCGGGGTCCTGCTCGACACGCTCGTCGTGCGCACGGTGCTCGTGCCGGCGCTGGCCGGGCTCGTGCAGGACCGCCTGTGGTGGCCGGCGCGCCCGACCCGCCCGACCCGCTCGACCCGCCCGACCCGCTCGCGTCGTGCCGCCACAGGTACCGGCGAAGAACCCGCTGACGCCGAGGCCGTCCCCGCGAATCGGGCTGTGCCGTAGGTTCGGGATGTGGACTCGGCCCTGCGGTTCCTGACCGGCTTCCAGCACCTGCTCCTGGTGGCCCTGACGAGCATCGGACTGGTCAGGGCCGTCACGCTCGGGGCATCGCCGGCCTCCGCCGTGGCGCTCACCGTCGCGTTCCTGGGCTGGTACGTCCTCGGCGTCGTCTTCTCCCGGCGCCGACGGGTGCATGGCGGAGCGGGCCCTGGCGCACCCGCCTCGCGGGAGACCGAGCGCACCGGCAGAGTCCCCGGTGCCACATCGGGCGCCGGATCAGCCGTACTCGTATGGCTGCTCGGGCTGACGGCCCTGTGGCTCGTCCTGGTCGCCCTCTCCGCGGAGTTCGTCTGGGTCGCGTTCAGCCTCTGGTTGCTTGCCGGGCATTTTCTCCCGTGGCGCTGGTCCGTGCCGTACGCGCTCGCCGTGCTGGCCGTGGTCGTGGTCGCGCCGTGGCACGCGCTGGGCGTGCTCACGGTCGCGGGGGTCATCGGGCCGGCGATCGGCGCGTTGTTCGCCCTCATCGTCTCCTGGGGCCAGGTCCAGCTCGTCCGGTACGGCGTGGAACGCGAACGCCTCATCGCTTCCCTCGTCGAAGCGCAGGCCGAGGCCGAGTCGCTGCATGCACAACTGGCCGCCACCCAACGTGAGGCCGGCGCGCTCGGCGAGAGGGCCCGCCTGTCCCGCGACATCCACGACACCCTGGCGCAGGGTTTCTCCTCGATCGTGCTGCTGGCGCGCTCAGCCGAGGAGGTGACCGACCGGACGCGCCAACGTGAGCTCCTGCGTCACATCCAGTCCACGGCGTCCGAGAACCTGCATGAGGCACGACGGGTCGTCGCGTCGCTGGCGCCACGGCAGCTCGATGGGGCGACCCTGCCGACCAGCCTCCGGCGCCTGCTGGACTCGTTCACCGACCAGACCGGCATCCCCACCGACCTGCGTCTGGACGGGCAGCTTGATGCCCTGCCGACGGCCCTGGAGGTCGCCCTGGTCCGCACGTTGCAGGGGGCGTTGGCCAATGTGCGCAGGCACGCCCACGCCACCCGTGTCGTCGTGTCCTTGTCGGAGACAACGGACTCCGTACGCCTCGACGTCGTCGACGACGGAATCGGCTTCGACCCCAGAGCGGTCGACTCGAGACCGCACGCGCCCGAGGCCGGCGGCTACGGGCTGTCGTCCACGCGGGCACGGCTGCGCGAGCTCGGCGGCGGTCTCGACGTGGAGTCCGCGCCGGGTGAGGGCACCGCGTTGACCGCGCACGTGCCGTTGCGCGCGGGAGTCGCTGGATGACGCCCGTCCGCGTCCTCATCGTCGACGACCACCCGGTGGTGCGGGCTGGACTGCGCATGCTGCTGGCAGCCCGGCCCGAGGTCGAGGTCGTCGCCGAAGCCGGGGACGGCCCGGCGGCGCTGTCCGCTGCGGCGCAGCAGCGCCCGGACGTCGTGCTGTGCGACCTGCGACTCGGTGACGGCATGGACGGGGTCGCGATCACCCGAGCGGTCCTCTCCTTCACGCCCCCTGCGCCTGCGGTACTCATCCTGACGACGTACGACCATGACACCGACATCGTGCGCGCCGTCGAGGCGGGCGCCTCGGGATACCTCCTCAAGGACGTCGCCACCGACGAGCTGGTCGCTGCCATCGTGGCCGCGGCGTCCGGGCAGACCGTCCTCAGCCCGTCGATGACCGAGCGCATGATCGCGACCCTGCGCACCCGCAAGGCCGGGCTGAGCGCGCGCGAGCTCGAGGTCATGCGGCTCGTCGCTGAGGGGCTGTCGAACCGGCAGGTGGCCAAGCGCCTGTTCGTCAGCGAGGCGACGGTCAAGACGCACCTGAACCACGCGTACACCAAGCTCGGTGTGGACAGCCGCACGGCCGCGATCGCGGCCGCCCGCAGCGCCGGGCTCCTCGACCGGACATAGCGCCATCTCGAGGCTGCCCGCGGCCCAGGCCACGCGGTCCCGGCGCGGTCGGGCGCGCTGTTCGATTCCGGGCCGAGGCACCGGGTGCGGGTCTCAGCGGAGGGTCCGTGCGGCATACTGACGGCGGGCTGGGATCCAGGCGAATCACACCGTTGTTGTCCCTACGGTTCTCCCTGTTAACGTCCCCACCCACCCGGGCCTCTAGCTCAGTTGGTAGAGCGTCGGACTTTTAATCCGCTGGTCGTCGGTTCGAGCCCGACGGGGCCCACCACATGTCTCCGGGTCGAGCACGCATCCACGCCGGTTGTCCGGACGACGCAGGCCGTCCTCGGGAGCAGTGAAGAGCAGGTCGTCGGGGCTCGCCTCTGACGGCGCGTTCGACGCGGGTCAGGTGACAGGATCGCCTCATGGATGTCGGCGTCGCGCACGTTCAGACAGCCGCATGAGCGGGATCGATCCGAGCGGGCCTGCCCGACTGTGGATCTTGTGCGCTGTCACGGCCGCTGTCGTGTTGGTCGGCGCCGCTGTTGCCTTCTCGGTGCTCCCGCGAGGCTCTGCCGCACACCTCGAGCACGCCGACGGCGTCACCCTCTTGATCGATGCACGAAGCGAGACCCTCGGTAGGCAGGGGGACAGCGGGGACATGGTCGGTGGAGGTGGACAGCTGGGCCTGGTCGCACGCACGTGCGTCGGCTTCCTGGACGACGACACCGTTCTCGCGTGGCCCCCAGGCACCGAACTGGTTTCTCGCGGAGACAGTTTCGAGGTCCGCGTCAACGGCATGACGTTTCGACCCGGCGACCGGCTCGATGGAGGCGTTGGGAGGCCACACGGCACCGACGTGCGCTCCTTGCTACCCGACGCATGTCGTGACCACGAGGTTGTGGCGTTCGCAGTCGGGGGCTGACTCGCTGACGGCTCGAGCCCCCAGCTGCACAGACGGACAAGCACGTCACCGCAGGAGGACTCCGGCCCGGCGTTCGACCCGGTGAAGAGTTTCTGTACGTGGCTCGAGCGCGAAGTAGCGCTATTGAAGCCGTGGGCACATCGACGGCACACCCTGCCGCTCACACGGATCCAGCACGGGCAGCACCGCGCCATCCTGAGCCCTGGTGACCGTCCGGTCGCCCAGCGGACTCCGCAGTGTGAGTTCCGCACTGGAGACCCCATCCGGCGTTCCGAGGTCCGCGCACAGCTCTCCGGCTGGCCACTCCGAGCCTTTGACCTGGCTCACGACCACCGACGACGCGGACTCGACCGCCGTCACCGTGAACTGGCCCGAACACACCCCGTCCTCGCCCCACGGGAACATGACGGAGATCACCAGCGGGTCCCCGCCCTCGCCCAGCGTACGAACCTCGGTCGGCGAGAACGAGTACTCCTTGAGTGGTGCTCGGAAGGGCCCGGCACCCAACCACGCCAGAACCCCGACGACCACCGACGCCACCACGGCGACGCCCGCAGAAGCCACAACCACGCGACGCACCACGTGCCCCCTGTTCACCCGAGCCGCCGACCCGACGCCTCACTGTCCGTCCCCCTCCGGACCACGTCAAGGGCGCCACGCGTCACGACGACCCGGCGGCCTCCGGGTCGGGGGCGGCCCCCGCCTCGTCCCCGGCGGCCGTCGTCTCGGGCTTGGCGCCCGGCTGGCGCGTCGGGATGCCGCCCACCGAGTAGATGGCCACGAGCCCGAGCAGCGCGAGCACCCCGAGCGAGGCCCGCAGGCCGGCGAGTCGGGCGGCGGTGTTCTCGTCCATCACCGCGGCCGCGGTGTCGCCGTGGACGCCGGCCGCGTCGAGGGCGGCGCTCAGCTGCGAGTCCGGGATGAAGGGCACGCCGGCGGACAGCTCGACCTGTGCCTGCGACGAGAGGCTCGCAGGGATCGCCGGGTTGTCCTGGATGCCGGTGAAGAACGACGAGGAGAGCGCCGCGATGAGCACGGCGCCGCTGAGCGCCGTGCCGAAGGAGGACCCGAGGAACGTCACGGTGTTCTGCAGGCCGCCCACCTCGTCCGTCTCCTCGTCGGGCACCGACGACACGGTGACGCTGCCGAGCTGGGAGGCCAGGGCGCCGATCCCGAGCCCCGCGAGCAGCATCGGCAGCGTGACGACCTCGGGGCCGGCGCCGAGCTGGAGCGCACCCAGCAGGGTGACGAGGCCGAGCAGGAGGGACAGGAACCCGAGGCGCACGACGCGACGGGGGTTGGCGTCGGGGAAGAACTTCGGCACGCCGACGGCCGCGATGAGCAGCGTCACCGACAGCGGCAGCATCCGCACCCCGGTGGCGATCGCCGACAGGCCGAGCGAGACCGACAGGAACAGCGGCACGGCGAAGAACAGGCCGGCGAGCAGCAGGTACTGGAAGAAGAAGCCGGTGAGCCCACCGCGCAGGAGCGGGTTGCGCAGCATCGCCGGGTCGATGAGTGCGGCCTCCCCGCGCTCGACGCGTCGACGCTCCCACGCGAGGAACCCGACGAGGACGAAGCCACCGGCCAGGATGAGCCAGATGACCGCGGACAGGCCGAAGAGCGTCGGCGCTTCGGGCTTGGGGTCGATGAGCCCCCACGACCCGGCGCGGAGGATGCCGTAGACGACGAGCGCCAGGCCGGAGGCCGACAGCGCGGTGCCGACGAGGTCGAGCCTCACGCCGGACTCCGGTGGCGTGTCGGCCATCCTGCGGGTCAGCACGAGGATGCCGAGCACCACGAGGACCTCCCCGGCGAACACCCACCGCCACGACAGGTACGTCGTGAAGAGCCCACCGATGAGCGGGCCGGCCGCCACCGCGATGGCCCCCGCCGCGGCCACCATGCCGTACGCGCGCGGACGCTCCGACCGACCGAAGTTGGCGGCGATGAGGGCGACGATGGCCGGCATGATGAGCGAGGCGCCGACACCCTCGAGGATCGACCAGCCGATGAGCAGGACCGTGAGGTTCGGCGACAGCGAGGTCGTCAGCGACCCGCAGCCGTAGATGATGCAGCCGAGGGCGAAGGCCCGCTTGCGGCCCAGGATCTGGCCGACCTTGCCGCCGGTGATCATGAGTGAGGCCATCACCAGCGTGTAGAGGGTGATGGCCGTCTGGATACCGGTGACCGAGGTGTCGAGGTCGGCGGCGACCGTCGCGATCGACACGTTCATGACCGAGCTGTCGAGCGCCATGAGGAACTGGCCGGAGGCCAGCGTGACGAGGATGGCGCCAGAGCCCGCGCCCGCCGTCGCCGCGACTGCGGGCGCGGTGCTCTTCGCCATCGGGGTGCTCCTTCCGACCCTGTCGCTCCGCAGGGTCAGGCGAGGGCCTTCGTCTTCAGCGCCTCGAACTCCTCTGGCGTGATCGTGCCGGAGTCGAGCAGCGACTTGGCGCTGGCGATCTGGTCCGCCGCGTTCGGCGCAGCGCCCGAGCCGGACGCCACGGACCTGATGTACTCCTCCTGCTGCTGCTGCACCTGCGCCATCTCGCGCATCTGCCGGTCGGACATGCTGCGCCCGCGGACGATGAGGTAGATCAGCGCGCCGAGCCACGGCACGAGGATGAGCAGGATGGCCCAGCCGGCCTTGCCCCAGCCGCTGAGGTCCCGGTCCCGGAAGACGTCGAAGATGCACCGGACCCACACGAAGATCGCGGCGAACCAGATGAAGAACCAGAAGCTCCACAGCAGGACGTCCCAGAAGTTGGTCGTGATGTTGTCCATGCCAGTCCTCTCGAAGAGCCAGCTCGACGCCACGGTGGTCGTCAGGACCAGCGTGGTCGACGGGCGCGGGGTCAGCCTCATCCCGCAGGAGTGATCCCGCCGCGTGGCGGCGGCGCAACACTGGCGGCGGCGAGGTCGGACCTCGGCCCTGCGCGAGGCGGCAGGGTGGCGCGGATGGGCGGTGGGCCATGCTCGATCGAAAGCGTTGTGACGCAGTCGTCGTGGGGTGTGGGCGGTCGGCTGCGGACCAGGCCGCCATCGCCACCGCCACGGCGGAGGCGGCGCGCCGGGGGCACGACCTCGTGCTGCTCGTCGTCGACGAGTCGAGCACGAGCATCAGCGTGCCGGGCCACCGGCGGCTGTCCGCCGAGGCGATGCACACGGCAGCGCGCCGGGCCGCGATCGTCGCCGAGGCCACCGACCCGACGGTGCCCGTCGAGATCGCCTCGATCCCCCGGGAGGACGACGCGGCGATGGGCCTGTTGGCCGCGCGCGCGGCGCTCTTCGTGGCGCCGGCCCGTGGGCTCGGCGGGCACCAGGTGCTCTTCCTGGGCCGGACCGCGGACGAGGTGATCCGACGCGCCGGGTGCCCGGTCATGCTGCCGCACGTGACGCGTCGGGCCCCCCACGTGCACCCCGCCGACCTCGACCGCTCCCCCGACCGCGGCCCCGCCGTGCGGGCGGCGCTGACCGGCCGGGCCGACGACGGCGAGGTGCTGCGGTGCGCGGTCCGGGAGGCGCGGCTGCGCGGCGACCCCCTCTCGGTCGTCCGCACGGTCCGGGCGCTCGGGGGCGAGGCGGAGCGGCAGGCGGCCCTCGTCGCGGCGTGGGACGCGGTCCGCACCGTCGCGGAGAGCACCGTCGCGGAGAGTGCCGCCCTGCGGTGCCGGGCTGAGGTCGTCGTCCTCGACCACCGCGTCGACACCCTGACGACGCGCTGCCACCCCGATGACCTCGTCGTCGTCGGCGGCCACGACGAGGTGCGCCGACCCGGACGGGGAGCGCTCGTCGAGATGGTCCGCGGTTCGGTCCTGCGCGGGGCCCTCGACGCGCTGCCCTGCGACGCGATGGTCGTGCCGGCCGCGGTCGAGCCGGTGCCGACGCCGGTCCCCGGCCGGCCGCTGCACCACCTGCGCCACGGCGGGCCGACCCGCGTGACGGGCGCACGGACGCTGACGCCCACGGCGCGATGACCGCCACGCGGCCGGGCCTCGTGCCCATCGCCGGGTGGCTCCGCTCCTACGACCGGAGCTGGCTGCGTCCCGACATCGTCGCCGGCGTCACCGTCGCGGCGCTCATCGTGCCGAAGAACCTCGGCTACGCCGGCATCGCCGGCATCCCGCTGCAGAACGGGCTCTACGCGGCGGCCGCGGGCGCCATCCTGTACGCGGTCTTCGGCACGAGCCGCCAGATCTCGGTGGGGCCGAGCTCCGGGCTGGCGGCGGTGGCCGCCGGTGCGACGCTGGCCGCCGGGCTCACCGCCGAGCACGAGATCGCGAGCTTCGTCGCCGGGATCACGCTGGCCTCGGGCGTGCTGTTCCTGCTGATGTTCGTGCTCCGCGTCGGCTGGATCGCACAGTTCCTGTCCCGGGCGGTGGTCACCGGGTTCCTCTTCGGAGCCGCGCTCGACGTCGTCATCGGTGAGCTGCCCAAGCTGACCGGGACCGAGACGACCGGGTCCAACCCCGTGCAGGAGCTGTGGTCCTGGTTCGGGACGCTGGGGCAGTCCGACGCGTGGACCGTGCTCGTCGGGGTCGCGGCCCTCGCGGTCGTCTTCGGCCTCCGCTGGCTGGCGCCCTCGGTCCCGGGAGCCCTGGTGCTGGTCGTCGGTGGTCTGGTCGCGTCGTGGCTGCTCGACCTCGGCGCCCGGGGGGTGGCGCTGGTCGGTGAGGTGCCGCGGGGGCTGCCCTCGGTGGAGGTGCCCGACCTCGGGCTAGCCCTCGACCACGTCGGTGTCGTGGCCGTGGCGGCGACGGCGCTGGTGCTCATCGGGTTCTCCCAGACCGCCGGGGACGCCCGGGCCTTCGCAGCACGGCACCGCTACCGCATCGACATGGACCAGGAGTCGTTCGCCCAGGGGGTGGCCAACACCGGCGCCGGTCTGCTGCAGGGGATGCCGGTATCGACCAGCCTGTCCGCGAGCTCGCTCAACGACAGGTCCGGGGCTCGGACCGGTCTGGCGTCGCTGACCTCCGGCGTGACGGTCCTACTCACCCTGGTCGTGCTGGCCCCCCTGTTCTCCCAGCTGCCCAAGCCGGTTCTCGCGGCGCTCATCATCGAGGCGGTCGTCAGCGGGATGATCGACGTGCCCGAGATGCGCCGGCTCTTCCGCGTGCAACGCTTCGACTTCTGGATCGCGACCGCCGCCATCGTGGGCACGCTGCTCTTCGGCGTGTTCGCCGGCGTCGTCATCGGGATCGCGCTGTCGCTGCTCTGGCTCGTGTGGGTGGCCACCCACCCGGCCATGCCGACGCTGGCGCGCGAGGCCGGCACGCAGGTCTTCCGAGAGCTCTCCGAGCACCCCGAGGACGAAGAGGTGCCGGGAGTGGCCGCGCTCCGGCTCGACGGGGGCCTGTTCTTCGCGACGTCCGACGCCCTCCAGGACCGCATCAGGGAGGTGATCAACTCGAGCGACGGGCTCACCGGGATCGTCCTGGACTGCTCTGGGATCGCCTACGTGGACTCCCAGGGCTCGGGCAAGATCGCCGACATCCTCGACCTCACCGAACAGTCGGGGATCACCCTCCGGCTGGCCAAGCTCAAGCCCGCTGCCCGCGACATCCTCGACCGGGAAGGCGTCCTCGAGCGGATCGGGGCGGACCGGATCCACGGCAGCGTCCACCGCGCCGTCGAGGCGCAGCTCGGCAGCAGGATGGCGCCCCCGGACCCGCCTTCGGCCTAGCGGGCGGCTGCGGCGTCCCCCGTCGGACGCGTGGCGTCGAGCACGGCGGCCGTCTCGACGAGCCGGCGCAGCGTCTCGACGAACCGGGCCGCCGGGGCGCCGTCGACGACGGCGTGGTCGAGGCTGATCGTGAGCGGCAGCATCGGCCGCACGACGACCTGCCCGTCCCGCGCCACCGGACGCTCGGCTACGCCGCCGACGGTGACGATGACCGTGAGCGGGGCGAGCGGCACGGCCCAGCCCCACGTCGAGGAGAACATCCCGATCGAGGTGACCCCGACGGCGGGACCGAACGACGCCGACACCGCCGGGCTCGTCGCGGCGGCCCGCACCGCGGCCCGCCGCACCGGTCCCGGCAGGCGGAGCACCGCGCCGAGCAGCCTGCCCTGCGGGTGCGGTTGGCGCGGGCCGACCTTGGCCCGGTGCAGCGCGGCCGTCACGTCCGCGCACGAGAGCCGGTCCGCGTCGGTCAGCACGACGATGTCGAGCGTTGCGCGGCCCTGCTCGAGGCGCTCGACGGTGGCCCCGACGTCGACCCGGTCGAAGGACAGGATGCGACGGCCCGCCTTGCGGGCGTTGACCTCCGGGTGCAGCGCCACCGCGGCGGCGACCGATGCCGTGACGAAGCCGGTCCACGACACGTGCTCCGTCGCGGCGTCGATCCGGCGCTGCGCCTCCGCGACGTCGAGCTCGACGAGCGCGTGCACCTGGAACCGTCGCGCGGCCCCGGCGAGGCGGTCGAGCACGGGCCGCCGTTCGGGCGGGATGTCCCGGACGGTGTAGCCGCCGGCGCCGCTCACCTCCGCCCCTCCCAGAAGGTGCGTTCCCACGTGTACGGGTCGTCGACGACGCCGCTCGCAGTGTCGAAGCGCATCGTCGCGCGCCGGGCGAGGTCGTGCTCGGGCCACCCGGGGTCGCCGTCCCGCGCGAAGCCGACCCACGCCGCGTGCACGGCCCGCGCGAGGTCCTGCGGCGGGTCCGGGCCGAGCAGCGGCCCGAAGAGCGGCGCGTCCGGGTGTGCCGTGTCGAAGACGAACGGCACCTCGAGCGCGTGCACGGCACCCAGACCCGGTGCGCCCCAGGCGAACTCGTACACGAACGTGCGCGTCGACGCGTCCCTCCGCGAGGCGAGGTGCGCGTCGGCGAGGCGCAGTGCGGGCACCCGCATCCACCAGTCCGTCTGCACCTTCGCGAGCAGCTCCCCCGGCGCCAGGCCGGGGTGGTGCGCACGGTAGGCGGCCAGGTCGTCACCGGCGTCGAGGCCGTACGCCGCGAGGCTGAGGTGGCCGAACCGCTCCACCGGGCCGGCGAGCATGGCGTCGGTGACCTGGCCCATGGCGCCGCTGACGAGGAGCCAGAGCCTCCAGTCGTCGGTGTTCGTGCCGACGAGCACGTCGACGCCGCGGGCCGACCCGGCGGCGATCGCCTCGATCGGCAGTGCCGGCAGCACGACGCCGTCGACGACGGGCTGCCACGGCATGACGGTCGCGACGACGTCCTGCCCCCAGATCGCGGGGTCGGGCCGGGCGAGCAGCTCCTGCTTGAGCGCCGCCTGCGCGCCGAGGAGCCGGTCGACGCCCGCCCCGGCGATGGCCTCCCGGGTCGCCTCGACGCCGAGCGCCGCGGCCAGCCGGTCGGCGACCCGACGCGCGTCGGCCGAGGACAGCACGTGGTGGGCGGCGCCGCTCTGCAGGACCGCCCGCCGGAAGAGGCCCTCGGCGCGTGGCATCGCGAGCAGGCAGCCGATGCTCATCGCCCCGGCGGACTCACCGAAGACCGTGACGTCGCCGGGGTCGCCGCCGAACGCCGCGACGTCGTCGCGGACCCACTCCAGGGCCGCCACCTGGTCGAGCAGCCCCACGTTCGCGACGCCGTCGCCGAGGTGCAGGAGGCCCTCGGCACCCGGCCGCCAGTTGACGACGACGCAGACGACCCCGTCGCGCGCGAACCTGCTGCCGTCGTAGGCGGCGGTCGAGCTGAGCTCGAACATGCCGCCCTGGATCCACACCATGACGGGCAGGGCGGCGGCTCCGGGGTCCGGGGTCCAGAGGTTGAGGTTGAGGCAGTCCTCGGTCGCCCTCGCCCGCTCCACGGCGGCGAACGCGGCGTCGACGTCACGCCACTCCTCCTGCGCGCCCTCGGCCGTCCCGCCCGTCGACGGTGGCGCGACCTGGGGCGGCTCGGGTCCGAGCCTGGTGGCGTCCCGCGTCCCGTCCCACGGCACCACGGGCGCCGGAGGCCGGAGCCGGTTCGGGCCGAACGGGGGCGCGGCGTACGGGATGCCGCGGAAGACGTGCACGCCGTCCTCCACGAGCCCGCGGACCACGCCGTGGCGGGTCCTGACCACGGTGTCCATCACCCCAGCGTCCTACCGCGTGGGTGATCGCGGGGGCGGTTCCGGACGCTTCGGGTGGGGTCGGGTCAGGGCAGCGAGGCGCCGCCGCAGACGACGAGCGTCTGCCCCGTGACCATCGCCCCGGAGGGCTCGAGCAGGAACCGCACGAGGCCCGCCACCTCGGACGGCTCGACGAGGCGCCCGAGTGGCGGCACGACCGGAGGCGTCATCGAGCGGTTCGGGTCCTCGAGCATCGCCGTGCGGGTGGGGCCGGGCGCCACGACGTTGACGGTGACGCGTCGGGGGGCGAGCTCGGCCGCCCACGAGCGGGCCAGGGCGGCGAGGGCCGCCTTCGTGGCCGCGTACTGGCTCTTGCCGGGCACACCGGTCATGGTGCGGCTGCCCACGAGCACGACGCGTCCGCCGTCGACGACGTCGTCGACGAGCCCGTCCACGAACCGTTCGGCGGCGCGGACGTGCACGGCCCACATGCGCTCGCCGCCGGCGTGGTCGAGCGAGCCGAGCCGGCCGGAGTGCTGGAGGCCGGCGGCGTGGATGATCGCGTCCACGCCGCCGGCCGCGGACTCGCGCACGGCCGAGACGGCCGCGTCGACCGAGGTCACGTCGGCCAGGTCGCACGTCAGCCACGTGGTGCCGCCGGGCAGCGACCCGCGCGTCCGGCTCAGGCCGATGACGTGCCACCCGGCCTCGACGAGGTCGAGGGCCACGGCGAGCCCGATCCCGGAGCTGGCGCCCGTGACGACGGCGGTGCGGGGCGCGGGTGGGCGCGTCCCGCCGGTCAGGGGTCCACTCGTCGCCGGCCCGGTCACGCCGGTCACGCCTGCCCGGAAGCCTTCATCGCGTCGCGCACCAGGGCCTCGACGGTCTCGGCCGGCACGTGCACGTACCGGATCGCGCGGCGGTGCCGCGTGTAGGCCACGTGGAGGTCGCCGTCGCGGCCGGGCAGCACCGAGGGGTAGGACAGCTCGCGGTTGAGGCCGTCGCGCGAGTTGTTCGACAGGCAGTAGCCGTCGCCGGTCTCGACGTCGAGCAGCGCCGGCCAGGTGCGGCCGTCGTCGACGCTGACGCCGAGGGTCATCGGCGCCCTGGGGGCGCCCCAGAACGCGCGCCGCGGCCGGTTCCCGTCACCCGAGTCGTCCGACGCCACAAGGGTGCCCGTCGCATCGGCCCCGTCCGCGTCGGCGAGCACCGGCCCGTCGACGCCCTCGCGGATGCCCTCGTCGTCGATCTCGTCGTAGAGCGACACGCGTCGCGCGGTGGCGTCGGCGGCGCTGCTGCGGTTGAGCACGAGGGCGAGTCGCCCGTCGCCGAGCGCGGTGGCCTGGATCGAGGAGTTGTTGTTCGGCAGCGGGGTGGGCACCGGCTCGGCCCACGTCGAGCCGTCGTCGACCGACGTCGTCTCGTACACGTGGTCGGCCCACCGGCTGCGGAAGCACGCCCACAGCGAACCATCCTGCCGCAGAACGATGTTCATGTGCACGCAGCCCAGCGATCCGGGCACCTCGACGTCGGTCCACGTGGCGCCGCCGTCGTCGCTGACCCGAACGCTCGAGGTGTCGGCGTCCCCGGACCACTTCTCGCCGGGCACGCTGACGCAGTTGAAGACCGGCACGACGATGCGGCCGCTTGGCAGCACGACCGGGGGTTGACGCACGAAGACGCCGCCGCGGTCGCTGGCCGGGAACAGCACCGTCGGCTCGCCCCACGTCGCACCGCCGTCGCGCGACACGCGTCGGCGCACCTCGGAGGTGTCCTGGTTGCCGGCCAGCTGGGCCGTGTAGAGCAGCCACACGGCGCCGTCGGGGGCCGTGAAGAGCACGGGATTCTGTTCCGAGCGCGTGGCGTCGTCGCTGAGCCGCACCGGCTCGCGCCACGTGTCCGACCCGGCCGGCAGCACCGACAGGTGGGCCGAGATGTCGGCGACGCCCTCCTGGGTGCCGCCGAACCACACGCAGGCCAGGTCGCCGCCGGGCAGCCACGCGAGGTTCGCCGCGTGGCACTGCACGGTCGGCGTCGGCAGCAGGGCCGTCGGGAACGCGTGCGGGAAGGACGCCTCGTCCCTGACCCGCACGACGCCGTCCGCGACGGCCCCCGCCGCCACGGTCACGACTCGCCCCGGGCCGCCCGCAGGTGGGCGGCGGCCGCCTGCTCGAGGTGGACGAGGTCGGACGACACGGTGGCCAGCGTGAAGCCCTGGCCGAGCCGCTTGGCCGCGACCTCCCCACCGGGAGTGTGGAACCCGGCGGCGATGCCGGCCGCGTCGGCGGCCCGCAGGATGCGCTCCACGGCCGCCTCGAAGACGTCGTCGACGGCCGGGTCGGTCGATGTCGCGCCGCCGACGGCGAGCCGCAGGTCGGAGGGGCCGATGTAGAGCCCGTCGATACCGGGGATCGCCGCGATCTCCTCGACGTTCTCGAGGCCCTGGGGCGTCTCGATCATCGCGAGCACCACGGTGGCTTCGTTGGAGTCGGCGGGGTTCGGGCCGATCCGCAGCTGCGAGCGCATCGGGCCGTAGGAGCGGATGCCCTCCGGGCCGTACTTGGCGTACGTCACGGCGCGGGCGGCGTCCTCGGCGGTGTTGACGAGCGGCACGATGATGCCGGCGGCACCGGCGTCGAGCGCCTGGCCGATGAGGAACGGGTCGTTGGCCCCGACGCGCACCATGCCGACGGACTCGCCGCCGGCGTCGATGGCCTGCATGCCCGAGAGGATGCCCTTGTAGTCGAGCAGGCCGTGCTGGGCGTCGAAGCACACGTAGTCGTAGCCGACGCGCGCCAGCCGCTCGGTCGAGACCGGCGAGTCGATGATGACCCAGTAGCCGAGGATCGGCTGGCGGGACCGGACGCGCCGGGCGAAGTCGAGCACGCGGGCGCGGCTGCGCTCCATCGCCGTCTGGCCGCCGTCGGCCGCGGGGCTCATCGGTTGTACCCCGGCATCGAGCCCAGGAGGGGCGCGCCTGCCTCGTCGCACGCGGCGACGACGTCGTCGGGGAGCGGACCGGTTTGTGCAGCAGTGATGTTGGCCTCCAGCTGGTGTGGTTTGGACCCGCCCAGGAGCACCGCGGACACGACCGGCTTGGACAGCAGCCACCGCAGCGCGAGCTCGGGCAGGGAGACGCCGGCGCCGGCCGCGACGGACGACAGGGCGTCGATGACCGCGAACGTCTCGGCGTTCCAGTAGCGGTCCTTGTACATCGTCGACAGCGCCGACGACCCGAAGCGCCCCTCGGTGGGCGACTCGGTGAACGAGTGGCGACCCGTGAGCAGGCCGCCACCGAGCGGGTTGTAGACGATGGTCGCGAGGTCCTTGGTCGTCGCGAACTCCGCGTACTCGGCCTCGATCCGGCGGGCCACGAGGTTGTAGAGCTGCTGGGCGAGCACCGGGCGCGGCGTGCCGAACGCGTCGCACGCGACGTTGACGTCGCCGATCTGCCACGCGGAGAAGTTGGAGACGCCGATGGCGCGGACCTTGCCCTCCTTGACGAAGTCGCCCAGCGCGGAGACGGTCTCGTCGATCGGCACCGACCGGTCGGGCTGGTGCAGGTAGTAGACGTCGACGTACTCGGTGCGCAGCCGGCGCAGGCTCGCCTCGAGGGACGAGCGCAGGGCGGGCGCCGACAGCAGCGGCTGCCCACCGGCGTCGCCCGGGTAGATGCCGGCCTTGGTCGCGACGGTCACGCTGTCGCGGCGCCCGGCGAGGATCTCGCCGAGCATCTCCTCGCTGCGGCCGGCCGAGTAGCCGTTGGCGGTGTCGAGCGAGGTGATGCCGGCGTCGAGGGCGGTGTCGACCATGGTGCGCGCGGTGTCGAGGTCGACGGTGTCGCCGAACGTCATGGTGCCGAGCACGAGCTGCGAGAGCGGCTGCTCGAGGCCGGGGAGGTCGGTGGCGGGGAGGGTCATGAGGCCTTCTCGGTCTCGGCCGCCCGCGAGGCGGCGATGTGGCGGATGAGGTGGCGCGGCTTGATGCCCGTCATGAGCGCGGGCTCGAGCGCCGAACGACGCAGGCGCTGGGTGTAGTCCTCCTGCGGGCGCGAGAGGAGGTCGTCGGTGCGGCCGCTCTCGACGATGCGGCCGGCCCGCATGACGATCGTGTCCTGGGAGATGGCCCGCACGACGCCGAGGTTGTGCGAGATGAACAGGTAGGTCAGGCCGGTCTCCTCCTGCAGGTCGGCGAGCAGCTCGAGCACCTGCGCCTGCACCGACACGTCGAGGGCGCTCGTGGCCTCGTCGCAGACGAGCAGCTCGGGGCCCGACGCCAGGGCGCGGGCGATCCCGATGCGCTGGCGCTGCCCGCCGGAGAACTCCGGGGGCTTGCGGTCGAGCGCCGTCTTCGGCAGCCCGACGCGGTCGATGAGCTCGGCGGCCTTGTCGCGCTGGACCTTCCGCGACCTCTCGCCGCGGACGGCGATCGGCTCGGCGACGATCTCCTGGGCCGTGAGGTGCGGGTCGAGCGAGCCGTAGGGGTCCTGGAAGACCATCTGCACGCGGTGGCGCATCGGGCGCAGCTGCTTCTCGGTGAGCTCAGCGAGGTCGGTGCCGTCGAGGTCGATCGAGCCCGACGTCGGCTTGAGCAGCCGCACGAGCGCCTTGGCGATCGTCGACTTGCCGCAGCCGGACTCGCCGACGATCGCGAGGGTGCCGCCGCGCGGGACGCTGAACGACACGTCGTCGACGGCGCGGAAGACGTTCTTGCCGGTGCCGTACTCGACGACGAGGTTGCGGACGGTGAGCAGGTCCTCAGCCATGGCTGGCCTCCTTGACGCGCGTGGCGGCGGACGGGTCGTCGGGCGTGCCCGACGCGTCGGGCGTGCCGGACGCGTCGGACGTACCGGACGCGTCGGGCGTACCGGACGCGTCCGTCGCCGTGAGCGCCGGGTCCTGCCAGGGCCCGAGCTCGGGGATCGCGCCGAGCAGCTTCTGCGTGTACGGGTGCTGCGGGTGGTCGACGACGTCGGTGACGGGGCCGCCCTCGACGAAGACGCCCGACTTCATGACGTGGATGCGGTCGCTCATGAGGCGCGCGACGCCGAGGTCGTGCGTGATGAGCAGCATCGCGATCCCGGTCTGCTCCTGCAGCTCGAGGAGCAGGTCGAGGATGCCGGCCTGCACCGTGACGTCGAGGGCGCTCGTCGGCTCGTCGGCGACGATGAGGTCGGCGTCGGTCGAGACCGCCATCGCGATGAGGACGCGCTGGAGCATGCCGCCGGACAGCTGGTGCGGGTAGGCGTCGTACTGCTTGGCCGGGTTGCGGATGTGCACCTGCTCCATGAGCGAGAGCGAGCGCGCCCTGGCCTCGGCCTTGCTGAGCTTCGGGTACTTGATGCGCACGGCCTCGGACATCTGCTTGCCGATGGTGCGGATCGGGTTGAGCGCCGTCATCGGGTCCTGCGGGATCAGGGCCACCGTGCGGCCGCGCAGCCCGTTGATGACCTTGCGGTCACCGGTGACGTCGTGGCCGCTGATGCGGGCCTCGCCCGAGATGACGGCGAGGTCGTCGGGCAGCAGGCGCAGGATCGCCATGGCCGTCGTCGACTTGCCCGAGCCGGACTCGCCGATGATCGTGACGGTCTCGCCGCGGTCGATGTGGAAGCTCACGCCGTCGACGGCCCGGACGACGTTGCCGTCGCCGACCATCAGCTCGACCTGCAGGTCGGTGACCTCGAGGACGCTCATGACTGGTCTCCCTTCGCGCGGCGGACGCGGTCGCGCAGGCCGTCACCCATGAGGTTGACACCGACGACGAGCAGGGCGATGACGATGCCCGGGATCGTGACGAGCCACCACTTGCCGGTGACGAACAGCTCGCGGCCGTCGGAGATGATGCCGCCCCACGTGGGGTACGGACGCTGGACGCCGGCCCCGAGGAACGACAGCGCGCTCTCGAGCAGCACGGCCTGGGCGAGGAGCAGCAGGACGACGACGAGGACCTGCTGCAGGATGTTGGGCACGACGTGGCGGGTGATGATCGACATCCGGTGCAGGCCGAGCACCCGGGCCGCGGCGATGTAGGGCTTCTCGCGCTCGACGAGGACGAGCGCGCGGGTGATGCGGGCGGGCTCGGGCCACTGGGCGAAGGCGATGACGAGCGTGATCACCGGGATCGACGGGCCGAAGAGCGCCACGACGAGCAGCAGCATGAGCAGCAGCGGCAGCGACATCTGCGCCTCGAGCAGGCGGGAGACGACGGTGTCGACCCAGCCGCCGAAGTAGCCCGCGGCCGCCCCCGCCACGATGCCGACCAGGCCCGACACGAAGATCGCGAGGAACCCGATGACGAGGGAGGTCTGGCCGCCGTTGAGGATGCGGCTGAGCAGGTCACGGCCGTTGGGGTCGGTGCCGAAGAGGTGCCCGGGGCTGAACGGCGGCAGCGAGGACTCGGCGAGGGCGCCGACGATGGGGTCGGGCAGCGGCAGGACGCGAGCGAGCACGACGGGGATCACGACGACTCCCGCGCAGATCGCGCCGACCCAGATCTTGATGGTGCTGTAGCGGGCCCGCCGGGCGGCGGACGAGCGTCGCTGCAGCACCTTCGTCACCGCAGAGTCGCGGCCGAGGATCGAGCCGGGCACCTCGCTGAGGTTCGGGACCTGCGGGTGACCGGGCAGGTTCGGCGTGGAGGTGGTCATGCGCTGGCCTCTCCGAGACGGACGCGCGGGTCCATGAGCGGGTAGAGCAGGTCGACGAGGAGCTGGACGACGAGCGCCAGCACGACGGTGACGAGGACGGTGGCCTGGATGAGCGGGAAGTCGCGCTGCTTGAGGGCGTTGACGACGAGCTCACCGACGCCCGGCCAGTTGAAGACGACCTCGACGATGACGACGCCGTTGAGCATCGCGGCGAAGCGCGTGCCGAGCGCGGTGACGACGGGCAGCGCCGAGTTGCCGAACGCGTAGCGCCACGTCAGGGCCCGCTCGGAGATGCCGCGCGAGCGCGCCACGGTCAGGTAGGGCGCGGCGAGGTTGACGACCATCTCGCGGCGCACGAGCCGGGAGATGAGGGCGATCTGCAGGATCGCGACCGTCAGGGTCGGCAGCACGATGGAGGCCATCGAGTTGAAGCCCGAGGGCTCGAACCACTGCAGCTGCACGGCGAAGAGGATGAGCAGCACGAAGCCGATCCAGAAGTCGGGCATCGACTGCCCGGCGATGGTGCCGATGTTGGCGCCGAGCTCGGTGGCCGTGTTGGCCCGTCGCGCCATCCAGACCCCGAGCGGGATCGCGACGACGGAGGTGACGACGATCGCCGCGACCGCGAGGGTGATCGTGTACGGCAGCCGTTCCAGGACGACCTCGAGCGCGGGGCGCTTGAAGAAGAACGACGTGCCGACGTCGCCCTGGAACAGGTGCTGCAGGAAGGTCACGAACTGCACGGGGATCGACTGGTCGAGCCCGAACTGCACGCGGATGGCCTCGAGCTGGGCCGAGGTGGGGTTCGGCGGCGCGTAGTTCGCGGCCGGGTCGCCCGGGGCCATCCGCAGCAGGACGAACACCGTCGCGGTCGCGAGGAACGCGGTGAGGACGGTCTGTCCGATGCGCTTGAGGACGTACTTCAGCATGGCTTCACCTGGGTGGTGGACCGATCAGGCCGAGACCGTCACGGATCCGAGGTCGTAGGAGTTGATGGCCCGCAGCTTGAGCGTCGCGACGCGCTTGCGCTTGGCGAGGACGTTGTTCGGCGTCCAGGCCCACAGGGCCGGCCACGTGGCCCAGACCTTCTCCTGGGCCTGCTTGAGCAGGTCGTTGCGCTTGGCCTCGTCGGGCTCGGCCCCGGCCTGGTCGAGGAGTGCGACGACGTCGGGGAAGACGTACCCCTGGTAGGTGTCCTTGGTCTTCTCCTTGGCCGGCGTGCCGCCGTACTGGCCGACGAGGTTGGTCAGCGCCAGGCCGGTCTGGTTGCCGTAGCCGTTGGCGAGGACGTCCCAGTCCCCGGCCTCGCCGCGGCGCCAGGCGTTGATCTCGCCGCCCTTGGGGATCATCTTCAGGGTGGCGGTGACCCCGACGGCCGCGAGCATCTGCGAGATCGCCTCGAGCACGCGCGAGGCGCCGGCGAACTCGGAGTCCTCCCAGATGAAGGTGAGCTTGAGGCCGGAGACGCCCGCGTCGGCGAGCAGCTGCTTGGCCTTGGCCTGGTCGTAGACGTACGAGCCGGTCTTGGCGTAGCCGGCCAGGGTCGTGGGCACGACGCCCTCGGCGGAGGTGACCTGGCCGTTCATGAGGGCCTTGATGAGCGAGTCGTGGTCGATGGCGTACGTCAGCGCCTCGCGCACCTTCGGGTCGGCGAGGGGGTGGCCGGCCGGCTTGCGGAAGTTGTAGAAGAGGTGGATCAGCCGCGTGCCGGGCGTCTCGATGACGTCGATGTCGGCGTTCGTCTTGAGCGAGGCGGCCGACTCGGGCGTGATGGTGTCGATGACGTCGGCCTGGCCGGAGGTGATGGCGATGACGCGCGCGCCCTCCTCCTCCTGGTAGGAGACGTTGACCTCCTCGAGCGCGGCCTTCTGGCCCCAGTAGTTCTCGTTGCGGGCGAGGCGGTAGGTGCCGGTGCCGGTGTCGGCGCTCGCGATGGTGAAGGGCCCGGTGCCGAGGCCGGTCGACAGCTCCTCGGCCTTGTTGTCCTTGGCCGGCGTGATCAGGATGTTCGACATCAGCGAGTTGAGCGTGACGACGGGCACCTTGGTGGTGAGCGTGAAGGTCTTGTCGTCGACCTTGGCGAAGGTCGGCTGCTCGGGGAACTGCGCCGCGACGTAGCCGGCGGGCACCTGGAAGTAGAGCTTGAGCGCCGTCTCGACGTCCTCGACCGTGACGGGCGACTTGTC
Organism: Intrasporangium flavum; assembly: GCF_001956915.1. GTDB lineage: Bacteria > Actinomycetota > Actinomycetes > Actinomycetales > Dermatophilaceae > Monashia > Monashia flava. The sequence goes on along the minus strand of NZ_MLJO01000013.1, from coordinate 4,514 downwards.
GGAGTAGTGGATGTCGCTGCGCAGCTTGACCGTCCAGACGGTGGGCTTGGTCTGCTCGAACGACTCGGCGAGGACGAGCTCGGGGGTGAGGTCGTCGCCGATCTTCGTCAGCGCCTCGCGCACGGCGCGCTGGACGGTGACGGCCGCGTCGTACTGGTTCAGCTTGTTGTCGAGGCTGACCAGGTTGCGGTTGAGCACGATGCTCAGCTTGCCGCCCGACGCCGCGGCACCGGCGGTGCTCGCGTTCGTCGCCGACTTCGGTCCGGCGCAGGCGGCGATCGCGGGAGCGAAGAGGGCTCCGGCGCCGGCCAGCGACGCGAACTTCAGGATCGACCGGCGGGAGACCTCGCGCGCCGGCTGGTCGGGCTGGGTCAGCAGTGCTGGCGTGTGGGGCATCTGGACTCCTCGTTGAGTTGGCCGTGACCGCAACTGCGCGTTGTGCGCCGTTCGGAATGAGGTAACGCTCCCACCATTGCGCGAAATGCGCAAGACCTGTACCGTCATTTTCACGAGCGGATCCCCGGCCCTGCGGCCGGGAGCCGGTCGGACGGCCCCCGCGCCGCCCCACCCGGACGTCCCGCTCCTGCGTGGGCAAGGTCGCCTAACTCCTTGTCCCACAAAGGATTAACTGGCACCACAGCGGAGAGGAGAGAGCAGTGCAGACCACCCCGGAGCTGGCCGTCGTCGCCGACGACCTCAGCGGCGCCGCCGAGTGCGCCGCGCACGGCCTGCTGCGCGTTTCGCGCAGTGTTGCTCTCCAGCTCCTCTCCCCCGCCGACGCCGGCGCGCCCCGCGAGGCGCCCGACGCATCCGGACGCGTCGTCGTCGTGGACACCGACACGCGCGTCCTCAGCGGGCCAGCCGCCCGCGAGCGCGTCTGCGCCGCAAGCCAGCTCGTCGCGAGCGCCCCGGTCGTCGTGCACAAGATCGACTCGCTGCTGCGCGGCAACGTCGCCGTCGAGGTCGCCGCCCTCGCCGAGAGCCTGGCCCGCACACCGGTCGTGGCCGTGGCCAACCCGGCGCTCGGACGCACGGTCACCGACGGCGTCCTGCACGTGGGCGGCACGCCGCTGCACGACACCACCCTGTGGGCCGTCGAGCCCGGAGCCCCACCGGCAGGCGTCGCGGACGCCTTGCGCACCGTGCGCACGACGCCGGTGCCACTCGACACCGTCCGCTCCGGCGTCGGGGCGCTGGCCGAGGCGTTCCGCCGGGCCGCCGCCGACGGCAGCGCGCCCGTGTGCGACGCCACCGACGACGCCGACCTCGACACGGTCGTGGCCGCGGCCCGGGCCGCGTTCGGCGAGAGCCTGCTCGTCGGGTCCGGCGCCCTGGCGGCGGCCGCGATCCGTGCCCTCCCACCCCACGAACGCGCCGCGCACACCGGGCACGATACGTCCGCAACCTTGGGAGCGGGCCCGGCGTCCGTCGCCCGGCCGCCCGCAGTGCGGTCGCTGCTCATGGTGCTCGGCACCCGGGCGGGCGTCGTCGCGACCCAGCTCGACGAGGTCGCCCCGCTGGCTCGGGCGAGCGTGCACGTCGACCCCGCCGCGCTGCTCACCGACCCCCGGTCGGTGCTGGCCGACCTCGAGGCCCTCGCCCCCGACGGCCAGGTTCCCGACGGTCTCGCCGTCGTCGCACTCGACCCCGCCGCCCCGGCCGACCCCGCCGCGTCCGAGGCCATCGTCGCCGCCCTCGCCGACGCCGTCGCCGCCGTCGCAGACCGCTTCGAGGGCCTCTTCCTCGCCGGCGGCCAGACCGCCCGCGCGGTCCTGGACCGGCTCGGCACCCGATCGCTCGAGGTCGTGTCCGCCCTCGGCCCCGGCACCGTCGCCAGCCTGCGCCCCACCCCCGAGGCCTCCCCCGACCGATCCGAGGCCACCGGCGTCGCCCCGCGCACCCGCGTCGTGGTGACCCGCCCCGGCAGCTTCGGCGACGCGGCCTCGCTGCGCCGCGTCGCCGAACAGCTCCTCCCCACCGCCGCACCCGCTGCCACCCCCGCACCCGACTCACCCACACCCCCGTCGCGCACGAGCGCCTTCACCAAGGAGAACCGATGAGCACCGTCCTTCCCCGTATCGCCGTGACCATGGGCGACGGCGCCGGCATCGGTCCGGAGATCATCGTCCGGGCGCTCGCCGAGCCCGAGGTCTCCACCCTCGCGCGCACCGTCGTCGTCGGCGACGCGCTGCGGCTCAAGCAGGCCGCCGAGATCGTCGGTGCCGCCGTCGACATCGTCACCGTCTCCGACGTCGAGGAGGCCGTCGAGGCCCCGGGCCGCATCAACGTCATCGACCTCGGGCTCCTGCCGGCCGACCTGCCCTTCGGCGAGCTGTCGGCCGTGGCGGGCGACGCCGCCTACCACTACATCCGCGTCGCCTCCGAGCTCGCGATGGCCGGCAAGGTCCAGGCCATCTGCACGGCCCCCCTCAACAAGGAGGCCCTGCACGCGGGCGGCCACCTCTACCCGGGCCACACCGAGCTGCTCGCCGACCTCACCGGCACCCCCGAGGTCTCGATGATGCTCTCGACCGAGAAGGTCAAGGTCATCCACGTCACGACGCACATCGGGCTCATCGACGCCGTCGAGCGCATCGAGCCCGGCCTCGTCGAGCGGGTCATCCGCCGCGGCCACAAGGCCCTCGTCGACGCCGGCACCCCGAACCCGAAGATCGGCGTCTGCGGCATCAACCCGCACGCCGGCGAGAACGGCCTCTTCGGCCACGGCGAGGAGGAGGCCAAGATCAACCCCGGTGTCGAGGCCTGCCGCGCCGACGGCATCGACGTGCACGGCGCCCTGCCCGCCGACACCCTCTTCTTCCTGGCCGGCCGCGGCGACTACGACCTCGTCGTCGCGATGTACCACGACCAGGGCCACGGCCCGGTCAAGGTGCTCGGCCTCGAGGCCGGCGTCAACGTCACCGTCGGCCTGCCGGTGATCCGCACGTCGGTCGACCACGGCACGGCCTTCGACATCGCCGGCACGGGCATCGCCGACCACCGCTCCATGATCGAGGCGTTGCGGCTCGGCGCGGAGATGGCGCCGCAGCCCGCCGACGCCTAAGGTGCCGCTCGTGGCGAAGCAGAGCGCACAGACGCGCCGTGGCGAGATCGTGCGCCTGGCCACGACGAGCGGCCTCGCGAGCGTCGAGGACCTCTCCGACCAGCTCGGCGTCACGCCGTCGACGATCCGCCGCGACCTCGCCAAGCTGACGGCGCAGGGCAAGCTGGCCCGCACCTACGGCGGCGTCATGAGCCTGTCGCACCACCCCGAGGCCTCGCTGCGCCAGCGCCTCGGCGAGGCGCACGAGGCCAAGCGCGACATCGCCCGGTGGGCCGCGTCGCAGGTCGAGCCGGGCGAGACCGTCCTGCTCGACGCCGGCTCGACCACGGGGGCGCTCGCCGACGCCATGGCCCGCACCACGTCGCTCACCGAGCTCACCGTCGTCACCGCAGGCATCAGCGCCATGTCGACCCTGGCCGAGCGGCCGGGCATCGACGTCATCGCCCTCGGCGGGCGCCTGCGAGCGCTGAGCCAGGCGTTCGTCGGGCCACTGGCCGAGGCGGCCGTGCAGCGGCTGTCGTTCGACCGCGCCTTCATGGGCGCCGACGCCGTGCACGCCGACCGCGGCATCTGCGAGGCCGACCTCGAGCAGACGCGGCTCAAGGAGCTGATGATGAGCCGCGCCGAGCACACCTACGTCCTCGCGCACGCCGACAAGCTCGGCCAGTCGCCGTTCCACGCGTGGGCCGTCATGCCCGCGCGCTGGACGCTCGTCACCGACGCGTCGGCCGACGCCACCGAGCTCGACCGCTTCCGCGGCAACGGCGTCGAGGTCGTCGTCGCACCGCGCGGCGCCTGAGGCCCGAGGGGCCCGCCCGGCGGACGCGTCGACGCGGGGCGCAGCCGCACGCGTCCGGACACGGCGATGGGCCGGCCCGTGCAGGAGCCGGCCCACCTCACCGGTGACGCAGGTGGTCAGTCGGTCTTGAAGGCGTCCTTGAGGTGCTCACCCCGCTGCTTGAGGTCAGCCGCCGCCTGGTCGCCCTTGCCCTCGGCCTCGAGGCGCTCGTTGTCGGTGACCTTTCCGGCGGCCTCCTTGGCCTTGCCCTTGAGGTCCTCGCCCATGTTGCGTGCCTTGTCCTCGGTACCCATGCGGGCTCCTTTCTCCGTTCGGTCACTCCTGCCCTACCCGGATCGCGCGCTCGTGCACCACCGACCAGCACCGACGCCGTCCGCATGGGGAGCGCCGACCCACGCCGTCGGTGTGCTTTGCGACACTGGAGGCGTGAGCGACGCCGACCCCGACCGCAGCCAGACCAGCCCCGACACCGTGCCCACCGCGGCCACCGCGTCGGCCGACGCCCGACGCGGCCTGCAGACCCGCGACCTCAGCCGGTTCGCCTACCTGTCGATTGCGGCGGCGATCGTCACCATCACCCTCAAGGTCATCGCGTGGCGGCTCACCGGCTCGGTCGGCCTGCTCTCCGACGCCGCCGAGTCGGTCGTCAAC
>NZ_MLJO01000012.1 GCF_001956915.1 Intrasporangium flavum | reverse complement strand
GAGGCCCTCGACCGCCCGGCGGTCCGGCGTCAGGACGAGGGGCTGGACGGGTCCGAGGCCGCCGCGGCGTCGGCCAGGGGCCTCAGGGCGAGGTTGCCGTTGCGCGTCCGGTAGGCGTGCAAGGGGCCGTCGGCCCCGGGCACGTCGAGGGTCGGCAGTTCCACGGAGGCGGCCACCTCGACGGGCTGGGCCGCGCCCGCCCGCACGACCCGCAGGGCGCCGAGCAGGCGCGCCGCGACCCCGCGCCGGGCGAACGAGACCCGCACCGTGAAGGCCGACGGGCCGGCAACGCCCGGTGCGGCGTCGGGGACGACGAGCGCGCCGGTGAACCTGCCCTCGCGCAGCCGCGTCGCGCACTCGGCGACGACGGCGGAGGTGTCGCGGTCGACGAGCTCGAGGCGCAGCCCTGCGCCCGACCCCAGGCTGCGGTCGCCGTCGACGACGACGCCCTCGAGGGCCAGGCGTGCACCCGCACCGGTGACGGTCCGCGCCGACACGGTGGCCAGGTGCCGGCCCCGCACCGACTGCGAGCGGACGACGTCGGTCAGGTCGTGCTCGGGTCCGGAGGCCTCGGGGGAGCGGTAGGGCCACCACCAGCGCTCACCGCGCGACTCGAGCGGCCGGTCGAGGTGGCGTCGGCGGTAGGCGAACAGGCACGCGGCGACGGCGCCCTCGGGCGTCCCGTCGACGAGCTCGCGGACGACGAGGCGGTAGGGCTGCTCGAGCCCGGCCCGCAGGGCGGCCGGCACGTCGGCGAGGTAGCCCCGCGCCGAGGCGACGAACGCCGACCGGTACGCCTCGTCGCGGGCGTCGAGGTCCTTGCCGTAGAGGGCGAGGTCGTGCCGCACGAACTTGTCGAGCTTCGCGGCGGTGAGGTCGGCGCGGCCCTCGAGGTAGGCGTCGATGGCCCGGTTGGCCGTGATGCGGTCGTGGAAGTTGGCGATCTCGTGGCGGCGCGCCGTGATCGACTCCTCGCCGGCGACGTTGTTGACGTACCAGAGGTAGACGGTGTCGGGCAGCGTCGCGATGCGACGGGCCCGCGCCCAGAGCGCCACGGTGAACGGCTGGTCCTCGTAGAGGATCCGCTCGGGGAAACGGATCCCCTCCTCCAGCAGGAACGCCCGTCGGATGACCTTGGCCACGGCGATGGTGTCCTGCCAGAGCGGTGAGCCGGGCACGAGCGGCTCGACCGGGCCGGACACGTACTCGGTGGCCGGCAGCGGCGTCGTGCGCCCGGTGCGCTCGTTGAAGCGGGCCACGCCACCGACGGCGACGTCGGCGTCGCGCGCGACCGCGAGGTCGGCGAGGCGGCGCAGCGTGCCCGGCAGGTACTCGTCGTCGCTGTCGCAGAAGGCGACGTAGGTGCCCCGGGCCTCGGCGATGCCGAGGTTGCGCGGCGCCCCCGGCGCCCCGTCGTTGACCCCGCGGTGCACGACGCGCACCCGGGGGTCGGACGCCGCGAGCCGGTCGGCGACGGCCCCGGTGTCGTCGGTGGAGCCGTCGTCGACGACGAGCACCTCGATGCCCCCGGCGTCAGCGGACGCGGGGTGCGTGGCGTCCCAGGCCGCCAGGGCCGAGGCCACGGCGCGGGGGAGCCGCTCGGCGTCGTCGTACACGTTGGAGATGACCGTGAGCAGCGGGCCGGCCGGGGCAGGCGTGGCCGTCGTGGCGTCGGTGGCGTTGATGGCGTCGTTGGCGTGCTCGGGAGCCGCGTCAGCGGACACGTCGGAGCCTTCCGGTGGGAGGGGCGGCCACCCGGCGGGCGGCGCGGCGGCCCATCCTAGCGACGGAAGGTGCACGGGACCCGGGTGTCGAGGGCGGCCGACGGGCGGCCGACGAGCGCGCACGACCCCGTGCGCCGTGCTCGCGTTTCGGCAGCCCCGAGGTCGGTGCGTTAGGTTGTCGAGGTCCATCCCCGGCCCGGCGGGCGCGCCAGCGCGCCCCGGAGCCACCGCACGCACCCGGCCCCGGAGCCGGCAGAGAGCACGGAGCAGGCCTTGGCAGCACCCGACGCAGCGAGCCCCGCGATCGTCGGCGGGGTCACCGAGGCGACCCCGCGCGAGCGCACCGGTCCCGCGGCGCCGCAGCGCCCGGCCGACGCCGGCCCGCGCAAGGACATCCAGGCGCTGCGCGCGATCGCCGTGACCCTCGTGGTCGTCTACCACTTCTGGCCCAACCGGCTCACGGGTGGCTACGTCGGGGTCGACGTCTTCTTCGTCATCTCCGGCTTCCTCATCACGCTGCACCTGCTCCAGCGGCCGATCCGCCGCTTCTCCGACCTCTTCGCCTTCTGGGCGCGCCGCGTGCGCCGCCTCATCCCCGCCGCGACGCTCGTGCTCCTCGCGACGCTCGGGGCCAGCCTGCTGTGGCTGCCGCAGACGGTCCACCAGCGGGTCGCGAACGAGGTCATCGCCTCGGCGCTCTACGTCGAGAACTGGATGCTCGCGTTCACCTCGACCGACTACCTGGCCACCGACCAGCTGCACTCGCCGACCCAGCACTACTGGTCGCTGTCGGTGGAGGAGCAGTTCTACATCCTCTGGCCGGTCCTCATCGGCCTCGCCTTCCTCGTGTGCCGCCGCCTCGGCCGCTCGTTCCGCTTCGCTCCCCTCGGGGTCATCGCCGTCGTCAGCGGCGCCTCGCTCGCCTTCTCGTGGTGGTTCACCCACGACAACGCCGCGCAGGCCTACTTCGTCTCGACGACGCGCATCTGGGAGCTCGGCGTCGGCGCGGCCCTCGCGGCCGCGGTCCACGCCGGGCTGAGCCTGCGCGGCACGGTCGTGCGCTCGGTGCTGCTCTGGGGTGGTCTCGCGGCCATCGCCTGGGCGTCGTGGACCTTCACCGGGGGCACGCCGTTCCCCGGCCTCGCCGCCCTCCTGCCGACCGTCGGCACCGCCGCCGTCATCGCGGCCCGGTCCGACGACCTGCGCCCCGGGCCGTTCCCGCTGTGGTCGCGACGCCCGGTCCAGTGGCTCGGTGACGTGTCGTACTCGGTCTACCTCTGGCACTGGCCGGCGATCGTCGTCATCCCGTTCGTCCTCGACGACGACAACGTGCGCTGGTGGCAGAAGCTGCTCCTGCTCGGCCTCGTGCTCGTGCTGTCGGCGGCGACCAAGCGCTGGGTCGAGGACCTCATGCGCTTCACGCCGAGCATCGCGCGCAGCACCAAGCGCTCGTTCGTCCTCCTCGCGGTGTGCCTCGCGGCCTCCCTCGGCGCGGCCGGCGCGGCCCACGTGGCCATCTCCCGGGCCGAGGCGCAGACCGCCGGCCCGATCGACACCGCGGCCCAGTGCGTCGGCGCCGACTACTTCCGCGACGCCGCGTGCGCCGGGCGCCAGGTCGCGATGCTGACCAACCCGGTCCGCGCCGCCGACGACAAGCCCCAGGTGTACGCCGACGACTGCTGGAACAACCGTCCCTTCACGCGTCGCAAGGTGTGCAGCTACGGCCCGAAGAACGCGCCGGTCAAGGTGGCGCTCTACGGCAACTCGCACGCGGGGCAGTGGTTCCCGCCGATCATGCGCACCGCCAAGGAGCGTGGCTGGCGGGTCGACACCTACATCGCGTCCGAGTGCTACTCGGTCGACATCCCGGTCTCCTTCGGCACCCAGACGCTCGTGGACAACTGCTCGGCGTTCAACCAGTGGGCCCGCGACCGCATCACGTCCGGCGGCTACGACCTCGTCGTCATGTCCGACCGCACCTACCAGCCCCTGTCGGGGGTGCCGGCGGCCAGGAAGGTGCAGACCGCCAAGGCCTCCTACAACCGGGTCATGGACGCGTTCGTCAAGGCCGGTTCGCGGGTGCTCGTCATCCGCGACACCCCGGGTGCGGGCACGAGCGTCCCCGACTGCGTCGCCCGCTACGCCGACGACGTCGCGCGGTGCGCGACGAAGGAGAAGGTGGGCCCCGGCACCGGGCTCGAGCCCGACCCGCTCGCCGACGCCGCGGCCGGGCGCACGGGCCGCGACGTGACGCGTCTCGAGGTCACGAACCTGCTGTGCCGCGAGGGCACGTGCCCGGCGGTGCTCGGTGGGCTCATCACCTACTTCGACCACGGCCACATGACGACGTCCTTCTCGCTGACGCTCTACCCCGAGGTGTCCAGGGCGCTGCGCACCGCGCTCCAGGGCGTCCCCGGGGCCTGACGCCCGACGCGTGACGCAGGTTACTGTCGGTAGCCTGCGTCGACGCGGCTGGCTAGGGTCGGTGCCATGAGCACCTTCGACCACGACGTCGTCGTCATCGGATCGGGGTTCGGCGGCTCGGTCGCGGCCCTGCGCCTGGCCGAGAAGGGCTACCGCGTCCACGTGTACGAGGCGGGGCGGCGCTTCGAGGACGACGACTTCGCCCGGACCAGCTGGGACGTGCGCCGCTACCTGTGGGCGCCGCGCCTCGGCTGCTTCGGGGTGCAGCGCATCCACCGGCTGCCCGACTGCCTCGTGCTGGCCGGGGCGGGCGTCGGCGGCGGGTCGCTCAACTACGCGAACACCCTGTACGTGCCTCCGGAGGCGTTCTTCCGTGACCGGCAGTGGGCGCACATCACCGACTGGCAGGCCGAGCTCGCGCCGCACTACGCCACGGCCCAGCGGATGCTCGGCGTCACCGTCAACCCGTGCGAGGGGCCGGTCGAGGCGCTGATGCGGGGTGCCGCCACCGACCTCGGCGTGGCCGACACCTTCCGCAAGACGCCCGTCGGCGTCTTCTTCGGCGAGCCCGGCCGACGCGTCCCCGACCCGTACTTCGGCGGTGACGGACCGGCGCGCACCGGGTGCACCGAGTGCGGCAACTGCATGGTCGGCTGCCGGGTCGGTGCGAAGAACACCCTCGTCAAGAACTACCTCGCCCTCGCCGAGCGGCGCGGCGTCACCGTCGAGCCGTTGCGGACCGTCACCCGGCTGCGGCCGCTCGACCCGGCGCGCCCGGAGGAGGGCTACGCCGTGACGACCGTCCGCTCCGGCGCGTGGGGGCGGCGGCGCGCCGGCGAGCGCACCGTCACCGCGGCCCAGGTCGTCGTGGCGGCCGGGGCCTGGGGCACGGCCCAGCTGCTCCAGGCCATGCGCACGGACGGGCTGCCGCACCTGTCGAGCCGCCTCGGGCACCTGACCCGTACCAACTCCGAGGCCCTCGGCGGCGCGATGACCCAGCGGGTGCCGCGCGCGGTCGACCTGACCAAGGGCGTGGCCATCACCTCGAGCTTCCACGTGTCCGACACGACGCACGTCGAGAACGTCCGCTACGGCAAGGGCTCCAACCTCATGGGTGCCCTCGCGGTCATGCAGGTCGACGGGGGCGGACGCGTGCCGCGCTGGGCGCGCTTCCTCGGCGGCGCCGTGCGGCACCCGACGATCTTCCTCCGGTCGCTGTCGAGCCGGCACTGGAGCGAGCGCACGGTCATCGCGCTCGTCATGCAGTCGCGCGACAACTCGATCACGGTGAGCCGCAAGCGCGGTCCGTTCGGCTGGCACCTCACCTCGCGCCAGGGCCACGGCGAGCCGAACCCCACCTACATCCCCGAGGGCAACGAAGCGGTTCGCGCCATGGCGCACCGGCTCGAGCAGGGCACGGGCGAGCGGGCGTGGCCCGGCTCCTCGGTCGGCGAGGTGCTCGACATCCCGATGACGGCGCACTTCCTCGGCGGGGCGGTCATCTCCGACTCGCCCGAGAACGGCGTCGTCGACCCGTACCACCGGGTCTGGGGCTACCCGGGACTGCACGTCGTCGACGGGGCCGCGGTCTCGGCCAACCTCGGGGTCAACCCGAGCCTGACGATCACGGCCCAGGCCGAGCGCGCGATGTCGCTGTGGCCCGCGGCCGGGCAGGCCGACCGGCGCCCGGCCCAGGGCGAGCCGTACCGGCTCGTGCCCGCCTGACGCGTCGGGAAGCGGTCGGAGGCGTCGGGGCCCGGCACGGACGGGCCCACCCGGGTGGAGGAGGAGGCCGGGTGGGCCGATCCGTGCGTCCCGACGGGGCCGGGCGGTCGAGGGGGGAGGACGTCGCGGGCCCGCTGGGGGTGGGTGAGCGGACCCGCGACGCGTGCGGGTGGGGCCGTCACCCCTCAGAGACGGCCCCACCCTCGGTGCGCGGGCTGGCAACCGGTCGAGAAACAGCCCTGCACCGCGCTGACCAACGACCGCCGGGCGGCGGGGTTACGCCCCCGCGTCAGCAATTTCCGCAGATTTCTCCGACGCCGTGACGAAGTGCCGTCCGACCCGCTCAGCGGGGCGCCGGCTGGGGCTCGTCGCGCCACGACCGCCACAGCGCGGCGTAGGCGCCGTCGGCCGCGAGGAGCTCCTCGTGCGAGCCGATCTCGCTGATCCGGCCGTCCTCGACGACGCAGACACGGTCGGCGTCGTGGGCGGTCATGAGCCGGTGGGCGATCGCGACGACGGTGCGGCCCTCGACGACGGCCGCGAGCGACCGCTCGAGGTGCCGCGCGGCCCGCGGGTCGAGCAGCGAGGTGGCCTCGTCGAGGACGAGCGTGTGCGGGTCGGCGAGCACGAGCCGGGCCAGCGCCAGCTGCTGGGCCTGCGGCTCGGTGAGCCGGTGACCGCCGGAGCCGACGCGGGTGTCCAGGCCCTCGGGCAGGCCGAGGGCCCACTCCCGGGCGTCGACGGCGGCGAGGGCCTCGAGCAGGTCGTCGCGCGAGGCGTCCGGCCGGGCCAGGCGCAGGTTGTCCTCGAGGGTGCCGACGAAGACGTGGTGCTCCTGGGTGACGAGCGCGACCTGGCCGCGCAGCTGGGCGAGCTCGAGGTCGACGAGGCGCACGCCGCCGACCTCGACGCGGCCCTCGCGCGGGCCGTCGATGCCGGCCATGAGGCGTCCGAGCGTCGACTTGCCGGCGCCCGACGGGCCGACGATCGCGAGCCGCTCGCCCGGACGGAGGTCGAGCGAGACGCCGCGCAGCACGTCGCGGCCCGACCGGTAGGCGTAGTGCACGTCCTGCACCTCGAGGTGGTCGTCGGCCGGCTCCTCGCCGGTGGCGCTGCGGTCGGGCGGCACGTCGGCGATGCCGATGACGCGGGCGAGCGAGGTGGCCCCCACCTGGATCTCGTCGAGCCAGGAGATCAGCTCGTCGAGCGGACCGGCCATCTGCTGCACGTAGAGCGCGACGGCCGTCACCGTGCCGGCGGTCACGACGTCGCGCGAGATGAGCCAGCCACCCCACGCCAGCGTGACGGCGACGGGGAAGAAGAAGGCGAACTCGACGGCGGGGAACCAGCGCAGCCGCAGGCCCATCGTGTACTTCTCGGCGTCGTAGCAGTCGTGCAGCGCGGCATCCATGCGGCGGCGTCGACGCGCACTCAGGCCGAGCGCGTCGACGGTGCGGGCTCCCTCGGCCGACTCGGTGACGACGCCGTTGAGGACGGCGTACGTCGCGCGCTCGCGCAGGTAGCCCTCCGGCGCGTACCGGAGGTAGCGACGCGTCGAGACGACGAGCACCGGGATGCCGACGACGATGGCGAGGGCCACCTGCCAACCGGTGAGGAACGCGGCCACCACGGTGATGGCGGTCGTGACGGCGCCGACGAAGATCGAGGGGACACCGAACCGGATGACGTGCGAGAGGGCCTCGACGTCGTTGGTCGTGCGCGACACGAGGTCGCCGGTGCCGGCGCGCTCCACGGTCGACAGCGGCAGGCCGACGACGCGCTCCATGAACTGCTCGCGCAGCTCGGCGAAGACGGTCTCGCCCATGACGAACGACGCGCGCCGGGCGAACCACGTGACGACGGTCTGCACGACGACCGCCCCGGCGATCCACACCGCGAGCCGGTCGACGACCGCGACGGAGCGGCCGTGGCTGATCTCGTCGACGAGCAGGCCGATGACGCGCGGCGCGACGAGGGAGGCCACGGCGGCGACCGCGTGCAGCCCGACGACGACGGCGAGGGAGCGCCGGTGGCGGCGCAGCAGGCCGCGGGTGTGCTGGCGGACCGACGCGGTGTCGGCGACGGGCAGCGCGCGACCGGTGGCCGGGTTCGCCTGCGGTGCAGTGGTGGTGGCGGTCGTCATCAGTCCTCCTCGCCCCGGACGACGGTGCGTCGGTAGCGCGGGTGGTCGGTCATGAGCTGCTGGTGGGTGCCCGTCGCGACGGCCCGGCCGCCCTCGAGGAAGACGACCTCGTCGGCGCGGTCGAGCAGCAGCGGGCTCGCCGTCATGACGACGGTCGTGCGGCCCTCGCGGGCCGCCCCGAGGCGTCCGGCGATGCGGGCCTCGGTGTGCGCGTCGACGGCGCTCGTCGGCTCGACGAGCACGAGGGTGTCGGCGTCCGTCAGCAAGGCCCGGGCCAGGGCCAGGCGCTGGCGCTGACCGCCGGAGAAGGCCCGGCCACGCTCCTCCACCTCGCTGTCGAGGCCCGCGGGCAGCGCCTCGAGCACGTCCTCGCCGCTGGCGACCCCGAGGGCCTCGAGGACCCGGGCGTCGTCGTGCGTGCCGAGCGGGTCGAGCTCGTCGCGCAGCGACCCGGTGAACAGGCGGGGGTCGGTCTCGGACACGACGATGCGCGCACGGACGTCGCCGACCGGGGCGTCGGCCAGGCGGGTGCCGTCGAGGCGGGCGTCGGTGTCGTGCGGGCCGAACCGGCCGAGCCGGTCGGCGAGGGCGGCGGACTCCTCGGGACGGGCCGACACGACGGCGGTCAGCAGCCCGGGCCGGATCGTGACGCCGCTCGTCGGGTCGACGAGACGAGCCGGGCCCTCGGGCAGCGGCCGGAGGCCGGCCGGGGCGTCGGTCTGGTCGGGCGTCACGCGCAGGACCCGGAGCAGCTTGCCGGCGCCGATGTGGGCGCGCGTGGCCCGGTCGACCATCTCGGTGGCGGTGCGCAGCGGGATGACGAGGAAGGCCGTGTACCCGTAGAAGGCGACGAGCTGGCCCGGCGTGATCTGGCCCTCGATGGCGAAGCGGGCCCCGAGCCAGACGACGACGAGGACGAACAGCCCGGGCAGCAGCACCTGGGCCGCGTCGAGCGCCGCCTGGTAGCCGGCGACGCGGTTGCCGACGACGCGCACGGCCTGCGACTGCGCGGCGTAGCGGCGCAGGAAGGTGTGCTCGCCGCCGATGCCGCGCAGCACGCGCAGGCCCGCGACGGTGTCGGCGCCGAGGCCGATGAGCGTGCCGGACTCCTCGCGCTGGGCCAGCTGGCGCGCCTGCAGGGGCCGCACGATGAAGGTCAGCGCGCCGACGAGGACGGGCACGCCGATGAGCACGACGAGGCCGAGCGGCTTCGAGGCGTCGAGCAGGATGAGGGCGACGACGACGTAGGACACGACGGCGCCGGCGAACCGGGCGCTGACGTCGTAGAGCCCGCCGATGCGCATCGCGTCGGAGCTGACCGTGGCGACGACGTCGCCGGTGGGCACGGCGCGCGTCAGGGCCTCGCCGGTGTCGGCCGCCTGGTGGCCGATGAACTGGGCCGAGCGGAAGGCGCCCTGGAGCCAGTTGGCGACGGCGAAGCGGTGGCGCACGGCGCCGGAGGCGGCGCTGACGACGACGAGCCCGACGAGCGCACCGGACCACGTGAGCAGGGCCCGGCCGTCACCGCCGATGATGCCCTCGTCGATGGCCTTGCTCATCGCCGCCGGGAACAGCGCCTGGCTGACGAGCCAGATGACGCCGAAGAGGACGCCGAGCAGCAGGGTGGGCACCTGGTAGGTGGCCAGACGCCGGAGGTAGGCCGTCGGCGAGGACAGGTCGGGGGTCCGGGGACGGGCGTCCGGCAGCACGATCACTCGCTCCACTGTACGGAGCGGCGAGGACGGCCTCACGCGATTTTCGGTCGGGCCGAGAACCTCTGTCCGACAGTGCAGCCCGGCCACCCGGTCACCCGGTCACCCGGACCTCCCGGACCGGCCGGAGCGGGAGGGTCAGCGGGTGGGGTCCCAGCCGGAGCGCTCGAGCGCCTCGGACAGCTCGTCGACGACGAGGGTGTCGCGGTCGACGCTGCCGTTGCGGTACGAGGCCCGCCCGACGAGGTGCGCCGACACCGGCGCGGTGAGGAACTGCGTCGCGCCGACGAGCAGGAGGGTCGTGACCGCGGCCCACGTGCGCAGCGTCAGCGCGAGGCCGAGCAGGACGACGAAGAGGCCGAGCGTCTGGGGCTTGGTCGCCGCGTGCAGCCGCGACAGGGTGTCGGGGAAGCGCGCCAGGCCGATGGCCCCGGCCAGGCAGAGGAACGCGCCGAGCAGCAGGCACACCCCGCCCAGCGCGTCGAGGGTGGACAGGAGCCAGGCCGGGCCGGTCACGACGCCTCCTGCGGGTCGGTGGGGTCGGGGCGTCCGGTGGTCGGGGGGCCCGCCGGGCCCGCGCCGGGTCCGGCGTCGGGCTCGGCGTCGCGGTCGCGCGAGAGGAAGCGCGTGACGGCCACGCCGCCCACGAAGGCGACGAGGCCGAGCACCATGAGCAGCGGCAGGTAGGTGGCGGTGCGCTGGCGCACCGACTCGAGCGCCACGCCGGCGATGACGACGACGAGGAGGATGTCGGAGGCGACGATCCGGTCGAGGTTGCTCGGGCCCCGGGCGATGCGCACGAGGACGATGACGGCCGCGGCGCCGAGCATCGCGAGGGCGGCGAGGGCGATGGTGTTCACGCGTCGCTCCTTCCGGTGGCGGGGTCGGTCGGCTCGTCGGGATGCCCGCCCGGGGGCTCGTGCGGGTGCGCGTGCCGGTCGGTGGGGACGCGTCCGGTGCCGTCGGGGTCGGCGGCGGCCGCCGCCTCGAGCGCCGCGATCTCCTCGTCGGAGCCGATGGCGCGCACGACCCGGGCCTCGACGGCGAGCACGTTGCGCCGGGCCGCGTCGATGGCTCCCGCGCGGCCGACGTCGAGCAGATGCAGGTAGAGCACCGAGCTCGAGCGGCGGGCGTCGACGACGACCGAGCCGGGCACGAGCGCGACGAGCTCGGCGGTGACCGTGAGGTAGAAGTCAGAGCGCGAGCGCAGCTGCACCCCGACGACGGCGTTGCGCAGGCGGCCGGGACCGAACGCGAGCCGGATGACCTGCCACGACGCCGCGACGAGGTCGCCGACGAACCGGACGCCGAGCCAGAGCACGCGCAGCGGCCGGACGCGTCCGGTGAAGACGATCGAGGGCAGCGGGAAGGCGAAGGTCACGAACAGCCCGACGAGCAGGCCGTTGACGACGTTGCCGATCGAGACCCGGTCCCAGAGCAGCACCCAGACGACCGCGATGGCCACGACGGCCCGCGGCTGGAAGGTGCGGCGCCGGCGTCGGGGGCCCTCGACGCCGGTGTTCGTGGGCCCGGTGGGTCCGGTAGGTCCGGTGGTGGCCACGGCGTCGGGTCCGGTCTGGGGCGGGGTCATCGGCGCACCTCCGGCGGCAGGACCGAGGTGATGTACGGCTGGCGGCTGTGGAGGTCCTCGGCCGCCCGCTGGGTGTAGCCGTAGAGCGGTCCGGCGACGAGCGTGATGAGCAGCCCGACGGCCGTCATCGCCGCCGTCGCTCCGAGCATGAGCCGCGGCAGCGGACGGGGCGCGCGGGCGTCGCCACCGACCTCGGAGGCGACCGCCACGCTCCCTCGGGTGGCCGCGGCCACGGGTGCCGAGGCGGCGGAGGGCGCCCCCTCGCGCACGGTCGGCTGCACCGCCCAGGGGCCGGACGCGTCGGTGCCGTCGGTGCCGTCGGGGCCCTCCGCATCCGCGGCGCCGACGGGCTCGGGCCGCGGGCGCCAGAACGCCTGGCTCCACACCTTCGCCAGGGCGTAGAGCGTCAGCAGGCTCGTGACGACGCCGCCGACGACGAGCACCCAGGCCAGCGGCGTGCCGAGCGCGATGCCGGCGTCGAGCAGGCCGACCTTGGCGAGGAACCCCGACAGCGGCGGGATGCCCGAGAGGTTCATCGCCGAGACGAAGAAGAGGACCGCGAGCACCGGCGCCGACGCGGCCAGGCCGCCGAGGCGGTCGAGCGAGGTGGTGCCGGCGTAGCGCTCGACGAGGCCGGCGACGAGGAAGAGCGCGGTCTGGATCGTGATGTGGTGGGCGACGTAGAAGATCGCCCCGGCCGTGCCCGGGGTGCTGGCGAGGGCGATGCCGAAGATCATGTAGCCGATGTGGCTCACGAGCGTGAACGACAGGATCCGCTTCAGACCCGTCTGGGACACCGCCCCGAGGATGCCGACGACCATCGTCAGCAGGGCCGCCCACATGAGCAGGCCCTGCAGCGGGGAGTCGGGGAACAGGAGCGTCTGGGTGCGGATCATCGCGTAGACGCCGACCTTGGTCAGCAGGCCGGCGAACACCGCGGTGACCGGCGCCGGCGCGGTGGGGTAGCTGTCGGGCAGCCACGCCGACATCGGGAAGACGGCCGCCTTGATGGCGAACGCGGTGAGCAGCGTGAGCTGGAGCACCAGGGCGACGCCGGGCGCGAGGCCCTCGACGCGGATCGCGAGCTGGGCCAGGTTGACGGTGCCGGTCGCGGCGTAGACCGCGGCGATGCCGACGAGGAACAGCGCCGAGCTGATGAGGCTGACGACGACGTACGTCGTGCCGGCGTGGATGCGGGCCGCCGACCCGCCCAGGGTCAGCAGCACGTAGGAGCTGAACAGGAGGATCTCGAAGCCGACGAAGAGGTTGAACAGGTCGCCGGCGAGGAAGGCGTTGGCCACGCCCGCGGACAGCACGAGGTAGGTGGGGTGGAAGATCGACAGCGGCGTGCTCTCGTCGTCCTCCTCCTCGTCTGCGTGGCCCTGGCCGATGGCGAAGAGCAGGACGAGGAGGGTCACGACGCCCGACACGAGCAGCATGAGGGCGCTGAGCCGGTCGGCGACGAGGGAGATGCCGAGCGGCTCCTGCCACGCCCCGAGCCACAGCACCTGCGGGCCGTTGGCGTCGGTCTGCCAGACGAGCACGCCGGCGACGGCGACGGTGGCGGTCAGCACCGCGATGCTCGTGGAGCGCTGCAGCCGCGGGGAGCGACGTAGCGCCAGCGTCAGGGCCGCCCCGAGCAGCGGCAGCAGCACCGGCATCGGCAGCAGGTTGGGCACGAGGTCGGCGCCGACGAGGGCGGCGGTCGCGAGGGTCGGGTCAGCCACGGGCGTCTCCTCGGGTGGCGTCGTGGCCGGCGTCCTCGTGGGCGTCCTCGTCGGAGGTCGTCGTCGACACCTCGGACGGGTCGTAGGTCTCCGACGTCGCGTCGGCCTCGGCGAGGCGCTGGATGCGGGCGTCCTCGGCGTCGTCGGGCACGTCGTCGGTGCCGGAGATCTGCCAGAGCCGGTAGGACAGCGCGAGGAGGAAGCCGACGGTGGCCAGGCTGATGACGATGGCCGTGAGGACCATCGCCTGGGGGAGCGGGTCGCTGATCGAGGCCGGGTCCTCGCCGACGAACGGCGCCCGGCCCGCGCGCCCGCTGACGACGAGGTAGAGCACGGCGACGCCGTTGCCGATGAGGACGACGCCGAGCAGGACCCGCACGAGGCTGCGGTCGAGGACGAGCGCCGTTCCGGCGGCGACGAGCCCGACGGTGACGAGCACGAGGGTCAGGTTCGGCTCGAGGGTGCTCTCGATGAGTGCGGGCGCGAGCGAGGTCACGGGTGCACCTCCCCGGTGGTCGGGCCGGCGGCCGCGGCGACGGGGTCGCTGTCGCTCCCAGCAGTGCCGTCGGAGGCGCCGGCGTCGGCCTCCTCGGCGATCTGGCGGTCGATGCCCGTGCCGAGGCTGCGGACGATGTCGAGCATCATGCCGACGACGATGAGGTAGACACCGACGTCGAAGAACAGCGACGTCACGAGGTGCACCTCGCCCCACGGCCAGAGCGTGAAGTCGAACGCCGTGGTCTCGAGGATCGTGCCGCCGAAGGCGAGCGGTGCGAGGGCCGACGCGACGGCGACGAGCAGCCCGAGCCCGACGACGAGCCCGGCGTCGAAGGGCGCCGCCTCGTCGAGCTCGTACCGGCCCCCGGCGAGGTAGCGCACGACGAGCGCCAGGCCGGCCACGAGGCCGCCGGCGAACCCGCCGCCGGGCTGGTTGTGGCCGGAGAAGAGCAGGAAGAGCGACGCGGCGAGCATGACGTGGAACACGAGGCGCGTGACGACCTCGAAGATCACCGAGCGCTTCTCCTTGCGCAGCGTCCGGCCGCCGTGCAGCCACGTGCCGCGGGACGGGTTGCTCGAGGGCAGCGCCTTGGCGCTCGCGCGTGACAGGCGCGCGTTGCGGGTCTGCACGAAGATGAGGCTCGCGATGCCGGTGGCGGCCGCGACGAGCACCGACACCTCGCCGAGGGTGTCCCACGCGCGGATGTCGACGAGGGTCACGTTGACGATGTTCTTGCCGTGGCCGAACTCGTAGGCCTGCGTGGGGAACCCGGCCGACACCGGCTCGGTGGAGCGGCCGCCCGACGCGACGAGCGCGATGGCGCCGACGGCGCAGCCGACCGCGAGGCCGAGGCCGAGCCGCCAGGTGCGGGCCGGCGAGTGCGGGTGTCGGGTGAACTTCGTCGGCAGCCGCCTCAGCGCGAGGACGAACACGACGAGCGAGACCGTCTCGACGAGCATCTGGGTGATGGCGAGGTCGGGGGCGCCGTGCACGATGAAGAGGGTCGACACGCCGTACCCCGTGACGCCGACGAGCATGACGGCCGTGAGGCGTCGACGGGTGACGAGCACGAGGATCGCGGCCGCGACGACGATGAGCCCGACGACGGCCTGGCCGGCGTTGTCCCACAACCGGACCGACGGCAGCCGGCCCTGCGTGACCGCGGCCGCGCCGGGCAGCAGGACGAAGACGAGCAGGATGCCGGTGAGGTAGATCGGCAGCGAGCCGCGCTGGGTGACGGCCGTCGTCTCGACGGCCCCTCGGTCGACCCAGCGCAGCGTGCGGGCGAAGGCGCGCTCGCCGTCGACGAGGGCGGGCACCCCCGACTGCGCCCGGGCCACGAGGTCGCGCTTCCAGAAGAGGACCAGGCCGACGGCGATCGACAGCAGCGACAGCAGCAGCGGCACCGTGACGCCGTGCCAGAGGGCGAGCGGCTCGGGCGGCGCCCCCTGCGGCAGCGTCTCGGCGTACGGCATGAGCCACGGCGACTCGAGCGGCGCGAGCAGGCCGAGCAGCAGGCTCGCGGTGCCGAGCAGGAGCGGCGCGAGGACGAACCCGGGGTGCGGCACCTTGAGCGGCGTCGGGGCCACCCCCGGCTTGCTCGCGAACGCGCCCCAGAGGAACCGGGCCGTGTACGCGGCCGTCAGCGCCGACCCCACGACGACCCCGGCGAGGGCGAGACCGCCGTACGCCGGCGGCAGCGGCACGCCGGTCTCGACGTCCTGCCACAGCGACTCGAGCGCGCTCTCCTTGGACACGAAGCCCGCGAGCGGCACGACGCCGGCCATCGACAGGGCGGCGAGCGTGGCCGGCACCGACACCGGCAGCAGCCGCCGGCCGACGCCGGAGAGCTCGCGCAGGTCGCGGGTGCCGGTGGCCTTGTCGACGACGCCGACGGTGAGGAAGAGCGTCGACTTGAAGAGGGCGTGCGCGACGACGAGGGCGAGGGCCGCGAGCCCCGCGGTGCGGGTGCCGAGCCCGGCGACGGCGACCATGAAGCCGAGCTGGCTGACCGTGCCGTAGGCCAGGAGCAGCTTGATGTCGTGCTGGCGCAGGGCGCGCCAGCCGCCGACCGCCATCGTGAGCAGCCCGAGCCCGACGGTCAGGACGTGCCAGCCGGGCGCCCCGGCGAAGGCCGGCGCCAGGAGCGCGACGAGGTAGACGCCGGCCTTGACCATCGCCGCGGCGTGCAGGTACGCGCTGACCGGCGTCGGGGCCGCCATGGCGCCCGGCAGCCAGAAGTGGAAGGGCACGAGCGCCGACTTCGACAGCGCGCCGACGAGGAGCAGCACGACGGCCGCCACGGTGACGGCGTCGAGGGGCGGCGGGTCGGCGAGCAGCCCGGAGATCGAGTACGTGTGGTGGACGCCGAGGGCGATGATGCCCACGAGCATCGCGAGGCCGCCGAACGTCGTGACGACGAGGGCCTGCATCGCCGCCCGCCGGTTGGTCGAGCTGGCCGGGTTGTGGCCGATGAGCAGGTAGGACAGGACCGTCGTCAGCTCCCAGAACACGTAGAGCACGAGGAAGTTGTCGGTGAGGACGAGGCCCAGCATGGAGCCGGCGAACGCGGTGAAGACCGACGAGAACCGCCAGATCGTCGGGTCGTCGTCGGCGAAGTACCACGTGCAGTAGAGCAGGACGAGCGCGCCGATCCCGGTGACGAGCAGCGCCAGCACCCACTGCAGCGTCGAGAGGCGGAAGTCGAGGTCGAGACCGAGCCCCGGCACCCACGGAACGCGCTCGACGGGCCCGGCGCCGGCCCGGACCTCGCCCGCCACGGTGAGCAGCCACACGAACGAGACGGCCGGCACGAGCGAGAGGACGGCGAAGGCCTTGGCGCGCAGGTACCTCGCGAGCAGGGGTGCGACGACCGCTGCTGCGAGATGGAGGATGAGCAGGTGCGCCACGGCGGCCCCTCGGTCGTCGGGTTGGCAGGTCGTCCACGGCCCGCGTCCGGCGGTCCGGCGGTCGTGGACCCCAATCCTACGTGTCGCTCACCCGGGCGCCCGCGGCGGCGCCCATAGCCCTTCCGCGCTCAGGAGGTTGTCAGGAGGTCGCTCAGAAGGTGACGAAGGTGCGTCGCGCCAGGAAGAAGCCGTGCTGGTGGGCCTGGTCGACGCACGTGACGCCGGTCTCCTCGCTCACACACTGCACCGGACCGGCCGCCGTCGTGCGCGACCCGTACTCGAGCTTCGGGGCGTCCGCGTGGGTGACGGTGTCGCCGTTGCACACCGGCACGGCCCCGCCGGCTCGCAGCTCGATGCGGCCGATGTCGGAGGCGCCGCCGGGCGCACAGAGGCCCGGTTGCGGGGGCGTGACGCGTCCCTCGACGACCTCGCACGCCGGGGCCGGCGCGCCGCCGGTGACGATGCAGCGCAGGTTGCCGCTCGGGCTGACGAACGCCGAGGTGACGCCGCCGGCGGGCTTGGCCCCGGCCACGCGGGCCGCGGCCTCGGCGAAGGAGTGCGGGGCGCCGCGCTGCGCGCCGGCGGCGAGGGCGGTGGGCACGGCGGTGGAGGACGGGGCCGTCTCGGTCGGTACCGGGGTCTCGGTGGCGGGGGCCGACGCCGACGCGCTCGGAGGGTCGACGAGCACCGTGACGGTCTTGGGCGCGGACGGGATGTCGGTGACGCCGCACCCGCCGAGCAGGCCGGCGAGCAGGAGGGCCGCGAGGGCCGTGCCGGTGCCGAGCGCGGCGCGCGCCGCAGGGCGCGTGCCGACCGCGGCGCCGCGGGCAGGAGGGGTCGACCGGCCGTGCATGCGCCCGAGTCTGGCACGCCGGTCGCCGGTGCGCCTCCGCGGCACCGGGCGAGCCACGGCACTGGGCGGGCCACGGCACCGGGCGGGTGGAGGGCACCGGGCACCGGCCGGCGTCGGGGACGCCGAGGTCGGTGACCTACCCTTGGGAGGTGCTCCGCCGACTGCTCACCCCGCGCTGGGCGGCCTCCCTCGCGGGCCTGCTCGTCGTCGTCGCGGCGTGCGTCCTGCTCGGGATGTGGCAGCTCGGCGTCGCGCGCGACACCGGCCGCCAGGACGCCATCGCCGCCGCGGCGACGATGACCCGCGAGCCGCTGGCCGCGGTCACCGCGCCGCACCGCGCCTTCCCGCCCGAGCTGTCCAACCGCCCCGTCACCGTCAGCGGCACCTACGACGCGTCCCGCTCCTTCGTCGTCGTCGACCGACGCCTCGGCGACCGCACCGGGTCGTGGGTCGTCACCCCGCTCGACACCGGGGCGGGCACCGTCGCGGTGCTGCGCGGCTTCGTCCCCGGGGCCCCGGCCGCCGCGCCGGCACCTCCGGCCGGACCGGTCACGGTGCTCGGCACGCTCGGCCCGGGGGAGTCACCGCGCACCGGCGATGCCCTCCAGGGCGCGCAGCGGCGCTCGATCGACCTCGCCGAGCTCGTCAACGAGTGGCCCGGCGACCTCTACGACGCCGTCGTCTTCGCCTCGGCCGAGCACGCCGGCCCCGACGCGTCGGGCGCGACGCTGGGCGACCCGGCCCTGACCCGCGTGCCGCCGCCGACGCTCGACACCCCGCTCAACCTGCGCAACGCGGCCTACGCCGTGCAGTGGTGGGTCTTCGGGGTCTTCGCCATCTGGATGTGGTGGAAGATGTTGCGCGCCGACGAGGAGGCGCACGGGCGCGCCGCCGCCGCACCGATCCCCAGCACGACCGACAGCACGAGAGAGAGCGCCACGACGTGAGCACCTACCCGCAGGCCCTGGCCAAGCCGAAGCAGATCCGGTCGGCGCTGTCGGCCTACCGCGTCCTCGCGATCGTCGCCGGCATCGCGCTGTTCGTGCTCATCCTCGAGATGGTCATGAAGTACGCGCTGCACCAGACGAACGTCCTGACGCAGTATTGGAGCCCGATCCACGGGATCATCTACTTCGCGTACGCCGTGTCGGTCGCCAACCTCGGCCTCAAGGTCGGATGGAGCCCGCTGCGCATCATCCGCAACCTGCTCGCCGGGTTCGTGCCCGTCGTGCCGTGGGTCGCCGAGCGCCGCAACACCGCCGAGATCGAGGCGATGCTGGCCCGCGCCTACGTGGCGGGCGACGGCGCGACCGCCGACACCGGGGCCTGAGCCGAGCGGGGTCCGGGGCCCGCCACGCGAGCCACTAGGCTGTCCGCGTGACCGACGCGCACGACCTGCAGAGCCATCCCGTCCTCGTCGTCGACTTCGGCGCCCAGTACGCCCAGCTCATCGCCCGCCGGGTGCGGGAGGCGAACGTGTACAGCGAGGTCGTGCCGCACAGCATGACCGTCGCCGACATGCTCGCCAAGGAGCCGGCCGCCATCATCCTGTCCGGCGGCCCCAGCTCGGTGTACGAGGACGGCGCCCCGCGGCTCGACCCCACCCTGCTCGAGGCCGGCGTCCCGGTCTTCGGCATGTGCTACGGGTTCCAGTCGATGGCCCAGGCCCTCGGCGGCACGGTCGCGCGCACCGGCGCCCGTGAGTACGGCAAGACCGACGCCTCCATCAGCGGCACCGGCTCGACGCTCTTCGACGGCCAGCCCGCGAGCCAGGTGGTCTGGATGTCGCACGGCGACTCCGTCACCGAGGCCCCGGCGGGCTCGACCGTCACCGCCTCGACCGCGGGCACGCCGGTCGCCGCCATCGAGGACGACGAGCGTCGCCTCTACGGCGTCCAGTGGCACCCGGAGGTGCTGCACTCCGAGCAGGGCCAGCGCGTCCTGGAGAACTTCCTCTGGAAGGGCGCCGGCATCGCGCCCGAGTGGACCGCCTCGAACGTCGTCGACGACCTCGTCGAGTCGATCCGCGAGCAGGTCGGCCAGGACCGCGTCCTCTGCGCCCTGTCGGGCGGCGTCGACTCCTCCGTCGCGGCGGCCCTCGTGCAGAAGGCGATCGGCGACCAGCTGACGTGCGTCTTCGTCGACCACGGCCTGCTCCGCGAGGGCGAGGCCGAGCAGGTCGAGAAGGACTTCGTCGAGGCCACCGGCGTCGACCTCGTCGTCGTCGACGCGCGTGAGCGCTTCCTCGAGGCGCTCGCCGGGGTCACCGACCCCGAGACGAAGCGCAAGATCATCGGCGAGCAGTTCATCCGCGTCTTCGAGCAGGCGGCCCGCGACGTCGTCCACGACCGCGGCGACGAGGAGCACCCCGTCAAGTGGCTCGTCCAGGGCACGCTCTACCCCGACGTCGTCGAGTCCGGCGGCGGCGAGGGCGCGGCCAACATCAAGAGCCACCACAACGTCGGCGGCCTGCCCGACGACCTCCAGTTCTCGCTCATCGAGCCGCTGCGCACCCTCTTCAAGGACGAGGTGCGCCAGGTCGGCCTCGAGCTCGGCGTGCCCGAGGTCATCGTGTGGCGCCAGCCGTTCCCCGGCCCCGGTCTCGGCATCCGGATCATCGGTGCCGTCGACGCCGAGCGCCTCGCCGTCCTGCGCCGGGCCGACGCCATCGCCCGCGAGGAGCTGACCAGGGCGGGACTGGACCGCGACATCTGGCAGTGCCCCGTCGTGCTGCTCGCCGACGTCCGCTCGGTCGGCGTCCAGGGCGACGGCCGCACCTACGGCCACCCGGTCGTGCTCCGGCCGGTCGCCTCCGAGGACGCCATGACGGCCGACTGGGCGCGCGTGCCCTACGACGTCCTCGCGACGATCTCGACGCGCATCACCAACGAGGTCGAAGAGGTCAACCGCGTCGTCCTCGACGTCACGAGCAAGCCGCCGGGCACCATTGAGTGGGAGTGACCGGCCCGGGCCGTGACCGCCCACGCCGCGACCCGTGGGCGCGGACGGTGCCGGCCGTGCTCCTCGTCGCGCTCGTGGCGCTGACGGTCGGGGTCGTGCGCGAGGGGCGGGTCTACCGCCTCGACGACGCCGTCCTGGCCCTGACGCCGGGAGAGACCGGCGGGCCTGGGCTGCCGCACGTCCTGGCCTTCGCCGTCGTCGACCTCGCGACCCCCGCCGTGGGCGTCGCGGTCGTCCTGCTCGTCGCCGCGTGGCTGTCGCGGCGGTGGCGTGACCCCGCACCCCTCGTGGTCGCGGTCCCCGCGATCGTGCTGCTGACGACCACGGTGCTCGTCGGCAAGGCCGTCATCGACCGTGCAGCGCCGGGCTTCGACGCCGTCGTCGCCCATGACGGGTCCTACCCGTCCGGGCACACCGCCACGGCCCTCGTGTGCGCCGGCGTGCTCGCCGAGATCGTGTCGCGGCTGCGGCCCCACCGCCGCCGTGCGGCATGGGTCGCGGCCGCCGGCTGGACGCTGCTCGTCGTGCTCGGGCTGCTCTGGCTGCACTTCCACTGGCTCAGCGACGTCGTCGGCTCGGTCCTGCTCGGCACGCTCGTGCTGTGGCTGCTGCTGCGCTGGCCGTGGCGGCTCGGCGAGCGGATCGCCCGACACTAGGGTGGAGCCCATGTGTGGAATCAGCGGGCATCTCGGGGCTGACGGCGACGGCGACCTCGTACGACGGATGGCCGACTGCGGTCACGGCACGGGGCAGGGCGAGGCCACCGTGCTCGGCTCCGGCGGTGTCGCGCTCGCGCTGCGCCCGATCGGCGGGGGGACCACCGACGCGTCGGTCGCCCGCACCCCCACCGGGCGCCACACCCTCGTGCTCGACGGCGACCTGCTCGACACCGCCGGCGTCCGCTCCGAGCTGACGACCCTCGGGCACGACCTCGCCTCCGGCTCCGACGCCGAGGTCGCCCTCGGCGCGTGGGTCGAGTGGGGTCCCTCGGGCCTGGACCGCCTCCGCGGCGAGTTCGCCGTCGTCGTCTGGGACGCCGAGACGGCCACGCTGTCGGCGGCCCGCGACGCCTTCGGCACGCGCCCCCTGCTCGTGTGCCGCGTCGACGACGGCTGGCTCGTCTCGAGCGACATCCGCGGCATCCTCGCGAGCGGCCGCTACGACAAGCGGCCGAACGACCGCACCGTCTACCGCTACCTGCGCTTCGGGGTCCACGACGACGGCGCCGACACCTTCTTCGCGGGCATCGAGCGCGTCCTGCCGGGCGAGGTCGTGACGCTGCGCGCCGACGCCACGAGCGCCGAGCGCACCGGCTGGTCGCGGCTGCGCACCGAGCTCGAGGACGCCGCGCGGTCGCCGCGCCCGTGGTCGCCCGAGCTCGCCACGCAGCTGCGCGAGCAGCTCTCCACCGCGGTGCGCCGCCGCACCGGCTCCGACGGCCGCGTCGGCACGACGCTGTCCGGGGGCGTCGGCTCGGCGGCGCTCACGGCCCTGCTCGCGGGCAACGACGGCCGCACCGGCCTGGCCCCCGACGGCATCGACGCGTGGACCGCGGCCTACCCCGACACCGCCGCCGACGAGACCGCCCACGTGGCAGCGGTGCTCGCCGCGGTCGGCTCCCGCGTCGACGCCCACCGCGTCGAGCCCACGTCGGCCGAGTTCAAGAAGGACATGCGCGGCCTGGTGCGGGCCCAGGAGGAGCCGATCGGCTCGTCGGGCGCCTACACCCAGTTCCGGCTGCTGCGCGAGGCCGCCGGCGTCGACGCCACCGTCCTCGACGGCACCGGCACCGACGAGCTGCTCGCCGGCTTCGGCGCCCACCACCTCGTCCACCTGCGCGAGCTGCGCTCCCACGACGCGCGGGCCGCGGCGTCCGAGCTCGGACGCTCCGCCGAGGTGCTCCTGCGTCGCGGTCGCCCGCTCGTCACCGACCGGCTGCGCCGGCGGCGCCGGATCCCCGTCGAGTCGCTGCTGTCGAGCACGTTCGTGGCTGCCCACGCGTCGGAGCACTTCGTCTCCGAGGACTCCGGCCTGCGGGCGCGCCTCCTCGATGACCTCCTGCGCGGCTCGCTGCCGGCGCGGCTGCGCGCCGCCGACCGCAACGCCCGGGCCACCGGGGTGTCGGTGCGGATGCCGTTCGTCGACCGCGACCTCGCCCGCTTCGTCTTCTCGCTGCCCGACGAGGCGTTCGTCACCGGCGGCGTCGGCAAGCGGGTGCTGCGCGAGTCGGTGCGCGGCCTCGTGCCCGACTCGGTGCTCGACCGCCGCGACAAGGTCGGTGCCGTCACGCCGCAGTCCGAGTGGTTCATGGTGCTGAAGAACCACATCTACGGCGAGTTCCTGTCCGAGTCGTTCGCCAACCGGCCCTACGTCGACCAGACCGCCGTGCTCGAGGCCTTCGAGGGCTGGATCAAGGGCACGAACACCGTCGACTCCGACACGATCTGGCGGCTGCTCAACCTCGAGCTGTGGCTCCAGGAGTTCTTCGACGACCGCGCGGCGGAGCCCGAGGGCGAGCCGCGCGTCAAGACCGACTACGAGCCGAACGCCCGCAAGCAGCTCGACCTCACCACCGACGACGGCACGCCCGTGCGCCGCTACCCGCTGCGCACCGAGCTGTTCACCCGCGAGGACCCGCTCGTCGACAAGGCGCTGTCCTACGTCACGCGCTTCTTCGACGGCCTGCCCGCCGCGGGGGAGGAGCACGCCGCTGCCACGACGGGCCGTTGGTACTACTTCATCTCCGAGAAGATCGTGGCCATCACCCAGGGCCGCTCGTACTTCATCTGGGACATCAAGGTCGGCCGGTCCGCCCGGGTGCTGTCCCGCTACGTGACGCGCACCCCGGCCGGCATCGGCCTCGGATCGCCGTTCACCATGCAGCTGGCCATCGAGGAGGCCGGCCTGCCGCGCGTGGTCTTCGCCGCCGCAGGCGGTTTCGTCGGCAAGCTCATCGGGCGCAAGGGCCTGTTCTACGAGCTCGTCGGCGGCGACATCCGCGCCATCGACGGCCCCACCGAGTACTCGGTGTACCCGGCCAACGTGTCGGCCAAGCTCGGCCCCAAGGACCCCGACGAGGTCGCCGCCCGCATCTCGGCCGCCATCCGCGAGCGGGTGCCCGAGCCGTGGCGCTCGAGCTTCGGCGGCACCGTCGTCATGGACGCCAACGACATCGGCCGCAATGTGCTCGGCAAGGACGCCCCCGGCTCCAAGGAGCGCTACGAGCTGATGTTCGCCGACAACCCGCTCGGCCAGGGCTCGGAGCAGACCCCGATGGCGGTCGTCTTCGAACGGCCCACCGACGCCTGACGCCTCGCGTCACGGACGCTTCGGCGTCGGGTCGGCCTGTGCCGCAGGCGTGCCCGCGGGGTGGGGCACGAGCGCGAAGGCGCCCTCCTCCTCCTGCGCGTTGTGCAGGCGGCAGACGGCGTAGAGGCCGTAGAGCAGCCGACGCAGCTCGGTGACGTCCTCGGGGCGCACGCGTCCGGCGTCGGCGATGTCGTCGAGGAGGCGGCGCAGCCGGCCGACCTGCTGCTCGATCTCGGCGTGGGTGCGGCGCAGGCCCCGCGCGGCCGGCGCCCCCAGGGCGCGCGTCACGATCGGCATCAGCTCGTCCTCGTCGGCGCGCTCGTGCGGCACGAGGTCGCGACGGAGCCGGGCCAGCAGCGCGACGACCGGTGCGACGTCGGGGTCGTGGCGGTCGAGCCCGTCGGCGACGGTGCGGATCGACTCCACGGCCGTGAGCGCCACCGCGTGCCCCTCGCGCAGCCGCTGAGCCGTGGCCACGTCGGCCTCGGACATCGGCACGGTGTGCATCCGGCCCGGCAGCAGCACCCGCAGGGCGATGGCGATGGCGAGCACGTCGATGCCCTCCTGGAGCACGGCGCCCGCGGCCGGCGCGAGCAGGCCCGCCGCGGCAGCGCCCATGGCGAGGACCGACAGGCCCATCCCGACGCCGATCGCCTCGAGGGCGATCCGCCGCGACCGGCGCGCGATGAGGATGGCGTCGGCGAGCCGGTCGACGCGGTCGACGGTGAGCACGACGTCGGCGGCCTCCGAGGACGCCGTCGCGCCCCGGGCCGCGAGCGCGACACCGACGCCCGCCGCCGCCAGCGCCGGGGCGTCGTTGACGCCGTCGCCGACCATGACGGTGCGGGCCCGCGCCGACTCGGCGCGGATCGCCTCGAGCTTGGCGGCCGGGTCGTGGTCGGCCAGGACGGCGTCGACGCCGACGACCCGCCCGACGGTCTCGGCGACGTCGCTCCGGTCGCCGGTCACGAGGACGGTCCGGGTGATGCCGGCCTCGCGCAGCGCCGCGAGCATGCGCGGGGCGTCCTCGCGGACCGGGTCCTCGAGGAGGAACACGGCCGCCGGCCTGCCGTCGACCGAGGCGAAGACCGTGAGGCAGCCGTCGAGGGCCGCCCGACGCCGCGCCTGCGCGACCCACCCCGGCACGTCGGCACCGACGGTCCACGCGGCCTTGCCGAGCCGCACGACGTGACCCTCGACGCGTCCCTCGAGGCCGTAGCCGTGCACCTCGCGGACGCCGGTGGGCAGCGTCAGCGGCAGCGCGCGGGCCCGGGCGGCGCCGACGACGGCGCTCGCGAGCGGGTGCGGCGACACCTGGTCGAGCGACGCGGCGAGGCGGACGACATCGGCCTCAGTCGACGCGTCGGGCCCTGTCGACGCGGCAGGCTCGTTGCCGGCCGCGGGCGGCGGCACGACGACCGACGTGACCTCGGGGCGACCCCGCGTCAGGGTGCCGGTCTTGTCGAAGAGCATGACCTGCCCGGCGGCGAGCCCTTCGAGCGCGGCACCGCCCTTGACCACGACCCCGACCCGCGCGGCGCGCGACACCCCGGACATGACGGCCACCGGCGCGGCCAGCAGCAGCGGGCACGGCGTCGCCACGACGAGCACCGCCACGGCCCGCACCGGCGTCCCACCGAGCCACCAGGCGAGGCCGGCGACGAGCAGCGTCAGCGGCACGAAGAGCGCCGCGAACCGGTCCGCGGTGCGCACGAGCGGCGCCGACGACGCCTGGGCCTGCTCGACGAGACGGACGACGTGGGCGTACGTCGAGTCGGCCGCGAGCGTCGTCGCGACGAGGTCGACGGGCGGGCCGGCGTTGACGACGCCGCTGCGGACGTCGTCGCCCGCGGGGCGCTCCACCGGCATCGGCTCCCCGGTCAGGGCGGACTCGTCGAGGCTGGCGGGCCCGAGCACCCGGCCGTCCACCGGCACGACCTCCCCGGTGCCCACGACGAGCACGTCGCCACGGGACACCTGCTCGACGGGCACGACGTCGACGGAGGTCGAGCCGCGGCGCCGGGCCGTGCGGGGTGTGCGCTCCACGAGCAGGCGCAGGTCGCGGTCGGCCCGGGCCGCGGCGCGGGCCTCGAGCAGCTGCCCGCTCGCGAGCATGAAGGTGATCATCGCCCCGGCGAAGGCCTCACCGACCCAGAGAGCACCGGCGAGGGCGAGCACGGCCACGACGTCGACGCTCGCGCGCCGCGCGAGCAGGGCCCGCACCGTCGTCCAGCCGGACACGACCAGTCCGAGGACCGTGGCGGCGACCCACAGCCCGCCGGCGACCTCACCCCAGGCGTCCGACCCGGTGCGCGCCCCGGCCACGGCGACGATGGCACCGCCGCCCATCAGGGCCGCGGAGGCGAGGAAGAAGAGCGTGGGTACGCGTCGACGCCACCTCACCCCTCCATTCTCGTGCGGCCTGGCAGCCCCGGCGGGCGGGCGCGACGGGACTCACACCGCGGCGTCGGGGCTGGGGAGAGGCCGAAGCAGCGGCGTCAGCCGAGGCCGTCGAAGACGTCGCGCCGCACCGGGCTGCCCGGCGGGAGCGACCGGTCGACGAACCACTCCCGCCCGAAGACGAGGTCGTAGAGCGGGCGGGGGATGCGCAGGAACGCGGCGAGCGTCCGGTCGGCGCCCCCGTCAGCGCTCGCCTGGGAGGCGTGGGCGCGCATCGAGGCGCGCTTGGCCGCGATGTGCCGGCGGACGCTGATGCGGTGGGTGATCTCGTTGCGGGCCGAGAACGCCCGGTCGAAGCTCGAGCGGTCGAACTCGGGCGGGAACCGGTAGACCTTCGCGGCGAGGTCGATGGCCCGGCAGATCGTGTCGCGCGGCACGGTGGCCTCGAGCACCTTCGGCGTGCCGGCGATCTCGGCGGCGCGGGCGCCGACCTCGTGGACCTTCTTGTGGTCGGGGTGGCCGTAACCGCCGTTCGGTTCGTAGTGCAGCAGGACGTCGGCGTCCTCCTCGCGCAGGATGGCGGCCAGGCGCGTCGCGGCCTCCTCGACGTCGGCGCGCACGAACCGCGTCGCGCCGGGCGGGTCGGGGGCGACGTCCGGGCCGAGGCCGCTGTCGGCGTAGCCGAGGTGCTCGACGCGGGCGACGCCGAGGGCGCGGGCGCTCTCGCGCAGCTCGTCCATGCGGGTGGCGGCGAGCCGGCCCTCACCGGTGAACTCGCTGGCCGCGAGGCCGAGCTCGCCGTCGGTGGCCACGACGACCACGACGCGGTGCCCCTCGGCGGCGGCGCGCGCCATGGTGCCCGAGGTGAGCAGGGCCTCGTCGTCGGGGTGGGCGTGGAAGGCGACCAGTGTGTGCGGCATCGGCCCCATCTTGGCCCATGACAGAGTGTGACCCGTGAAGGTGGCGCTGCTGTCCGACTGTTACCTGCCGCGGCTCGGCGGCATCGAGGTGCAGACCCACGACCTCGCCCAGCAGCTGCTCGCGCTCGGCCACGAGGTCGAGGCGTTCACGGCGACCCGCGGGGCCGAGGGGCAGATGCACGGGGAGGTCACCGTCGTCGACGGCGTGCCGGTGCACCGCCTCGCCGCCCGGATGCCGTGGGAGCTGCCCGTCAACCCGTGGGCCCCCAAGGAGCTGCGCCGGCGGCTCGTCGAGGGCGGCTTCGACGTCGCGCACGTCCAGACCGGCGTCGTGTCCCCGTTCGCGTGGGACTGCACCCGCGTCACCGTGGGCCTTGGGCTGCCGACGGCGATGACGTGGCACTGCATGCTCGCCGGCGTCGCGCCGGCCTTCGGGGTGGCCGGGTTCGTCCGGCGGTGGGCGGCGCGCGGCGTCGCGATGTCGGCGGTCTCCGAGGTGGCCGCCGAGCCGCTGCGCCGGCTCGTCGGCGACGGGGTGCACGTCGGGGTGCTGCCCAACGGCATCGACGTCGCCCGCTGGGCGGTCGGCGACCCGGGCGAGCGCGCACCGGGACCGCTGCGCCTCGTCACCGCGACGCGCCTGGCCGCGCGCAAGCGTCCGGCCGCGCTCGTGGCGCTCGTCGAGCGTGCCGCCGCCCTCGCCGGCCCCGGCTCGCTCGAGCTGACGGTGCTCGGCGAGGGGCCCGACCGCGGGCGCGTCGAGCGGTACGTGCGCGACCACGGCCTCGACTGGGTGCACCTGCCGGGACGCGTCACGCGCGAGGAGCTGCGTGCGCGGTATGCCGCCTCCGACGTCTACCTGTCGCCGGCGCGCCTCGAGTCGTTCGGCATCGCCGCCCTCGAGGCCCGCACCGTCGGGCTGCCGGTCATCGGCCGGCAGGGTTCCGGCGTCGGCGAGTTCGTCACCGACGGCGTCAACGGACGCGTCGTCGACAGCGACGACGCCATGGCGGTGGCCATCGCCGACCTGGCGCGCGACCCCGCCGAGGTGGCCCGGATGCGGGCCCGCAACCTCGCCGAACCGCCGGCGCAGGAGTGGTCGCGGGTGGCCCGGCTCGCGGTGGCCGAGTACGAGCGCGCCGTCGGGCTGGTGCGCCGATGAGGACCAACGTCCCCGGCGGCATCCGCGTCGTCGCGCTGGCTGCGTCGGGGGAGCGCGTGGCGTCGGAGCCGCTGCACCACGGCGCCGACCCCGTGCACGTGCTCGGCCTGGCGGGCTGGGCGGTCGAGGTGCCGGTCGCGTCGTCGATGGCCGCCGACGGCGCGCTCGAGATCGCCTACCGCACAAGCCCGCTCGTCGGTGACGTACCGCCCCCGGAGACCGTCTTCCGCGACCCGGACGTGCGCGTCGGTGATCCCGCGGTGCCGCACCAGCGCGTCGCGGCGTACGCCGTCGTCACGAGCGCGCGCGGCGTGCTGCTCACCGAGTTCACCAACCTCACCAACGTCGAGGGGGAGTGGGGCCTGCCCGGCGGCGGCCTCGACGAGGGCGAGGCTCCCGTCGACGGCCTGCACCGCGAGGTGTGGGAGGAGACCGGCCAGCGCGTCGAGCTCGGCGACCTCGTCGCGGTGCAGTCCTCGCACTGGTTCGGCCGCGCGCCCTCGGGCGTCGTCGAGGACTTCCACGCCGTGCGCATCGTCTACGCGGCCACCTGCCCGTCGCCCGGTGACCCGGTCGTCCACGACATCGGCGGCACGACTGCGGACGCGCGGTGGTTCGCGCCGCACGAGCTCGACGGGCTGCCGCTGACCTCGTCGTGGCGTCGGCTCGACGCGCTCCGGGCCCTCGCGCACCGCGACTACGACGCTCCGTAGGATGACCGCCATGGACCTCGTCTACAACCTCCTCGTCGTGCTCCACCTGCTCGGCATGGCCGCCATCGTCGGCGGCTGGATTGCCGTCCGCTCGGGGCGCACGGTCATCGCGCCGGTCGTGTGGGGAGCCCGGGCCCAGATCGTCACCGGTGTCCTCCTCGTCGGCATCGCCTCGGCGATCAAGGACGACGAGCACACGGTCAACAACACGAAGATCGCCGTCAAGCTCCTCATCGCCCTCGTCGTGGCCGCGATGGCCGAGATCGGCCACGCCCGCTCCAAGCGCGGCGAGGACGCCGGCACCTTCCTCGACGTCGCTGGTGGCGGCGCGGTCGTCAACGTCGGCGTCGCGGCCCTGTGGGCGTGACCGGCGGCTGCTGAAGCAGAGGTACACCGGATGCGTTGGGACGCAGGCGTTCTCGCGGGCGTCCTCATCGGGCTCGTGTGGCTCGTTGCCGGAACGGTGCTCGTCGTGGTCGGCCGGAGGCGGCGACGCGCCGCTGCGACCCAGGGCGCCGAGGGGGCGGGCAACGTCGCCATCATCGGCATCTTCCTGCTCGTCGTCGGTGCCCTGACCTGGTTCGCGACGCTCCTGCTCTCCGTCGTCCCCGGCTGACCCACCCGCCCGCGACCACCACCACCCCGGCCGCGCGCCACCGGGACCGACTGTTCAGGATGACGACCACCATCCGGCCGACGCCGTACATCACGTGCGCGAGCGCCCCTGGCACTGCGTCCGGTGGTCGTCATCCTGAACGCAGCCACCGCTGTGGACGACGCGCTCGGCGGCTCGGTCCGGTGCGCCAGAGTCGCCCCCATGCCCAGTCCCGTGCCCGTCGTCCGGTTCGTGACGGCCCTCGGCGGTGTCGCCCGGCGGGCCGAGCTGGCTCCGCGGTTCACCGGACGCGAGATCTCGGCCGCCGTCCGTGACGGCATCCTCGTGCGCGACGCGCCCGGCCACTACGCCCTGCCCACCGCGGACGCCGCCCGTCGGGCGGTGCGCAGGGTCAACGGCGTCGCGGTGGGTCGGAGCGCTGCGGCGATGTGGCGTCTGCCGCTCAAGACCCAGCCGACCCGGCCCGAGGTGGCGGTGCCCCGCGGCCGCCGCGTCCGGCCCGAGGACCAGCAGGAGTGCCAGGTGCACTGGCGCTCCCTCGACCCACGGGACGTCCATGGGGGCGAGGTGACGACACCACTGCGCACCGTCATCGACTGTGCGCGGACGCTGCCCTTCGACGAGGCCCTGGCTGTGGCCGACTCCGCACTCCGAAACCGCCGGGTGAGCCGGGACCGGTTGCTAGCCGCGGCCGATGCCGTGCCGCGCGCCGGTCGCGCTGCAGCCCTACGGGTAGCGCGGGAGGCCGACGGCCGTGCGGCCAACCCGTTCGAGTCGGTGCTCCGCGCGATCTCCCTCGACGTGGCGGGGCTACGCCTCGTGCCGCAGGCACCCGTCGTGAGTGCAGGGCGCACCATCCATCCCGACCTGAGCGACGCCGACCTGCGCATCGTCGTCGAGGGCGACAGCCACGAGTTCCACACCCGCCGTCGCCAGATCGACATCGACTGCGAGCGCTACGACGAGCTGACCCTCGACGGGTGGCTGGTGCTGCGGTTCTCGCAGCACCAGGCGATGGACCGTCAGGGCTGGGTGCGCGACACGATGGCGCGCGCCACCGCGTTCCGGATGACGACCACCATTCCGGCTGTGAGCGCGGGCCGAGCGTGGACGCGTCGCGTTGGCTGAAAGGTGGTCGTCATCGTGAACCGCGCGGGGTGGGGAGGGGGTCAGGAGGCGTCGTGGACGAGCTCGCCGGCGATGCGCGTCTGCAGCACTCGGGTGTCGCGGATCGCGGCCGGGTCGGAGTGCTCGAGCTCCCACGGGTCGCGGTCGAGGCACACGAGGTCGGCGAGCTGCCCGGGCGCGAGCCGGCCGACGTCGGTGCGACCGACCGCCGCGTGCGCCGCGACGGTGAACGCGTGCACGGCCTCGTCGAGCGTCACCTTCTCCTCCGGCCGCCAGCCGCCGAGCGGGTGGCCGTCGGGCCGCTGGCGCGTGACGGCGGCGTGCAGGCCCCAGAACGGGTTCGGGTCCTCCACGGGGGCGTCCGACCCGAAGGCCACCGCCACCCCGGCGTCGAGGAAGGTGCGCCACGCGTAGGAGGCGAGGCGCCGCGGGCCGATGATGGCGTCGGCGAGGTCGAGGTCGGCGGTGCAGTGGCTCGGCTGCATCGAGGCGACCACGCCGAGCGAACGGAACCGCGGCACGTCGACCGGCCGCACGTGCTGGGCGTGCTCGACGCGCAGCAGCGCGTCCGCCCCGACGCCGCCGGACGCGCGGACCGCCTCGAACGCGTCGAGGACGAGCCGGTTGGCCTCGTCGCCGATCGCGTGCGTGGCGACGTCGAGGCCCGAGCGCACCGCGAGGAGCGTCCGTTCGACGAGCACGTCGTGCGGCATGGCCGCGATGCCGCAGCCCTCGTGCCCGACGAACGGCTCGGTCATGTGCGCGGTGTGCGACCCGAGCGCCCCGTCGCTGAAGAACTTCACCGGCCCGACGCGGAACACGTCGTCGCCCTGTCCCGACCGGCGGCCCTGCTCGATGGCGGCCTCGAGGTCGCCGTCGCGGGTGCACTTGGTGACGCGCAGGCGCAGCTCGCCGTCGGCGTGCATCGCGGCGTAGGCGTCGCGGGCGTCCTCGCCGTCGATGTCGGTGATGCTCGTCAGGCCGACCGACAGCAGCCGCTGCTGGCACCGCTCGAGCCACGGCCGCAGGGGTCCCTCGTCGTGGTCGATGGCGAGCAGCAGCTCCTGGGCCTTCTCGCGCAGGATGCCGGTGGGCTCGCCGTCGGCGTCGCGGTCGATCTCGCCGCCGACCGGGTCGAGGGTGTCGCGGGTGATGCCCGCGGCCCGCAGCGTCGCCGAGTTGGCCCAGTTGGTGTGGCCGTCGACGCTGGCGAGGGCAGCCAGGCGTCCCTCCGTCACGGAGTCGAGGGCGCGCCGGTCGGGCTGGACCGGCACGTCCCACACGTTGTGGTTCCACCGCCCGCTGTGCAGCGCGGCCCCGGGCGGGAGCGTCGACGCGTGGGCCGCGACGCGTCCGAGCGCCTCCTCGAGCGACGTGGCGTCGCGCAGGTCGACCGAGGCCATGTCGCGCGAGAGCCACTCGGTGTGCACGTGGGCGTCGTGCAG
This sequence comes from Intrasporangium flavum, assembly GCF_001956915.1. Lineage (GTDB taxonomy): Bacteria > Actinomycetota > Actinomycetes > Actinomycetales > Dermatophilaceae > Monashia > Monashia flava. The sequence continues at coordinate 143,869 of NZ_MLJO01000012.1, read as the reverse complement.
GCCCGGCATGACGACGGCACCGGGCAGGTCGACGACCTCGCACGGGCCTGCACCGGCGGCCTCGCGGGCGTCGGCACCGACGGCCACGACGCGTCCGTCCTCGACGAGCAGCGCGTCGGTCCACGGCGACGCGCCGGCGGCGGCGACGCCGGTCCGGATGCGGTGGTGGCGCAGGAGCAGCCGGGTCACCGGCCGGGCACCAGGACGAGCTTGCCCGTGGTGCGGCGACCCTCGAGCGCCTCGTAGGCGTCGGCGACCTCGGCGAACGCGTAGCGGCCGCCGATCTCGAGCCTCAGCGAACCGTCGGCGATGGCGCCGAGCACCTCGCCGGCCCGCCACTCGTACTCCTCGCGCGTGGCCACGTAGTGCCCGAGCGTCGGCCGGGTGAGGAAGAGGGAGCCGCCGGAGTTGAGCCGCTGGATGTCGAAGGGCGGCACCTGGCCGCTCGCGCCGCCGAAGAGGACCATCGTGCCGCGCGGGCGCAGGGAGGCCAGCGACGCGTCGAAGGTGGCCTTGCCGACGCCGTCGTAGGCGACGTCGACGCCACGGCCGGCCGCCGCTCGGATGGCGGCGGAGAGGTCCTCGGGCGCCGAGAACTGCGAGTAGTTGATGACGTGCTGGGCGCCGAGATCCGTTGCGATGGAGAGCTTCTCGTCGGTGCCGGCCGTTGCGACGACGGTGGCCCCACGCTGTGTGACCATCTGGACGAGCAGCTGGCCGACGCCTCCCGCGGCGGCGTGGACGAGCGCGACGTCGCCCTCGGACACCGCGAACGTGCTCGTGACGAGGTAGTGCGCAGTGAGCCCCTGGAGCATCGCGGCCGCGGCGACCTCGAGGTCGAGACCGTCGGGCACGTGGACGAGCGCGGACGCCGGCTTGTTGGCCAGGGTCGACTCGCTGCCGGCCGACTGGCACCAGGCCACGCGGTCGCCCGTCGCGAAGCGCTCGACACCCGGACCGACCGCGACGACGGTGCCGGCGCCCTCCTCACCGAGGACGAACGGCGTCGGGACGGTGTAGACGCCCTGGCGCTTGTAGACGTCGATGAAGTTGACCCCCGCGGCGGCGACCTCCACCTGCACCTCGCCCGGTCCGGGCTCGGGCACGTCGTGCTCGCGCAGCTCGAGGACGCTGCGGTCGCCGGGTTCGGTGACGAAGACGCTGGTGGCGGTGGTCATGCTCGCCACCCTACGACCGCCGCCGCCGGGAGCCCGGGGTGGGAGCGGCGGCCCCGATGCGAACCAGCAGGGCCACCTCCTCCTCGAGGGCCGCCAGCAGGGCCTCGGGATCGGGCACGACCGACTCGTCGGCCATGATGCCGACCCGCAGGGTGTCGTCGTAGGTGACGATGCAGAAGCCGAGCGTGTGGCGCCCCGACCCGGGCACCCAGCCCAGCACCCCGGCGACCGGGACACCCGCGAGGTACCGGACCTGCCGCGGCCCGGCGACGTTCGTCGTGACCCCGATCGCCTTGTCGGCGAAGAAGTCGACGACCCAGCGCTCGATCGCGGCCGGGAGGCGGCCGATGACGGAGATGAGGGCGAAGGTGAGGGCCGCCTCGGGCGAGGCCTTGAGCCAGTCCATGCGCGCCTTGGACAGGGCGAGCCGGCCGAGCGGGGTGGCGTCGCCGCTCGGGAAGCGCAGGAAGACGAGGGCGAACCGGTTGCCGAGCTCGCGCGGCAACGGCTCGTCGAGCGGGCGCACGTTGACCGGCACCATCGTCACGAGATCGACGGGCGGGTGACCGTGCTCCTGCTGGTACTCGTGCAGGGCGCCCGCCACCGCGCTCAGGAGCACGTCGTTGAGGGTCGCGCCGACGAGCCTGCCGACGCCCTTGAGGCCGCCGAGCGGCAGCGGCTCGGTCCAGACGAGACGCTTGCGCCGTCCCGGGACGCCGCCGACCGCGCTGGTCGGGTTGGTCGTCAGCAGCAGGTCGGAGACGACCTGGCCGGTGCGCAGGGTGATGCCGGCCGCATCGGTGACGGCGGCGCGGGCCCCCTTGGAGCGCAAGCGGTTCCAGGCCGAGCGCGCGGAGCTTCGGGCCAGGCGCAGTCCCGCGCTGAGGGCGCCCGATGCCGCGGGACCGCCCACGGGCAGTGGTGGCAGGTCGCCGGCGGCCGAAGGCCCGACGAGGTCGCCCGGCACCCCGTCGGCGTCCTCGGTCAGTCCCAGCAGCACCCGCGTCAGGGCGATCCCGTCGGCGAGGGCGTGGTGGCTGCGGAACACGAGTGCCGCTCCGGACCCGTGGCCGTCGACGAGGTGGACCTCCCAGAGTGGACGCGTCCGGTCGAACGGGCGCGGGAGCTGCTCCTCGACGTAGGCCTGCAGTTCCGCGTCGGCCTCGGCGGCCGTGCCTTGTCCCGAGAGGGTGGCTCGCCGCACGTGCCGCGCGAGGTCGAAGTCGGGGTCGTCCTCCCACAGCCAGCGGCCCAGGACCCGCGCGGACCGCCGGGGGCGCTGGCTGAAGACGGGGTAGGGCTCGACGATCCGGGTGCGCAGCACCTCGAGCACGCGGTCCCAGTCGGGCACCGACTCGAGGAGCACGACGGAGACGACGACCATGAGGTTGGTCGGCCGGTCCATGGTCAGCCACAGCACGTCCGCCGAGCCCATCCGCCGGGGCGGACGCCTCGGGCGGGGACCGGGCGGGTCGCCGGGCGATCCGGGTCCGCCGCGCGTGGGCGACACCTAGAGGCCTGCGAGCCGGGTCAGCGCGTCACCGTCGACGCGGAAGGTCGTCCAGTCGTCGAGGGGGCGGGCGCCGTGCGAGCGGTAGAAGGCGATCGAGGGCGCGTTCCAGTCGAGCACCGACCACTCCAGGCGCGTCCAGCCGCGATCGACGCAGGTGGCCGCGAGCTCGTAGAGCAGCGCCGTGCCGATGCCCTCGCCGCGCGAGTCGGGGTCGACGAAGAGGTCCTCGAGCCAGATGCCGGGCTGCCCGGTCCACGTCGAGAACGTCGTGAACCACAGCGCCATGCCGACGATGCGGCCGTCCTTGACGGCGACGTGCGCCGACGCCACAGGCGACCCGTCGGCGGGGAAGAGGGCCTCGGCGAACTGTTCCGGGGTCGCGACGGCGGCCTCGGGCTCCTTCTCGTAGTCGGCGAGCGCGCGCACGAGGCGCAGCAGCTCGGGCACGTCCTCCGGGAGGGCGGGATGCACGAAGAACGTGGGGCACTCCGGCCACGCCCCGGCGTCGGTGCCCGCGTGCGGTGCCTGCTCGGGCGCCTGCTCGGGGATCGGCTCCCGGGTCTGCCCGGCGCTCTGCTCGGCGCTCTGCTCGGAGGTCATGGACCCATCGTGCCGTGGTCGGGCGGTGTGGGTGGTGAGACGTAGGCTGGGCCCATCATGAGCACGCTCTTCGACGACCTTCCCATGCCCGGATTCGAGCGCGGCGGGGCCGGTACCCCAGCGGCGGCCGGGCGCGCCGGCGAGGTCACCGAGCGGGGCGTGCCGACGTGGGCCGAGGCGGCCGCGCAGGGCGGCGTCGCCACGCCGGGTGCACCGGCGCACCTCGACCCCGAGACGCTCCTGCTGGGCCTCAACCCGCAGCAGCGCGAGGCCGTCGTCCACGAGGGTGGTCCGCTGCTCATCGTCGCCGGCGCCGGCTCGGGCAAGACCCGCGTGCTGACCCACCGCATCGCCTGGCTCCTCGGCGAGCGCGGCGTGCAGCCCGGCCAGGTGCTGGCCATCACCTTCACGAACAAGGCGGCCGCGGAGATGCGCGAGCGCGTCGAGGCCATCGTCGGGCCGCGGGCACGCGCCATGTGGGTCATGACCTTCCACTCGGCGTGCGTGCGGATCCTGCGGCGCGAGTCCGCCAAGGTCGGCATGAAGTCGACGTTCTCGATCTACGACGCCGCCGACAGCCAGCGCCTCATGGGCCTCGTGCTGCGCGACCTCGACCTCGACCCCAAGCGCTACCCGCCGCGCAGCTTCTCCGCGCAGGTCAGCAACCTCAAGAACGAGCTCATCGACGAGGAGACCTACGCCTCGCAGGTGGCCGAGGGCAACCACTACGACCGCACGGTGTCGCAGGCCTACACCCAGTACCAGCGGCGCCTGCGCCAGGCCAACGCCCTCGACTTCGACGACATCATCATGATGACCGTCAACATCCTGCAGGCCTTCCCGGACGTCGCGGAGTACTACCGGCGACGGTTCCGGCACGTGCTCGTCGACGAGTACCAGGACACCAACCAGGCGCAATACCAGCTGATCCGCGAGCTCGTCGGCGAGGTCAGAGGCCCCGAGGGCGCCTACGCCGTGCCGCCGGCCGAGCTGTGCGTCGTCGGCGACTCCGACCAGTCGATCTACGCCTTCCGCGGCGCGACGATCCGCAACATCCTCGAGTTCGAGAAGGACTACCCGGACGCGCGGACCATCCTGCTCGAGCAGAACTACCGCTCCACGCAGCGCATCCTGCGGGCCGCCAACTCCGTCATCGCCCGCAACGAGGGGCGTCGGGCCAAGAACCTCTGGACCGACTCCGGCGACGGCGCGATGATCGTGGGCTACGTCGCCGACAACGAGCACGACGAGGCGGCCTTCGTCGCCAAGCAGATCGACGACCTCGCCGAGCACGGCGTCAAGCCGGGCGACGTCGCGGTGTTCTACCGCACCAACGCCCAGAGCCGTGCCGTCGAGGAGGTCCTCGTGCGCACCGGCCTGCCCTACAAGGTGGTCGGCGGCACCCGGTTCTACGAGCGCCGCGAGATCAAGGACGCCCTCGCCTACCTGCGCGTCGTGTCCAACCCCACCGACACCGTCAACCTGCGCCGCATCCTCAACACCCCCAAGCGCGGCATCGGCGACCGCGCAGAGGCCTGCGTCGCCGCCCTCGCCGAGCGCGAGCGCATCCCGTTCGTCGCGGCCCTGGGCAGGGCCGAGGACGCCCCCGGCATCGCGACGCGCTCGGTGGCCGCGATCCAGGGCTTCACCTCGATGCTCGAGCAGCTGCGGCTCGTCTACGAGAGCGGCGGCGGCATCGCGACCCTGCTCGAGGCCGTCCTCGACCAGAGCGGGTACCTCGCCGAGCTGCGCGCGAGCCAGGACCCCCAGGACGAGACCCGCATCGAGAACCTCGCCGAGCTCGTCGCCGTCGCGCAGGAGTACGACGAGCGCCGGGCCCGCGACGCCGCCGAGGCCGAGGTCACCGGTCAGGCCGCCTCGACGCCCGGCCAGCCCGACGCCGAGCCCGAGGACGTCGCACCGGCCGGTCCCCTCGAGGAGTTCCTCGAGCAGGTCTCCCTCGTGGCCGACGCCGACGAGATCCCCGACGAGCCCGAGGCGCAGGCCCAGGGCGTGGTCACGCTCATGACGCTGCACACGGCCAAGGGCCTGGAGTTCCCCGTCGTCTTCCTCACCGGCATGGAGGACGGCACCTTCCCGCACCTGCGCGCCCTCGGCGACCCCAAGGAGCTCGAGGAGGAGCGCCGCCTCGCCTACGTCGGCATCACCCGGGCCCGCGAGCGGCTCTACCTGACGCGGGCCGCCGTGCGCTCGGCGTGGGGCGCCCCGCAGTACAACCCGCCGTCACGCTTCCTCGACGAGATCCCCGGCGACCTGCTCGACTGGCAGCGGCTCGGCCCGTCCTTCAGCGGCGCCCGCGGCTCCGACCGGCCCGCCGTCGCGACGCTCGCGGCCCGCCCCGGGGTCCGCAGCCCGGGCAAGCGCCCGGTCATCTCGCTCGACGCCGGTGACCGCGTCAGCCACGACGCCTTCGGCCTCGGCACCGTGGTGCGGGTCGAGGGGGAGGGCGACAAGTCGATGGCGCACGTCGACTTCGGTCCCGACACCGGCACCAAGCGCCTGCTGCTGCGCTACGCGCCGCTCGTCAAGCTCTGAGGGCACAGCCCGACAGGCGCCCACCGGACGCCTGACAGGTGCGCCCACCGGACGCACGACGAGGCCCGCCCCGGGTGGGGCGGGCCCCGTGCGTCGTGACGCCGTGCGCGTCGGTGCGGCTGCCGGTGCGGGCGGCCGGCGCGGGTCGGGTCAGAGGTAGACGCCGCGGTCGGCGAGCCAGGGCCGCGGGGAGACGGCCGCGCCGTCGTCCGGGTGGATCTCGAGGTGGACGTGCGGACCGGTCGAGTTGCCGGTGGAGCCGCTGTAGGAGACGAGCTGGCCCGGCTCGACCTCCTCACCCACGGAGACGACGAGGCGGCTGTTGTGGGCCATCCACGAGACGGTGCCGTCCCAGTAGCGGATCTTGACCATGTAGCCGTAGCCCTCGGTGGACCAGCCGGAGAAGACGACGGTGCCGCTCGAGAGCGCGTGGACCGGGGTGCCCGTGGCGACGGCGAGGTCCTGGGCCGGGTGCATCTTGCCCCAGCGCCACCCGAAGCCCGAGGTGAGCGTGTAGCCGCTGAGTGGGTTCACCCAACGGTGAGCCCGGGCGATGGCCCGGGCCCTGGCTGCTTCCTTGGCCTTGCGGTCGGCCTCGGCCTTGGCCTTGGCCCGCGCCTTCTCGGCGGCGGCGGCGCGGTCGGCGGCCTCCTGGGCATCGGCGGCGGCGGCCTCGGCGGAGGTCGTCGCGCCCACGATGATGGCGCTCGCGTCGCGGGCCATGTCGCGGGAGGAGCGGGCGCCGGCGCGGTTGGCGGCGGCGGCGGCCACGGCGTCCGGGTCGGCGGCGAGGCCGAGGCCTGCGACGGAGTTCGACACGTTCTTCATGGCGGCGGCCTCGGGGCTCAGCTCCTGGGCGCCGGCCTGCCGGACGACGAGGCCCCCGGCGACGGTCGAGGAGAGCAGAGCGACGGGGACGACGAACTGTCGACCCCGTGACGGTTTCGAGGGCGGCCGGTGCCGGCCGGTGTAACTGTTGTTGCTGGGCACGAAGAGCTGACCTATCGGTTCCGGTTGCGAGCGCCCAGCGTAACGTGACCGTTTCGTGATGCAAAAAACGGTGAGGAACGCAGGAGCTGCGTCGCGGTGGAGGGTTCGCGACTGTGCCCGACCCTAGGGCATCTGCGGCTTCCGTGGCGGTTTTCCACCGCGCGGCTTCGGCGTGCCCCCGTCGGGGGAGTGGCGGGTGCGCAGCGGGCTGACGCCCGGGGTCAGGGTGGCGCCCGTGGTGTCGAGGTGGGCCAGCGCGGCCGAGATGCCGTGCACGACGCTGCTCGTGATCGGGATGCTCATGTGCCCGACGCCGTGCAGCGCGATGTTGTGCACGTTGAGGTCGGGGTGGTGCAGGGCGGCGTTCCTCTGTGGCACGACGACCTGGTCGAGGTCGGACCAGTAGGCGATGAAGCGCGTCTGGCAGTCGCGCACCGGCCGGGCGAGCTCGGCGAAGAGTCGGCTTCGCGGGCGCAGCTGGCGGGTCAGGCCGTTGTTCCAGGCGTAGGCGAGGTAGCTGCCGCGGTGCGGGGTGCCGAGCGTCACGAGGGTGTGCACGTGTGCGTCGCCGCCCAGCCGCGTCACGTAGTAGCGGGCGATGAGCCCGCCCATCGAGTGGCCGATGACGTGGATGCGCTCGTAGCCGGTCTCCTCGACGATCCGTTCGACCTCCGCGCCGAGGTCGGCGGCGGCCGCCCGGACGTCGCCGGTGAACATCGAGTAGTTGATGGTGTCGATGCGTCCGAAGCCGCGCCGCGACAGCCCCCGGCGCAGCACGGTGAAGATCGAGCGGTTGTCGACCATGCCGTGCACGAGCAGGATCGGCGTGCCGGCGGCCTCGACGTCGCTGACGATGAGGCCGCGCTGGCTGGGCGTCAGGTGCCCCACGCGGTAGCCGTCGCGCCGGTCGGACGCGCGGGCGCCGAGGTGGCCGACCGGCCAGAGCGCCATGTGCAGGCCGATCCACGTGGCCTCGAGGGCGGCGCCGGCCAGCCCGGTGGGCGTCAGCAGCGCAGCGGCGACCTCCCCGACCGCGGCGACGGCGCTCCTCGCGCCACTCGTCCGACGGGCCGGGGCGGACTCGGTTCGCGACGACGTCGTCACGCGTTGGGAGGCGCCCACGGCGGTGACGTTACCCCGGGTAATGGGTGGTCAGTCACTTTCGTGCTGCACCTTCGGCGGGTCTGGCTAGAGTTCGGCCCATGAGCGAGACCCCTGGTGCCGTGACCGCCGACGTCATCCGAGTCGTCGTGGCCAAGCCGGGCCTCGACGGGCACGACCGCGGCGCCAAGGTCGTGGCCCGTGCGCTGCGCGACGCCGGCATGGAGGTCATCTACACCGGCCTGCACCAGACGCCCGAGCAGATCGTCGAGGCGGCGATCCAGGAGGACGCCGACGTCGTCGGCCTCTCCGTGCTCTCCGGGGCCCACCTGACGCTCTTCGCGCGCGTCGTCGAGCTGCTCCGCGAGCGCGACGCCGCCGACATCGTCGTCTTCGGCGGCGGCATCATCCCCGACGACGACATCCCCGAGCTCGAGCGGCTCGGCGTCGCCAAGGTCTTCACCCCGGGCGCGACGACCCGCGAGATCGTCGACTGGGTCCACGCGAACGTCCACCCCGCCTGACGCGTCCCCCCTGACGCGTCCCCCTGACGCGTCCCCCGGCTGCCGCGTCGGTGGTGCGCTCCGGCTAGGCGCGGCCGGCCCGCTCGACACCGTCGGCACGGTCGACGCGTCGGTTGAGCGAGAAGAGCCGGCCGAGCACCGGCATGAGCACGATGTTGAGCCCGTGCAGCACGCCGATGACGAGCAGGATGCCGCCGATGCGGACGAGCTCGGCCTGCACCTGCGGCGCGACGACGGTCGGCGAGTGGTTGCCCCACTGGTCGAGCGGCGGGGCGAGCTGCACCGTGAAGAGGATGTACGCGGCGAAGATGAGGTAGTAGACGACGTCGGTCAGCACGATGTAGCTCTTGCCGGTGGCCGGGTTGTCGTGGAAGACGTCGGCGGCGTACGCGCGGCCGAACCGCTTGATGAACGGGCCGAGCCACACCGCGATGCCGACGAGCACCGCCGTCGTCGCGAGCTCGAGGATCCACCAGGGCATGAGCAGGTCTCCGTCCGATCGGGGGGTGAGCAGGAGCACGAGGGCGGTGGCGGCCGCGACCGCGACCACCCAGAGGGCGACGACGCGCCGGACCTTGCGCCGGCGCCGCCGGTCGTCGTGGACCGACTCGAGGACGCGGCCGAACAGGTCGCGCGAGGGTGGCGGAGGTGCGGCGCCCACGGGTCGCAGGGCCTCCTCGATGAGGTGCTCGATGTCGCTCATGGCGTCTCCCGGAGCGCGACGTTCAGGGCCCGCAGGCCCCGCTGGAGGTGGGTCTTGACGGAGTTGACCGACATGCCGAGGCCGTCGGCGATGTCGGCCGGGGACATGTCGTAGTAGTAGCGCAGCGTCAGGCAGTCGCGCTGGCGCCCGGGCAGCGTCCGCAGCGCGTCGATGACCTCCTGGCGCGCGCTGCGCCCCAGGGCGGCCTCCTCGGCGGAGGGGACGTCGTCGGGCGCCGGTGGCCGGTGGTGCAGCGACACGAGGCCGCGGCGGTTGTGGTCGCGGGCGAGGTTGATGACGATCGAGCGGAGGTAGGCGGCGGCGCGGGCGGGGTCGCGGACGCGCGACATGGTGCGGCTGAGCCGGATGAAGGCCTCCTGCACGAGGTCCTCGGCCGCGGTCTTGTCGTCGACGTAGAACCGGGCCAGGTGCAGCAGCGAGGGAGCCTCCGCGTTGAACAGCGCGGCGGCCTGCGTGTCGAAGTCGTCGCCGGCCACTCCGGCGGTCACGACCTCAGCAGGAAACGCATCCATCACCTCGACAGACGGACGACGGATCGGTCCGGGTGACAGGCGCATTCGACATTCTTTTCTTCGCCGTCCCTGTCGCCCGGCAGGCCGGCGCGTCCGTCTCCAGTGTAGGAACCACAACACGAGGGAGGGCGTGGAAGCCATGCATCACAGGAGGATTCGCCGCGGGAAGGTCGGGATGGTCGGGCTGGTCGGGGCTTCGGGGGTGGTCGCGCTGGCGTCGACGGCGGTGGCCGCCGCCGTCGTCGTGCGCTCCGCGGGGCAGCTGCGCGACTACGACACCGTGGCCACGGGGCCGTTCGACCACGCGACGGCCCGCGTCCAGCTCGTCGGGCACGGGTCGGGCACGACCGCAGTGCTGCACGTGTTCGGCATCGACCCGTCGGTCGCGGGGCGCACGTTCGGTGCGCACCTGCACGACGGGCCCTGCGCCACGGACCTGCCCGCGCTCGCGTCGGGGCACTACAACGCCGACGCGCACGCCGGGCACCTGCCACCGGCGGTGTCACCGGCCACGGAGGTCTGGCTCGACTTCACCGTCGACGGCTCCGGCGCGGGCGACTCGAGCGCGGTCGTGCGCTTCCCCGTGCAGGCGGGCACCCGCTCGGTCGTCGTGCACGCGGCACCGACGAACCCGGTCACGGGGGCCGCCGGTGCGCGGCTGGCGTGCCTGCCGGTGGAGTGGTGACGGTGGGTGCGCCGTCCGCCGGCCGACGCATGGCGTCGCCCACCGGGCTCGGATCCGGGCTGGCCGTCGGTCTCGCGCTCGGCACGGGCTGGGGCGTCCTCGCACGCGTCTTCATGCGCCTCGTCTCGTCGACGCCCGAGTTCTCTTGGGCGGGAACGTTGCTCATCGTCGGGCTCAGCGCGACGCTCGGTGCCGGCATCGGGCTGGTCGCCGGCGCGCGGGCGTCGGGGCGCACGCGCTGGTGGCGGCTCGCGCCGCTGCCCGGCCTCGTGCTGTTCGCGAGCCCCGGCATGCTCCTGCTGCCCGGAGCGGTCGGGGTGGCGCTCGCGGCGTCGGTGCGACGCGTCTGGCTGCGGGTGCTCCTGTGCGTCGCCGGACTCGCCGGGACGCTCGTGCCGGCCCTGGGCTTCGACGACGGCGAGGCGGTCGTGCGCACGCCCGCCACGTGGGCCGGACTCGGCCTGCTCGTCGTGGCCACGGTGCTGCTCGGTCTGGGGTTGCACGAGTGGTGGCGCCGCTGGCGTCCCGCGGCCGGCGGAGGGGGCTCCCCGGCCGCGGGACACGGTGCCTCGGTGACGGAGCAGGCACCCGTCTGACGCCCACCCGACGACGACTCGAGCCGGGTGCGCGGCGACCACGACGTGGACCACCGGTGTGATCCACGTCCCGTCGCCCGCACCCGGTGACGTCCGCACCCTCCGGGGGGCACTAGAGTCCGAGGGTCAGCCTTCTTTCGGTTGCGCCCTGGCGCGAGGACCGACCGCGTGCACGCGCGGGTGGCCCGGCGGACGCCTCGTCGGCGCAGTCGACCACCCAATCGACGACGAGGACGGACCCCACCCGTGGATCTCTTCGAGTACCAAGCCCGCGACATGTTCGAGAAGCACGGAGTGCCCGTGCTCGCAGGCGCCACCGCGACGACGCCGGAGGAGGCGCGTGCCGCCGCCGAGCGCATCGGCGAGACGTCGGGCGGCGTCACCGTCGTCAAGGCGCAGGTCAAGACCGGAGGTCGCGGCAAGGCCGGCGGCGTCAAGGTCGCCAAGAGCGCCGACGAGGCGCAGGCCCACGCGGAGCAGATCCTCGGCATGGACATCAAGGGCCACACGGTCCACCAGGTGATGATCGCCGCGGGCGCCCGCATCGCCGAGGAGTACTACTTCTCGATCCTGCTCGACCGCGCGAACCGCACCTACCTGGCCATGTGCTCCAAGGAGGGCGGCATGGAGATCGAGCAGCTCGCCGTCGAGCGCCCCGAGGCCCTGGCCCGCATCGCCGTCGACCCCAACGCCGGCATCGACGCCGCCAAGGCGCGCGAGATCGTCGACGCGGCCGGCTTCGAGGACGGCGACAAGGACGCCATCGCCGACGTCATCCAGAAGCTGTGGACCGTCTACCGCGACGAGGACGCGACGCTGGTCGAGGTCAACCCGCTCGTCAAGACCGAGGACGGCGCCATCATCGCCCTCGACGGCAAGGTCTCCCTCGACACCAACGCCGACTTCCGCCACGCCGACCACGCGGGGCTCGAGGACAAGGCGGCCGCCGACCCGCTCGAGGCCGCGGCCAAGGAGAAGGACCTCAACTACGTCAAGCTCGACGGCTCCGTCGGCATCATCGGCAACGGCGCGGGTCTCGTCATGAGCACCCTCGACGTCGTCGCCTACGCCGGTGAGCAGTTCGGCGGCCAGAAGCCGGCCAACTTCCTCGACATCGGCGGCGGCGCGAGCGCCGAGGTCATGGCCAACGGCCTGCACATCATCCTGTCCGACCCGCAGGTCAAGAGCGTCTTCGTCAACGTCTTCGGCGGCATCACGGCGTGCGACGCCGTCGCCAACGGCATCGTCGGCGCGCTCGACGCGCTCGGCGACGAGGAGAACCGCCCGCTCGTCGTGCGTCTCGACGGCAACAACGTCGAGGAGGGCCGCCGCATCCTGCAGGAGCGCAACCACCCCCTCGTGACGATCGAGCCGACGATGGACGGCGCCGCGCGCCGCGCCGCCGAGCTGGCCTCGCAGGCCTGACCCCGAGTCCGAGAGAGAGAACGATCAACCATGGCTATCTTCCTCAACGCTGACTCCAAGGTCATCGTGCAGGGCATGACCGGCTCCGAGGGCATGAAGCACACCCAGCGCATGCTCAAGTCCGGCACGACCATCGTCGGCGGCGTCAACCCGCGCAAGGCCGGCACCACCGTCGACTTCGAGGGTGGCGTCAGCGTCCCCGTCTTCGGCTCCGTCGCCGACGCCGTCGCGCAGACGGGCGCGAACGTCAGCGTCATCTTCGTGCCGGCCGCCTTCACCAAGGCCGCCGCCGTCGAGGCCGTCGACGCCGAGGTCCCGCTCGTCGTCGTCATCACCGAGGGTGTCGCGGTCAAGGACACGGCGGAGTTCTACAACTACGCCAAGGACAAGGGCACGACGCGCATCGTCGGCCCGAACTGCCCCGGCCTCATCACCCCGGGTGTGTCCAACGCCGGCATCATCCCGGCCGACATCTCGGGCACGGGCCGCATCGGCCTCGTCTCGAAGTCGGGCACGCTGACCTACCAGATGATGTACGAGCTGCGTGACTTCGGCTTCAGCTCGGCCGTCGGCATCGGTGGCGACCCGATCATCGGCACGACGCACATCGACTGCCTCGAGGCGTTCCAGAACGACCCCGACACCGACGCCATCGTCATGATCGGCGAGATCGGTGGCGACGCCGAGGAGCGCGCGGCCGCCTACATCAAGGAGCACGTGACCAAGCCCGTCGTCGGCTACGTCGCCGGCTTCACGGCTCCCGAGGGCAAAACGATGGGCCACGCCGGCGCCATCGTGTCGGGCTCCTCGGGCACGGCCCAGGCCAAGAAGGAGGCCCTCGAGGCCGCCGGCGTCAAGGTCGGCAAGACGCCGACCGAGACCGCCGACCTCATGCGCGAGATCATGAAGGGCCTCGCCGGCTGACGCGTCGGTCCCAGAGCACGTCCGCCCGGGCGGCCACCCCAGTGGGGTGGCCGCCCGGCCGACGTCCGGGGGAGGGAGCCGCCGGACGCCGGGTCGAGGGTCTCCGGTCCGCGTCAGCAGGCCATGAGGCCGAGGACGAACCCGCGGGCGCGCAGGCGCGGGATGAGCAGGTCGAGGGCGGCGACGGTCTGCGAGCGGTCACCGCCGCCGTCGTGCAGCAGGATCCGCGAGCCGTCACGGACGTTCGCGAGGACCCGGTTGACGATCGTCCAGGTGCCGGGTCGCGACCAGTCGCGGGGGTCGACGGTCCAGAGGATCTGCCGCTGGCCGCGCGCGGCGATGATCGCGGCGATCCGGGAGCTCGTGGCCCCGTAGGGCGGCCGCACGCAGCGCGGCCGGTAGCCGAGGGACTGCTCCATGCGGTTCAGCTGCCAGGTGACCGACGCCGACGACAGCGTCGTGAGGTCGGGGTGGCTCCACGTGTGGTTGCCGATCTTGTTGCCGTAGGCGCGCAGGCTGCGGGTGATCGAGGGGTACCAGGAGACGTTCTGGCCGACCTCGAAGAACACCGCCGTCACGCCGTACCGGCGCAGGATCGCGAGCACCTTGGGGGTGTACGTGGCGCTCGGGCCGTCGTCGAAGGTGAGGTACACGGTGCCGGCGTAGGCGACCGCCGCGGTGGAGACGGCCGTGGTGGGCGAGGCGGTGGCCGGGCCGGGGAGGGCGGGTGCAGGCGCGGCGACGGCGGCTGCGAGGGCGAGGGCGAGGAGGGGGCCGAGGACGCCGGTGAGGAACGTCGTGACCCGGGAGCGGATGGTGGTCATGGAGGGTCACTCCCTTTCACCTCCAGTCTCCGTCGTCCGGTTGTGGCTGTCAGTCCGTTCGCGTGCTCCGTCGGTCACACCGCTTGGGGCAGTGCGGAGTTGGGGTGACGAGTTGGGGTGACGAGTTGGGGCGCGCTCGGCGTGGGGGCTCGCTCGCGGCAGGCCCAGCGCCGACCATGGAGGCGACCGCACGCCCCGCCCGTCAGGAGTGAGTCCGCTGCCCGCCTCGAGCCCCACCCCGTCGTCCGCCGTCCCGGCGGCCCTGCGCGCGGGACTGCTCGCCGCGATCGGGACGTGGTCGGTCGTCGGCCTGCCGGCCCTCGTCGGCTGGGTGGCCGCGCCCGAGAGCTCGCTCGGCTGGTTCTCGGCGGTGTCGGTCGGCAGCGCCCTCTGGTTCCTCGGGCACGGCCAGTCGGTCGGCACCGCGGCCGGGGTGACGCTCTCGGTGACGCCCGTGCTGCTCCTGCTCGTCTTCGTGCACGTCGCCTTCCGGTTCGCCCGACGCGTCGTCGCCACCGAGCGGCTCCGCGTCGGTCCCGACGCGTGGAGCCAGGTGGCGCGCTGGGGCGTCGTGCCGGGGTTCGTCGTCGGGTACGGCGCGGCCGCGGCGGTCATCGCGCTCTTCACGCTCGGCGGCCCGGCCACCCCGGGAGCGGCCGCGGTCCTCGGGTCGTTGCTCGTGCCCGTGGTCGCCCTCGGCTTCGTGCTCCTGCGTCCCGAGGACGACGCCGCGCCGGCCTTCGTGCGCACCTGGTTCCGCCGCGGGCCGACGTGGCTGCCGGCCGTGTGGCGCACCGGCTGGCGCGGGGTGGGCGTGCTGCTGGCGCTCGGGGCGGTCGTCGTCGTGGCGCGGCTCGCGATGTCGTGGGGCCAGGTCGTGGCGATCCAGGACGAGTACGGCGTCAACGCCGGCGCCACCGCCGTGCTGGGCCTGGCACAGCTGGCCCTGCTCGGCAACGCCGCCACCTGGGCCCTCGGTTTCCTCGCCGGGCCGGGCTTCCAGCTCGCGCTCGGATCCACCGTCTCCCCGGCCGCCGCCCAGCCCGGGCTGCTGCCGCTCGTGCCGGTGCTCGGGGCGTTGCCCCGCGCCGCCGACTACCCGGCGGCGATGTACCTCGTGGTGCTCGCGCCCGTGGCCGTCGGCGCGCTGCAGGCCCGACGCGTCGACCGCGAGCTCGAGTTCTTCGGCAACGTCCGGGCCCGGGTCACCGCGACGGTCGTGGCCGCGCTCCTGCCGGTGGCCGTCGTCGTCGGGCTCACGGCGCTTGCGAACGGCGCGGTCGGCGTCGACCGGCTCTCACGCGTCGGCGTGCCGGTCGCCGCCTTCGCGGCGGCGCTCGGCGCCGAGGTGCTCGCGGGGGCGCTGCTGTGGCTGGCGGTGCTGCTCGTGCGCGAACGGCAGGCCGACGAGGTGCCGGACACCGGCGCCGACACCTCGGTCGCGCGGGACACCGCGCCGGCGGCGGAGGGTGACGACGCCGCGGGGTCCGACGCGTCGCCCGGCACGGGCCGCGTCAGCCGGAGATGAACCCGAGCGGGCTCGCCTCGCGCAGCCGCTCGCACTGGCCCCGGGCCACGCTCGTCTGGGCGCCCGCGAGGCAGTCCTCGTACCGGCTGACCGGCCCGTACATCAGGGCCTGCAGCAGCAGCGAGGTGACCGGCAGGGTCAGCACGCCGAGGGCGACGCCGGCCCAGACCTTCTCGCGCCCCGGTCGCGGCGTGAGGAAGCGCAGCAGCCGTACGGCCAGGCCCATCGCGATGACGAGCGGGAGCAGGGCGACGAACCGCTGGGGCAGGGGCAGGTACATGGCGCTGATCCCGACGAGCGCGAAGAGCGGCACGGGCAGGGAGTACCGCGCCTTCTCGCGCGCGTAGGCGATCTCGGCCTCGCGCTGCGGGTCCCGGGGCGGCTGGCTCATGCGCCCATCCTCACCCATCCGCGGCGGTGGCGCGGCACGGGCTCACCCGCGCGCGCCCTCCGCGCCCGGACGACGCGGGAGCGGCGGCGGGGCCGTGGCTAGACTCCGGGCCGTGACGACCGAGTCCACCGCCAGCCAGCCCGACGCCGCGCCCGCGGTCGAGCCGCAGGACGGGCCCGCCGGTCCCTCTGCTCCCGTCGACGTCGTCGTCCTCGTGTCGGGCTCGGGGACCCTGCTGCAGGCGCTCCTCGACGCATCGGCCGACCCGGCCCTCGGCGTCCGCGTCGCCGCGGTGGTCGCCGACCGCCCCTGCGTCGGGCTCGAGCGGGCCGAGCGGGCCGGCGTGCCCACCTCCGTCGTGCGCCCCGGCGACCACGCCGACCGCGCGGCGTGGGACACCGCGCTCGCGGCGCGCATCGCGCAGGCGGCGCCGGCGTTCGTCGTCAGTGCCGGGTTCATGCGCATCCTCGGCCCGGCCGCCCTCGCGGTGGCCACCGTCGTCAACACGCACCCGGCCCTGCTGCCGAGCTTCCCCGGTGCCCACGGCGTCCGCGACGCGCTCGCCTACGGCGTCAAGGTCACCGGCACGACGTGCCACGTCGTCGACGCCGGCGTCGACACCGGCCCGATCATCGAGCAGCGCGTCGTCGCCGTCGCCGAGGACGACACCGAGGAGTCCCTCCACGAGCGGATCAAGGTCCAGGAGCGCGAGATGCTCGTCGAGGTCGTCGGCCGGCTGGCGCGCGAGGGCTTCACCGTCGAGGGGCGGCGCGTCCGGATCGGCTGAGGCCGCTGACGGATTCGGCAGGCGCCGCGTCGGCCGCTACGCTGGCCGTACACGACTGGCGCAGGTGGGGAACCACCAGGGAGTGAAACGGTCGGAGCATCGCCCGCCTGGGTGTTCCGGAGTCATCGACACCGTCTACCCACGCCAGGAGTCCCGATGCCCGACGGCCGCCGTCCGATCAAGCGCGCCCTCATCTCCGTCTACGACAAGACCGGGCTGGAGGACCTCGCCCGGGCGCTCGACGCCGCCGGCGTCGCCATCGTCTCGACCGGCTCGACGGCCAGGACGATCGCCGGGCTCGGCATCGCCGTGACGCCCGTCGAGGAGCTGACCGGCTTCCCCGAGTGCCTCGAGGGGCGCGTCAAGACGCTGCACCCGAAGGTCCACGCCGGCATCCTCGCCGACACCCGCAAGCCCGAGCACCTCGAGCAGCTGGCCGAGCTCGGCGTCGAGGCGTTCGAGCTCGTCGTCGTCAACCTCTACCCGTTCCGCGAGACCGTCGCCTCGGGTGCGACGCCCGACGAGTGCATCGAGCAGATCGACATCGGCGGCCCGTCGATGGTGCGCGCCGCCGCGAAGAACCACCCGAGCGTCGCCGTCGTCACGAGCCCGGCCGCCTACGGCGCGGTCGCGGAGGCGCTCGGCGCCGGCGGTTTCACGCTGGAGCAGCGCAAGCGTCTGGCCGCCGAGGCGTTCGTGCACACGGCGTCCTACGACAACGCCGTCGCCAACTGGATGGGCAACGCCTACGCGGACACCGCCGACGGCACCGGCTTCCCGGCCTGGACCGGCGCCACGTTCGACCGCGCGGCAGCCCTGCGCTACGGCGAGAACCCGCACCAGCAGGCGGCCCTCTACACGCACTGGCGCCCCGGCGTCGCCTCCGCCGAGCAGCTGCACGGCAAGGAGATGTCGTACAACAACTACGTCGACACCGACGCCGCCGTGCGCGCCGCGCACGACCACGGCGACCAGCCGACCGTCGCCATCATCAAGCACGCCAACCCGTGCGGCATCGCCGTCGGCGCCTCCATCGAGGAGGCCTACGAGCGGGCCCACGCCACCGACCCGGTCAGCGCCTATGGCGGCATCATCGCCGCCAACCGCACCGTGACCGCCGCGATGGCTCAGGCGGCCAAGCCGGTCTTCACCGAGGTCATCATCGCGCCGGACTACGAGCCGGAGGCTCTCGAGATCCTCACCGCGAAGAAGAACCTGCGCGTGCTGCGCCTGCCGGCCGGGATGGCCGAGGCCGTCGACCGCATCGAGACGCGCCCGGTGAGCGGCGGCCTGCTCGTGCAGACCGTCGACCGGGTCGACGCGGTCGTGCAGGGCGACGACGGTGCGGTCACGGGTGGCGACGACGCCGCGAACTGGCGCCTCGTGGCGGGTGACGCCGCCGACGATGCGACGCTCGCCGACCTCCAGTTCGCCTGGCGCGCGATCCGTGCGGTCAAGTCGAACGCGATCCTGCTCGCCAAGGACGGCGCGGCCGTCGGCGTCGGCATGGGCCAGGTCAACCGCGTCGACTCCTGCTACCTCGCGGTGCGCCGTGCGGGCGAGGACCGGGCCCGCGGCTCGGTCGCCGCGTCCGACGCGTTCTTCCCCTTCGCCGACGGGCTGCAGATCCTCCTCGACGCCGGCGTGCGCGCCGTCGTCGCGCCGGGTGGCTCGATCCGCGACGACGAGGTCATCGCCGCGGCGCAGGCCGCCGGCGTGACGATGTACTTCACCGGGACGCGCCACTTCTTCCACTGACGCTTCCCGCCCTTCACCGTCGAGGGGCCACCTTCGGTGGCCTGCGGTACGACGAGAGGCCAGCTTCTTCGGGAGAAGCTGGCCTCTCGTCGTGGGTCGGACCACCGTTCGTGGCCTCTCGACGGTGAAGCGGGTCAGCGGGTCCAGCGGTAGCCGGTGGGCTCGCCCTCGCCGAGGTCGACGATCGCGGCGACCGGGCCACCGCCGTCGGGGCCCTGGTGGGCGGCCGAGACCGACACGAACACGGCCGGGTCGCCGGTCACCGAGGCCGTGACGCCACCGACCGCCGACTTGATCTGGCGGTGCCAGTGCACGTCGGAGTCGTCGAGCATGGCGTTGCGGCGGCCGTGCACCTGGCCGTCCTGGCTCACCTCGCACTTGAGGAAGACGTTGACGAGGCGGCCGTCGAGGTCGGAGGGGTGCGGGCGCTCGGGCAGGTCGAGGCCGGCGTCCTTGATCGCGGCCCAGATGCCGTCGGCGTCGAGGGCGTCCTGCATGACCGAGTGGCCGATCCGGTACCGGCCACCGACGCCGCGGGCGTTGCCGACGACGACGACCTGCGCCTGGTCGAGCTCGACGCCCGAGCTGCACGAGGCCACCGAGGAGAAGAGCGACCGGTCGTGCATGACGTCGGCGTCGCCCGGCATCTCGATCTCGCCGAGCGCGACGGCGATGCCTAGCGCGGTGGTGCCGTTGGACAGGTCCATCGACTCGTGGGTGTGCTCGGTCCAGACCCGGTGGCCGCGCTCCTTGGCGTCGCGGATCGTGTGGATCGTCAGCAGGGGCGTCTTGGTCTGCACGTAGTGCACGTCGGCGGGGTCGGTGATGCCGGCGCGCTCCATGGCGACCTTCACGGCGTCGGCGACCTTGGAGACCATGGCGACGTAGCCGATCTCCTCGGGCTTGATCGCCTCGCTCATCGCGAACCCGACCGTGAGGCGGAGGTCGTCGGAGGGCTCGGCCTGCTCGGCCGGGACGGTCGCGAAGATCGTCGCGTGCGGGCTGATGACGCCGTCGGTGCCGCCGGACCACACGATCGGCACCTGCTTGACCTGGTCGGCCGGGGCGCCCTTGGCGACGAGCACCTCGCGGAAGGCACGGTCGGCGATGATGCGGGTGTAGTCGTTGACCCCGCCGTTGCCCTCGGTCTTGCCGATGATGGCGATGACGCGGCTCGCCTCCATGACGCCGTCGTCGATGAGCTTCGCGAGCTCGGACGCGTCGGCGACGGAGTGGATCGGGACCTTGCGGACCTCGATGGCTTCAGGCACGGTGGATGACCTTTCTCTTCAGTGGTTCTCGACGACGGTTCCGACGCCGCCGTCGACGGCGTCGGCGATGCGGGACAGGTCGGTGATGACGGACCGGCGACCGCCGGTGCGGACGAACCGCAGCGCCGCCTCGACCTTCGGGCCCATCGAGCCGGACGCGAAGTGGCCCGCGTCGGCGTAGGCGGTGAGCTCCTCGAGGGTGACGCGTCCGATCGGGTGCGCCTCGGGGGTGCCCCAGGCGGCGACCGCGTGGTCGACGTCGGTGGCGATGACGAGGACGTCGGCGTCGAGGGCCCGGGCGAGCAGGGCGGCCGTGAGGTCCTTGTCGATGACGGCCTCGACGCCGCGCAGGCGCCCGTCGCCGCCGCGCACGACGGGGATGCCCCCGCCACCGGCCGCGACGACGACGTAGCCGGCGCCGAGCAGGGTGCGCACGGCGGGGACCTCGAGCACCTCGAGCGGCTCGGGCGAGGCGACGACCCGACGCCAGCCCCGCTCGCCGCGGTCCTCCCACGTCTCGCCGTGGTCGATGAGCGCCTGGGCCTGCTCGCGGGGCAGGTAGCGCCCGACCGGCTTGGTGGGACGGGTGAAGCCGGGGTCACCGGCGTCGACGCGGGTGCGGGTGACGAGCGCCGCGACGGGCCGCTCGACGCCGCGGGAGGCGAGCGAGGCCTCGAGGGTGTCGAGCACCGTGAAGCCGATGGTCCCCTGGGTCTGCGCGCCGCACCAGTCGAGGGGCACGGGCGGCACGACGTGGGCGGCGAGGGCGTTCTTGACGAGGAGGTTGCCGACCTGCGGTCCGTTGCCGTGCGTGATGACGACCTCCACGCCGCGCGCCACGAGGTCGGCCACGTGCTCCATCGCGCCGGCGATGGCCGCCCGCTGGGCGTGCGGCGTCGCGCTGCCGTCCTGGCCGGTCATGGCGTTGCCGCCGAGCGCGACGACGACGCGCTGGGGCGCCCCGGGGGCGGGGGACGGGGTGGAGGCGTCGACCCCGTCGGCCGTGGCGTCGGTGGGCCGCGTCGGCTGGCTCATGCGGCGAGCCTAGGAGCGGCCGCCGTCGCGCGGCGTTGTCACGTCCTGCCAGAGGAGGCCGCCGTGATTGGCACATCTGTGCCGTGCGGCGGCCCGCGCCGGCCGGGTGGGCGGTGTCCCGTGGAGGTCAGCGGCGATACAGTTTCGGGTAAAGGAGCAGTACCGGGTCGCCGTCAGGCCCGGTGGGAAGGGGCCGCACATCGTGGGCGTCGGAGTCCTGCTCGCCGTCATCGGCGCGATCCTCACCTTCGCCGTGCGGGCGAACACGTCGGTCATCAACCTGCCCGTCGTGGGGATCATCCTCATGGTCGCCGGTGGTGCCCTGATCTGGCACGGCAGCAAGGGCACGCACCGCAAGAAGATCGTGACGCGCGAGGAGAACCCGGGCGGGTCGACCTTCCCGACGAACACCGTGCGACAGACGATCGAGGAGCGCGACGTCGACTGACGCTGCGGCACCGACCCGCGTGTGACACCGCGGCTCTCACCCGGCCGTGAGGGCCGCGGACCACGTGCGGGGCGCGTGCGGCAGCAACCGGCCGAGGGGCGTCGGGTCGCCGACGAGCCCGTCGCGGTCGTAGGCGGCGAACATCGCCTCGAGGTCGGCACGCGCCGACGCCGCGAGCGCGGCCCCGGGCCCGGCGCGCCACGCGTCGAGGGCGACCCGCTCGGCGACGACGGGGTGGCCGAGGGTGCGCGCGGCGACGTCGGCCAGCTGGCGCACGGTGAGCCGCTCGGGGCCGGCCAGCTCGAACGTGCCTGTCCGCCAGACCGGTTCGGTCAGCAGGAGGGCGGCCACCTCGGCGACGTCGTCGAGGTCGACGTTGGTGAAGGGGGTGTCGAGCGAGTAGGGCACGGCGATGCGTCCTGCGCGAGCGGCGTCGAGGAGGTTCTGGTGGTAGGCCGCCGGGCGCAGCACGAGGGCCTCGGGGTGCAGCTCGCGCACGACGGCCTCGGCCCGGCCCTTGCGCACGTGGTGCGGCATCGACGCGTCGTCGGGGTGGAGCACCGAGTGGAAGGCGAAGCGGGCGACGCCGGCCCCTGCCGCCGCGGTCGCGACGCGGCGCGCGATCCCGACCTCGTCGGGGTGCACGTTCGGGGCGAGGTGGTAGACGGCATCGACCCCGTCGACGGCGGCACCGAGGCCCGCCCCGGTCTCGAGGTCGACGACCGCGACGGACCCGGCACCGGCCCGGTGAGCCCGGTCCTCGGCGCCGGCCGAGCGCACGGCGGCGCGGACGTCGACGCCCCGTGCGGCCAGGGCGCGCGTGACGGCGCGACCGGTCTTGCCGGCCGCGCCGATCACGAGAGCGCGCACCGCTCAGACCCAGTCGACGTCCGCCGCCTGCTGGCCGGCGGCGAGGGTCGCGTAGCCCGGTCCGCGGTCGAAGAACGGCTGCTCGGCGGCGCGCTCGTCGCGCAGCTGCGCGCGCAGGGCGTCGGAAGCCGGGGCGTCGACGACCGGCTCGTCCTTGGTGCCGCTCGCGACGACGCCGTAGTCGCGGCGCGCGCCGTCGAAGGACACCTTGCCCCAGCGCAGGTCGCGCTCGACCTCGTCGTAGGGGCGCTCCAGCGGGTCGCCCCAGCCGCCACCGCCGGTGGTGCGGATGCGGATGACCTGGCCGGCCCTGACGACCTCGGCGTCGGCGAGGGCGTCGACGGTGCGCTCGTCGGGACCGCCGACGTCGACCGTCACCTCGAAGGGGCGACCGGCCTTGCCGCCCTTGACGCCCCAGCAGGCGAGGATCGACCGGTCGGCGATCGACATGAAGTGGGCGTCCTTGAGCATCCGGATGTGCTTCTCGTAGCCGAGGCCGCCGCGGTGCCGGCCGGCGCCGCCGGAGTCGACGGCGAGCCCGAGCCGCTCGACGATGAAGGGGAACCGGCTCTCGGTGAACTCGGTGGGCAGGTTGCGGCTGTCGGGGACGACGTGGATCGTGTCCTCGCCGTCGGCGTAGTAGCGCCCGCCCGAGCCGCCGCCGAGCACCTCGCGCATGAGGTAGTCGTTGCCGTCGCGGTCCTTGCCGTAGACGCCGGTGTAGCGGATCGTCTCCTGGTCCGCCGGCATCCTGCCGTCGACCGCCTTGGCGACGACGCCGGCCAGCACCCCGAGCAGGCGCAGGATGACGAAGGTGCGGGCGTTCGTCGGTGCCGGGTAGATCGGCGTGAGCAGGGTGCCCTTCTCGGGGAACCTCATCTCGATGAGGGGCACGATGCCCTCGTTGACGTCGAGCTCGGCCATCCGCTCGGGGGTGTCGGCGAGGTTGCGCAGGATCGGGGCGAGCCACTTCTTGAGGAAGTTGCCGCCGACGTAGTCGCCGCAGTGGTTGATCGGGCCCTTGGCCTGGGGTGCGGTGCCGGTGAAGTCGATGACGAGCTTGGGGCCGCCGTCGCCCGGGCCGGGGCCTCCGCTCGACTGCTTGGTCAGCGTGATCCGCTGCGTGTGCAGCTTCGGCTCGTCGACGCCGTCGTGCTCGGCGTAGTCCTCCCAGACGTACGTGCCGTCGGGGATCTTGCTGAGGATCTCGCGGCGGTAGGTCTCGGTGGTCTTGTCGAGGATCGCGTCGAAGGCGGCCTCGATGGTGTCGCGGCCGTAGCGCTCGAAGAGCTCGCCCAGGCGGCGCGCGCCCATGAGGCAGGCCGAGCACTCGGCGTCGAGGTCGGCCGCGAGGCTGTCGGGCATGCGGCTGTTCCGCGTCATGATGCGCAACGCAGCCTGGTTGGGAACTCCCTTGTCCCACAGCTTGATCGGCGGGACCGACAGGCCCTCCTCGAAGACGGTCTGGGCGTTGCTCGGCATCGAGCCGGGCACGGCGCCACCGATGTCGTCGTGGTGGCCGAACGCCTGGACGAACGCGACGACCTCGCCGCCGGAGAAGACGGGGACGGTGACGCAGAGGTCGGGCAGGTGGCCGATGCCGCCCTCGGACTCGTAGACGTCGTTGTGGAAGAAGACGTCGCCCTCGCTCATCTCGGCGAGCGGGAAGTCGCGGGCGATCGGGTGCACGAGCGCGCTGTAGGAGCGTCCGGTCAGCTTGCGCAGCTGGCGGTCGTGGATCCCGGCGCGGAAGTCGTGCGCGTCGCGGATCATGGGGGAGCGGCTCGTGCGCGCGATGGCCGTCTCCACCTCCATCTCGACGCTCGCGAGGGTGCCCTCGACGATCTCGACGAGGATCGGGTCGACCGTCGTGCCCTCGGGCGTCAGCCGGTTGCCGTGCTCGTAGGCCGTGGGCAGCCCGGCCGGGTTGACCGGCGCGTCACCGACGTGACCTGCGACGTGACCGGTGGCTGCCCCGGGGTGCGAGCCGGTGGCGGCGTCGACAGGAGCGAGGCGGGTGCTGGCGGTCTGGCAGGAGAAGCACATCTCAGGCCTCCTTGGTGATGACGAGGTTGCCGAGCGCGTCGACGCGCACGACGAAGCCGGGGTGGACGGGGACCGTCGAGCCGAACTCCTCGACGATCGCAGGGCCGTGCACGGTGTCGCCGGCCCGCAGGTCGGGGC
This sequence comes from Intrasporangium flavum, assembly GCF_001956915.1. Classification (GTDB taxonomy): domain Bacteria; phylum Actinomycetota; class Actinomycetes; order Actinomycetales; family Dermatophilaceae; genus Monashia; species Monashia flava. The sequence continues at coordinate 119,445 of NZ_MLJO01000012.1, read as the reverse complement.
GCCACCACACGTCGGTGTCGACGTAGCCGGCGTCGGCGTCGAAGCACACCGGCCGCACCGAGCGGTGGGCGCGCTCCCGCACGTCGGGGGCGCCCTCGGCGGGCTCGAGCTCGCGCAGCTCGGGGCGGGTGATCGGGCCGACGCCGGTGACGCGGAGGTTGACCCACTCGACCTGCTGGCTCGGGTCGTTCCGGAAGTCGTAGCCGTACAGGGCCCGGTGCTCGTCGTGGAAGCGCGCGGCCACGTCGGCGGCGAACGCCTCGGTGACGTCGCCCTCGGGTGCGGCGACGCGCACCTCGTAGGCCTGGCCGAAGTACCGGAGGTCGACGGTGCGCGTGTAGCGATGCGCCTCGGTCGGGAAGCCCTCGGAGTCAAGGGCGCTCGCGGCCTTGGCCGTCAGGTCGTCGAACGTCTTCTGCACGGCGGCGTGGTCGAGCGACGCGTGCCGCGACACGGAGGTCTGCACGTAGTCGTTCTTGACGTCGACCGTCAGCAACCCGAACGCCGACACGTTGCCGGGGTTCTGCGGCACGACGACCCCGGCGAGGCCGAGGATGTCGACGAGGCGGCAGGCGAGCAGCGAGCCGGACCCGCCGAAGGTCGCGAGCATGAAGTCGCGCACGTCGAGGCCGCGCTTGACGCTGACCTGGCGCAGGGCGTTGGCCTGGTTCCACGCCGAGATCTCGAGGATGCCGGTCGCGCAGCGCTCGAAGTCGAGGCCGAGGCGCTCGGCGAGGGCCGTGACGCCGGCCCGGGCCGCGTCGACGTCGAGGGGGATCTCGCCGCCGAGCAGGTGCGGGGGGATCCGACCGAGGGTGACGTGCGCGTCGGTGATCGTCGGCTCGGTGCCACCCTTGGCGTAGCAGAGCGGCCCGGGGTCGGCGCCCGCGGACTGCGGCCCGACCTTGAGCGAGCCCTCGGGGGAGATCCACGCGATGGAGCCCCCGCCGGCGCCGACGGTGACGACGTCGATCATCGGGATCTTGCTCGGGTAGGCGCCGACGCTGCCCTCGGTCGTCAGGGTGGGCTCGCCGCCGAGGACGACGGAGACGTCGGTGGACGTGCCGCCGCCGTCGCAGGTGAGCACCTTGTCGAAGCCGGCGCGGCTCGCGATGAGGCCGGCACCCAGCGCCCCGGCCGCCGGGCCGGACAGCACCGTGGTGATCGGCTGGTGCACGACCTCGTCGGCCGAGAGCACGCCGCCGTTGGACTTCATGATGTAGAACGGCAGCTTCTCGCTGCTGTCGACGAACTCGTCGAGGCGCTGGTGGATGTTGGCGACGTACCGGCTGACGTTGGGCTTGACGGCGGCGTCGACGAGCGTCGTCATGGAGCGCTCGTACTCGCGGTACTCGCGCAGCACCTCCGAGCTGATCGACACCACCGCGTCGGGGTGCTCGCGGCTCAGCACCTCGCGCATCGCGAGCTCGTGGCTGTCATCGGCGTACGAGTGCAGCAGACAGACGCCGATCGTCGTGATGCCGCGCTCCTTGAACCAGCGCGCGACGGCGACGGCGCCGTCCTCGTCGAACGGGCGGATCTCGTTGCCCTCGAAGTCCATCCGGCCGCCGACCGTCTTGACGTAGTCGGCCGGGACGATGCGCGGCGGCTTGACCCAGAAGTAGGAGTTGCCGTAGCCGTCCGGCACCGCCTGGCGGGCGATCTCGAGGATGAACTCGTAGCCCTCGGTCGTGACGAAGCCGAGCGCCTCGACCTTGCCCTCGAGCAGCTTGTTCGTCGCGACGGTGGTGCCGTGCGAGACGGCCGTGATGTCGTCGCCGCTCGCGCCCATGAGGTCGAGCACCTTGCGGACGCCGGCGAGGAACCCGTCGGCCGGGTTGCCCGGCGTCGAGGGCGTCTTCGTCGTGACGAGCTCGCCCGAGTCCTCGTCGAGGGCGACGACGTCGGTGAACGTGCCGCCGGTGTCGATCCCGATGCGGAGGCGCCGACGGGTCGACGCGTCCGGGCCGGTGGACGCCGCTGGGGTCGCTGCTGTCATGGTCAGGATTCAACCGAGGGAGCGGGGGCCGGGGCGTTGGCACATGCTGCCAACAGGACCGGGTCCCGGCGTCAACCCTCGACAGTCGTGGTCGCCACCCCCGGCCGGATGTCGAGGTCGCGCCCTCGGCTCCGTCGAGGGGGTGAGCGTGCCACGCTGGGCACGCCGCACACGAAGGAGAGCACCATGGCCAAGTACCTCATCGGCGTCGACTTCCAGTCGGGCCCGGACGAGACCCCGATGTCGGAGTGGGAGCCGGCCGAGGTCCAGGCCCACCTCGACTACTACGCGGCCCTCAACGACGAGCTCGTCGCGAACGGCGAGCTCGTCGACGCGACGATCCTCACCGGTCCCGACCTCGCCAAGATCGTCACGTCCGACGGTGGCGCGCCGGTCGTCACCGACGGCCCGTTCCAGGAGTTCAAGGAGTGGCTCGCCGGCTTCCAGGTCGTCGAGGTCGACACCGAGGAGCGCGCCCTCGAGATCGCGGCCCGGGTCTCGGCCGTCCCGGGGCGCGGGGGCCGCCCGACGCAGCAGCCGATCCACGTGCGGCGGGTCATGGAGCAGGCACCCGCGGACACCGAGCAGATGGACGCCTTCCTGCGCACGGCGGGCTCGACCCGCTGAGCACGCCGCCGCTCGAGGACCTGCTGCGCACCCTCGCGCCGCAGGTCGTCGGCATCCTCAGCCGCCGATTCGGCGACTTCGACTCCGCCGAGGACGCCGTGCAGGAGGCCCTGCTCGCGGCGTCGCGGCACTGGCCCGTCGACGGCCTGCCCGACGAGCCCCGCGCGTGGCTGGTCCGCGCGGCCTCTCGCCGGCTCGTCGACCAGTGGCGCAGCGACAGCGCCCGGCGCGACCGCGAGGCGCGGGCCGTCGACTGGCAGGTACCCGCGACCGACGCCGTCGACCACGACGACAGCCTCACCCTGCTGCTCATGTGCTGCCACCCGACGCTGACCCCGGCGTCTGCGATCGCGCTGACGCTGAGGGCCGTCGGCGGCCTGACGACCGCCGAGATCGCGCGTGCCTTCCTCGTGCCCGAGGCGACGACGGCCCAGCGGATCAGCCGCGCCAAGGCCACGATCCGCGCGTCCGGCGAGCCGTTCCGCCGCCCCGCCCCCGACGAGCTGGACACCCGGCTCGCGTCCGCGCTGCACGTGCTCTACCTGCTCTTCAACGAGGGCTACACCGGCACTCGAGGGGCCGACCTGCAGCGGGTTGAACTGTCCCGCGAGGCGATCCGGCTGCAGCGGATGCTCGTGGCCGCTGCGCCCGACCACGCCGAGGCGCTCGGGCTGCTCGCGCTCATGCTCCTCCTCGAGGCGCGCAGTCCCGCCCGCAGCGACGCGTCGGGGGTGCTCGTGCCGCTGCCCGAGCAGGACCGTTCGCGCTGGGACCGCGGCCTCGTGACCGAGGGCCTCGGCGTGCTCGCGCGGGCCCTGGCCCTCGGGTCGGTGGGGGAGTACCAGCTGCAGGCCGCGATCGCCGCGGTGCACGACCGCGCGCCGACTGCCGCCGACACCGACTGGGCCGAGATCCTGACCCTCTACGGGCTCCTCGAGAAGGTCACGGGCAACCCGGTCGTCACGCTCAACCGGGCGGTCGCGGTGGCGATGGTCGACGGCCCGCGGGCTGCCATCGAGGTCGTCGACGAGGTGGAGGACCGCCTCGGCGCGACACACCGGTGGCTCGCCGTGCGTGGCCAGCTGCTCGAGATGGCCGGCGAGAACGCCGCGGCCGCAGAGCTGCTCACCCGGGCGGCCGCCACGGCGACGAACGACGCCGAGCGTCGCCACCTCACGACGCAGGCCGCCCGGCTGCGCGCGCCGCGACCCCCTGGCTGACGGCCCCCTACTGCTTCACGACCTGGCCGGAGCCGCTGACGTCCTTCGTCACGGCGGGTGCCCCGACGTAGCGCACGTCGCCGCTGCCGCTGATCGACGCGTGCAGGGTGGTGCTCGCGCGGACGAGGGCGCTGCCGCTTCCGGACACCGTGACGTCGACGTCACGGGCCGAGAGGGAGCCGCCCGCGAAGTCGCCCGAGCCGGAGATGTCGACGGAGAGCCGGTCGGTCGTGCCGGCCGCCGTGATCGTGCCCGAGCCGGAGATGGCCACCTCGAACGTCGGCCCGGAGGCCCCCGTGGCGCTGATGTCGCCCGACCCGCTGACGAGGAGGCCGGAGAGGTCGGTGGCGCTCACCCGGTAGCTGATCGGCGTCCGCGGCGAGATCGAGGACCCGGGCTCCGTGCCGAGCACGAGGGTGTCGCCCGACACGTCGGTGGTGAGCAGCGGCAGGACGTTGTCGTCGGCCTCGACGGTGACCGACGCCTTCGGTCCCGGCTCGACGAGCACCGTGCCGATCCCGGCGAGCTCCACGCTCGAGAAGCCGCCCACCGGTCGCGACTCCGACGCCGCCGTGCCCGATCCCGTCGTGGTGCCGGAGCAGGCGCCGAGCGGGAGGGCCGCGACCAGCATGGTCGCGAAGAGGGCCACGGGTGCGGCCGAGGCGATCCGACGGCGGGATGGTCCTCGTGGCATGCCGGATCCTCCGTCCGCTGGCTCGTGGGTCGGTGGGGGCAGCCCCAGTCTGGGCGCCCAGGCGACGAGGCGGGTCACCCGCTGAGGATGACGCGCGGCCGCACCCGGACGCCGCAGGATCGAGAGGTCGTCACCGTCGTCGTGAGGAGCGAACGATCGTGCTCATCGAACCCCCTGACGAGCCCGTCTCCCCGGCGGCGCCACCGGTGCCCGACGACGGAGGAGGGTCGCACGCGTGGACGGCGACCGACCTCGCTGACGGCGTCGTGGCCGTCACGGTGGTCGTCGTCGAGCAGGCCGTCCGGACGGCCCGGCTGGCGGCTCTGCTCGCGCGCCCGCTGACGGCGCTCGCGTGGGTGCCGCTGGCCCTGGGCCGGCAGCTGCGGGCCGTCTCCTGGGTCGACGACCTGGTCTCGCGGGGGGCGGACGCGCGGCACGAGGGAGCGAGACGCGCCCACGAGGCGGCCCGGCGGGTGGCCCCCCGCGTCGTCGAGCCCGCGCTCGACCTCGTCGACCTCAACTCGGTCGTGCGCGAGCACGTCGACGTCGACGCGATCGTCGCCGGGGTGGACGTGCAGGGCATCGTCGAGCGGGTCGACATCGACGCGATCGTCGCCGGGGTGGACCTGCAGCAGATCATCGAGCGGATCGACATCGACGCCATCGTCGCCGGGGTGGACCTGCAGCGGATCATCGAGCGGATCGACATCGACGCGATCGTCGCCGGGGTGGACCTGCAGCAGATCGTCGACCGGATCGACGTCGACGGCATCGTCGAGCGGGTCGACGTCGACGCCGTCATCGCCAAGCTCGACCTCGTCGCGCTGGCCGAGCTCGTCGTCGAGGGCATCGACCTGCCCGGCATCATCCGCAGCTCCACCGGCTCGATGGCCTCGGAGGGGGTCCGCGAGGTCCGCCGACAGGGGATCGGCGCCGACGAGCGGGTGGCGCACGTCGTCGACCGGCTCCTGCACCGGCCCGAGCGGGCGCCCGGCCCGGTCTTCGAGGAGGAGGACGGCACCCCACCGACGCGCCCGCAGATCCGGCGTGACTGGGGCGGGCCCGATCCGGGCACGCCGGGCCTCGCGCCCTGACGACCATGGCCGCGCAGCCGCCCGTGGACCCGGCCCGGGGGCCGATCGCGCGCCTCACCGTGCCGCCGGCGGCGAGGTCGGTGCAGGGCCACCGGGCCGGGATCGTCACCCGGGTGCTGGCCGGCGTCGTCGACGGGCTGGTGACGGTCGTCGCCGTCGCGGCCGGGTACGGCGGCGTCGTCGCGGTCACCTACCTGCTGCGTCCCCGGGGCTTCTCCTTCCCCGACCCCGGATTCGGGCTGCTCCTCGTCGCGTTCCTCGCCCTCCTCACCTGCTACCTCGGCATCGCGTGGGCGACGACGGGCCGCACCTACGGCGACCGCGTGCTCGGGCTGCGGGTCGTCGACGCCCACGGCCGGCGGATCCGGCCCCTCGTCGCCCTCGTGCGCGCGCTCCTCTGCGTGCTCGTGCCCCTCCTGCTCTTCTGGGTCGTGTTCAGCCGCGAGAACCGCTCCGCTGTCGACGTCCTGCTGCGGACCTCGGTCGTCTACGACTGGGCCGCGGCGTCCGAGCCGGCCGGTCCCGCACCCCGGGGCTGACGCGTCGGGCCGGCCCGGCGGGTCAGCCGCGGAAGTACTCGCGCAGCGCGGCGTCCTGCTCCGGCGTGAGGCTGGTGTGCAGCAGCGTCGGGTGGTGGGCGAGGAACGCCGCGCGGACCTGGTCGACGACGACGTCGGAGGTCATGAGGAAGAGGGCCGAGGTGCCCGGGGTGACCTCGTCTCGCACCTGCCGGATGAAGGCCTCGCCGATCCCCGCCTCCCGCAGCGAGCCGCCGAGCGCGCCGGCCGCCGCACCGACGGCGAGCCCCAGCACCGGGGCGAAGAAGATGATGCCGAAGAGCAGGCCCCAGAAGGAGCCCCCGAGCGCGCCACCCACCGAACTGGCCGACAGCTGCGAGGCCCGCGGGCGGGGCGCGTCGGTGGGCCACGTGACGACGGCCGCGTCGAGGACGCGCAGGGCGCCCCGGCGTTCGAGCTCGCGCAGCGTGTGGCCGGCCTCCTCGGCGCCGCCCTCGGACTCGAAGCGCCACACGGTGAGCGTCGCGGCCTGCCCGTCCTCCACACCGGCAGACCCGGCAGAACCGTCAGGACGGACCGTCCCGGCCGCGACGCGTCCGGCGGGGCTCGCGGCGCCCCCGCCGTGGGCGTGGGCCACGATGTCGCGCCAGTCGGCCCGGAGCCGGGCGGGCAGGCTGCGCAGCGTGACCGCGGTGACGTGGTCGCCGCCGGAGGGCAGCCGTGCCGCGTCGCGGTAGCGGGCGAGGGTGTGGTTGAGGGTCGAGGCGCCGATGAGCACGCGGGCGAGCAGATAGGTCCAGAGCAGCACGGTGGCGGCCGCGCCGAGGGCGCCGTAGAGCTGGGAGGAGCTGCTGATGCGGCCCATGAGGAAGAAGACGCTGACGAGGTGGAGCACCTGCAGGCCGCCGCCCACGAGCAGGGCGCCCGGCAGCAGCTCGACCGCCGAGGTCCCCGCCGGTCGCGGCAGCACGCTGAGCACGTACCAGCCGAGGAGCGTGTACGCGGCGAGCATGGCGAGCGTGACGACCACCCCGACCGTGAGGGCGACCGAGCGCAGCCAGTTCGCCGCGAGCGTCAGGGCGATCGCGAGCACCATGAACACGACGACGGCCGACGCGGCCCGGGACCGGCCGGGCAGCCGGGCGGCCGGCAGGTGCCACGCGAGCCGCGTGCCGATCCACATCGCCCGTGCCACGTCGACCGACGTCGAGTAGAGGCCGACGACGCCGATGAGGAGCAGGAGCCAGCGGCCCTGGTGGGCCTGTGCCGTCGCCTGCGAGATGGTCGAGGCCATGAAGCCGCCGAGCCCGGCCTCGGTGACGCCGCTGCGCACCTGTTCCGGGCTCGAGAAGCCGAAGAGCGCGACGATCACGAGGGCCGCGGGCAGCAGCCACAGGAACAGTCGGAAGGCGAGGGCGCCCGCGAGCAGGGCACCACCGGTGTCGCGGTCCTCACGGAGCGCGTCGGTCAGCAGCCGGACCGACGCGTGCTCGTCGCCGGCGGTCTCGAGACGTCGGCCCGCCTGCGCCTGCAGGTGCCGGCCCCGGTCGAGGATCCGGCCCGTCCGGGTCGATCCCCGACGCGGACCGTCGGCGTCGCTGGGCATGACCCCGATGGTCCGTGCAGCGGCGCGGGTCCGCCTCACCCCCGGAGCATGATGCGCCCCTCGGGGCCCGGCGCGATGGTGGGCCCGAGAGACCAGCCGTGCCGGCAGGGACCCGTGGGTCGCGGAAGGGGCGCCCGCGAGGGCGGCGCGCGAGCGTGGGGAAGGTGACCGGACATGACCACGGACCAGGAACCGGTGGGCGCAGGCCACAGCACACCACCGACGCAGCCGGTACCCGTGCACGACGTGCGGACAGGGGACCTGCCCACGGGGAGCGTGCCCACGGGCGACGGCCCGACGGCAAGCACGCCCGCCGGGGGTGCGCCCACCACGCCGACCGTGCCCACCGTGTCCACCGGACCGACGGCGTCGACGGTGCCCGACGGGGACGTCCCGGTCGTGGCCTCCCCGACGGCCGACGTCCCGCTGGCGACGGTGCCCGTGGGGACCCTGCCCGTGGAGAACGTGCCGGTGGGGGCCGTCCCCGTGGCCGCCGCGTCCGCGAGCGACGTGGCAGCCCTCGAGGCCGAGATCGAGCGGCTCCGGCGCCGCAACGCCGAGCTCGAGTCGCCGACGGCGGTGCGGGTCCGGCGGGCGGCCCGCACGACGGGCGCCGTCATCCTCGTCATCATCGGCGCCCTGTGCCTGACGCTCTCGGTGCCGGCCATCTGGGCGCGCAACCAGGTGCTCAACACCGACCGGTACGTCGCGACGATGGAACCGCTCGCGTCGAACGCGGACGTGCAGGCCTCGGTCGAGGCGGCGATCAACCGGCAGATCGCGGCGCGTCTGGACGTCGGTGCCTTCGTCGAGCAGGCGCTCCCGCCGGAGGCCGCGCGCCTCAAGGCCCCGATCGTCAACGCCGTGTCGGGCCTCATCTCGACCGTCGTGCACCGGGCGGTGACGAGCGAGGCGTTCGCGACCCTCTGGACCGCAGCCAACCGCACCGCGCACGACTCGCTCGTCGGCATCCTCACGGGCGAGGACCAGGGCAACGCGGTCACGGTCTCGAACGGGGCCGTGCTGCTCAACCTCGGTCCGATCATCGAGGCGGTCAAGGCGCGCCTCGTCGCGGCCGGGCTGACCGTCGCCTCCCAGATCCCGGCGGTCGGGGCGACGATCGAGATCGCTCGGCTCCAGGGCGTCGACAAGGCCCAGCAGGCCGTCCGCCTGCTCAACACCGTGGCGACCTGGTTGCCGTGGATCGGGCTCGCGGCGTTCGCCGGCGCCATCGCCCTGGCCCGGGGGCGCCGGCGCAAGACGCTGCTCTGGGCGGCGCTCGGGACCGCGATCGGGCTGGTGGTGCTGCGGATCGGGCTCGTCGTGCTCCGGGGGGTCTACCTCGACCAGATGCCCACCGACGTCATGTCGCCGCAGGCCTCGGCCTACGTCTTCGACACCGTGACGCGCTTCCTGCGCGACGGCATCCGCCTCGTCTTCATCGTCGCGCTCGTCGTCGCCGTGGTCGCGATCCTGCTCGGCCGCCGCGCCGGCATCGCCCGGGCCGGCCGCCGGGTGGGCGCGGCCGCCCGCAGCTCGTGGGGCTCGCTCAGCCGCGGGCCGGTCGGCGCGACCGTGGCGCACCACACGATGGCGGTCGGCGGCGGGGTGCTCGCCGTCGGCGCCCTCGTGCTCGTGCTCTGGGAGAACCCCTCGGGCCTCGTCGTGCTCGTCATCGCGATCGTCGTCGCCCTCCTGCTGGCGGCGGTCTGGGGGATGGCGCAGGGCGTGGGCCGCGAGCGGCCCGCGAGCTGAGGGGGAGCGGGCCCGGGCCACCCCGCGCGGTGGCCCGGGCCGACGCCGCTCGGGCTGACACCGCCCCCGCCGGACGACCGTTGCCCGACGCGTCCCGCCGCACCTCGGCGTGTCGAGCGCCGACACGCCGGCCGGGGACGCCGGTCGCGCACCAACGGTCGTGCGGCATCGGCTTGGTCTTGGCGAGAACTCTTGACGCGTGACTACTCTGCAATGCAGAGTTGACGCATCGGGCGCACAGGGGCGCCCGCCGCGGAAGGAAGCGTCGATGACCCACCCCCAGCCGACCCAGCCCGCCCGGCCTCCTCGACCGCACGAGGTCACCGCCGCCGAGGACGTCCTCGCGCGCACCGAGCAGCTGCGCCGGGTGGCCCGCCGCGACACCCGGGGCCTCGAGATCCCGCTGCTCGTCCTCGGCGTGCTGACGCTCGGCTACGCGGCCGTCAGCCACGTCGAGCAGAACGTCCTCTACTCCGACCTCGGTCCCGGCCAGTCGAGGGACAGCACCGACGCCGAGCTGTGGTTCTCGCAGTTCGCCGACAACTACTGGGCCGTGGTCGGCGGCGCCGGCCTGCTCGTCATCGGCCTGTGGTTCGCCGTCCGGAGCCGCCGACGCGGTGCCGGGGCGGGCGCAGGGGCCTGGATCGCGGGTGGTGTCGGACTGCTCCTCATCGCCACGTTCGGCCTGCCGTTCTCGGCGTGGGGCATGGTCGGGATGTTCGGCATCGTCGGGTTCATGGCGCCGACGGCCTTCATCGGCATCGCGCTGCTGCTCATCGCCCGGCGACGCCGTGATCGGAGGCTCGCCGTGTGGGTCGTCGTCTTCTGCGTCGTCGTGACGCTCGCGCACCTCGGCTTCTTCACCAACCGCTTCAGCGACCTGCTCCGCCTCGTGGGTCCGGGCGACGCCGTGCCCGTGCACGCCGTGGTCCAGGCCGACCTCGTCGTCATGGCCGTCCTCGGCCTCGTCCTCATCGGGGTCGGCCTCCGCGGACGCCGGGCAGGTGGCACCGCCTCGCGCCACGAGCCGGTGGCGTCGTGACCCCGCGCGACGCCACGCCCGCCGACCCGGTCGAGGTGGCCGACGCGTCCGGCGCGTCCGGCGAGGACGAGCCGCACCCCACGAGCCGGCTCGACGACGTCGTCCACCAGAAGGCGCGCCTCGGCATCCTGGCCCTGCTCTCGGAGGCCGACCGAGCCGACTTCACCTACCTCAGGTCCAACCTCGGCCTCACCGACGGCAACCTCGGCCGGCACATCGAGGTGCTCGCCGGCAGCGGGCTCGTCCACGTCGAGAAGGGGTACGCCGGCAGGCGACCGCGCACGTGGGTCACGATCACCCGCGCCGGACGGCACGCGCTCGCCGAGGAGATGGCCGCCATCCGCGAGCTGCTGCGCCGCTTCGAGGGCGGCTGACGCGTCGGGTGGGATGGCGCCTCAGCCGGCCTCGCCGCGGTGGATCGGGGCGTGCGGGAACGACGTCGCGGCGGGGCGCTCGAGGTCGTCGCGGTGGTTGCGGATCAGGTCGAGGTTGCGGTCCCGCAGGTGGTCGAAGGCCTGGCCGACGTTCGAGCCCGGTGTCAGCGAGGCCAGCGCCTCGTCCGGGTCGAGCCGAGCCGTGACCCAGCCCTCGTGGGTGGCGGCCTTGGCGACGACGTGCCCGACCGGCGTGACGACGTGGCTGTTGCCGAAGTAGAGCACGCCGGCCGGGTCGGTGCCGACGGCGTTGGCCCCGACTACGTAGACGTGGTTGTCGTAGGCACGGGCGCGTGACGTGAGGTCCCAGATGTCGGCCGAGCGCAGCAGCGCCGACGGCCGGCAGATGACCTCGGCGCCCTGGACGGCCTGGATGCGGGACAGCTCGGGGTAGTCGCCGTCGAAGCAGATGATCATGCCGATGCGGCCGAGGTCGGTGTCGCACACGGTCACGGTGTCGCCCGGCGTGACCCAGCCGCCGCCGCTGACGATCTCGGAGCAGAACGGGTGGGTCTTGCGGTACACCCCGAGCACGTCACCGGACGGGCCGACGAGCACCGAGGAGTTGTACACGACGCCGCGCTCGGGGCCGCGCTCGTAGGTGCCGAGGCACACGTGGACGCCGAGCTCGCGGGCCACGGCCTGCACCGGCTCGGTGAGCGGGCCGGGGATCTCGGCGACGAGGTCCCACAGTTCCTCCTTGGAGCAGCCGGGGGTGAAGCCGGTGGTCGCGGTCTCGGGCAGCACGACGAGCTCGGCGCCGGTGGCCTCGACGCAGCGACGCGTCCACTCGACGCAGTGCTCGACGTTGGTGCGGATCGTGTCGGCGCTCAGGGGTGCCGGCACGGGGGCGACCTGCACGGCCGCAGCGGTGAACGCGCGCATGCCTCATCCTCTCCCGATGGCCCAGCCGACGACGACCCCCACGAGCGCGATCGCGCCGCCCGCGAGGGTGCCGAGGGCGAAGTCGCGCATCCGCGACGGCTCGCCGGACGCGGCGGCCCGGCCCGCGTAGACCGCCCCGGGGCCGCTCGCAGGGGCACCCGTGGACGCCACGTCACTGCCCATCACCCACGACGGGGTCCCGGCCGCGGTCGGCGTGGGTGCGGCAGCACCCGCCGGCACGGCGGCCCCGCCACCAGCGAGGTCGGCGTCGACGGCCGTGAAGAACTGGCCGGCCATCTTCTTCGTGACGCCGGCGAGCATCCGCTGCCCGACGCCGCCGATCGGCCCGCCGACCGACGCGTCGGCGTCGTAGGTGAGGTCGGTGCCGCCGGCCGCGGAGGCGGCCAGGCGCACGACGACGTCGGCGTCGACCGTGCCGGGGGCGCCGGCTCCCTTGGCGCGCATCGAGAACGAGTCGGGAGCGGCGGGGTCGCCGAGCGACACCTCGCCGTCGTAGGTGCCGCGGATCGCCGCGACGCCGGCCGTGACCGTCATGGCGTACGTGTGCGGCGCGAGCTCGACGAGGCGCTCGCAGCCCGGCAGGCAGCGGGCGAGGACCGCAGGGTCGTGGAACGCGTCCCACACCTGCTGCGGCGGCGCGGCGAGGGTGGCGGATCCGGAGATCTTCATGCGGTCGGCTCCTTGGGGGCTCGGACGTCGGCAGGCGCACCGGCGTCGGTGACGGTGCGCGGGGAACGGTGCAGGGAGGGGAGGTCGCCGGCGGCGTGGCGGCGGCGCAGCTCCCACAGGTCGTTGGGCGAGATCGGCATCCGGGTGATCGGGAAGCCCTCGGCGTCCTCGATGGCCGACGCGATGACGGCGGTGACCGGGATGCACCCGGCCTCGCCGGCGCCCTTGATGCCCAACGGGTTCAGCGGCGACGGGGTCTCGAGGTGGTCGGCCTCGATGGTCGGCACCTCGGACGCGTAGGGCACGAGGAAGTCCATGAAGGAGGCGTTGAGCAGCTGTCCCGACTCGTCGTAGACCATCCGCTCGTAGAGCGCTCCACCGACGCCCTGGGCCACGCCGCCGTGCACCTGGCCCTCGACGATCATCGGGTTGATCATCGTGCCGCAGTCGTGGATGACGCAGTAGCGCAGGATGCGGATCTCGGCGGTGACGGGGTCGGTCTCGACGATCGCCGCGTGCATGCCGTTGGCGAAGGTGGCCTGGGTGGGGGAGTAGAAGCCCTTGCCCTCGAGGCCGGGTTCCTCGCCCTCGGCGACGGGCGGCTTGTCGGGGTCAAACGTGCCGGCGAACTGCGTCGCGGCCTTGGCGGCCTCGTCGAAGGCGTACCGCAGCGGGTTCGAGAGCACCGACACGGTGCCGAGGCTCATCGACGTGCCCGGCGCGCCCTTGACGCGCACGTCGCCCTCGACGATCTCGAGGTCCTCGGGCGACACCTCGAGCGCGTCGGCCGCGATGCGCAGCGCCTTCTCGCGCACCTTGCGGGCGCCGATGGCGATGGCGCTGCCGCTCATGACCGCGGCCCGCGAGGCGAAGGTGCCCACGGCGTAGGGCATCTTGCGGGTGTCGCCGGTGGTGACTTGGACGTCCTCGAGGCGAACGCCGAGCTCCTCGGCGACGATCTGGGCGAAGACGGTCTCGTGTCCCTGGCCCTGCGACGTCAGCCCGGTGGACACGTTGACGCGCCCGCTCGTCTCGATCTGGATGTGGCCGCCCTCGTAGGGGCCGACGCCGGTTCCCTCGACGTAGCAGCCGATCCCGAGCCCGACCTTGCGTCCCTCGGCCTCGGCCGCCGCGCGGTACTGCGCGAAGTCGTCCCAGCCGACGAGGGCCTTGAGCTTGGCCAGGCTCGCCGGGAAGTCGCCGGAGTCGTACCTGAGCGGGCGGCCGTCCTGGAAGAGCAGGCCGTGGTCGTAGGGCATCTCCTCGGGGAGGATGAAGTTGCGCGAGCGTACCTCGGCGCGGTCGAGGCCGAGGGCGTCGGCGATGGCGTCCATCGTGCGCTCCATGGCGAAGCAGCCCTGCGGGCGGCCGGCGCCGCGGTACGGCGTGACGAGCACGGTGTTGGTGTAGAGCGACCAGAACTCGACGCGGTACGCGCCCGGCTTGTACGGCCCGAGCAGCTGGGTCGAGGTGATGATCGGCACGATGATGCCGTACGGGGTGTAGGCGCCGTTGTCGTGCCAGATCTTGACGTCGAGCGCGAGCAGCCTTCCGGCGTCGTCGAACCCGACCTCGATGCGCTGCAGCTGGCCGCGCTCGTGCGCCGCGCCGATGAAGTGCTCGCGGCGGTCCTCGGCCCACTTGACCGGCTGGTTCAGCAGGCGCGCGGCCCAGGGGACGAGCACCTCCTCGGGCCACGGGTGCACGATCTTGACGCCGAAGCCGCCGCCCACGTCGGGCGCGATGCACTCGACCTTGGCGAGCGGCAGGTCGAGCTTGGCGGCGACCGCCGCCCGCACGCCGGTCGACGTCTGCGTGGACGAGTACATCCGCAGCTCGCCCTTCTCGTTGTCCCACCGCGCGTAGACGCCCTTGCCCTCCATCGGCATGCAGGCGCTGCGCTCGATGTCGAGGTCGAGGGTCAGCCGGTGCGGGGCCGAGGCCATTGCGGCGTCGACGTCGCCGACCGTCTGCAGCATGTTCGCGGCGACGTTGCCGGGCACGTCGTCGTGGACGAGCAGCGCTCCGTCGCGGGCGTTCTCGATGCCGACGACGGCCGGACGCTGGTCGTAGGTGACGCGGATGCGGTCGCAGGCGTCCTCGGCGACGTAGCGGTCGGTGGCCACGACCATGACGACCGGCTCGCCGACGTGGTTGACCTCGTCGCGCGCCAGGGGGTAGCCGGTGCGTCCGTGGGTCAGGGTCGGGTGCGGGATGAGCAGCGGCAGCGGCTCGCCGACGCGGCCCGGCAGGTCGTCCCACGTGTAGATGGCGACGACGCCGTCGACGTCGATCGCATCGGACGCGTCGATGTCGACGACACCGGCGTGGGCGTAGGGGCTGCGCACGAACGCGGCGGCCAGCGCGTCGTGGCCGAGGTCGTCGAGGTAGCGGCCGCCGCCGGTGACGAGGCGCGGGTCCTCCTTGCGCTTGACCGGGGCCCCGAACATCTGGGTCGTCATGCGTGCTCCCCGGGGGCCTGCTCGGCGGCGCGCTCAGCCTTGATCTCGGCGGCGCGCAGGACGCTCTTGACGATGTTCTGGTAGCCCGTGCAGCGGCACAGGTTGCCCGAGATCGCCTCTCGCGCCTCCTCGCTCGTCGGTGCCGGGTTCTCCTCGAGGTAGGCGGTCACGGTCGTGAGGAAACCGGGGGTGCAGAACCCGCACTGGAGACCGTGGCACTCGGCGAACGCCTGCTGCACCGGGTTCATCGACTCGCCGGTGGGCGCGACGCGGGCGTCGGGCGCGGTGCACAGGCCCTCGACCGTCGTGACCTCGTGGGCCTGGGCGCTGACGGCGAACATCAGGCAGGAGCGCATCGGCTCGCCGTCGACCAGGACGGTGCAGGCGCCGCAGACGCCGTGCTCGCACCCGACGTGGGTGCCGGTGAGGCGCAGGTCGTGGCGGAGGAAGTCCGACAGCAGGCGCCGGGCCGGCACCGACGCGGTGCGGCTGACGCCGTTGACGCGGATCGAGACGTCGTGCAGCTGCTCGCCGGTGGCGGCGTCGGATGTCGTGGTGTCGGTCATCGGCCGGGCTCCTCGCTCGGGCTGGCGGTCGGGCTGGCGGTCGGGCTGGCGGTCGGAGCGCCGGTGACGGCGGTGGTCAGGGTGCGGCGGGTCAGCTCGGTCGCGAGCATCCGCCGGTACTCGGCGGTGGCGTGGATGTCGCCGTCCGGCTCGATGTGCCCGCCGACGGCGTCGGCGACGTCGTCCAGGGCGGCGGTCCACGCGTCGGTGCGCGGCTCGAGCCCCTTCAGGACGTCGCCGAGGTCGAGGACCGAGGGGACCGGCGTCACGGAGACGAACGACGCGCTCGCCGCGGACACGACGCCGTCGCTCAGCGTCACGGCCACGCCCACACCGGCGAGGGCGTAGTCGCCGTGCCGGCGCGCCGACTCGGCGAACGCGGTGCGGGTGCCCTCGGGGAAGCGGCCGAACCGGGCCGCCACGACGAGCTCGTCGTGCTCGAGGGAGGTCTCGAGCGGGCCGAGGAAGAAGGAGTCCCAGGGGATCTCGCGCGCGCCGTTGGGGCCGACGGCCTCGATGACGCCACCGGTCAGGGCCAGGACCGACGGCATCTCGCCCGCCGGGTCGGCGTGGGCCAGCGAGCCGACCGTCGTGCCCCGGTTGCGGATCGCCGGGTGCGCGACGTTGACGACGGCCTGGCGCAGCAGCGGCAGCGCGGACGCGGCGGCGTCGGAGCGCTCGAGCCCGCGGTGGCGCACGAGCGCACCGACGCGGACGGCGTCGGGGGCGACGTCGATGCCGTCGAGCCCCGGGATGCCGTTGACGTCGACGAGGTGGCCGGGCGAGGCGAGGCGCATGTTGAGGACGGGCACGAGGCTCTGGCCGCCGGCGAGGACCTTGCCGTCGTGGCCGGCCTGCGCGAGCACCGCGACGGCCTCGTCGACGGAGCGCGGTGCGTGGTGCACGAAGGGTGCGGGCTTCACCGAACCGATCCTGCCTTCCGTTGGGGGGTGGAACCAGAGAATCCCGATGCATCGGTGTGCCGTCGGTTTTGGCACGTTCTGCCGAAGGAACGGGGTTGCGCTGCCGATGCCTGCCCGGCCGGGCGACCTGGCCGGCCGGGGAGGGCGGGGAAACGGCGTGGCCCCCGACGGTGTCGGGGGCCACGCGGGTCGTGCGTGTCGTGCGGGAAGCGTCAGTGTCGACGGTCCGGGCCGCCCGGGGCGTCCTGGTAGAGGTCGTCGACGCCGTCGGCGTCGCCGTAGTCCCCCTCGCGCTGGCCCAGCGAGATCATCGTGCCTCCAGCGGCGTCGGCCCGTTCACGCAGGTCGGCCGGGGCGACGGCACGGGCCAGGTGGTAGGCGCCGACGGCCACGATCGTGCCGAGGGCGATGCCGCCGAGCTCGAAGCTGTCCGAGAACTTCAGCGACACACCGCCGATGCCGATGATGATGCCCGCGGAGACCGGGACGAGGTTGATCGGGTTGCCGAAGTCGACCCCGTTCTCCTTCCAGATCTTCGCGCCGAGCAGGCCGATCATGCCGTAGAGGACGACGGTGATGCCGCCGAGCACGCCGCCGGGCACCGACGACACGAGCGCACCGAACTTCGGCGACAGGCCGAAGAGGATCGCGACGACGGCCGCCACGTAGTACGCGGCCGTCGAGTAGACGCGGGTGGCCGCCATGACGCCGATGTTCTCGGCGTACGTCGTGGTCGGCGAGCCGCCGACCGAGCTCGCGATGACGGTGCCGACACCGTCGGCGGCGATGGCCCGGCCCAGGTACGGGTCGAGGTCGCTCTTCGTCATCTCGGCGACGGCCTTGACGTGGCCCGTGTTCTCGGCGATGAGCGCGATGACGGCCGGGAGGACGAGCAGGATCGCCGCGACCGAGAAGCTGGGGGCGTGCCATCCGACGACCTCCTTGCCGGCGACCATCTCGGTGTGCGGCGGGAAGCCGAACCACGACGCGTCGGAGACGCCGGAGAAGTTCGTGCGGAAGTGCGTCGTGACCTTGCCCGCCGCGGCGTCGTAGGACGTGATCTGGCCGAACATCTTGTCGAACAGCCACGAGATGACGAAGCCGAAGATCAGGGCGAGGAACACCGCGATGCGCGAGATGAAGCCCTTGAAGGCCACGGCGAAGACGATGGTGAAGGCCATGACGAGCAGGGCCACCCACTGGTCCTGCGGCCAGTAGATGCCGGCCACGACCGGCGCCAGGTTGAAGCCGATGAGCATGACCACCGCGCCGGTGACGACCGGCGGCAGCACTTTGTGCAGCACCGACGAACCGAGGAAGTGGATCGCGACGCCGACGAGCGCGAGCACGAGGCCCGCGACGAGGATGGCGCCGGTGACCTCCTGGGTCGTGCCGCCCTGCGCGCGGATCGCCGCAACGGCACCGACGAAGCTCGCCGACGTGCCGAGGTAGCTCGGCACCTTGCCGTTGACGATGAGCAGGAAGCAGATCGTCGCGATGCCGCTCATCATGATCGCGAGCTGCGGGTTGAGGCCCATGACGAGGGGGAAGACGAACGTCGCGCCGAACATCGCGACGACGTGCTGGGCGCCGAGCCCGACCGTCTTGCCCCACGAGAGACGTTCGTCGGGCGCGACGACGTCGTCGGGCCCCAGCGTCTTTCCGTCCCCGTGCAGTTTCCAGCCCAAAGCCATTCCGACTCCTATGGTTGCCGCATGCGTGATGCGGGTCACGTCCCACTCCGGGATGGGCGAAAACTACTCCCGGGTCAGGGGATTGCGTTCGTCAAACGTTGATACACGCCGACGGAGCCCCTCTGGCAGGTCGTGCCGTAGGGGCGGAGGCCTCAGATGCCGCGCATCGCGTGGATCTTGAGGGCCAGCGCGAGGGTGAGGCGCAGGTCGGGGTCGGTGGTGAACGGGCCGAGCATCTTCTCGAGCTTGCCGATGCGGTAGCGCAGCGTGTTGTAGTGGAAGAAGAGGATGCGGGCCGTCTCGGCGACGTTGAGGTTGGTGTCGAGAAGCACGCGCAGGGTCTCGCGCAGCCCGGCGTTCTCGGCGGAGTCGTCGGTGGCGAGCTCGCGCAGCGACTCGTGGACGAACCGGCGCAGGTCGGCGCCGTCGGGCACGAGCGCGAGCAGCCGGTAGATGCCGAGGCCGTCGACGTGGGCGAGGGCGCCGTCGCCCTGCATCTGTCGTCCGACGGTGACGGCCGACAGCGCCTCGTCGTAGGCCTGGGCGAGCCCGGCCGCCGACGAGATGGGCCGGGAGACGCCGGCCGAGAAGCTGCGACGCCCACCGCCGCCGTCGCCCCGCACGACGCGCACGAGGTCGCCGACGACGCGCATGACGCGGTCGGTGTCGGCGCCCTCGGGCACCGGGACGAGGGTGACGACCTCACGGCTGAACCCCATGACGGGCGAGCGCGGGTCGCGCACCGCGACGGCGTGCGTCCAGGCCCGGGCGAAGCGCTGCTGGAGGAAGCGCACCTCCTCGGGGTCGCGCGTCGTGCGGTCGTCGTCCTCGTCGGTCTCGGCCACGACGACCACGAGTGGCCGGTCGATGTCCCAACCGAGCGACGCGGCGTGGGCGACCGCGTCGGCCGGGCTGCCCGCCCGCCCGGCCAGGGCGTCGCGGAGGAACTCGGCGCGGTACTTGCCCTCGACGGCCGACACCGCCTGGTCCTTGGTGATGGCGAGGGCCGCCACGGTGGCGGCGCGCTCGAGCAGGCGGGCGTCGTCGGCCGTGAGGTGCCGATGGCTGCAGCAGGCCATGAGCACGCCGTGGTCGAGATGACCTGCGACGATGCGCACCGCGGCGCGGTCGGAGGTGGGTCCCTCGGGGCGGGGGCCCATCGGCTCGGCCTCGGTCAGCAGGCGCCCGGTGCGGTCGAAGCACTCGAGCGACAGGGCGTGCTCGAGCTCGCGCTGCGACCCGGCCCGGGCGATGACGCGCCCGTCGGTGGTCGTGACCATGGCCGCGCCGTCGAGGAAGCCGACGACCTGCTCGCAGAGGTCGTCGAGGGAGCCGCCGGCGAGCACGATCTGCACGAGGGCCCGGTCGGCGTCCTCGAGCCGGCGCAGCGTCGCGGTCTGGTGGGCCAGGATCGCGCTCAGCACCTCGGTGGTGAACGTCGCGACGGCCTCGAGCGGCACGTCGATGAGGGCGAGCCCGGCGCGTCGGGCGGCCCCGCGCAGGGCGCGGGAGGGGGCCTCGTCGACGCCCGAGAGCACGAGGCCCGCTGCGCCGGCGTCGGCCAGGACGTCCACTGCCGCGATGGCGGGCGTGCCGGATGCCGGCTCGGCTGCTTCGGCTGCCTCGGCTGCCTCGGTCAGGGCCGCGGCGTCGGCGAGCACGAGCTGGTGGGTCAGGGCGTCGCCGAGGGCGGCGGCATTCAGCGCGGTGCGCAGCGGCGTCGTGCTGTCGACGGACACGTCGAGCTGTGCCCCGGTGGCGTGCACCGCGCCGTGGACACCGGCGGCGAGGCCGGCGATGAGCCGCAGGGAGATCCCGGAGACCTCGGGCTCGCCACCGACCCGCGACCGTGCGGGGGCTGGCAAGTCACCGTCGTGGAGGGCCGGATCGTTGGCAACTTTCACCATGAGCCCACCCTAGCGAGCCTCGGTAGCGTCGCGTCAGGATCGAGCGCACGAGAGGGCGGTGGAGGCGGTGGCGGACCCTTCGGACGTGCTCGTGCCCGCCGCGGTCTCGCCTCTCGTCGCCGGGACGGTGGCCGGTGCCGTGCGGCCCTGCCCGGTGCTCGCGGCGTTCCCCACCTGCCTCTACCTCGGCCTCGGCGCCCACGCCGACGTCCTGGCCGTGCTCGCCTCCGACGCGCTCGCGCTGCCCATCGGCCTGCGCCTCGCCGAGCCCTCCTCGACGGTCCGCTGGGGCGTCGCCGCGGGCGACACGGTGCTCGTGGGGGCCGGACGCGTGCGGCTACCGCACGCGGAGGTCGTCGCCTCGCGCCTGGCCCGCCCTGCGCGAGTTCGCGCCGGGGCGCGACGCGTCGGGGCGGCCCGGCTGCTGCCCGAGCCCGGCGTCCTCGGCGAGCTCGTCGCCGAGCTCGTCGCGGACGCTCTCGCCGGGCGGCCCGTCGAGAGCGGCGTGCACGGCCTCGTGGGGGCCG
Source organism: Intrasporangium flavum (assembly GCF_001956915.1). GTDB lineage: Bacteria > Actinomycetota > Actinomycetes > Actinomycetales > Dermatophilaceae > Monashia > Monashia flava. The sequence continues at coordinate 98,802 of NZ_MLJO01000012.1, read as the reverse complement.
GCCGAGGCCTGACGCCGAGCGGGGACGATGCCCTGTGCGGCGCCCTCCTCGCGCTCGTCGCCGGTTCGAGCACCGGTTCGGACGCCGGGGCGGCCGCCGGGCGTGCCCTGTCGAGGGTGCGCACCGCCGTGCGGTCTGCGCTGGGCCGCACGACGAGCCTGTCCGCGGCACTGCTCGTGGCAGCCGGCGACGGCTACGCCGTGCCTGAGGTCGCCCGCCTCGTCACCGCCCTCCAGGCAGGGCCCGGCGCCGCGAGCTCGGCCGCCGACACCGGCCCGGCGCCCGCCGTGGCCGCGGCCGTCACCGACCTGCTCGCGCCGGTCCTGGCCATCGGGCACTCGTCGGGGCACGACCTCGTGTCGGGCCTGGCCGGAGCGCTGCTCGCGCTCGATGCGAGCGATCCGCCTCGCCACCAGACACTTTCGGACCACACCCATCGAAACGACCCCACCGAGAAGGGATCCCGCAGTGCCTGAGCACGTCGAGCTTCGCACCGGCGCCTACCACGACTCCGTCAGCCTCATGCAGGTCTCGCGCACCGTCGCGGCCACCGACGGCGTCGAGGCGGCCCAGGTCGCCATGGCCACCGACCTCAACCTCGAGGTCATCCGAGGCATGGGCTTCGAGGTGCCGGACGCGTCGCCGAACGACCTCGTCGTCGCCGTGCGCGGCACCGACGACGGCGTGGTCGCCGCGCGTGCCGCGGTCGACGACGCCCTCGCGGGGTTGCGCTCCGCGTCGTCAGGCGGGGGCGGGTTCGGCGAGGCGCCGGCGCGACGCACCCTCGGTGGTGCCATCGCGGCGTCGGGCGCCGACCTCGCGCTCGTCAGCGTGCCGGGGGCCAACGCCACCGTGGAGGCGTTCGACGCCGTGCGCTCCGGGGTCTCGGTCATGGTTTTCTCCGACAACGTCCCCGTCGAGGACGAGGTCCGGCTCAAGGACGCCGCCGCCGAGGCCGACGTGCTCGTCATGGGCCCGGACTGCGGCACCGCGGTGGTCGGCGGCGTCGCGCTCGGCTTCGCCAACGTCGTGCGCCCAGGGTCCATCGGGCTCGTCGCGGCCTCGGGCACCGGAGCCCAGCAGGTCATGTGCCTGCTCGACGCCGCCGGCGTCGGCATCAGCCACTGCCTCGGGGTCGGCGGTCGTGACGTGTCGGCGGCCGTGGGTGGCCGCTCGACGCGTCAGGCCCTCGCCGCGCTCGCGGCCGACCCGGCCACCGACCGCATCGTCGTCGTGTCCAAGCCTCCGGCCGCCGAGGTGCTCGCCGACCTGGAGACCTTCGCCGCGGGGCTGGGCAAGCCCGTGCACTGGGCCACGCTGGGGGAGGGACGCCCCGACCTCACCGCCTCGGTCGAGGCCGTGGTCGCCGCGGCCGGCGGCGCGCAGCCCGGATGGCCCGTGTGGCAGGGCGTCTCGTCTCACGAGAAGGCGTCGGGCGCCGCCCTCCGCGGCCTCTTCTGCGGCGGCACGCTCGCCGACGAGGCGATGCTCGTGGCGGGCGCCGCGCTCGGTGACATCCGCTCGAACATCCCGCTGCGCCCCGACCTCGCCCTCGGCGCCGACCTCCGCGACCCCGGCCACGTCGTCGTCGACTTCGGCGACGACACCCTCACCCGCGGCCGGGCCCACCCGATGATCGACCCGTCCCTGCGGCTGCAGCGCATCGCCACCGAGGCCGCCGACCCGACGTGCGGCGTCCTGCTCCTCGACCTCGTCCTCGGCCACGGCGCCCACGCCGACCCGGCCCCCGAGCTCGCCGACGCCGTGCGCGCCGCGCGCGCGATCGCAGCCGAGGCCGGCCGCACCCTGCCCGTCGTCGTGTCGGTCACCGGCACGGCGTCCGACCCGCAGGGGCTCGAGGCCTCGGTGGAGGCGCTCGTCGAGGCCGGCGCGACGGTGCTGCTGTCCAACGCGGCCGCCACGCGTGAGGCCGTGCGGCTCCTGGGCCGCGACGTGCCCGACGCGCCGCAGGCGTCCGAGGCCGCCGCGACCTCCGAGACGTCGACGAGCTCGGCGACGTCAGCGTCGGAAGGCCCGGCGGCCCCGCTGCACGGGCTCCTCGACGCCGACGTCACGGTCGCGACCGCCGGCATCCCGCTTCTGACCGAGTCGCTGCGGTCCCAGGCGGTCCGCGTCACGGAGGCCGCGTGGCAGCCGCCGCTGCCGGGCACGGAGGGCCACCTGGCCACCGTGCTGGCCGACCCGCGTCGCGACGCCGCGAACGCCGAGGCGCTGCGTCGCATGGTCGCCGCCGGCGCCGACCTCGTCGACGTCCAGCCCGCGTCGGAGGCGCTGGGGCTCGAGCGCGGCACCTTCCTGCACGCCGGTCCGCCGATCGAGTTCGCCCGCGCCTCAGGGCCGCTCAAGGGCGCGCTCATCGGCGCGATGCTCTTCGAGGGGCTGGCCGACACCGCCGAGGAGGCGGAGGCCAGGCTCGAGAAGGGCGACGGCATCACCCTCGAGCCGTGCCACCACCGCGACGCCGTCGGCCCGATGGCCGGCGTCGTCAGCCCGTCGATGTGGCTCTACGAGCTGCACGACGACGTGCACGACAACACGTCGTGGTGCTCGCTCAACGAGGGTCTCGGCAAGGTGCTGCGGTACGGCGCGTACGGGCCCGAGGTCATCGACCGGCTGCACTGGATGAACTCCGTGCTCGGCCCGATCCTCCAGCAGGCGGTGCGTGCCCGCGTCGACGCGTCGGGCCCCGTCGACATCAAGGCGGTCATCGCCCAGATGCTCCAGATGGGCGACGAGGGCCACAACCGCAACCGCGCCGGCTCCCTCATGCTGCTGCGCGAGCTGCTGCCCACCATGATCACCGCCGACGCGTCGTCGGCCGACATCGCCGAGGCGGTGCGGTTCTCCGGTGCCAACGAGCACTTCTTCCTCAACCTCGGCATGCCGGCGTGCAAGCTGAGCACCCTTGCGGCGCACGGCATCCCGGGAGCGAGCGTCGTGACCACGATGGCCCGCAACGGCACCGACTTCGGTATCCGCGTGTCGGGCACCGGCGACGCCTGGTTCACCGGTCCGGCCAACACGCCCGAGGGCCTCTTCCTCGGTTCGTACGGCCCGGACGACGCCAACCCCGACATCGGCGACTCGGCCATCACCGAGACCGCCGGCATCGGCGGGTTCGCCATGGCGGCGGCCCCAGCCATCGTCAAGTTCGTCGGTGGCGACGTGCCGTTCGCACTGCGGGCCACGCAGACGATGTACGAGATCACCGTGGGGGAGCACCAGGCCTTCCAGGTGCCGATCCTCGAGTTCCGGGGCACCCCCACGGGCATCGACGTCGCCGCCGTGGCGCGCACCGGCATCCTGCCGCAGATCAACACCGGCATGGCCGGACGCGTGGCCGGCACCGGGCAGGTCGGCGCCGGCCTCGTGACCCCGCCAGAGCAGTGCTTCACCCAGGCCCTCGAGGCCCTCGCCGGGGCAGCCGGCTGAGCCGAGGTCCAGCTCTCGCGGAAGGCCGGTCACGTCATGACGTGACCGGCCTTCCGGACATCGGGGACCGACCCGGCCGGACGTCTTGTCGGACGCGTCCGGCCGGGGCACTCTGGAGGGTGGCCGCCTCGGGCGCCGACGCGACGACCGTTCACCTCTTCCCGACCGTCGAACGGAGCAGTCATGCGTCGACCACGCATCGTGACCGCTGCCCTGGTATCCCTGGCCACCGCCTTGTTGGGTACCGCTGTCGCGGCAGCCGTGCCGTCGGACGTCCTCGTGACGAACGGCAGCCCGGTCACTCCCTTCTCGCAGAACAAGCAGAACGAGCCCGCCGTCGCCATCGACGCCCACGCCCCCTCGGTGGTGGCTGCCGGCGCCAACGAGGAGATCGACATGGAGTCGTGCGCCGCCGGTGCACCGAACACGTGTCCCTTCACCGCCGGCGTCGGGGTGTCCGGCATCTACCTGTCCTCCACCGGGGGCACGTCCTGGACCCAGCCGACGTACACGGGCTGGAGCGCCCGTGACTGCCTCGGCCCCGCCGCGTGCCAGCCCCACGTGGGCCCGATCGGCACGCTGCCCCGGTACTACGAGGCGGGCCTGGTCTCCGACGGTGACCCGGGCCTGGCCTTCGGTCCACGGCCCGACGCGTCCGGGCACTTCTCGTGGGCCAACGGCTCGAGGCTCTACTACGCCAACCTGACCGCGAACTTCGGCGCGACCAGGCAGGACCAGACGTTCAAGGGCTTCGAAGCCATCGCCGTCTCGCACACCGACGACCTCACGGGTGCGACCGCAGGGCACAACGCGGCGTGGTCCGCACCGGTCCTCGTCTCGAAGCAGTCCTCGACGACGTTCTCCGACAAGGAGCAGATCTGGGCCGACAACGCGTCGAGCAGCCCGCACTTCGGCACGACCTACGTCTGCTGGGCCTCCTTCCGCAGCCAGGAGAAGGGCCACGCCCTGCCGACCCCGCTCATCGTGGCGCGGTCGACCGACGGCGGCATCACCTGGACCTCGAAGCAGGTCGGCCCGGCCACGGACAACGGCATCAGCGGCCAGCCCGACGGCTGCACCGTCCGCACCGACAGCCACGGCACGGTGTACGTCTTCGGCGTCGGCGTCCGTGGCGGCACGAGCTACGAGATGATGTACCGCTCGACCGACGCCGGCGCGCACTTCACCGGCCCGACGCTCATCACCAGCGTCGTCCCGCCGGGCGTGATCGACCCCGTCCAGGGTCGCCCGGTCATGGACGGCCTCGGTGGCGCTCGCGTCGACCTCGCACCCGCTCCGGGTGTCGACATCGCGAACGGCGCCCCCACGGGCTCTGACGCCACGAACCAGATCGTCATGACGTGGTCCGACGGCGCCAACGGTCTGAACCACGAGCGGCTCATGGTCGCGACGTCGCGCAACGGTGGCGCGTCGTGGACCGGACCGACGGCGGTGTCCCTGACCTCCGGCGACCGGCCGGTCTACTCTGCGCCGGCGATCTCGCCGAACGGCACCGACGTGTACGTCGTCGTCAACTCCTTCACGACGGTCTACCAGGACAACACGACGGCTCCCCGCGGCCTCGTCGGCGAGGTGCTGCACTCCGACGTCGTCGGCGGAGCCCTCACCGGGTTCACCTCGATGCACCGCGGCACCGTGGGTGACCCCCGCGGCTCCTCGTCCAACTCCCTGACCGACGAGTTCCTCGGCGACTACGTCTACGCCGCGGCGACGCGCACCGGCGTCGTCGGCGTGTGGAACGACACCCGCGACGCCGCCGACTGCCCGGCCGTCGACGCGTACCGTGCGTCGCTCTACACGAGCTCGCCGGTCAGCGCTCCGGACGTCATCGGCTCGTGCCCGGCGACCTTCGGCAACAGCGACATCCGCTCCGCCGCACTGGCGGACCCGACTCCGTGAGCGGCTGTCGACCCACCCACTGACCGACCAGGGACCGGCCCCCGACGGGGGCCTCCGACACCGACCCACCGGGACGCGGAAAAACCGGTGGGGCGGTGTCGGTCGTCCGGCCTAGGGTGGACGGGCCATGCGAGACTTCCCGCCCCCGACCCGCGCCTACACCGAGCGCGGGGCCCCCGAGCCCGACACCCGCAACCCGCGCCGCTTCCTCTGGTGGATGGTGCGGCAGAACGGCGTGCTCTTCGTCGCCGGTCTGGTCACCGCCCTCGTGTGGATGGTCCCGCAGACCGTCGGCCCGTGGATGGTCGGGCGGGCCATCGACGCCGGGATCGTGGCCGGTGACAGCAGCACGACGCTGCGATGGGTGCTCGCGCTCGCCGTGGTCACCCTCGTCGGCGCGAGCAGCGGCATCGTCTTCCACACGTTCATCGTGCGGGAGTGGCTCATCGCCCTCTACGGCACGACCAAGCTCGTCACGCGCAAGGCCCTTCAGCTGGGCCACGTGCTCACCCGCCGGACGCCCACCGGCGAGGTGCTGTCGGTCTCGGGCAGCGACGGCGACCAGTTCGGCGCGCTCATGGAGATCACGACGCGCGCCTTCTCGCAGCTGGCGGCCTACCTCGTCGTGGCCGGCATCGTGCTGACGACGTCGGTGCGGATGGGCGTGCTCGTCCTCGTGTCCGCCCCGCTGCTCGTCGTCCTCGGCTCGCCGCTGCTGCGCCCGATGCAGCGCTGGCAGGGCGTCGAGCGCTCGCGCAACTCCGAGCTCACCTCGATGGCCACCGACATCGTCGCCGGCCTGCGCATCCTGCGTGGCATCGGCGGCGAGGACACCTTCGGCGGCAACTACGCGGCCCAGTCGCAGCGGGTGCGCCACTCGGGCGTGGCCGCCGGTCGCTGGCTCGCGGCCGTCGAGTCGGTCGGCGTGCTGCTGTCCGGTGGCTTCGTCGTGGCGCTCATGTGGGTCGGCACGCGCGAGGTCGCCCAGGGCAGGCTCACGGTGGGCCAGCTCGTCAGCTTCCTCGGCTACGGCCTGTTCCTCATCCAGCCGATGCGCACCTTCGTCGAGTTCGCCCAGAAGTGGACCCGCTCGGTCGTGTCGGCGCGCAAGGCGGTGGCGGTGCTCGGCCAGCGTCCGCCGTGGGTCCACCCCGAGGCACCGCAGGCCCTGCCCCGCGAGGCGGCGATCGTCGACGAGCGCTCCGGTGCCTCGTTCGAGCCGGGCCGCCTCACCATGGTCGTGTGCGCCGTCCCCGACGAGTCCGCGGCGCTCGCCGACCGCATCGGCCGCTACCTGCCCCGCGACGAGGGCGCACTCGTCAGCGACGAGATCCCCGAAGAGCTCAAGGGCCGGGCGGCCAAGCGCGAGCGGTCCATTCGCACCAAGGCCCGCGAGGCCCAGGCGGAGCGCGACGAGGAGCAGGCGCGACGCCCCTGGGGCGTCAGCGTCGGTGGCGTCGACCTCTCGAGCGTCGAGCTCGACGACGTCCGCGACGCCATCCTCGTCAGCGACACGGCGCCGCAGGTGTTCGCCGGCACGCTGCGCCGTGCCGTCGACCCGCTCGGCCGGCTCACCCGCGAGGACGCCGAGCGTGCCCTCCACACGGCGTCGGCCGAGGACGTCTTCGACGCGCTTCCCGGCGGCTGGCAGGGCGAGCTGGAGGAGCGTGGCCGCGGCTTGTCCGGCGGCCAGCGACAGCGGCTCGTCCTCATGCGCGCCCTCGCGGCCGACCCGGAGGTGCTCGTCCTCGTCGAGCCCACCTCGGCCGTCGACGCCCACACCGAGGCACGCATCGCCGAACGCCTCGGGGCCCACCGCGCCGGGCGCACGACGATCGTCATGACCGCCTCGCCGCTGCTGCTGCACCACGCCGACGACATCGTCCTGCTCGAGGACGGCCACGCCACCGAGCGCGGCCGCCACGTCGACCTGCTCGCCCGCTCCGACGCCTACCGCGCGGTCGTGGCCCGCGGCGAGACCGACCACTCGGTGCTCGCCCGCGACGACGCACCGGGCGTCGGTGCCACGGGCCCGAACGCTGCCCTGACCGACCCTGCCCGCAGCGAGCCCCTGCCCGCCGACCTGCGTGCGACCGACCCGGAGGAGGTGCGATGAACGCGACCACGACGCCGTCCGCTGCCGCGCTCAGCGACCTGCTGCCCGAGTACCTCGCGTCCGAGTCGGCGCGCACGTGGGACGCCGCCCACGAGGCGCCCGCGGTGCCCGAGGAGCTGCGCCCACCGGCGTCGGCCTCGGTGGGTGAGCGGCTCGCGGCGCTGCGGCGTCGGCACCTGCTGCGCGAGCGTCGGGCCCAGGAGTTCGTGGCCGACACGATGAACGCCCGCACCGGCCTGCCGATTGCCACCAACCGCGACGTCGTGCGCTTCATCGGGGGCCTGCTGTCCGACGAGAAGGCGCTGGTGGCCCTCGTCATCGTCGCCAACGCCCTCGCCGCCGGCGCCGGCCTGCTCGTGCCACGGCTGCTCGGCCGGCTCGTCGACTCCACGGTCGCCGACGTCCAGGCCGGGCGCGTCGACGCCGCCATGGCGGGCGCCACCTCGTCGGCCCTCGTCGTCGCCGGGCTCGTCGTCGTGCAGGGCCTGTTCACCTTCGCCGCCCAGCTGTCGGCCACCTACCTGGGCCAGGGCGTGCTCGCCACGGCCCGCGAGTACGTCGTCCGGGCGATCCTGCGCCTGCCCCTCTCGCGCGTCGAGAGCGCGAGCACCGGCGACCTCGTCACCCGCGTCACCCGCGACGTCGGCACGATGAGCGAGAGCGTGCGGTGGGCGCTGCCGCAGTCGATCTTCGCGAGCATCACCGTCGTGCTGACCCTCGTCGCGATGACGACGAACTCGCTGTGGCTCTCGCTGCCCTCGATCGTGCTCATGCTCCTCGCGATGATCCAGGTGCGCCGCTACCTGCAGCGGGCGCCGAAGGGCTACCTCACCGAGGGCGGCACCTACTCGCGCATCAACACGACCCTCACCGAGACGGTCGAGGGCGCGCGCACCGTCGAGGCGCTCGGCCTTGCGCGGCACCGGCTGCGCCGCGGTGACGACGACATCGAGGTGTCCGGCCAGGCCGAGCGCTACACGATGACGCTGCGCAACCTGCTCTTCGTCGTCATGGACGTCGCCTTCAGCCTGCCGCGCGTGCTCGTGCTGCTCCTCGGCGCCATCGGGTTCGCCCAGGGCTGGGCCACGCTCGGGCAGATCACCACGGCGATCCTCTACGCCGAGGCGCTCTGGGGCCCGTTCGACATGCTCGTGCACACCGTCGACCGCGTGCAGGTGGGCATCGCCTCCACCACGCGCCTGCTCGGCATCGCCACGGTGCCGCCCGACCGCACGCCCGGGCAGGCCCGCCCCGCCGGCCCCGACCTCGCGGGCCGCGACCTGCGCTACGCCTACCGCGCCGGCCACGACGTGCTGCACGGCATCGACCTCACGATGGCCACCGGCGAGCGGCTCGCCATCGTCGGGCCGAGCGGCTCGGGCAAGTCGACGCTGGGGCGCCTGCTCTCGGGCATCCACGGGCCGCGCACCGGGTCGGTCACCGTCGGTGGCGTCGAGCTCGTCGAGCTGCCGCTCGACGTGCTGCGCACCGAGGTCGCCCTCGTCACCCAGGAGCACCACGTCTTCATCGGGTCGGTCCGCGACAACGTCGTGCTGGCCCGTGAGGGCGCGGGCGACGGCGCGGTCCGCGAGGCGCTGCAGGCGGTCGACGCCCTCGACTGGGTCGAGCGCCTGCCGGAGGGCCTCGACACCAAGCTGGGGTCGGGCCACCAGGCCCTGACGCCGGGGCAGGCCCAGCAGGTCGCGCTCGCCCGGCTCATCCTGGCCGACCCGCACACCATCGTCCTCGACGAGGCCACCTCGCTCATCGACCCGCGCACGGCCCGCCACCTCGAGGGGTCGATGAACGCCCTGCTCACCGGGCGCACCGTCGTGGCGATCGCGCACCGCCTGCACACCGCCCACGACGCCGACCGCATCGCCGTCGTCATCGACGGCCGGGTCGTCGAGCTCGGCAGCCACGAGGAGCTCGTGGCGCTCGACGGCGAGTACGCGGCCCTCTGGCGGGCCTGGACCTCCTGACGCCTGGCGGCCCGCCTCGCCGTCACCGGTCCCGACCGGCCTGTCCCAACCGGCTGGTCGCACAGCAGGGCCCGCCCCTGGGAGGTGGGGCGGGCCCTCGTGCCCGTGCCGTGGCTTCCCCTGCCTGCCGCGGTCCGGGTCGTGGCCGCGACGGGAGCGGTGGGCTGACCACCGCGGCCGGTGTGAGGGGGTCGCGATGCGGCCGCCGGTGGCTGTCGGCACCGGCACCGGCCGCGGGGGACCGCGACTCCCTCTGGGTGGTGGGCCTCACCATAGGCAGGAAAATTCCTCGTTCCGTGCCGTTTGCGTGAAATTGCTTCGGATCCGTGACCGGGGCGCCCCACCCGCCGCGGTCCGGGCCCTCGACGCCGCAGCCTCGGCGTGTTTGGGTGGGCCCATGAGCGAGGGCAGCCGCGAGGGTATGAGGCCAGCATGAGCGACGCGACGACACCGCAGGACGAGCACGCCACCTACGTCATCGTCGGCGGTGGCCTCGCCGCCGCCAAGGCCGTCGAAGGCATCCGCGAGACCGACGAGAAGGGTGGCATCGTCCTCGTCACCGAGGAGGACCGCCTCCCGTACGAGCGGCCGCCGCTGTCCAAGGGCGTGCTCAAGGGCGAGGACGAGCCCGAGTCCGCCTACCCCCACGACGAGGCGTGGTACGCCGAGCAGGGCGTCGACCTGCGGCTCGGCAACCCGGCCACCTCGCTCGACACCGCCGCGCGCACCGTGACGCTCCGTGACGGCACGGTCCTCCGGTACGACAAGCTGCTCCTCGCCACCGGCTCCTCGGCCAGGGCCCTCAAGGCGCCCGGCGCCGACCTCGACGGCGTGCTCTACCTGCGCGAGATGCAGGAGTCGGAGGCCCTCAAGGCCCAGCTGGGCAAGGACGCCCGCATCGTCATCGTCGGGGCCGGCTGGATCGGCCTCGAGGTCGCCGCCGCTGCCGCCGAGGCCGGCGCGTCGGTCACCGTCGTCGAGCCGCAGCCGACCCCGCTCAACGCCGTCATGGGCGACACCGTCGGTGGCTGGTTCGCCGACCTGCACCGCGGTCACGGTGTCGAGTTCCGTTTCGGCGAGGGCGTCGACCGGCTCGAGGGCGACGGGCGTGTCGAAGCCGTCGTCACGAGCACCGGCGACCGGATCCCCGCCGACGCCGTCGTCGTCGGCGTCGGCATCACCCCCAACACCGGGCTGGCCGAGGGCGCCGGCATCGAGGTCGACAACGGCATCGTCACCGACGCCGCCCTCCGCACCTCGGCTGACGGCGTCTGGGCTGCCGGTGACGTCGCGAGCTGGCGCAGCACGACGCTCGGGACCAACGTCCGCGTCGAGCACTGGGCCAACGCCAACGACGGCGGCCTCGCAGCGGGCCGGTCGATGGCCACCGGGGAGCAGACCTACGATCCGATCCCGTTCTTCTTCTCCGACCAGTACGACGTCGGGCTCGAGTACGCCGGGTACGTGCCGCGCGACTCCGGCGCCGAGGTCCTCCTGCGCGGCAAGCCCGACACCAACGAGTTCATGGCGTTCTGGGTCGTCCCCGAGGGGGAGGGCGTGCGCGTGCTCGCGGGCATGCACGTCAACGTCTGGGACACCATCGACGCCGTGCAGAAGCTCGTGCGCGAACGCATCGTCGTCGACCGCGACCGGCTCGCCGACCCGGACGTCCCGCTCGACGACCTCGCCGGCTGACCGGAGGTCCGAACGCGTCGGGGCGCGGTCGGGGCGCGGCCGGAGCGGCCGCGGTCCCCGTTGCGGGCCGTGGCAGGATGTCACCCGTGACGGCACGCATCCTCGACGGCAAGGCGACCCTCAAGACGATCAAGGCCGAGCTGGCCGCGCGGGTGGCGCGGCTCGCCGAGCAGGGGGTCGTCCCCGGGCTCGGCACCGTCCTCGTGGGCGACGACCCGGGCAGCCACTGGTACGTCAACGCCAAGCACAAGGACTGCGCCGAGATCGGCATCACGAGCATCCGCCGCGACCTGCCCGCCACCGCCACCCAGGCCGAGGTCGAGGCCGTCATCGACGAGCTCAACGCCGACCCCGCCTGCACGGGATTCCTCGTCCAGCAGCCCACCGGCCTCGACGAGATGGCGCTGCTTTCGCGCGTCGACCCCCGCAAGGACGTCGACGGCCTGCACCCGACCAACCTCGGCTGGCTCGTCCTCGGCAAGCCCGCGCCGCTGCCCTGCACCCCGATGGGCTGCATCGAGCTGCTGCGCCGCCACGACGTGCCGATCGCCGGCGCGAAGGTCGTCGTCGTCGGGCGCGGCCTGACGGTCGGCCGCCCGCTCGGCCTCATCCTGACGCGCAAGAGCGAGAACGCCACCGTCACCCTGTGCCACACCGGCACCAAGGACCTCGCCGCCGAGGTGCGCCAGGCCGACATCGTCATCGCCGCGGCCGGCGTGCCCGGCATCGTCACCGCCGAGATGGTCAAGCCCGGCGCCGCGGTGCTCGACGTGGGCGTCAGCCGGGTCGACGGCAAGGTCGCCGGCGACGTCGCCCCCGAGGTCGCCGAGGTGGCCGGCTGGGTCAGCCCCAACCCCGGTGGTGTCGGCCCGATGACCCGGGCCCTGCTGCTGAGCAACATCGTGGCGGCCGCCGAGGCGTCGGTCGCCGGCGCGCGCGCCTGAGCAGCGTCGATGCAGTGGCGGGGTAGCGGGTTCGTCGTCCTCAGCTGGTGGTACCTCGTCGCGGGCCTCGCGGCGATCGGTGTGCTGACGATGGGCTTCTACGACGTCCGGTGGGGCGGCCGGATCATGGCGGCGGCGTTCGGCATCGGCGCCGTCATCCGCCTGATCGCCCGACCCGCTCGCAAGGCCGGCGGCCTCAACGTTCGCTCGCGGGCCCTCGACGTCGTCATCCTGCTCGTCCTCGGCATCGGGGTGCTCATCGCCTCGGCCACGGTCAACGTCGGGTCGGAGGGCCCCAGCCGCACGTCGGTCGACCGCACCTCCCGCTGACCCGAGCGTCGTCGTCGACCTCGGCCCCGACGCGTGGGCGCACTCGTGGTGCCCGGCCCCGACGCGTCGGGTTGCCTTCTCGGCGAAGGGAATGCGAACGGGCGCCGGTCACCCGTGGTGACCGACGCCCGTCGGAGGCTGTTGGAAGCCCGACTCAGATGAGGCCGAGACCCTTGACCGCGTCGCGCTCCTCGGCGAGCTCGGCCACCGAGGCGTCGATCTTGCCGCGCGAGAACTCGTCGATGTCGAGGCCCTGGACGATGCTCCACGCGCCGTCCTTGACCGTGACGGGGAACGAGGAGATGAGGCCCTCCTCGACGCCGTAGGAGCCGTCGGAGCGGACCGCCATGGAGACCCAGTCGCCGTCGGCCGTGCCCTCGACCCAGGTGCGGGCGTGGTCGATCGTGGCCGACGCCGCGGAGGCGGCCGAGGAGGCGCCGCGCGCCTCGATGATCGCCGCGCCGCGCTTGGCGACGGTCGGGATGAAGGTGCCGGCGAGCCAGTCCTGGTCGCCGACCGTCTCGGCGGCGTTCCTGCCGGAGACCTCGGCGTGGAAGAGGTCGGGGTACTGCGTCGCCGAGTGGTTGCCCCAGATCGTCATCTTCTTGATCTCGGTGACCGGCACGCCGAGCTTGGCGGCGAGCTGGCTGATCGCGCGGTTGTGGTCCAGACGCGTCAGGGCCGAGAAGCGCTCGGTGGGGATGTCGGGGGCGTTGCTCATGGCGATCAGCGCGTTGGTGTTGGCCGGGTTGCCGGTGACGGTGACGCGGATGTCGTCGGCCGCGACCTCGTTGAGGGCCTTGCCCTGCGGGGCGAAGATGCCGCCGTTGGCCTCGAGCAGGTCGCCGCGCTCCATGCCCGGACCGCGCGGGCGGGCGCCGACGAGGAGGGCGTGGTTGACGCCGTCGAAGACCTTCGTGGCGTCGTCGCCGATCTGGACGCCGGCGAGGGTCGGGAAGGCGCAGTCGTCGAGCTCCATGACGACGCCCTCGAGCGCCTTGAGCGCCGGGGTGATCTCGAGGAGACGCAGCTCCACGGGGGTGTCGGGCCCGAGCAGCGCACCGCTGGCGATGCGGAACAGGAGGCTGTAGCCGATCTGGCCGGCGGCGCCGGTGACGGCGACCTTGACGGGGGTAGTGCTCACGGGGATGGCCCTTCACATCGGTCTGGCGCGTGGACGCTCCGACGCTACCAGCGAGCGTGGGGCCGCCCTGCGCCGCCCGGGTGCGGCCTTGGTCACCCCGGGGCGTCGGGCTCGGCCGGGATCGCCGGGGCGTCGGGACGCGCTCAGCGGCCGAGCGCGAGCGTGGCGAGGGCGAGGATCCAGCTGACGAAGCTGCCGACGAGGAAGTACTCGGTGACGTCGTCGATGCCCGCCGGGCCACCGCTGTAGCTGCCGGACCCGCCCTGGGACCCGCTGCGCGCCGCGGCCTGCACCTCGGGGAAGCGGAGCAGTCCCTTGGCCGCGATGACGAAGCCGGCCGCGCCGAGCTCGCCGGCCAGGCCCAGGCCGAGGATGACGAGCCGCTCCATGGGCCCGAGCAGGCGTCCGCCCTTGAGTCGGTCGGCGGGGTCGGGGACGGGGGGCGCCGCGATCTGGTCGGGACGCAGGGCGCCGATCGTCAGCAGGATGAGGCGGACGATGACGTTGGCCGTGGCGATGTTGAAGGCCACGAGCCCCGCGACGAGCAGGACGCGTTCGGGCGAGTGCGACGTGCCGCCGGGGAGGTCGGCCCAGTGCAGCCACGTCGCGAGGGCACCGCCCGGCGCGCTCGCCGCGCCCGAGAACAGGAGCAGGCCGACGACGACCACCGCGAAGGCGGTCAGGGCCTCGAGCGCGCGGCGGCCGGTGCGCTGGGCATGGCGGGACAGCTCCATCCACGCCGCGCAGCCCACCAGCGCGAGTCCGAGCGCGAGGACGTCTGGCCAAGACCTCAGGCCGGCGACCAGCGCGAGCGCGGCCACCGCCGCCGGGGCGGCCACGTGCGCGACGAGGCGCGACCGGCGCCAGGACGAGGAGCGGACGAGGTCGGCGACCCCGAGCCCGACGAGGACGACCGACAGCCACGTCACGGGAGCCGCCCGAGGGCCGCCATGGCGTCGAGGGCCACCCCGACGCCGTCGCGCCGCACCCGCTGCGACACCGCGGACGCACTGACGCCGAGCCGCGTCGCAACGTCGTGCTGGCTCCGGCCGTCCATGAGTCCTCCGAGGATGTCGCGGGTCGTCGTCGACATCGACCCAACCATGAAGTCCAGACAGTCGAGCGCGACGCGCAGGGTCGTGGCCGTGTCGTGCGATCCCGAGGCGCCGGACGCGTCGGGGGAGTAGCCGGTGCGCGCCGTCCGCGAGCGTGGCCGGGTGGCGCGCTCCTCGACCTCGACGATGGCGTCGCGCGCGGCCCAGTAGCCGGGGCCGTCGTGGACGCCGCGCACCGGGTCGAGCGTCGAGACCTCGCCCCGCCCGACGCCGAAGCGGACGTCCGCGTCGGGGTGCAGGTGGGCTCGGACGCGGAAGCTGGCGGCGAGGGCGTCCCCGAGGGTGGCGAACACGCCCTGGAACTCGTCGCCGAGCGTGATGACGAGGGGGTCGAGCGGCGTCAGGGCCGTGTTGACCTCGTCGATGGCCGCCTCGAGCGCGTCGTGCAGCCGCTGGCGGTCGGCGTGGAGCCGGGAGTCGACGATGTCGCCGATGAGGACGACGGGTGAAGCCTCAGCCTTCAGTGCTGCCATATGAAGAGCATAACTTCATATCGCAACCATGAAGGCATGTACTTCAGAAATTCCCGGTGAAGCCCATGGCTGAACCACCGCTTCCCGGCCCCGGACCCGCTAGTCGAGGACCGGGCGTCCCTCGGCGTCGCGGGCCGCGTTGTCGACGTCGTCGGTCGAGCCGTCGATGTCGAGGTCGGCCCTGTCCTCGCCGGTGATCCAGGCGTACGTGGCGCCGGCGATGAGGCCACCGACGATGGGCGCGACCCAGAACGCCCAGAGCTGGGCCGGGGCGTCGTTGCCGTTGAAGAACGCGACGGCCGTGGAGCGGGCCGGGTTGATCGAGGCGTTGCTGACCGGGATCGCGACGAGGTGGGCGAGCAGCAGGCCGAACCCGATGGCGAGCGGCGCGAAGCCCTTCGGGGCGTCCGCCTTGGTCGCCCCGAGGATGATGTAGACGAAGAATGCGGTGACGAGCGCCTCGACGACGAGCACCGCGCCGAGCCCGAAACCGCCGGGGGAGTGGGCTCCCCAGCCGTTGGCCGCGAGGTTGCCGGTGGCGGGCAGGCCCTGCGAGGTCCACAGGCCCGTGAGGGCGGCCCCGGCCAGCAGGCCTCCGACGACCTGCGCCACGAGGTAGAGCGGCACCTCTCGCCACTCGAAGCGCCGCGCGATCGCGATCCCGATGGTCACCGCCGGGTTGAAGTGCGCGCCCGACACGTGCCCGACCGCGTAGGCCATCGTCGTCACCGCGAGGCCGAAGGCGATGGCGATGCCGAGGTGGCCGATGCCGAGCTGCACCGGGGCGGAGTCGCTGAGGTCCTGGCGCACGAACTTGCCGTTGAAGATCGCCGACCCGCAGCCGATGAACACGAGCCAGAAGGTTCCGAGGGCCTCGACGGCGAGGCGCGAGCTCATCTTGGGGGTGTACATCGTGCTCCTCCGGCGGACGTCGACGCGTGGACCCCGGGCTGGTGCCGGTGCCTCGCAGCGTAGTGCTCGGGCCTCCCGTGGCGGGGGACCTCGTGACCCCTCCCGCGAGAGGGGGAAGAAGCCAGGTTTCGGGTTGCGGTCCGTGCGGTGTCCAGATAGTGAAGTAGGCAATCAAATGCGCGGTTGGCCGCGTTCACGCAGGTAGCATGGGCTCGCGCCGATTACCCCTTTTGCACCTTCTGTCTCCACGGCCGGTCGGGGGTGGCTCGAGAACCCGGGTCCGCGGCGCGTTCGGGGTCAGCAGGGAACCAGGGGTACACAGGGTGATGAGACGGTGAAGGCGAAGACTCGAAGGGCCCGCTGGGTTCGTCTCGGCTGGGCAGGGGTCGACGCCCTCGTCTGGGTCGTCATGATCTACGCGGCCCTGTGGATCCGACTGGACTTCAGCCTCAGCCTCGACAACCCGTTCGTGCGCGGGGCCGCCTGGTTCGCGCTTGCCGCGATGGTCGGGCAGCTGGTCCTGGGCTACGTCGTCGGCCCGTACTCCATCAGCCACGTCCTCGGCTCGTTCGAGGAGGTCGTCGAGCTGACCGCGACCACCGCCGTGGTCGGCGCCATGCTCTTCCTCACCGGTCTGCTCGTCGAGCCCGCCGTCATCCCGCGCGGGGTGCCGCTCACGGCTGCGGCGCTGGCTCTGGCCGCCATGTTCGCGCTGCGCTTCGTCGTGCGCACTGTGCGCTCCCACCGCGCCGCGGAGTCCGCGGCCGAGCGCCGCGCCATCGTCTTCGGCGCCGGCGAGGCGGGGCGCCGCCTCATCCGCAGCATGAAGTACGACGGGTCCACCCCGTTCGTGCCGGTCGCGCTGCTCGACGACGACAGGAGCAAGCACCGGCTGCGCCTCGAGGGCGTGCGGGTGCGCGGCACCCGCTCCGACCTCGCCGAGGTCGCCGAGCGCTTCGACGCCGACACCCTGGTCGTCGCGCTGCCCAACGCCGAGGCCTCGACGCTGCGCGACCTCGCGCTCCGCGCGGCCGACGCCGGCCTCGAGGTCGTCAGCCTGCCCCCGCTCAAGGACATCATCGGCGGGCGTCCGACCCCCCACGACCTGCGCGACCTCGACGTCGCCGACCTGCTGGGCCGTCGCCCGGTCGAGCTCGACACGACGGCCATCGCCGAGCAGATCTCCGGCCGCCGGGTCCTCGTCACCGGGGCCGGCGGCTCGATCGGCTCCGAGCTGTGCCGACAGATCGCCAAGTTCGGTCCCTTGCGCCTCTTCATGCTCGACCGCGACGAGTCGGGCCTGCAGGCCACGCAGATGAGCCTCACCGGCAACGGGCTCCTCGACTCCGACGACCTCGTCCTCGCCGACATCCGCGACACCGTCGCGCTCGCCGAGGCCTTCGAGCGGGCCCGTCCCGAGGTCGTCTTCCACGCCGCCGCGCTCAAGCACCTGCCGCTCCTCGAGGCCCACCCGCTCGAGGCCTGGAAGAGCAACGTCGTCGGCACCCTCAACGTCCTCGACGCCGCCGAGCGCGTCGGCGTCTCGACGTTCATCAACATCTCCACCGACAAGGCCGCCAACCCCACGTGCGTCCTCGGTTACAGCAAGCGCATCGCCGAGCGCCTCACCGCAGACTTCGCCCGCCGCGCCGACGGGCGCTACGTGTCGGTGCGGTTCGGCAACGTGCTCGGCTCGCGCGGCTCGGTGGTCCACGCCTTCACCGCGCAGATCGAGATGGGCGGCCCGGTCACGGTGACCCACCCCGAGGTCGAGCGCTACTTCATGCTCATCCCCGAGGCCTGCCAGCTCGTCCTCGAGGCCGCCTCCATCGGCACCGACGGCGAGGTCATGGTGCTCGAGATGGGCGAGCAGGTGAAGATCCTCGAGGTCGCCCAGACCCTCATCCGGATGAGTGGCCGCCGCGACGTCGAGATCGTCTTCACCGGCCTGCGCCCGGGGGAGAAGCTCGGCGAGGAGCTGTTCTCCCCGACCGAGGAGCGCCGCGGAACCGGGCACCCCCTCGTCAACAGCGTCGACGTCCCCCCGATCCAGGTGGACGACGTTCTCGGTGCCGTCTTCATCGGCATGGAGGAGGGGCGCGAATGGATGCGTGGCGAGGCACTCGCCACCGACACGGAAGTGGGCGTGAGCCAGTCGTGACCCGAATTCACCTGTCGAAGGCCGATGTCGGCGAGGCCGAGGAGCGCTACGTCCTCGACGCGCTCCGCTCGGGCTGGGTGGCACCCCTCGGCCCGCACGTCGATGCGTTCGAGGCGGAGGTGGCGGCGCGCTGCGGTGTCGCCGGCGCCCTCGCGCTGTCCTCCGGAACCGCGGCCCTACACCTGGCGCTGCTCGACGCCGGCGCCGGGCCGGGCACCGTCGTGCCCGTCTCGACGATGACCTTCGCCGCGTCGGTCAACGCCATCGCCTACACCGGCGCCGAGCCCGTGCTCGTCGACGCCCAGGAGTCCGACGGCAACCTCGACGTCGACCTCGTCCTCGAGGCCGTCGACACCCTCCGTGCCGAGGGGGCGGTGGTGCCCGCGGTGCTGGCCGTCGACCTCTTCGGCCGCTGCGTCGACTACGACCGGCTCGAGCCGGGGCTCGCCGAGCGCGACGTCCACCTCGTCGAGGACGCAGCCGAGGCGCTCGGCGCCGTCCACGGCGGGCGGGGCGCGGGCTCCTTCGGGCGCAGCGCCGCACTGTCCTTCAACGGGAACAAGATCCTCACGACGTCGGGCGGCGGGATGCTGCTCAGCGACGACGAGGAGGTCCTGGCGCGGGCGCGCTACCTGTCGACGCAGGCCCGCCACCCGGTGCCCTGGTACGAGCACAGCGAGGTGGGTTTCAACTACCGGATGTCCAACATCCTCGCGGCGCTCGGTCGCGGACAGCTCGAGCGGCTCGACGACATGATCGCGCGTCGCCGCGAGATCCGGGACCTCTACGAGAAGCACCTGTCGGGAGTGTCGGGCATCCGCCTCCTCGGCCGGAGCGGCGCGGACCGCGACGACGACGACAACTGCTGGCTCACGACGATCGCGGTCGACGGTCCCGGCGCCCGGCGCGAGGAGGGCGAGACCGTCGCCGACGGCATCGTCACGGCCCTCAACGCCGCCGACATCGAGGCCCGCCACGTGTGGAAGCCGATGCACCTGCAGCCTCTGCACCGCGACCAGCGCGCCTTTCTCACCGGGGCGTCGGAGCGGCTCTTCGAGCGCGGCGTCACGCTGCCCTCGGGCGTCGGGCTCACCGACGCCGACGTCCTGCGCGTCATCGACGCCGTGACGGCGCACCTGGAGGGCCGGTGAGGCGTCGCCTCCTCAAGCGCGCCCTCGACCTGCTCGTCGCGGTACCCCTGCTCGTCCTGTCGCTGCCGGTCCAGGCGGTCGTCGCGCTCGTCGTCCGACGCCGACTCGGCTCCCCGGTCCTGTTCCGTCAGGAGCGGCCGGGCCGCGACGGGCGCCCCTTCACCCTCGTGAAGTTCCGCACCATGCTCCACGTCAACCCCGAGCTCGGCCTCGTCGACGACGCCAATCGGATGACCGATCTCGGGCGATTCTTGAGGGCCACGAGCCTCGACGAGCTGCCGACCCTCTGGAACGTCGTGCGCGGCGACATGTCGATCGTCGGGCCTCGGCCACTGCTCATGAGCTACCTGCCGCTCTACACCGCCATCGAGCTGCGTCGTCACGACGTGCGCCCCGGCATCACCGGGCTGGCGCAGGTCTCAGGTCGCAACGCGATCGCCTGGGACGACCGGCTGCGCCTCGACGTCGAGTACGTCGAGGCCCAGTCGTTGTGGCTCGACCTCTGGATCATCGGACGGACGATCGGCTCGGTTGTCGGCCGTCAGGGCATCTCGGCCCCCGAGCATGTCACGATGCCCCTGCTCGACCGGCCCCTCCGCGACAGGACCACCTCGTGACCCGTGTGACCCTCGTGCTCAAGACCAACGAGGGCGGGATGTGGGCGGTCCCGCAGCTGTCCGCCCTTCGGGCGGCCGGCGCCGAGGTGACGGCCGTGATCCCGGCCGGGGACGGACGACTGCGACGGGCCCTGGATGCCGCGGACATCAGCGTCGTGGAGTCTCCCTTCGACTTCACCTTCGGTCCTCGCCTCGCAACCTTGTCGGGGCTGGTCCGGCTTCGTCGAGTCATTCGCAGTACTCGGCCGGACGTCGTGTTCTACCACCTGTACGCCAGCGCGCTGGCTGCGCGGCTGACCACCCTCGGCTCCGGCATTCGTCGCGTCCACATGGTCGCGGGCCCGCTCTATCTGGAGAGCCGGGCGATCCGGACCGTTGAACGTCTCCTCATGCGACTCGACAGCATGCTCATCGCAGGGTCGGAGTACACGGCGCGCCTCTACCGCGACCTCGGCATGCCCGCTGCCAGAGTGGTCGCCGTGCCGTACGGCGTCGATCTGTCTCGGTTCGCGCTCTCGGTCGCTGCCGGCTCACGACCCGATGCGGCGTCCCTGGTCGCGACGGGCAGTGGACTGCGCGCGGTGATGGTCGCCTACGTCTACGCGCCCAAGTCCGCAGTTTTTCCCGGGGTCGGGATCAAGGGGCACGACGTGCTGCTCG
Source organism: Intrasporangium flavum (assembly GCF_001956915.1). Classification (GTDB taxonomy): domain Bacteria; phylum Actinomycetota; class Actinomycetes; order Actinomycetales; family Dermatophilaceae; genus Monashia; species Monashia flava. The sequence goes on along the minus strand of NZ_MLJO01000012.1, from coordinate 78,129 downwards.
AGGCCTGGAGCACGTTCCGACTCGACCACCCGGAGTCGCGCTTGTTGCTCGTCGGGTCCGGCTTCGACGAGGCAGGCGAGGAGCACCGTCAGAGACTTCTCCAGAAGTACCAGGTGGCGGACGACCCGACGATCGAGTGGGTCGAGAAGGTCGAGGACGTCCGGCCGTACTACGAATGGGCCGATGTCTCCATCTCGCCGTCCCTGTCCGAGAACCACGGAGCGGCGCTCGAGGCCAGCGCGATGGAGGTTCCCTCGATCGTGTCGAGCGCGGGAGCGTTGCCCGAGGCAGTTCTGCCGGGCAGCGGTTGGGTTGTCCCCGTGGGTGAGGTAGACGTGCTCGCTGCGGCCCTGTCCGAAGCCGCGGCCGAGAAGGAAACGGGCGCGTTGGCACGACGCGGCCCTCTCGCCCGGGAGCACATGCGCCAGCACTTCGACCTCGACCAGTGCGCGGCCCGAGTGGTGGAGCAGGTCCTTGCCTGACCGTCCGGCCGTTGCGGTCCTGACCGAGCAGCAGTGCTCCCTGGCTCCCAACGGAGAGATCCTCGGCCGGACACAGCTCGGTGCGCTCGAATCGCTGGCGGCCAAGGTGCCGTGCACTCTGGTGGCCAGGGTGGGGCGCACAGACCTGACCAAGGCGCCGGAGTCTGGTGTACCCCTCCTGCAAGGCGCACACGGAGCGGCCCTGCCGTGGTCGGGTCCTGCCTCCCTGATCTCACTGATTCGCGGCGTGTGGCGGCAGGTGGGACGACACGAGGTGGTCGTCGTCTACCTACCCGGCCTGCTGGGGGTCGTCGGAGGCGCTACCGCCCGGCTGCGCCGCCGCCGGCTCGTCGTCATCGTGGTCGGTAACGCGGCCCAGTCGGTTGGTCCCGATGTCGTGCCGGGGTGGCGGGGTGTGATGGCCCGATCGGTTCTGCACCGTGGCAGCCGTTGGTTGGCTCGGCGAGCGGATGTTGCTCGCTACGTGACCACACACGCGCTCCAGGGCGTGTACCCGGCCGGCCCGCGAACCCGGAGTGTCGCCGCGTCCGACGTGCGTTGCGGCGACGTCGCGACCCAGCCGCGGCGCCGACCGGACGGCCCTGTTCGGCTCCTGACCGTTGCGAGCATGGACCAGCCCTACAAGGGTGTGCCCGACCTCGTCGACGCTGTCGCGCGCGTTCGTGACGCCGGCGGGGACCTCACACTGCGCGTAGCCGGCACGGGAAGGCTGCGTGCCTCGATCGAGTCCCAGGTCGCGCCGCGAGGCGGCGTGGAGTTCTTGGGCCACCTTTCCGGGCAGGCTTTGCGAGATGCCTATGCGGACGCCGATGCGTTCGCTCTGGCGTCGTGGACCGAAGGAATGCCCCGGGCACTCGTTGAGGCGATGTCGGCAGGACTGCCGACGGTGGCGACCGACGTCGGCGGTGTCTCCGAGCTGCTCGGCGCGCCGTGGGTTCGCCGCCCCAAAGACATCGCCGACCTCGCGACAGGGCTCGGGCTACTGCTTTCGCCGCAAACGCGGTGGAGCGAGCTCAGCGCCGACAACATCGCACGAGCGGCACAGCTGCGGCACGCCGCCGCGCGGGGTGACGACGAGTTCGTGGCAGCCGTGACACAGCTTCTGGAGGACCGCTCATGACCACCGTGCTTCACGTTTTCGGGGCCATGGATGTCGGCGGTGCCGAGATGCGAACCCTCGACCTCGTTCGAGACTTGGCGCCGGAAGGCGTCGAGTTCCACTTCCTGACGCTGTCGGGGCGCCGTGGCGTACTCGCCGACGAGATCGAGAGTCTCGGCGGCCACGTGCATCCAGTGCGACTGGGCCCGAAGTTCCCGGTGGGGTATCTGCGCCTGCTGCGCCGGCTGCAGCCGGACGTCGTCGACAGCCACGTAGCCACCTTCTCGGGCGCGTTGCTTCTCGGAGCCGCTCTTGCCCGCGTGCCGGTGCGCATCGCCCACTTCCGCAGTGACGGCGACGGGCACGCGAACACCGTGCGCCGACGGCTGCAGCGGCGGGTGATGCGCGCCCTCATCCACTCGTGCGCGACGGCGATCGTGGGCGTCAGCCCCTCAGCGCTCCGCGACGGCTACTCAGGTGCTTGGGAGGCTGACCGCCGCGCTCGGGTCATCGTCAACGGCGTGCGGGTGTCGGACGAGCAGGGCACTGACCTCAGGTCCGAGCTGGGGATCGGTCCCGAGCCGACGGTCATCCTGCACGTCGGTCGGCCCAGCCCCGAGAAGAACCGAACTCGCGCCGTGTCGGTTGTGGCAGCGCTGCAAGACACCGGGCACGACGTGCACCTCGCCTTCGTCGGAGGCGAGGGTGTCGACTCCGCCGACGTCGCCGCGGCCACCGACAGGGCCGGGCTGGAGGGCCGGGTCCACCATCTCGGGTCGCGTCGTGACGCGCACTCGTTGATGCGACAGGCAGACGTCGTCATCCTTCCCAGCATCCGTGAGGGACTCCCGGGTGTCGTCCTCGAGTCGCTCGCGGTGGGGACCCCCGTCGTGGCCTCCGACCTCCCCGGCGTTCGCTTCATCGCCGAACAGGTGCCTGGTGTCAATGCTGTCGGACTGGACCAGGCCGACGCCGTGTGGGCCGACGTCGTCGCCGCCTGTGTCCGCGCCAGCGACGGTGGCGATCGGCGGGCCGAGGTACGTGCGGGTTTCGCCGCCAGCGCGTTCTCCCAGAAGACGGCCAGCGAGGTCCACCACCGGCTTTACCGGGGCGAATCGTGAGGACGGCGACCGGGGCGCACGACCGGGACCTGTCTCGCCGCCTGGTCTGGGGTGTCGTCTTCGCTGGGCTCGGCACCGTGGCCTTCCTGCTTCGCGACGGGGGTCAGGCATCCTCCGGTACGGCTGCCCGCCTGGCTCTCGTTGCGGCCGTCCTGGCCATCGTGGCTCTCTTCCGCCTCAACCGGCGTCGGCCGTTCTCGCTGGGACCGGTGTACGCCGGTCTATTCCTGCTGTTCCACGTGGGCCTGCTGGTCCCGATCGCCCTCGGCGCCTCGCCAAGCCTGCTCAACCCCCTGGACACCCAGTGGGTCATGAGCGACGGGTTCACCTCAGCGTCGCTGCTCGTGACGATCGCGACGAGCGCCCTGATGCTCGGTTACCTCATCGGATTCGACCCACGTCATCAGGAGTCACGGATCGAGGAGACAGCAGCGTGGTTGCGTTTCCGCAGCGCGGGGCACATCGGTCTGCTTCTCCTGTCCGTCGGCTGTCTCCTCTGGGTGTACAACGTGCTGGCCAGTGGAGCCGCCGTATCCGGCTCGTACGTCCAGTTCCTCGACTCCACGGCTGCGACGAGCATGCCGGCTGCCTACGTGATGATGGGCCTCGGCATGCCGACCCTCTCAGCAGGGCCATCGGCCTCGGCTCGCCGGGCCGGGCTCGTCATCTTCGCGGTGTGGTCCGTGCCGGCCTTCATGCTCGGGCTCCGCGGCGAGGTCATCCTTCCGCTGGCCGCCTACCTCGTCGTGGCCGCCCGACGTCGAAGAATCCCCTTGCGGCCCTGGATGGCGTTCGCGTTCGTCGGCGGCCTCGGTCTGGGTGCTGCAGTACGAGTGATCCGCCAGGTCGGCTTCGGCAACGGCTTCGATCCCTCGTCGTTCCGGCCCTTCGACGGCATCACCGAGCTCGGTTACTCGATTCGTCCGCTGGTCGTCTCGAGCGACCTGCACGAGCGCTATCTCGAGCCCTACGTCGGGGTCGACACCTACCTCGCGCCCTTCCGTCGGTTCATCGTCGGACGCCTCCTGGGCGGCGACGTGATCGCCGTCGCCGACGACCCGGCGGTGTTCGGCGCCATGATCAGCCGGCGCGTGGGGCCGATCGGTGGCTCGCCGGCGGCTGAGGCCTTCCACGCGGGCGGCGTGATCGCTGTGGTCGTCGTCATGGCGATCATCGGTCTGCTCATTGCCCGTCTGGACTCCATCGAGACGACGCCGCTGCGCAACGCCCTCGTGGGCACCCTGACCTTCGTCCTGCTCCTCTGGGTCCGCAACGACTTCACCCCGGTGCCCTTCGAGGCCGGCGCGGCGGTGGGTGTGGTCCTGCTCGTGCGCGTCGCCGCAAACCTCCGTCGCGGTCGGCGCAAGGCTCCACCGTCCCTGCCGCCTGGGCTCGTCCGCACGACCGTGGGCCGCAGATGAGACGGCGCCCGGGGCTGGTTGGGTTTTTCTCCGTCAGCGCGCCGGCCGTCCTCAACGCGGTGCTGACCGCCGTCCTGGGGGTGCTGACAGCCCGATACCTCGGGCCCGCCGGCCAAGGTGCGCTGACGACGATCGTCACGGTCGGTGCCATCCTCAGCCTCGTCCTGACACTCGGCACCGGTGTCAGTGTTCGGCTGCGCGCGCGGCCGGTCCCACGCGATGAGGACGTCTCGACCTTCTTCGGCGCCTCGATCGTGATGACGCTTGCCGCCGCCCTTCTCGCCCCCGCGATCTGCCTGTTCTTCGGCCTCCAGGACATCGGGGCCACTGAGCTGCTCCTGACAGCGCTCGTCGCCGCACTCCTGCTGGTGGCGCGCCAGTCCTCGGACCTGTTGCAGGCTTATGGCCGCGCAGGACGCTCGATCCTGTTCTTGGCCATCGGTGTCCTCTTCCAATGCCTGCTCTTCACCTTCGCCGTGGCAACGGGCCACGCCACCCTCCGGGCAGCCCTCATCTGCGCGGCCGCCGGGGCCGCGGTTCAGACGGTTCTCGGCGCCTGGGACATCTTCGACCAGCCGACCCCACGCCCTGCTCTCAGCTGGCCGGCCGTTCGAGGTTTGGTCCGTCTCGGGGTGCCCGCAGTCGGGTACAACGTGAGCCTGCTCGTCGTCCAGCGTCTCGATCGCCTTGTCATCGTGGGCGTGCTCGGCCCCGCAGCCGGAGGCGTGTACGCCGTCGCGGCCACCATGGCCGAGGCCTCGCGCATCACCTCCTCAGCAGTTGGGCAACTGCTGTTCGTGCAGACCGCGGCGGCGGGGGCCGTGACGAGCACGAGCCGGCGCACCTACCGGCTCGCCCTCGCCGTTCAAGGAGCGTTGGCTGTCGTCGGCTGGGTGCTCGCTCCCTACGCCATTCCGCTCCTGTTCGGGGACGCCTACGCGGACGCGGTGCCACTCGCGCGCCTGCTCCTCGTCGCGGAGCTGTTCATGGGGCTGGCACTCATGGACGCCCGGTTCCTCATGGGACTCCACCGGGTGCCGGTCGTCGCGTATGTGACCGTCGCTCTCGTCGTCTTCGCGGTGCCTGCGTACCTCGTCCTCGTGCATACGGCCGCACTGCCGGGCGCCGTGCGCGCGTCGTTCATGCTCTATGTCGTGTATGCCGGAGTGCTGCTCGCCGCGCGCCGGCGCGCCGAACGAAAGGTGAACAACAGTGTCATCCCGGCCTGATCTCACTCGTGCCCTCGCTGTGGTCGCCTACGACGGGTTCGCGCGACGGCTCCACACGCTCGTGCCCGGCGGGCACCGGCTTCGGGCGCGCCTCGCGGACAAGGTCTGCTCCTCCGTGGCATCGACCGCTTCGATCGAACCCGGAGTCAAGCTGAGCAGGCATCTGGTCGTCCTCGACGGGGCCGGAATCGGAACCGGGTCGCTCTTCACGGGGAACGAGACCATCACGCTGGGGCGTCGCCTCAAGATGGGGCCGCGCTGCATGTTCATCACGAACGACCATCCGATCCCCGCCGACAGACAACGGTTCAGCGAGCTGCGCGGGACCAACCGTCCCATCGTCGTCGGAGACGACGTGTTCATCGGGGCCGGCTCTCTTGTACTGGCCGGCGTCACCATCGGCGACGGCGCGGCGGTCGGAGCAGGCTCGGTGGTAGTTCGTGACGTACCCCCGGGTGCCGTGGTCGTCGGTGCGCCGGCCAAGATCGTCCGGACGAGGAAGGTGTGAGCGTGGAAGGGACCTGGTCGCTCATCGTGTCCGACGTTGCCCGGATCACCGGCCGACGCGCGGCCTCGGACGTCGTCAAGCAGTACTTCCTGGGCGAGGCCTTTCGCTACAACGTGTGGTTCCGGCTCGTCGGCAGCGCGTCCCTGAAGGGACCGTTGCGGATGTTGGCCCGCCTCGCCCTCAGGCGCCAGCGGTACCGGCTCGGGGTCAACCTTCCGGGCTCCACATCGGTGGGACCGGGGCTGCTCATCGGACACGCAGGTGGCATCGTCGTCAACGCTGCGGCGCGGATCGGTCGCAACTGCAACCTGAGCCACAACGTCACGATCGGCGCCAACAAGGGACGTCGAGCAGGCGTCCCGGTGATCGGCGACGACGTCTACATCGGGCCCGGTGCGGTCATCATCGGTGGCATCACCGTCGGTAGCGGTGTCGCGATCGGGGCAAACTCTGTCGTGGTGGATGACGTCCCGGACGGAGTGACCGTTGCAGGATCGCCCGCCAAGATCGTGTCGACCACAGGGTCGGTCGACTGGGTCAATCGGCGGCAGTAGAGCCTTGGCCTTCGTGCGCGCGCACCACGCGTTGCTCGACGCGGCGCCGCAGCGGCGCAAGTCGCACCCGGCTGCGGCCCTCGGCACGACGCAGTGTGGCCACCACCGGTCGAAGAGCCCAAGGGCAGCACACCATTCCAGCCAGTTGCGCGTGCCCCGAGCGACGTTGCCGTAAACCATGCGTTCGGCGGGAACCCAGTGCACGTGGCTCTCGTCGAGCATGGCTCGCAGCTCACCCTCGAGGTGCGACCGACCCGGCACCTTGCGCACGTCGAAGTGGATGAGAAGGTGGGCCACTCGGTTGAGCGCACCCGATTCGTACAGGCGGCGGACGATCTCGAACTCGGCGCCCTCGACATTCATCTTGAGGTAGATCTCGTCCGTCGGGTCCAGCTCGTGCTCGAACCACCCCGCGACGTCCCGGAACTCGCACGTCATGCTGCCCAGGGACCCGTCCTTGTCCGCGGACAGGGATGTCCCGACGGAGCCAGGGTTGTGGAGGGCGAAGCAGCCGTCATGGTCGAACAGGCCGTACTTGCAGAACTCGACCCGACCGTCCGCAAGACGCTCGAGTTCAGGCCAACACGGCGAAGCCGGTTCGAAGCAGTAGATGCGGTCGAACCCCACCGCGGACGCATCGCGACGGCCAGCGTCTCACCGACGTGGGCACCTACGTCCAGGAACACCTTCACAGCACACTCCGATCGGCGACGACATCGGTATGTGCTCGACCCATCGGGTCAGGCCGGTCAGAGCCGCTGGACGGCCTCGGTCTGGTCGATGACCCCACGGGTGTCGAGCAGCGGTGAACCCACGGCCGCGAGGCGGTCGAGGTCGTACTGGGCGTGCGGTTGGAGCAGCACGACGACGTCGGCCGATGCCACGGCGGCCTCGAGGTCCGTCACGGACGTCAGCTCGGCGTCGGCGCCGCGCGGGCTCCAGCGGGGCACGAACGGGTCGTGGTAGCTGAGGTCGGCGCCCCACGACAGGAGGCGTCCGGCGAGCGGGTCGGCCGGGCTCTCGCGGCAGTCGGCGATGTCGGGCTTGTACGTGACGCCGAGCAGGAGCACCTTGGCGCCGTTGACGGCCTTGCCGTGGTCGTTGAGCAGCGACCAGACGCGCGAGGCGACGTAGTCGGGGGCCGCGTGGTTGATCTCCTCGGCGAGCTCGACCATCCGGAACGCGTAGCCGAGTTTGGCCTTGACGCGGTGCGAGAGGTAGGAGGGGTCGACGGGGATGCAGTGGCCGCCGACGCCCGGGCCCGGGCGGAAGGCCATGAACCCGAAGGGCTTGGTCTCGGCACAGTCGATGGCGTCCCAGAGGTCGATGTCGAGCTCCTGGGAGAAGCGGAGCATCTCGTTGACCAGCGCGATGTTCACGTGGCGGAAGGTGTTCTCGAGGAGCTTGGCCATCTCGGCCTCCTTGGCGCCCCGGGCCTCGACCACCGTGTCGATGAAGAGGCCGTAGAACTCGCGCGCCCGGTGGGTGCACTCGGGCGTCATGCCACCGACGACCTTCGGGGTGTTGCGCACGCCGAACGTCTTGTTGCCCGGGTCGATCCGCTCGGGGGAGAAGGCGATGAACACGTCGCTGCCGACCTCGAACCGGCCGCGGGTCACGAGCGGCGCGAAGATCTCCTCGGTGGTGCCGGGGTAGGTCGTCGACTCGAGGATGACGAGGGTGTCGGGGGACAGGTGCTCGCCGATCGCCTGCGCGGCGACCTCGACGGGCCGCAGGTCGGGGCCGCCCTCGGGCGCGAGGGGGGTCGGCACGCAGACGACGACGACGTCCGCGTTCTCGATGCAGGCCGGGTCGGCGGTCGCCTCGTAGCCGTTGGCGAGCCCGGCGGCGAGGTCGGCGTCGCTGACGTCGTCGATGTGTGAGACGCCTGCGTTGAGCGCCGCGACGGTGCGCGAGTTGGTGTCGAGGCCGTGGACCTTGAGCCCCACCTCGGCGGCACGCAGTGCCATGGGCAGGCCGACGTACCCCTGCCCGACGACGACGAGGGTCTGGCTCATGCGTTCTCCTTGAACCACGTGACGGTCTCGGCGAGGCCCTGCTCGAGGGGCACCGGTGACACGTCGGGGAAGAGGCCTCGCAGGCTCGCGTTGTCGGCCTGTGAGTGCAGGACGTCGCCGGGTCGTGGGCCGCGGTGCTCGACGGTGGCGGGGATGCCGGCGGCGTCCTCGATCCGCTTCACGAGCTCGAGCAGCGTCGTGTTGGTGCCGAAGGCGAGGTTGACCGGCTCGGGGTGCGTGACGCGTCGTTCGGAGGCGTCGAGCAGCACCCGGCACACCGTGCCGACGTAGGTGAAGTCGCGCGAGTTCGTGCCGTCGCCGTTGATCGGCAGCGACTCGCCGCGCAGGAGCGCGTCGACGAAGACCGGGATGACGGCCGCGTACACGTGGCCGGCGCGCTGGCGGGGGCCGTAGACGTTGAAGAACCGGAAGGCCAGGGTGTCCATGCCGTAGCCCTGCTGGTAGGCCAGCGTGTACTGCTCGGTGGCCAGCTTGGTGACGGCGTAGGGGCTCATCGGCCGGACCCACTCGCGCTCGTGCTTCGGCAGCGCCGGGTTGAGCCCGTACACCGAGCTCGACGACGCGCACGAGACGTGGCGGACGCCGGCCGCGCGGGCCGCCTCGAGCACCGTCAGCGTGCCGGTGGCGTTCGCGACGTGGGTGGCGACGGGGTCGGCGATGCTGCGCGGCACGCTGCCGAGGGCGCCGAGGTGCACGACCGAGTCGACGCCCTCCATCGCCGCGTCGGCGGCGGTTCGGTCGGCCACGGAGCCCTCGACGAGGCGCACGTCGAGCCCGTCGAGGTTGTCGCGAAACCCGGTGGAGAAGTCGTCGAGGACGGTGATCTCGTGACCCGCATCGAGGGCGAGCCGGGCGAGGTTCGAGCCGATGAAACCGGCGCCCCCGGTGATGAGCAGTCGCATGGTCGCTTCCCTGTTGGCTGACCGACTTGCCCGAGTTTAGGGGACGTCGCCCGATATCTCCGACGGGACCGGCCGGTGGTCAGCCTGCGAACAGGGAGAGCGCCTCGCGCCAGTCGCGGATCGGGGCGACACCCGCGGCGGTGAGGGAGGCGTGGGACAGCACGCTCCAGCCGGGCCTGGGAGCGGGGCGCGGGAAGGCGTCGGACGTCGTCGGCAGCACCCGCTGCGGATCGAGGCCGTTCAGCTCGAAGGCCGCGCGGGCCAGCCCGAACCACGTCGTCTGCCCGCTCGAGGTGCCGTGGTGGGTGCCGTACGGCGCGCCGGCCGCGACGAGGCGCACGACGAGGTCGGCGAGGTCGACCGTCCACGTCGGCTGGCCCACCTGGTCGTCGACGACCGACACGGTGTCGCGCTCGGTGGCCAGGCGCAGCATCGTCGCGACGAAGTTCGGCCCGCCCGCCCCGTAGAGCCAGGCCGTGCGCACGACCCACGACTCGGGGCACAGTGCGCGCACGGCCCACTCGCCGGCCGCCTTGGTGCGCCCGTAGGCCGAGCGCGGGGCGACCGGGTGGTCGACGGCGTACGGCTCGGACTCGGTGCCGTCGAAGACGTAGTCGGTCGACACGTGCACGAGGCGCGCCCCGCCGCGGGCGCAGGCACGGGCCACGTTGGCGGCGCCGACCGCATTGACGGCGAAGGCCGCCGCCTCGTCGGTCTCGGCGTCGTCGACGCGCGTGTACGCCGCCGTGTTGACAACGAGGTCGTGGCCCTCGACGGCCGCGACGCACTGCGCGGGGTCGGTGACGTCGAGGTCGGCCCGGTCCATGGCGGTGACGACCCACCCGGCCGCGCGCAGCGCCGGCACGAGGTCGTGGGCGAGCATGCCGCTCGCTCCGGTCACGAGCGCGCGCCCGGCGCCCGACGCGTCGGGGCTCACGCTCACCGGCCGAGCCTCGCGTAGGTGCGCTCGGCCTCGACCTTGGCCGACTGCCACCACTGCGGGTTGGCGCGGTACCACTCCACCGTCTGCTCGAGGCCCGCGCGGACGTCGGCGTACCGAGGCCGCCAGTCGGTCTCCAGGCGCAGCTTCGTCGCGTCGATGGCGTAGCGGAGGTCGTGTCCCGGGCGGTCGTCGACGTGGTCGTACCAGTCGGCGGGACGGCCCATGATCTCGAGCAGCATCCGGACGATGTCGAGGTTGTCGCGCTCGCCGTCGGCGCCGATGAGGTAGGTCTCGCCGAGTCGGCCCTGCTCGAGGATCGCGATGACGGCGTCGTTGTGGTCATCGACGTGGATCCAGTCGCGGACGTTGAGCCCCGAGCCGTAGAGCTTGGGGCGGATGCCCTCGAGGATGTTCGTGACCTGCCGCGGGATGAACTTCTCGACGTGCTGGCGCGGGCCGTAGTTGTTCGAGCAGTTCGAGACCGTCGCCTTGATGCCGAAGGAGCGGATCCAGGCGCGCACGAGCAGGTCGGCGCCGGCCTTGGTGGCCGAGTACGGCGAGGACGGGTTGACGGGCGTCTTCTCGGTGAACCGCTCGTGGTCGTCGAGCTTGAGGTCGCCGTAGACCTCGTCGGTCGAGATGTGGTGCAGCCGCTTGTCGTGCCGCCGGATCGCCTCGAGCAGCGTGAAGGTGCCCACGACGTTGCTCTCGACGAACGGCCACGGCGAGTCGAGGGAGTTGTCGTTGTGCGACTCGGCGGCGAAGTGCACGACGACGTCGTGGTCGGCCACGAGCGGGTCGACGAGCGAGGCGTCGGCCACCGACCCCTCGACGAGGCGCACCGAGCCGTCGCCGCCGAGGTCGGCCAGCACGGGCGCCAGCGAGCGTCGGTTGGCCGCGTAGGTCATGGCGTCGAGCACCGTCACTGTCCAGTCCGGACGCGTCTCGCGAGCCCGGAGCACGAAGTTCGAGCCGATGAACCCGGCACCGCCGGTCACGAGGACGCGCATGAGGCGAGGGTAACGAAGCCCGGCGAAACCTCGCGGCCACCTGCCGTTTCCCACCCCTCGATATGCTGCCCGGCGTGAAGATCTCGGTCATCGGATGCGGATACCTCGGCGCGGTCCATGCCGCGTGCATGGCCGACTTCGGCCACGACGTCGTCGGCGTCGACGTCGACCCCGAGAAGGTCGACAAGCTCGCCGCAGGCATCCCGTCCTTCCACGAGCCGGGCCTCGCGCCGCTGCTGCGCAAGGGCGTCGACGCCGGCACCCTCGTGTTCACGACCGACAAGTCGCAGCTCGCCGACGCCCGCGTCCACTTCATCGCCGTGGGCACGCCGCAGCGCGGAGGCAGCTACGCCGCCGACATGAGCTACGTGTGGTCCGCCGTCGACGACATCATCGCCAACGCCCAGCCGCACCCGGACGGCCCGCTCGTCGTCGTCGGCAAGTCGACGGTCCCCGTCGGCACTGCCCAGGCGATGGCCGACCGCTTCGCCGAGGCGGGCCTCGACGTCGTCGTCGTGTGGAACCCGGAGTTCCTGCGCGAGGGCTTCGCCGTCAAGGACACCCAGCACCCCGACCGCGTCGTATACGGACTGCCCGACGACGTCGAGCGCGGTGAGCTCGGCCGGACCCTGCTCGACGAGGTCTACGCGCCGATCATCGCCTCCGAGACGCCGCGGCTGCTGCTCAACTACCCGACGGCCGAGCTCGTCAAGGTCGCCGCCAACTCCTTCCTCGCCACGAAGATCTCCTTCATCAACTCGATGGCCGAACTGTGCGACGTCGCCGGCGCCGACGTGTCCAAGCTCGCCGAGGCCATCGGCCACGACGACCGCATCGGGCCGAAGTTCCTCCAGGCCGGCATCGGCTTCGGCGGCGGCTGCCTGCCCAAGGACATCCGCGCCTTCATGGCCCGCGCCGGCGAGATGGGGGTCGACCAGTCGCTGACCTTCCTGCGCGAGGTCGACTCCATCAACATGCGCCGCCGCGACCACGCCGTCGACCTCGCCTCCGAGATGGCCGGCGGCCGCCTCGTCGGCGTCAAGGTCGCCGTCCTCGGCCTCACCTTCAAGCCCGACAGCGACGACGTGCGCGACTCGCCGGCCCTCGACATTGCCGGACGCCTGTGGGGCCGCGGGGCCAACGTCGTGGCCACCGACCCGGCGGCGTCGGGCATCGTGCGCCGGATGCGCCCCGACCTGCACATCGTCGACACGACCGAGGAGGCGCTCAGCGGCGCCGAGCTCGTCATCCTCCTCACCGCGTGGAAGGAGTACGTCGAGCTCGACCCGGCCCGCGCCAAGACGCTCGTCGCGGTCCCGCGCGTCATCGACGGACGCAACGTCCTCGACCCGCAGGCGTGGTCCGAGGCCGGGTGGGACTACCGGGGGATGGGGCGGCGCGCCAGCACCGCTTGGTAGGCCGACGCGCGGGACAAACCCGCCCCAAACGGACAATGCCCACCGAATGCACAGGATCCACGCTTAGTCTCGACGTCACGACACCGACACGAGACCTTGGGGGCACAGTGCTCGGGGACACCCCTCAGACCCGCGGCATCCTGTTCGTCTGCACCGGCAACATCTGCCGCTCGCCGTATGCCGAGCGGAGGTTGAGACAGCTGCTACCCAGAGCCGGCGTGCCGGTCGACAGCGCCGGGACGGGAGCCGTCGTCGACTCCGACATCGAGACCGACACCCGTGAGCAGCTGCGGCGCCTCGGCGCCGACGTCACCGCCTTCCGGGCGCGCCAGGTGAGTCCGCGGATGCTCGACGACGCCGCCCTCGTGCTGACGATGACGCGTGCGCAGCGCGGTCAGGTGGCCCGTCTGCGCCCGCAGGCGATGCGCCGGATCTTCGCCCTGGGCGACTTCGCCGACCTCTGCGCGGAGTCCCGGTCGTGGCGCTCGATCCTGCCGACCCAGCCCTGGCTCGAGCAGGTCGTCACCGAGGCCGCCGCGGCACGCGGCACGGTCGTGCCGCGCGACGCCGACGACATCGACGTCGTCGACCCGTTCCGCCAGAACGCCCGCGTGCACGAGGAGGCGTTCGCCCGCATCGAGGAGCAGCTCGCGGTCGTCGTCACCGCGCTCGGTTCGGTGGTCACCTCGGCGCGCGCCTGACACCCGCTCACGACGAAGGCCGCCGCGCCGTGGGTGCGGCGGCCTTCGTACGTGCTCAGCGGAAGATGCGCTCGCCCGCGTCGTCGGTGGCGGGCTCGTGCGGCGCCCGAGGTGGCGCACCGGGAGCCGGGACGTGCGGGTGCGCGCCGTGGGCGGGCTCGCCGTGGGCCGGCGCCTCGCCCGGCCGCGCGCCGCGTGGCATGACCTCGTGCCGGTCGTCGGGGTCGGCGACGGGCCGGCGGAACCGACGCGGGCCGCGGTCCTTGGCGCGCTGCCGCTCGCTCTCCGGGCGGTAGTCGTAGGCGTAGGTGCCGTAGCCGGCCCCGCCGTCCTTGGCGCGGACCCGGTTGAGGATGAGACCGAGGATCGAGCCGTTGACGGCCTCGAGCGACTCGAGCGCGCGACGGACGTGCTCGCGCTGGGCGACCCCGGCGCCGACGACGACGATGGCGCCGTCGACGATGGTGCTGAGGACCGCGGCGTCGGTGACCGGCAGCAGCGGGGGAGCGTCGATGAGCACGTAGTCGAACCGCGCGCAGAGGTCCTCGACGAGACGCTCCATGTTGGCCGAGCCGAGCAGCTCGCTCGGGTTCGGCGGGATCGGGCCGGCGCCGAGCAGGCGCAGCCCGGTGCGGCCGAAGGGCTGCAGGACGTCGTCGACCTCGACACGCCCGACGAGCACGTCGGTGAGGCCGACCGAGCCCTCGAAGCCGAGGTAGTCGAGCAGCCGCGGCCGGCGCAGGTCGCCCTCGATGACGACGACCGACATGCCGGTCTCGGCGAGGCTGAGCGCGAGGTTGGCGGTGGTCGTCGACTTGCCCTCGCCGGGCAGCGACGACGTGACGACGATCGACTTCGGCGGGTCGGCGACGTCGATGAACTGCAGGTTGGTGCGCAACGAGCGGAACGCCTCGGCACGCTGGCTGCGAGGGTCGACCTGGACGATGAGCGGGTGGTCCGGCGCGTCGGTGTCGAAGGCGATGGCGCCGAGCAGGGTGCGGTCGGTGACGGTCTCGAGGTCGCGCTGGGACTTGACCGACTTGTCGAGGACGTCGCGCAGCAGGGCGAGACCGAACCCGAGGAGCAGGCCCATGACGAGGCCGAGCGCGAGGTTGCGCGTCGGCTTCGGGCTGACGGGCGTCAGGTCGGCCTGCGCCGGGGTCGTCAGCGTGACCTTGACGGGGCTGTCCTGGCCGGGCTTGCGCTCGATCTCGGCGACCGTCTGCGGGAAGACGTCGGCGATGCCGTTGGCGATGGCCTGCGCGGCGCCCGGGCTGCTCGCCGTGACGGTGACGTCGATGAGGACGGTGTCGAGGGGGATCGCCGAGGTGATCTGGCCCGCGAGCACGTCGGACGTCGAGTCGAGGCCGACCTTCTTGATGACCGGGTCGAGCACCTTCGGCGTCTCGAGCAGCTGGGCGTAGGTCTTGACCCGCGCCTGCGTGAAGGTGTTGCCCTGCGCGAGGGCCGAGGTCGTGTCGTCGCCCGAGGTCGACACGAAGAACTGTGTCGTCGCGGCATACGTGCGGGGCGACAGTGCCGTGTAGGCGGCGGACAGGCCTAGGGTCACGAGCGTGACCGCGGCGATGATCATCCACCGCTTCCGGATCACGTTCAGGTAGTCCTGGAGCTCCACAATCCCCGTCTCTCCCTCGGCCGGTCCGCGGGTGATGGATGGGTGGGTGGTTTCCGCGCGTTCCGACTTGGTGGTTCCCGCCGCATCCTAGTGCCGACGCGCCCGAGTTGCGCCGGTTCGTCCCGGCGGGTCCGTAGAGTGAGGCGCGTGACCCGCTGGATGCGCTCCTCGACCGGACGGCTCGCCCTCGTGGGCCTGCTCGTGCTGCTCGTCGTCGACGCCGCCCTCGTCGCGCTCGCCTACCGCCCCGACGCCGTGGGCGCCGCGCCCGCGGCCCCGGCGCCGCGCTCGACCCCGGTGACCTCGACCCCGACGCCCTCGCCGACCCCCGAGACCCGCCCGGTGCCGTTGCGCCAAGTCGTGGTCGCGCTCGACGACTCCCGGGCGTGGCGCGCCGTGCTCGGCACGTGCGACAAGGGCGGCGCCGCGATCGAGGTCACCGGCGACGGCGGACGCACGTGGGGCACCCGGGTGGTGCCCGCCAAGGCCCTCGGACGCGTCCAGCCCGTGTCGGCCGACCGCGCGTTCGTCATCGGCGCGGACGCCTCGTGCACGGCGGGGGAGTTCATCACCGACGACGGCGCCCGCACGTGGAACGGCCCCCGCGCGCTCCAGGGCGGCTGGTCGCGCACGCCCGGCGGCGCGACGGGCACGGCGGTGACGCCCGAGCGCCCGACCGCCCGCCCCTGCGGGCCCGGCACGCTCGTCGACCTCTCGCGCGTCTCCGGCACCTCCGCTCGCGCCCTCTGCGGCGACGGATCGGTCACGACGTCCTCCGACGGCGGTGCCACGTGGACGCGGCTCGCGCAGGTCGGCAGTGCCATGGCGCTGTCGGTGCGCGAGGAGAAGGGCTCCGCCCGCGCCTACGTCGCGCGCGTCGCCGACGGCTGCGAGGGCGTCGAGCTCGCCCGCGTCACGGGGAAGTCGGCGACGAGCGTCGCCTGCGTCGTCGTGCCGGACGGCCTGCCCGAGGGGCGAGTGTCGATCTCCGTCGTCGACGCGGCCGGCTGGCTCGCCGTCGGCGACACCGTGTGGCGGTCCGGCGCCGACCTGCGCACGTGGACGCGCACCGCGTGACCTCCCAATACGCTGGCTCACCATGAAGGGGATCGTGCTCGCCGGCGGTACCGGCACCCGGCTGCACCCGATCACGCGCGGCATCAGCAAGCAGCTGATGCCCGTCTACGACAAGCCGATGGTCTACTACCCCCTCTCGACGCTGATGATGGCCGGCATCCGCGAGGTGCTCGTCATCACGACGCCCTGGGACGCCGACCAGTTCACCCGGCTGCTCGGTGACGGCTCGCAGTGGGGCATGTCGATCAGCTACGCCGTGCAGCCCAGCCCCGACGGCCTGGCCCAGGCGTTCGTCCTCGGTGCCGACTTCATCGGCGGCGACAGCGTGGCCCTCGTCCTCGGCGACAACATCTTCTTCGGCCCCGGCCTCGGCACCCGCCTCGCCGAGCACACGACGCTGACCGGCGGGCACGTCTTCGCCTACCGGGTCGCCGACCCGTCGGCCTACGGCGTCGTCGAGTTCGACGACACCGGGCGAGTCGTGTCGATCGAGGAGAAGCCGGCCCGCCCCCGGAGCAGCTTCGCCGTGCCGGGCCTCTACTTCTACGACAACGACGTCGTCGAGATCGCCGCCGGTCTGACGCCCAGCGCCCGCGGCGAGCTCGAGATCACCGCCGTCAACGACGCCTACCTCCGACGCGGCACGCTGTCGGTCAGCGTCCTTCCCCGCGGCACGGCCTGGTTCGACACCGGCACCTTCGAGGGCCTCATGGAGGCCAGCCAGTTCGTGCACGTCGTCGAGGCGCGGCAGGGGCAGAAGATCGGCTGCGTCGAGGAGATCGCCTGGCGCAACGGCTGGCTCGACGACGACGGGCTGCGGGTGCACGCCGACGAGCAGCTCAAGAGCGGCTACGGTCGCTACCTGCACGGGTTGCTCGACGAGGGCCGCGACGCCCCCTGACGGGCTTCCCGACGAACCCACCCGACGACCTCCCGGAGGACACCCCCTGATGGACATCCGACCGCTGCGCATCGCCGGCGCGTTCGAGGTGACGCCCCGCCAGTTCCCCGACGACCGGGGGCTGTTCGCCGAGGGCTTCCGCGTCGACCACCTCGCCGGGGCGATCGGGCACGAGATGGCGGTGCGCCAGACGAACATCTCGGTGTCGCGCGCCGGGGCGCTGCGGGGGATCCACTTCGCCGATGTGCCGCCCTCGCAGGCGAAGTACGTGACGGCGACGAGCGGCGTCTTCGTCGACTACGTCGTCGACCTGCGCGTCGGTTCGCCCACCTTCGGCGAGTGGGACTCGGTCCGGCTCGACACCGTCGACCGGCGCGCCGTCTACCTCGCCGAGGGGCTGGGGCACGCCCTCGCCTGCGTCGAGGACGGCACAGCGGTCTATCTGTGCTCCGAGGTGTTCAACCCCTCGACCGAGGGCGGGGTCAACCCGCTCGACCCCCGGGTCGGCCTCGAGCTGCCGGCCGGCTTCGAGCCGATCGTGTCGCCCAAGGACGCCGCCGCCCCCACCCTCGACGAGGCGGCCGCCGCCGGCCTCCTGCCGACGTGGGAGGCGTGCCTCGCCTTCACGCGAGAGCTCGCCGAGCAGGCATCCCGGTGAGCGCGGTGGAGCCGGCCGGTCCGGTGGGAGCGCCCGACGCCGGGGGCTCGGTCCCGGCCGGCCGCGTCCTCGTCGTGTGCACCGGCAACGTGTGCCGCTCGCCGTACATCGAGCGCCGCCTCGCACAGCTGCTCGACGGCACCGGGCTCGTCGTGTCGAGCGCCGGCACCCGGGCGATGGTCGGCGCCCCGATCGAGCCCGGTTCGGTGGAGCTGCTCGAGCGGGCCGGGGCCGACGCGGTCGGGTTCGCCTCGCGGCAGCTGACCCCGGCGATCCTCGCCGAGGCCGACCTCGTCGTGGCGGCCACCCAGCGGCACCGTTCCGACGCCGTCGCGCTCAATCCGCGCGTCCTGCGTCGCACCTTCACCCTGGGCGAGCTCGCCGACCTGCTCGCCGACACCGACCTGTCCGCCGCGGCCGCCGAGGCCAACGCCGAGGTGGGGTCCCCGGACGCGACGCCGTGGGTGACGCGCGTCGCCGAGGCCGCCCGCGACCGCCGGGGCTTCGTGCGGGCCCGGGCCGCCGAGGAGTCCGACATCCCCGACCCGTACGGGCGAGGGGCCGAGGCGTACGCCCTCATGGGCACCGCGATCGAGGACGTCCTGCCGGTCGTCGCCGGCGCACTGCGTCCGCCGACCCGCTGAGGACATACCGGACATCCCCACCGAGTCTGCGGGCGACCGCTCGTCGCAAGGCATTTCGCCCCTACCATGACCGCGGGGGCCCGTCGGGGGACGGGAGGTCGGCGGTGCCGTGCGTAGGGGGATGACTCATGAGGAGAGGGCTGGCGAC
This sequence comes from Intrasporangium flavum, assembly GCF_001956915.1. GTDB lineage: Bacteria > Actinomycetota > Actinomycetes > Actinomycetales > Dermatophilaceae > Monashia > Monashia flava. The sequence continues at coordinate 59,617 of NZ_MLJO01000012.1, read as the reverse complement.
GGCCGCGCTCGTCGCGCTGCTGATCATCGACGCCGTGCTCGTGGCCGTGGCCCTGCGCCCCGGCGGCCTGCACGGGCCGCCCCCGGCACCGTCGGCGGCCACCCGCCTGCCCGACGGCACCCCCTCGACGTCCGCCACGACCGGCCCCGGGCCGACCGGCGCGACCGCGGGCGCCACCGGCCCGACCGCTGACCCGACCACCACCACGACCCCGTCGCCGGCGACCACGGCCACCGCGACCCCGGTGGCACTCCTCGTCGCCGGGGTCGACGCGTCGACCGCCTACCGCGGGTCGACCGGGACGTGCACGGCCGGAGGTGCCGCGCTCGAGGTGACGACCGACGGCGGCGCCACGTGGACGACGCTGCGTTCACCGGCCCGGGCCCTGGCCCGCGTGCAGCCCCTCGACGCATCGCGTGTCTTCGTCATCGGGTCCTCGGCGTCGTGCGTGCCGAGCCAGTACGCCTCGCGCGACCGCGGCGGCACGTGGCAGGCGCCGGCCGCGGTGACCGGCTCGTGGGCGCGCCGCCTCGACGACCCGGCGAGCATCGTCGCCCCGAAGGCGACCGACCCGAAGCCCTGCGGCGGCGCCGCGGTCCTCGACCTGTCGCGCACCTCGGCCACGCGTGCCCAGGCGCTCTGCGCCGGCGGCGAGGTCGTCGGCTCGACCGACGGCGGCCGCACGTGGCGCGCCGAGGGCACGGCCGCCGGGGGAGTGGCCCTGTCGAACCTCGACGACGCAGGCATCGTCACCTACGTGGCGCGGGTGGTCGGCGCGTGCGCCGGCGTGCAGGTCGTGCGCGTCGGGACCGACCGCAGCACCGTCGTCGCGTGCGTCGCGACGCGGGGCGTGCGCGCCGGGCAGGTGGCGCTGTCCGTCACGGCTCAGGCCGGCTGGCTCGTCGTCGGCGACCGCACGTGGACGGCGGCCGGCGACCTGCGCAGCTGGCGCGCGGCCTGAGTCGGGCGCGGCCCGCCGTCAGTCCTGGTAGGAGTTGAGCTCGTCGTTGCGGATCGCCTCGCCGAGGTCCTTCATCTTGACCTCGTCGACGATGTCGATCGACGCGCCGGCCGGGCTCGTGCCGAAGCCGGTGAACGGGGCGGTGATGAACCGGATGTCGCCGCCGCGGATGTCGCGCAGCGCCAGGGCCTCCGAACGCATCGTGCCCACGTCGAGGTGCTGGTCGACGGTGAGGTTCTTCGTCGCGGCGTCGGCGAACTGGCCGAGCTTGACCGGGTTGAGCAGGACGTCCTTGTTCAGCGTCTTGAGCATGAGCGCCTTGATGAAGGCCAGCTGGCGGCGGCCGCGCGAGATGTCGCCCTCGGACAGCTGCTTGCGCTCGCGGACGAAGGCCAGGGCCATGTCGCCGTCCATGTGCATGGTGCCGACCTGGAAGTCGTAGCCGTTGTCCTTGCTCGGCTCCTCGACGTTCACGTCGACGCCACCGACGGCGTCGGTCATGGCCTTGAACTGCTCGAAACCGAGCATCGCGACGTGGTCGACGCGCACGCCGAGCAGGTCCTGCATCGTGCGGACCAGCAGCGGCGCGCCGCCGAAGGCGTACGCGGCGTTGAGCTTGTTCTTGCCCTTGCCCGGGATCGAGACGTAGAGGTCGCGCGGGAAGTGGATCAGCGTGACGCGCGAGTGGTCGGCCGGGATGTGCACGAGCACCATGACGTCGGAGCGGGCGCCGACGCGGTCGGGCCCGGCGTCGTTGCCGATGATGAGGTAGTTGGTGCCGTTGCCGGCCGGCTGGGTCACGACGCTCCCGTCGGGCAGCGTGGGCAGCGCGCCCGGGCCGGACGCGTCGGGCAGGAGCAGCTCCTGCTTGACGTTGTCGGTGACGAGGTGGTTGAGCCACGCGAGGTAGCCGCCGACGGCGAGGACCGGCACGAGCAGGAGCACGAGGGCGGCGACGAGCACCTTGCGGTTGCGACGCTTCTCGCGCCGGCCGCTTCCGTCGTCGCCGCGGCCCTTGCCGTGGTCGTCGCCGGACCCACCGGATCCGGACGAGCCCGAGCCCCCGTCGGCGAGCGCGTCGGCGTCGACCCGGTCGGGGTCGAACAGGTCGCTGGCGGTCCCGCGCGTCGTCTCCACGGCGCCAGTCTAGGTGGCGGGCCGGGCGCGTTCGGGCACATTCGGGCGGGTGCCCCGGGCTGCCTACACTGTGCGGCATGTCCGGAGCAGGAACCCGCCGTCGGTCCGAGGTGACCCTCGTCCTCGTCGGCGTCCTCGCCTTCGCGGTGTACGTGTGGGTGCTCGTGCAGGCGACCCCGTTCGTCGTCACGGTCTTCGGCTTCGCCTCGGACTACCGCCCGAAGCTCTACGCCGCCTACCTCGCGGTGCTCACCGGCCTGCCGGGCCTGCTGTGGACGCTGCCGCGGGCCCTGCGTCCGCCGCCGCCGCACGTGCCGCCGTCACGGGTGGCCACGACGCGGCGCGAGGCGGTCGCCGCCGGCCCGCGCCACGGGCGCACCGACCTGCTCGGCATCGCGCTCATCCTGCTGGCCCAGGTGCCGCTGCCGGCGCCGTGGGGCCCGGCCGGCAAGGCCGCGACGATCGCCAACATCACCCGCTCGCCCGAGATCGTCGAGCTGAGCGCGTCGTTCGCGACGTACTCGCTCGGGGTGTTCGCGGCCGGGGTGGCCGCGGCGGTCATCGCGAAGGTCTACGCGCACGCCGCGGCCCAGCGCGTCCTCGCGATCATCCTCGCGGTGGGTGCCCCGGTGGTCGCGTGGGTGCTCGTGCTGCGCACCATCAACTAGGCGCCGACGCCGGCCACGGCTCGGCGAGCAGCCGGTCCACCTCGGCCCGCATCCGGGCGTGGAAGCGCTCCTCGGAGAAGAGCACGGCGTGGGCGCGGACGGCGTCGGGCTCCCACCGGCGCTCGCGGGCGTCGACGACGGCGGCCCGGACCGCCTCGACCGACGGCGCGTCGAAGAAGGCGCCGTTGGCCGACTCCTCGATGGTGTCGAGGTAGCCGCCGCCGTGCAGGGCCAGCGTCGGCACCCCGAACGCGGCGGCCTCCAGCGGCGTCAGGCCGAAGTCCTCGAGGCTCGGGGCGAGCAGCCGCGACGCGTGCGCGTACGTCCAGCGCAGCTGCGCGTCGGACAGGCCCGTGACCAGACGGACGTTCCCGGGCGCGTCGGCCCGCAGGCGGCCCTCGAGCGGGCCCGAGCCCACGACGACCAGCCGTTCGGGCAGCCCCCGCACCGCGTCGACCGCGACGTCGACGTTCTTGTACGGCAGCAGCCGCGACACGACGAGCAGGAAGCCCTCGCCGGCCCAGTCCGCGAGGTCGGGCACCGGCTCCCGGGGGCCGGACGCGTCGATGCCGTAGGGCGGGGCGACGACGTCGGCCTCGATGCCGTACGCCTCGCGGACCCGGTCGCGCACGACGCTGGAGTTGGCGAGGTAGCGGTCGGCCGAGGCCGCGGCCGCGCGGTCCCACCGCCGCAGCCGGCTCGACAGCGTCAGCAGCGCGCGGCCCCGGAGCGAGCGGGCCGCGGGGCCGCCGAGGTAGGCGTCGGTCTGGTAGAGCCAGCGCGCCGGGGCGTGGCAGTAGACGAGCTTGCGGCCGGTGGTCGGCACCCCGTGCGCCCAGCCCGAGCTCGACGCCACGACGACGTCGGCCTCGACCGGCAGGCGCGAGATCGCCCACGGCAGCACCGGCAGCGCGGCCCGGTGGTCGCGGCGCAGCGGCGCGACGTGGTCGATCGGGGAGGTGACGACGTGGGCGTCGCGGAACTCCGGGTAGGTGCCGGCCGGGTCGTAGAGCGTCGTGTGGATCGGCGCGTCGGGAAAGGCGCGGTGCAGGGCGAGGACGACGCGCTCGGCGCCCCCTCGCTGCGTGAGGTAGTCGTGCGCGATGGCGACGCGTGGACGGTGGGTCACTCGCGGCTCCCGGTGCTCGTCGGGCGGGGCGCACGCGGTCGACGGGGCTCCCCGAGGGGCCGGCCGGTCACGGCAGCGCCAGCATACGGAGCACGCGCGCGGTCTCCGCGGAACGACGGTCCGACACCCACGACCGTGCCGCGGCCTCGGCGTGGCCGTCGGCGAGCGCGTCGGCCACGCGTCGCACCTCCGCGCGTGACCGCAGCCGCCCGGGCAGCGCGTGCACGAGCAGCGGCAGCGCGTCGAGCCGCGAGTAGAGGTCGACCCGCTTGTCGCGCTCGGACCCGACCGCCCCGGCGTTGACGCTCCACTCCGCGTGGGGCGGGTCGACGAGGCAGACGGCGGGCACGCCGAGCCGCCACGCGGTGAGGGCCAGGTGGTAGGTGTCGGTGAGCACGAGGCGGCAGGCGAGGAGGCGGTGCTCGAGCTGGCCCAGCGTCAGGGGCTCGTCGGGGCGTGGCCCCTCGCGCAGGGCCGACGCCGCGAGCCGGGCCCGCCGCAGGCCCGATGCGGTGGGCACGCCGGCGTCGAGCTCGGGCCAGGCCAGCCGGAGCCGGGCGCGTCCGCGCATCGGCCAGAAGCCGGGCTCGTGCCCCCAGGGCACCCACGCCGACCTCAGCCCGAGGGCGCCGGCGAGACGGCGCCCGAACGTGCCGACGTCTTCGGGGGAGAGCCGGGAGCGGCCGACGAAGACGCCGAGGACGCCCGGGTCGCCCGCGCCTCCGGTGCCGCGGGGGTCGCCGCCGACGCCCACGGCGGAGTCGGTGTGCGTCGCGGGGCACGGTGGCGGCAGCACGAGGGCGGCGTCGGTGCCACCGCAGCAGTCGGCGCCACCGCGATGGCGTTGCGCGACCTCCGAGGAGTACGGGTCGCGGTGGCTCACGGCGGCGGCGCCCCGGTGGAAGCGGCGCAGCGCCTCGCCGTAGGGGCCGCGATAGTCGCCCGGCATGTTGAAGGCCAGCGTCGAGCCGTAGGTGACGACGCGTCCGAGCACGTCCGGGCCGGCGTCGGTGAGCAGCAGGTGCTGCCCGGTGAGCCGGAGCGCGGCGTCGGCGTCGAGGGGCAGGCCGATGCGGTCGGTGAGCACGTGCGCGCTGTGCTCGAGGTAGACGGCCATGTGGAGGAAGTCGCCCCAGAAGACGACGCGGTCGGCGTCGAGCACCTCCTCGAGGCGGCCGCGGGCCAGCTCGTAGGTGAGGCCGGTGTCGGTGTCGCGGACCCGGTGGTCGTCGAGGCGCTCGGAGCCGCCCGGCGCCGCGCGCCACTCGCTCTGGTCCCAGAGCCGCCAGTAGCGCACGTCGGTGAGCCCGGCGTGCCGGGCGACGTGCTCGAAGGCGAGGTCGACGCTCGCCATGCCGGGGTTCGGGCCGTTTGGCGGCGCGCAGACGACGTTCACGCGCGTCGTGGGCGTGCTCATCGGCGGCTCCGCGCCGGGTGGGGCACCGGGTGGGGCGCTAGGTGGGGCGTCGAGCGGGCGGCTTGCTCCCAGACGCGGGTCAGACCCTCGGCCGACGCGGCGGCGAGGAACCGGCGCGTCACGTCGGCGTGGGCTCGGGCAGCGCGCGCCAGGGCCCGCTCGGGGTCGTCGAGGACGTCGAGGACGGCGGCGGCGAGGGCGTCGGGATCCCCGGGCCGCACGAGCAGCCCGGTCGCAGCGTCGGCGTCGGTGCGGACGATCTCGTCGACGCCGCCACCGCGGGTGGCCACGACTGGGACGCCCGCGGCCATGGCCTCGGTGACGACCTGGCCGAACGGCTCGGGCACCGTCGCGGCGTGCACGGCGACGCTGGCGCGGTCCAGCTCGTGGCGCGGGTCGGGCCGGAACCCGACGAGCTCGACGTGGTCCTGCAGGCTGAGCGCCCGCACCTCGGCGCGGACCTGCTCGGCGTAGTCGTCGGCGCCGAAGGCCGGGTCGCCGACGATGCGGACGCACACGTCGGGGCGGGCGTCGGCGACGCGTCGGGCCGCGCGCACGAGGACGAGCTGGCCCTTGGTCGGGCTGATGCGGCCGACCATGACGACGACGGGCGGGCCGGCCGGCTGGCGCGTGCGCGCCGCGGGTGCGACCTGCTCGGGGGCGAGCCCGGGGTGCACGACCGTGAGCCGCCGGGCACCGGGCAACGTGGCGGCCGTGGCCTCGGAGTTGGCGACGACCGTGTGCGGGACGCGTCGGGCGAGGGACTGCAGCAGGCGCGCGGTGCGCGCCGGCAGGTAGTCGGGGGCGAGCCGGTCGTGCACGTGCCAGACGAGCGGGCGCCGGGCCAGGGGCGCGGCGAGGGCGCCGGCGAGGTCGGCCTTGAGCGAGGTGGTGTGCACGACGTCGACGTCGAGGCGGCGGAGCGTCGCGACGAGACGCCGCAGGAAGGACGCGCCGGCGAGGACCCGACGCGGGTGCAGGGCCGCGGCCGGGCCGGTGGCGCGGCCGGCGCCGAGCACGTCCCCGGCGAGGGGCACGACGACGACCTCGTGGCCCAGGGCACGGACCCGTGCGGCGAGCGGGCCGTCGGCGAAGAGCACGACGACCGGGGTGACCCGGTGCGGGTCGAGGCCCTCGAGGACGCGCACGAGGGCCAGCTCGGCGCCACCGGGCTCGGCGGTGTGGTCGAGCACGGCGACGTGGACGGGGCGTGGCACGCTGCGAGGTTACGACGCGGGAGGGGTCGAAACGGGCGGATCGGGCCGCATCCACCGGGACGGCTGACATACTGCCGCTCATGCCGGCCTCCTCGCCCGGTGACGAGACCGGTCCCGACGACAGGGTCCTCGTGCCCGATGCCGCCGCGGCCCGTGACGTCGGTGACGACCCCACGGCCATGAGCGCCGGTCACCTCCAGGAGCGCGCCGTGCGTGGCGCCGCGTGGACGGTCGTGCACACGTTCGTCGCGATCCCGATCGCGTTCCTCGTCAACCTCGTCGTCGCGCGCGTCCTCGGGGCCGCCGACTACGGCCGGCTCGCGCTGCTCACGGCGATCATGGAGTTCGTCTCCGGCCTGCTGACCACCGGGTTCGCCACGGCGGTCATCCAGTACGGCGCCAAGGCGCACGCCGGGGGCCGCACCGCCGACGTGGCGCGGCTGCTCTCGCAGTGGCAGGGCTTCCGGCTCGTCGTGGCGATGCCGGTGCTGCTCGTCGTGGTCTTCGTGACCGCCGACGTGCCGCCGTGGGCGATGGGCGTGGCCCTGCTCTTCGGCGTCGTGCTGCCCTCGGCGCTCGACGGCGGCGCGACGAGCCTCGGCATCGAGAACAAGACCGCGGACGGGGCGAAGATCGCGCTCGTGACGACCCTGCTGACCCAGGTGGCGGTCGTCGTCGTGGCGCTCGTCGTGCGGACCCCGGACGCCGTGTGGGCCACGCGCCTGGTCGTGACCGGTCTGGCGGTCGGGCTGTGCCTGGCGCGGATCGCCCCCGCCTACCGCGTCGCGGTGCTGCGTCCGGCCCTGCCGCGCGGGATGCCGGCCGGCTTCTGGCGGTTCGCCGTGCCGATGGGGCTCGCGGGGGTGGTCAGCGGTCTCGTGTCCTCGCGCAGCGAGGTCTTCGTCCTCAGCTGGCTCGCGACGCCGGAGGCCCTCGGCATCTACGCGCTGTCATTCGGTCTGGCCGTGCACACCTTCGCGCCGGCGCAGGCCATCGTCGGTCCGCTCATCCCCGCGATCTCCGGGCTGCGCGAGGTCGACGAGTCGGCCGTGGCACCGGCGTTCCGCCGCGTGGTGCGCAGCGGGTCGTCGGTCGTCGCCCTCGTCGACGCCGCGGTCGTGGCGCCGCTGGCCCTGCTCGTCCCCGTGCTCTACGGGCACCAGTTCGCCGAAGCCTCACCGGTGGTGCTGGCGCTCGCGGTGACCTCGGGCATCGCGACGGCCGGGGGCCCGATCTTCGCGTTCGTCACGGCACGGCTGTCGGGCAACCCGATCCTCGTGGCCTACGTCGTGGCGCTCGTCGTCGACCTCGGGCTGGCCGTGGCCCTCGTGCCCTCGATCGGGGTGTGGGGTGCTGTGGTCGCCAACGCCGCCGGGGCCCTGACGAGCCTCGGCATCCTTGCGGTGCGCGAGCTGCGCGCCCTCGACCTACCGCTGCGCGTCGTGGCCCGCGACGCCGTGCCGCTCCTCGTCGGGTCGCTGTCGGCGGTCGGGGCCTACCTGGCCGCCGCAGCCGTCGAGGGGCCGGTGCTCCTGCGTGCGGTGGGCGCCGCGGTGCTCGGCACCGTGATGTGCGTCGGCGTGCTGCGCCTGCTCGGTGCGGGGCTCACGGTCGAGGACCGCGGCGCCGTCGATCGGGTCCTGCCCGACCGCGTCCGTCGTCCCGCCTCCCGGGTGCTCGACCTCCTCCTCGGCGGGGCGACGCCGGTTCGCTGACCGCGACCTCGTTGGCCGCGGTCGGGTGCGGGTGTCGACGCCGTCAGGTGGTGACGCGGCTCGGCTCGCGCACCACGTCGGCGTGGATCCTCGCGTAGGCCGCGGCGACGTCGGACCAGTCGTAGCCGCGCACCCGCTCGAGTCCTGCGGACGCGAGCCGGTGAGCGCGGGACGGGTCGTCGAGCAGCGCGCCGACGGCGCCGGCGAGCGCGCGCTCGTCGGTCGGGTCGACGAGCAGGCCGTCGACGTCGTCGGTGACGAACGTGGCCGGGCCGCCGAGGCTCGTCGCGACGAGCGGCGCCCCGGCCCGCCACGCCTCGAGGGCGACGATCCCGAACGCCTCGACCCGGCTCGGTACGACGACGACGGATGCGCGTCGCAGCCACGCGTCGACGCCCGCCTCGTCGAGAGCGCCGGTGAGCTCGACCCGGTCGCCGATCCCGCGCGACCGCGCCCGTTCCACGAGGCGCTGTTCCTGCGTACCGCTGCCGACGAGCACGAGCCGGGGCGGCGCCGCGCGCCGCTCCTCGTGCAGCCGGCCGACGGCATCGACGAGCAGGTCGAAGCCCTTGTTGTGCTCGAGCCGGCCGACGCCCAGGACGATCGGAGCCTGCCCGTCGTGGGGCGGCGGGGGGCCGGCCGGGCCGAGGGGGTGCGCCGCCAGGTCGACGCCGTTGGGCACGACGACCCCTCCGGCGAGACCGAACCGGCTGCGCAGGTCGGCCACCACCGACTCGGAGCACCCGGTGGTCACCGCGGACTCGGCGAGGGCGCGGGTCAGCGCGCGGCGCAGCAGCGCCGAGCCACCGAACGCGTCGTGGTCATCGGCCATGGTCTCGCCGTGGCTCGACACGACGAGCGGGGTTCCGGTGTGGCGCGACAGCGCCAGGGCCCAGGCCCCGTTGGGCCCGAAGCACTGGACGTGCAGGACGTCGGGGGACAGCTCGCGGTGGGCGGCACGCCAGCGACGCCACGCGGCAGGCGCTGCGGTCGCGAAGCGGGCGAGGGACGCCGCGTTGCGGGCCGGCATCGGCGTCGGCAGGTACCGCACGACGACGTCGTCGAGGACCCGCTCGTCGAGGTGCTCGCCCCGGTCGACGGTCCACACCTCGACGTCGGTGCCGAGCCGGCGCAGCGCCCGGGCCACGTGCCGGACGTGCGACTCGACGCCGCCGACGTACGGGTCGTAGGACGACGCGACGAGGGCGACGCGGGGCCGACCACCGGTCACGCCGCCTCCTCGGGGTGTCGGAACGGCCCGGGTCCCCGCCCGGGCGGCGGCTCTCACCCTACGATGCGGGCACGGCCCGAGACCGCCGTTCCGCACCGACCCGCTGACCGCCGGAGGAGGACGCGTGCCCCGCCTCACCATCGCCACGACGGCCACGGCCGTGCCCATGGGGGCGCAGGCCTACGAGGGCCACGTGGCCTCCCGGGCCGGCGCCGCCCTCGACGTGCTCTCGGGTCCGGGGGAGACGTGGGAGGTCAGGCGCAGCATCGCCCGCTCGCTCCGGTCACCGCTGCCCGGCACGGTCCGGCTGCCGATGGGCTGGCTGTCGCAGGCGCCGGCCGGGCCGCGCGCCGCCGTCGGCCGGCTCGTGCACCGCGGGGCGGGCCTCGTGCACCGGATGAGCCTCGAGCTGCCGCCGGCCCCGACCGAGGTCGTGACCCTGCACGACGTCGTCGCCTGGCGCTTCGCCGACGAGTCGGCCCCGGTCCGGGCCGCCGCCGAGGAGCTGCGGCGGGCGGCCGCCGTCGTCTGCGTCTCCGAGTACACGGCCTCCGAGGCGGTCGAGGCCCTCGGCATCCGTGACCCGCACGTCGTGCCCAACGGCGTCGACGCCCTCTTCTTCGGGGCGCAGGCGCTGCCGTCGCGACGCCTCGAGGCGCTCGGTGTCACCGGCCCGTACGTCCTCACCGCGGGCGGTGCCTCGGAGCGCAAGAACCTCGCCGCCCTCGCCGACGCCTGGCCCGTCGTCCACCGGGCGCGCCCCGACCTGACGCTCGTCCTTGCCGGGCCGCCGCACCCGCGCCGGACCGAGCTGTTCGCCGAGCTGCCCGGCGTCGTCCTGGCCGGGCGACTCCCGGCCGAGGACGTGCCGGGCCTCTACGCCGCGGCCGAGGTCGTCGTCGTCCCCTCGCTCGTCGAAGGATTCGGGCTGCCCGCCCTCGAGGCCATGGCGGCGGGCGTCCCCGTCGTGGCCTCGAACCGGTCCTCGCTGCCCGAGGTCGTCGGCGACGCGGGGCTGCTCGTCGAGCCCACCGGCCCGGGCCTGGCCGACGGCGTCCTCGACGCCCTGGCCGCCGGCACCGACCGGGCCGCCCTCGTCGCACGCGGGCTCGCGCGGGCCCGGCGGTTCACGTGGGAGGCCAGCGCCCTCGGGCACGCCCGCGTCTGGCGGTCAGTGGGCCTCTGAACGGTCCGGCGTTGGGGCGTCCGAGCGAGTTCCCGCCTCGAGGCGCACGTTCGACGCGTCGCCGCCGAGCAGCGCCACGGACAGCGCCGTCGCGGCCGCCACGAGCAGGGCGCTGCCGAGGACGTCGACGGGGCGGTGCGCGTACCAGCTGACGTTGCCGACGCCGACGACGACGGCCAGCACGGCCCCGACACCGAGCCCACCGCGTCCGAGGGGGCGGGGCCACAGGACGCCGAGCGCCACGAGGAGCGTGAACCCCACCGTCGCGTGGTCGGACGGGTAGCCGGCTCCCGGCAGGCGGAGCAGGGCCGGCGCGTCGAGGCCTGCCGTCACGACGGCGCACGCGAGGACGACGAGCACCGCCACGCCCAGCCGGCGCCACCCGCGCCGGACGATCGCGAGCAGGGCCAGCGCCACGTCGACGGGGGCGAGCGCGACGAGCAGCCAGGGCCGGGCGAGGGCGTCGAGACCGCGCCGGAGCCCGGCCGGCACGCCGTCGAGCACGACCCGGGAGACCCAGCGGTCGACGGCCTCTCCGGGGGAGGTGCGCAGCACGAGCAGTGCCGTCAGGACGAAGCCGAGGACCGCCGCGAGCCCGCAGAGCAGCCAGACGACTCGGGCTCGACGCGACACGTGACCCCCTCTCCGGCACCCGCGGCCACCGTCGCGCGGGGCCGTTCGTCGCGACCCGGGTCCGCGGCCCCGGACGGGCTGTTAGGGTGCGAACGTCCGGTTGGCTCGCAGTGTATGGGGGTTGGCTCGATGGCTGTGACGTCGACCGTCGACATCCCGCACGAGGTGCGAATCGCCTTCGCCCACGCGGCCGTCCAGCACCTCGTCGACGGCCTCGGCGCCCGCGCCGTCCACGTCAAGGGCGCCGCGCTCGACCCGAGCCTCGTGCCGAGCCGCAGCTACTCCGACGCCGACGTCCTCGTGCACCCGAGCGACGTGCCCGCCGTCCTGTCCGGGCTGCGCGACCACGGCTGGGACCTCATCAACACCTTCGCGTACGGCTCGTCGTTCGAGCACTCCGCGACCTTCCGGCACGAGGACTTCGGTCTGCTCGACGTGCACCGCCTCTTCCCCGGCACCGGGCCGACGCCCGAGGCCGCCTTCGAGGCCCTGTGGTCCGAACGGCAGACGACCTCGCTCGGCGGACGACCGTGCGCCGTGCCCTCGCGCCCCGCCCAGGCGTGCCTCCTGCTGCTGCACGCGGCCCGGGCCGGCAACGACGCCAAGGCCGCCCGCGACGTCGACTGCGTCTGGACGAGCGCCACGGACGCCGAGCGCGCCGCGGTCCTCGACTGGGTCGACCGGCTCGATGCCCACCTCGCCTTCTCCGTCATCACCGGCACCCTCGACGACCACGCCGGCGACCCCGCCTACGGCCTGTGGCGCGTCGCGGCGCGCGGTGGCACCCGCGTCGAGGAGTGGCGGGCCCGCATCCGCGCCGCCCGTGGGCTCCGCGCCAAGCTGACGGTGGCCGGACGCTCGGTCCTCGTCAACGTCGAGCACCTCAGCATCGTGCGGGGCGCGCCGCTGACCCGCCGTGAGGTCGTCGCCGAGTTCTTCGCCCGCCCGGTGCGCGGCGTCGGCGAGCAGCTGCACCGCCGACGCGGGAGCGGGACGTGAGCGGGGACCGCCCTGCCTACGAGCCGGCCGGCGACGTCGCCGCGGTCGTCGCGGCCGACGGCCTGACGGTCTGGGTGGCGGGGCTGCCCGGGGGCCCGATCCACGTGCTCGAGGGCGTCGCCGCCTCGATCTGGACGTCCGCCACGAGCGCCCCCGCGGAGGGCTGGCGCACCCGGGTGGCGGCCGCGTGGGAGCAGTCCTCCGAGGCCGTGGGCGAGCAGGTCGACGCGTTCGTCGCCGACCTCGTGGCCCGCGGGCTGCTGCGCGCCGCCCGCTGACCCGGCGCAGGTCAGCCGTGCCGGGCGGGCTGCCGCTTGTGCTCGGCCCGCTCGGCCTTGGCCGCGGCCTTCGCCGACGCCTTGGCCGCGGCCTTCTCCGACCGGGACGGCTTGACCGGCTTGGCCGGCGCATAGGTGTCGTGGTTGTAGCCGTAGTAGCCGTAGCGGTGGGTCGTCGAGGACCCTGACGGCACCATGTTGAGGGCGAACCCGGCCACCGGCACGTCGACCGTCTCCAGGGACTGGACGGCGCTCGCGAGGTCCTTCTTCTTCGTCCGCTCCGCGCCGACGACCATGATGAGGCCGTGCGTCAGCTTGTTGATGAGCACGGCGTCGATGACGGGCACGACGGGCGGGCTGTCGACGAGGATGAAGTCGAACTGCTGGGCGAGCTTGCCGAAGAGCTGCTCCATCGGCTCGGACCCGAGCAGCTCGCTCGGGTTCGGCGGCACGGCCCCGGCCGGCAGCACGAAGAGCGTGCTGTCGCGCCACTGCTGGATCACGTCGTCGGGCTCGGCGAGCCCGAGCAGCAGGGTCGTGAGGCCGAAGCCGCCGTCGAGGCCGAGCGCCCTGGCCACCGACGGGTTGCGCAGGTCGCCGTCGATGAGCAGCACCCGCGAACCGGCGTCGGCCATGGCGAGCGCGAGGTTGACCGTCGTGGTCGTCTTGCCCTCGCCCGGCACCGAGGAGGTGACGACGAAGGAGTGGCCGCCGGTGGTGACGTCGACGAAGAGGAGGTTGGTGCGCAGCCGGCGGATGGCCTCGGCGTGCCGCCCGTGCGGGTCGGACTCGAGGCTGACGAAGCCGGTGGAGTCCTTGGCGGCCTTGACGAGCGGGATGTCGCCGAGGATCGGACGCTTGGACAGCGCCTTGATGTCCTCCTCGGTGCGCACCTTGGTGTCGAGGGTGTGGGTCAGCAGGGCGAGGCCGATGCCGAGGGCGAGGCCGAGCAGCCCGCCGATGAGCAGGTTGCGCCTGGCGTTCGGCGAGATCGGCTCGCCCGGCACCGACGCGGGCGAGATCGTCGTGGACTCGACCGCCTGGCCGTTGGAGGCGAGCAGCGGCGAGAACTTCTTGGCGACCTCGGCCAGGACCGGCCCGGCCTCGTTGGCGACGCGGGCCACGAGCTGCGGGTCGCCACCGGTCGAGCTGATCGTCATCATGTTCGAGGTCTGCGACACCTCGCCGGAGAGGCCGAGGGGCGTGCCCGGAGGCAGCCCGAGGCGCTGGGTCAGCGGCTCGCTGACCGACGGCGAGGTGAGGACGTCGAGGTAGGTGGCGAGGTCGGTGGCCTGGATGGCGTACGTGCCCGACTTGCCGTCGGTGGAGCTCGGCGGCTCGGTGGCCGACAGGTAGATCTTCGTGCTGGCCGTGTAGACGGCAGGCGTCAGCATCGTCTGGACGGCCGTGGCCGCGATCACCGTCAACAGGCTGAGGACGACGATCCGCCACCGTGCCCCCAGCACTGTGAGGAAGTCACGAAAAGTCACGGTCCCCCCGGCCGATCTCGACGGTACGTGCGAGCATCGTCCCATATCATCCGAATGCCGGGGCCCAGTCGGGGACATCTGGCACCGGCGGTCCCTGGGGAGGGGCCGGTCGGGCCCGCGGGCCCGACCAGGAACGGTCAGGAGGGGGCCGATGCGGGCACTGCGCGTGTCCCACAGCGCCGTCGTCGACGGCTGGCGCGAGCGCGAGCGCGCGCTGCGCCGGCTCGGTCACGACGTCGAGCTCCTCTGTGCCCGTGAGTGGTCCGAGGGCGGGCGCGTCGTGCCCCTCGTGCCCCGTGACGGCGAGCCGGTCACCGGCGTCGCCACCGTCGGACGCCACCCGGCCCTGTTCGTCTACGACCCGCGGCCGCTGTGGCGGGCGCTCGGGCGGCCGCTGGACGTCGTCGACGTGCACGAGGAGCCGTTCGCGCTCGCGACCGCCGAGGTGCTGCTCCTGCGCCGGCTGCGCCGCCAGCGCGCCCCGTACGTCCTCTACTCGGCCCAGAACATCGACAAGCGCTACCCGCCGCCCTTCCGCTGGCTCGAGCGCTGGGCGCTGCGGCACGCGTCCGGCGTCGACGTGTGCAACGACGCCGCAGGGCGCATCGTCGAGCGCAAGGGCTTCATGGGCCGGGCGCGCACCATCGACCTCGGCACCGACCTCACGACCTTCACGCCGGGCCCGACCCGCGACGACCGCTCCCGCGAGGGTGGCGACGTCGTCGTCGGCTACGCCGGGCGGCTCGACCCCGCCAAGGGCGTGCACGTCCTGCTCGAGGCCCTGGCCCTCGACGCCGGCCTGGTGCTGCGCGTCGCCGGTGACGGTCCCGACCGCCCTCGTCTCGACGCGCTCGCCGCCGACCTCGGGGTGGCCGCCCGCGTCGAGCACCTCGGGGCGCTCGACCCGGCGCAGCTGCCCGGGTTCCTCCGCTCCGTCGACGTGCTCTGCGTGCCGTCGCTGACGACCCCGTCGTGGGTCGAGCAGTTCGGACGGGTCGCGCTCGAGGCGATGGCGTGCGGTACCCCGGTCGTCGTCAGCGACAGCGGGGCCCTGCCGGAGGTCGTCGGTGACGCCGCTCTCGTCGTCGCCGAGGCCGACGCGGCCGGGTTCGCCAAGGCGGCGGCCGAGGCCGGGCGCGACGCCGCCACGGCCGACCGGCTGCGCGAGGCCGGACTGGCCCGGGCTGCCGCGTCGTCGTGGGAGCGCGTGGCCGCCGACCACGACGCCCTCTACCGGTCGGCCACGCGCACGCCGCGCGAGGCCGGGCCGGGGCGGCGCCCGCTCGAGGTCGTCGTCGTCGCCTACGGCCAGCCCGAGCTGCTCGGGGGAGCGCTCGAACCGCTCGCCGGCCGCCGCGTCACGGTCGTCGACAACTCGTCCTCGCCCGCGGTCCGCGCGGTCGCCGAGCGCCACGGGGCGCGGTACGTCGACCCCGGGCGCAACGGCGGCTTCGCGGCCGGCGTCAACGAGGGCCTGCGTCACGCGGATCCCGACGCCGACCTCCTCCTCGTCAACCCCGACGCCGCCGTCGGGCCGGCCGACGTCGACCGGCTCGTCGCGGCGCTGGCCGCCGACCCCGGCCTGGCGAGCGTCGGTCCGGCGCAGGTCGACCCGGAGGGCCGCGCCGCCCGCGTCACCTGGCCCTTCCCGTCGCCGCTCGGCACGTGGCTCGACGCCGCCGGCATCGGGCGGTGGCGCCGCGACCGGTACGTCATCGGCTCGGTGCTGCTGCTGCGCCGCGAGGCCCTCGACCACGTCGGCCCCTTCGACGAGGAACGCTTCTTCCTCTACGGCGAGGAGACCGACTGGGCGGCGCGGGCCGTGCGGCTCGGCTGGCGCCACGCCCTGGTGCCCGAGGCGAACGCCGTCCACGTCGGCGCCGCCACGAGCACCGACCCCGACCGTCGCGAGGGGCACGTGCAGGCGGCCCAGGAGCTGTTCCTACGCAAGCACCACGGGGCGGTCGGCTGGCAGGTCAGCCGCGTCGGCCAGGTGCTCGGCTCCGGCGTGCGCGCACTCGTGCTGCCGGGGGAGCGGGGCGTCGCGGCCCGTCGCCGCCTGCGTGCCAACCTCTCCGGACCGGTGCGGGCAGAGCGTCGCCCGTCGGACTCGGTCGCGGGCGGGCTTGCGGGAGAGGGGATCTGAGGTGTCGCTGGCAGGTGGCGCGGTGGACGGTCGCGGCTGGGGGCGGGTGCGCGCGGCCGGTCTCGTGGTGCTCGCCGGAGCCCTCCTGCTCGCCGTCGGGCACTTCGCCGCCACGGCGCCCGAGGCGGCGATCGTCATCGCCGTCGCCGTGCTCGCCACCGGAGTCACGGCCGTGCAGCCCGGGCTGATCCCGCTCGCCGTGCTGCCCGTCCTCTTCGCGGTGCTCCGCGTCGGCAGCCAGGGCGTCGACCTCTCGCTGTCCGACTTCGCGCTCGCGGCGGCGAGCCTGCCGGCGCTGCTCCTCGCCCGCCGGCCCTTCTCGCCGGGGCTGCGCGCCGTGCTATGGGCCTCGGCGGCCTACCAGTTCGCCACCCTCGTCACCGTCGTCAACAACCCGTACTCGGCCAACGCCGTCGAGTGGGCGCACGCGTGGATGACGGTCTCGGGCAGCCTCGTCGTGGGCTGGGCCGTCGGCGCCAACGGGCACGCCCGCACCGGGATGCGGCTCGTCGTCGCCACGATCGCCTTCCTCGCCGCCGTCACGGTCGTCGAGGGCGGCCTGCAGGTGCTGCACGGCGACCTCTCGCCGGTCTACATCACCTTCCCCTACCCGATGCACAAGAACTTCGTCGGCACCGTCTGCTCGTTCGGCGCGACGATCCTCTACGCCCGCCCGGCGTGGGCCGGCATCGGCAGGCGCCTCGGCTGGCTGCTGCTCGCGCTCATGGTCGTGGCGATGTTCCTGACCCAGTCGCGCCAGGCCGTCGTCGGTTTCGTCGCCGCCGTCTTCGTCCTCGTCCTGCGGGGCCGGTCCGAGCGCCGCCGCAGCAAGCTCGTCCTGCTGCTGCTCGCCCCGGCCGTCGTCTTCGTGACCAACCTCGTCCAGGACCAGATCAACTCCGGCAACCAGTTCAACTCGGTGTTCCAGCGCCTCACGTGGTTCCAGGACAGCCTCGACGTGTGGGGCACCGACCCGTGGTTCGGGGTCGGGCTGCGCTGGTGGTACACCGACCGGTTCCCCGTCTCGTTCCAGCCGCCCAACGCCGAGATCGAGGTGCTGACCTCGGCCGGGGTGGTCGGGCTCCTGCTCTTCGTCGTGCTCGCGGTCGTGGCCCTGCGCGTCGCGTGGAAGCTCGACCCGGTCTACGGCTCGGTCGCGCTCGGCGTCCTCGTCAACCGGCTGGTCCAGGCCCAGTTCGACCTCTTCTGGTCGGCGGTGCAGGCCTCGGTGCCGTTCGTCGTGCTCGGCATCTGCCTCGGCGCGCAGCGGTACGCCGAGCTGAGGCGCACCGCGCCCGCCGCGGTCGTCGAGGGCCGGGTGCCCGAGGTGGCCTGGGCGACGCGGCTGGGTGCCTCATGACGACTGTCGTGCAGATCACCCCGGAGATCGCTCCGGGCACGGGGGTCGGCGCCGTGGCCCACCACCTCGAGCAGGAGTGGCTCAGGGCCGGCGTCGACGTGCGACGGTTCACTCTCGCCGAGTGCGGCGGCGGGTGGCTGCCGGCGCCCGGCGGCGGCGTTGGCGGGCGGCTCGCGCTGCTGGCCCGCGTGGTGTGGTTCTCCACCGTCGGCACGGCACGGGCGCGCGCCCACCTGCGCGCCCACCCGGAGCAGCTGTCGGTGTGCCACAACGACGCGCTCGCCGGCGACGTCTACGTCAACCACGGCATCGTCCAGGTGGCGATGGCCTCCCGCGGGCACGCCCGGCTGCGCCTGCTGCGCAACCCCCTGCACGTGTTCACCACGGCGCGCGACCGGTACCGCTACACCCGGTCGGGGGCGCACCGGGTCGTCGTCAACCTCGTCCGCGCCGAGGAGCGGCTGCTGCGCGACACCTACCCGCGGCTGCGCCCGCCGACCGTCGTCATCGGCAACGGCGTCGACGTCGACCGCTTCCGGCCGCCGACGCGCGCCGAGCGTTCCGACGCCCGAAAGGCGTTGGGGGTTAAGGAAACCGACCGAGTCGTGCTCTTCATCGGCAACGAGTTCGACCGCAAGGGACTGCCCCCGCTCACCGACGCGCTCGCCGCCACGGACCCCTCCACCCACCTCGTCGTCGTCGGCGGCACCCCCGAGCTGCTCGCCTCCGCCCGGCACCGTGCCGAGCGCGTCGGCGTGGCCCACCGGGTCCACCTCGTGGGTGCCCACCCCGACCCGCGGCCCTGGCTGCACGCCGCCGACGTCCTCGCCAGCCCGAGCGCTTACGAGTCCTACGGCCTCGTCGTCCTCGAGGCCTTGGCCTGCGGCGTGCCCGTCGTCGCCACCCCGACCGGCTGCGTCCCCGACGTCGTCGTCGACGGCGTCAACGGCGCGGTCGTCGACGCGACCGACGGTCCGCTGGCCGAGGCGCTCGCCGCCGCGCTCGAGCGCGTCCTCGCCCTGCCGGTCGAGGCAGCGCGGGCTGCCGCTCGTGCCACGGCCGAGGAGCACTCGTGGGCCCTCGTCGCCCGGCGCTACCTCGACCTGCTGACCTCGCTCGGCCACGGCCCGGCCACCGGCACCTCGTCCGACGACGCCACGCCCGCGGGCGCCACGACCGCGGGCGCCTCGACCGAGGGGCGCCGGCCTGCCGACGCCCGGCCCGGAGGTGGCGCATGAGGGTCCTGCACGTCGTGCGCTCCGACGCGTTCGCCGGGGTCGAGAGCCACGTCGCCCGCCTCGCCCGGGCCCAGGCCGACCGCGGCGACGAGGTGCTCGTCGTCGGCGGCGACCCGGGTCGCACCGCCGCGGCGGCAGGACCGCGTGTGCGCCACGAGCCCGCCCGCACCGTCACCGACGTCGCCCGCCGGACGCGTCAGGCGGCCGGGGGCGCCGACGTCGTCCACGCGCACATGACGGCAGCGGAGGTGGCGGCCGCGGCGGCCCTCGCCGGCCGTGCCGTCCCGCTCGTGGCCACCCAGCACTTCGCCCGGCCCGCCGGCAGCAACGCGGTGTCGGCCCTCGCCGCCGACCTCGCGGGGCGTCGGGTGCGGGCGCGGATCTCCATCAGCGAGCACGTCGCCCGCAGCATCGGCCGGCCGAGCACCGTCATCCACCCGGGCGTCGAGCCCGTCGACGCATCGCCGACCGCGGCCGAGCGCGAGCCGGTGGTCCTCGTCGCGCAGCGCTTCGAGCGGGAGAAGGAGACCGACGTCGCCGTCCGTGCTTTCGCCGCGTCGGGCCTGGCCGCGCTCGGTTGGCGCCTGCACCTGGCGGGCGACGGCTCCGACCGCACCGCCGTCGAGGCCCTCGTCGGCACGCTCGGCCTCTCCGAGGCCACGACGTTCCTCGGTCACCGCGACGACGTCGAGCGCCTCATGCTGCGCGCGTCGGTGCTCCTCGCGCCGTGCCGGGTCGAGGGCCTGGGCCTCACGGTGCTCGAGGCCATGGCGGCCGCACTGCCGGTCGTCGCCGTCGCCGGCGGCGGCCACCTCGAGACGTCCGGCGCGGTCGCGGGGGCCGCCCTCCACGCGCCGGGCGACGCCGACACCGCGGCGACGCTGCTGCGCGCCCTCGCCGACGACCCCGACGGCCGCGACCGCTACGGCGCGGCGCTGCAGGCCGCCCAGCGCTCGTCCTTCACGCCCGAGCGGCAGGCCGAGCTGACCGACCGGCTCTACGAGGCGGTGCTCTGACATGGACCTCGTCGTCGCCTCGCTCGAGGCCTGGGACACCGTGTGGCGCCGCAACCAGCACCTCGTCGCCGGGCTCCTGCGCGACGACCCGCACCTGCGGGTCCTCTTCGTCGAGCCGGCCACCGACCCGCTCCACGCCGCCCTCGGCGCCGCACGGCCCCGACGCGGCCGGGGACTGCGCCGCGGCCCCGAGCTTCCCGGTGTCGGTGCCGACGCCCTGTGGCTCTTCGAGCCGACGAAGTGGCTGCCGCGCCGCCTCGACTCCGGCGTCGACGACCGCTGGGCCCGACAGGTGATCCGCGCGTCGCGGACCGTGGGCATGACGGCACCGGCCCTCTGGGTCAACGACCCCACCGGCGCGCTCCTCGTCACCGCGACGACCTGGCCCGCGCTCTACGACGTCACCGACGACTGGACGCTCGCCGACCGTGCCGCCGCGCAGCTGGACCGCGTGCGCTCCCAGGAGCAGGTGCTCCTCGAGCGGTGCGCCGAGGTCGTCGTGTGCTCGCCGGCGCTCGCCGCCAGCAAGGGGGCCGACCGGCCGGTCACCCTGGTGCCCAACGGGGTCGACACCGCGGCCTACCGCGACGTGCACGAGCGCCCCGCCGACCTGCCCGAGGGCCCGGTGGCCCTCTACGCCGGCACGCTGCACGCCGACCGCCTCGACGTCGACCTCTGCCTCGACCTCTGCGAGGCCCTGGCCGGGCTCGCCGGCGGCCCCGGACGGCTCGTGCTCGTCGGACCCGACGCGCTGGACCACCGCGACTCCGAGCGGCTGCGCGGGGCCGGCGCGCTCGTCCTCGGCGCCCGCCCGAGCACCGGCGTGCCGGCCTACCTCCAGCACGCCGACGTCCTCGTCGTACCGCACGTCGTCACCCCCTTCACCGACAGCCTCGACCCCATCAAGCTCTACGAGTACGCGGCCGCCGCACGGCCGGTGGTGGCCACGCCCGTCGCGGGCTTCCGCGACAGCACCGACCCGCTCGTCTGCTCGGCCGACGGCGCCGGGTTCGTCCTCGCCGTCGCCGAGTCCCTCACCGGGGCAACGGTTTCCGCCGCCACCGGTGGACGCGGGGGCGTCGGTGCCGGCCTCGACACCGAGCCCGACATTGAGCCCGACACCGAGCCCGACACCGACGCGTCCGGCCGGCCCGAGGACGCCGGCGCGCGGGCGTCCCGGCTGGCCACCCTCGACTGGCACGACCGGGTGCAGCGGATGCGCGAGGTGCTCGACCGTCTCGGGGGTGCGTCGTGAGACCGACCTCCTTCGTCGTGCGCGCGCTCGGGCGGCGCGTCCGGGTCACGCTCGACGCGTCGCTGCTCGCGGAGGCCCGTCGCGTGTGGCACCTGTGCCTCGAGGACGACGCCGACGCCCCGGTGGACGCCGAGGTGCTCCACGACCCGCCCACGCCCACCACGGAGGGCGGCCCGTCCGAGCGGACGACCCGCGTGGCGTCGCTGCAGGAGCTGACCCAGACCATCACCCACGCCGCCATCGGTGCCGCCGCGGGCGAGCTGCTCATGCTGCACGCCGGGGCCCTGTGCGACCCGCGCACCGGCGCCACGCTCATGTACGCGGCACCGGGCGGGACGGGCAAGACGACCGTCACGAGCACCTTCGGCCCCGGCCGCGGCTACCTGACCGACGAGACGGTCGGGCTGACCCGCGACCTCACCGTGCTTGCCTACCCGAAGCCGCTGTCGGTGCGCCGCGGCGACACCGCCTTCCTCAAGCACGAGACCGCTCCGGGCGACCTCGGGCTCGCCTCGCCGGTGGTGCGCCCCTGGCTGGCCGGCATCGTCGCGCTGCGCCGTGACGCCGCGCCCGGCGCCCCGGTCGAGGTGGAGCACGTCGGGCTCCTCGAAGCCCTCGTGCTGCTCGCCCCCGAGACGTCGTCGCTGGCCCGGCTCGACGAGCCGCTGCGCCGGCTGGCCGACGCGGTCGAGGCCGCCGGGGGACTCCGCGTCCTGCACTTCGCCGACGCGCCCGACCTGCGGCCCGTCGTCACCGAGGTCCTCGGGAGGACCCGGTGAGCGGCTACGGGCCGGCGACGGTCGTGCGGCTCGGGCCCGTCGTCGACGTCCTGACGACCGACGAGGGCACGGTGGCCCTCGTCGAGCGCGAGGTCGGCCACCAGGTCGTGCGCGTGTCCGACCTCGGGTCGGTGGTCCTCGAGCTGCTCGAGGCCGGTCCGGCAACCGTCGCCGAGGTGGCCGCCGAGCTCGTCGAGCTCTACGGTGCGCCGCCCGACTCCGACCCCCTCGAAGCGACCGGAAGAGCCTTGGCCGACATGTCACGAACTGGCCTGATTTCTGCGGACAACCCGGGCGCATGACCGTCTCGGATTCGCTCATCTTGCGGGTAAAACCGCTGGTCAGCGGCTTGTTTCCGGATACAGTCGACTCGTTCTCCGGGGGGAAAACATTCGAGTGGGGGGTAGTACTCATGTCCAACAACCAGGGCGTCTCATCGACGTCTCCGAGCCGACGCTCGGTCGTCAAGGGCGCCGCGTGGGCGGTGCCCGCGATCGCGGTCGCGTCGGCGGCTCCGACCGTCGCGGCATCGGCCGGGTTCCTGACGTTCACCGGCAGCGCGTGCAAGCTGCCGGGCAACTCCTCGAGCACGTACAAGGGCTTCGTCTTCGAGCTGCTCGCGCACAACGCCACCGGTCCGCTGCCGCGTGACGCCGTCACGGTGGTCGACAGCATCACCATCCAGGGCATCGCCGACGCCGGCGCCTTCAAGATCGTCGTCAAGGACAACGTGGGCGGCTGCTCGTGCGGCCCGTGCGGCACCGACCCGAACCACGAGTTCTGCACCAAGGACGGCGTGCCGAACCAGCGCATCCTGCTCTACACCTCGGCCGACGTCACGGGCAACAGCGCCAACTCGGTCGTCACGATCACCTACCGGGTGTTCGACTGCAACAACACGAGCAGCTGCGGGACGGCCGGACCGACGCAGACCGCGTCGACGGTCATCCGCAGCACCCCGCCCGCCCAGGAGGGCGGCGGCGGCTCGTGCAACATCTCCGGGGTCTTCCCGCTGCCGTGACCCACGGCGCGGCGTGACGACGCCACCCGACGCACGACGACGGCGCGGACACCACCTGGTGTCCGCGCCGTCGGCGCGACCGGTCAGGCGAGCGCGCCGAGCTGCGCCCGGATCTCGTCGACGAACTCCGGCACGGCCTCCCCGCCGGTGACCGGGCCCCCGGCGAGCAGGCCGTCGGCCCCGAGGAGCAGCGCGGACGGCGTGCCCCAGAACCCGAAGGTGTCGCGGAGGCGCTGGCGGGGGTCGTGCAGGCTCTGCGGCTCCTCGCTCGAGGTGAGGGCGCCCTCGCCCGGTGGCACGGTGACGACGAGGCGCACGTCGACGGCCGGCAGCTCGGTGCGCCAGCGCGGCGCCGCGGCGATGACGTCCTGGCAGCTGCCGCAGCCCTCGGACACGAAGAGGAGCAGCTGGGCGCGCTGGGTCGACAGCTGTCGGAGGTCGGTCTCGGTGCCGTCGCCGAGCACGACGGGCAGCGACGGCGTGCGGGTCCGCACGTAGTCGTCGTCCGCGTCGGTGGCGGCCGCCGGGTCGCCGAGGGGGCCGGACGCCGGTGGCGCGGCCGAGGGGGCGCCCGCGTCGGGGGCCGGTGCCGTCACGAGCCACGTCGTCAGGGCCGCCGCCGCGGCCGCAAGCAGCCAGGGCCACGCGCCGGCCGTCGAGAGCCGGCCGAGGACCGAGATGCCGTCCGCCGGGTCGGCGAGGACGAGCGAGAGCACGGCGAGGACGAGCAGCCAGGCGTTGCGCACGACGGTGCGGCGTGTGATGCGCCCCGGCGCGAACTCCCCGAAGCAGGCGCAGTCGACCGGCGCCTCGAAGCCGAGCGCCCGCACGACGAGTGCGAGGTAGCTGGCGAAGAGCAGGACCGCGGCGGCTGCGGCGAGCACCCCGGGCAGGCCCCCGACCGACACGAGCAGCACGGCGAGCAGCAGCTCGCCCCACGGCAGCGCCTCGACGACGGCGCGGTGACGCAGGGGAGCGGGGACGCGCAGGTCGCGGAAGGCCTCGGCCGAGCGGCTCGGCGAGCGCAGCTTGCCCACCGCGCTGACGACGAGGACGACCGCGAGCACCACGGGCGCGATGGTGAGGGCGTCGGTCGGCACGCCGCGATTGTAGGCAGCGCCCCGGGCCCCGATGGCCCGCTTCGCCCACATCCGCGACCCCGGCGTCGCGCGACGGGACCCGGGTGGCGGCGGCGTCGGAGGCCTCGGGCACAATCGCGGCCATGCGCGTCGTCACGGCCAACGTCAACGGGATCCGCGCCGCGGCACGGCGGGGCGCCCTGCCCTGGCTGCTCGAGGCCGACCCCGACGTCGTCTGCCTCCAGGAGGTGCGCGCCGGCGACGCCGACCTCGCCAAGGTCCTGGCCGAGCTCGGCTGGTCGCACTGGTCGGTCGCCCACACCGAGGGTGAGGCCAAGGGCCGTGCCGGGGTCGCCGTGCTGACGCGCGAGCCGCACACGGTCACCCGCGTCGGCATCGACGGCGCCTTCGCCGACGCCGGACGCTGGGTCGAGGCCGAGGTGGCCACGGCGTCAGGCCCGCTCACGGTCGCCTCCGTCTACGTGCACACGGGGGAGGCGGGCACCGAGCGCCAGGACGTCAAGTACGCCTTCCTCGACGCGATGACCGAGCGGATGGCCCGGGCCTCGGCGGCCGACGAGCTGATGCTCGTCACCGGCGACCTCAACGTCGCCCACCGCGAGGCCGACCTCAAGAACTGGAAGGGCAACCTCACCAAGGCCGGGTTCCTCGAGGCCGAGCGGGCCTACCTCGACCGCTGGTTCGACGAGCTCGGCTGGGTCGACGTCCACCGCACGCACGCCGGCGAGGGCCCCGGCCCGTACACGTGGTGGTCCTGGCGCGGCAAGGCGTTCGACAACGACGCCGGGTGGCGCATCGACTACCAGCTGGCCACGCCGAGGCTCGCCGCGACCGTCTCGACCGTGTCGGTGGGCCGAGCCCCGACGTACGCGGAGCGCTGGAGCGACCACGCGCCCGTCGTCGTCGACTACGTGCTCTGACCCTCTGGCACCTCGCGCCCCTCCTGCCCCTCTGATGCCCCTATACGGCATTCCGCCCGAAGGGGGTGCTCCGACACGCACGGGGCAACCTGCGCGAAACCGCTCCAACGGAGCCTTTGCTGCCGTTACGCTCCGAATCGGACGTCATGGGGGGCGTCCGAGTCGTGTTCACGAACCGGGGAGGGTGCAGGACGTGTTTGACGCGAAGGGCCACACCGAGGGCCATTCCGAGAGCGGGGCCGCCGAGCAGTCGAGTGCGCCGGCGGCGACGCCGCGACCGAGCCGGCGCACCGTCGTGCGCGGGGCCGCCTGGGCCACCCCCGTGGTGCTCGTCGCCGCGGCCGCACCGACCGTGGCCGCGTCGGTCACCGTGGCGCTCAAGCTGACCGGGAGCGGCTGCAAGCTGCCCGGCAACTCCAACGACCTCGTCAAGGGCTATGTCTTCGGCATCACGATCCTCAACAGCGGGACCGTGGCGGCCGACATCGTCCTGACCTCGATCAAGATCGACGGCGACAGCCTCGGCGTCAACGAGGTCCTCATCCAGGACGCCGACTCGTGCGCCATCGTGGGCAGCCAGTTCCAGGTGGCCGCGGGATCGCCCCGCAACATCGCGCTCTACACGCGCAACTACACCAAGAGCCAGGCCGGCACGCTGACGCTCACCTACACCTACGACCCCGTCGGGCCTTCGCCCGCCGTCACGCCCCCGGCGATCACGGCGACCGTCACGGGCAGCACGTGGAACGGCGGCTGCCGCCCGTTCCCGACCTACTCCTGCGGGCTGCCGCACGCCTGACGCCTGCACGCGGCGCAGCCCGCGCCACGCGGCGCGGGCTGGTTGGGGCGCACGCCCGTCGATGGGCCAGAATGCACGCATGCCCTCGACGCCCACCGTCCCGACGTCCACGCCCCGCAGTCTGTCCGGCATGCAGCCGACGAGTGACTCGCTGCACCTCGGCAACTACATCGGGGCCCTCGTCGAGTGGGTGCGCCTCCAGCAGACGCACGACGCGTTCTACTTCGTCGCCGACCTGCACGCGCTCACCGTGGCGCCCGACCCGGCGGTCCTGCGCGAGCGCACCCGCCTGACGGCCGCGCAGTTCATCGCCGGCGGCGTCGACCCGGCGGCGTCGGTGCTCTTCGTGCAGAGCCACGTGTCGCAGCACACCGAGCTCGCGTGGGTGCTCTCGTGCCTCACCGGGTTCGGCGAGGCCAGCCGCATGACGCAGTTCAAGGACAAGTCGGCCAAGGGCACCAACACCAACGTCGGCCTCTTCACCTACCCGATCCTGCAGGCCGCCGACATCCTCATCTACGACGCCGACGTCGTGCCGGTCGGCGAGGACCAGCGCCAGCACCTCGAGCTGTCCCGCGACCTCGCGACCCGCTTCAACCAGCGCTTCGGCGACACCCTCGTCGTGCCCGAGCCGCACATCATGAAGGCCACGGCCAAGATCCAGGACCTCCAGGAGCCGACGGCCAAGATGAGCAAGTCGGCGGCCACCGACGCCGGTCTCGTCAGCCTCCTCGACGAGCCGAACCGCATCGTCAAGAAGATCAAGTCGGCCGTCACCGACGCCGACCGCGACATCCGATACGACGAGGAGACCAAGCCCGGCGTCTCCAACCTCCTGTCGATCCACTCGGCCCTGTCGGGTACCGCCATCGGCGACCTCGAGGCCGCCTACGCCGGCAAGGGCTACGGCGACCTCAAGAAGGACGTCGCCGAGGTCGTCGTCGAGGCCGTGACGCCGTTCCGCGAGCGCACCCTTGCCCTCATGGACGACCGCGCCGAGCTCGACCGCCTCCTCGCCTCCGGTGCCGAGCGCGCCGCCGAGGTCGCCGAGGCCACGGTGCGCCGCGTCTACGACAAGGTCGGCTTCCTGCCGCGTCCCGGTCGGGGCTGACCCCCCTCGGGGGCGTCAGAGGGGGCCGTCGAGCACGTCAAGCACGACGCCCTCGATCGCTGCGGCGAGGTGCGCGGTGGTGAACGACCCTGCGACCTGGGCCGGTCCACCGCTGGCGCGGTCGTGCCACGACCCGTCGGACAGCGCTGCCCGCAGCGCCGCGACGTCGCCGGGCGGCACGAGCCGCACGACCGACGCGTCGACGTAGTCGGCGATGCCGCTGACGTCGCTGACGACGACCGGGGTGCCGACGGCGAGGTTCTCGAGCAGCACGGTCTGGCCGGAGGACACCTCGGACTCCCGCAGCGGCAGCACGACGACCTCGGCGCGGGAGTAGAGGTCGCGCAGGGTCGCGATGGGCACGTCGGCGCGGAAGCGTACGTCGGGCCGCCGGGCCGCGTCGAGCTGCGCCAGTGCCGCGTCGGCCTGCTCGCGGTTCCACGGATCGGTGACCACGGTGCACGCCACGCCGGGGTCGAGCGCCCGGACCAGCGTCGGGTAGTCCTTGCCGGCGTTCGTGCCCACCGACAGCACGCCGCCGTCGCGAGGCTCGTCGCCTGCGACCGCGCGTCCGTCGCGCGCGTCCTCGCGTGAGAACCAGGCCGCGTCGACGCCGAGCGGCACCGAGCGGACGCGTCCGGCCGGCAGCCCGAGCCGCTGGGCGAGCGGCGCCACCTGTGCCGACGCGAACACCGTCACGGCGTCGGCGGCACTGAGCGCCACGCGTTGGACATGCCCGGCCCGCCCGCCGCGTGAGGTCGCCTCGAGCGCCGCGACGGTGAGCACGACCACCGGGCGGCGCAGCAGGCCGGCCCGGCGAAGCAGCAGGGCCGGCAGGGCCGCCGCCTCGTGGGTGGCCACGACGACGTCGAGGTGTCGCTGCTCCCGCAGCAGCCAGGCCGCCTGCACGGCGCGCCACTCGAGGGCGCGGGGGATGCGCAACACCCGGCGCCGACGGGTCAGGTGGCGCACGTCGTGGCCGCGGGCTGCGAGCTCGGCCATGCCGAAGAGCCGGTGCGAGGGGACACGACCGGACGCGACGTCGCGGAACTCGTGCCCCCAGTCGCTGACGAAGAGGGCGGCGACCCGCAGCCGCCGCCCGCGGTCGGTCGCGGGGTCCGGGGCGGGCTGGCCGGGCACGGGCCCAGCGTACGGTCGGGCGGCCTGCCGCGGAGCCGGACCCGGCCCGGACGGGTGTACCGCAGCCGCATTCGGTACGGTCGGGTTCGTGACTGCTGCGCCTCGGACGACGATCGGTGTCTCGATCCCGATCCCGTCACCCCACGGCGAGTTCCTCGAGGCCCGCCGCGCGGCCTTCGGCGACCCCGAGGCCTCGAAGATCCCGGCGCACATCACGCTGCTGCCGCCCACGCCCGTCGACGACGACGTCTACGCCGCGTTCCGCGAGCACTGCGCCGACGTCGCCGAGCGGCACGAGCCGTTCGAGGTCGTGCTCCGCGGCACCGGCACCTTCCGCCCGGTGTCGGACGTCGTGTTCATCCAGGTCGCCCAGGGCGTCTCGGCGTGCGAGGCGCTGGAGAAGCAGCTGCGGTCCGGGCCGGTCTCGCGCAGCCTCGAGTTCTACTACCACCCGCACGTGACGGTCGCCCACAACGTTCCCGCGCCCGACCTCGACCGGGCCTTCGACGAGCTCGCCGGCTACGCCGTGCAGTTCACCGTCGGGGCGCTCCACCTCTACGAACAGGGTACGGACGAGGTGTGGCGTCCCGTCCACACCTACGCGCTGTCTGGAGGCTGACCCGTGCCCGAGTGGCTGAAGCGGACGATCGACCGGCTCAAGGCCACGCACGCCTACCAGTCGTGGCAGCGCTTCAGCGACGCCAACGGCAACCTGCTCGCCGCCGGCGTCGGCTACTTCGCCTTCTTCTCGGTCTTCCCTGCGGTCGCCCTCGCCTTCGCGATCTTCGGCTTCGTCCTGCAGGGGCGGCCCGACCTGCTCGCGGCGATCGCCGACACGCTGAACCAGATCCTGCCGGGCATGGTCAAGACGCCCGACAACCCGAACGGGATCATCAGCATCGAGGCGCCCTCGAGCCTGACGCTCACCGTCACCGGGCTGGTCTCCTTCGTGACCCTCCTGCTCGCGGGCCTGGGCTGGGTGGGCGCGCTCCGCACCGGCATCCGCGGCATCTTCGGCTTCGACAAGGCCGCGGGCAACGCCGTGTCGCAGAAGGCCCGCGACCTGCTCGTCCTCTCCACCCTCGGCGTGGCCGTCGTGGTGTCGGCGGTCCTGACGAGCGCCGCCGGCGGGCTCGCCTCGAAGGTCGCCTCGTGGGTCGGCCTGTCGGGCAACGGGTTCGTCGTCGGGCTGGCCGGCGCGCTCGTCGGCTTCGCGATCGACACGCTCATCATGGTCCTGCTCCTGCGGGTCCTGTCAGGGGTGCGGCTGCCGTGGCCCTCGGTGCGCCACGCCGCGCTCCTGGGCGCTCTGGCCCTCACGGTGCTCAAGCTGCTCGGGGCGTGGCTCATCGGGCGGGCCACGGCCAACCCGCTGCTCGGTGCGGTGGCCCTCTCGGTCGGCCTGCTCGTGTGGCTCAACCTCATCTCCCGCGTCGTCCTGCTGTCGGCGGCGTGGGCCGCAGGTCGAGCCGACCTCAGCGGGCTCGAGCCCGACGGGGCTCGCCCCGGCCTGGCCCGGGTCGCACGGCCCTCGTTCGTGGCCCCGGTCGCGGCCCGCAGCGACACGCGGCTCGTGCCGTACGGCGGCACCGATCCCGCGGTGCACAGCGACGGCTCGCTCGGCCCGGATCCCGGCGCCCGGGGCAGGCACGACGCCGCGCCCGTCCCGTCGCGAGCCGTCGACCGGGCGAGCGTGGCCGCCGGGTTCGTCCTCGGCGGGTTCACCGTGTTCGCCGCCGGAGCCGCGCGGCGGCTGCGTAGGGTGGCGGCACGCTGACCCGGACGTCCGGGGACGGCCTCACCAGGGGAGAGTGACCGACCGTGCAACCGCCTCAGCAGGACGTCTACGTCGACAACGCACGCCTCGACGTCGCGCCGTTCGTCCCTCCGGGGGCGCGCACGGTGCTCGACGTCGGTTGTGGCGCAGGCGGTTTCGGCGTGACATTGCGACGCGTCCTCGGCCCGGACGCGCGCGTCGTCGGCATCGAGGCGGTGCCCTCGCAGGCGGCGGCCGCCCGTGAGGGGCACGGCTTCGACGAGGTCGTCGAGGGCTACTTCCCCGACGCGCTCGAGGGCCGCACCGAGCGCTTCGACGCCGTCTTCTTCAACGACGTCCTCGAGCACCTCGTCGACCCGTGGTCGGTGCTGCGCCAGGTGCCGCCCCTGCTGACCGACTCCGGGGTCGTGGTCGCGGCGATCCCGAGCATCCAGTACGCACCCGTCGTGCTCAAGCTGCTCCGCGGCCGCTGGGACTACGTCGACCAGGGCACCCTCGACCGCACCCACCTGCGGTTCTTCACCCGCGCCACGA
Organism: Intrasporangium flavum; assembly: GCF_001956915.1. Classification (GTDB taxonomy): domain Bacteria; phylum Actinomycetota; class Actinomycetes; order Actinomycetales; family Dermatophilaceae; genus Monashia; species Monashia flava. The sequence continues at coordinate 29,360 of NZ_MLJO01000012.1, read as the reverse complement.
TGGTCGAGATGTTCCGGGACTGCGGTTACGACGTGCTCTCGTGCGAGGGCGCCAACACGATGGGCCGGCGCTGGGCCGCGAGCGACTCGGCGCTGCTGCGCGCTGCCGCCCGTGTCGTGCCGATCCCCTTCGGCGACATGGCGTTCGTGCACTTCGTCGTCGTGGCGCGCCCCCGACGCCCCTGACCGACGCGCGCGCGACGCCCACCCCTTCTCGTCGAGTGAGCCCGGAGACCCACGCGTCACACGGTCACAGGCGGGCGCGGCGGCGCCGGACGGCGACGCCGATGCCCACGACGCCTGCCGTGACGAGCAGGCCGACGCCGGCGAGCACCGCGAGCGACCCCGGGTCGCTCGCCGCGACCGGGGCCGAGGCCACCGGTGCAGGCGTGCCCGTGCCACCGGCCCCCGGCGTCGCGTCGGCCGCTCCGGCCGACGGAAGCGGCGTCAGGGCGGGCGCGGCCACCGGCGGTGCGGCCTCACCCGGCTCGACGAGGCGCCCGACGGGCCGCACCCGGTCGGCGTTGGCGAACCCCCAGTCGAGCAGTGCTGCGGTCGGCTTCCACGAGCCGGTCACGCTGCCCATCTGCGCGACGAGGAGCGTGCGACCGCCGCGGGTGGCCGCCCCGATGAAGGTGTGCTGGGCCCGGTCGGTGCGCCCCGGCTTGACGCCGATGGCGCCGGGGTAGTGCCGCAGGAAGTCGTTGATGTTGTAGACGTGGAACGGCTTCCAGACCTTGCCCGTCGCGTCGCGGCCGCCGGGGAAGACGGCGTCGCGCTTGACGACGGCGGCCCGGAACTCGGGCAGGCGCATCGCGTCGCGGGCGATGACGGCGAGGTCGTAGGCGCTCGAGCGCTGGTCGCCGTCGTCGAGGCCGCTCGGGTCGACGACGAGCGTGTCGAAGGCGCCGACCTCCTGGGCGCGCGCGTTCATCAGCTCGACCGTGTGGTCGTAGCCGCCGGCCGCGTCGGCGAGGGCGTACACGGCGTCGTTGGCCGAGAACATGAGCATCGCGTCGACGAGGCTGGCGACGGGGTAGCGGTTGCCGGCGAGGATCCCGACGCGCGAGCCGGCCGCGGCCTGCGCGTCCTTCGAGGCGACGACGACCCGGTGCGGGTCGAGCAGCGGCAGCAGGGTCAGGGCGGTGAGGGTCTTGAGGGTGCTCGCGGGCCGCAGCCACGCGTGCGCCGACTTCGCCGCGAGCACCTCACCGGAGGAGAGGTCGGCGACGACGTAGGACACGTCGTAGACGGCGGGCGGCAGGGGCGTGCCCGGCTCGGCGTCGACGACGACGCCGGGCGAGGCGAGTCGCGCACCGCCGACGACGGAGTCGGGGTCCCAGGCGGGCTGCTCGAACGGCGTCGGGGCGGCGTTGCGGCACACGACGCGCGGGCGCGGCGCCGGCTTGGCGACCGGCTTCGTCGCCGACGGGCGCGGGGGCGCCGGGCGCTCGGCGGTGGGGAAGACGCGCGGCGTCAGGACCGTGCCGGGCGGCACGGTCACCGGCGTCTGCCACGGTCGGCAGGTGAGGGCACCGAGGTGCTGCGGGCTCGCGGGGGTCGCGGCGGTTGCCGGGCCGGCGCCGCCCGTCGCGACGGCGAGGGAGGCGGCGAACGCGGCGACGACGCCGGAGGCCACGGCTCGGGCGGCGGTGCGGCGACGGGCCGGGCGGGCCGGGCGGGCGCGACGGCTGCGGCGGGTCGGCGTGGCGGTGGTCATGGCCGGGAAAGACTAACCCGCCCCGGTGCTCCGGGGCGGGTCGTCGGTGAGGCGTGGCGCGGACGCGTCGGGACGCGTCCGGAGACCGGGTCAGCGTCCGTGCGACAGGGCGCGGCGCAGGTCCTGGTTGAGCTGGTTGATGACGTCCATCGGGATCTCCTTCGGGCACGCCGAGGCGCACTCACCGATGTTGGTGCACCCACCGAAGCCCTCGGCGTCGTGCTGGCTCACCATGTCGACGACGCGGGCCTCGCGCTCCGGCTGGCCCTGCGGCAGCTCGCCGAGGTGGGTGATCTTGGCACCCATGAAGAGCATACCCGACGCGTTGGGGCAGGCCGCGACGCAGGCGCCGCAGCCGATGCACGCCGCCGCCATGAACGAGCGGTCCGCGGCCGGCTTGGGCACCGGCACCGAGTGGGCCTCGGGGGCCGAGCCGGTGTTGGCGCTGATGAAGCCGCCGGCCTGGATGATCCGGTCGAAGCTGCTGCGGTCGACCACGAGGTCCTTGATGACCGGGAACGCGTCGGCGCGCCACGGCTCGACGGTGATGACGTCGCCGTCGGAGAAGCTGCGCATGTGCAGCTGGCACGTCGTCGTCACCTCGGGGCCGTGCGCCTTGCCCGAGATCATGAGGCCGCACATGCCGCAGATGCCCTCGCGACAGTCGGAGTCGAAGGCGATCGGCTCCTCGCCGCGGGCGTTGAGCTGCTCGTTGAGCACGTCGAGCATCTCGAGGAAGGACATGTCGGGGGAGATGTCGGTGACGGGGTAGGTCACCATCTCGCCCTTGGTCTTCGGGCCGGCCTGGCGCCAGATCTTCAGGGTGAGGTTCATGCCGTTGCCGCTCACTTGTAGCTCCGCTGCTTCATCTCGACGAACTCGTACACGAGGTCTTCCTTGTGCAGGACGGGCGATCCGCCGTCGCCGCCGAACTCCCACGCGGCGACGTAGGCGTACTCGTCGTCGTGGCGCAGGGCCTCGCCGTCCTCGGTCTGGGACTCGGCGCGGAAGTGGCCACCGCAGGACTCGCGGCGGTGCAGGGCGTCGATGCACATCAGCTCGCCGAGCTCGAGGAAGTCGGCGACGCGGCCGGCCTTCTCGAGGCTCTGGTTGAGCGTGTCGGCGGCGCCGAGCACCTTGACGTTGCGCCAGAACTCGTCACGGAGCGCGCGGATGAGGTCGATGGCCTTGAGCAGGCCCTCCTCGGTGCGCTCCATGCCGCAGTACTCCCACATGATGTTGCCGAGCTCCTTGTGGAAGGAGTCGACGCTGCGCTCGCCGTTGATCGACAGGAACTTCGCGACGCGGGCATCGACCGACGCCTTGGCCTCGACGACCTGCGGGTTCGACTCCTCGAGCTTCTCGAACGGGCCCTTGGCCAGGTAGTCGCGGATCGTGTTCGGCAGGACGAAGTAGCCGTCGGCGAGGCCCTGCATCAGCGCGGACGCGCCGAGGCGGTTGGCGCCGTGGTCGGAGAAGTTCGCCTCACCGGCGACGAAGAGGCCGGGGATGCTCGACTGGAGGTCGTAGTCGACCCAGAGGCCGCCCATCGTGTAGTGCACCGCGGGGTAGATGCGCATCGGCACCTCGTACGGGTTCTCACCCGTGATCCGCAGGTACATGTCGAAGAGGTTGCCGTACTTCTCGCGGACGGTGGCCTCGCCCATGCGCGTGATCGCGTCGGCGAAGTCGAGGTAGACGCCGCGGCGGAAGTCGCCCACCATCGGGCCGACGCCGCGGCCCTCGTCGCAGACGTTCTTGGCCTGGCGGCTGGCGATGTCGCGGGGGACGAGGTTGCCGAAGGACGGGTAGATCCGCTCGAGGTAGTAGTCGCGGTCCTCCTCGGGGATCTGCCGCGGGTCCTTGTCGCAGTCCTCCTTCTTCTTCGGCACCCAGATGCGGCCGTCGTTGCGCAGCGACTCCGACATCAGCGTCAGCTTGCTCTGGTGGTCGCCGGAGACCGGGATGCAGGTCGGGTGGATCTGCGTGTAGCAGGGGTTGCTGAAGTAGGCGCCCTTGCGGTGGGCACGCCACGTCGCCGTGACGTTGCTGCCCATGGCGTTGGTCGACAGGAAGAAGACGTTGCCGTAGCCGCCGGAGGCGAGCACGACGGCGTCGGCGAGGTGGGTCTCGACCTCGCCCGTGACGAGGTCGCGGGCGATGATGCCGCGCGCCTTGCCGTCGACGATGACGACCTCGAGCATCTCGTGGCGGCTGAACATCTCGACCGTGCCGGCCGCGACCTGGCGCTCGAGCGCCTGGTAGGCGCCGATGAGCAGCTGCTGGCCGGTCTGGCCGCGGGCGTAGAAGGTGCGCGACACCTGGACGCCACCGAAGGAGCGGTTGTCGAGCAGGCCGCCGTACTCGCGGGCGAACGGGACGCCCTGCGCGACGCACTGGTCGATGATGTTGGCGCTGACCTCGGCGAGGCGGTAGACGTTCGACTCGCGCGAGCGGTAGTCGCCGCCCTTGACGGTGTCGTAGAAGAGGCGGAAGACGGAGTCGCCGTCCTCCTTGTAGTTCTTCGCCGCGTTGATGCCGCCCTGGGCCGCGATCGAGTGCGCGCGGCGCGGGGAGTCCTGGTAGCAGAAGGACTTGACGTTGTAGCCGGCCTCGCCGAGCGTCGCGGCGGCCGCGCCACCGGCGAGGCCGGTGCCGACGATGATGACCGAGAGCTTGCGGCGGTTGGCCGGGTTGACGAGCGCGGCCTCGAACTTGCGCTTGTTCCAGCGTCCCTCGATGGGGCCGGACGGGGCCTTGCCGTCGGTGAGGGGAGAGCCCTCGGTGTAGAGGCCGTGGGCGACGCCCGGGGCGACGGGGGCCTCCGCGGGAGTCGCGGGCGCCTCGGGCGCCTCGGTGGGGGCGGTCGTGGTGGCCGTCGTGTCGGTCATGGATCAGTTCCCCTTGACGATTCCGAACAGGATGGCGAGCGGCGGCAGCGCGAACCCGACGGCCGTGACGAGGGCGATGACCGTCGCGGTGGCCTTGGCGTTGCGGCGGGCCCGGGCCGTCGAGGCCCAGCCGAGGGTCTGCGTGGCGCTCCAGACGCCGTGCCACAGGTGCATCCCGAGGGCGACGAGCGCGAGGAGGTAGATGAGCACGACCCACCACACCTGGAAGCTCGAGATGACGAGCTGGCCGGCGCTGTCGCCGGCCACGGCGTCGGGGCCGACGTTGAACTTGAGGATCGTGAACTGCAGCAGGTGCCACACGAGGAAGAGGAGCAGCGCGACGCCGCCCCAGCGCATCATCTTGCTCTTGACCGTCGCGCGGGCGGCCTCCTTGGCGACGTAGCGGTTCGTCCGGGCGCCGTTGGCGCGGCTCCACAGGTGGAAGGCCGAGTAGGCGTGCGCGACGAGCGCGACGACGAGCAGGGCACGGAAGAGCCAGAGGAACCCGCCGAAGGGCAGGATCGGCGTCAGCAGGGTGCGGAGGTGGAGCGCGTACTCGTCGAACGCCTCGACACCGCCGAAGATCTTGAGGTTCCCGTACATGTGCAGGAGCACGTAGAAGACGAAGAGCGCGCCCGACACGGCCATGAGGAACTTCATGAACACCGTGGTGCGGCGAGCCGACGCAGGTCTCTGGGATCCCGTCGATGGGAGAGTGTTGGTGGCCACCCGCGCACCCTACCGCCGCGGATTCCGTGCTCCGACGCCGTACCCCCGGGTAGCGCGCACTGTGACCATTCCAACAGCGCCGCGGTCACGGACCGGCCACGAACCCTCGACGCGTCAGGCGCGGCCCCGCACCCCGGCATCAGGCCGCCACGCGCCGGGCGGCACGTCGTGCCGCGGTGGCCGCGGCCGTCGCGTAGTGCTCGACGAGTTGGTCGACGACCGCCGACCACGAGCGACCGCGGACCCGCTCGTGGGCCCGGCGCCCGAGCGCGTGCGCGTGGCCGGGGTCGTCGAGCACCCGCTCCACGTGGGCCCGTAGGGCTCCCGGGGCCTCCGGGTCGAAGAGGTGGCCGTCGACGCCGTCGGTGACGAGGTCGACGGGACCGCCGGCCCGCGGCGCGACGACGGGCAGGCCCGTGGCGCCGGCCTCCTGGATGGTCTGGCCGAAGGTCTCCGACGTGCCGGTGTGCACGAAGACGTCGAGGGCCGCGTAGGCGCGGGCGAGGTCGTCCCCGTGCCGCTCGCCGAGGAACGCGGGCGGCAGCGGCGCGTCCGGGCGGCCGACGGCGGCGCGGGCCACGGCCTCGCCGAGGACCTCTCCCAGCGACTCGCGCGAGGGGCCGTCGCCCACGACGACCAGCCGGGTGCCCGGGAGGCCGGCGAGCTCGGCGAGGCGCTCGACCTCCTTCTCGGGAGCAAGTCGCCCGACGTAGCCGACGAGCCGTTCGCCCCCGGGGGCGAGCTCGCGACGCAGGGCCCGCGTCAGCGCGTCGATCCGCCACGCGGGATTGTGCAGCGACGCGTCGACGCCGCGGCCCCAGAGGGCGGTCCGCTCGACGCCGTGGGCCTCGAGGTCGGCGAGTGCCGCGCTCGAGGGGGCGAGCGTCAGGTCGGCCGAGGCGTGGACGCGTCGGATCCAGCGCCACGTCGTCGCGGCGGCTGCGGCGCCGGCAGGGCCCGGCGTGTGCCGTCGCACGTAGGCCGCCATGTCGGTCTGGTACACCGCGATGGTCGGCAGGGCGAGGCGGCGGGCTGCGGCGAGGCCGGCGGCGCCCACCGCGAAGGGGCTCGCGACGTGGACGACGTCGGGAGCGAAGCCGCGCAGCACCCGCTCGACCTCGCGCGTCGGCAGCCCGACGTCGAAGCTGCGGACCGCCACGGAGGCGACCCGGTGGACGCGCGCGCCGTGGAACACCTCGGGCCCGCCGTCCCGGCACCGCGGGGCGACGACCCGGACGTCGTGGCCGCGGTCGGTCAGCTGCTCGACGACCCGGCAGACGCTCGTCGTGACCCCGTTGACCGTCGGCAGGAACGACTCCGTGACGATGGCGACGCGCACGGGACCACCGTGGCGGTGGCGACCCGGTCCGCGGGCGACGCTGCGGGGTGGGTCGGGTGACGGCTCGGTGACGACCTCGTGCCGGCGGCCTGCGTCTACTCTCCTCGGGCCGCTGCCCTCGTGGCGCCGTGGGCGGCGACCTAGGGTGGCGGCATGGTGCTCCACGACGCGGCGGCCGCGCTCGACTGGCTCATGGACAAGTCCCTGGTGCTCGGCTACACCCGCATCGGTCCCGCGGTGAGGCGGGCCTGGTGGCCCGAGGACCCCGTGCCGGGCGCGCTCGTGGGCCGGCACGTCCTCGTCACCGGTGGCAGCGGCGGGCTCGGGCTCGCCACGGCCCGTGGGCTGCTCCGCCTCGGGGCGGTCGTCCACGTGACAGGCCGCGACGAGCAGCGGCTCGACGACGCGCGTCGCCGGCTCGAGGCCGACGTGCCCGGTGCGCAGGTCGAGCCGGCCGTCGCCGACGTCAGCGACCTCGCCGCCACGGCGGCCTTCGCCCGCGACCTCGCCGCACGCGTCCCGCGGCTGCACGCGGTCATCCACAACGCAGGCGTCATGCCGCAGCACCGCACGACGACGCCGGAAGGGCACGAGCTCTCGCTCGCCACCCACGTCCTCGGCCCGCACGTGCTGACCTACGGGCTGCGCGACGCCCTCGCCGGTGGACGCGTCGTCGTCGTGACCTCCGGCGGGGCCTACGGCCAGCGCCTCGACGCCGACGACCCCGAGTGGCACGCGAGCGCGTCGGGCGGCTACTCCGGCGTCACGGCCTACGCGCGCACCAAGCGGATGCAGCTGATCCTCACCGAGCTGTGGGCCCGTGACCTCGCGGCCGCCGACATCCGGGTCAACGCGATGCACCCCGGCTGGGCCGACACCCCGGGCGTCACCGACTCGCTGCCCCGCTTCGCCGCCCTGACCGGCCCGCTGCTGCGCGATGCCGACTCCGGGGCCGACACCGCGGTGTGGCTCACGGCCACCGGCGACCCGACCGGCACCGGTGGCTTCTGGCACGACCGGCGACGGCGGCCCACGCACTACGCGCCCGTTGGCGTCGAGTCCGGCGACGAGGTGGCGCGGTTCTGGCGCTTCGTCCGCGACGAGACGGGCGTGCCCGGCCCTACGGCTTGACCCAGCAGGTCCACCGCACGACGCGGAGGTAGCCGAGCCGCTCGTAGACCGGCTGGCCGTCGTCGCTGGCGATGAGGACGGCCGGCTGCTCGGGCCACGCGGTCGTCGCGGCCCAGGTCAGGGCGGCTCCCGCGCCGCGGCCCCGCGCGGAGCCCAGGACGGCGACGTTCTCCACGACGGTGAGCCCCGCTGCCGAGTGCGCCGCGGCGGTGGCCACGGCCTCGCCGTCGGCGTACCCGACGAAGACGCGCGTCGTGCCGTCCACCACGTCGGGCCGGTAGAAGTCACCGGGCGGCAGGTCGGCCATGTCGGGCATCGGATAGCCCTCCACGAGAACGCGTTCCGCGGCCATGAGTGCATCCCGGTCGAGCGCCTCGCGCACCTCGACGGTCGTCCGCGGCGCCTCGGTCACCGTCGACGTCGGCCGCAGCATGAAGGGCGGGTGGCCGACGAGCCCGAGGCCGTAGGGGCTGAGGTCGGGCGTCGGGAACGGGCTGACGACGACGGCGGACGCGTCCGGTCCGTAGGCCTCGACGATCGCCTCCGCGACCGCGCCCCACCGCTCCGGCGGCCGGGTGACGATCGCCCAGTTGAGCAGGGCGGACGCGCCGCCACCGAAGCCCGCGCAGAAGGCGTCGGCCTCGACGAAGCGACCGCGTGCGGCCGTGGTCAGGGCCCGCGCCCACGAGACGTGCGCGTCGACGCCCTGCCGCACGAGGGAGTCGGCAGGGTCGAGGTCGCGCTCCCAACCGGTCGTCAGGTACTCGCCCTGCTCGGGCAGCATCGAGGTCATGCCACCACTGTCGCGCCGCCCGGCCACCCGGGTGGCCGGTTTCGACGGACGCGGTGCACGCGTGGGAGCGCCTGGCGAGCGGGGCGGTCGGTCAGGTGAGGTCGGTGCGCCCTCTGGCCGTGAGCTCCTCGACGATCTTCTTGACGTCCTGGGCCCGCTCGGGTCGCGTGATGAGCAGGGCGTCCTGGGTGTCGACGACGACGAGGTCGTCGACGCCGATGAGGGCGACGAGCCGGCCGCCGGTGGCGACCGTGGCCGTGGAGTCGATGCTGAGGATGTCGTCGGCCGGGCCGATCGCCGTGATCCCCGGCACGTCGCTCGACGAGGTGACGAGCTGGGTCAGGGCGGCGAAGTCGCCGACGTCGTCCCAGCCCAGGGCCGCGGGCACGACGGCGACGCGACCGGCCGCCGCGGCCGGCTCGGCGACGGCGTGGTCGATGGCGATCTTCTGGAGGGCGGGCCACAGGTCGCGCATCCGGCGGGGGTCGGCCGCGATGGTGCGCAGGTGGTCGACCATGTCGGCGTGGTTCTCGGCCAGCAGCTCGAGCAGCGTCGTGGCGCCGACGACGAACATGCCTGCGTTCCAGCGGTACTCGCCCGTGTCGAGGTAGCGCCGTGCGGTGTCGGCATCGGGCTTCTCGACGAACTCGTCGACGCGGTGGGCGCTCGGCGCGCCCTCGACCGTGAGGGGCTCACCGAGGCGGATGTAGCCGAATCCCGTTGACGGGTGGGTCGGTTCGATGCCGATGGTCACGAGGTCGCCCTGGCGCGCGACGGCGACGGCCTCGCGCACCGCGCCCTCGAACGCCGCGGTGTCGCGGATGACGTGGTCGGCCGCGAACGACCCGAGCACGGCCTCCGGGTCGCGTCGCTCGAGCATCGCCGCGGCGAGCCCGATGGCCGGCATCGAGTCGCGGGGAGACGGCTCGCCGACGACGGCGTCGTGCCCGAGCATGGGCAGCTGCGCGCGGACGGCGTCCTCGTGCGCGACGCCGGTGACCACGAGCATCTGGTCGCCGACGAGCGGCTCGAGCCGGTCCCACGTCGCGCGCAGCAGGGACTGCCCGGAGCCGGTGAGGTCGTGGAGGAACTTGGGGGACTGGCGGCGCGAGATCGGCCAGAGCCGCGTGCCGGACCCGCCGGCGGGGATGACGGCCCAGAAGCCGGGGATCGCAGACATGGGGGACACGGTACCGATGCGCGGCGCCGGGCCCGAACCGGCGCGATGCGGTCGCGCCGGCCGCGCCGTCCGGGGTCAGCCGAGGTCGCGACGTCGCAGCGCGCCGACGCCCAGAACCGCCAGGGCCAGGGCCACGAGCGCGAGGACGGCGAGTGGCAGCCACTGCACCGACCCGCCCGGCAGGGCGGGCAGGTGCGCGAACGGCGACAGGTCGACGAGCCAGGCCGGCAGGTCGAGCAGGTCGCCGAACTCGCCGAGCAGCAGGAAGGTGATGAGCGCCGCCCAGGCCAGGCCCGTGAACCGGGGCCACAGCCCGTAGAGCAGCATCGCCACCCCGAGCGTCACCCACACGGCCGGCAAGGTCGAGAGCGCCGCCCCGACGAGGCGCACGACGATGCCGCCGACGTCGCCCTCCGCCGACCCGTGGACCAGGCCCGCGACGAGCGCCCCGACCACCATGACGCCGGCGCTCGCCACGACGGCGAGGGCGAGGTGGCCGACGGCCCAGGTCGTGCGTCGCACCGGGGTCGCGAGCAGGGCCTCGGCGCGGGTGGTCGTCTCCTCCGTGTGCATCCGGGTCACGACGGCGATCGCCAGTGCGGCTGCGGCGACGGCGGCGAAGTGCAGCTCGCTCGCGAAGTAGATGTCGGTGATCGTGCCGGCGTCGCCTCCCATGGCGCGCAGCATGTCCTCGACCTGGGGGGAGTCGACGAAGCTCGTGATGCTCCCGGCGATGGAGCCGAGCACGACGCCGAGCACGACGTACGCGACGACCCAGCCCACGAGCATCCCGCGGGCGAGCCGAAGCGTCAGTCCCGCCGCCGACCGGATGTCGCTGCGCTCGCGGCCGGCCCGGCTCGGCAGGACGCCGGCGCCGAGGTCGCGGCGCTCGAGCAGGGCGAACGCCACCGCCACGAGGACCGCGTAGAGCACCAGCCCGAGGACGACGACCCAGTAGCGGTTCGCCCCGAACGGCGACACCTTGACGCCCCAGCCGAGCGGCGAGAGCCACGTCAGGAACCGTGCCGGGCTGTCGTCGGCTGCGGTGTCGCCGACGGCGCGCACGAGGAACGCGACGGCGAGCGCGCCGAGCGACCAGCCCGCCGTGCCGCGGGCGCTCGAGGTCAGCTGGGCCGCGACGGCCGTGACGCCCACCCACGACAGCCCCATGACGAGCCAGGACACCCCGAGCGCGACCGAGCCGGCGGCGTCGAGGCCGACGGCGATCGACCAGAGCACCGTGAGTACGACGGTCAGCACGACGGCGCCCGTGCCGAGCAGCACCGCGGCCCCGAGCGCGGCGCGGCGCCCGACGACGCCGGCCCCGAGCAGCTCGAGCCGTCCGGCCTCCTCCTCGGTTCGGGTGTGCCGCCGCACGACGACGTAGGCGAGCATGGCGAGGAAGACGCCGCCGAGCAGGATCGACTTGAAGGTCGCGATGGAGTCGATGCCGAGGCTCGAGATCGGGCCGTACATGGCGACGAGCGCGGGGTTGGCGAGCGTCGGGGCCATCGACTCCTGGGCCGAGGCGAGGTCGGGGAAGAGCGTGAAGGTCGCCTCGGCCGACATCGCGACGAAGCCGGCGAGGGCGACCGCGCTCACGGGCACGAGGACCCGGTCGCGTCGCACCGCGAGGCGCAGCAGCGACGGCGTGCCGGTGAGGCCGGCCGACCGGACGCGCCCGCGCGCCGGTGCAGGAGAGGGTGCGGCGAGGGTGCTCATGAGGTCACCACGGGCGTGCCGCCGCTGCGGTACTGCTCCATGAAGAGCTCCTCCAGGGTCGGGGGAGCGCTCGTCAGTGCGGTGATGCCGTGGGCGCCGAGGACCTCGAGGAGCCGGCCGAGGTCGTCGGCCCCGACGGTGCACGTCACGTGCGCGCCGGTCACCTCGGCGTCGGCGACGCCGGGCAGGCCGGCCAGCGTCGACGCGTCGACGGGGCGGGCCAGCGTCGCCTCGACGCGGGTGCGCGACAGGTGCCGCAGCTGGGTCAGGGTGCCCGACTCGACGTTGCGCCCCTCCCGGATGATGCTGACGCGGTCGCAGAGCGACTCGACCTCGGACAGGATGTGGCTGCTCAGCAGGACCGTCCCCCCGGCAGAGCGGAACTCGCGCACGACGTCGCGGAACACCGCCTCCATGAGCGGGTCGAGGCCGGACGTCGGCTCGTCGAGGACGAGCAGCTCGACGTCGGAGGAGAGTGCCGCGACGAGCGCGACCTTCTGCCGGTTGCCCTTGGAGTAGGAGCGGCCCTTCTTGGTCGGGTCGAGGTCGAAGCGCTCGAGCATCTCGGCCCGTCGCCGCTCGTCGATGCCGCCGCGGAGGCGGGCGAGCAGGTCGATGACCTCGCCGCCGGTGAGGTTGGGCCAGAGGGCGACGTCGCCGGGCACGTACGCGAGGCGACGGTGCAGCGACTCGACGTCGCGCCAGGGGTCGCCGCCGAGGAGGGTGGCGGCGCCGGCGTCGGCGCGCAGCAGCCCGAGGAGGATGCGGATGGTCGTCGACTTGCCGGCGCCGTTGGGCCCGAGGAACCCGTGGATCTCGCCGGTGGCCACCTCGAGGTCGAGACCGTCGAGGGCGACGGTGTGGCCGAACGTCTTGCGGAGGTCGTGGACCTCGATCGCCGTGCTCATGCTCTCGACGATACACAAGATTCACGATTTACTGAATGTTGTGACCCTCAATTAGGGTCGTGGCAGGAGCCGCGCACGCGGACACGACGGCGGGAGGCGACGATGGGGGCACGACGCAGGGCACCACGGCGCGACGACCGGGCCGTCGCGGCCTACGTCGAGCGGCTCGGCGACGCGCTGACCGAGGCCGGCATGCCGCGTCTGGCCGCCCGCGTCTTCGCGTGCCTGCTCGCCGACGACGACGGCCGGATGACCGCCGCCGAGCTGACCGGGTCGCTCGACGTCAGCCCCGCCGCCGTCTCCGGGGCCGTCCGGTACCTCACCCAGACCTTCCTCATCGGCAAGGAGCGCGAGCGCGGCACGCGTCGCGACGTCTACGTCGTCCAGGCCGATGCCTGGCACGGCGCGATCCTGAGCCGCGACCGCGTCATGCAGCACATGGAGTCGAGCATGCGCACCGGCGTCGTCGCCGTCGGGGGCACGGCCACCCCGGCTGGGCAGCGCCTCCAGCTGTCGGTGTCCTTCCTCGAGTTCATCGGCGAGGAGATGCGCACGCTCGGGGACCGCTGGGAGGAGCGCAAGGCCGAGCTGCTCGCCGAGTGGGCCGACACGGCCTGACCCGTCGAGGGGCCACGTTCGGCGGCCTCCCGGCGGACGTGAGATCGGCAACGTTCAGAGCCGGCCGACGCGTCGGCGACCGGGCCGCCGATACGCTCGGCCCATGGCTGACAGCACCGGTGCGCGCTCCGAGTCCGACCTGCCCATCGAGCCCGTCTACGACGCGTCGGCCCTGGCGGGGTTCGACGCCGAGGCCAAGCTCGGCGCCCCCGGCAGCTACCCCTTCACCCGCGGCGTCTACCCGTCGATGTACACCGGGCGGCCGTGGACGATGCGCCAGTACGCCGGCTTCGGCACGGCCAAGGAGAGCAACGAGCGCTACCACCAGCTCGTCAAGGCCGGAACGGGCGGCCTGTCCGTCGCCTTCGACCTGCCGACGCAGATGGGCTACGACTCCGACGAGCCGATCGCCCACGGCGAGGTCGGCAAGGTCGGCGTCGCCATCGACTCCGTCGACGACATGCGGGTCCTCTTCGACGGCCTGCCGCTCGGCGAGATCTCCACGTCGATGACGATCAACGCCCCCGGATCGACGCTGCTGCTGCTCTACCAGCTCGTCGCCGAGGAGCAGGGCGTGCCGAGCGACCGGCTGGCCGGCACGATCCAGAACGATGTGCTCAAGGAGTACATCGCCCGCGGCACCTACATCTACCCGCCGCGTGAGTCGCTGCGCCTCATCGCCGACGTCTTCGCCTACTGCCACAAGGAGATGCCGCGCTGGAACACCATCTCCATCAGCGGCTACCACATGGCCGAGGCCGGGGCGACGCCCGTGCAGGAGATCGCCTTCACGCTCGCCAACGCGATGGAGTACGTCCGCGCCGCGCAGGCCGCGGGGCTGCACGTCGACGACTTCGCGCCGCGCCTGTCCTTCTTCTTCGTCGCCCGCACGACGCTGCTCGAGGAGGTCGCCAAGTTCCGCGCGGCCAGGCGCATCTGGGCCCGGATCATGAAGGAGCAGTTCGGCGCCCAGAACCCGAAGTCGATGATGCTGCGCTTCCACACCCAGACCGCCGGCGTGCAGCTGACGGCGCAGCAGCCCGAGGTCAACCTCGTCCGCGTCGCCCTGCAGGGGCTCGGCGCCGTCCTCGGCGGCACCCAGTCGCTGCACACCAACTCCTTCGACGAGGCCATCGCGCTGCCCACCGAGAAGGCCGCCCGCCTCGCGCTGCGCACCCAGCAGGTCATTGCCTACGAGACCGACGTGACCAAGACCGTCGACCCGTTCGCCGGCTCGTACGTCGTCGAGTCGATGACCGACGAGATCGAGGCGGCGGTGCTCGACCTCATCCAGCAGGTCGAGGACAAGGGCGGCGCGGTGGCCGCCATCGAGCAGGGCTTCCAGAAGTCCGAGATCGAGCGGTCGGCCTACCGGGTGCAGCTCGAGATCGACAACGGCGAGCGCACCGTCGTCGGCGTCAACCGGTTCACCCTCGACCAGGAGGAGCACTACGACCCGCTGCGCGTCGACCCGTCCATCGAGGCCGAGCAGCGCGACCGGCTCGCAGCCCTGCGCTCCGAGCGCGACCAGGCCGCCGTCGACGCCGCCCTCGCCCGGCTGCAGGAGGCCGCCCGCGGCACCGACAACCTGCTCTACCCGATGAAGGACGCGCTCGCGGCCCGGGCCACCGGCGGCGAGGTCGCCCACGCGCTGCGCGAGGTCTGGGGCGTCTACCACCCCCGCGAGACCTTCTGACGCAGGAAGGCCCGCGGCCCGGACCCACGTCGGTCCGGCCTCGGGCCGTGGCCGGCCTCGGGCCGCCGGTCAGCCGGCGTCGCCGGCGAGCCGCCGCGCTCCCTCGGCGAAGAAGGCACGCACGGCAACGGCGTCGCCGAGCTGCGTCATCGGGCGCGCGGCGCCGAACGCGACGTTCCAGAACGGCCCGCTCGGCACCGGCGAGGTGCTGACGTACGCGTAGGGCTCGCGCAGGTGGGCGTCCCCGGGCGAGACGCCGTACGAGACGCCGCCCAGGGTGATGCCGACGTCGAAGTGCTCCGGCCACAGCACCGGTCGCTCGTGCGGCGCGAAGGCCCGCAGGGCGGCGTCGCCGCGCGCCCAGCACTCGCCGAGCCACCGGGCCTGCCCCGCGTCGACGTCGAGCCGCTCGTCCGGGTCGCCGTGGCTGCCGTCGTGGTAGACGCCCGCCGGCTCGCCGACCTCCACCCCGACCGCCTCGGCCAGGACCCGCGCGCTCGAGCCGTCCAGCGGCCACCGACCGGCGCTGCCGACGAGCTCGGCGCCGTCGACGTGCAGGTCCGGGGGCCGCGTCGTCCCGAAACCGCCTGCACGAGAGGCCAGCTCGATCGACCCGCTCTGCCGCCACTGCGGCCCGGCCAGCACGAGCTCGGCCACGACGTGCAGCGATCGAACGGTCGTCATGATCTCGGTCCCCACGGGTCCTCCTCTCCGGCGCCCACCCCGGCGACCGGTCACAGCAGCTCGATGTCCTGCTCCACCGCCAGCATGGCCGGCCCCTGCGCCGCGAAGAGCTCGCGCATCGCCGCGTCGAGGTCGGCGGACCGGTCGACGCGGATGCCGACGGCGCCGCACAGGCGGGCGTACTCGGCCCAGTCGGGGTTGTGCAGCGACGTGTGCCAGACGGGGAAGCGCTCGGCCACCTGCTCCTTGCCGATCTTGCCGAGGGCGTGGTTGTCGAGCAGCACGTGCTTGACCGGGATGCCGTACTTGACGGCCGTCGTCAGCTCGAGCGCGTACTGCCCGAAGCCGCCGTCACCGGTGACCGCGACGACCGGTCGCGACGGGTCGGCCACCCAGGCGCCGAGAGCCGCCGGGTAGCCGAACCCGATCGACCCGAGGTAGCCCGACATGAGCACCGGCTGCCCGTGCGACTCGAGGTACCGCCCGAGCGAGTAGGCGTGGTTGCCGACGTCGACCGTGACGACGGCGTCCGCGGGAAGGTGCCGCGATAGGGCGTCGAAGACCGCTGCCGCCGACACCCCGTGACCGCGGTCGTCCCGCGCGCGACGCGACTTCTCGGCCCGCCAGATCTCCCACCGGGCCGCGACGTCGTCGCGCTGGTCCTCGGCGGCGAGCGGCCTTGCGGCATCGAGCCCGTCGAGCCGGTCGAGCAGCGCGCGCAGCCCGAGCGACGCGTCGCCGAGCAGGTGGTGGCTCACCGGGTCGAACCGGCCGATGGCGGCGGGGTCGGCGTCGACCTGCACGACGTCCTTGTAGGTGGCGATCCCCGTGTGGTTGGAGAAGGACGCGCCGACGACGACGAGCAGGTCGGCCTCGTTCATGAGCCAGCTCGCGACCGGGGTGCCGCTGCGGCCGAGCACCCCGGCACCGAGCGGGTGCGTGTCGGGCACGAGCCCCTTCGCGCGGAAGGTCGTGAGGACCGGCGCGCCGAGCCGCTCCGCGAGCTCGACCACCTCACGCTGCGCCGCCCGCGCCCCGTGGCCCACGACGACGACCGGGCGCCGTGCCGCGGCGACGCGCGCTGCGGCCGCGTCGACGGCGGCGCCGGGCGGCGCGGCGAGGCGGGGGACGAGCCGGCCTGCAGGCTCGGCGGCCGGAGCGTCGGAGGGGAGCACCTGCACCTCGTCGGGGAGCACGAGATGCGCGACGCCCCGACCGTCGACGGCGTGCTTGACGGCGACGGCCGCGAGCTCCGCGTGGTTGCTCCCCGCGTGCAGCGTCGTGCTCGACAGGGCGACGTCGGCGAAGACGGCCGACAGGTCGACGTCCTGGAACGCGCCGCGCCCGAGCACGCTGCTCGGCACCTGACCCGAGATGGCGACGACCGGGGAGCGGTCGAGCCTGGCGTCGTAGAGGCCGGTGAGGAGGTTGGTGGAACCCGGACCGGCGATGGCGAAGCACGCTGCCGGCCGCCCGGTGAGCTTGCCGTAGGCGCTCGCCGCGAAGGACGCCGCGCCCTCGTGCCGGATGCCGATGTAGGTCAGCTCGCCACGCTCCTCGGCCCGACGCATGGCGTCCGCGAAGCCGAGGTTGGAGTGCCCGACCATCCCGAAGACGTGGCGGACACCGAACGCCACGAGCGTCTCGACGAGCACGTCCGAGACCGTCCGCCGGTGCGGCTCGTGGTCCGGCAGCTGCACCCACGTGCCGTCGTCGCGCTCCTCGACGGGGTAGGACGTCGGCGCGTCGCTGAACCCCTCCGGGGGCTTGCCGGTGAGCGGGTCGTAGTCGTACCCGTGCCAGGGGCAGCGCAGCAACCCCTTCTCGATCGAGCCCTCGCCGAGGGGCCCGCCCTGGTGCGGGCACCTGTTCTCCAGCGCGCCGACGCCCGTCGGGCAGCGGCTCACGGCAAGGCTGCGACCGTCGACGACGACGCTGCGCACGCGTCCGTCGTTCGGCAGGTCGGTGTCGTCGATGCGGTGCCAGCGTGGCGCCATGGCTCCTCCCACGTGCCCGCCCACGCGGCCGCGGGCAGGGCCGCCCCTGCACCGATGGTAGGAGCCGAGGGCCGGACGGGGACCGGAGTCGCGAAAACCGTGGGTCAGCGGGGGCGGGCGCCGAGGCCCTGGCAGGCGGAGGACCCGGCATCGACGCCGGCCCGCAGCGCCGCCATCCGCGACCCGCCGCTCAGCCAGACCGACAGCAGGCCCGCGTTGAACGCGTCACCCGCGCCCGTGGCGTCGACGTGGTCGATGCGCGGCGCGTCGACGGTCTCGTCGATGCCCTCACCCACCCACCGCGCGCCGGCCGCCCCGTCGGTGGCGACGACCTCCCGCACGTGCCCGAGCACCCGCTCGAACCCGCCGAGCGCGTCGAGCTCGGAGGAGTTGGGCAGCAGCAGGTCGACGCCGTCGACCCACGACAGGAACGCGTCGGCGGTCTCGCGCTCGATGAGGGCGTGGGCCTGCGGGTCGACCGACACGGTCCAGCCGAGCTCGCGGGCCTGCCGCAGCGCCTCGAGCCCGCCGGGCCGCGACTCGCGGTCGAGCAGCACGTAGCCGGACACGTGCAGGTGCGGGGTCTCCCGGTCGTCGTGCGGCAGGTCGGCGAACCACACGTCGTCGGGGCAGAAGGCCCGGTTGGCGCCGCGGTCGGGCAGCATCGTGCGCTCGCCCTCGGCGTCGAGCAGCACCGTGACGACGCACGTCGGCAGCACGGGGTCGACGGCGAAGGCCGTGCGCACGTGCCGCTCGGCGAGGTCCCCGGCCACCGCGCGGGCGGCGAGGTCGTTGCCGACGCGGGCCACGACGGTCACGGGCATGCCCGCCCACGCGAGCCAGGCCGCCGAGTTGCCGCCCGCACCGCCGGGCACGAGGCGCACCGACGACGGGGTGTCGGTGCCCCACCGGATCGGCCCGCCCGGCGAGGTGATGACGTCGAGCCCGACGTCGCCGACGACGACCACCGACCGCATCGCTCAGGCCCCCGCGCCGGACGCCGCCGGCAGCTTGTGCACTTGGGCGGCCACCTCCGCCGCCACCTCGCCGGCGAGCCGGGCGTTGGCGAGGACGAGCTCGACGTTGGCCCGCAGCGACTCCCCGCCCGAGCTGTCGTGGAAGTACTCGAGCAGCCGCGGCGTCACGTCCTTGCCGTGCACGCCCTCGCGCTCGAGCAGCGCGAGCCCCTCGGTCACGAGCCGGTCGTGCAGGTCGCGGTCGACCTGCCGGTCCACGGGCAGCGGGTTGGCCAGCACGATCCCGGCCGCGTCGGTCCCGAGCCGGTCGCGGGTCACGAGGACCCGGGCCGCCTCGGCCGGCGTCTCGACCCGCCAGGGCACGCGGTGTCCCGAGTCGGACAGGTAGAAGCCAGGGAAGGCGTCGGTGCGGTAGCCGAGCACCGGCACCGACAGGGTCTCGAGGGTCTCGAGGGTGCCGGCGACGTCGAGGATCGACTTCACCCCGGCGCACACGACCAGCACCGGCGTCGAGGCGATGACACCGAGGTCGGCCGACACGTCGAACGTCTCGGACGCGCCGCGGTGCACGCCGCCGAGACCGCCGGTGGCGAAGACGCGGATACCCGCGAGGTGCGCGAGCGCCGACGTCGAGGCCACCGTCGTGGCGCCCGAGAGCCCCAGGGCCGCGGCGACACCGACGTCCCGGACCGACAGCTTGGCGACGCCGGGGTCGGTGCACACGCGCTCGACCTCGGCCGGCCCGAGGCCGATGTGGACGACGCCGTCGAGCACCGCGATGGTCGCGGGCACCGAGCCGCCGGCCCGCACCGCGTCCTCGATCCGGGCGGCCACCTCGACGTTGTCGGGGTGGGGGAGCCCGTGGGCGAGGATCGTCGACTCGAGGGCGACGACACCGAGGCCGGCGTCGAGGGCGTCGCGCACCTCCTCCCGGACGACGAGCAGGTCGGGCGAGGGCATCGGCTGCGACATGGCCACACCCTAGTTCTGCGGCCCGGCGCCCCACCGCCGCCCGGAGGGGCTCCCGCTGCGCGGGCAGGCCGCGCACTCGCGCATCCCCGGCAGCGCGTAGATGAAGCAGCACGAGACCCGACGCGGCTCGGGCCCGGTCGGGTGCCCGGCGGCCCCGGCCGCGACGCGCGATGCCGTGGACCACGTGTCGTCGACGACGCCCCAGCGCTGCCGCGAGCCCATCCGCACCCCGGGCGCGAACGCCGCGACGACCTCGTGCACGAGGTCGTCGTACACGGCGCGGGAGCGGGCCGCCCTCCGCTCGGGGTCGGGTTCCACCTCGAGCCGGGCGCGGGCCGGGTCGACGACGAGGCGGTGCGGGTAGAGGCCGGGTGCCAGCTCGAAGCCGAGCCCCGACGCCGGTGGCACGAGGACCCACGGACCGAGCGCCGCGGCGTGGGCCAGGGGTGTCGCGGCCACCTCGCACCACCACTGGAGCACGAACGCCGCCGGCACGTGCGCCGCGACCGGCACCCCGTGCCGTCGGGACATCTGCTCCCGCAGCGCGTCGCGCCAGGGCGCCAGCGGGTCGGCGCCCGCGCGCACGTGGGCCAGGACGTCGGCGCACCACGTCGTCGCGGCCGACGCGTCGGGCGTGACGGTGGTGAAGGGCAGCGCCCGGTCGACGCGTCGCAGCACGTCGAGGACGGCGACGTCGCGGGGCTCGTCCGAGGCGTCCGCCACCGGCCCGTCCACGTCGCCTCCCGGGGTCCTGCGCCGGGGTGCCGCCCACACCGACGACCCCGAGGTGCCGGGGCGGGCACCATCCTCTCGCTAGAATCCCGTGATCGTGACCGATGCCGCCCTGCCCCTGCCCTTCGACGCGATCGGACGCGTCGTCGACGAGCACCTGGCCGAGCTCATCGCCTTCCGTCGCGACCTGCACGCCCATCCCGAGCTCGGGCGCGGCGAGGTCCGCACCACCGCGGCGATCGCCGACCGTCTCGAGTCGGCCGGCATCCGGGTGCGACGGCTGCGCGGCACCGGCCTCGTCGCCGACCTCGGCGCCACCGACCCGGTCGAGCGCATCGCCCTGCGCGCCGACATCGACGCCCTGCCGATCCGCGAGGCCACCGGCCTCGACTTCGCCTCCGGCACCGACGGCGTCAGCCACTCGTGCGGCCACGACGTGCACACCACGGCCCTGCTCGGCGCGGCGCTCGCCCTGAAGAACGAGGAGGCCCGGCTCGTCGCGGCCGGCCTCGGCGCCCGGCTCGTCTTCCAGCCCGCCGAGGAGCTGATGCCCGGCGGTGCCGAGGACGTCGTGGCCCAGGACGGCCTCGTGGGCGTCGACCGCATCTTCGCCCTGCACTGCGACCCGAACCTCGACGCCGGCCAGGTGGGCCTGCGCGTCGGTCCGATCACGGCGGCCGCCGACCAGGTCGAGGTCGTCCTCGTCGGGCGCGGTGGCCACACGTCCCGGCCGCACCTGACCCAGGACCTCACCTACGCCCTGGCCAAGGTCGTCACCGACGTGCCGGCCGTGCTGTCGCGGCGTCTGGACCCCCGCGCCGGCGCCGCCCTCGTCTGGGGCTCGGTCCACTCCGGCGGGGCCCACAACGTCATCCCGTCCTCCGGCAAGGTGGGCGGCACCCTGCGCATGCTCGACGCGAGCATCTGGGACGGCGTCGAGCGCCTCCTCGAGGAGGTCGTGCACGCCGTCGTCTCCCCGTACGCGGTCCACGCCGAGGTGACGATCACCAAGGGCGTGCCGCCCGTCGTCAACGACGCCGGCTGCATCGACGCGCTCACCGCCGCCGTCACCGGAGCCGGCGCCTTCGTCGCCCCGACGCCCCAGTCGCTCGGTGGCGAGGACTTCGCCTGGTACCTGACGCACGTGCCCGGCGCGATGGCGCGCCTCGGCACCCGCACGCCCGGCGGCCCGACCTACGACCTGCACCGGGGCGACCTCGTCGTCGACGAGGCCGCGATCCCGATCGGCGCCCGCACCCTGGCCGGCGTCGTCTTCTCGGCGGCGTCGGCCCGCAGCGACGCCGAGCGCCCGCGCCGTCTCGGCATCGCCCGCTGACCCCTCGCCGCCCCGGCCTGACACGTCCCCTTCCCGGGTGTTTCCCGGGCCTTTCCTGCACGCCATGACACAGATCACCGGGCGTGTCCTGTCGATCTCACGACACAGCGGTCGCGGATCGATAACACTTCCCGTGACTTCCGCGGCGCTGCGTAGATCGTTGCCCGCCGAGGTCTACAGTTCCCTTGCATCTGGGCCGATGTCGTCGTCGGTCCGACGAATTTCCTAAGGAGCACCTCTTGCGTCACGCAACGAAGGTCGCGGCTGTCGTCGCCGCCGCCGCGCTCGGCCTCGCGGCCTGCGGCAGCAGCACCGACAACACGACGTCCCCCGGCAGCACGGGCGGCTCGACCGGCGCCGCCGGCGGCTCGCTCAAGATCGGCATGGCCTACGACGTGGGTGGCCGCGGTGACCAGTCGTTCAACGACGCCGCCGCCGCCGGCCTCGACAAGGCCAAGTCCGAGCTCGGTGCCGACACCAAGGAGGCGGCCGCGGTCAACGGCGAGCCCGAGTCGGCCCGCAAGGAGCGCCTGCAGCAGCTCATCGACGCCGGTTACAACAACATCGTCGCGGTCGGCTTCGCGTACGCCAAGGCCGTCGGCGAGACCGCCAAGGCCAACCCCGACGTCAAGTTCGCCATCGTCGACGACTCGTCGCCCGACTCGGCCGGCCCGAACGTCGACCAGATCACCTTCGCCGAGGAGCAGGGCTCCTACCTCGTCGGTGCGGCCGCGGCCCTCAAGACGAAGACCAACCACATCGGCTTCATCGGTGGCGTCCAGACCGACCTCATCAAGAAGTTCGAGGCGGGCTACGTGGCCGGCGCCAAGGCGGTCAAGCCCGACGTCAAGATCGACATCAAGTACCTGACCCAGCCGCCGGACTTCTCGGGCTTCAACTCGGTCGACAAGGGCAAGGCCGCGGCCGACGGCATGTACCAGGGCGGCGCCGACGTCGTCTACCACGCAGCCGGCGGCTCCGGCGGCGGTGTCTTCACGGCGGCCAAGGCGGCCGGCAAGTGGGCCATCGGCGTCGACTCCGACCAGGCCAAGACGGCCCCGGCCGACGTCCGCGACGTCATCCTGACCTCGATGATCAAGAAGGTCGACGTCGGTGTCTACGACTTCATCACCGCGGTGAAGAACGGCACCTTCAAGGCCGGCAACCGGGTCTTCGACCTCAAGGCCGGCGGCGTCGACTACGCCACGACCGGTGGCCACATCGACGACATCAAGAGCAAGCTCGACGAGTACAAGCAGAAGATCATCTCGGGCGAGATCACCGTCCCGAAGTCCTGATCGTCCTGATTCTCGGAGGGGAGCGGCCTTCGCGGCCGTCCCACCGGGCGGCCCGGGCGACGCGTGCGCGTCGTCCGGGCCGTCGCATCTTCACCGAGTTACCCACCCCGGCACCGCGTGGCGCGTTAGGTTCGCGAGTGCTGGTTCAATACTCGATCGACGCCCGCGTCGAGGCGGGCCCGCATGAGGAGTGTGTGTCATCGTCACCAACGAGCCCGTGACCGGGGGCGAGCCCGGCGAGCCTCCGAAGGCCGTCCACCACGGCGCCCCTGCCGTCCGGCTCGAGGGCATCACCAAGCGCTTCCCGGGCGTCGTCGCCAACAAGGACATCGCGCTGACCGTCGACAAGGGCACGGTCCACGCCATCGTCGGTGAGAACGGTGCCGGCAAGTCGACCCTGATGAAGATCCTCTACGGGGTCCAGCAGCCCGACGAGGGCACCATCGAGGTCGACGGCCAGGTGCGCCAGCTGCGCTCGCCGTCGGATGCCATCGAGGCCGGCATCGGCATGGTCTTCCAGCACTTCCAGCTCGCCGACAACCTCACGGTCCTCGAGAACGTCGTCCTAGGCGCCGAGAAGCTGCACGGCATCGGCGACGCCGCCCGCGCCAAGATCCGCGAGATCTCCGGGGCCTACGGCCTCGACGTGCGCCCCGACGCGCTCGTGGCCGACCTCGGGGTCGGCGCCCGCCAGCGCATCGAGATCCTCAAGGTCCTCTACCGCGGCGCGCGGATCATCATCCTCGACGAGCCGACCGCGGTCCTCGTGCCGCAGGAGGTCGACGAGCTCTTCGAGAACCTCCGCGAGCTCAAGTCCGAGGGCCTCACCGTCGTGTTCATCTCGCACAAGCTCGACGAGGTGCTCAAGGTCGCCGACGCCATCACCGTCATCCGACGCGGCACCACCGTCGCCGAGGTCGACCCCACCGGCGTGACGCCGCGCCAGCTGGCCGAGCTCATGGTCGGCTCCGAGCTGCCGTCGCCCTCCACCGAGGAGTCGACGGTCACCGACACACCGCTGCTGACGATCGAGGACACCTCGCTCACCGACCCGGCCGGGGGCCCGGCCCTGCTCGACGGCATCGACCTCACGATCCACGCCGGGGAGATCGTCGGCATCGCCGGCGTCGAGGGCAACGGCCAGGCCGAGCTCGTCGAGGTCATCATGGGCATGCGCGAGCCCTCGAGCGGGCGCATCCTCCTCGGCGACGTCGACATCTCCGACTGGCAGGTCCGCGAGATCCGCGAGGCCGGCATCGGCTACATCCCCGAGGACCGCCACCGGCACGCGCTGCTGCTCGAGGCGCCCCTCTGGGAGAACGTCATCCTCGGCCACCAGACCGAGGCCATCAACGTCACCGGGCCGGGCGGCGTCCTCGTCAACGCGGGCGCGGCCAAGCGCGAGACCCAGACGATCGTAGACGAGTACGACGTGCGCACGCCCTCGATCAACGTCACCTCCGGGTCGCTGTCGGGCGGCAACC
Organism: Intrasporangium flavum; assembly: GCF_001956915.1. Classification (GTDB taxonomy): domain Bacteria; phylum Actinomycetota; class Actinomycetes; order Actinomycetales; family Dermatophilaceae; genus Monashia; species Monashia flava. The sequence goes on along the minus strand of NZ_MLJO01000012.1, from coordinate 5,154 downwards.
AGCAGAAGCTCATCATCGGTCGCGAGATGCGCCGAAGCCCGCGCGTCCTCGTGGCCGCCCACCCGACCCGTGGCGTCGACGTCGGCGCGCAGGCGGCGATCTGGGACCACATCAAGGAGGCCCGCCGCAACGGCCTCGCCGTCCTGCTCATCTCGGCCGACCTCGAGGAGCTCGTCGGCCTGTCCGACACGATCCGCGTCATCCTGCGCGGACGCCTGTCCGGAGAGTTCGACCCGGACGTCGTGACCCGCGAGGAGCTCGGTGCCGCCATGACCGGCGCGCACTCGGTCGACGCGGCCGAGGCGTCCACCGACGCCACGCCCGACACGTCCGACAGCTCGACACCGGCACCCACCGATGCGCCCGATGCGGGCACCCACGACGAGGGGGAGACCCGATGACCGCCCGCCTGGACGCCCGTCGCATCCTCATGGCGATCGCGGCGCCGCTCCTGTCGATCGTCGTGGCCGTCGTCGTGACGAGCATCATCCTCTACGTCGCGGGCGACCCCGTCGGCGCCGTCTGGGCCCAGCTGTTCAAGGCCCCGCTCCCGCGCCAGGTCGTCGCCATCATCAACGCCGCGTCCGTGTACTACCTCTCGGCCATCGCCGTGGCCATCGGCTTCCGGATGAACCTGTTCAACATCGGCGTCGACGGCCAGTACCGCGTCGCCTCGTTCGCGGCGGCCCTCTTCGCCGGCCAGGGCTTCCTGCCCGGCTGGCTCAACATCATCGTCGCGATCATCGTGGCCATGGCGTCCGGCGCCCTCTGGGCCGGCATCGCCGGTGTCCTCAAGGTGACGCGAGGCGTCTCCGAGGTCATCTCCACGATCATGCTCAACGCGATCGCGACGCTGCTCGTCGCCTTCCTCCTCGGCAAGACGGCCGAGAAGGTCCAGGGCAGCAACGCGACCAACACCAAGCCGCTGCCCGCGGACTCCCGGGTGCCGGGCATCTCGCTCGACGGCATCATCGCCACCCCGAGCAAGGTGTACGGCCTCGTCGTGCTGGCCATCCTCGTCGGTGTCCTCTACTGGTTCGTCATCAACAAGACCCGGTTCGGGTTCGACCTGCGCGCGACCGGTCGCTCCGAGTCGGCAGCCGTCGCGAGCGGCGTCAAGGTCAAGCGGATGGTGCTGACCTCGATGCTCATCTCCGGCGCCGCGGCCGGCCTCGTCGGCATGCCGCTGCTCTTCGGCCAGGACTACGTCTACGGCGACACCGTCCAGGCGGGTCTGGGCTTCGCCGGCATCGCCATCGCCCTGCTCGGTCGCAACAACCCCATCGGCATCGGCTTCGCCGCACTGCTGTTCGCCTACCTCGACGCCCAGGGCAACGGCCTGCAGATCAGCGCCGGAGTCAGCGACCGCCTCGTGCTCGTCATCCAGGGAGTCATCGTGCTGTCCGTCGTCATCGCCTACGAGATCGTGCGCCGCGCGAACGTCGCCCTCGAGCAGCGTCGCGTCGCCACGGAGCTCGCCAGGCAAGCCTCGGCCCCGGCGGAAGGAGCGGTGGCATGAGCACCCCCGTCATCACCGAGACGGCCCCGGCCGCTGCGCCCGCGGCCAAGCGCACCGGTCGACCGCGCTGGTTCTGGGCCGCCCTCATCGTCGGCGGCCTCGTCGTCCTCTCGACGGTCCGCGTCATCACCGGCGCCAACGACATCGACTCCTCCGGCGCCCTCATGGCCGCCATCGGCCTCGCCGTCCCCATCGGCCTGGCCGGTCTCGGCGGCCTCTGGAGCGAGCGCGCCGGCGTCGTCAACATCGGCCTCGAGGGCATGATGGTCCTCGGGACCTGGGGTGGTGCCTTCTTCGGCTTCCACTACGGCCCGTGGGCGGGCATCCTCGGTGCGATCCTCACGGGGGTCGTCGGCGGCGCGGTCCACGCCCTCGCCACCGTCGTGTTCGGCGTCGACCACATCGTCTCCGGTGTCGCGATCAACCTGCTCGGGGCCGGTGCCGGCGCCTACCTCGCCGTCCGCACCTTCACCGGCCTGCCGGGCGGTGGCCCGACGCAGTCGCCGCCGCTGGAGCAGCTTCCGTTCCTGTCGGTGCCCGGGCTCGCGGATCCGCTGCTGACGCTCGAGCAGAAGCACTGGTGGCTCGTCTCCGACCTCGCGTCGGTGCTGCGGGCGCTGACGACCAACCTCAACATCCTGACCGTCATCGCCGTGCTCCTCCTCGTGGCCACGTGGTGGGTGCTGTGGCGCACGGCCTTCGGGCTGCGGCTGCGCTCGTGCGGTGAGTCACCGGTGGCGGCCGAGACGCTCGGCATCAACGTCTACCGCTACAAGTTCACGGCGGTCCTCATCTCCGGCGGCCTCGCCGGGCTCGCGGGTGGCTTCCTGGTCCTCGTGGCCAGCAACCTCTACCGCGAGGGCCAGACCGGTGGCCGCGGCTTCATCGGCCTCGCCGCGATGATCTTCGGCAACTGGCGCCCGGGTGGCCTCGCCGGCGGCGCGGCCCTCTTCGGCTACACCGACGCGGTGCAGCTGCGCGGTGGCGGTGACGTCGTCCGCGCCTACCTGCTGCCGATCGCCGTCGCCCTCGTCGCGTGGGGCATCTGGCAGTTCGTCCGCCGTCGGCAGGGCAAGCCGCTCAAGGGTGTGCCGATGGTCGTCATGGGTGTCCTCGCCCTCGGGTGGTTCCTGTCGGCGCCGAGCGTGCCCAACGAGTTCACCGCCATGACGCCGTACGTCGCGACGCTGCTCGTGCTCGCGTTCGCCTCGCAGCGCCTGCGGATGCCGGCGGCCGACGGACAGGTGTACCGCAAGGGCGAGGCCTCGTGACCGACGTCGACTGGGAGGCCCTCCGGCGGCGTGCCGTCGAGCTCATGGAGCGTGCCTACGCCCCGTACTCGCACTTCCGCGTCGGGGTGGCCGGTCTCGTCGACGACGGACGCGTCGTGGCCGGCTGCAACGTCGAGAACGCGGCGTACGGGGTCGCGCTGTGCGCCGAGTGCGGCATGGTCTCCGAGCTGCACGCCACCGGTGGCGGCCGACTCACCCACGTGTTCTGCGTCGGGGGAGACGGCCAGGCCCTGATGCCGTGCGGGCGCTGCCGCCAGCTCCTCTGGGAGAACGGCGGCCCCGACTGCCTCCTCATGACGCCGGAGGGCGTCCTGCCGATGTCGGCGGTGCTCCCGCAGGCCTTCGGCGCCGCGGACCTCGACGCCGCGGAGGGCTGAGATCCTCGGTCGGCCGTGGTGCCCCTGATCGGGCGTCACGGCCGACCGCTCCGCCTGTGGCGGAAACGGCCGCCCGTGCTCCGACGCGTGCCGGGCTGGGGAATGATGGTCGCGTGAGCGAAGCCTTCGATGCCGTAGACGTCATTTCCGCCAAGCGTGACCGGTCCGAGCTGACCGACGCACAGATCGACTGGGTCATCGACGCGTACACGCGCGGCGTCGTCGCCGAGGAGCAGATGTCCGCGCTCGCGATGGCGATCTACCTCAACGGGATGAGCCCCCGCGAGATCGCCCGCTGGGCCGACGCGATGATCCGCTCGGGGGAGCGGCTGGACTTCTCCTCGCTGTCGCGACCGACGAGCGACAAGCACTCGACCGGTGGCGTCGGCGACAAGATCACCCTGCCCCTGGCACCGCTCGTCGCGGCGTGCGGCGTCGCGGTGCCGCAGCTGTCCGGCCGCGGGCTGGGCCACACGGGTGGCACCCTCGACAAGCTGGAGTCGATCCCCGGCTGGCGGGCGGACATGTCGAACGAGCAGATGCTCGCCCAGCTCGAGGACGTCGGTGCCGTGATCTGCGCGGCCGGTTCGGGCCTCGCGCCGGCCGACAAGAAGCTCTACGCCCTGCGCGACGTCACCGGCACCGTCTCGTGCGTGCCCCTCATCGCCACCTCGATCATGAGCAAGAAGATCGCCGAGGGCACCGGCTCGCTCGTCCTCGACGTCAAGGTCGGGTCGGGTGCCTTCATGAAGGAGCTCGGGCAGGCGCGCGAGCTCGCCGAGACGATGGTGCGCCTCGGCACCGACGCCGGGGTCAAGACCGTCGCCCTGCTCACGAACATGAGCACGCCCCTCGGCCTCACGGCCGGCAACGCCCTCGAGGTGCGCGAGTCGGTCGAGGTCCTCGAGGGGGGCGGCCCCGAGGACGTCGTCGAGCTGACGCTGGCCCTGGCGCGCGAGATGGTCCAGGCCGCGGGCGTCGAGGTCGACCCCGCCGACGCGCTGAAGGACGGGCGTGCCATGGACGCGTGGCGCCGGATGATCCGTGCCCAGGGAGGCGACCCCGAGGCGCCGCTGCCGACGGCGAAGGAGACCCACCACGTGCTCGCGCCCGCCGACGGGGTGCTCGTCGAGCTCGACGCGCTCGCCGTGGGGGTCGCCGCGTGGCGCCTGGGCGCCGGCCGGGCCCGCAAGGAGGACCCGGTGCAGGCCGGCGCCGGGGTGGAGATCCACTACAAGCCCGGCGCGAGCGTGCGCGGGGGAGAGCCGCTGCTCACCCTGCACACCGACGAACCCGAGCGCTTCGAGCGGGCCGTCGCGGCCCTCGAGGGCGGGATCACCGTGGCCCCCGAGGGCTCGCGTCCGGTGCTCGACCCCATCGTCATCGACCGCATCGCCTGACCGAACAGGCCTGTGCCCGTGCGGTGGTCGGGCGCCGACCGCCGCACGGGGGGATACGGATTTGTCTTCCTCCGGGTCCACGGGCTAACGTTTACGACGTCAGCCCGACCGGGCGGAACGGACGCCGAGGCGGCCGGGTCCCGGGGCCGACACCGATGGGAAACCCGACCTGATGGCCGGGGGCCGTCGGACCCGCCAGACCCTCTCCGGAGGGTCGCGTGAGATGCCTCTTCGGAGCGGCTCGCGAGTTTGACTCAGGTCGAGGCGGCGGGTAAGTTTGAAGGGTTGCCCCGGAGGCCGGGCCCGCGTTGGTGGGTGTGGTTGATGGTGTGTGTCTGATGCTTGAGAACTCAACAGCGTGTCAAAAATCGATGCCAATACCTCGTCTCGAGGGGCCGGCGTCGCTCGTGGCTTGATGGTCGCGGGTGGCTGGTTTCTTGGATGATTTTATTTCTTTGGTTGACAACGACGATCAGTATTTTTGCTGGTTGTTCGGCTCAGCCTGGATCATTTTTAACCCCGTTCGCGGGGTTGCCTCGCTCCTTATGGGGGTGGGGTTGTTGAAC
>NZ_MLJO01000011.1 GCF_001956915.1 Intrasporangium flavum | reverse complement strand
GTTCAACAACCCCACCCCCACAAAGAGAGGCGAGGCAACCCCGCGAACGGGGTTAAAAATGATCCAGGCTGAGCCGAACAACCAGCAAAAATACTGATCGTCGTTGTCAACCAAAGAAATATAATCATCCAAGAAACCAGCCACCCGCCACACCTATGTGCGACAAGCAAACGCCGGCCCCTCGAGACGAGGTATTGGCATCGATTTTTGACACGCTGTTGAGTTCTCAAGCATCAGACACACACCATCAACCACACCCACCAACGCGGGCCCGGCCTCCGGGGCAACCCTTCAAACTTACCCGTCCGCGCCGTTCGGACCAAATCCGTGACCCGCTCGTGAAGAGCGACCAGATGTCGGTCCGCCGGTCTCGGCGGGCTCCGCAACCTTACCCCATCCGAACCAGTGCTCCTGACCGTGTCAGGGGCGGCCGATCCGGCCGGGACAGGCTCTTGGGATCTCCGTGAGGAGGCCCGTGAACCGGTGCGGTGTCATCCGAGGGACCGGCCAACTTCGCTCTCGATCGAGTCGATCGCGGTGGCGTCCGTTTCTCCCTGTCGGGCTGACGAAGAGAACATTACAGGCGATCGGCCGGACCGCCAAAACGGCCCTGTCCGAGCACGATCCGGGCCTCGGACGACCGCTGTCGCGACCCCGTTGCGCCGCCCTACTCTCCGGACATGACGCTGACGACGCTGCTGCTGCTGGCGGTCGCCGCGCTGCTCGTCGGCTTCGCGAAGACGGCCATCGGCGGCGTCGCCACCATCTCCATCGCCATCTTCGCCTTCGTCATGCCGACCCGGGAGTCCACGGCGGCCATCCTGCTGCTCCTGCTCGTCGGTGACGCCTACGCGGTGTGGCACTACCGCCGCGACGCCGACCTCGCCCTGCTGCGTCGGCTCGTCCCGGCTGTCCTGCCGGGCCTCGCCCTCGGGGCGCTCTTCCTGGCGTGGGTCGACGACGTGACCCTGCGGCGCAGCATCGGGGTGCTCCTGCTCGTGTTCGCCGTCGTGCAGCTCGCGCTCGTGTGGCGCAACCCCGACACCAGCCGGATCTCCGACTCCCGCGCCGCTGCGGTCGGCACGGGTCTGGCCTCCGGCTTCGCGACGATGACGGCCAACGCCGCCGGCCCGGTCATGACGCTGTACCTCGTGGCACAAGGGGTCGAGAAGCGACGCTTCCTCGGCACGGGCGCGCTCTTCTTCTTCCTCGTCAACCTCTGCAAGGTGCCGTTCAGCATCGGACTGGGGCTCTTCACCGCCGGGACGCTCTGGCGCACCCTGGCGCTGGCGCCGTTCGTGCTTCTCGGCGCCTGGGTGGGGCTGCACACCGCACGCCGGCTCAGCCAGACCCGGTTCGACCAGGCCGTCCTCGCCGCGACCGTGGTGTCGGCGCTGGCCCTCGTCGTGCGCTGACCCCGTCGACGCGTCGTCCCTCGTGCCGTCGACACGCAGGAGGTGACCAAGACGGCGAGAACGATCAAGCGCCGCACGGGTGCGCAAGCGGAGGCTCGCAGACATGAGCACCGACACCCGGTCCGATACCCGCTACCCGCTTCCCACCTCTGCTGACGACGTCGTCCCGACGAGCTTCGACACCCTTCCCTGGGCTGCGCCCCTGACGCCTCGCGCGGCCTCCCCGCTCGTCGTGCCCGAGCCGCCGCGCCGCGGAGAGCCCGGGGGCGAGCCCTGCGGCGTCTGCGAGCACCGCTCGACGGGTGCCGCCTGGAGTGACGGGCACTGGACCCTGCACCCGCCCGTCGGAGGCAGCCTGCCCGGGACGGTGTGGATGGCGAGCCGCGAGCACGTCGACTCCTTCCGGGACCTGTCCGACGCCGCCGCCGCGAGCTTCGGCCTCATCGCGGCCCGGGTCGAGCGCGCGATCCTGTCCCTCGGCGGCGTCGGACGCGTGCACCTCTACCGGTGGGGCGACGGCGGTGCCCACTTCCACGTGTGGTTCCTCCCGCGGCCGCTCGGGATGCTCGACGCGAGCGGTCCGATGCTCCCCCTCTGGGAGGACGTCCTGCCGAACGTCCCCGACGTGATCCTCCGGGAGGCGGCCGAACGGGTCGCCGCCGCCCTGGAGGCCACCGCCTGACCGTCCCGCCCTCCCCTCGTCACTCCGGACGCAGGCGCGCCGGGAGGTTGTACGGGGTCACCACCTCGACGTTGGCGGGCACCGACGTCGGCGCACCGGGGACCAGCCGGTGGGCCCGCATCACCTGTCGCAGCGCCCGCCGCATGTCGGCGCCGAGGTCGTGGTGCAGCACCACGGACACCACGCCGGTGCGCAGCAGCTCGACGTTGTCGGCGTCGAGGTCGTGGGCCACGAAGACCCCGCACTCGCGACCGGCACGCTCGAACTCCTGTGCAGTGGCTCGGTTTCCACCGCCCACCGAGTACACGCCACGGATCGACGCATCCGTGTCCAGGGCCGCGCGGACCGCCTCGGCGAGCGACGCGTCGAGACCGTCCGTGTCGGTGACGAGGATGGTGCCGACGCGTGGGGCCACCTGCGACAGCTGCGTGCGGAAGGCGTCGATGCGCTCACGCTCGCCGAAGAAGGCGGAGCCGCTCGTCGTGACGAGCACGGTGCCCGGCGAGTGCCCCAACCAGTGGTCCACGAGGTAGGCCGCGGTGCGCCCGGCGGCCGCGTTGTCGAGGCCGACGTAGGCGACGCGTCCGGAGTCGTGGACGTCGGTGACGAGGGTGACCACGGGGATGCCGCGGTCCGCGACGCGGCGGGCCGCCGCGGCGACGTCCGGGTGGTCGGGGGCCTTGAGCAGCACGCCGTGCGAGAGCCGACCCCGGCGACCGACCGCGTCGAGCGAGGCCACCGCGGCGGCCGGGTCGGCGTTCTCGCGCAGGTCGAAGCGGGCCCGGACCACCGCGGGCCGGGCGGCCGGCAGCTCGGCCTCGAGGGCGAGGCGCACGGCCGAGGAGAACCGTTCGGGCGCCTGCATGACGACGTCGACGACGAGCGTCCGCGCGGCGATGCGCAGCTGCGACTGCTGGCGGTCCAGGTCGAGCACCGCCTGCTCGACGGCGCGCACGGCCCGCGCGCTCGCTCCGGCGCGGCCGTGCAGGACCCGGTCGACGGTGGCCTCGGACAGGCCCGACTGCTCCGCGATGTCGCGGACGCGGTGGGTGCGCGGCGCGGTCCTGGCCATGGCGCCACGGTAGTCGGCGACGTGCTCGCGCTGAGGGCTTTCTGAGGGGTTGTGGCCGGTCCCGTCGCGGCCCGTCGGGCCCATCCTGAAAGGGACCACCCAGCAGCACCGCACCGCGTCGAGGAGGACGTCGTGACCCTGACCGCCCGCCCCACCCACCACTGGCTCCTGCCCGAGGACTGCCGGCTCGCCGACCTGCTCGAGGTCCTCGACGAGCACACCCGCCTCGAGGACCACCCCCACGCGTCGCGGCTCGAGGGCGAGGTGCCCGTGTACGCCGCCGACCGGCTCGTCGCCGCCGCCACCACCGACGAGGACGGCCGACGCGCCGTGCTCGCCGAGATCGCCCGTGCCCTCTCCGGCGGCCCGGGGATCGTCGTCGTCGAGGGCGCGTTCGAGGCGTCGGTCGTCGACCGGGTCACGGCCGCGTTCGAGGCGATGATCGCCGAGCAGCGCTCTGCCGGAACGGCATCCGGTGACCACTTCGCCAAGCCTGGCGCCAACGACCGCGTCTGGAACGCGCTCGAGAAGCTCGCCGTGACCGACCCGCAGGCCTTCGTCGACTACTACGCCAACGACGTCCTGGCCCTCGCCGCGACCGCGTGGCTCGGCCCCGGCTACCAGGTGACCTCGCAGGTCAACGTCGTCAACCCCGGCGGCGCCGGGCAGACGGTGCACCGCGACTACCACCTCGGCTTCCAGAGCGACGAGGTCTGCGCGCGCTACCCCGCCCACGTGCACGCGCTGTCGCAGGTGCTGACCCTGCAGGGCGCGGTGGCCCACTGCGACATGCCCGTCGAGTCGGGCCCGACGCTCTACCTGCCGCACAGCCAGAAGTACGCCCACGGCTACGTGGCCTACCAGCGGCCGGAGTTCCAGGAGTACTTCGTCGGCCACCACGTGCAGCTGCCGCTCGCCAAGGGCGACGCCGTCTTCTTCGACCCGGCGCTCTTCCACGCGGCCGGCACGAACCACTCGAGCGACATCCGGCGCATGGCCAACCTGCTGCAGGTGTCGTCGGCGTTCGGGCGGGCGATGGAGACCGTCGACCGGCAGCGCGTCGTCGAGGCCGTCTACCCCGCGCTCCTCGCAGCGGTGTCGGCGGCAGGCGGTGGACGCGTCGGTCCGGCCGTGGCCAACGCCGTCGCCGCGAGCGCCGAGGGGTACGCGTTCCCGACCAACCTCGACCGCGACCAGCCGATCGGCGGCATGGCACCGCCGAGCCAGGCCGACGTCGTGCTCTCGGCACTCGCCGACCAAGTCGACTCGGCCGAGCTGCACCGTCGCCTCGACGCCCACTCCGACGCCCGCCGCTCCCACTGACGTCCCGCTCGACCTCCCCCGCCGCCGTCAGCCCTCCACCCCCCTCTCCCATCGAGTGAGCACGTCGTCACTCCTGCCCCACCCGTCATGTGGCGGGTGGGGCTGAGTGCTCACTCGATGAGGGGGTGGGGGTGGGGGGCGGCGGGGCAGGCGGGCGTCGGAGGGGGCGGGACCTCACAGGGTGAAGGCGTCGCGGAAGCGCTTGAGGGCGAGTTCGGGGTCTCCCGACGCCCAGGCCTCGAGGCCGACGGTGCCGCGGTAGCCCATCTCGGCGAGCGCCCGGGCCACCGCGGGGTAGGCGATCTCCCCGGTGCCTGGCTCGCACCGCCCGGGCACGTCGGCCACCTGGATCTCGCCGACCCACGGCAGGGCCCGGCGGCACAGCTCGATGAGGTTCCCCTCGCCGATCTGGGCGTGGTAGAGGTCGAGCATGAGCCGCAGGTGCGGGCTGTCGACCGCCTCCACCAGGGCCAGGCAGTCGGCAGCCCGGGCGAACGGCACGCCGGGGTGGTCGACCTCCGTGTTGAGGTTCTCGAGGACGAACTGGACGCCCTCCCGCTCACCCAGCTCGGCCACCCGGCCCAGGGTGTCGCGCGCCTGAAGCCACATCGCACCGGTCACCTCGTGGGCCGGCTGGAACGGGAGCCCCTTGTCGTCGAGACCGGTGCCGTGCAGGTTGAGCCGCGGGATGCCGAGACGCCTCGCCACCGGCACGGACTCGGCGGCCGTGGCGAGCAGCTCGTCGGCCCCGTCGCGGTCGGCGAGGCGGCCGCGGACGTAGCCGGTCATCGACGAGAACACGACGCCCTCGGCGCGCAGGGCCGCGAGCGCGTCGAGGTCGTGACGCGTCCAGTCCCAGATCTCGACGGCGAAGCCGAGCTCGTGGATGCGGCGCACGCGCTCGACGACGGGCAGGTCGAGGAAGACCATCTCCGAGCTGACGGCCAGGGTGAACGGGCTGCCGGCGACGCCGGTGGGGGCGGTCACGCGACCACCTCGCGGTCGGCGTCGCGCACGGTGACGGTGCCGCCGGTCTCGACGGCCTCGATGCAGGCCAGGGCGATGCGCAGCGCGGCCCGGGCGTCGTGGCCACCGACGACCGTCGGAGCGCCGGACCGCACCGCGGTGCAGAACGCGGTGAGCTCGGCGGCGTAGGCGTCGGAGAACAGGTCGGTGTCCCTGCGGGCCGTCGGGACGGCGACGCCGTCAGCCGTCCACAACGACGTGGTCAGGTGCGCGGGGCTGCCGGCCAGCACCATGCCGGCCGAGCCGAAGACCTCGCCGCGCACGTCGTAGCCGTAGGCGGCCGAGAAGCTCGCCTCGGCCACCCCGATGGCGCCGTTGTCGTAGCGGACCGTCACGACGGCGGTGTCGAGCAGGCCGCCCGCCTTGTAGGCAGGGGCCACGAGGGCGTCGGCCATGGCGCTCACCTCGACGGCACGCGCGCCGGCGTTGAACCAGTTGAGGGCATCGAAGTCGTGGATGAGGGTCTGGGTGAAGATCGTCCACGGCGGCACCCCGCCGGGGTTCGCCAGCCCCGGGTCGCGCGTGACGGACCGCATCAGCTGCGGGGTGCCGACGCGTCCGGCGGCCACGGCGTCGTGGGCGGCGGCGAAGTCGCGGGCGAAACGGCGGTTGAAGCCCACCTGCAGCGGGACGCCGGCCCGCGCGACGGCGGCGATGGCACGGTCGGCGTCGGCGAGGGTCATCGCCATCGGCTTCTCGACGAAGACCGCCTTGCCGGCGCGGGCCGCCGCGACGACGAGGTCGGCATGGGCCGTGCTGGCGCAGGTGATGGCGACGGCCTCGGCACGGGGGTCGTCGATGAGGGCCTGGGGGTCGGTGAGCCACTCGACGCCGAGGTCCTCGCCGAGGCGGCGGGCGGACGCCTCGACCGGGTCGGCGACGGCGACGAGCTCGGCCTCGGGGATGCGACGGGCGAGGGTGGCGGCGTGGTGGGTGCCGATGCGGCCGGCACCGATGAGACCGATGCGGACGGGGTCTGGGGCGGTCATGGGGAGCTCCTTTGCTTCTCTACTAGAGCGCTCTAGTTCGATGGTGACGGCGACCCCCGGTCGGCGTCAAGAGATCGCGGCCGAATGGTCTGGAGCGCTCTACACTGCGGACGCATGGCAACCGGACGCGTGACGATGGAGGACGTGGCGGCACGAGCCGGGGTGTCGCGCGCCCTCGTGTCGATCGTGTTCCGCGGCGTCGCCGGCGCCTCCGAGGAGACCCGCGCCCGCGTCCTCGCCGCGGCCGCCGACCTCGACTACCGGCCCGACACCCGCGCCAGCCGGCTCGGCCGGGGTCGCACGCGGATGATCGGCGTGACGTTCGCCGTCGGCCACGCCTTCCACGGCGAGGTGCTCCGCAGCCTCTACACCGGGGCCGACGCGGTGGGCTACGAGGTGGTGCTCAGCGGCGTCACGCCCGACCGCTCCGACACCGACGCCGTCGACACCCTGCTCGCCGAGCGGTGCGAGGGCCTCGTCCTCGTCGGCAGCGACCTCGCGACCGGCGCCATGGCACGACTCGCGGAGCGGCTACCCGTGGTCAGCGTGCTGCGCCCGGCACGCGCAGCAGGCGTCGGGACGGTGCGCACCGACGACACCCTCGGGATGCGTCTTGCGGTCGAGCACCTGCGCGACCTCGGGCACGAGCGGATCGGGCTGCTCGACGGCGGCCGGGCGCCGGGCGCCGCGGAGCGACGTCAGGGCTACCGGCGCGGCATGCGCGCCGCACCGGAGCGCCCCGGACTCGTCATGCCCGGCGGCCTCACCGAGCTCGACGGCGCTGCGGCCGGCCGGGCCTTCCTCGCCATGGACGCCCCGCGCCCGACCGGCGTCGTCGCGTTCAACGACCGCTGCGCGCTCGGTTTCGTCGACGTCGTCCGGCAGGCGGGACTGCGGGTGCCGGGCGACGTGTCGGTGGTCGGCTTCGACGACATCGAGCAGGCCGGCTACCCGCACGTCGCGCTGACGACGGTGCGCCAGGACGCCGCCCGGCTCGGCGCCGAGGCCGTGCGCGCGGTGACGGCCCGGCTCGACGACGGCGCGGCAGAGCCGACCGGCGCGGTCATCCGGCCCGAGCTCGTCGTCCGGAGCAGCACCGCTCCGGTCGCCTGACCGGCCGGCACGCAGGGACGGGACCGGCGCCCAGCGCGGAAACCGGGGAGCGCGGGCCCTCGACGCTCTGGCACGGTGGGCCCATGCCGACCTACACGTCCTACGACGGGACGCAGCTCGCCTACCACGTCGAGGGCGACGGCGAGCCGCTCGTCGTCTGGCCCGGCGGACCGGCCCGCGACGCCGCCTACCTCGGCACGCTCGGCGGCCTCGCCGGCGCATCCGGCCGGGCACTCGTCGTGCCGGACCCGCGCGGAACCGGGGCATCCCCTCGCCCCGACGACCCGGCGACCTACGCGGCGCCCCGCCTCGCCGACGACCTCGAGGCGCTGCGCGAGCACCTCGGCCTCACGACCGTCGACCTGCTCGGGCACTCGGCCGGCGGCTTCGTCGCCCAGCTGTACGCGGCGGCCCATCCGGAGCGGGTGGGCCGGCTCGTCCTCGTCACGCCGGCCAGCAGCATCGAGGTGACCGACGAGGAGTGGGCGGCCCGGGTGCAGCTGCGTGCGGCCGAGCCGTGGTTCGCCGAGGCCAGCCTCGCCCTCGCCGCCGAGGAGCCCACGCCCGCGACCCGCCGGGCGATGTCGCCCTTCCTCTACGGCGCCTGGACCGACGCCGCCCGCGAGCACGCCGAGTCGGACGCGTCGCAGCACAACCGCGACGGCACGGCGGCGTTCTGGTCCGGCGTGCCCGACGACGCACTGGGCCGTGACGCGTTCGCTGCGCTCGAGGCACCGGTCCGGATCGTCGTCGGCGAGCTCGACCTCGTGCCGGGCCCCGAGGTCGGGCAGCGGATCGCGGCACTCTTCGCGGACGGTCGGTGCATCGTCCAGGACGGCGCAGGGCACTTCCCGTGGGTCGATGACCCGGCGCTCTTCGCGGCGCTGGTCACCGAGGCACTCACCGACTGACGCGCCGGCTGGCGGGCCGGCTGACGAGTGCGGGTCAGGCCCCCGGGACCGGGTCGCGCCCCTGCCACGTGCAGACGCATGCCTCGTTGCCCTCGGGGTCGGCGAGGATCCAGAAGGCGGGGGCGCGCGAGTCGGACACGAGACGGCCGCCGGCGGCGAGGGCCCGCTCGATGCGTCCGGCCGCCTCGTCGTGCGCAACCGTGACGTCGAGGTGGATCCGGTTGCGTTGCGGCCGTGGCTCGTCCATCTGCTGGAACCACACGGCCGGGCCGAGCCGGAGCGGGTCCTGCACGTCGTCGCGCCGGATGACGTCCCACCCGAGCACGGCGTCCCAGAAGGGACGGACGGCGTCGATGTCCATGGCGTCGATGGCGATCTCGACGACGGTGAGGGAGCCCGGCTCGGAGGCGAGGCCGAGCTCGGCCACGAGGGCGTCGACGTCCCGCCCCAGCGCGACGTCGTCGTCGGTGACGCCGCCACCGGCACGCGTCGAGAGGGCGAGGTGGACGACCGGCGCCCGGAGGTCGACATCGAGCTGCCGGTCGTGCGCCGCAGCGACGGTACCGACGCGTGCGACGAAGTCGAACGCGGCCGCGGCGTCGGCGGCGCGGACCGTCAGGTGCATCCGCTGCAGGAGGAACCGCCACGTGGGCAGGGCTTCCGAAGCGGCCTGCCGGGTCAGCTTGTCGGTCATGCCAGCACGCTAGCGCCGTCCACCCACCGGGCCCGTCGTACGGCGCACCTCGAGGTGCGGCTCGAGGACCACCTCGACCACCTCGGACCGTCCCTCGTCGAGGCGCTGCGTGGCCGCCTGCACCGCGGCCTCGGCCATGGGGCGCGTGGCCTGGCTGACCGAGGTGAGGCCGACCGTCGCCAGGCGCGCGAGGGGACTGTCGTCGTAGCCGACGACCGACACGTCCGCGGGCACCGAGCACCCCGCCTCCTGGAAGGCGGCCAGGACCCCGAGCGCCGCGCGGTCGTTGTAGCAGACGAGGCCCGTGACACCTCCGGACGGCGCGAGCGCGCCCGCCCGCACGAGGTCGGCACCGGCCCGCTGCCCGGCCTCCTCGGTGGCACCACCGGGGACGACCCGGACCGACGAACCAATGACCCGACGCGTCGCCGCCCTGAAGGCCTGCCGGCGCAGCGTCGCGATGGACCCGCGGGGGCCGTCGACGAACGCGAGCGACCGGTGCCCGAGCCCTACTAGGTGGTCGACGGCGAGCCCGACACCGACGTCGTCGGCGGCCCGGACGACGTCGACGCCCTCGACGTCGAGCCGCCGACCGATGGCGACCACGTGGTGGTCCCGGGCGAGCGCGGCGAGGTCGGCGTCGGGCGTCGACGGGCCGAGCAGGATGAGCGCCTCGCAGCGGAAGTCGAGCAGCATCTCGACGGCACGGCGCTCGTCGCGCGTGCGCGTGAGCGGGCTGACGACGAGGTCGTAGCCGCGCTCGTCGGCCGCGGCCTGCAGGTCCTCGAGCAGCTCGGCCTGGAACGGGCTGCTGACGTCCATCGTCACGCCGAGCAGCTGGGTGCGGCGGCGGGCCAGGAGGCTCGCGGTGCGGTCGGGCCGGTACCCGAGGTCGGACGCGGCCCGGAGCACGGCCTCGCGGGTCGTGTCGGACGGGCCGGGGCGTCCGCGGAGCACGAGCGAGACCGAGGCGGTGGAGACGCCGGCGCGCGCGGCGACGTCGTCGAGCCGCGGGCGGGACGGTCGGGTCGGCATGGGGCTCCTCGGTCGGGGTGATCGGGTCGGCGATCGCTCGACAGTTTGTCAGCACAAAGCGTTGACAGGGCGGAGGGACGCCCCGCAGACTCTTTAAAGCGCTTTAAGCCTAGCGCCCAGAGCTCCCGCACCGATGTCCAGAGAGGCACATCACCATGACCACGTCCCCCATCGGTGTCGCCGTCGTCGGCGCCGGCATGGCCGGGCGCGCCCACTGCGCCGGCTACCGCACCGCCCCGACGCTGTTCGACCCGCCGCTGCCGCCCGTCCGATACGTCGCGGTCATCGACGCCGACGCGTCCGTCGCGTCCGACGCGGCGACCCGCTACGGCTTCGAGCGCTCCGGCACCGACTGGCGCGAGCTGCTCGACGACGACGGTGTCCACGTGGTCAGTGTCGTCGTCGCCAACCACCTGCACCGCGAGATCACCGAGGCGCTCCTCGCCGCCGGCAAGCACGTGCTGTCGGAGAAGCCGCTGGCCGCGAGCCTCGAGGACGCGCAGGCGATGGTGGCGGCGGCGCAGGCCCACCCCGACCAGGTGACCGGCGTCGGGTTCGTCTACCGCCGGCAGCCCGCCGTCGCCGCCATCCGCGACCTGCTCCGCGACGAGCTCGGCGAGATCTCGCACTTCAACGGGCGCTACTGGTGCGACTACGCGCTCAGCCCGCAGGTGCCGATGGCGTGGCGCTACCAGGGCGGGCCGGGCACCGGCGCCCTCGCCGACATCGGCAGCCACCTCATCGACGTGGCCGAGTTCCTCTGCGGCCCCATGCTGTCGGTCGGCGGCGCGACCTTCACGACGAAGGTCACCGAGCGAGCCCTGCCGCTCGGCACCACGTACGGGCACGCCCGGGCCGAGCTGTCCGACGTGCGCGAGCCGGTCGAGAACGACGACGTCGCGACCTTCACGGCCCACTTCGAGAACGGGGCCGTCGGCACGTTCTCCATCT
Source organism: Intrasporangium flavum (assembly GCF_001956915.1). GTDB lineage: Bacteria > Actinomycetota > Actinomycetes > Actinomycetales > Dermatophilaceae > Monashia > Monashia flava. Next base: position 139,035 of record NZ_MLJO01000011.1, on the reverse strand, counting down.
CACGCATCGCCCCCGGTCACGCCAACTCGATGGCCTTCGAGGTCATGGCGCAGCACGGCGGCGTCAAGTGGGACATGGACCGGCCGGCCGAGCTCAGCGTCATCCGCCGGCTCCGCGAGGACGGCTTCGACGGCTACAACCGGGTGCTCGCCGGGCCGGCCCACCCGTACGTCAAGGGCGGACTGCCGATGGACTTCCCGGGCGTCTCGTACGGCGTCGGCGACCTCTTCGGCTACCAGGCCCGGGCGTTCCTCGAGCAGGTCGCCGGCATCAAGGGCCTGCCACCCGTCGCGCCGTTCGAGGACGGCCTGCGCGACCTGCAGATCATCGACGCCGTGGCCCGGTCGGCCACAGCGGGCGGCGCGACCGTCTCCGTCGCCCCCTGAACCCTCTCTCCCCCAACCGCTTCCAGCGCACCCGTCGACGACGACGTCACGAAAGGACGACCCCCATGCAGCTCGGTGCCTACAACGCCTGCCTCGCGGACAAGACGCTCCCCGAGGCCCTCGACATCATCAAGGGCCTCGGCCTGACGAGCGTCGAGATCAACTCCGGCGGCTTCCTGCCGCCCATCCACCTGCCCGTCGAGGAGCTCCGCTCGAGCGAGGACGCCCGCCAGCAGTACCTCGGCGAGTTCAGCTCGCGGGGCCTGACCCTGACCGCGCTCAACTGCAACGGCAACCCGCTGCACCCCGCGGCCGGCTTCCCGCACTCGCAGGACCTCCTCGACTCGATCGAGCTCGCGGCCCTGCTCGGCGTCAAGCGCCTGGTGACGATGTCGGGCGCGCCGGGCAGCGAGCCGGGGACCACTGGGCCCGTGTGGAACCCGCTGCCGTGGTGGAGCCCGTTCCTCGACGTCCAGGAGTACCAGTGGGGCGTTGCGGTCCCGTATTGGAAGGACGTCCAAACGCGCGCTGCCGACGCCGACGTCAAGGTCGCCATCGAGATGCACCCGGGCAACGTCGTCTTCAACCCGCGCACCCTGCACCGGCTCGTGGCGGAGATCGACGCGACGCACGTCGGCGCCGAGATGGACCCGAGCCACCTCTTCTGGCAGGGCATCGACCCGGTGCTCGCGATCGCCGACCTCGGCGAGCTCGTCTACAACGCGGCCGCCAAGGACACCCGGATCAACGACGCCGCCAGGGTCAACGGCGTCATCGACGACGCGTTCACGCGCGTCGCCGAGGGCTCGCCGGACTACCTGCCGATGGGTGGCGGCACGACGCTGAGCGGCTGGCCGAGCCAGTCGTCGTGGGACTTCGTCGCCGTGGGACGCGGCCACGACACCGCGTACTGGACCGAGTTCCTCCGGGCCCTGCACAAGGTCGACCCCGACATGCCGGTCAACATCGAGCACGAGGACCGCGAGCTCGACCAGCTCGAGGGCCTGCGCTTCGCGGCGGGCACCCTCCTCGAGGCCGAGAAGGGCATCTGACGATGGCGGGTTCCCCGGCGGACGAGCCGCTGCGGCTCGGCGTCCTCGGCGCAGCCCGGATCACGTCGCTCAGCGTCGTCGCGCCCGCGGCGGCCACGGGGCACCGGCTCGTGGCGGTCGCCGCCCGCGACGCGGCGCGCGCAACCGCGTTCGCCGACGAGCACGGCGTCGAGCGGGTGCTCGGCTCGTACGCCGAGGTGCTCGCCGACCCCGACGTCGAGGCGGTCTACAACCCGCTGCCCAACGCGCTGCACGCCGAGTGGAACGTGCGCGCGGCCGAGGCCGGCAAGCACGTGCTGGCCGAGAAGCCGTCGGCCCTCGACGCCACCGAGGCCCGACGCGTCCGCGACGCCGTGCACGCGTCCGGCGTCGTGTTCATGGAGGCGTTCCACTACCCGTACCACCCGCTGTTCCAGCGGGTCTGCGCCCTGCTGGGCGACGGCGCCGTGGGCGAGGTGGAACGCGTCGAGGCGGTGCTGCGGATGCCGGCCCCGCCCGAGGACGACCCGCGCTGGTCGCGCGAGCTCGGTGGCGGCGCCACGATGGACCTCGGTTGCTACGCGCTCTCCTGCGTGCGGCTGCTCGGACGCTTCGCCGGCGGCGAGCCGCGCGTCGTCGCCGCCCGGGCTGACACGCGGGCCGGACGCCCCGGCGTCGATGAGCGCCTCTTCGCCGACCTCGAGTTCCCCTCCGGCGCAACGGGCCTGGCGGGCAGCGACATGGACTCGGCCGACCGCGACATGTCGCTGACGGTCCGGGGGTCGGCCGGCGAGCTCGTCGTGCCGATGTTCCCGGTGCCGCACGAGGGCGACTCCCTCGTCCTGCGACGCGACGGCGAGCCGGAGGTCGTCGAGCACCTCGGCACCCGGACCAGCTACACCTACCAGCTCGAGGCCTTCGCCTCGGCCGTCCGGCAGGGGACACCAGTGCTCACCGACGCAGCCTGGTCGGTCGCCAGCGCCGAGCTCGTCGACGCCGCCTACGCCGCGTCGGGGGTGCGCGAACCCGCTACGGCCTGAGCCGAACCCACCGGCCAGGTCGAGCGGTCGCGGCCGCCAGGCCGTGCCGTCACCCCTGCTGCCGGAGGTACAGCGCGACGGCCTGCCAGGCACGGTCGCGCTCGTCGGCGCTCCACCGGGTCCCGGACAGCGACACCTGCGCCAGCCGGTCCCCCGTGGCGAGGAAGGCGACGTCGACGAGGCCGGTCTCGGTCCCCACCGAGGCCGTGCACAGCGCCACGGTGCCGACCGTCGAGACGGTCGCCAGGGCGCAGGTCCCGAAGACGCGCCGCTCGAACGCGACGGCGCCACGCGGGTCGCCGGCGGCCAACGTGTACTCCGCGTAGGTGAACGACCGCTTCGGTGCCGCCGGGGCGCGGCCGTCGCCCGTCGACTGCGTCCGGGCCGTGGACGTCCCCTCGACGACCCTGACCCGGTTCGCACCGAAGGCGAGGAGGAACTCGGTGGGGTCGGGCACCGCCCACGTCGTCGTGTCGCGGCAGCTGAACCGGTTCACGAGCGTCGGGTGGCAGCGGGCGTCGGCGGCATCCCTTCCAGGCACGACGAGCCGCACCGCGACGGCGCCGGGGTACCCGGGTGGGAGCAGCTCCTGTCCCGGCAGACTGCTGCGGCGGCCGTCGAGGTGCTCGGTCGCGCACTCGACCGCCTCGGGCAGGGCGGTCATCCGGTCGATCGTCGTCAGGGAGGGCGCGGGGCTCACCGGCAGGCGGGTGTCGACCTCTCCGGGCGGCATCGCGGCGGTACAACCCGAGATGACCACCGCGGCTGCCATGGCGCCGACCCACCCGGCAACGGCGGCGAGGCGTCGGCGTCCGACCCCGGGGGCCCCGTGGGGCAGCCCGGGGCGTCGCGACGTCGTGCCCTGACCGGGCGGCCGGTCCCCGCCGTGGCCCACCGTTCCAGCGTAGACGCGGCCGGCTCTGCCTTCAGGGCGTCGCGACCTCGAGCGTGACCAGCCCGGCCAAGACCTCGGTGCCTCGCTGCCAGCGGTGGCTGTAGGTGACCGTGACGTCGCGGATGGCGACGTGTCCCGGCCGGTGCGGCGTCACGGCCATGACGAGCTGCTGGGAGGGCCTCTCGCCGAGGCTCATGGCCGCTCCCTCGGCGGGAACGAGGGAGGAGCACTGCTGGCCGATCTCGGTCGGACCGGCCATCAGCATGGCCTGGACGTCGGACGCCGGAGCGTGCGTGCAGACGTAGAACGCGATCGTCGTGGCGCCGGGCTGCTCGATCTCGCCGACGGTGGCCGTCGCGGAGGCCGAGTGGATCCTCAGGCCGGTCTGCTCGCCGGGCCGTGGCGACGTCACGGCGGCGTAGAAGGTCTTGCCGACCGTCCAGTGCCTCATGCCCATGTCGAATCCATTCCCGGCCAGGGCCGTCGGGTGGCTCCACCACCAGCCGACGACGCCTGCCGCCACGAGGGCGGCGACCCACCCCGCCACGACGCGGCGACGGGGCACGGCCCGGCGCACGGCGGGACGCGCGATGGTCGTGGGCGGCGCCGCCTGTCCCGTGCTCATGGCGCGAGTGTGCCAGTAGGGGTTCGCCTAGGGTGCCGACATGAGCGACCGGATCCCGATCGCCGTCGCGGCGCTCGTGCGCGACGGTCACGTGCTGCTCGTGCACCGCCACCCGTCGCGTCGCTGGTACCCCGACTGCTGGGACCTCGTCGGCGGTCACGTCGAGCCCGGGGAGTCGCCCGACCGGGCCGTCGTGCGGGAGTGCCGCGAGGAGATCGGCGTCCTCGTCCACGACCCGCTGCCCTTCCCGATGCCGGTGGAGGACCCGACCCTCGACGTGCACGCCTTCCTCGTCACGAGATGGGACGGCGAACCGGTCAACGTGGCACCCGAGGAGCACGACGACCTGCGCTGGTTCCGGCCCGGCGAGCTGGCAGACCTGGACCTGGCCCACCCGCGGGCCCTTTCGAGCATCCTGCGTGCCGTCGGGACGGCCACCGCCTAGGCCCGGCAGGAGCCTGGTGGCCCGCAGGCGCCCGTCACGACGGGAGCGGCGGCCCGTCCAGCACCCGCGGCACGTACTCGACCAGCTGGATCCGGCCGTCGAAGGTGCGGCTGTCGATCATGTCGAGGGCCACGTCCGGGTACCCGTCGTAGATCCGCTCGCGGCCGGTGGCTCCCGTGATGACCGGGAACATGACGACCCGGAACCGGTCGACGAGGCCCGCCGTGACCAGCGACCGGCACAGCGACACGCTCCCGATCGTGCGCATCGGGCGGTCGCCGTCCTGCCGCATGCCCCGGACCGCCTCGGCGGCGTCCCCGGTGACCAGCGTCGTGTTCTCCCACTCGAGCGGCTCGGTCAGCGTGCTCGAGAAGACGACCTTCGACATGCCGGTGAGCACGTCGGTCCCCGGCTCGCCCTCCGCGGTGAAGGCGTGCATGAGCCGGTAGGTGTTCGCCCCCATGAGGGTGAGGTGGTCACCCTCCGGGCTCTCGGCGAGCCAGGCCAGGTACTCGGGCCCCTGCAGGCCCCACCAGCCCGGCCAGCCGTCGGCCGCCCCGTAACCGTCGAGCGAGGTGATGAAGTCGACCACGAGCTCAGGCATCCGACGTCCTTCCGTCTGCCTGCCAGTCTGCTCCTGCGGCGCGCGAGAAGGGACGATCGCACCCCTCGGATCCGCGTCCTCGTCCGGCGGCGCGCGGCTCACTGCGCGAGCATGATCCCGACGAAGAGCGTGGCCAGCGCGGTCAGGCCGGTGAGCGCACCGAAGACGGCCATGGCCCGGCGCGAGGCCGCTCGCGCGTGGAGGAAGGCGGTGACGCCGGAGGCGAGCACGAGCGTGTACTTCACCATCAGGGTGCGCTCGTAGGCCGGGCCCTTGTCGCCCTCGGCCACGACGTTCCAGACGCCGGTGAGCAGCAGGACGCCGAACGCGGGCCAGGCGATCCGGTTGAAGGCGTTGGCCGCCGCCTTCGGCACGTCGGTCCCGGCCGCGCGGAGCGCCGGGACGAGGGCGGCGAGGGTGATCTGGCCGCCCACCCAGACGGTGGCGGCCAGGACGTGGAGGAACAGGCGCAACGTCTCGAGGGTGACAGCACTCATGTCGCCCAAGCCTGCCCGATGTCCGGGCGCGCGTCAGCGTCGGGACGCGTCGGGGTGCGTCGGGGCGGAGCCGCGTCGTCAGCTCGTGCGGGACGTCACGGGCGACACGGTGGGCAGCCCGAACCCGTCGACGAAGACGTTGACGGTGGCCGTACCGGCCTTGGCGAAGCGGAACTGCACGGGCAGCAGGCGCCCGGCCCGGACATCGACCTTGAGGTCGACCAGCTCGATGTGGGTGTGCCCCGGGTACTGCAGCGACACGACGCCGTGGGCGGGCACCGGCACGTCGACGGGACGCTCCGCGCCGTCGGTGCCGTCCCGCAGCACGGCGCGCGTCGCGTAGCTGGTGGACACGGCCACGAGGCGGTCGTCCTGCGCCCCGTCGTTGGCGAGCGTCGTGAACAGTCCAGTGCTGGTGGCGGCGAGGACCTTGCGCTCCTCCGGGGCGTCGATGCGGGTGGCCAGCAACCGGATGCTGCCGACCTGGGCGTTGACGCTGTTGCCCCGCGCCGGGTTGTCGATGCGGGCCTGCGTGCTGTCCGGCTGGCTGGTGCAGGCGGCGACGACGAGCGCTGCGGGCACGAGGCCCGTCGCCACGAGAGCCCGTGCCAGCCGTCGCCGACGTGAGGGGCCGGACGCGTGCGGCCGGTCGGCGCGGCCCCGCGCGGTGCCGGCGGGTGCGAGCCGGAATCGGTGCAGTGGACTCAATCTGCTCATCTCCCATGCCTTTTCGTCGTCGTCTGTCATCGACTCCTCCTCGAGGACCACACCGCTCGGCCCGGTCAGAACTCGACGGGGTCGCGCGCGATCGGGCACGTCATGCAGTGGCCGCCGCCGCGGCCCCGGCCGAGCTCGGCGCCGACGATGGTGATTACCTCGATGCCGGCCTTGCGCAGCAACGTGTTGGTCACGGTGTTGCGGTCGTAGGTGAAGACCACCCCGGGCTCGACGGCGACGGCGTTGTTGCCGCTGTCCCACTGCTGCCGCTCGGACTGGTAGACGTCGCCGCCCGTGTCGATGACGCGGATCGAGGGCAGCCCCAGGGCGGCGGCGACGACGTCGACGAAGGACGTGCTCCCCTCGTCGACGACTTCGATGCCGGGCGGCCCGTCCGCGGGGAGCAGCGTGAACGTGTGCACCGCGTCCATGATCGTGCGGTAGAGCGTGACGACGTCGCGGTCGACGAACGTGAAGACCGTGTCGAGGTGCATGGCCGACCGCAGCTTCGGCATCCCCGCGACGACGACCCGCTGCGCGGCTCCCTGCCCGAACAGGGCCGCCGCGACCTGCGTGATCGCCTGGCGCGACGTGCGCTCGCTCATCCCCATGAGGACGACGCCGTTGCCGACCGGCATGATGTCGCCGCCCTCGAACGTGGCCTGGCCCCAGTCCTGCTCGGGGTCGCCCCACCAGACGGTCGACCCGGCGTAGTCGGGGTGGAACTCGTAGACGGCCTTGTAGACGAGGGTTTCGTCGTGGCGCGCGGGCCAGTAGAGCGGGTTGAGCGTGAGCCCGCCGTAGAGCCAGCACGTCGTGTCCCGGGTGTAGAGGGTGTTGGGCAGGGGCGGCATCAGGTACTCGCGGGCTCCGGACTGCTCACGCGCCAGGGCGATGTAGCCCGTGCGGTAGTCCTCGGGGAGGTCGTTCGTGGCGAGCCCACCGATGAGGAACTCCGCCAGCTGTCGCGGCGTGACCGACTCGAGGAAGGCGCGCGTGCCCTCGACGAGGCCGAGCCCGACGTGGTTGGGCTCGATCTTGCGGTCGAGCAGCCAGCCCCGCGCCGCCGGGTCCTGCATCGTCTCGGCGAGCAGGTCGTGCAGCTCCACCACCTCCACGCCCCGCTGGGTCAGCTTGTTGACGAAGTCGGCATGGTCGCGCTGGGCGTTCTCGACCCACATGACGTCGTCGAAGAGCAGGTCGTCGCTGTTCGTCGGGGTGAGGCGGCGGTGCGCCAGGCCGGGAGCGCACACGAGCACCTTGCGCAGCCGGCCGACCTCCGAGTGCACGCCGTAGGTCGATGGTGCGGTCATCTGCGTCGCCTCTTCTCTTCGTGGGGTCAGATGGTGATGCGCCCGGTGACCAGGCCGACGACGCCGGCCACGCCACCGAGGACGATGAGGACGAAGAGCGCGAGCTCGGAGGGCGTGAACAGCCGCCTGCCCTGCTCGCTGCGCGCCTTGATGTAGAGCAGCGACGCCGGGGCGAGGATCACGGTCATGAGGAGCACGAACTTCAGTCCCGCTGCGTCGAAGAGGAAGACCGTGTAGGCGGTGGCGACGCCGGCGACGACGGTCTCCCGGCGCCTGGTCCTCGGCGCGATGTCCTCGTAGCCCTCCCCCGTGAGCCCCAGCTTCAGCGAGTACGCGGCTGCCAGGAGGTAGGGCAGGAGCGCGAGGCTGGTGGACAGGTCGAGCATGAAGTTCAGCGCGTCGTCGACGAAGAGCGTCAGCGACAGCAGGGACTGCACCCCGATGGAGGTGACGACGAGCGCCGTGATCGGCGTGCCGTTCGCGTTCTCCTGCCCGAGGAAGCGGGGGAAGTCGTCCTGGCGCGCCGGGATGAACATGACCTCGGCCGCCATGAGGGTCCAGGCGAGGTAGGCCCCGAGCACCGAGACGATGACGGCGACGCTGATGAAGACCTCGCCCCAGTCGCCCACGACCGAGCGGAAGACGCCGATCATCGAGGGCTGCCGCGTCGCGGCGAGCTCCGGCTGCGGCACGACGGAGTAGCTCGACAGCGTGACGAGCGCGAAGATCGACAGGACGCTCAGGAAGCCGAGCACCGTTGCGCGGCCGACGTCCTCGCGCCGACGGGCGTAGCGCGAGTACACACTGGCGCCCTCGATGCCGATGAAGACGAACGTCGTGATGAGCATGGTGTTGCGCACCTGCTCGTTGAGGTTGCCAAGGTCGCCGTACGCCCCGGCGGTCCAGTTGTCGGCGAAGACCCCGGCGTCGAAGTTGACGAACAGCACGACGATGAACACGAGGATCGGCAGGATCTTGAACACCGTGACGATGCGGTTGATGACTGCGGCGTCGCGCACCCCCCGCGCGATGAGGTAGTGGAAGAACCACACGCCCGCGCTCGAGAGGCCCACCGCGAGCACGGTCGCGCCGTCGCCGAAGCCGGTGAAGAACGTGCCGAGCGTGGCGCTGATGAACACCCAGTAGAACGTGTTGCCGGCGACGGCGCTGGCCCAGAAGCCGATCGCCGAGTTGAAGCCGGCGTAGTCGCCGAAGCCCGCCTTGGCGTAGATGAAGACACCGGAGTCGAGCTGGGGCCGACGGATGGCCAGGCTCTGGAACACGAACGCGAGCATGAGCATGCCCGTGCCGGCGATGGCCCAGGCGATGAGGGAGCCGAGGATGCCGGTGGCGACGCCGAACCGTGCCGGCAGCGAGAACACGCCGGCCCCGACCATGCTGCCGACCACCATGCCGGTGAGCGTGGGGACGCTCATCTTCGCGACGGCCGGCCCGGCACCCTCGTCGGTGGTGGTGGCCGGCCCGTGCCCGTCCGCGGCTGCCGTCGTCGCGCCGCCTGCCGCGCCGTCCGACGGACGACGCCCTTGCTCTCCAGTACTCATGCGGCCCCCTCAGCCGGAGGGCCCGTCCCTCGCTGTCCCTGACCTTCACTACGCTCGGTGCCGCGGGCGGCAGCGGCAGGACCGGCCGAGCCACCCCAGCGGCTGCGAGCCGCCGAACCACGAGGAGAGCTGTGCTGGCCAAGTTCCCGGGACGCTGCACGCAGTGCCAGGGCCCGATCCGACCGGGCGAGGAGATCGTCGGCGCCGGTGGCGGCTCGACCGCCTGGGTGCACGCGGCCTGCGGCGACGACCTCGCCCTCCCGGGCCTGGCCGCCCCACGGGCGACGCCGTCCCGGACGCCGGGCGCCACGGCTGCCGACAGGAGCGCCGGCAAGGGTGCAGGCAGGGCTCGGACGCCACGAGCACCGAAGGCACCGATGTCCGCGCCCGCCGGTGCGACCTACGTCTACACCGACGGCGCGTGCTCCGGGAACCCGGGCCCGGGCGGGTGGGCGTGGGCCATCGACCGGGACCGGTTCGCGTCGGGGTCCGAACGCCCGAGCACCAACCAGCGCATGGAGATCCGCGCGGCACTGGAGGCCATCACCGCACTGAGCGGGCCGCTGGTCGTGGTCAGCGACTCCACGTACGTCGTCAACTGCTTCCGCGACCGGTGGTGGGAAGGATGGCTCGCGCGCGGCTGGACCACCTCGGCGAAGAAGCCGGTCGCCAACCGTGACCTGTGGGAGCCGCTCGTCACGGCGGTCCGCGACCGCGGCGACGTCGCCTTCCAGTGGGTCAAGGGCCACTCGGGCCACGAGATGAACGACCTCGTCGACGAGCTCGCCGTCGCGGCCAGCCTCGCCCGCGACTAGGTCTCCGCCGACCGCGCCGCCCGCGCCGTCGCCGTGCGACGCCCCCGAGGGCAGGACCCTCACCACGGGCCCTCGTCCGGGGCGAGGGGCGGCAGCCTGACCCCGCGGTGGATCTCGTGGACCCGCGCGTCGCCCGGCTCGTCGGGGTCGTCGCGGATCGGTTCGTCGGCCATGAACTGCCGGATGACGTTCGCGAGCTCGCCGGGATGGCTGAAGTTCACGGCGTGGGCGGCGCCGTGGATGACCACGAGCAGGACCTCGTTGTCGATCCGCTCGGCGATCTGCTGGATCCGGCGCGGGTCCGGCATCAGCGGGTCGGCGCTCCCGACCACGACGAGGGTGGGGACCCGCAGCTCCAGCAGGCGCTCGAGCGCGGGGTAGCGCGTCAGGGCACGGAACATCCGCACCGTGCTGGGCACGCCGTACCGCAGGTAGTCCGGCACGGCCACCGGCACGAGCCGCGCGGGCTCGCGGACGCCGTCGCGGGCCAGCTGGCGGATCGCGCGGTGCATCGGCTGGTTGTGCAGCCCGCCGGCCGGCGCGACGAGGACGGCGCGCTCGAGTCGGTCGGGGTGGCGGTGGGCGAACTCGCAGATGACCGCGCAGCCCATCGAGTTGCCGACGAGGGTCACGCTGCCCAGCCCCCGGTCCTCGACGAACGACGCTGCGGCGTCCGCGAGCTCGGTCACCCCGGGGGACCCGCGTGCCCTGCCGCTGCGCCCGAAGCCCGGGAGATCGGGCACGAGCGTGTGGAACTGCCCCGCGAGCCGCTCGGCCGTGGGGAGCAGGTAGCGCCCCGAGAGCCCGAAGCCGTGCAGGTGGACCATCGATGTCCCCTCGGGGCGCGGACCGACGGACTCGCGGTAGAACACCCTGACGCCGTCGACGACCGTCCATCGCCCGGTCAGCGCCGTCGCGCGGCCGGCGCCGGGCCTGGTGGCGGGTGGGCGCGACACCCTCTCACCCTCCCGCCCCGCCCCGGTGGACGCGTCATCCCACCGGGGTGAGACGCGGTCGGGGCTGGCTCCGGACGTGGCTCCGCACGTGGCTCTGGACGTTGCTCTGGACGACGCCGTGTCGCCGCCCTGGCGGGCTCGAGCGCCCCGGTGCCACGGTGCCACGGGGGTCACATCGGCATCGGGCTCGGCGCCGGGACGGTGAGGCCCGGGACGACCTGGGGTGCGACGAGCACGAGCACGCCGAGGGCGAGGAGGGCGATCGCGACGCCGTACGTCGCGCTCCGCCGCCACGGGAGCACCTTCTCCACGGCGATGAGGCCGGCGACGACGGCCATCCACACGGGGCTCATGACCCCCAGCGCGAACAGCGAGGCCATGAGGGCCCAGCAGCAGCCGACGCACCAGGCGCCGTTGCGCATCCCCATCCGCAGCGCACCGGACCACCCGTCGCGCCACGACCCGAGGAGCAGGCCGAGGGGGCTGCGGCACTTGTTGAGGCAGACCCGCTTGAGCGGCGTCAGCTCGTACACCGCTGCCAGCAGCAACGTCCCTCCGGTGAGGACGCGTCCGGCGCTGTCCCACTGCAGGTCGGGGGCGACGCGCCCCGCGAGGACCCCGACGAGGAAGGCGACGACCCCCGCGACCGTCCACGTGGCCAGGTAGCCGGCGACGAACGCCATGGGCCCCAACGGAGCTCGGCTCATCCGTGAGTAGAGGGCCACCGTCGGGGCCACCGACGGGAACATCATCGCGGCCATCATGACGACCCACACGGTGATGAACCAGCCGAACGTCCCCAGCCCGGTCCACGGCCCCTGGTCCATGCCGCTCATCTGCCGGACCGTCCACCACCACCCGCCCGCGGCGAGCACGACGAGGACGACGACGAGCGACCGGTGGGTGCGCACCGCGGCGTAGGCGGGACGCAGCCCGGCCGTGTCCGGGTGGGCGGCGCCCACCGGGGTCGGTCCGCTCAGGCGGCCCATGAGAAGCCGGACTTCGACAGTCCCGTCTTCCCCTCGTAGCTGATCCCGAAGGCGTTGATGCTCGACCGCTTCGCCTCGGCCATCGTCAGGTCGGAGCCGACCGGGTGGAACATTCCCGAGAACCGCACGGGCTCACCGCTCTCGACCCCGAACGGCACGACGTCCTCGATCTCGAAGTCGACGGCGCTGCCGATCCGGACGCCGTGGCGCAGCCCGTCGTGGACCACCTCGATGGGGGCCCGCTCGACGCCGAGCATCTCCCCGATGAGTGGCGCCAGCCCGGCCATCGGGCCGCCGAGCTGTCCGCTGAAGACCTGCACGAGCCGCTCGAGCTGCTCGTCGCTGGCGCCGTCGTCGACGAAGACGCCGACCCGCCAGTTGCCCTCGGTCATGACCTTCGGCGTGTCCGCGACCATCGCGACGGTGCGGCCGGCGACGTCGGTACCCTCCACCGTCCCCTCACCGATGTCGAACACCAGCGTCACCCGGCAGAAGTCGTACGTCGCCCCGTGGTCGAGGGAGAGGTTGCACGGGCACATGAGCTCGCACGAGCACGTCTCGACGTACTCACCGTTGAGGCTCCAGGACATGATCGCGCTCCTTGTCACGCTGAGAGCCTCCCCCTCCGCCGAGTGTCCGCCCGCCCGTCGAGGGATGTCAACGACACCGTGGACGCGTCCGCCGGGGTTGCGGCGTTCGGCTCCCGGGCGCGTCGGTGCAGGAGCATCCTGACGTGGTGGCAGCAGACACGACGCCGCCGAGGAGCCTGGCCGTCCCACTGGCCGGGTTCGCCGTCGGCGCGGTCGTCGCACTGCTCGTCGGGGTGTTCGGCAAGGTCCACGACCCGACGCTCGCCGGTACGACGACCCTTGGCTTCCGCACGGTCATCGACATGAAGGTCGTGCTGTCGGTGGTCGTCGGCGTGCTGGCCGTGCTCCAGGCCATCGGGGCGCTCTGGCTCTACGGCAAGCTCGGTGCCGGCGCGCCGCCGTGGCTCGGCACCGCACACCGCGTCAGCGGCACGGTCGCCCTGCTCCTCACCCTCGTCATCGCCTACCACTGCCTCTGGGCGTTGGGCCTCGAGACCGGCAGGTTCGCCGACGGGGAGCCGGTACCGGCGCGGACGGTGGTGCACGGCGTCCTCGGGTGCGCGGTCCTGGGCACGATCGTCGTCAAGGTCGTCGCCGTCCGTTCGCGGCGCGCGCCCGGCTGGTTCCTGCCCGTGGCCGGTGGCCTGCTCTTCACGCTCCTGGTGTCCGCCGTGCTGACGTCGGCCGTCTGGTACATCGGCACCCACGGCTGGCCCGGCGCGGGTGGGTACGGCTGAGATCGTCCTGATACCAACGAAATCCCGCGAATTCGTCAGGACGGCCTATGTGCGCATTGGTGCACCGTTGGCTACTCATCCAGGCACCATTGCGACCTAGCGGTCCATAAGTGGTGGACGCACGGCGAAGCCTTGACGCGCCTTCTCCCGGACGCCGAACCTGAAGGGTCGGGGTTCTCCGACGGCTCACAGGAGGAGGAGATCGCAATGGACGAGCACGTGATGAATCGGCGTCGCGTTCTGGTGGGGGCCGGCGCCGCGGGCGCGGTGGCGATCGGGGGTGTGGCGAGCGCCTCCTCGGCATCGGCGTCGGACAACGAGGGCTCCGCGCTCGCGGGCAGCTGGATCGTCAAGCGCAAGGACGACCCGCCCGGCGACCCGACCGAGGTCTCGACCGTCCTCAGCTTCGCGGGTGGGAACGTCATGATCAGCCACGACATCGCCCCGGCCGGCCCGCCCTTCACGGGGACCTGGGCCCGTCGCAGCGGCAGCGGTTTCAAGGCGACGTTCTGGACGGGCCAGGCCGGCGGCGGTCCCACCATGCCGGGCGTCACCGTGCGCGTCCGCGCCTGGGGCAGCGTGCACCACGGGAGGATCAGCGGCACCTACGACTTCGCGGTCTTCGATCCCTCCGGCACCAAGGTCGACTCAGGGACCGGCTCGTTCAGCGGTCGCCGCATCGACGCGTAGGCAGCTGAGCCGGGGTCCGCTGACCGCACGGTCGGCGGGCCCCGGCTCATCGGACGACGGTGACCGGACGGGTCCGGGGCACCGGCCCGGACGGTGGCCCCATCGGCACCCGCAGGCGCACCATGGCGGTGTGGAGACCTGGGACGCCCTGAGGGCGCGACGCAATGTCCGACAGTTCACCGAGCAGCCGGTTCCTGACGAGGACCTCGACCGGATCCTCGACGCGGGCCGTCGCGCCCCGTCCGCCGGCAACTGGCAGCCCTGGGACTTCGTGCTCGTCACCGACCGGGCGCAGCTGGTCGAGCTGTCGAAGGTCTGGCAGGGCGCCAGGCACGTGGCCGGGGCGACGGCCGCCATCGCGATCGTCGCGCCGGAGCCGACGGACGACCGGCAGTCCGCCCTGCTGCAGTACGACCTGGGCCAGGCGACGTACGCGATGACCGTCGCCGCTGCCGACCTCGGCGTCGGCACCGGCCACGCCGCCGCGGCCGACCAGGACCGGGCCAGGGCCGTCCTCGGCTTCCCCGAGGGACGCTTCCTGGCCTACCTGCTCTCCGTCGGCTACCCGTCGGACCGTCCGCTGGCGGTCATCGAGCGGCTCGACCGACGCCCCTTCGACGAGGTCGTCCACCGCGGCCGGTGGTGACCCGCGCGATGCGCCGCCGTCGCCCGCGTTCGCGGGCTCAGGGCCACGGGGCCGTGAGGTAGGCGACCACGAGCACCAGCAGCGCGAGCCCCGCCATCCCCGCGCCGACCTGCGCCTGGCGGCTGCGCCGCGCGGACACATCCTCCCCCGATCGACCCGGTCCCGACATCGAGCCCCACACGATGAGCCCGATGCCGACCACGAGCACCAGCCCGACGCCGACCCAGAAGTACGTCATCGCACCAGTCTGCGATCTCGCCGGGCCGGGGGCCGACTCAGCACTCGTCGCCGTTGGTCAGCCGCTGGGTCCCTTCCAGCCGGACCGCGTCGAGGAGGCTCTCCCTGAGCCCGAGCGCGCGCAGGACGGTCGGCGCGACCTGGCGCAGCGACACGGGACAGGTGAGGGTGCGGCCGCCCTTGCGGCCGGGCTCGATGATGACCAGAGGGACGTGGGTGTCCTCGGGGCTGCCGCTGCCGTGGTCGACGAGCTTCGCGTTCGGCGCCGCGTAGACGACGCCGGCCACGGGCTGCACGACGATGTCGGGGATCCGCCCCGGGTTGCCGCCGAGCTGGCCGGCGAAGAGGTCCCCGACCGCGGCGCCGCTCGTGACGGTGCCGGCGCCGATCGCCGCGGCGTTCGCCTCGAGCACGGCGGCCGCGTCGGCCGCACGGCTGCGGTCCTTGAGCCAGATCAGCGCCATGGTGTCGGCCGTGACCTGCGCAGTGAGCCCGGGCTGGACGCTGTTGACGAGCGGGGCGAAGCCGGACGGGTCGACCCAGCGCAGCGCCCCGCGGTCGACAGGGCTGTTGGCGTGCTTCGCGGTGAGGACGACCATCGTGTCGTCGGTCAGGCCGTCGGCCTCGAGCCGGCTCAGCATCCGGCCGACCGCGCCGTCGACGTAGTCGAGCGCCTGCGCGAGGCCGGGGGCGGTGCCGGTGAGCGGGCCCAGCGTGGTGACGCTCTGCGGGATCGTCCCCGCCGCGTCGACGTAGCCGGAGAACTTCTGCCCGATGTTCGGCGCCTGGAAGTTCATGCCGAAGATGGCCGGGACGCCGACCACGGCGGAGCGGTCGTGGGTGAAGCCGTCGATCTGGTTGAGCACGGCGACGACCTTGAGCTCGTCGTTGGCCATGATCTTGGCGATGTCGGACTTGGCGGCGTTGAACTCCGGGCCGTAGAAGTCGTCGATGCCGGTGCCGGAGGGGCCCGCGAGGATCTCGTAGCTGGGGTGCTTGTCGGCGACCGCGGTGCGCAGCCCGGCGTCGTGGGCCACCTCGTAGATGGTGTTGACCTTGAGGAACTGGTGGGGGTACACGACGCTGCAGCCGTGGTCGGGGTCGCGCGGCAGCTTGGCCGGGTTGATGTCGGCGACGCTGTCGCCCGCGTTGGGGTTGAGGTTGATCGTCTGGTTGAAGGGGACGAGCGCTCCCCTCGTGCTGCAGTCCGAGCCGGCCGGTGACAGGTCGTTGTCCCAGGACACGTCGTAGTACACGCCGGTGGACCGGGGCGAGCCGCCGGTCGTCATGGCCAAGGTGGCAGGGAAGGAGTCCGACGGCGTCTGGGCCGACGCGTTCGCGTACCGGCGTCCCCGGGCGAGCACGTCCGCGAGCGCCGACCCCGGATGGGCGGCCGCGTAGCTCGTCAGGTCGCCGTCGTGGAACCCGTCGAGGCTGAGCAGCAGCACGTGCTCCACCTTGGGGTTCTGCTGCGTCGTCGCCGAACCGACCGGCGCACACACCACCGCCGCCGCGACCGGCGCCAGGACCATCACGGGAACTCGCCACCACGAAGTACGCACAACTCCCCCTTGCAGCCGAGGACTCCACGACCTCACCACGCTACGCCTGACCCGACCCGCTTCGACCCACTTTTCACCGACTCGGGCGACGTAGGCTGCAGGTGCCCACAGACGAGCGCGCAGTGCAGTCGACCACCCAGGAGGGCGCGGATGTCGCTCACACGGATCCACAACTTCTCCATCTCCCTCGACGGCTTCGCGACGGGTGAGCCGCAGAGCCTCGAGGCACCGTTCGGCCACGCGGGCGAGCGCCTGCACCAGTGGATGATGGCCACCCGGACCTGGGGCGAGGGCGGGAGCACCGGCGTCGACAACGCCTTCGCCGAGCGCCACGGCCAGGGCTTCGGCGCCGAGATCATGGGGGCCAACAAGTTCGGCCCGCCCGGTTGGCACGACGACCCGGACTGGACGGGCTGGTGGGGCCCGAACCCGCCGTTCCACACCCCGACGTTCGTCCTGACCCACCACGCGAGGGACCCCATCGAGATGGAGGGCGGCACGACGTTCCACTTCCTCGACGCGGCTCCCGCCGAGGCGCTCGAGACGGCCCGCGCGGCGGCCGACGGCAAGGACGTCCGGATCGGCGGCGGCGCCACCGTGGTGCGCGACTTCCTCCTCGCCGGGCTCGTCGACGAGATGCACGTCGTGCAGGTGCCGATCCTGCTCGGCCGCGGCGTCCGCCTCTGGGACGGGCTCGAGGGCCTCGACGACACCTACGAGATCGAGGCGGTCTCCTCGCCCAGCGGCGTCACCCACCTCAGCTTCACGCGCAAGGGTGTCCGATCCGGGCAGCCTGCCTCGTAGCAGGAGTGAGAGGCCCTCGCAGGGGGCCGCACCCACCGAGAGGAAGCACCGCCGTGTCCGAGGTCGTCGCCATCATGTCCATGTCCCTCGACGGTTTCGTCGCCGCGCCCGACGGTGACGTGATGGGGGTGTTCGCCTGGTACTTCGGCTCGGGCGACGTCGAGGTCCGCACCGGCGGGTCGAACCCGATGACGTTCACCGTGTCGGAGCCGAGCGCCGGGTACATCCGCGGCCTCACCTCCCGGCTCGGTGCCGTCCTCACCGGCCGCCGCACCTTCGAGACCGCGCAGGGGTGGGGCGGCAACCACGGCTGGGGACCGGCGTTCGTCCTGGCCCACGAGATCCCCGAGGGCTGGCCGCGCCCCGACTCGACGGTCCACTTCGTCACCGACGGCATCGAGAGCGCCGTGCAGCAGGCCAAGGAGGCCGCGGGCGGCAAGGACGTCGGCGTGCACGGCGCCGACACGATCCAGCAGCTGCTCAACGCGGGCCTGCTCGACACCCTCCACGTCGACGTCGCCGCGGTCCTGCTGGGGTCCGGGGTGCGGCTCTTCGACCACCTCGCCGACACGCCCGCCGTCCTCGGCGACCCGACCGTCGTCCAGGGCGTCGGCGTGACGCACCTGCGCTACCCCGTGCTCAAGGGCGCCCGGCCGTGACCCGGCCCTTCCGCTTCGGGGTCGTCGCCCCGGTGCTCACCGACGTGCGCACGTGGCGCGAGCAGGCGCGTCGGGTGGCCGGCGCCGGCTACTCGACGCTGCTCGTTCCCGACGTGCCGCAGTGGCAGCCGGCGCCCGCACCGACGCTCGCGCTCGCCGCCGCCGACACCGCGCTGCGGGTCGGCACGTGGGTCTACGCCGCACCCCTGCGTCCGGCCTGGAGCACCGCCTGGGAGGCGCACTCGATGACGGCGCTCACCGAGGGCCGCTTCGAGATGGGCATCGGCACCGGCCGCCCCGGTATCGAGGACGAGCTCGCCGACCTGGGCCTGCCCGTCACCCCGCCGCGAGAACGGCTCGACACCGTGCGCGAGACGGTCCAGCGGCTGCGCGAGCTGGACGGCCCGGACGCCCGCACCCCCGTCGTCATGGCCGTCCGGGGACCGCGCGCCCGGGCGCTGGCCGCCGAGGTGGCCGACACGGTGACGTTCGCGACGCTGCCGAGCGACAGCCGTGCCGACCTCGAGCAGATGGCCCGCGACCTGCGGGCCGAGCGCGACGTCGAGCTGGCCCTGCACGTGTCGGTCGTCGGCGACGAGGTGGCCCCCTTCATGGCCTCGGCCCGCGACACCGACCCCGCGGCGATGCGCGCGGCCGACTCGCTGGCCATCCTCCCGAGCGACCCGGCCGCCGCCGTCGAGGAGCTCCGGCGCCGCCGGGAGGAGGCCGGGTTCAGCTACGTCGTCGTCGGCGCCGGCTCGGCCGAGGTGCTGGCCCCGGTGGTGGCGACGCTGGCCGGCAGCTGACCCGGCGGTCGGCCGGACCGCCGGACCTGCCCCCTCAGCCCCCTAGCCCCAGAACCCGGCGAGGTGCCCGGCGAGGGCGCGGCCCTGCGCGTACCCACCCCGTGCTGCGGGAAGGCGCGTAGCGGGGTCGAGGGCATTGGCGTCGAAGACCTCTCCCGCACCGGCGTCCGGGAAGACGGTCTCGACCGCGCTGCCGCCGGCCCGCAGCTCGGCCACCTGGGTGGCGAGGTCCATCCCCCACGCCGGCGGCATCCGGCTGGCACCGGCGAACGGCGACA
This sequence comes from Intrasporangium flavum, assembly GCF_001956915.1. Classification (GTDB taxonomy): domain Bacteria; phylum Actinomycetota; class Actinomycetes; order Actinomycetales; family Dermatophilaceae; genus Monashia; species Monashia flava. The sequence continues at coordinate 120,151 of NZ_MLJO01000011.1, read as the reverse complement.
TGACGAGGACGCGCCCGCAGCCCGCGGCGAGGTCGGCGTTCTCGCTGCGCCGGTAGCCACCGTTGAGGAAGCGCCGCCCGTCGATCTCGTAGGGCGTCATGGCCGAGGTGCTCGCCGCCACGGCGTCGACGAGGTCGACGCCGCTGTCGCGGTCGAACACCACCGGCTCACCGGACTCGGCGTCGACGGCCACGACGAGCACCCGCTGCCGGGGCCAGTCGATGCCCGGGAGGCGTGAGGCGACGACCTCGCGCCAGCGCCGGGCGTCGGCCCCGCCGGACGCGTCGCGTTCCAGGGCGGCGGCGCCGAGGCGTCGACGCATGTCGGCGGGGTCGGAGGCCGAGGCGATGATCGCGTTCGACCACTCGAGGTAGCCGGGCCCCGAGACGGCGGGCCGGGGTCGGTGGTCCGGGCCGCCGTGAGGAGGGCGCGCCGGTGGCGTCTCGGCGAGGATCGCGGCGTAGAGGTCGGACGGGCTCGTGCCGGCGGTGACCTGCACGGCCACGGTCGAACCGGCCGAGGTGCCGATGACGAGGTCGGCGCGGGTCACGTCGAGCCCGGCGTCGTGGAGGCCTGCGATGACGCCGATCTCCCACGCGTTGCCGGCCGCGCCGCCGCCAGCGAGGACGAGGGCGCGCTGCCCGGAGCTGCCGGAGGGTGTGGCTGGGGAGGTGGTCATGGGAGTCGCCTTTCGCGGGTACGTGGGCGGGCGCTCCCGATGGCGACTACGACCGTCGCGTGATCGTGGGACGGGAGGGAGCACCCTCTGCGGACACTGCACACATGGGTCTCACCTCCCCGTTCGGATCACGATCGCCTGCACGGTAACAGGGCGGTCCGGTCGGGCGCACCGGGATTGCGGTCCGGGCGGCGGCACGGCGTCATGGCGGTTGGGGTCCGCCCGGGCGGGGTAGGGCTGAGGGGACCCCGGACCACGGACGAAGGAGAGAAGATGTCGGACGACGCCAAGGCCGCCAAGGAGCTCGTGGAGACGCTGAAGGACGGCGAGCGCGGGTTCGCCCAGGCCGCCGAGAAGCTGCGCGGCGACGAGCACCCGGAGTGGGCCTCGACGCTGCAGCGCCTGTCGGCCCAGCGGGCCGGCTTCCGCCGCGAAATCGTCGACATGGGCCACGAGTACGGCGACGACGTCGACGAGAGCGGCACGGCCACCTCGGCCCTGCACCGCGGCTGGATCGCGCTCAAGGACGCCGTGACCGGCAACGACGCGGGCAGCGTGCTCGGCGCCGCTGTCACGGGCGAGAACCACGCCGTGTCGGAGTACGAGAAGGCCCTAGAGATGGACCTCAGCACGGGCTTCCGCCAGGTCGTCTCCCGGCAGCACGCGTCGGTCGTCACCGCGCGCGACGAGGTCAAGGCCCTCCAGCTCGCCGACTGACGCGACGCGTCGGACGCCGTCGAACGCCGGCGGACGCCGGAAGAGGGCGGTCCCGGGGCTCAGGCCTCGGGGCCGCCCTCGCCCAGCTGCTGGGCGAGGTACTGCTGCAGGCCGATCCGCTCGATGGCATCGAGCTGGCTCTCGAACCAGTCGGCGTGCTTCTCCTCGTCGCGGACCATCTCCTCGAAGACGGCCGCGCTGCCGTGGTCGCCGAGGTCGTGGCACTCCTTGGCCCCGGCGTTGAACTGCGCCACTGCGGCCTTCTCGCTCTCGAAGGCGAGCTTGAGCATCTCGTGGGCGTCCTCGCCGATGCTGATGGCCCCGAGCTTCTGCACGTTGGGGTGGCCGTCGAAGAGCAGGATGCGGTTGATGAGGTCGTCGGCGTCGCGCATCTCGTCGATGGACAGGTCGTAGAAGACCTTGCCGAGCTTGGTGAACCCCCAGTTGTCGAGCATGCGCGCGTGGAGGAAGTACGTGTTCGTGACCGTCAGCTCGAAGGTCAGGGCGTCGTTGAGGAGCTCGACGACTCGGGGGCTAGCTGGCTTCACCTTCCACCACCTCCAGCGGCGTGGGCATCGGGTCGGAGGCCAGGTCGCGCGTCGGGTCGGACAGCGACCGGGTGACTGAGGCCTCATGCTCGCACAGGAGCCGCTTGAGGGAGAAGACGCAGGAGCCACAGTCGGCGCCGGCACCGGTGGTGCGGCAGGCCTGCCCGAGGCTGCGCGCCCCGGCGTCCCACGCGTCGGTGACGTCGCGGTCGGTCACCACGGCGCAGTGGCAGACGATCACGGGTCCTCCGGGTGGCGGGCCGGGTCGCGGGGCGACGGCGTACTAAGGTCAGGCTTACCTAAGCAGACGAACCTGAGATTCCCAAGTCCGTCCCGCGCATCGGTCCTAGGCTCGGAAGGTCCACGACGACGACGCCGGGTGGTGGCGAGGATGCTTTCGCGACGGAAGAGCGTGCTGACGGCCGCATCGGCCCTGCTGTTCATCAGCGCCGGACCCGCAGGCGCGGTCGGCTTCACCCCCGGCGCCCCGGGAGGGGGCGACCCCTACTTCCCCGACGCGGGCAACGGCGGCTACGACGTCTCCCACTACTCCCTGAACCTCGGGTACGAGCCCGGCTCCGGGCAGCTGACCGGCAGGGCCGACATCACGGCGACCGCCACCCAGGACCTCTCCCGCGTCGACCTTGACCTCCGCGGCTTCACGGTCTCGGCCGTGCAGGTCGACGGCGTCGCCGCGGGCTACGCGCGCTCGGGCACGCAGGAGCTCGTCATCACCCTACGCAACGGCCTGCGCTCCGGACGAGCGTTCACCGTCTCCGTCACGTACGCCGGCGAACCCCACCCGATCACCGACCCCGACGGGTCGACCGAGGGCTGGGTGCCGACCGAAGACGGCGCGTTCGTCGTCGGGGAGCCACAGGGCTCACCCGGCTGGTACCCGGTGAACGACGACCCGCGCGACAAGGCGACCTTCGACGTCGCGGTCACCGTTCCCGAGGGCCTCACCGCCCTGTCCAACGGCGTGCTCGTCTCGCGGACGTCGTCCGGTGGGCACACGACCTGGGCCTGGCGCGAGAGCGACCCGATGGCCCCCTACCTCGCCACGGCGACCCTGGGGCGCTTCGACCTGACCGTCTCCGCCGTCGGCGACATCCCGTCCTACGTCGCCGTCGACCCGACCCTGCCCGCGGGCAACGTCCTGCGCAAGCTGCCCGAGATCGTGCAGTTCTACGCCTCGACCTACGGGCCCTACCCGTTCGACGCCGTGGGCGCGATCGCGGACGACGCTCCCGAGGTGGGCTACTCGCTGGAGACCCAGACCAAGCCCGTCTTCGACCGGATGCCCGACGAGGCGACGCTCGCCCACGAGCTCTCGCACCAGTGGCTCGGCGACTCCGTCACGCTCGGTCGCTGGCGCGACATCTGGCTCCACGAGGGGTTCGCCACGTGGTCGGAGTGGATCTGGAGCGAGCACAGCGGCCGACGCAGCGCGCAGGCCTCCTTCGACGCGCTCTACAACACGCCCGCCTCGAAGACCTCGTTCTGGACGCCCCCGCCGGGCGACCCCGGCGACCCGGCCCACCTCTTCGACGGGACGATCTACGCCCGCGGCGCGATGACGGTGCAGGCGCTGCGCCAGAAGGTCGGTGACGAGGCCTTCTTCCGGATCATCCGGACGTGGCTCGCGGAGAACCGACACGGCACCGTCACGACCGCCCAGTTCATCGCGCTCGCGGAGCGGATCTCGGGGACCGACCTGACCCACTTCTTCGACGTCTGGCTCTACCAGCCGCAGAAGCCCACCTCGTGGTGAGCAGCCCTCGAGGCCCGGACCATCCGGCCGGGCCCCGAGGGGAGGGCGCTCAGGCGTAGAAGGCCGGCTTGGCGACCATCTCGACCGTGACGACGCCGTCGTCGGTCAGCGCCTTGACGCCCGCGTCGCAGACGCACGCTGCCGCGTAGCCGTCCCACGACGTCGAGCCGGTGTGCTCGCCGGCCGCGACCGCGTTGATCCACTCTTGCACCTCGGTGACGAACGCACCCCAGAACCGGTCGTTGTGGTCGCGGGTGATCGCGTTGCGGTGTCCCGAGGCGTCGCGCACCTCGACGGCGTTCTGGTCGGCCAGGGTCACGGTGCCCTTCTCGGCGACGGCCTCGCAGCGGATGTCGTAGCCGAACTGGCAGTTGACGAAGATCTCGTCGTCGACGCGCACCCCCGACTCGGTCTCGAGGACGAGGACGAGCGGGTCCTGGAGGTGCTCGAAGCGCAGCGAGGTCTTCTTCGGCTTGTCGACGCGGGCCGAGACGAACTCCTCGCCGAGCAGCCAGCGCATCGTGTCGATCTCGTGGATCGCCGTGTCGTTGATCGCCATGTCCCACGTGTAGTGCGCCGGCACGGTCGGGTTGCGGTGCGCACAGTGCACCATGAGCGTCTCCCCGAGCTCGCCGGAGTCGAGCAGGTCCTTCATCTGGCGGTAGCTGCGGTCGAAGCGGCGCATGAACCCGACGGTCACGAGGCGTCGGCCGCCGGCCTGCTCGGCCTCCATGATGCGCAGGGCTGCGTCGGCGGTCGGCGTCAGCGGCTTCTCGCAGAACACCGGCTTGCCGGCGGCGATCGCCGCGAGCACGTCGACCTCGTGGGCCGGGCCGTAGCTGCAGATCATCACGGCGTCGACCTCGTCGGCGGCGATGAGCTCGGCCGACGACGCGTACGCCGTGCCGCCGATCCGGTCGGCGACCTCCTTGGCGCGGACCTCGTCGACGTCGCTGACGGCGACGACGCGGCCGCCGGCGATGACGGTGTGGATGCGGTCGATGTGGGCCTGGCCCATGCCCCCGGGGCCGATCATCCCGATGCGGACGGTCATGTCATGACTCCTTCGTCACTTGAGGCCGAGGCCGACGGAGGCGAGGTACTCGCGCGTCTGGATGGCGTTGGGCAGCGGGTAGGACGGGTCGCACGGGTACATGTCCTGCTCGCACACGACGTAGAGCTCCTTGTCGAGGTCGGCGAGGGCCTCGATGAGCGAGGGCATGTCGGGGGCACCGGCCGGCGGGCGCACCGAGCAGCCCTTGGCGACGGCCAGGCCGAAGGGCCAGTCCTCGTCGTGGGCCTGCTTGACGAGGCCCTCGTCCATCGCCTTGATGTGGACGTAGGAGATGCGCTCGGGGTACGTGCGGCACAGCTCCATCGGGTCGCCGCCGCCGTAGACGATGTGCCCGGTGTCGAGGCAGAAGCCGACGTACTCGGGGTCGGTGGCCTGGAAGATGCGATCGATGTCGGCCGGTGTCTCGATGTGGCTGTCGCCGTGCGGGTGCAGCACCATCTGGAGGCCGTAGTCCTCCTTCATGATCCGACCGAGCCTGTCCGCGTTGGCGATGTAGGTGTTCCACGCCTCGGTCGACAGCACCCGGTCGTCGGTGTAGTCCCACGTCTTCTCGTCGCGGAACATCGGGGGCAGGTGCACGACGTACTCCGCGCCGACGGCGGCGTGCGTCTCGGCGATCTCGCGGAACGTCTTCTCGGTGTCGGCCCACGCCTCCGGCTTGTGGAGGATGCCCCAGCCGGTGCCGGCGACGACGCGGAAGCCGCGCTTGTCCATCTCCTCCTGGAGCCGCTTCGGGTCCTTGGGGAAGTAGCCGAAGGGACCGGTCTCCATCACCGAGAACCCGGCCTCGGCCATCTCGTCGAGCGCTGTCTCCCAATGGATCTGCTTGTCGTCCTCGGGGAACCAGACGCCCCACTGGTCGGGGCACACGCCGATCGTCAGCTTGCTGTAACGCTCGTCGGTGTTGCGGGCCTTGGACTCGGCCATGGTGCTTCCTCTCGCTTCCTCGGGTTGCGGCTGCGTCGCCGTCGGGTCACCCGGTGGTCTGGTGGTGGGCGGTGAGCCGCCCGGCTGCGACGGCGCGCGCTGCCGCCGCCGCCTCGAAGTGGAGCCCGGCGTGGGCGATGCGCGGCTCGTCGTACCGCAGCTCGCGGCCGTCGTGCGCCCGCAGCGTGAACCCGCCCGGCTGGTAGAACGGCCCGTCGATGCTCAGCGTCGCGGCCGAGCCGACGACGGTCGCGGTCGTCGGGGTGTCGCCGAGGATCGTCGCGAACAGCGAGGCGACCCCACCCGACGCCGACCGCGCCGACACGGCGATCTGCCCCTCGACGCCGTCCGGGCTCACCGACGCCGGGGCGGGGGTCACGACCTCGGCGGCCTCCACGAGGTCGCCGAGCACCCACCGGGCGAACCACAGCGGGTAGGTGAGCAGGTCGTACCGGGGGCCGCCGAAGAGGTCGGCGCGCATGATGCGGTGCTCGGGCCCGAAGTGCTCACCGAGGTCGGCCTGGACGGAGTGGACGGTACCGAGCACGCCGTCGTCGAGCAGCTGCCGGACGACGTCGAACTTCGGCAGGTACGCCGACCACAGCGCCTCCATGAGGAACAGCCCGCGGGCCGAGGCCAGGGCCTCGAGCTGGTCGACCTCGCTGCGCGACAGGCCCATCGGCTTCTCGACGACGGTCGCCTTGCCGGCCCCGAGCGCGAGCCGCGCGTGCGGCAGGTGCAGGTGGTGCGGCGTCGCGACGTAGACGACGTCGACGTCCGGGTCGTCGACGAGCGCCTCGTAGGAGCCGTACGTCGCCGGACGCTCGAGCCGCCCGGACGCGTCGGCGTTGCGGGCCACGAAGGCGTCGGCGAACGCGTCGGCACCCTCGCGCGTCCGCGAGCCGACGGCGAGCACGCGCTGGCGCGTGTGGCGGGCCAGCGCGTCGCAGAAGCGCTGCGCGATCCAGCCCGTCCCGAGGACGCCCCACCGCAGCGGCGGGGCGTCCATCGGGTCGGGGGTGCGCGGCGCGGGCAGCGCCGTGGGGAACGTCATCGGTCCGGTCTTTCCTCTCGAAAGGCCCTGCGGCTCAGTCGTTCTGCGGGAAGCCGAGGTTGAGGCCGCCGTGGCTCGGGTCGAGCCAGCGCGACGTCACGACCTTGCCGCGGGTGAAGAAGTGGACGCCCTCGATGCCGTGGGCGTGGGTGTCGCCGAACAGCGAGCTCTTCCAACCGCCGAAGGAGTAGTACGACACCGGCACCGGGATCGGCACGTTGACGCCGACCATGCCGACCTCGACGTTGCGCTGGAACTTCCGCGCTGCGCCTCCGTCGTTGGTGAAGATCGCCGTGCCGTTGCCGTAGGGGTTGGCGTTGATGAGCTCGAGGCCCTCGTCGTAGGAGTGCACGCGCACGACCGAGAGCACCGGGCCGAAGATCTCCTCGTCGTACACCGACATGCCGGGCTTGACGTTGTCGAAGAGCGTCGGAGCCAGGAAGTAGCCGTCGCCGTCGGAGTCGAAGTCGCTCTCGCGGCCGTCGACGACGAGCGTCGCCCCGTCGGCCACGCCGGAGTCGAGGTACCCGGCGACCTTGTCGCGGTGCTGCTTCGTGACGAGCGGGCCCATGTCGCAGCCGCGCGTTCCGTCGCCGGTGACGAGCTTGCCCATGCGGTCCTTGATCTTGCTGATCAGCTCGTCCGCGATCGGCTCGACGGCAACGAGGGCGCTGATGGCCATGCACCGCTCGCCCGCCGAGCCGAACCCGGCGTTGACGGCGGCGTCGGCGGCGAGGTCGAGGTCGGCGTCGGGCAGCACGAGCATGTGGTTCTTCGCGCCGCCCAGGGCCTGCACGCGCTTGCCGTGCGCCGTGCCGGTCTCGTAGACGTACTTCGCGATCGGCGTCGAGCCGACGAACGAGACCGACTTGACGTCGGGGTGGGTCAGCAGCGCGTCGACGGCCTCCTTGTCGCCGTTGACGACCTGCATGACGCCGTCGGGCAGTCCGGCCTCCTTCCACAGCGCTGCGACGGCGAGGGCCGCCGACGGGTCCTTCTCCGACGGCTTGAGGATGACGGCGTTGCCGCACGCGATGGCGATCGGGATGAACCACAGCGGCACCATGGCCGGGAAGTTGAACGGCGAGATGACGGCGACGACGCCGACGGCCTGGCGGATCGAGTAGACGTCGACGTTCGTCGAGGCGTTCTCGCTGAAGCCGCCCTTGAGCAGGTGCGGGATGCCGCAGGCGAACTCGGCGACCTCGAGGCCGCGCGTCACCTCACCGACGGCGTCGGACAGGACCTTGCCGTGCTCGGCCGTGATGAGGGCCCCGATCTCCTCCTTGCGGGCGTTGAGCAGCTCGCGGAAGGCGAAGAGCACCTGGGCGCGCTTGGCCAGCGACGCGTCGGCCCACTCCTCCCAGGCGGCCCTGGCGCTCTTGACGGCCTCGTCGACGAGGGCCGCGGACGCGAGGTCGAGGACGCCGGTCTGCTCGCCGGTGGCGGGGTTGAAGACGGGCGACGTGCGCTCGGCGGTGCCGGCCCACGGCCGACCGTCGATGAGGTGGGTGATGCGGGAGGGGGTGCTCATGGTGCTTGTCCTTCGGTGGAACGGGCTGCGCGGCAGCGGAACTCAGATGGTCGAGGGTTCGGCTCAGCGGCCGTAGGGGGACTCGAGGGTGGGCGGCGTAGACCACTTGTCGAGGTAGGAGCGGATCGTGTCGCGCATGTACTGGCTCGACTCGCGGGCACGGTCCTCCCAGGCGAAGACGCAGGAGGTGACGATGCCGTCGAAGCCGATGCGCTCGAGGCCGCGGAAGAACTGCTCGAAGTCGACCTCGCCTTGGCCGATGTCGAGGTGCTGGTGCACGGTGACCTGCGAGCCGGGCGGGTTGACGATGTAGCGCAGCCCGGACGACGCGGTGTGGTCATAGGCGTCGGCGACGTGGACCATCGTCAGCCGCTCTCCGGCCCGGTCCATGATCCCGTCGCAGTCGTTGCCCTGGTGGAAGGTGTGCGGCGCGCAGTAGAGGAAGCTGACGAACGGGCTGTTGATGCCGCGGACGATGTCGACGGCGCGCTTGCCGTCCTCCTCCCAGTCGTCGGGGTGCGGCTCGAGGACGAGGCGGATGCCCGCCCTCTCGAACTCGGGCAGCAGCTCCTCCATCGAGCGCCAGAACATCCGCTCGCACGTCGCCGCCTGGCGCGGGTTGCCGTTGAGCTCGGAGTTCATCGTGTCGACGCCGAGGAGCGAGGCGATCCGGATCGCGCGCTTCCAGTAGCGCACCGCGGCCTGCCGGTCCTCCTCGTCGGGGCCGGACCACCTGAACAGCGGCAGCACCGACGAGACGCCGACCCCGGCGGAGCGCAGGGCCGTGCGGAACTCGGCCACGCCGGCGTCGTCGACGCGGGGGTGGTTGAAGAACGGGATGAAGTCGTCACGCGGCGACAGCTCGATCCACTCGTACCCGAGATCGGCCACGAGAGAGGGCAGCTCGAGCAGCGGCGTCGTGCGGAACATGTACGGGTCGAGGGCGAGCTTCATGACGCGGACTCCGGTGTCGTGGTGGAGCTGGTGGGGGTGACGAGTGGGCGCTGGGTGGCCTTGCGCTCCTCGTACTCGCGGAAGGCCTGCTGCGTGCTGGCGAGGTCGCTGACCTGCGAGACCGGGACGTCCCACCACGCGTCGCTGTCGGGGGCGTACACGGTCGGGTCGGTCTCCACGTGGATGACGACGGGGCCACCGTCGGACGGCCAGGCCTTGGCCTCCTTGATCGCCTGGTGCAGCTCGTCGCGCGAGTGCACCTCGATGACGTGGGCGCCGAGCGACCGGGCGTTGGCGGCGAGGTCGACGGGCAGGACGTCGCCGTCGAGACGACCGGACGAGGCGCCGCGGTAGCGGTACTTCGTGCCGAAGCGCTGCGAGCCGAGCGACTCCGACAGCGACCCGATGGAGTGGAAGCCGTGGTTCTGCACGAGGACGACGACGACCTTGACCCGCTCCTGTACGGCCGTGACGAGCTCGGTCGGCATCATGAGGTACCCGCCGTCACCGACCATCGCGAACACGTCGCGCGACTCGTCGGCGAGGCGGATGCCGATCGAGGCCGGCACCTCGTAGCCCATGCAGGAGTAGCCGTACTCGACGTGGTAGGCCTTGCGGTCGCGGACCCGCCACAGCTTGTGGATGTCTCCGGGCATCGAGCCGGCCGCGCAGAGCACGACGTCGCGCGGGTCGGTCAGCTCGTTGACGGCGCCGAGCACCTCGCCCTGGGTCAGCAGGCCCGTGGCGAGCCGGTCGGTGACCTCGGCGGGCGGGTTGAAGGCCGCCTCGACCGACGCGTCCCACGCACTCCACAGCTCGGCCTGGCGCGAGCGGTATGCGTCGTCGACCGACCAGCCCTCGAGCGCCGTGGTCAGGGCGGTCAGCGCCTCGCGGGCGTCGGCCACCACCGACAGGCCCGAGTGCTTGCCCGCGTCGAACCTGGCGACGTTGACGTTGACGAAGCGGACCCCGCTGTCCTGGAACGCGGTTCGGGACGCCGTGGTGAAGTCGCTCCACCGCGTGCCGATGCCGATGACGACGTCGGCCTCGGCGGCCAGCGCGTTGGCGGCCGTCGTGCCGGTCGACCCTACGGCGCCCATCTCCTGCGGGTGCCCGTGCGGCAGCGAGCCCTTGCCGGCCTGCGACTCCCCGACGGGGATGCCGGTGGCCTCGCAGAACGCCTGGAGCGCCGACTCGGCGCCCGAGTAGTGCACGCCGCCGCCGGCCACGACGAGCGGACGCTTCGCCGAGCGGATGACCGCTGCGGCGTCGGCGACGTCGACGGCCTCCGGCAGCGGCCGGGCCACCCGCCACACCCTCGGCGCGAAGAGCCCGACGGGCCAGTCGTGCGCCTCGGCCTGCACGTCCTGCGGCAGGGCGATCGTCACGGCACCGGTCTCGACCGGGTCGGTGAGCACCCGCATGGCGCCGAGCAGCGCCGCCGGCAGCTGCTCCGGCCGGCTCACCCGGTCGAAGAACTTCGACAGCGGGCGGAACGCGTCGTTGACCGTGATGTCGGCGGCGTGGGGCAGCTCCAGCTCCTGGAGCACCGGCGCACTGACCCGCGTCGCGAACGTGCCGGACGGCAGGAGCAGCACGGGGATCCGGTTGATCGTCGCGAGCGCCGCCCCCGTCAGCATGTTCGTGGAGCCGGGCCCGACCGACGCGGTGCACGCCCACGTCTGCAGGCGGTCCTTCTGCCGGGCGTAGGCCACCGACGTGTGCACCATCGCCTGCTCGTTGCGGGCCAGGACGTACGGCAGGTGCTCGTCACCGTCCGCCAGCTCGTTCTGCAGCAGCGCCTGCCCCAGCCCGGCGACGTTGCCGTGGCCGAAGATGCCGAAGCAGCCGGCGAAGAGCTTCTGCCGCTCGCCGTCGCGCTCGCTCCACTGGTTCGCGAGGAATCGCACGAGGGCCTGCGCCACCGTGAGGCGCACCGTCGCACCGGCGGGCTGCTGGGCGTCACGCGTCATCGGGTGCCTCCAAGCGGGAGTCGGGGGTCGACCTGCTGGGTCGACCACGTGTCACGGACCCAGCCGTGTGCCGGGTCGTCGCAGATGAGCCAGGCCCGCTCCGTGCCGGGGCCGGCCATGACGTTGAGGTAGTAGAGGTCGTAGCCGGGCGGGGCCATCGCCGGCCCGTGCCAGCCGTGCGGCACGAGCACGACGTCGCCGCTGCGCACCTCGGCGAGCACGTCGATCGGCCGCTCGCTGGTGCCGTAGACCCGTTGGTAGCCGACGGGATCCGCGCCGTCGGCGGAGGCGGCGCCACCCTCGTGCTGCACCTCGAAGTAGTAAATCTCCTCGAGCTGCGTCTCGACGCCGGGGCGCTCCTCGTCGTGCTTGTGCGGCGGGTAGGAGCTCCAGTTGCCGGCGGGCGTCACCACCTCGCAGGCGATGATCGAGTCGGCGTCGAGGACGCCCGGCGTGCCGAAGTTGCGCACCTCGCGGCTCGCCACCCCGGCGCCGCGCAGCTCGACGGGCACGTCTGCGGCGGCCACGTGGCGGAACGGCGGCGTGTGCCGCTCCGCCGCGCGGGCGCCGCAGACCGCGACCCGCACCGGGCCCTCGTGCGCCGTCACCGTCAGGGCGGTGTCGCGCGCCGCGTACGCGACGTCGGTGGCGCCCGCGAAGACCGACGCGCGTCCGGCGAGCACGACGTCGCCGACGACGCCGTCGGAGGCGTCCCCGGCCACCGCGACGACCGCGACCGAGCCGGACAGCGGCACGACGACGTGCTCCCACTCCTCGGCGTGCACGGTGCGCGACTCCCCCGCCTCGAGGGAGACGACGCGCAGGCTCGTGCGCGCCCAGCCGTCGATGCCGTCGTCGATGACGACGTCCCACCCGTCGGCCGAGGCCGATCCGAGCGGACGCGTCCAGCGCGCGGTGTCGCTCACGCCAGGCCTCCGTCGGTGTCGTGACCGGCCCCGTGCACGAGCTCGGCCGCGATGTCGACGGCCGCCGCGACGTCGCCGTCCGGCGGGTAGAGCAGGGCACGTCCGACGACGAGGCCGCGCACCGCGGGCAGGTCGAGCGCCCGGCCCCACGAGGCGTAGGTGTCGTGGGGGTCGCCCTGCGGGTCGCCGCCGAGGAGCAGCGTCGGCAGCGTCGTGGCGTCCATGACGCGGTCGAGCTCGTCGACGACGGGCAGCTTGAGCCACGTGTAGGCGCTCGAGGCGCCGAGGCCCTGGGCGATGTGGATCGACTTGATCGTCGAGTCGGGGTCGAGCTGGTTGACGACGCGGCCGCCCTCGCGGGTGGACAGGAACGGCTCGACCATCGCCATGAGGCGGCGCTGCGCGAGCGCGGTGACGGCGTCGGCGCTGGCCTCGAGGGTCGCCACCGTGCCGGGGTCCTCGAGGCAGATGCGGGTCAGCATCTTGCCGCCGTCGAGCCCGCGATCGTCGATCTCGGCCGCCGAGTAGGCGGTGAACCGGTCGTCGAGCTCGAAGCTCGAGCCCTGCAGGCCGCCGCGGTTCATCGACCCGATGGCGAGCTTGTCGTCGAGTGCACCGAGCAGCAGGAGGTCGTCGAGCACGTCGGGCGTGCCGAGGACGCCGTCGACGCCGGGCCGCGAGAGCGCGGTCGCGAGGCGCTCGAGCAGGTCGCTGCGGCTCGCCATCGCCGCACCGGCACCGCGGACGCCGAGGGCGCCCCGGGCCGGGTGGTCGGCGGCCACCACGAGAAGGCGGCCGTCGTCACCGACGAGCGGGCGGCGTCGACGCGCGGCCCAGCCGTCGGCGATGGCCTGCGGCTCGCGGACGCGGATCTCGGTGAGGTCGGCGACCGACACCCGTCCCGCGGGCCGCTGCGTCGGTGGGGTCGTGGTGGTCATCGTGCCTCCTCGGCGACAGGTGGGGCGACGGGGGCGGAGGTGAGGGACGAGGTGAGCCGCTCGTCGACCTCCGCGGTCGTGGGCATGGCGGTGGAGCACTCGAGCCTGCTCGCGACGATGGCGCCGGCGACGTTCGCGAACTCGAGGATGCGCCGCAGGTCCCACCCCGACAGCAGCCCGTGGCACAGGGCGCCGCCGAACGCGTCGCCGGCGCCGAGGCCGTTGACGACGTCGACAGGGAACGGCGGCACCTCGACGCGCTCGTCGCGCGTGGCCGCGAGGACGCCCTTGGGCCCCTGCTTGACGACCGCCAGCTCGACGCCCCGCTCCAGGAGGGCGTCGGCCGCACGCTGCGGCTCGGTCTCGCCGACCGCGACCTCGCACTCCTCGCGGTTGCCGACGGCGACGGTGACGTGCTCGAGCGCAGCGCCGACCTGGGCGCTCGCCTCGGCGGCACCGGCCCAGAACATCGGCCGGTAGTCGAGGTCGAGGACGGTGTGCCGGGCCCGGCCGCGGGCAGCCCACGCGGCGAAGTGCGCCGAGCGGCTCGGCTCCTGGCTCAGCCCCGTGACGGTCGACCAGTAGAGGCGGGCCGTGCGAATGGCGTCGAAGGGCAGCTCGTCGGCCTCGATCATGAGGTCGGGCGCGATCGGGTACCGGTAGAAGTAGAGCGGGAAGTCGTCCGGCGGGAACACCTCGCAGAAGGTCACCGGCGTCGGCGGCCCCTCGACGGCGGTGACGAACCGGTCGTCGACGCCGAAGTCGCGCAGCGCCTCGTGCACGTACCGGCCGAACGCGTCCTGGCCGACGCGGGTCAGCAGGGCGACGCGTCGGCCGTGCCGCGCGGCGGCGACGGAGACGTTCGTGGCGCTGCCCCCGAGGAACTTCTCGAAGGTGCGGACCTTCTCCAGGCCCACGCCGTGCTGCAGGGGGTAGATGTCGACGCCGGTGCGACCGATGGCGACGACGTCGTAGGGCTCGGTGTTCACGGGCGGGCTCACGGGCGTGCTCACAGCGTCTCGACCTCCTCGAGGCGCACGAGGCGCCCCTCGTGGCGCGACAGCTCGCAGGCCTCGGCGACGCGGAACGCGGCGAGGGCGTCGTCGACGGTGCACGGCGACGGGCGCACGCCCCGGGCGACGGCGGCGAAGGCGGTCAGCTCGGCCCGGTAGGCGGGCAGGAAGCGCTCCATGAAGGACCAGTGACGCGGCCCGCTCGGGTAGGTCGCGCCGGGCTCGGCGGACGTGACGGCGAGCGAGTCGTCGTAGCCGACGCCGACCGTGCCCTCGCTGCCGAGAACCTCCATGCGCACATCGTGGCCCCCGCCGTTGTACCGGGTGGCCGTCACCGACACCAGCGTGTCGTCGTCGAGGGTGAGGATCGCGGCCGCAGTGTCGACGTCGCCTGCCTCGCTGAAGAAGTCGGCGCCCTTGTTCGCGCCGGTGGCGTACACCGAGACGACCTCGCGACCGGTGACGAACCGGATGATGTCGAAGTCGTGGATCGAGCAGTCGCGGAACAGGCCGCCGCTCGTCGGGATGTAGGCCGCGTGCGGCGGGGCCTGGTCGTGGGTCATCGCGCGGACCGAGTGGAGGAAGCCGAGCTCGCCGGAGGCGACGGCCTCCTGGGCCCGCTGGTAGCCGGCGTCGAAGCGGCGCTGGAAGCCCACGTGGACCGGCACGTCCGAGCCGCGCACGAGCTTGGCCAGCTCCATCGTCTCGGCGAGGGTCGAGGCCACCGGCTTCTCGCAGAAGGTCGGCACGCCCGCCTCGAGGCCGAGGCGCAGCAGGGGCGCGTGCCCCGGCGTGGCCGTCGCGATGACGAAGCCGTCGACGCCGTCGGCGAGCAGCTGCTCGGGGGTGGGCGAGAAGCCGAGCCCGAGGCGGTCGGCGACCGCGCGGGCCGCGTCCGGCAGGGCGTCGGTGACGACGACCTCGTCGACGTCGCGCAGGTCGCGCAGCGTCTCTGCGTGGAAGGCCCCGATCCGACCGACGCCGGCAAGTCCGATTCGCACAACACACTCCCTTGGGTGGTACCGCTCGTTCGGCTCCGATCGTCCTCGTCGCCGTCGCGCCATGTCAAGCAAATGTTAGAACATTCTGATGTTTGGTCAATTGCTTGACATGCCTTGCAGACCTGTTGCATCCTCCCAATTGCTGGCACCGACGCCGGGGTCGACGGACATCCCCGACAACGACGGCGGAGCCGGGCATGCGGCAGGCCACCACGGTGACCCGCAACGGTCGAGGCGACACCACGCCGCCCTCCACGTCCGACCCGGACGCACACAGCCAGATCTGAATAGGCACCGGCGGGACGCGGCACAGCCCCCCGCCCGACGAGCAGCAGCCAGGACGCACGAGCCCGTCAGGGGATCTCGTGCACCACGGGCCGGACCGAGGGGACCGGCCTCCCCGCCTGCACCCGTCACCCTCACGTCGCGCCGAGTCAGGCGACCGGAGCCCGCGACACGACGAAAGGAATCAACGATGATCCCGTCCCGGACTCGAAAGAGTTTGACCACCGCCGTCGGCATCGCCGCAGCCGCGTCCCTGGCCCTCGCCGCCTGCAGCAGCGGCGGAGCCCCCAGCACCACGTCGACCGGTGGGGGCGGGGGTGGCGGCAACAGCGGCTACACCTTCGCGATGATCACCCACGAGACGCCGGGCGACACCTTCTGGGACCGCATCAAGGCCGGCGCGCAGCAGGCCGCGAAGGACACCGGGTCCACCCTGAAGTACTCCTCCGACCCGGACGCCACCAAGCAGGCCGTCCTCATCCAGAACGCCATCGACTCCAAGGTCGATGGCATCGCCACGACCCTGGTCACGCCGGACGCGCTCATCCCGACGATCAAGAAGGCGACCGCGGCCGGCATCCCCGTCGACACCTTCAACTCGGGCATCGACTACTTCCAGCAGGCCGGGGCGCTGACGCACTTCGCCTCCAACGAGAAGCTCGGCGGGCAGCAGGCCGGCAAGAAGGCCGCCGCCGCCGGCGCCACGAAGATCCTCTGCACCATCCAGCAGACCGGCTCGGTGGCCCTCGAGGACCGCTGCGCCGGCGTCAAGGACTCCTTCCCGAACACCGAGAACCTGCAGGTCAACGGCGCCGACGACGCCGCGGTCACCACGGCCATCCAGGCCAAGCTGACCGAGGACAAGACGATCAACTGGGTCATCACGCTCGGTGCACCGCAGGCCCTCGACACCATCAAGGCCGCCCAGGGCGCCGGCGTCACCGTCAAGATCGGGACGTTCGACACCAACCCCGACGCGGCCCAGGCCGTCCAGGACGGCAAGATCGAGTGGTTCATCGACCAGCAGCCGTACCTGCAGGGCTACATGGCCATCACGCAGCTCTACCTCTACAAGAAGAACGGCAACATCCTCGGTGGCGGCCAGGCCGTGCTGACCGGTCCGTCCTTCGTCGACAAGACGAACATCGGCCAGGTCCTCCCGTTCATCAAGCAGAACACTCGATAACCGCCTCCAGGGGGCCGGGCGCGTCCCGTCCGACTCGAGTCGGACTCGCGTCAGGCCAGGCAGCCCGGCCCCCGCCGAACAGCACTGGAGCTGTCATGAGTAGCACCCCCGTCAAGACGGACCCTTCACCCTCGGCACCGGCCGAGGCGTCCAACCGGGTCACCCTCGGCTGGTCCAACCGCCTGCTGGCCCGTCCCGAGATCGGCGCCCTCGTCGCGGCGGTCGTCATCTTCATCTTCTTCCTCATCGTGGCGCCGGCCTTCCGCACACCGGCCTCGTTCTTCACCGTCCTCTACCAGTCCTCGACGATCGGCATCGTCGCCGTCGCGGTCGGGATGCTGATGATCGGCGGCGAGTTCGACCTGTCGGCCGGCGTCGTGGTCACCACCGCCGGGCTCTTCAACGCGATGTTCTGCTACCAGCTCGGCATCAACCTCTGGGTCGGCGCGATCCTCTCGCTCGTGCTCTGCCTGGCGATCGGGTTCCTCAACGGCTACCTCGTCATGCGGACCGGGATCCCGAGCTTCCTCATCACGCTCGGCACGTTCTTCGTGCTGCAGGGCGCCAACCTCGGCGTGACCAAGCTCGTCACCGGGTCGGTCTCGAGCCCGAACATCAACCAGATGGCCGGGTACAGCTCGCTCAACTGGATCTTCGCCAACGAGTGGCAGATCGGCTCGGTGACGCTGTCGATCACCGTCATCTGGTGGTTCCTCTTCGTCGCTCTGTCCGCGTACGTCCTGCAGCGCACCCGGATCGGCAACTGGATCTACGCGGTCGGCGGCAACGCCGCCTCGGCTCGCGCGGTCGGCGTGCCGGTCACCCGGGTCAAGATCGGCCTCTTCATGACCGTGTCCTTCCTCGGCTGGTTCGCCGGCATGCACTACCTCTACAACTTCAACACCCTGCAGGCCGGCAACGGCGTGGGCAACGAGTTCCTCTACATCATCGCCGCGGTCGTCGGCGGCACGCTGCTGACCGGCGGCTACGGCAACGCGATCGGCGTGGCCATCGGCGCCTTCATCTTCGGCATGACGAGCCTCTGCATCGTGTACGCCGGCTGGGACCCGAACTGGTTCAAGGCCTTCCTCGGCGTCATGCTCCTGCTCGCCGTCATGGTCAACCTCTACGTCAAGCGACTCTCGACCGCCCGGAAGGTGGGTTGACATGACCGACACCCTGCACGACCACGCCGACCCGGAGCTGCACAAGGGCGAGCCGCTCGTCGAGATGATCGACATCGGCAAGACCTACGGCGCGATCCGCGCGCTCAAGGGCATCAACCTGACCGTCAACGCCGGCGAGGTCACCTGCGTCCTGGGCGACAACGGCGCCGGCAAGTCGACGCTGATCAAGATCATCTCCGGCCTGCACCCGCACAACGAGGGCACGATGAAGGTCGACGGCAAGGAGGTCAGCTTCACCAGCCCGCGCGACTCCCTCGCCCACGGCATCGCCACCGTCTACCAGGACCTCGCGGTCGTCGGCCTCATGGAGGTCTGGCGCAACTTCTTCCTCGGCGCCGAGCTCACCAGCTCCTCGCTCCCGCTGGCACCGCTCAGGGCCAAGGAGATGCGGGAGATCGCCGACCAGGAGCTGCGCAAGATGGGGATCGTCGTCAAGGACATCAACCAGCCCATCGGCACGCTCTCCGGTGGCCAGCGCCAGTGCGTGGCCATCGCCCGTGCCGTGTACTTCGGCGCCCGCGTCCTCATCCTCGACGAGCCGACGGCGGCCCTCGGCGTCAAGCAGTCCGGCGTCGTGCTCAAGTACACGGCGGCCGCGCGCGACGCCGGCCTCGGCGTCGTGTTCATCACCCACAACCCGCACCACGCGCACCTCGTCGGCAACCACTTCGTCATCCTCAAGCTCGGACAGGCGGTGCTCGACAAGAAGCGCTCGGAGGTGACGCTCGACGAGCTGACGCGTCAGATGGCCGGTGGCGACGAGCTGACCGAGCTGTCGCACGAGCTGCAGCGCTGAGCCGGGAGGAGAGCACCATGACTGTCGCAGTGGCACACCAGGTGCGGTCCTCCAGCGACCTCGTGCTCCAGGAGGCGGCCCGCCAGGCCGGCTACCGGGGCACGGGACTCGTCGTCGTCCACGTCGTCGACGCGCTCGACAACGACGTCGCCGAGGCGACGCGGGCCGGCATCTCCGACGCCGTCGAGAGCGCCCTCGCCTCGGCGGGCGTCGGCCCGCTGGACGTCCGCGTCCACCTCGTCGCGGGCGGCCACGACATCGGAGACGTGTCCGAGGCGATCCTCGGCGCGACGCGCGAGCTGCGCCCCGACCTGCTCGTCATCGGCGCACGGCGTCGCTCGCCGATGGGCAAGGCGTTCCTCGGCAGCGTCGCGCAGAACGTCATCCTCGACGCGGAGGTGCCGGTCCTGGTCGTCAAGGCACCCCGGTGACGACGCGTCGTCCTCGGGACACGCCGAGGTGTCAGGTTGTGAGCACCTGCGAACATGCGGGAGCGCACTGGCTAGTCTGCGGCCATGGCCAAGACCGTTGACGTCCGCATCGACCGCGAGACGCCGGTTCCGCTCTACCACCAGCTGGCCCAGCAGCTGAGCGGGGCCATCTCCCGCGGCGACCTCCAGCCCGGCGACCCGTTCGAGAACGAGGTGGCGATGGCGGACCGGCTCGGGCTCTCGCGCCCGACGGTTCGCCGCGCCATCCAGGAGCTCGTGTCGCAGGGCCTGCTCCTGCGCCGCCGCGGCCTCGGCACCACCGTCGCCGGGCGCCAGATCCACCGGCGCGCCGAGCTGACGAGCCTCTACGACGACCTGCGGCGTGACGGCGGCGCCGACCCGCGCACCGAGGTCCTCAAGCACGAGGTCGTCGAGGACGCCGTCGCCGCCTCCGCCCTCGGACTGCCCGTCGACACCCCGCTGCTCCACGTCGTGCGGCTGCGCAGCAACGGCGACCGGCCGCTCGCGATCCTGCAGAACTGGCTTCCGCCGCGCTACTCCGACATCTCCCTCGAGGAGCTCGAGCGCGACGGTCTGTACGCGCTGCTCCGGGCCCGCGGCGGCAAGCCGGTCGTGGCCCACCAGCGCATCGGCGCCCGCACCCCGACCGCGTCCGAGCGGCGACACCTCGGCCTACGGCCCTCGCAGCCGGTGCTGACGATGTCGCGCACCGCCTTCGACGCGGTCGGCGACCCCGTCGAGTACGGCGACCACTGCTACCACGCCGAGGACTACAGCATCGAGGTCATGCTCGACGAGCGCTGACCAACGACGCGGTTCGAGGTGATCCGCGACTGCATACGGTCGCGGAACACCTCGAACCAGAGGGGGAGAGCCGGTCAGGCGAGGGGCTTGAGGACGTCCAGGCCGAGGAAGGGGCGCAGGGCCTCGGGCACGACGACCGAGCCGTCGGGCTGCTGGTGGTTCTCGAGGATCGCGACGAGCCAGCGCGTCGTGCCGAGCGTGCCGTTGAGCGTCGCGACGGCGCGGGTGCCCGAGCCGTTCGGGTCGCGCTCGCGGGTGTTGAGCCGGCGCGCCTGGTACGTGGTGCAGTTCGACGTCGACGTCAGCTCGCGGTACTTGCCCTGCGTGGGCACCCAGGCCTCGCAGTCGAACTTGCGCGCGGCCGGGCCGCCGAGGTCGCCGGCAGCCGTGTCGATGATCCGGTAGGGCACCTCGATCTTGGCGAGCATCTCGCGCTCCCAGCCGAGGAGGCGCTGGTGCTCGGCCTCGGCGTCCTCGGGCCGGCAGTAGCTGAACATCTCGACCTTGTGGAACTGGTGCACGCGGATGATGCCGCGGGTGTCCTTGCCGTGCGAGCCGGCCTCGCGTCGGTAGCAGGCCGACCAGCCGGCGTAGCGCTTCGGACCGTTCGCGAGGTCGATGATCTCGTCGGCGTGGTAGCCCGCGAGCGCCACCTCCGAGGTGCCGGTGAGGTACAGCTCGTCGTCCTTGAGCTTGTAGACCTCCTCGTCGTGCGCGTCGATGAAGCCGGCGCCGGCCATGATCTCGGTGCGCGCGAGCGTCGGGGTGATCATCGGCGTGAAGCCGTTGGCCGTCGCGTGTGCGATCGCCATGTTGAGCAGCGCGAGCTCGAGCTGGGCACCGACGCCGGTCAGGTAGTAGAACCGCGCGCCGCCGACCTTGGCACCGCGCTCCATGTCGATGGCGCCGAGCTTCTCGCCGAGCGCGAGGTGGTCGAGCGGCTCGAAGCCCTCGGCCGCGAAGTCGCGCGGGGTGCCGACGGTCTCGAGCACGACGTAGTCGTCCTCGCCGCCGGTGGGCACGCCGTCGACGATGACGTTGCCGACGCGTCGGAGCAGGCGGTCGAGCTCGGCGCCCGCGGCGTCGGCCTCCTCCTCGAGGCCCTTGACGCGGTCGCTCAGCGTCGCGGCGTGCGAGCGCGCCTCGTGCGCCCTCTTCTCGAGGTGCTCGGCGTCGGCGTCGCCGGCCTTCTTGGCCTTCTGGAACGCGCCCATCGCCGCACCGACCGCCTTGCTGACGGTCTTCTGCTCGGCGCGGAGGCGCTCGAAGTCGGTGAGGGAGGATCGACGGCGCTCGTCGGCGGCGAGGATCGCGTCCACGATCCCCGGGTCCTCTCCACGGGCCTGTTGCGAGGCGCGGACCCGGTCGGGTTCGTCGCGCACGAGCTTGATGTCGATCACGCGGGCCAGCCTAACGGCGCGCGCCCGTGCCGCTCGACCGAGTTCGCGCCGGCCCCGTCACCCGGGGCTGATCACGGCGTAGGCCTCGACGGCGTCGGCGGGCAGGCCGCGCACGTCGATCTGCACCGGGCCCGCCGGCAGCCCGAGGTCGACGGTGCGCTGCACCGTGCCGTCGCACGCGAACGGCCGCGAGTAGAGCGGCTCGCCGTGGCCCCACGTGCCCGGCGCGGCGTCGTAGATGGCATAGGTCGTGCCGGACGTGCCGGTGCCCGGCCGGGCCGCGGCGCAGGCGACCTCGACCGTGTAGGTCCGCCCCACCGCGACGGCCTCGCCCGGCACGTTGCGGAAGGCCTTGCCCGGGCCGCTGCGCGTCACGACGACGCGGGCCACCTCGCCGGCCCGACGCGGAGGCACCGTGATCGTCGGCGGGGGGCCGGGGTCGACGGGGGTGAAGGTCACCCCCGGCGCGACGACGGCGCCCGACGCCGGACGCGTCGCCTCGCTCAGCCCCGGATCCGCGGACGTGCAGCCGACCAGGGAGGCAACGGCGGCCGCGCCGAGGACCGCGCCCACGACGGGACGCCACCGACTGACCACCGCCCGGCCCACGCGTCGACTGTAGGACGCCGCACCCACCCACCCCAACCGTCGAGAGGCCACGAGTGGCTGCTCGCCCAACCGTCGAGAGGCCACGAGTGGCTGCCCCCGACACGTCGAGTGGCCACCTCCCCCCGCCGGAAGGTGGCCACTCGACGGTCATCAGGCCACCGAACGTGGCCTTTCGACGGTTGGGTGTCGTGCTACTTGACCTCGGAGCGGGTCAGGCGCCAGATGCCGACGGCGAGCGGCAGGACGACCCAGAGCGCGACGGACGCGCCGAGGTGCGTCCACTGCTCGCCGGTCAGCGAGCCCTGGAAGAGCGGGTTCATCGTCTGGTTCATGTCGAGCCACTCCGAGGCCGTGCGCAGCCACGAGACCATCGAACCGAGGATCGACCAGGCGGTCGGCAGCACGAAGTACACGACGATGGCGGCCGGCGTGTTCTTGAAGAGCATGCCGAAGCCGACACCCTGCGCCACGCCGAGGAGCACGTAGCCCGCAGCCCCCAGCAGGACCAGCCCGCCGATCGACCAGTCGGCGTCGATGCCGCGGAAGGTGATCGCGGCCTGGTGCGCGATGCCGGCGAGCGCGACGGCCAGCGCGAATGCGCCCACCCCGACGCCGAGGGCGGAGACGAGCTTGGCCCAGGCGACCCGGATGCGGCGCGGCTCGAGGCCGAACGTCACGAGGCCGGTGCGCTGGCTCCACTCGGAGGTGACGGCGAGGATGCCGACGACCGGCAGGATGATCGCCATCGGCATCGTCGTGGCCTGGAGGTAGTCGCCGAACGAGTGCTGGCCGCCGTTGTTGAAGAACATGATCGTCAGGGCGACCGCGATGATCGCCGCGATGCCGATGAGCAGCCAGCGGCCGGCGCGGGTGTCGAGCATCTTGCGCAGCTCGACGTGGACGAGGCGCGTGAACGGCACCCCGGTCGTGGGCCGCTCGCCGCTGATGCGGGCCGGCACGGTGGCGCGGGCCGGGAGGGCGGACTCGGTGTGCTTCGGGGACGCCTGTGCGGCAGGCGTGCTGGTCGTGCTCGTGGTCGTGGTGGTCATGCCGCCACCTCCTCTCGGGCGGCGTCGGCCGTGAGGTCGAGGAACATCTCCTCGAGACCCCGGCTGTCGCCACCGCGCAGCTCGGTCAGGACGATCTGGTGGGCGGCCGCGACGCGTCCGACCGCGAGCGGCTCGGCCTCCACCTGCAGGCCGCCGGTGGGGGTGCGGTGCGCGACGACCGACTCGGCGGCGAGCGCCGCGAGCAGGGCGTCGTCGTCGGTGGAGCGGGCGTAGGTGCCGGCGCCGGCGAGGAGGTCGTCCTTGGTGCCGTGCGCCACGATCTTGCCGTGGCCGATGACGACGATCTCGTCGGCGACGCGCTCGATCTCGTTGAGCAGGTGCGAGGACAGCAGCACGGTGCCGCCCTCGTTGGCGTAGCCGCGGAGCAGGTCGCGCATCCAGCGGATGCCGGCCGGGTCGAGGCCGTTGGCGGGCTCGTCGAGGATGAGCACCTCGGGGTCGCCGAGGAGGGCGTGGGCGATGCCGAGGCGCTGGCGCATGCCGAGCGAGTAGTTGCGCACGCGTCGGTTGGACTCCTTCTCGGTGAGCCCGACGAGCTCGATCATCTCGTCGACGCGGCCGCGGCCGACGCCCATGAGGATCGCCCCGAGCGTCAGCACCTCGCGGCCGGTGCGGCCGGCGTGCTGGGCCGAGGCGTCGAGGAGGAGGCCGACGTGGCGGCCGGGGTTGGGCAGCGCGCCGTAGGGCTTGCCGAGGACGGTGGCGCGGCCGGAGGTGGCCGGGGTGAGGCCGGACATGACGCGCATCGCCGTCGTCTTGCCGGCACCGTTCGGTCCGAGGAAGCCGGTGACGAGACCGGGCTTCACCTCGAACGAGATGTCGTCGACGGCCGTGAACGGGCCGTACCGCTTGGTGAGTCGCTCGACTGTGATCATGGGCTCCACCCTGACGTGCGGGCGGGGGCGCGCACATCGGTCATGAGCCTGATTCCGACCCCTACCCAGGTCGTAGTCGACCCTGACCGGAGTCAGGGTCGGACCTCGGGGTGCCCCCTGCCCGACCCCTACCCCGGACGGATGCGGGGGCCGCGGGTCGCTGCCTACGCTGGGCCCCGTGCCACTGCCCCGGATCGCCCGCACCCGACGCGGCCACGTCTGGGGCGAGGTGTGGCGCGTCTCCGTCGCCGTGCTCTTCGGGGCGGCCCTGTGGGGCTCGGTCCAGGCCCAGCTCGACCACCGCGGCGTCGAGCCGACCCTCGGCAAGGACTGGCTGCTCGTCGACGCCGCCGTCGGCCTCGCCTGTGCCGTGCTGCTGCTCTGGCGGCGGCGGTACCCACGGACGGTCGCGTGGGTCACCGCGCTGGCGTCGGCGGTGTCCATGGCCGCCGTCGGCGCGAGCATCCTCGCGCTCGTGTCGCTGGCGACGCGTCGGCGCTGGCGCGAGCTCGCGGCGGTGGCGGTGCCCTTCCTCGGGGCCGGGTTCGTCAACGCGCTGCTCTACCCCACCGAGGACTCGGCGGCCAGCGTGTCGGGGATCGTCATCTCGGTGCTCATCCTGGCGGCCAGCCTCGCGAGCGGGTGGGCCATCGGCGAGCGCCGGGCCTTCGTCGCCGCGCTGCACGAGCGCGCCCTCACGGCCGAGCGCGAGCAGGCGATGCGCGTCGCCCAGGCCCGCGTCGCCGAGCGCACGCGCATCGCCCGCGAGATGCACGACGTGCTCGCCCACCGGATCTCCCTGGTGGCCATGCACTCCGGCGCCCTGGCCTACCGCGACGACCTGAGCCGCGAGGAGGTCACCGCCACGGCGGAGGTCATCCGCTCGAGCGCCAACCAGGCGCTGTCCGAGCTGCGCGACGTGCTCGGCGTGCTCCGCGACGTGCCACTGCCGAGCAGGCCCGACGCAGCGGGTTCTCCTGACGCGCAGAAGGTTCCGGACGCGTCGGTGCCGGAGCGGCCGCAGCCGACGCTCCACGACGTCGAGGAGCTCGTCGCCGAGGCGCGGGCCGCCGGGACCGACGTCGTGCTCGAGCAGTCCGGCAACGCCGCGGCGGTCCCGGACCGGGTGTCGCGCAACGCCTACCGGATCGTCCAGGAGAGCCTGACGAACGCCCGCAAGCACGCCCCGGGCCGACGCGCCACGGTGACCCTCGCGGTCGTGGCCACCGCCGAGGGGGCGGGGCGGGTCGACGTCACCGTCCGCACCCCGGCCGGGGCCACGGTCGGCGCCCCGGCCGGCGGTGACGGGTCCGCGGCCGGAGTGACCGGCAGCGGCCTGGGGCTCCTCGGGCTCACCGAGCGCGCCGTGCTCTCCGGCGGAGAGCTGACCTACGGCCCCGACCGGCGGGGGGACTTCGTCGTCGCGGCCCGGCTACCGTGGGCGTCGTGACGGGGGTCGAGAGCTCGGGGCAGGATGCGGCGACCCGCGTCGTCATCGTCGACGACGACGCGCTCGTGCGGGCCGGGCTGCGGATGATCCTCGGCGGCGCACCCGACGTCGAGGTCGTGGCCGAGGCCGGCGACGGCATCGACGGCGAGGCCGTCGTGCGCGAGCACCGCCCCGACGTCGTCCTCATGGACATCCGGATGCCGCGCCGCGACGGGCTCGAGACGACCCGCCGCCTCCTCGACACCGCAGATGCCGCCGCCGCCACCGGCGCCGGCGCCGCCCCGCGCGTCATCGTGCTGACGACGTTCGACGCCGACGACATGGTCGTGCAGGCGCTGCGCGCGGGCGCCAGCGGCTTCCTGCTCAAGGACACCGAGCCGCGTCGGCTCGTCGAGGCGGTCCGGCTCGTCGCGGCCGGCGAGCCGATCCTGTCCCCGAGCGTCGCGGCGGCGCTCATGGCCCGCGTCGCGGCCGACCCGGACCCCGACGCCGGCGAGGCCCGCCGCACAGCCGCGCTGGGACGGCTTGCCCTCCTGACCGACCGCGAGCGCGAGGTGGCCGTCGCGGTGGGTCGCGGGCTGTCGAACGCCGAGATCTCGCGCGAGCTGTACCTGTCGGTACCCACGGTCAAGGCGCACGTGTCGAAGGTGCTCGAGAAGCTCGGCGGCCTCAACCGCGTCCAGGTCGCGATCACGGTGCACGAGGCCGGGCTCGTCTGACCGGCGGGAAAATGGATGGACGCCGCGCGCCGGCGCCCCTAGGGTCTCGTCCCGTGTGGATCTCCTGATGCCTCGAGCCCGCCCGCCCGGCTGACGTCCGACGCCTGACGCGTCCGTCCCCGGCGGGGCCCTGCCGACCGTCAAGGACCTCGCTCATGTCTTCCATGCCGTCCACCACCCTCACCGTCTCCGGCCTCGACGTCGCCTTCGGCGCCCGCGTCCTCTTCTCGGGCCTCGACCTGACGCTCACCGGCGGCGAGGTCGTCGCCGTCGTCGGGCCCAACGGCTCCGGCAAGTCGACGCTGATGCGCACCCTCGTCGGCGAGCTGCCGATCGAGGGCGGCTCGGTCCGCGTCGCCCCCGCCGACGCGACGATCGCCTGGCTGCCGCAGGTTCTCCCCGACTCCCAGGAGTCGCTGCTCGCCTACGCGCGGCGCCGCACCGGCGTCGGTGCTGCCGACGTCGAGCTCGAGGCGGCGTCGGCCGCCCTGGCCGAGGGCGCCCCCGGCGCCGAGGACCGGTACGCGCTCGCCCTCGAGCGGTGGCTCGCACTCGGTGCCGCCGACCTCGAGGAGCGCCTGCCCGAGGTGTCGGCGCGCGTCGGCCTCGACGTCGACGCGTCGCGTCCGCTCGGCACGCTCTCGGGCGGGCAGGCGGCGCGGGCCAGCCTCGTCGCCGTGCTGCTCAGCCAGTACGACGTGCTGCTGCTCGACGAGCCGACCAACGACCTCGACGCGCGCGGCCTCGACCTCATGGCCGAGTTCGTCCGGTCGCACGACGGGCCGGTGCTCGTCGCGAGCCACGACCGCGCCTTCCTCGACCGCGTCACGACGAGCGTCGTCGAGCTCGACCTGCCGCAGCAGCGGATCGGCCACTACACCGGCACGTACAGCGACTTCGTCGAGCAGCGCGCGCTCGCCCGGTCGCAGGCGTGGGACGCCTACGAGGAGTACGCGTCCGACCGCGACGCCCTCCTCGGCCAGGCCCGGCAGCGCGCCGACTGGGCGGTCAAGGGCCGCACCGGCCCGAAGGCGACGAAGGAGCCGGACAAGCACATCCGCGAGAAGCACCGCGCCCGCGCCGACCGGCAGGCCGCCAAGGGGGCGCGTCTCGAGCGGGCGGCCGACCGGCTCACGGTCGTCGACCAACCGCGCAAGGAGTGGCAGCTGCGCTACTCGATCACCGAGGGGCGGCCGTCGGCCGACGTCGTCGCGACGCTGTCCGACGCGGTCGTCGAGCGGCACGGGTTCCGGCTCGGGCCGGTGTCGCTGACGCTCGGCCGCGGCGACCGCGTGGCCCTCGTCGGCGACAACGGCAGCGGCAAGACGACGCTGCTCGGCGCGCTCCTCGGCGACCTCCCGCTGACGTCAGGGCGCCAGACGCTCGGCACCCGCGTGTCCGTCGGCGTGCTCGACCAGCGCCGCCAGCTCCTCGACACCGACGCCACGGTGCTCGACGTCGTGCGCCGCGAGCTCGGGCCGCACCCGCGGACCGGGTCGGACCGGCCGGTCGGCGAGGTGCGGACGCTGCTGGCGAAGTTCGGCCTCGGGGCCGAGCACGTGGGCCGCCCGGCACGGAGCCTGTCGATGGGTGAGCGGACCCGCGCCCTCATGGCCCTGTTCCAGGGCCGCGAGGTCAACGTCCTCGTGCTCGACGAGCCGACCAACCACCTCGACGTCGCGGCCATCGAGCAGCTCGAGGGCGCCGTGGCGGCCTTCAGCGGCACCGTGCTCGTCGTCAGCCACGACGAGGCGTTGCTCGACGGCCTGGGGCTGACGCACCGCTGGGTCGTCAGGGCCGGGCGCGTCCGCGTCGAGGCGCTGTAGCCGCCGGGCGCGCCGGGGTCGTCAGCGGGTGACGCTGCGGCCCCGGCTCCAGCGCCAGGCCGCGGTCACGACGAGGGCGCCGACGACGGAGCCGATGATGCCGCTCGGGCGCAGCTCGAGCCCGTCGCCCGACAGGAGGCTCGCGAGCAGGCCGCCGACGAACGAGCCGACGAGGCCGGCCACGATTGCCATCGTCCAGTCGATGCCCGTGGAGCCCTTGCCGAGGATGAGCTGCGCCGCTGCGCCGACCAGCATTCCGAAGAGGATGATGGCGATG
Source organism: Intrasporangium flavum (assembly GCF_001956915.1). Classification (GTDB taxonomy): domain Bacteria; phylum Actinomycetota; class Actinomycetes; order Actinomycetales; family Dermatophilaceae; genus Monashia; species Monashia flava. Next base: position 92,102 of record NZ_MLJO01000011.1, on the reverse strand, counting down.
ATGAGCATGGTTCGAGGGTAGGCCCCCGCCTCCTCGGGCGCCCCCGGTTCGCGGCACCCGCCCCGTCCCCTCCCGCTGGGGCCGGATTTGCGCCACGCTGAGGACATGCCCGCCACCACGGTCGTCCTGTTCGGCGCCACCGGGGACCTCGCCAAGCGCAAGCTGCTCCCCGGCATGCTCCACCTGCACGAGACGCAGCTGCTCGAGGGCCTGCGCGTCGTCGCCACCAGCCTCGACGACCTCTCCCGCGACGAGTTCCTCGACCTCGTCTTCACCTCGATCCGCGAGCACTCGAGCCACGACGTCACCGACGACGACCTGCGCGAGTTCGCCGACCGCATCCACTGGGTTCCGGGTTCGGCCGGCCCACAAGGGATCCGGGCCGCCGTCGAGGAGTCCGAGGAGATCCTCGGGCCGGACGCGTGGCGGTTGCACTACCTGTCGGTGCCCCCGAAGGCGGCGCTGGCCGTCGTGCGGCAGCTCGAGGAGGCCAAGCTCGTCGAGCGCAGCCGGATCATCATGGAGAAGCCGTTCGGCACCGACCTCGCGAGCGCCCGCGCCCTCAACGCCGAGCTGCACGAGGTGTTCGCCGAGGAGCAGATCTTCCGCATCGACCACTTCCTCGGCAAGGAGGCGGCCCAGAACATCCTCGCCTTCCGGTTCGCCAACGGCCTCTTCGAGCCGATCTGGCACCGCAACCACATCGACCACATCCAGATCGACGTGCCCGAGACGCTCGGCCTGTCCCAGCGCGCCGACTTCTACGAGGGCACCGGCGCCTACCGCGACATGGTCGTGACCCACCTGTTCCAGGTGCTCGCGTTCACGGCGATGGAGCCGCCGACCTCGCTCGAGCCGCACGCCATCAGCGAGGAGAAGAACAAGGTCTTCCGGTCGATGGCGCTCATCGACCCGCACGACGTCGTCCGCGGCCAGTACGTCGGCTACCGCGACGAGCCCGGCGTCCGGGCCGACAGCGACACCGAGACGTTCGTCGCGCTCAAGTGCTTCGTCGACAACTGGCGCTGGGCCGGCGTGCCGTTCTTCCTGCGCACCGGCAAGCGCCTCGCCGAGGGCTCGCGCATCATCTCCATCGCCTTCAAGGAGCCGCCGCGCTCGATGTTCCCGGCCGGCTCCGGCGTCGGCGACAACGGCCCGGACCACCTGACCTTCGACCTCGCGGACAAGTCGCGGATGTCGTTGTCGTTCTACGGCAAGCGCCCCGGCCCGGGCATGAAGCTCGACAAGCTGTCGATGCAGTTCTCGGTGCAGGAGACCCACTGGGCCGGCTCGGTGCTCGAGGCCTACGAGCGGCTCATCTACGACGCGGCCCGCGGCGACCGCACCCTGTTCACCTCGGCCGAGGGCATCGAGCGGCTCTGGGAGGTGAGCCAGCCGCTGCTCGACAACCCGCCGACGGTGCGGCCCTACCAGGCGGGCACGTGGGGGCCCAACCAGATCCACCAGCTCGTCGCGCCGTTCACGTGGCGGCTGCCGTTCGAGCGGCCCTGGCGCGACCCGAACGACTTCGGAGCCTGACGCTCAGTCGCGGACGGCGGCGCGGGTGAAGCCCTTGTAGCGGCTGCCCTGGTGGATGAGGTGGCCCCGGTCGCCCTCGGCCAGCTGGCCGTACTCGGAGCCGCTGACCTGCAGCTCGCGCCGCTGCCCCGAGTCCTCCTCGAACGTCACGTAGTACGTGGACGTCGAGGTGGCTCGCGCGTCCGTGCGCGTGTGCCGGCGCACGTCGGTGCGACGCGACACGACGAGTGCGTCGACGCTGCGCAATGGCGACGCCTCGTCGGCCCGCCACTGCGAGATCCCCTTGACGAGCGTGTAACCGATGCCGGCGACGACGAGCGCCGCGACGAGGCCGAAGAAGAGGAAGAACCCGGTCGGCGGGCCGGTCATGGCCGGGTCGAACGGGACGAAGTCGTCGGTGAGCATGCGGACCCCTGTGTCTCGAGCATGTGCGGTCCGCAGTATGACTGCTCGGCAGGCCCGGTGGGTTGCATTCGCGAACCCTCGACGTTCACTCCCCCGGGTAGACGACCCCGACCTGGCGGCGCACCTCGTCCATCGTCTCCATGACCCGCAGCGTCGCGGCGTGCGTCATGAGGGGCGACTCGGTCTCGCCGGCGACGAGGCAACGAGCGAACTCGGCTGCCTCGTAGGAGAACCCGCGCACGTCCTCGGGCAGCCCGCCCGGACGCTCGTCGAGCACCTCGTTGTCGCGGCCGACGAGGCGCAGCGTCGAACCGGCGCCGTAGAACGCGCCGGACAGCTCGAGCCGCGCGTTGGTGCCGGCGACGACGGCGGTGCACGGCGTGACTCCGGCCATGGTGCACGACAGGACGCCGTGCGCGCCGGCGGCGTTGGTCACGGAGACGGTGCTCGTGGCGTCGACGCCGAGGTCGGTGAGCGTGCCCGACGCCTTGACGGACGCGACGGACGCGACGGACGCGAGAGGCTGGGCGCCGCCGAGCACGACGTCGGCGAACGACACGGGGTAGACGCCGAGGTCGAGCAGCGCACCGCCGGCGAGCTCGGGCTGCGAGAGGCGCTCGGGGCCGTCCGGGTAGAGCCGCTGCCCGTGGTCGGCGAAGACGGCGACGACCTCGCCGATGAGACCGGACTCGACGACGTGGCGCACGACGTCGTAGTGCGGCAGGAAGCGGCTCCACATCGCCTCGACGACGAGCAGGTCGCGCCGGGCCGCGGCGTCGAGCACCTCGCGCGCCTCGGCGGCGCTGCGGGTGAAGGCCTTCTCGACGAGGACGGGCTTGCCGGCCTCGACGGCGAGCAGGGCGTGGGCCCGGTGCTCGGAGTGCGGCGAGGCGACGTAGACGGCGTCGACGTCGGGGTCGGCGACGAGGTCCTCGTAGCTGCCGTACGCACGGCCGATGCCGTACTCGTCGGCGAAGTCCCGGGCCCGGGCGTGGCTGCGCGAGCCGACGGCGACGACCTCCGAGGCGGTGCCGACCGCGACGGCCTCGGCGAAGGCGTGCGCGATGCCGCCGGGCGCGAGGACGCCCCAGCGGATGGCGGGGGCGTCGTGCGGGTCGGGGGTGCGGGCGTCGGGGAGGGCGAGCGGCACGTCGATCGGCAGCGTCATGCGTTCACGTCCCAGAGGTGGTGGCGGATGTCGTGGGCGAAGTAGACGGCGAGCGTGCCGGCCGTGAACTCCGAGCCGTTGCTGCGCACGGCGGGCCAGCCCCACTCGTCGCCGTCCGGGCGCTCGTAGCCGGCGGCCGCGGCCTCGAAGGCGGTGCGCAGCTCCTCACGCAGCACCTCGGGGTCGGCGCGCCAGTACTGCTTCTCCAGGGCGGTCGCGTCCTGGTCCCAGTCGGTGAACCGGACCACCTCGCCGCCACCGGCAAGGATCTGCTCGAGCCGGCCGCGCATGACGTCGCAGACGTCGCGCACGTGGCACGCGTACTCGACGGGCGACCAGACGCCCTCGCGCGGACGCGTCTGCGCCTGCGGGCGCGCGAGCGCCGACACGTACCGGGCCGACGCGTCGCGCAGCAGTGCCGGCACGGCCGTGGGCTCGAGCCGCGAGGGGTCGAAGCCGCAGTCGGGGCACGGCTGGCGCAGCACCCAGGTCCAGTCGGCGGTGTCGGGGGTGGCGGGACCGGGATCCTCGACGCGCAGGGGCCCGGGGCCCGTCGGCTCGCTCATGCGGGCCAGCCTAGGGCCGGCGTGCGGGGGTGGTGCCCCGCGTCCGTCCGCCGACCGGATTCCGGACGGAGCGGGGTCGGGCGATACCGTGCTCTGGTGCTCAAGGACTACCTGCCGTGGATCGTCGCCGGGGTCGTGGTCCTGGCCCTGGTCGTCGGTGGCGTGGTCTTCACGCGTGTCGCGCCCGAGGCCACGGCGACGCTGCGTCGCCGCCCCCGACCCCCGCGCGACCACTTCCGCTCCGGCGACGACGACACCCCGGTCCCGCTCAAGCGGGCCGCCGTCGTCGTCAACCCGACGAAGTTCACCGACCTGCCCTCGGTCCGCGAGCGCATCACCGTGGCCTGCCACGCGCAGGGCTGGGGCGACCCGGTCTTCTACGAGACGACGCCCGAGGACACCGGGGCCGGCCAGGCCGCGCTCGCGGTCCGTGAGGGTGTCGACCTCGTGTGCAGCCTCGGCGGCGACGGCACGGTCCGCAACGTGGCGCACGCCCTCGTCGGCACCGAGATGCCGCTCGGCATCCTGCCCGCGGGCACGGGCAACCTGCTGGCCCGCAACCTCGACCTGCCGGTGGCGCTGGAGAACGCCCTCGAGGTGGCCCTGACCGGCCGTAACCGCCGCATCGACGTCGGTGAGGTGCTCGTCGGCGCGGCGCCCGAGGACGCGTCCGGCGACGACTCCGACGACGCCGAGGACCGTCGGCCGCTGCACCACTTCCTCGTCATGAGCGGCCTCGGCATGGACGCCGAGATCATGGCCGCGACGAACGAGAACCTCAAGAAGAAGGTCGGCTGGCCGGCGTACATGGTCTCGGGCCTGAAGTCGCTCGTGTCGCCGGAGTTCCGGGTGCGCATCAAGGTCGACGACGACCTCGAGTTCCGCCGCCGGGCCCGGATGGTCGTCATCGGCAACTGCGGGCGGCTGCTCGGCGGGCTCGTGCTCATGCCGAACGCCCGGGTCGACGACGGACGCCTCGACGCCGTCATCGCCTCCCCCAAGGGCGTCGTCGGCTGGGTTCCCGTGGCGACGCGGGTGGCCACCCGCCAGCGCAAGGGGCACCCGACGCTCGACCACAAGGTGTGCCAGGAGATCCGGGTGCGCGCCGACCGGCCGATCGCCCTGCAGGTCGACGGCGACGTCATCGGCGAGGCCGCCGAGGTCTTCGCGCGGATCCGCCCGGCCGCCCTGACGGTCCGCGTCAGCCAGTCCTGACGAGCAGCTCCCCCACCACTCCCTCACGCACTGCTCCCACCACGGGAGCAGCGCGGGAGCAGTGCGTGAGGAGAGCGGGTTTGCTCAGCGGGCGCCGAGGGCGTGCTCGACGGCGAGCTGGTTGAGCGCGACGAACGCGTAGCCGGCCTCGGCGAGCGCGTCGGCGTCGACGTCCTCGTAGGCGGACCGGTCGGCGAGGAGGTCGGTGAGCGTCTCGCCCGCGCCAAGCGTCGGCTCGGCCAGCTCGAGCACCCGGCTGGCCGCGAACGCCGCCTGCACCTCGGGGTCGGCGCGGTAGGCCGCGGCCCGCTCGGCGAGCAGGACGTAGGTGCTCATGTTCGCCGCCGCGGAGGCCCAGACGCCGTCGACGTCCTCGGTGCGCGAGGGCTTGTAGTCGAAGTGGCGCGGACCCTCGTAGCGCGGGCCGCCGCCGGGGAAGCCGTTCTCGAGCAGGTCGACGGTGAAGAACGCCGAGAGCAGGTCGCCGTGGCCGAAGACGAGGTCCTGGTCGTACTTGATCGAGCGCTGGCCGTTGAGGTCGATGTGGAAGAGCTTGCCGGCCCAGAGCGCCTGCGCGATCCCGGCCGTGTAGTTGAGCCCGGCCATCTGCTCGTGCCCGACCTCGGGGTTGAGCCCGACGATGTCGCCGTGCTCGAGCTGGGCGATGAAGCCGAGGGCGTGCCCGACGGTCGGCAGGATGATGTCGCCGCGTGGCTCGTTCGGCTTGGGCTCCAAGGCGATCCGTAGGTCGTAGCCCTGCTGCTTGATGTAGGCCGCGACGGTGTCGATGCCCTCGCGGTAGCGGTCGAGCGCGGCGTTGAGGTCCTTGGCGCCGTCGTACTCGGCCCCCTCCCGGCCGCCCCACATGACGAACGTCTGTGCTCCCAGCTCGGCCGCGAGGTCGACGTTGCGGACCACCTTGCGCAGGCCGTACCGGCGAACGTCGCGGTTGTTCGAGGTGAACGCGCCGTCCTTGAAGACGGGGTGGCTGAAGGTGTTCGTCGTGACCATCTCGCACACGAGGCCGGTCTCGTCGAGGGTCTTGCGGAAGTCGGCCACGATCCGGTCCCGCTCGGCCTCGCTGCTGCCGAAGGGCACGAGGTCGTCGTCGTGGAACGTGACGCCCCACGCGCCGAGGTCGGCGAGGCGGCGGCAGGACCCGAGCGGGTCGAGGTGCGGCCGGGACGCGTCGCCGAACTGGTCGCGCGCCTCCCAGCCCACGGTCCAGAGGCCGAACGAGAACCGGTCGTCGGGGGTCGGGGTGCGGACCATGTGGGGCTCCTCCTCGAGCGGGGCGGCACCGTCGCCGCTATTTGTATGATGGAAAAACATATTGCCGGGAGGGCGGTAGGGTCAACGGGTGAGGACCGGCGCGACGACGAGCCAGGGCCCGACACGTCCGCCGGGCGGGATGGCCGACCGGGTGCGGCGCGGGGCCGTGCAGCAGGCGACGCTGCGCACCCACAACCTCTCCGAGGTGCTCCGTGCCGTCGTCGAGGCACCGGAGGCCCCGACCCGCGCTCGCATCGCCTCGGCCCTCGGCGTCACCCGGGCCACGGCCTCCGACCTCGTCGACCGTCTCATCGCTGCAGGCCTGCTCGTCGAGCTCGAGCAGGAGGCGCTCGGCCGCGCCGGACGCCCGGGCATGCTCCTCGGGGTGGGCACACGCGCGGTCGTCGGGCTCGGGCTCGAGGTCCAGGTCGACCACCTGGCGGTCCGCGCCACCGACCTCACCGGGGCCTCCGTCGCCGAGGCGCACCGCCCGGGCGACTACCGCGGCAGCGACCCCCGCGTCGTCGCCCGCCAGCTGGCCCGCCTCGCCGCCCCGATCGTCGAGGGACTCGACGGCGGCCCGCACGCGCCGGGCTCCGGCCCCGTGGTCGGCGCCTGCGTCTCGGTCCCGGCCCTCCTCGACCAGGGGCTCGTGCGCCTCGCACCGAACCTCGGCTGGCAGGACGTCGACCTCGCCGCCCTCATCGCCGCCGACGACGCCCTGCAGGGCATCGCCGTGCGCGTCGGCAACGACGCCGACCTCTCCGCCCGCGCCGAGGTGCAGGCCCGCGCGCACGCCGAGGGCACGCCCCGGGCCGCGCAGTCCTTCCTCTACGTCGCGGGCGAGGTCGGCATCGGCGGCGCGATCGTCGTCGACGGCGAGGTGTCGGCCGGCCGCGGCGGCTGGTCCGGCGAGATCGGCCACGCCGTCATCGACCGGTCCGGCCCGCGCTGCGGGTGCGGCGCGACCGGCTGCCTCGAGACCTACGCCGGGCGCGACGCCATCACCGACGCCGCCGGCCTGCCGCGCGACACCCCGGTGGCCGAGCTCGCCGCCGCGGCGTCGACCGGCCCGCGCCGCAACCGGGTCCGCCGCGCCCTCGACACCGCGGCCGAGGCCCTCGGCGTCGCGGTTGCCACGGCCCTCAACCTCGTCGACGTCGAGCACGTCGTCCTCGGTGGCGTCTACGGCGCACTCTTCGAGCACCTCGAGGGCGGCATCCGTGCCCAGATCACGACACGCGTGCTCGCGGCCCGCTGGGCCGAGGTCGCCGTCAGCCGTGCCGTAGCCGGCCCCGACGCCGCCGTCACCGGAGCGGGGCTGCGGGTGCTCGACGACGTCGTCCGCGACCCGTCGCTCTGGATGGGCGAGGCCCGGCCTCCCTCGATCAGGCGAAGAGGGCCTGGCCCCAGTGCTCCCCGTCCTTGAGGCCGGGAGGGCACGCGAACACCGCTGAGCCGGTGTGCTCGACGTACTCGTTGAGGGCGTCCTTCGCCGCGAGGGCCCGCTGCATCGGGACGAACTGCTTCTGCACGTCGCGGACGAACGCGATGAAGAAGAGGCCGGCATCGAGGTGGCCGACGCCGTCGGTGCCGTCGGTGAAGTTGTAGCCGCGACGCAGGATGCGGACGCCGCCGAGGTTGCTCGGGTGCGCCAGGCGCACGTGCGAGGCGAGCGGGATCGCGGGAGCGCCGTCGGGGCCCGCGCGCGCGAAGTCGGGCTCGGCGTGCTCCCCGCTCTGGCCCAGGGGCGCACCGTCCTTCTTGTCGCGGCCGATCGTGTCCTCCTGGTCCTGGAGGGTCGAGCGGTCCCACACCTCGATGTGCATCCGGATGCGGCGCGCGACGAGGTAGCTGCCGCCGGCCATCCACGCCCCGCCGGTCGAGGCGGTCCCGGGCTCGTCGCCCGGCGCGACCCACACGTGCTCGGTGAGCGCGTCGGCCTCCTCGGCCTTGATGTTGGCCGTGCCGTCCTTGAACCCGAACATGTTCCGCGGCGTGGCCTGCGTGGTCGAGGTCGAGGACGTGCGCCCGAAGCCGAGCTGGGACCAGCGCACCGACACGACGCCGAAGCCGAGCCGCACCAGGTTGCGCACCGCGTGGACCGCGACCTGCGGGTCGTTGGCGCACGCCTGGATGCAGAGGTCACCGCCGGAGCGACGCGGGTCGAGCGCGTCGCCGCGGAAGGCCGGCAGGTCGCGCAGGCCCTCGGGCCGGCGGTGGGCCAGGCCGAACCGGTCGTCGAAGAGCGAGGGCCCGTAACCGATGGTGATCGTCAGTCCCGACGCCGCGAGCCCGTACGCCTCGCCCGTGTCGGCGGGCGCCCGGTACGGTCCGCCGCCGACGAGGCCTCCGGGCGATGCCTCGGCCCCGGCCGTCATCCGCTCGGCGGCGCGGGTCCACTCCTGCAGCATCCGGGCCAGCTCGTCGCGGTCCTTCGTCACGACGTCGAGGGCGACGAAGTGGAGCCGGTCCTGCGCCGGGGTCACGATGCCCGCCTGGTGGGTGCCGCGGAAGGGCACCGCGGCGTCGAGCGTCGACGCCCCGACGGTGCCGGCGCCCGGGGTCCCCGACGCGTCGCCACCGCTCGAGCGCCCGGCCGCCCAGCCGGCACCCGCGCCGGCCACGGCACCCGTCGCGGCACCGGCGGCGGCGACGCCGGTGGCGCCGAGGACGTGTCGGCGGCTCGGCGTCGTCACCTCGCCTCCACGACGCCGGGGACCTTGGCGACCTGCTCGCTCAGCGCGTCGAGGGCGACCGTGAGGTCCTTGACCTGGGCCGCGGACAGGGCCGTGTAGCTGACGAACTCGCCGCCGGCCCGGTGGCGGTTCAGCATCGTGGACAGCGCCGTGAACTTCTCGTCGAGGGCCTTCTGCAGGGCCGGGTCGCGCTCGGTGACGACCGGCCGCAGCGTCGCGAGCGCCTGCTTGGAGCCCTCGAGGTTGCCGTCGAAGTCCCAGAGGTCGGTGTGGGAGTACCGCTCCTCCTCGCCGGTGATCTTGCCGGTGGCCACCTCGTCGAGCAGCGCCTTGGCGCCGTTCGCGATCGACAGCGCCGTCGGCTCGACGGTCTTGCTCTTCGCGGCGATCTCCTTGACGTCGGCGAGCAGCCGGTCGGCGATCACGCCGGAGTCCTTCTGCAGCCCGTCCTTCCACAGGTCCTTCTCGAGGCGGTGGTAGCCGGTGAAGGCCATGCCCTCGGCGGTGACGTCCTCGCGGCCGTCGATCCTCGGGTCGAGGTCGCCGAAGCTCTCGGCGACCGGCTCGATGCTCTCCCACGGGTGGCGGGCCTCGGGGTAGAGCGTCTTGGCCTTCTCGACGTCGCCGGCCTTGACCGCGGCCACGAAGGCGGCGGTCTTCGTCTCGAGCTCGTCGGCCTCGGCGGCCACGAACGCCCGGTAGTCGGCGATGGCCTTCTTCACCTTCGCGTCGGCGCTGCCGGCCGTCGCCGTGCCGGTGACGGTGAAGGACCCGCGGATGCCGTCACCGACCATGCCCGGCTTGCACGCCGTCGTGAAGGTGCCGGGCTCGGTGATCTCGACCTTGAGCTGGCGCGAGAGGCCCGGTGCGATGTTCTCCACCTCGGAGACGATGCGGTCACCCTCGGCGTAGAGGTAGAACTCGTTGACCTTGCTGCCGGCATTCGTGATCTCGAACGTGACCGTCCCGGCCCTGGCCGTCGTGGCGCTCAGCTCACACGCCGTGTCGGTGGCGTTGACGGCTATGGCTCCGGCGGCCGTCGAGCCGGACCCGCCGCCGGTCGAGCCGGAGCAGGCCGTCAGGGCGAGGGCGGCGACGGCGGCCGGGGCGACGAGGGTCGCGAGGCGCAGGGCAGGGCGGGGCATGGTTCTCCTGTGGGGCGGCGCGGGCGACGGGCGGTCGCGGGCGTGCTGGCGTGAGCTGTGGCGGGTGGCCGGCAGGCGCCGGCGGTGGCGGACGCGTCAGGCGGCGAGGGGCGTCCGGGGTGCGTCGGCGACGGCGGGCTTCGGCGGCGTCTTGACTGGGCGCAGGAAGAGCGTGAGGACGACCGCGACGTAGAGCGTCCACGCGACGGCCTGCAGCCACGTCGTGTTCGGCGAGAAGTTGAAGATGCCCTTGAGCAGGGCGCCGTACCAGCTGTCGGGGCTGATCGTGGAGCTGACGTCGAAGGCGAGGCTGTTCAGCCCGGGCAGGATGCCGGCCTCCTGGAGGTCGTGCAGGCCGTAGGCGAGGATGCCGGCCGCGACGAGGACGAGCAGGACGCCGGTGTAGCGGAAGAACGTCGCGAGGTTGATGCGCACGGCACCGCGGTAGATGAGCCAGCCGAGGACGATCGCCCCGGCGAGGCCGATGACCCAGCCGAGCAGCGGCTGGCTGTTGCCGCGTCCGGCCGCCTCGGTGGTGGCGTAGAAGAAGATCGCGGTCTCGAGGCCCTCGCGGCCGACGCCGAGGAAGGCGACGAGGACGACGGCGGCCGGGCCGAGGTCGAGGGCCTTGTCGAGGCGGCCCTTGAGCTCGCCGGAGATGGTGCGCGAGGCCGAACGCATCCAGAAGACCATGCCGGTGACGAACACGACGGCCAGGATCGAGGCCGAGCCGCCGATGAGCTCCTGCTGCTCGAAGGAGAGCTGGCTCGTGCCGTAGGTCAGCAGGGCGCCGAGCGCCACGGACAGGGCGACGGCCACGCCGACGCCGGTCCACACGTACCGCAGCGCCCACTGCCGCCCGGACTTGACGAGGAACGCGACGAGGATGACGACGACGAGGGCGGCCTCGAGGCCTTCGCGGAGCCCGATGAGCGCGTTGCTGGCGAGCACGGCGTCCTTCTTCCTGGAGGTCTTCCTGGAGGTCTTCCCGATGGTCGTCGGGTCGGCGTCCCCGGCGGGCAATTAGGGCACGCCGGACTGACGGAATTCAGGAAAGCACAGGTAAGCCTTGCCTAACAAGCCGACCCCGGCCGGTGAGACGTGGTTCACCGGGGATCCACAGGATGCGGGTGCCAGAGTGGGTGCATGAGCCCCTCCGCCGCGCCCACGGACCACCCGCCCTTCGCCGGCTTCCCGCCCGACGCCCTCGAGCTCTACGCCGGCCTCGAGGCCGACAACTCGCGCACGTACTGGCAGGACCACAAGGGCACCTACGAGGCCGCGGTCCGCGAGCCGATGCTCGCCCTGCTCGACGCCCTCGAGGACGAGTTCGGCCCGGCCAAGCTCTTCCGGCCCAACCGCGACATCCGCTTCAGCGCCGACAAGTCGCCGTACAAGACCCACCAGGGCGCCTTCGTCGCCGACGCCCGGGGCGGCGGCTGGTACGTGCAGGTGAGCGCCGACGGGCTCCTCGCCGGCGGCGGGTTCCGCGCGCACAGCCCGGCCGAGACGAAACGGTTCCGCGCCGCGGTCGACGCGCCCGCGTCCGGCGTCGCGCTGGAGAAGCTGTTGGCGTCGTTGTCGCGCAAGGGATTCGAGCAGCACGGCGAGGCCGTCAAGACCACGCCACGCGGCTACTCCGCCGACCACCCGCGCATCGACACGCTGCGGCTCAAGGAGGTCATGGTGACCCGCCCCTTCGGCGAGCCCGAGTGGCTCGGCACGAAGCGCACCCTGACCGAGGTGCGCCAGGTCTGGCGCGACGTCCGCCCACTCGTCGAGTGGGTCGCCGCCCACGTGGCCGACGGCCCGCTACGTTGAGCCCCGTGACCCAGCGCAGTGCACGCGTCGACGCGTACGTCATCGGCGGCGGACCCGCCGGCCTCGCCACCGCCGCGGCCCTGCGGCACCGGGGCCTGCACGGCGTCGTCCTCGAGCGCAGCGACGGCGTCGGCACCTCGTGGCGCGGGCACTACGACCGGCTCCACCTGCACACCCCGCGCGAGCTGTCCGGCCTGCCGGGCCTGCCGATCCCGCGCGAGATGGGCCGCTGGGTGGCCCGCGACGACGTCGTGCGCTACCTCGAGCAGTACGCCGCCCACCACGACCTCGACGTGCGCACCGGCGCCGAGGTGGCCCGCGTCGACCGTGCGCCCGCCCACCCCGGCTGGGGCGAGGCGTGGACCGTGACCCTCGCCGACGGCTCGACGCTGACGGCGCCCTACGTCGTGGTCGCGACGGGCTTCAACCACACGCCGCGCGAGCCCGACGTGCCGGGCCTCGATGCCTGGCCCGGCGAGGTCGTCCGCGCCCGCGACTACCGCACCGGCGCGGCCTACGCGGGCCGCGACGTGCTCGTCGTCGGCACCGGCAACACCGGCACCGAGATCGCCGTCGACCTCACCGAGCAGGGAGCCGCGCGGGTGCGGATGGCCGTGCGCACCGTGCCGCACATCCTGCGCCGCAACCGCGGGCCGGTGGCCGCCCAGTACACCGGCATCGCCGTGCGCCGCCTGCCCACGGCCCTCGTCGACGCCGTCGCGCCGTGGGTCGAGCGGCTCCAGGTGCCCGACCTGTCCGAGCACGGCCTCCCCCGCCCCGACACCGGGCTGTTGACCCGCGTCGAGCGCGACAACGCCATCCCCGTGCAGGACGTCGGCATCATCGACGCCGTCCGCTCCGGTGCGGTCGAGCCCGTCGCGGCCCTGGCCTCGGTCGAGGGCGAGGACGTCGTGCTCGCCGACGGCAGTCGCATCCGCCCCGACGTCGTCGTGCTCGCCACCGGGTACGACCAGGGCCTCGAGCCGATGCTCGGGCACCTCGGCGTGCTCGACGCCAGGGGCCGACCGGTCGAGCGGGGCGGCGCCACGGCCCGGGGTGCCCGCGGCCTCTGGTACACCGGCTACACCAACCCCATCTCGGGCATGCTCCGCGAGATCGCCATCGACGCGCGCAAGATCGCCCTCGCCATGGCGATGGCCAAGCGCCGCGACACCAGGGCGCTGCGCTCCGCCTGACGCTCACCGCCCCGTCCCGTCTCTTCATCCACCTACTTGTCATACAAGTTAATGACTCATACGATGCCACGGTCATCGCCGACCACGAAGGGCCAGACCATGACCTCGAGCACGACCCCGAGCACGACCGCCGACCGCATCCGCCACGTGTCCCTGTCCTCCGTCGTGCTGCCCCTGCCGACGCCCATCAGCGACGCCAAGGTGCTGACCGGGCGCCAGAAGCCGATGACCGAGGTCGTGCTGCTCTTCGCCGAGGTCGCCACCGAGCAGGACCACCACGGCATCGGCTTCAGCTACTCCAAGCGCGCCGGCGGCCCGGCGCAGTTCGCCCACGCCAAGGAGATCGCCGACCGCCTCATCGGCCAGGACCCGAACGACATCGCCAAGATCTACGACACCCTCCTCTGGGCGGGCGCGTCGGTCGGCCGCTCCGGCGTCGCGACCCAGGCCATCGCCGCCATCGACATCGCGCTCTGGGACCTCAAGGCCAAGCGCGCGCGGCTGCCGCTCGCCAAGCTCATCGGCGCCCACCGCGACTCCGTCCGCACGTACAACACCTCGGGCGGGTTCCTCCACGCCCCGGTCGAGGAGGTCAAGGAGCGCGCCACCGAGTCGCTCGCCGCGGGCATCGGCGGCATCAAGATCAAGGTGGGCCAGCCCGACATCCGCGTCGACCTCGCCCGACTCGCCGCCGTCCGCGAGCACCTCGGCGACGACGTGCCGCTCATGATCGACGCCAACCAGCAGTGGGACCGCCCCACCGCCCTCCGCTTCGGCCGGGCCGTCGAGGACCTCGACTTCGTGTGGATCGAGGAGCCGCTCGACGCCTACGACGCCGAGGGCCACGCGCAGCTCGCCGCCGCGCTCGACACCCCGATCGCCACCGGCGAGATGCTCTCGAGCGTCGCCGAGCACGTCCGCCTCATCGAGGCCCGGGCGGCCGACATCATCCAGCCCGACGCGCCGCGCGTCGGCGGCATCACCCCGTTCCTGCGCCTCGCGACGCTCGCCGACCACGCCGGCCTGCAGCTGGCCCCGCACTTCGCGATGGAGATCCACCTGCACCTCGCGGCGTGCTACCCGCGCGAGCCGTGGGTGGAGCACTTCGAGTGGCTCGACCCGCTGTTCAACGAGCGCCTCGAGACGCGTGACGGTCGGATGCTCGTGCCGGACCGCCCGGGCCTCGGGTTCACGTTGAGCGAGCAGGCCAAGGCCTGGACGGTCGACACCTTCGAGGTCGGCGTCGCGTGACGGCCGACCGCATCGCGTCGGTCCGGCTCGGGCTGCTCGACGTGCCGCTCGCGGCACCGGTCAGCGACGCCAAGGTGCTGACCGGGCGCCAGCGCCCCCTCTCAGAGGTTTCGGTGCTGACGTGCGAGGTGCTCACGGCCGATGGCCTCACCGGGCTCGGCTTCTCCTACACGACGCGTGCCGGCTGCCGCGCGCAGTTCGCCCACGCCCGCGAGGTCGTCGAGAGCATCCTCGGCGAGGACCCGAACGACATCGCCCGGCTCTACGACCAGATGCTCTGGGCCGGTGCCTCGGTGGGGCGCTCCGGCGTTGCGACACAAGCGATCTCGTCGGTCGACACGGCCCTGTGGGACGTCAAGGCACGTCGGGCCGGCCTCTCGCTGGCCAAGCTGCTCGGCGCGCACCGCGACGCCGTCGACGTCTACAACACGTCCGGCGGGTACCTCCAGGCCCCGGTGGAGGAGGTGTGCGAGCGCGCCGCGGCCGCCCGGGCGGCCGGGATCGGCGGCATCAAGGTCAAGGTGGGTCAGCCCGACCTGCGCGAGGACCTGCGACGCGTCGCCGCCGTGCGCGAGCACCTCGGCCACGGCGTCCCGCTCATGGTCGACGCCAACCAGCAGTGGGACCGCGCCACCGCGCTGCGCGCCGGGCGCGCCCTCGGCGAGCACGACCTCGTGTGGATCGAGGAACCCCTCGACGCCCACGACGCCGAGGGCCACGCAGCCCTGAGCCGCGCCCTCGACACCCCGATCGCGACCGGGGAGATGCTGACGAGCGTCGGCGAGCTCGTGCGCCTCGTCGACCTCCGCGCCGTCACCTACCTGCAGCCGGACGTGCCCCGCGTCGGCGGCGTCACGCCCTACCTGCGTGTCGTCGCCCTCGCCGACCACGCCGGGCTGCACGTCGCGCCGCACTTCGTCATGGAGGTGCACGTGCACCTCGCCGCCGCCTACCCGCGCCGCTCGTGGGTCGAGCACATCGAGTGGCTCAGCCCGCTCTTCGAGGAGCGGCTCGAGATCGCGGACGGCACGATGCTCGTACCCGACCGCCCCGGGCTCGGGCTGACGCTCGCCGAGCAGGCCTCCAGATGGGCCGTCGACACCGTGACGCTGTCGGCCGCCGGTGCGGGTGCCCGCTAGGTTGGGCCGCGTGACGCAGGAGGACGCCGGCAAGCTCGACCGGGACACCGGTCGGAGCCTCGCGCACGAGCTCGTCGAGCGGCTCAAGGAGCGCATCCTCGCCGGACAGATGGAGCCCGGGCAGAAGCTGCCCACCGAGGCCGCCCTCGTCGAGCAGTTCGGGGTCAGCCGCACCGTGGTGCGCGAGGCGATCTCGCGGCTGCAGGCCGCCGGCCTCGTCGAGACGTTCCAGGGCCGGGGCACCTTCGTGCTGGCGCTGCCCGAGGCCGAGCGCTTCGAGGTGGGGGCCGACCGCGTGCGCAGCCACCGCGACGTGCTCGACATGATCGACTTCCGCATCGGCGTCGAGTCGGAGGCTGCGGCGCTGGCTGCCACGCGGCGTACCGACGTGCAGCTCAAGGCGATCGAGCGGGCGCTGCGCGACCTCGGCAGGGCCGCCGAGCGCCCGAGCCACGCCGTCGAGGCCGACTACGAGTTCCACCTGCGGGTCGCGACCGCGTCGGGCAACCACTTCTACCGCGACCTGCTCGCTTCACTCGGCCCGATGATGATCATGCTGCCGCGCACCCGCCTCGAGGCCGAGTACACGGTGTCCGACGCGACGCACCTGACCCGCGTCTCGCTCGAGCACGAGAACATCCACCTCGCCATCGCCCGTGGCGACGCGGAGGCGGCCCGGGCCGCGATGCGCCTGCACCTCGCGAACTCGCGGGCCCGCCTCCAGCACGACTAGGCGCGTCGCGGCGTCACCAGCGGGCGGTGTTGGGACGGAAGCCCGGTTGCACCGACTGCATGTACACGGTGTCCTCACGGCGCCGGACGCCGCACGCCAGGTACTGCTCGTGCAGCGCGCCCAGGGCGTCCTCGTCGAGGGTGACGCCGAGGCCGGGACCGGTGGGCACGGCCACCGCGCCGTCGTCGAAGTCGAGCACGCCCGGCTCGACGACGTCCTCGGTCTTCCACGGGTAGTGGGTGTCGCACGCGTAGGTGAGGTTGGGGGTGGCCGCGGCGAGGTGCGTCATGGCGGCCAGGCTGATGCCGAGGTGGCTGTTGGAGTGCATCGACAGGCCGAGCCCGAACGTGTCGCAGATTCCGGCGAGCAGCCGCGAACGGTGCAGGCCGCCCCAGAGGTGGTGGTCGGACAGGACGACGCCGACCGCGCGCGCCCGGACGGCGGGCTCGAGGTGCTCGAAGGCGATGACGCACATGTTCGTCGCGAGCGGCAGGTCGGTGGTCCGCGCCACGGCGGCCATGCCGTCGATGCCGGGGGTCGGGTCCTCGAGGTACTCGACGACCCCGGTCAGCTCGGCGGCGACCTTCGCCGACGTCTCGACGGTCCACGCGCCGTTGGGGTCGATGCGCAGCGCGTGCTGCGGGAAGGCGTCACGCAGCGCATGCATCGCCGCGACCTCCTGCGCGGGCGGCAGCACTCCGCCCTTGAGCTTGATCGCCCCGAAGCCCCAGCCCTCGACCATCCGGCGCGCCTGGGCGACGACCTGCTCGGGCGTCAGCGCCTCGCCCCACGCGTCGCCGGGCTGCCCGGGATGACCGGCCCACTTGTAGAAGAGGTAGGCACTGAACGGCACGCGGTCGCGGACGGCGCCGCCGAGGAGGTCGCTGACGGGCCGGCCGGTCTCGTGGCCCTGTGCGTCGAGGCAGGCCACCTCGAACGGCGAGTACACGGTGTCGAGGGCCGAGTCGACGTCGAGCATCCCGCCGAAGCTCGCGCCCGCACCGGACGTCGAGCCGATCGAGGCTGCCACGGCCCGGCGCAGCCCGGCGAGGTCCCAGACGTCGGTGCCGAGGATGCCGCGCGCCGCTGCCTCGAGCCGGGCCAGGTGGCTCTCGTCGGCGTACGTCTCGCCCAGCCCGACGAGGCCGGTGTCGGTGTGCAGCCGCACGATCGCCCGCAGCGCGTACGGCTGGTGCACGCCGACGACGTTGAGCAGCGGCGGGTCGGCGAAGGCGACGGGCACGACCTCGACGCGGCTGACGCGGTTGCGGGTCACGGCGCCTTCACCGCCAGCACGGGCACCGACGCGTCGAGCAGGATGCGCTGGGCCGTGCTGCCGAGGACGAGCTTGCCGACGGGCGTGCGGCGCCGGAGCCCGATCACCACGAGGGACGCGTCGACCTCGCTCGCGGTGTCGCCGAGGACGTCGGCGAGCGAGTCGCCGTGGACGGGCTGGCGCACCTGCGCCCGGACGCCTGCGGCCGCCGCCTCCTCGACGAGCGCCGCGGCGTCGGCGTCGTCGATCATCGCGGCATCGACGGTCGCGCCGCGCCGGGGTGAGTTGACGACGACGAGGTCGCTGCCGCGCAGGCGGGCCTCGGCGATGCCGGTGGTGAGGGCGGCGCGGCCCTCCGGTGTCGCGACGTAGCCGACGACGATGGTCATCTCGCCTCCGTGGTCTCGCGGTCGGGCGTGTGGTCGGATGCGTGGTCGGGTGCATCGTCGGGGGCCGGCTCCGGCGTCGGCACCGGCTCGCCGCGTCGGACGCGAACCAGCCTGCGCAGCAAGGGGAACAGCGCGACGGCGAGGATCGCGGCCAGGATCGTGCCGGAGATCGGGCGGGTGACGAAGCCGGTGGGGTCGCCGCCGAAGATGAGCAGCGACTGGCGGGCCGAGGACTCGATGAGCGTGCCGAGCACGAACGCGAGGACCATCGGGCCGGGGTCGAAGCCGAACTTCTTCATGAGGTAGCCGACGACGCCGAAGACGATGACGAGGTAGATGTCGAACACCGAGTTGTTGACGGTGTAGACGCCGAGGACGGTGATGAGCGCGGTGATCGGGGCGAGGATCGCCGGGCGCACCTTGAGGATCCGCACGAAGACGCCCACCATCGGGATGCTCATGACGAGCAGCAGGATGTTGCCGATGTACATCGAGTTGATGACGCCCCAGAAGATGTCGGGGTGGGTGTCGACGAGCTGCGGCCCGGGCTGCACGCCCTGGATGAGCAGCGCACCGAACATCAGCGCCATCGTCGCGTTGGCCGGGATGCCGAGCGTCAGCAAGGGGATGAACGACGACGTCGCGGCGGCGTTGTTCGCGGTCTCGGGGGCGGCGACGCCCTCGATGGCTCCGCGGCCGAAGCGCTCCGGCTGCTTGGCGCGGCGCTTCTCCACGGCGTACGCCACGAGTGAGGAGAGCACCGCCCCGCCGCCGGGCAGGACCCCGAGGCCGAAGCCGATGCCCGAGCCGCGCGCGATGGCGCCCTTGGAGTCGGACAGGTCCTTGCGACTGGGCCACACCTTGGTGACCTTGGCCGGTGCGTGGACCTTCTTGTGGTTCTCCTCCAGGTTGTAGAGGATCTCGCCGAGGCCGAACAGGCCCATGGCGATCGGCACGAAGTCGATGCCGTCGGCGAGGTTGAGGTTGCCGAAGGTGAAGCGCTCGGCACCCGTGAAGGTGTCTCGGCCCACGGTCGCGACGAGCAGGCCCAGGCCCGCGGCGATCACGGCCTTGAGCTTGCCCCCGTTGCCGACGGTCGACACGAGCAGGACGCCGAGGAGTCCGAGGGCCGCGTACTCGGGTGGCCCGAAGTCGAGGGCGTAGCCGGCGACGACCGGGGCCAGCACGGACAGGCCGATGATCGAGACGGTGCCGCCGATGAACGAGCCGATGGCCGCGATCCCGAGCGCCGCCCCGGCCCGGCCCTGCTTGGCCATGGCGAACCCGTCGAAGACCGTGACGACCGAGCTCGCCTCGCCGGGCAGCCGCAGCAGCACCGAGGTGATGGTGCCTCCGTACTGGGCACCGTAGAAGATGCCGGCGAGCATGATGATCGCCGAGACCGGCTCGATGCCGTACGTGATGGGCAGCAGGATCGCGATCGTCGCGGCCGGGCCGAGACCGGGCAGCACGCCGATGAGCATGCCGATGACGACACCGACGAGGCAGTAGAGCAGGTTGGTCGGCTGCAGGACGATGCCGAAGCCGTCGATGATCGGGGTGAAGTCCACGGCGCCTCCCCTTTCAGATGAGCCGCGGGAGCGGGATGGCGAGGGCGAGGACGAAGAGCGCGTAGAACGCCGCGACCGTCACGACGCTGACGACGACCGTCGAGCGCCACGACTCCCCGCCGAGGAAGCGCAGCCAGATGACCATGAGCACGAGCGAGGGCACCTCGAACCCGACGACCGGCAGCAGGGCCGCGAGCGCGACCATCGTCACGACGCCGAGGGCGGTCAGGGCGCTGGAGCGGGTGAACTGCTCGGTGTCCGTGGCGTCACGGCCGAAGGCGATCTGCGCCAGCGACAGGGCGGTGACCGCCACGGACACCGCGAAGGGCCAGAGGCCCGGCCCGGGCCGGGTCAGGCTGCCGAGCCCGTAGCCGAGCGACAGGACGATGCCGGACACCCCGATCAGCAGCGTCACGACGCCGGCGGCCACCTGGGCGAGGGGCCCGGCGTGCGGTGGCCGTTCCTCCTCGAGGTCCTGGGCGAGCTCGGCCTTGAGCTCATCGAGGATGTCGACCTCGGCGGCGTCTGGCCGCGTCGGTTCGCTCGTCGTGCTCATCCCTGGCTCCTCTTCGAGTGGGTCGGCGGGTGTGCGATCGGGTGGGGCGACGCTCAGCTGTTCGAGGCGAGCGAGATGCCGAACTGCTTGAGCTTGGCGGTGTTCGACTCGAGGTCGGCCTTGAGCCTCGAGGCGATCTCCGAGCCGGGCAGCTCGAGCGGCGTCAGGTTGTTCTGCTCGTTGAACTTCTTGTACTCGTCGGTGGCGAAGGTCTTCTTCGCGGCCTCGACGAGCTTGTCCTTGACGGCCTGCGGCGTGCCCTTCGGCGTCGTGATGAACCGGTACTGGCTCACCTGCACGTCGTAGCCCTGCTCCTTGGCGGTGGGCACGTCCGGCAGGTACTTCACGCGCTCGGCCGAGAAGACGGCGAGCGGCACGAGCTTGCCGGCGCGGATGTTCTCGATGGCCTCGCCGACCTGCATCGTCGACACGTCGACCTGGTTGCCGAGCAGGGCCGTGAGGTTGGGCGCGCCGCCGTCGAAGGGCACCGCGGTGGCCTTGATGCCGGCCGTGGCGAAGGTGAGCGCCGAGTTGAGCTGGGCCCCGGTGCCGACGCCGGTGGTGCCGTAGCGGATCGTCTTGCCCGAGGCCTTCATGTCGTCGATGCTCTTCCAGCCCGTCTTCGGGTTGGTGGCGAGCACGTAGTCGTCGCGCGAGACGCCGTAGACGATGTCGAAGTCGTCGGCCTTGACCGCCTCCGACTCGGACACCGCGAGGGGCGTGATGGCGAAGAGCGACGCGTTCTGGACGGCGATCGAGTAGCCGTCGGGCGCGGCGTTCTGCAGCTCCTTGGCGACGAGCGCGCCGTTGGCACCCGGCTTGTTGACGACCGGCATCGCGACGCCGAGGGCCTGTCCCATCCCCTTGGACATGGCGCGGCTGATGAGGTCGCTGCTGCCGCCGGCCGAGGCGCCGACGGTCATCTCGATGCTCTTGGCCGGGTAGTCGCTGCCGCCGGACGCCGCCCCGCCACCGCTGCCCGTCTTGACACCCCCGCAGGCGGACAGGGCGAGGGCGAGCGCGGCGGCGCCCGCCACGGTCGCGATGCGGGTCCTCGTTGCAACA
Organism: Intrasporangium flavum; assembly: GCF_001956915.1. Taxonomy (GTDB): domain Bacteria; phylum Actinomycetota; class Actinomycetes; order Actinomycetales; family Dermatophilaceae; genus Monashia; species Monashia flava. The sequence goes on along the minus strand of NZ_MLJO01000011.1, from coordinate 71,096 downwards.
TTCGTCATTGAAGGTCTCCTACGAGCTGGGGCACCGGCGTCGGTGCGGGGGTCGAAAGGTCGGATGGTCGGTCCCCGTGCCGCCCGACACTACGAATGCCTCTCGATGCCTGTCCAAACCCGATGCTGCATCGGTTGATACCTTCACCGCATCGAAGGCGGTATCGTCGCCGGGCATGATGACCCTCGACCAGGTTCGGGCGTTCGTCGCTGTCGCGGAGGAGCTGCACTTCGGCCGCGCCGCCGAACGGCTCAACATGACCCAGCCGCCGCTGAGCCGCCAGATCCAGAAGCTCGAGCGCAGCGTCGGGTGCACGCTCCTCGAGCGCGACAACCGACGCGTCGAGCTGACCGAGGCCGGGCGCGCCTTCCTCGACGAGTCCTACCGGCTGCTCGCCCTCGTCGACAGCGCCGGCGACGTGGCCCGCCGGATCGACGGGGGCGCCGCCGGCACGCTGCGCCTCGGCTTCACGGCGGTGTCGGCGATCGGCGTGCTCGGGCCGCTGCTCACCGAGCTCGACCGCAGCCTGCCCGGCGTCGAGGTCATCCTCCACGAGCGCGTCACGGCCGCCCAGGCCGACGGCATCCGGCGCGGCGAGCTCGACCTCGGGCTCGCCCGGCCGCCGTTCGACACCTCCGAGCTCGAGTCGCGCGTCGTCTTCCGCGAGCCGCTCTGCGCGGCCGTCCCCGCCGGACACCCGCTGGCGGGCGTGCGACGGCCGCTGACGGCCGGCGACTTCGACGGGGTGCCGGTCATCAGCTACAACCCGGTGCAGTCGCGCTACTTCCACGAGCTGACCGTGCGGTTCCTCACCAACGCGCACCCGCGCGTCGAGCAGCAGGTGCACCAGATCCTCACCGCCGTCCTGCTCGTCGCCGCCGGGCGCGGCTGCGCCCTCGTACCCGCCTCGGCCCGGTCGCTCGGGGTCCAGGGGGTCGTCTACCAGGACCTCGTCGACGGCGGCGGCGACCCTGACGGTAGCGAGGTGCCGGGCCGGCCGGTCGAGCTGCACGCCATCTGGGCACGCGGTCGTCGCAGCCCCATGCTGCGACGCGTCCTGGCGCAGATCGGGCGGATGCAGCTCGGCGACGAGGGCTGAGCACACCCACGACCGTCGATGCCCCAGGGGCATCACAGGATGCGGAATCCGTCTTGGACAGGTATCCAGCCCTGTTCCTAGCCTGAGGTCACTCACTGGCCCAGCGGCGGGCCCGCCGACGTCCGGACGGGCAGCCGCTCTGTCGCAAAGGACCTCGCCGTGCCTCTGGCCCCCGACGAACTCGCTCACCAGCTGGGCACCGGACTGCTCTCCTTCCCCGTCACCCACTTCACCCCCGACCTCGCCTTCGACGAGGCGGGCTACCGCGAGCACCTCTCGTGGCTCAGCGGCTACGACGTGGCCGGCCTGTTCGCCGCCGGCGGCACGGGTGAGGGCTTCTCGCTGCGCACCGAGGAGATCGACACCGTCGTGCGCGTCGCCGTCGACGAGATCGGCGGGCGCGTCCCGGTGCTCGCGCCGGCCACCGGTGGGACCGCCGTCGCCATCGCCCAGGCGAAGGCGGCCGAGGCCGCCGGCGCGGACGGCATCCTGCTCTTCCCGCCCTACCTCACCGAGGCCGGACAGCGCGGCCTCGTCGAGCACGTCTCTGCCGTGTGCCGGGCGACCTCGCTCGGCGTCATCGCCTACTCCCGGGCCAACGCGATCCTCGGCGACCTCGCCGTCGCCGAGGCCGCCGATCGCAACCCCAACCTCGTCGGCCTCAAGGACGGCGTGGGCAACGTCGAGGCGATGACCCGCACCTACGCCCGCGTCGGCGACCGGCTGCTCTATGTCGGGGGCCTGCCGACCGCCGAGACGTTCGCCCTGCCGCTGCTCCAGCTCGGCGTCACGACCTACTCCTCGGCCATCTTCAACTTCGTGCCCGAGTTCGCCGTCGGCTTCTACGAGGACGTGCGCCGCCAGGACCTCGAGGCCGTGTACCGCAAGCTCAACGACTTCGTGCTGCCCTACCTCGACATCCGCGACCGCGAGCGCGGGTACGCCGTGTCCATCATCAAGGGCGGCCTCGCGGCCATCGGCCGACCGGCCGGCCCGGTCCGTCCGCCGCTCACGAACCTCACCGAGCAGGACGTCACCGACCTCAAGATCCTCATCGACAAGATCAGCTGAACGGAGCCCCTCCGCATGACCTCCCTGACCGGACACTCGATCATCGCCGGATCCCCCACGGCGGGAACGCTTCCCGGGTCGGCCGGGGTGGAGGCGGCAACCGGTGCGGCGCTCGAACCCGTCTACACCCACGTCGACGAGTCGCAGCTCGAGGAGGCCACGCAGGCTGCGGCCGACGCCTTCGACGCCTACCGCGCCACCTCACCCGAGGAACGGGGGGCCTTCCTGGAGAGGGTCGCTGCCGAGATCGAGGCCGACGGCGAGGCGATCGTCGCCCGCGCCGTGGCCGAGTCCGGGCTGCCGCTCGCCCGGCTCACCGGCGAGCTCGGCCGCACGACCGGCCAGCTGCGGATGTTCGCCGCGGTCGTGCGCCTCGGGGACCACCTCGAGGTGCGCATCGACCCCGCGCAGCCCGACCGGACGCCGCTGCCCCGGGCCGACATCCGCCAGCGGCACGTGCCCCTCGGCCCGGTCGCCGTCTTCGGGGCCAGCAACTTCCCGCTCGCGTTCTCGGTCGCGGGGGGCGACACCGCGTCGGCGCTCGCTGCCGGCTGCCCGGTCGTGGTCAAGGCGCACAACGCCCACCCCGGCACGAGCGAGCTCGTCGGCGCTGCGGTGACGCGCGCCGTCGCGGCCGCCGGCCTGCCCGCCGGCGTCTTCTCGCTCGTCTTCGGCTCCGGCACCCCCGTCGGCCAGGCGCTCGTGCGCGACCCGCGGATCAAGGCCGTGGGCTTCACCGGCTCCCGGGCCGGCGGGCTCGCCCTCGTCGCCGCCGCGGCGGCCCGTCGCGAGCCGATCCCCGTCTACGCCGAGATGAGCTCGGTCAACCCCGTCGTCGTGCTGCCGGGCAGCATCGCCGGGGGGCGAGCCGAGGCGCTGGCCACCGCGTACGTCGGCTCGCTGACCATGGGATCGGGGCAGTTCTGCACGAACCCCGGCCTGACCTTCGTGCCGGTGGGCCCCGACGGCGACGCCTTCGTCGCGGCCGCGGCCCGGGCGGTCACCGGGGCGGCCGGGCAGACGATGCTCACGAGCGGCATCGCGCAGGCCTTCGACAAGGGCGCCGCGGCCCTGCGCGGCGCTCCCGCCGTGACCGTCGAGGCCGAGGGCGTCGTCGGCGGCGGGGTCAACGCCCCGGCGCCGCTGCTCGTCTCGACGACGACGTCGGCCCTCGGTGAGGACGCCTCGGTGGCCGAGGAGGTCTTCGGCGCCGTGGGCGTCGTCGTCCGGTGGGCCGACGCCGGGGAGCTGGCCGATGCGCTGCGCGCACTCGAGGGGCAGCTGACCGTGACGGTGCAGGCCACCGACGCCGACCATCACCTCGCCGGCACCCTGCTGCCCCTGCTCGAGACGAAGGCCGGCCGGATCCTCTTCAACGGCTGGCCGACGGGTGTCGAGGTCGGCCACGCGATGGTGCACGGCGGCCCGTTCCCCGCCACGAGCGAGCCCCGCACGACGTCGGTCGGCTCGCTCGCGATCTACCGTTTCCAGAGGCCCGTCGCCTACCAGGACGTGCCCGCCGACCTGCTGCCCGACGCCATGCGCGACGACAACCCGTGGGGTCTGACCCAGCGCGTCGACGGCCGCCTGCGGCCCGCCCAGGACTGACAGGAGCACCCGGATGTCACCGAAGATCGCCACCGTCGAGGTGGTGCCCGTGGCCGGCCACGACAGCATGCTGCTCAACCTCAGTGGCGCCCACGGCCCCTTCTTCACCCGCAACGTCGTCATCGTCACCGACAGCGACGGCAACACCGGCCTCGGCGAGGTGCCCGGTGGCGAGAAGATCGCCGGGACGGTCCGCGAGGCCGCGAACCTGCTGCAGGGCCAGGAGATCGCCCGGTTCCGGCAGCTGCTGCGCCTGGTCGCGGACACCTTCGCCGACCGCGACGCCGGTGGCCGCGGCGTGCAGACGTTCGACCTCCGCACGACGGTGCACGCCGTGACCGGGCTCGAGTCGGCGCTGCTCGACCTCATGGGCCAGCACCTCGGCGTCCCCGTGGCCGAGCTGCTCGGTGAGGGGCAGCAGCGCGCCAGCGTCCCGATGCTCGGCTACCTCTTCTACGTCGGCGACACCACCCGCACCGACCTGCCCTACCGCGTCGACGACGGCGGCGAGGACGGCTGGTCGCGGCTGCGGCGGCGGGAGGCGCTGACGCCCGATGCGGTCGTCGCCCTCGCCGAGGCGGCCCGGGAGCGCTACGGCTTCCGCGACTTCAAGCTCAAGGGCGGCGTCCTGCCCGGCGAGGAGGAGGTCGAGGCGGTCACCGCGCTGGCCCTGCGCTTCCCGGACGCCCGGATCACCCTCGACCCCAACGGCGGCTGGCTGCTCGCCGACGCCGTCCGGCTGTGCCGCGGGCTCGGCGACGTGCTCGCCTACGCCGAGGACCCGTGCGGTGCGGAAGGGCGGTTCTCGGGCCGCGAGGTGATGGCCGAGTTCAAGCGGGCGACCGGTCTGCGCACGGCCACGAACATGGTGGCGACCGACTGGCGCGAGATGGCGCACGCGATCCGCACGAACGCCGTCGACATCCCCTTGGCCGACCCGCACTTCTGGACGATGGCCGGCTCGGTCCGGGTCGCGCAGCTGTGCAACGACTTCGGCCTGACGTGGGGGTCCCACTCCAACAACCACTTCGACATCTCGCTCGCGATGTTCACCCACGTGGGGGCCGCCGCACCGGGCGAGATCACGGCGCTCGACACGCACTGGATCTGGCAGGACGGCCAGGCCCTGACGACCTCGCCGCTCGAGATCCGCGACGGTGCGATCGAGGTGCCGACCGCGCCGGGCCTCGGGGTCACCCTCGACCGCGAGGCCCTCGCCGCCGCGCACGAGCTCTACCTCGAGCACGGCCTCGGCGCGCGCGACGACGCCGTCGCCATGCAGTACCTCGTCGACGGCTGGGCCTTCGACCCGAAACGCCCCTGCCTCGAGCGCTGAACCCGACGACGGGGTCAGGAGAGGCTGGGCCCGGCGTCAGGCGTGGGTGAAGCGGCCGCCCAGGTGCAGGAAGGCGGCCGCGATCGGCTCGGCGCCGACGAGCGCCGACGCCAGCGCCTCGTCGCTCGGCACCCCGCGGGCCAGGGCGCGGTGGTGGCGGACCATCGTGTCGGCGGCCACCTCGTCGGGCACCGGCGAGACCGCGGCCACCGCCGAGCGGGCGCCGAGGCTGAGCACCGCTGCGGCGAGGCCGAGCTGCTCCTCGCCGGGTCGGAACGTGGCCGAGCCGACCTCGCAGGCCGACAGGACGACGTGCCGCGCCCGCACGCCGGACGCCTGCAGCTCGTGGGCGAAGACCGGCCCGTCGTGCAGGTGCACGGAGGAGAAGAGCGGCGACTGCACCTGGTGCGTGCCGTGCGCCGCGACGTGGACGACGTCGTCGACGCGCATCGCCTCGACGAGCCCGCGCGCGATCGATGGCTCGGCGACGGAGACGTCGGCGTGGTCGGCCCAGGCCCGCGCCACGGCGGACGCCTCCCCCGACGCACGTCGCAGGGACGGGCCGACGCTGACGTGCACCCGCCCCGGAACCCCTGGTGCCGCTGGAGCGCCCATGTCGTCGGTGCGGCGTGCGAACGACGTCAGCGACGACGCGACGGTGAGCGGCACCCCGCCGAGCGACGGCAGCAGCGACCACGGCAGCGCCGACACCTCTTCGCACGTCACCAGGACGAGCCCGGTGCGGCGCAGCCCCCACGGACGGACGGCCGCCGCGTCGAGACGCTCGGCGGCGGCCCTCAGCGACCCCCACACGGCCGGCGCGAACGGCCCGAGCTCACGCGTCGCGGCCGTGCGCAGGTCGACGCGGATGCGGTGCGCCAGCTCGACCGCCTCGGCCAGCGGCATGAGGTCGCGGACCCGGGCCCGGCCACCGACGACGCCCACGCCCATGAGGCGGCCGCCGTCGGGGAAGAACCAGACGAGGTCGCGGTCGGCGCGGTCGAGGGCCTCGCGCCCCTGCCGCACCCGCACCTCCGCCGCCGTGCCCGACGGCGAGCCGCTGCTCAGGGTCCAGTCGCGGGCCCGGATGTCGCGTTCGAGGCGCCGCACCCGTGCGGTGAGCTCGACCGCCTCGGCCTCCGGCACGTCGCCGCGCAGCAGGGCCTGGGTCGAGCGCAGCTGCTCGGTGAGCGAGGCGAGGACGTCGTCGTCGGGGCGCCCGAGCGAGGGGAGCCGGTCGGTGGCGTTGCGCCAGCGGTCGAGCGCCTCGAGGACGGCCGAGCTGCCGCCGCGCAGCGCGAGGGCGAGGTCGATCCGGGCGAGCCGGACGCCGTGCAGCGCGCGGGCGCTGCGCAGGTCGAGGCTGGCGCTGCCCTCCTGGCCGGCCGCGAGGCCGCGCGCCGCCCGGCCCAGCACGCGTCGGGCCCGGGCCGGCTCACCCGCGGCGACGTGGAGTCCTGCCTCGACGACGGCGCGGTCGAGCTCTCCGGTCAGCGAGGCACCCGGCCCGCCCACGGCGTCGAGACAGCTGCGGGCGGCCTCGACGCGCCCGGCGAGCAGGTGGGCGTCGGCCGCCGCGACGAGGGCCGAGTCGCCGAGCTCGGTGTCGCCGAGCCGGGCCGCCGTCGCGGCCACCTCCTCGGCTGTCGCGAGCACCGCTGCACCGTCGGGGACCCCGTCGGCAGCCGCCCCTCGACGCTGTCGGTCCAGCTCGACGTGGACGCGCGCCAGGCGCGCCTTCGCCGCCCACCCCACGGCCCCCACCCGGTCGAACCCCTCGACGGCGCGCTCGGCGGCCTCCCCGGCCCGGCGGAGGTTTCCCGCGAGCCGGTGCGCCCGGGACAGGCGCAGCTGCAGCTCGGCGGCCGCCTGGTCGTGCTCGGCGTCGGGCGAGCCCGCTGCGGCGACGAGCACCTCGACCGCCTCGTCGATGAGCCCTGCCTCGAGGAGCACGTGGGCCCGGTCGAGGCGCGCGGGCAGCAGCGAGACGTCGGGTGCGTCCTCGACGGCTGCCGCCATCGTCGCGAGCGCCCGGGGCACGTCACCGAGCAGGTAGGCGGCGTAGCCCTCGTTGTGGGCGGCCATGAACTCCTGCGGGCGCCAGCCTCCCTCGCGCGCCGTCGCCGCCGCCCGGGAGAACGCGTCGAGCGCGACGGCGGGCTCGGACAGCTCGAAGGCGAGCATGCCGCGGCTCAGCAGCACCGAGCACTGCTCGCGCGGCGAGAACGCGTCGAGCCGGCGCAGCGCCCCCTCGAGACCGTCGCGCGCCCCGGCGAGGTCGCCCCCGCGTCCGGCGACGTTGGCGCGCTGGTAGGCCAGCCGCGCCCGCAGGTCGTCGTCGCCCAGCGCGTCGACGATCTGCTCGACCTCGGCGAACCGCGCGTGCGCGGCGTCCGCGCCCTCGAGGAGGAACTCGGTCAGGGCCAGGGTGGTCAGCGTGCGGGCACGCACCCGCAGGACGGGCTCGGCACCCCTGCCCCCGCCCGAGGCCTCGAGCCGCTCCAGCGCGTCGCGGAGCAGGCCGACGGCACGGTCGGGGCGCCCGGCACCCGTCTCCGCAGCGGCCTCCTCGCGCAGGGCCTCGACCTCGTCCAGCGTGCGCTGTGCGCTGATCCTGGGCCGCCTCCCTGCACGGCGGGGCTCACGCCCTCACAGCTGGATCGTGGGCGTGATGACCGGTCGCGCGTTCTCGTCGTCGGGGTCGACCCGGATCACGAAGTGGATCGGGCCATGGGGTAGATCATCCAGAACGAAACGCCCGTTCGCATCGGTATCGACCAACGTGCTCCCGTCGGTCGAGACCGCCTCGACCGTGGCGCCGGGCACCGTGACGTAGCCGTCGACCCGGACCCGGCCCTCGAGGTCGCTCGCGTTGACCGTCACCATGAGGCTGACCGACGCCGCGTTGAAGGTCACCGACTCGGTGGGCGTCGGCTCGACCTTCGTGCCGCGCGTCGCCAGCAGGGCCGAGTCCATGAGCTCGGCGACCTCGGCGTGCAGCGCCTGGACGGTCAGCTCGAACTTGATCCGCTCGGTGAGGTCGGACGGTACGGGGTCGGCGTGCGAGAACAGCTCTCGCAGCTGGCGCAGCGCGGCCACGTCGAGGTCGTCAATGGCGTCCTTGTGCGAGCTCATGTCACACCGCCCATCCGGGATCGGAGCCGAGGGTCGTCCTCAGCTTCTGGAGGCATCGGCCGCGGGTCGGGCCGATGCTGCCGACCGGCATCCCGAGCGACTCGGCGATGGCCGCGTAGTCGGGACGGTCGGCGAACGCGATGACCCGGAGCAGCTCCTGGCACCGCGGGGACAGGGTCGAGACGTGCCTCCACAGCACGCCCTGGCGCTCGCTCAGCACCGCCTGCGCCTCGGGGTCGAGGCTCTGCGCCGGGGCCTCCGGCACCTCCTCGACGCCGATCTCGCGCCGGGAGCCGCGCGCGAGGCGCCACACCTCGCGCTTGACGACGACGACGAGCCAGCCGAGCACCGCGGCCGGTTCGTGGATCGACTCGGCGCGGTCGACGAGCTGGAGGAACGCGGTCTGCACGGCGTCCTCGCACGTCGCCGGGTTCGCACCCTGGGAGCGGGCCGCGTTCCACAGCACCGGCGTCACGAGGTCGACGAGCTCGGACAGGCGCTCGCGCTCGCCGCCGAGGTAGGCGGCGAAGGCCTTGCCGGCGAGGGTGCCGAGGCCGTCGGGCGCGGTGGGCGTGGGGGTCATGACGTGGCTCCCTTCGAGATGCAGCGACGCAGGGCGCGCAGGGCGCGCTTGCGCATGACGGCCGGCGCGACGTCGGCGAGGTCCTTCTCCAGGGCGATGGCCGCGGCGACCTCGGCGGCGAAGACCGGCGTCGCGAACGACGTGCCGCTCCAGACGCCGAACCCGCCGGTGTAGTCGTCGGGGTCGACCGTGCAGCGCACCGGGCCGTCGCCGTCGACCTTCGTCGAGGGCTGGCCCATGCCGTTGGTGAGCGGCAGGGTGCTGACGACCGAGACCCCGGGCCGCACGGCTGTGATGACCGGCAGCGGGTTGGAGAAGAGCGCGACCGTCGAACCGTCGGGGTTGTTCGCCCCGACGCTCGACAGCGGCGGCAGCGCCTTGGCCGTGATCCGCTGCGGGAGCGAGGCGGCGAGCGCCGCAGGCACGAACGGTGCGCTCGTGCCGTCGTTGCCGGCACCGGCCACCACGGCCACGCCGGCCTCGGCGAAGCGGTCGAGCAGGTCGGCGACCGGGCCGGAGGTGTAGGTGCGGTCCTCGGCGTAGTAGCCGAGCGACAGCGACAGGACGTCGATGCAGTCCTCCGGGTGGTTGCTGCCCTGCCCGTGGACGTGCCGGTCGAGGAGCGCCTCGAGGACGTCGAGGATGTCGGCCTCGTCGACCTGGCCGTCCTCGCCCATGACGGGGATCGACAGGATCGTCGCCTCGGGGCAGCCCTGGCGCACGAGGCCGGCGATGAAGGTCGCGTGGCCGTGGAGCAGGCCCACCGGCTCCTGCGGCTTCGGGGTGTCGCTGAGGCCCGCGGTGCCCGCCGGCGTCGCGGCGACGTCCTCGGGCGGGCCGGCCGGCACGAGGCGGCCGTTCTCGTACTTGAGGCGCACGATGGTGCGCTCGTCCTTGAACCACGGGTGCTTGGCGACCGCGGTGTCGGGGACGGCGACGACCGGACGGCGCGCGAGCTCGCGGGCCCGCAGCGCCGGGTCGGGCAGGGCCAGGCTCACCGGCATCCGGCCGCCCCGGCCGGGCACGGCGTACTCCTGGAGGGCGTCCATCCCGATGCCGCCCCAGTAGCCGATGCCACCCCAGTAGCCACCGATCCCGCCCCAGTAGCCGCCGATGCCGCCCCAGTAGCCGATCCCGCCCCAGTAGCCGTCGGCCGGGCGCAGGACGTGCTCGAGGCTGAGGCGCTCGGAGATCGGGTCGCCGAGGGCGCGCAGCTGCTGCAGGACGTTCCACGCGTCGACGGTGTCGATCGACCGACGCGGGCGCAGCGTGATGCTCGTGCCCCACTCGGCCGACGCCTCGAGGTCGCGGGTGCCGCCACCGGAGCGCGGCGTCTCGACGTAGTCGAGGCCGAGCGGCTCGAGGGCCTCGGCGAGGTCGCCGAGCCCGCGCGTGCCGCCGGGCTCGTTGCGCACGAGGAGCCGGTCGGACAGGTAGAGCGCCGGGTCGGGCGCCTGGCCGTCGGTCCGGCGCATCGCGGTCGCCGGGTCGAGGACGCGGACGGGCGGCCGGACGGGACGGGGTGCGCCGCCCTGGCCTGCGCCACCGGGCTGACCGGTCTCTGCCATGTGGTGCCTCCTGTGAGGGGTGAGCGTGGGTGAGCGTGGTGGTCGCGAGGGGTGTGCTCGGCAGCCGAGCACGGCAGCGTCGCGGCCGGGCCGGGTTATGTGCCCGACGCTCTCACCGGAATGGTGGCGCGCGGGGCGGAACTGATACACCGCGCTCCGTCAACTTTTTTCGCGGGCACGTATCAGGCCCGCCGGGTCCGGCTCTGTGCTGTCGGGGGACCCACTCGGGGAACTGGTCATCGAGCCGTACGGGGGCCGCGGAGGGGCGGCTGGCTCGGTGACCTGTGGGGCCAGGGCGCGCTGGGGTCGCCCAGGCTCCCGTGGGGCGCCGGCTAGGCAGCGCCGGCGCCCCCTCCCGTGCGCCCCCTGCCGTGCGCCCGGGCCCGGACATGCCGCCCGAAGGTGTCCGTTTCGTCACGAAACGACGTGTCCTGCCGGCCCTCCGGGGCGCCGCGCCGCATACTCGGACCGCGGCCCGGCGAGGGCGGGCCGTCTCGATGACCAGGGGTACCCGCATGACACCGCAGCACCAGACGCTCCCGTCCACGACGCGCACCGCCCGCCGGCTCCGGCGCTGGTCGCCGCTGCTCGCGGCGCTCCTGCTCGCGCCGACGCTCGCCGCGTGCGGCCCTGACGGCCCGGACCGCGCCGCGGGCCAGGCCTCGCTGACGGCGTCCGCGGACGTCCCGGGCGACACCCCGACGACGGACGCCTCGTCCGCGACCGAGGGGCCGATCCCGACCGTCACGGCGGCGCCGTTGACGCCGACGCGTCCGACCCCGACCGCCCCGACCACCTCGGCCACGACGTCGGCCGGCTCGGTCGCGGGCAGCTGCACCCGGACGCTCGACGCCTACCCGCAGCTCGACCCCGGCGCCACCGGCCCGGCCGTCAGCGCGCTCCAGTGCTTCCTCAACGACGCCGACTTCGGCCCCGTCGCCGTCGACGGCACCTACGGCGCCCCGACCCGCGCCGCGGTCGCCAAGGTCGAGGCCACCTTCGAGGGAGGGCCGAGCCGCCCCGGCCGCGTCGACGGCGGGTTCTGGGTCAGCATCATCAGCCGCTCGCTCGGCGACGGCACGCTCAAGCCCGGTTCCAAGGGCGCCGACGTCACGACCCTCCAGCGGGCCCTGCGGGCCGCCGGTGCGAAGCTGGCCGTCGACGGCGCGTTCGGCGCCGAGACGAAGAAGGCCGTCGAGACGCTCCAGGCCGCCAACCGCATCGGCGTCGACGGCATCGTCGGCGAGGAGACCCTCTTCCTGCTCAAGAGCGGCGCGACGATCGGCTGAGCCGCGCCGCAGGCCGGTCAGGCGCGCAGGTCGGCCAGCCAGGCCCGCGCAGCGCGGAAGTCGTCGTCGGACGTGCCCGGACGCGTGCCCGGCAGCCCGCCGTCGGCGCGCGGGTAGGAGCCGAGGAAGCGGACCTCGGCGCAGACCCGGCGCAGTCCCATGAGGGTCTCGCCGACGCGCTCGTCGAGCACGTGGCCCTCGACGTCGATGGAGAAGCAGTAGGAGCCCATCGCCTCACCGGTGGGACGCGACTCGAGGCGGGTCATGTTGACCCCGCGCACCGCGAACTGCTCGAGCAGCTCGAGCAGGCCACCGGCGTGGTCCTCCTTCTGGAAGAGCACGACGGTCGTCTTGTCGGCGCCGGTGGGTGCGGGCAGGGTGCCCGGACGCGAGACGAGCACGAAGCGCGTCACCGCCGCCCGGTTGTCGCCGATGTCGGACGCGAGCACGGTCAGGCCCTCGTTGGCGGCGGCCACCGGGGCGCAGACCCCGGCGTCGAACATCACCTCGCCCGGTGCGCCGAGGGCCGTGGCGCTCGCGGCCGTCGACAGCGTCGGCACGTAGACGGCGTCGGGGAGGTGGGCCCCCATCCACGCGCGCACCTGCGCCCAGGCGTGCGAGTGGGTGCCGACGGCCCTGACCTCCTCGAGCGTCGTGCCCTCCCTCGCGCACAGCACGAAGGTGATCGGCACGAGGACCTCGCCGACGACGACGAGCGGGTCGCCGGTGGCGAGCGCGTCGAGGGTCGCCGAGACCCCGCCCTCGACGGAGTTCTCGATGGGGACCATCGCGGCGTCGATGTCGCCGGCGCGCAGGGCCGCCAGCGCCGCATCGACCGAGCCGAACGGCACGTGCTCGCGGCCCTCGGCGGCGTCCCACGCGTCGAGCGCCATCTGGGTGAAGGTGCCGCGGGGGCCGAGGTAGCCGAAGCGGTGCAGCTCGTCGGGGGTGCGGGGAGGGGTCACGACGCGTCCTTCGTGCGGCCGGCGCTGCCGGTGGGGGTGCGTGCGGGGGTGCGGGCGCCGGGGTCGGTGCCCGGCTCGCCCTTGGTCGCCGACGCGAGCGCCTGCTGCTCCTCGGGCGTCAGCGTGATGCTCGACCGGCCGCCGACGATGCCCTTGGCGTAGGTGCGCGACTCGCCCCGGGCGTGGATCGAGCTGAGGACGATGCCGTCGCCCTCGTCGTCGACGATCGCCGCGGAGAACGAGAGCCGGCCGCCCATGTCGCCGAACGCGTCGTAGCGCACGACGGCGACGTTGCGCAGGCTCTGGCGCACGTCGTCCTCGGCGGCAGCGACGTCGGCGCGCAGGCGGGTGACGTCGGCGGCGAGCCGGTCGAGGCGGCGGTTCTGGTCGGCGGCCACGCGGGCGATGTCGGTGCGGCCGCCGTCGGCGCCGAGCGCCTCGAAGTCGGCCCGGACCCGGCGCAGCCGCCCCTGGGCGACCACGGCCAGGACGAGGGCGAGCAGGGCGACGCCCGCGGCGGCCAGGGCCACGGCGGTGAGCGTCGTGTCGTCCACGAGGCGCAAGGGTAGTCGCGGGACGCATGTGGCGGTCCGGGATTCCAGCCCGTGATCCAGCGGGTGATCGGCGGTCCTCGGGCCCAGATCCGGTTTGTAGTCTGTCCTGCGTGATCCGCCGCCACCCCGTCAAGACGCTCGTCGTCGCGCTCCTCGCCGTGGTGGCCGTGCTGACCCTCGCGTACGTCAAGCGCAGCGAGGTCCCCGTGCCGCCCACCACCGCCCCCAAGCCGGGCGAGTCGCTCGTCGTCGTCGGCATCGGCGGCCTCTCGTGGGACGACGTGAGCCCCGAGAAGACACCGACGCTGTGGGGCCTGCTCCGCGACGGCTCGGCCGCGTCGGTGTCGGTCAAGACGCTCGGCCTCACGACGTGCCCGGTCGACGGCTGGTCGACGGTCGGCGCCGGCGAGTCCGCGGGACCCGCCGCCGAGTCCGACCGGCCCGAGTGCGGGCCGCTGCCCTCCGTGGCCGGCGACGCCACGCAGGGCTTCCGCGTCATCGGCTACGACGCCATCGCCGCGAACTCCGCCCAGTCGGAGTTCCGCGCACAGATGGGCCTGCTCGGGGACAGCTTCGCCAAGGGCAACACGTGCATCCAGGCGGTCGGCCCCGGCGCAGGCCTCGCCGCCGCCACGAGCGACGGCAAGGTCGCCAAGTACTCAGAGTTCTCCGTCACGACGCTCGTGTCCGACCTCGCCCAGTGCCCGGTGTCGATCGTCGACGTCGGCTCCCTCGATGCCACCAACCCGAACCCGGCCCAGCAGGTCGAGCGGATCAACATCCTCGAGCGGCGCCTCGACCAGGTCGTCGACGCCATGCCCAACGGCGCCGACCTCGTCGTCGTCAGCCTGTCCGACCGCGACCGCCAGGAGCGCCTGCGGCTGCTCACGGCCACCGGCCCGCACTACGGGCCGGGCCTGCTCGCGTCGGCCTCGACCCGCACCACGGGCGTCGCGCAGCTGTCCGACATCACCGCGACGATCCTGCAGCGCGGCGGGGTCAACCCCGTCGTCGGCATCGGCGGCCGCGCCCTGTCGGTCGTCCCCTCCGCGAACAACAGCGAGTCCACGGCCGCGACGAAGCTGACCGTCCTCACCGACATCGACACCAAGGCCGACGCGATGCACCGCATCGTCGCGCCGTTCCTGATCATCTGGCTCTCGACGATGGTGCTGGCCCTGCTCGCGCTCTGGTGGAGCGTGCGGCGGGCCCGGCCGTGGAACCAACGCCTGACCCGTCAGCGCGGGCTCCGGCTCGTGCGCCTCGTCAGCATCACCGGCGCCGCGATGCCGGCCGCGACCTTCCTGGCCAACCTCGTGCCGTGGTGGCGCTGGTCGGAGAACACGATCGTGCTCACCGTCATGCTCCTCGGGCTCGTGCTCGTCATGAGCGCGGGGCTGGCGTTCATCTCCCTGAGCGGACCGTGGAGCAGCTCGGCGCTCGGCCCCCTCGCGACGATGTCGGCGCTCACGGCGGCCGTCATCGGCATCGACCTCATCACCGGCTCCCGGCTGCAGATCTCCTCGATCTTCGGGCTGCAGCCGCTCGTCGGCGGCCGCTTCTACGGCATGGGCAACGTCGCCTTCGCCCTCTACGCCTCGGCGGTACTCCTGCTCTGCGCCTCGATGGCGCACGCGCTCGTGCGGCGCGAGGCTCCCCGGCTAGCGGTCTTCGCCGTCGTCGTCATCGGCGGTGCGGCGCTCGCCGTCGACGTGCTGCCCGCCTGGGGCGCCGACTTCGGTGGCCCGATCGCCCTCGTCCCGGCGCTCGGCTTCCTCCTCATGGGCGTCCTCGGCTGGAAGACCTCGCTGCGCAACGTCGTGCTCGTGCTCGTCGTGGCCGGGCTCGTCGTCGGCGGCGTCTCCTACCTCGACTGGCGCCGCCCCGAGTCCGAGCGCTCGCACCCCGGCCGGTTCCTGCAGACCGTCATCGACGGCGGCGCGTGGGACGTCATGTCGCGCAAGCTGTGGGCCAACGTCGACCTCGCGATCCACCTGCCGCTGCTGCTCGTCGTCGTCGTGGCGATCACCGCCCTCGGCGTCTACGTCCTGGCTCGGCCGGGCGCGTTCGGCACCGAACCGCTGCGCCGCCTGCTCGAGGAGGCCCCCCTGCTGCACCGCGGCCTGTGGTCGATCGTCGTCATGGCCGTCATCGGCTTCCTCACCAACGACTCCGGCGCGGCCATCCCGCCCGTGGCCACGATCTTCACGGTGCCGCTCGTCATCTCGGCCGTCATGCACTTCCTGTCGATCGAGGCACGCAACGCCCCGGTCCGCCGACGCCGCGACCGCCACCACCTGTAGTTTTGGGCTCGCTCTGAGTTGTCTGGGCTCGCTCCGCTCGCCCGTGTTCGGCGCGCCTCTTCGTCACGCCTTCCCTCCTCGGCTCACTCGCTTCGCTCTGAGTTGTCTGGGCTCGCTCCGCTCGCCCGGGTTCGGCGCGCCTCTACGTCACGCCTTCCCTCCTCGGCTCACTCGCTTCGCTCGTTTCGCTCGTCAGTCCAGGCGCGACGCGCGCCGAACCTTCTCTCCGCCCGACCGACTGCTCTGTGCCCGGCCGAATGCCCTGGGACGCGTCGACTGCCCTGCTGTGCCGCCTAAGTCGGCACGTGACAGAGCAGTCACGGCCTCGGCGGGCCGTCAGTCGGTGCCGAGGCGGCGACGGAGGCGGCGGACGCCGATCGCGAGCGCGACGTCGCGGTACTGCGCGGCCCGGTGCACCTGCGAGCGCCAGTCGTGGCCGGTGACGCGGTGGTAGAGCTCGCACGGCACCTCGACGACGGTGAGGCCGGCGTCGATGACGTCGATCGTCATGCCGACCTCGACGCCCCAGCCCCGCGCGAACGGGGTGGCAGCGGCGATCGCGGCCGGTGACAGGCAGCGCATCCCCGACAGCGGCTGCTTCGGCTCCCAGCCGGTCAGCTCCTCGATGCCACGACGCGCCAGCCCGACGACGAGCCCGTGCCCGCCGCCGGACTGCTGCTGCTCGGGCAGCGTCGCGATGGTGAGGTCGGCCTCGCCGCGCGCCACCGGACCGACGAGGGCGCCGACGGCCTGCGCGGACGCCTCGAGGTCGGCGTCGACGAAGAGCACCGACGCTGAGGCGTCGACGCGTCCGACGCGGCGCAGCCCGGCGAGACGGCCCAGGCCGCTCATCATCGCGTCGGCCTTGCCGTGGTTGCGCACCAGCCGGACGACCTCGGCGCCCTCCTGGCTCGCCAGGACGGCGGTGCGGTCGGTCGATCCGTCGTCGACGACGATGACCGACACGACGCCGGGGATGGTGCGCACGCCGCGGATCGTCTCGACGATCCGGGCCGACTCGTCACGTGCCGGGATGACGACGACGACGGGCGGCTCGCCCGTGGGTCGCTGCGCGGTCACCGTCGGGGAGGCGCTCAGCGGAGGGTGACCTGACGGTTCGTCAGGCCCGCCTTGGCGCCCCGCTCCTCGGCGGTGAGCGGCTCGGTGGACGCGGCAGCGGCGTCGATCCGCTCCTTCATCGCCGCGACGGCGTCCTCGAACGCGGCGGCCTCGGCCGACGGGTCGACCTCCCACACGGGGATGAGCAGGCCGCTGGAGCGGAAGCAGCCGAGCAGCCGGCCCTCGCCGCCGAGCAGGCTGTCGCCGGCCGCGTGCAGGCGGGCCAGGGCGGTGGTGGCGGCGTCCTCGTCGAAGGGCAGCACCCAGCGGACGTAGGTGCGCTCGCCGATGCGGCACCAGTAGCAGGACGGGGCCGAGGTGAGCTTGACGGTCGGGATGGCCGACTCGTTGGCGCGCTGGAGCGACTCCTGGCCGTCGGCGTCGAGCTCGGCGTCGGCGACCCAGAAGTCGAAGCCGTCGTGCAGGTCGATCTCGAACGGGGCGTCGAGGTCGAGGAGGTCCTGCAGGCGGGCGGTGTCGACCGAGGAGACCGGGAGGGTCTGCACGGGCGTGCCGGCGTCGGCCTCGACGGCGAGCGCGATGGCCTGGGCGATGTCGCGGCTCGTGTCGCCGCTGGCGTTGCCGGACTGGATGCCGACGAGGACCTCGCCGTTCTCGCGGTGCAGGCCCGGCCACGCGAGCGGCAGGACCGTGGCGATGGTGACCTCGTCGGGCGCGCCCTCGGGGGCCTTGCCCTTGGCGAACCGCACGGTGGCCGTGGCCGCCGGGACGATCTCGCGCATCGCGACCCAGTCGGTCTCGCCGGGCAGGCCCTCGAAGGGCCGGGCGACGAAGGGGGCCGGTGCGGGACGAGTGGTGCGGTCGGCGCGGGCGCCGCGCGGACGACGAGATGCCTTACCCATGCGCGCCACCTTAGTGGCCGCACGCGCCGGGTCACGCCAGCGCGGTCGCGAGCGGGGCGAGGGCGAGCACGTCGTCCGGGCCCCGGAGGTCGAGCGGGGCGAGGAAGACGGTCGTGATGCCGGCGTCGGCGAGGCGGGCCAGACGCTCGCGGTGCGCCTCGGGCGGGCCGGCGTGGTGGCGCTCGGCGAAGGCCGCCGCCGGGGTGCGGCCGCGGTGGCGCTCGACCGCGGACCACGCGGCGTCGCGGTCGGCGCCGACGACGGGCAGGTCGAGGACCGTCGCGAGCGCGGCGTCGCGGTCGCGGCCGGCCGCGGCGACGTGGTTGAGGTAGCGCCCGACCTTCGCGAGCCCGGCCGCGTCGGAGGGCACGTTGCAGCCGTCGCCGAGGCGGGCCGCGACGCGCAGGGTGCGCTCGCCGCCCCCGCCGACGAGGACGGGCAGCTCGCCGACGGGCCGCGGGTAGAGCGTCGTCTCGGGCAGCGAGACACGGCGTCCGGCATACGGCTTGGTGCCCGGCGCCCAGAGGGCGCGCATCGTCTCGAGGCCTGCCTCGAGCAGGTCGACCCGTTGCGCCGCCGACGGGAACGGGAGCCCGTACGCGGCGTGCTCGCGCTCCCACCAGCCCGCGCCGACGCCGACGAACGCGCGGCCGCCGCTCAGCGCGTCGAGCGTCGCC
The DNA here is from genome assembly GCF_001956915.1 of Intrasporangium flavum. GTDB lineage: Bacteria > Actinomycetota > Actinomycetes > Actinomycetales > Dermatophilaceae > Monashia > Monashia flava. The sequence goes on along the minus strand of NZ_MLJO01000011.1, from coordinate 52,926 downwards.
GCGGCCTTGGCTGTGATCCCGGCCGGCCGGAACGTCACCGGCGAGACCAGGGTGCCCAGGTGCAGCCGGGTCGTCGACGCGGCGAGCGCACCGAGCGTCACCCACGGCTCGGGGATCGGGTCCCACGCCCGCCCGACCTGCGGGATCTGGATCAGGTGGTCCATGAGCGCGAGGCCGGCGAACCCGGCGTCCTCGGCGGCACCCGCGACGCCCCGCAACCAGTCGAGCAGGTCGGTGTCGGCGGGGAACCGCGACACCTGCAGCACGACACCGCGGCGCAGTCCCGCAGACCGTGCGGCAGCGGCGTCGGGCTCGCCGACGGGGCGGCGGTCTGCGTCGGCGCGCTCGCCAGGGGCGGCCGGTGTGACGACGTGGACGGCGTCCCAGCCCTCGGCGGCGAGGGTGTCGCGGACCGACGCCACGGCGGCGAGCTGCCCGGTGAGGACGCGTGCCGGCACGGCGCGCTCGCGGGCGCGGTTGCGCTCACGGCACAGTGCCGCCGGGCTGTCGAGGACGACGGCAACGGCAGGCAGCCCGGCGGCGCGGGCCGCGGCGAGCCAGCGGCTGCGGCGGGACGCGTCGGTGCCGAGGGTGTCGACGACGGTGGTGAGCCGGCGCCGCAGGCGGGCGTCGACGACCGCCTCGAGCACGGCGAAGGCGTCGGTCGATGCGTCGAGGTCGTGCTCACCGCTGCCGACGACGGCGCGCAGGGCGTCGGAGGAGACGACCTCGGCCGCCCGGTAGCGGGTCAGCGCCCACGTCGACTTGCCCGAGCCGGAGGCCCCGACGAGGACGACGAGGGCGGGGTCGGGCAGCGGCGCCGTCGGCTTCATGCCGACGCGTCGCTCAGTGCGAGCGGCGGCGGGAGGGTCCGCCGAGGGAGGCCCAGACCGTGCGGCCGTTGGGGTCGTCGATGACGCCCCACTCGTGGGCCAGGGAGCGCACGATGCGCAGGCCGCGGCCGCCGGGACCCCACGTGGTGGGCGGCGAGGGGCGCGGGACCGTCGGGCCCCCGCCGTCGGAGACCTCGACCTCGACGACGTTGTTCTTGACCTTCCAGTGGATCCGGATGGCGCCGTCGGTCATGGGCCGGGCGTGGCGCACGGCGTTGGCGACGAGCTCGCTGACGACGATCTCGGCCTCGTCGACGACCTCGGGGGTCACGCGGCGGGCGACGAGGTCGGCGACGATCTCGCGCCGGATCCGCGGGGCCGCGGACGGGGCCCACTGCAGGCGGATGGTGCGCTTCTCGCCCAGCGGCGCGGTAGCACCGTCCCCCATCGCGGGCCTCCTCGTGATCGGCGCGGGCCTGCCGGCCGTCATCGTCCTGCCGCTTGCTCCACCGTTCCTCTGGTTGGTCGCCACGTACAGCCTCCTCACGGCGAAGAAGTCACTCCGCCACCGTCGCACCGTAACCAAACCTGCTGCATACCTCAACGAACCATGAGAAATCTCCGACGACGAGCCGGTGACGACTCGGGGGTCCACGCGGGGCCCTGCCCGTCCAGAGACGCGTGCAGGGCCCCTGATACCCAGACGGCCGAAGATTCAACAGCCTCTCAGGAATTTCTCTTCTCTTCCGACCGTTCGCGATATATCGTCAACGTATCGCGACTGTTCGTGAGCCGCGATGGAAAGGAGAGTCCGATGCACGGACACCGACACACCCGACGCGAGTCCGGCTGGGACCAGGGCTGGGGCGGCTGGGGACCCGGTCCCGGCGGCCGAGGCCCGTGGGGCCCGCCCGGTGGGCCCGGCGGCCATGGCCGCGGACGCCCCGGCCCGCCCCCGTGGGTCGCCGACCTCGTCCGCCACTTCGGCGGGCCCGGCTTCGGTCCCGAGTTCGGCGGACGCCGCGGCCCCCGCGCCCGACGCGGCGACGTCCGCGCCGCCATCCTCGACGTCCTCGCGGGCGACGAGATGAACGGCTACCAGCTGATCCAGCAGATCTCCGAGCGCAGCGGCGGCGCGTGGAAGCCGAGCCCCGGCTCGGTCTACCCGACCGTCCAGCAGCTCGAGGACGAGGGCCTCGTCGAGGGCCGCGACGTCGAGGGCCGGCGGCTGCTGCGCCTCACCGACGCCGGGCGCGCCTACGTCGAGGAGAACGCCGAGGAGATGGCCGCCACCTGGCGCGCCTTCGAGGAGGCCGGCGACGAGGGACCCGAGGGCGGTCCGCGCGACCAGCGCTCCGGCACCGAGCTCATGCCGATCGTCGGCCAGGTCATGGGCGCCATGTGGCAGATCGTCACGACCGGCACTTCGCAGCAGCGGGCCGAGGCCGCGGAGATCCTCACGGAGACCCGCCGCAAGCTCTACCAGCTGCTCGCCGACGGCGACCCGGAGTAGACCGACGCCGGAGCCACCGTCCCGGCACCGCGCCGCACGAGTCGACGCCGGGCCACCCGCACACGGGTGGCCCGGCGTCATCGCGCTGGCTTCACGCCGACGCGGGTCCCGTCGGGCGCAGGACGAAGAAGCCGAGGTCGCGCCCGCCCGCGCGGTCCTCGTACACGGCATAGCCCGGGTAGATGGCGAGCGCGGCGCGGCGCACCCGCTCCCGGTCCGGACCGACGAGCTGCTCGGCGTGGACGGGGTGGGCGACCCCGGCCACCTCGAACGTCGCGCGTGGATCGGCGCGCAGGTTGAAGTACCAGGCCGGCGGCCGCTCGGACCCGAACCGCGAAGCGATGAGACCCCAGCCGTCCTCGAGTGGAACGGCGAGCAGCGGCACGGTGCGTGGCTGCCCGGACCTCGCTCCGGTGGTCGTGAGCAGGCCGACCGGGATGCCGGCGAGGACCGTGCTGACGGCCGGCCGGCCCGGTGCGACGCGGTGGCCGAGGAGGTCGAGGTGGTGCAGGACCCTCTTGAAGAACCACGATCCCGGCGCGGTCGCCGAGAACCGGCGCAGCCCCCGCTGGAGCACGTTCGCCTGGTCGAAGCTCGCGGCCATCCCCGCAGCGTAGGACCGTGTGCCCGCGACAGGGGCTGCTCCGGCAGGATGGGTAGGTGGTCGCCTCGCCCTCCCCGTCCCCGTCCGGCCTGCTCGTCGCCGGCACCTCCTCGGACGCCGGCAAGTCGGTGCTCGTCGCCGGCCTGTGCCGGGTGCTGGCGCGGCGTGGGCTGCGGGTGGCGCCGTTCAAGGCCCAGAACATGTCGAACAACTCGATGGTGTGCGCCGACGGCGGCGAGATCGGCCGGGCGCAGTACGTGCAGGCGCTGGCCGCCGGGCTCGTGCCGACGACGGCGATGAACCCGGTGCTGCTCAAGCCGGGCACCGACCGGCGCGCCTTCGTCGTCGTGCGCGGCGAGCCGGCCGGGACGCTCGAGGCCGGGCAGTACGCGACGGGGCGGGCCCACCTGCGCGAGGCCGCCTTCGCCGCCTACCGCGAGCTCGCCGACGCCTACGACCTCGTCGTCTGCGAGGGCGCCGGCTCCCCCGCCGAGGTCAACCTCCGCTCCGGCGACTACGTCAACATGGGCCTGGCGCGCGAGTTCGGCCTGCCCGTGGTCGTCGTCGGCGACATCGACCGCGGCGGCATCCTCGCGGCGCTCTACGGCACGTGGGCCCTGCTCGACGACGAGGACCGCGCGCTGCTGAAGTCGTTCGTCATCAACAAGTTCCGCGGCGACGTGTCGGTGCTCGAGCCGGGCCTCGAGGAGATCACCCGGCGCACCGGCGTACCGTTCCACGGCGTCGTGCCGTGGCTGCTCGACGTGTGGCTCGACAGCGAGGACACCCTCGAGGTCGGGCACTGGCGCGCCTCCACGGCGCTGTCCGCCCTGGCCCGCGACCGGCTCAAGGTGGCCGTCGTCCGACTGCCCCGCATCTCCAACGCCACCGACGTCGACGCCCTCGCGGCCGAGCCCGGGGTCGACGTCCTCGTCACCGTTGACCCGGCCGTCGTCGACGCCGCCGACCTCGTCGTGCTTCCCGGGTCCCGTTCCACCGCAAGCGATCTCGCCTGGCTCCGCGAGCGCGGCCTGGCCGACGTCGTGCTGCGCCGGGCGGCCGCCGGTCGACCCGTCCTCGGCATCTGCGGCGGTTACCAGATGCTCGCCCACGACATCGAGGACGACGTCGAGGGCCGGGTCGGCAGCGTCCCCGGGCTCGGACTGCTGCCGACGCAGGTCGTGTTCGGCGAGGCCAAGGTCCTGGCCCGCCCGACCGGTGCATGGGCGGGCCACCCCGTCGACGGTGCGTACGAGATCCACCACGGCGTCGCCTCGCGCCTGCCCGACGACGACCCCTCCCCCGGCGCCGAGCCCGAGCCGTTCCTCGACGGCTGGAGGTCCGGCTGCGTGTGGGGGACGATGTGGCACGGCGCCTTCGAGAGCGACGCGTTCCGACGCGCCTGGCTCTCCGGTGTCGCCCGGGCCGCCGGCTCGGAGTGGGAGCCCGACGCGTCGGCACCGGGGTTCGCCCAACGCCGTGAGCGGATGCTCGACACCCTCGCCGACGCGCTGGAGGAGCACGTCGACCTCGACGCGCTGCTGGCCCTGACGCGCGCCGGGGCCGACCTCGACGCCCACCTCGAGGAGGAGGTCTCGTGATCAAGCGGATCCGCATCATCGGCATCGGCATGGGCAGCCCCGGGCACGTGACGGGCGAGGCCGCCGAGGCGATCGCGTCGGTCGACGTCTTCCTCGTCGCCGACAAGGGCGACCGCGCCGCCGACCTCCTGGCGGCCCGACAGGGCGTCGTCGACGCGTTCGTGCCCGACCGGTCGTCCTACCGGTTCGTCCAGGTGTCCGACCCGAGTCGCGGCCCCGACGCCGAGCGCGACGCCGCCGGATACGACCGCGGTGTGCGCGACTGGCACGCGGCACGCGTCGACGCGTACGCGTCGGTGGTCGAGGGGCTCGGCGACGACGAGCAGACCGTCGGCTTCCTCGTGTGGGGCGACCCGGCGTTCTACGACTCGACGATCCGCGTCGTCGACGCCCTCGTCGCCCGGTGGTCCGCGCAGGGGGTGCACGTGGAGCACGACGTGCTGCCCGGCATCAGCGCCCCGCAGCTGCTCGCCGCGCGGCACCGGATCCCGTTGAACCGCATCGGCGCTCCCGTGCACGTCACGACCGGCCGGCGTCTCGTCGACGAGTACGACCCGTCGCTCGGTGACGTCGTCGTCATGCTCGACGGCGGTCTCGCGTGCGCCGGCCTGGTCGACCTCGCCCCCGACCTCGAGCTGTTCTGGGGCGCCTACCTCGGCACGCCCGACGAGCTGCTCGTGCGGGGCCGCCTCGCCGACGTCGTCGACGAGGTGCAGCGAGTGCGCGCCGAGGCCCGCGAGCGCCACGGCTGGGTCATGGACACCTACCTGCTGCGGGCCCCCGAGGGCACGCCGACGCCGGCGCACGCGGGCCCGGCCTTCCCGCCCTTCCCCGAGGTCGTGTCGCTGTCCGACGGCGAGCTGACCCTGCGGCCCATGACGGCCGCCGACTGGCCGGTCGTGCTCGGCGAGCACAACAACGACGAGCAGCTGCGCTGGGGCTTCACGAGCGACCGGCTGACCGAGGCCGACGCCCGGCGCAGCGCGGCCCAGGCGCCCCGCGACTGGCGTCGAGGGCGCGGCGCCCGGTTCGTCATGGTGGACGCCCCGACGGGCGAGGGGGCCGGGCTCATCGGCGTGCTCTCGCTCGGCCCGCCCGGGGTCGCGCTCATCGGCTACGGGGTGCTGCCGGAGTTCCGCGGCCGCGGGTTCACCACGCGGGCGCTCGTGCTCGTCACGGAGTGGGTCTTCGCCCAGACCGGGATCGCCCGCCTCGAGCTCGGCCATAAGGTCGGCAACGTCGCCTCGGGCCGTGCGGCCGAGAAGGCGGGGTTCACTCGTGAGGGTCTGCACGCCGCACGCCTCGTCAACCCCGACGGCTCGCGGTCCGACGAGTACTACTGGGCCAAGGTCCGCCCGACCTGACGGCGGGTGCGTAGCCTTCGCGCCATGGACGTGACAGGGGACGCCGTGGCGAGGCCGCTGGTGGGCGACGGCTACGTGGACGACCTGCCGTTCGCGCGGCAGCCTCGCGCGCTGCTCCGGCCCGCCGCCGTGGCCCTGACGGTCGGCGCGGTGTCGCTGCTGCCGGTGGCCGTGCGTGCCGGCAACGCCGCCGGCCTGCAGGCAGCGTGGGACGCGGCACCGCCCGCTCACGACCCGGGCCCGAGCCCGGTCCTCACCGTGGAGCAGGTGGCGGCCTGGCTCGGCCCGGCCACGTTCCTCCTCGCGGGCGTCTTCGCCTGCATCTGGCTCGTGCGCGTCCAACGCATCGTCGTGCGCGCCGACCTCGTCGACGTCTTCCACCCCGACAGCGCGCTCTGGATCATGTGGGCCGTCCCTCTCGCCAACCTCGTGCTGCCGGCGCGGCGCCTGGCGCGCTTCGACCGCGTGCTGCACGGGACCCGGCACGCGTCGTGGGCGGTGTTGGCGTGGACGGTCTGCTGGGTGCCCAACGCCAGCCCCGCACTCTGGCAGGCCCGCCTCACCCGTGACGACGTCAGCCCGCTCGTGCCGTTCGTCGACTGGCAGCCCGGCATCGTCGCGAGCGCCTGGTGGCGGCTCGGGGTGGGCGTCGTCGGGTTCGCCCTGTGGGCCGCGGTCGTCGTGCGCCTCACCCGCGCCGCCCGAAGCGTCGACGCCGACACCGCCTCCCGACTCGCTCGCAGCACCCCCGGTCTGCCGGCCGCCTCGTAGGTCGGCCGGGCACGGCGAGCCGTTCCGCGAAACGCCCGGGGCGGGGCCTCGTCCCGGCATACGCTCGTGCCCTTGCCGGAGCACGGAGGAGTCGCACATGAACGAGGGGCCTGCTGCGCCTGCGGGTTGGTACCCGGCGGGCGACGGGGAGCGGTACTGGGACGGGCAGGCCTGGACCCCGCACACGCGTCCGGCGATGGCGCCGCCCGTACCGACGGACTCCTACGGGCTCCCGCACCAGGGGGCGGGTCCCGGCCCGTTCCCCCGGCCGGCGTCGGGCCCGGCGCCGTGGGCCACCCCCGGCGCGCCGGTCTACCTCACCCAGGTCGCGCCGAAGAACCCGGCCCTGTCCGTGCTCGCATCGTTCTTCCTCCCGGGCCTGGGCAGCATGATCAACGGCGACGTCGGCAAGGGCGTCGGCATCCTCATCGGCTACTTCGTCAGCTGGGTCCTGACGATCGTGCTCGTCGGCTTCATCGGCATCCTCGGCTTCTGGGTCTGGGGGATGGTCGACGGCTACCAGGGCGCGCGCCTGTGGAACGCCCGGCACGGGATCGTCAGCTAGCGCCCGTCGCGTCGCGGCGCGCCAGGAATCACGCCTCGAGGTCGCCCTCGACGTCGAGGTAGACCTGCTGGAGGTCGGCGAGCAGCTGCGGGTCGGGCGACTCCCACAGGCCGCGGTCGACGGCCTCGTGGAGCCGCTCGACCATGCCGTTCAGCGCCCACGGGTTGGCGTGCCGGAGGAAGTCCTGGTTCTCCTTGTCGAGCACGTAGGTCTGCGCGAGCTGCTCGTACATCCAGTCGGTGACGACGCCGGCCGTCGCGTCGAACCCGAAGAGGTAGTCGACGGTGGCGGCCAGCTCGAAGGCGCCCTTGTAGCCGTGCCGTCGCATCGCCGCGATCCACCGCGGGTTGACGACGCGAGCACGGAAGACGCGCGCCGTCTCCTCGGTGAGGCTGCGGGTGCGGACGGCGTCGGGGGTCGTCGAGTCGCCGACGTACGCGCGGGGGGCCCGGCCGGTCAGCGCGCGGACGGTGGCGACCATGCCGCCGTGGTACTGGAAGTAGTCGTCGCTGTCGGCGATGTCGTGCTCGCGGGTGTCGACGTTCTTGGCGGCCACGTCGATGCGGCGGTATGAACGCTCCATGTCGCCGCGGGCCGGGGCGCCGTCGAGGTCGCGGCCGTAGGCGAACCCGCCCCACGTCGCGTACACCTCGGCGAGGTCGGCGTCGGTGCGCCAGCTGCCCGCCTCGATGAGGGGCAGGATGCCGGCGCCGTACGAGCCGGGCTTGCTGCCGAAGATGCGCGTCGTGGCCCGACGCTCGTCGCCGTGCTCGGCGAGGTCGGCCGACGCGTGGGCGCGGACGTAGTTGTCCGCGTCGGGCTCGTCGAGACCGGCGACGAGGCGCACGGCGTCGTCGAGCATCGCGATGACGTGCGGGAACGCGTCGCGGAAGAACCCGGAGATGCGCACGGTGACGTCGATGCGCGGGCGGCCGAGCTCGGCGAGCGGGATCGGGTCGAGGCCGACGACGCGGCGTGACATCTCGTCCCAGCGCGGCCGGACGCCGATCAGCGCGAGCACCTCGGCGACGTCGTCACCGGAGGTGCGCATCGCCGACGTGCCCCACACCGACAGCCCGACCGAGCGGGGCCACTCGCCGGTGTCGGCGCGGTGCCGCTCGAGGAGCGCGTCGGCGAGGGCCTGTCCGGTGTCCCAGGCGAGCCGGCTCGGGATCGCCTTGGGGTCGACGGAGTAGAAGTTGCGGCCGGTCGGCAGCACGTTGACGAGGCCACGCAGCGGGGAGCCGGACGGGCCGGCCGGCGTGTAGCCGCCGTCGAGGGCGTGGAGCACGGCGTCGATCTCGCCGCGCGTCGCGAGCAGGCGCGGCACGACCTCGCGGCAGGCGAACTCGAGCGACCGGCGCACGCCGTCGGAGTCGGCGACCTCCGCCGCGTCGAGCGTCGACGCCATCACGGCGGGCACTGCGTCGGCGTCCCAGCCGGCGTCGGCGAGAGCGTGCACGAGCGCGGAGGCCTGGGCCTCCACCCGGTCCACGGACGCACGGTCGGACTGCCCCTCACCCAGTCCGAGCGCGGTCCGCAGACCGGGCACCGCCCCCGTCGCCCCGGCGAACACCTGGTTGGCGCGCAGGATCGCGAGGGTGAGGTCGGCCAGGCCCTCCCCCGTGGGGGCCTGACCGAGAACGTGGAGGCCGTCCCTGATCTGGACGTCCTTGACCTCGCAGAGCCAGCCGTCGACGTGCATGACGAACTCGTCGAAGTCGTCGTCCTCGGGCCGGTCGGACAGGCCGAGGTCGTGGTGCATCTCGGCTGCCTTGATGAGCGACCAGATCTCGGCGCGCAGGGCCGGCGCCTTGGCCGGGTCCATGACCGAGACGTTGCCGTACTCGTCGAGCAGCTGCTCGAGCCGGGCGATGTCACCGTAGCTCTCGGCCCGCGCCATCGGCGGCACGAGGTGGTCGACGATCGTCGCGTGCGCGCGGCGCTTGGCCTGGGCGCCCTCGCCGGGGTCGTTGACGAGGAACGGGTAGACGAGCGGGATCGAGCCGATCGTCGCGTCCGGGCCGCATGCCGCAGAGAGGGCGAGGTTCTTGCCCGGCAGCCACTCGAGGTTGCCGTGCTTGCCCATGTGGACGATAGCGTGGGCGCCGAACTCCCTTGCGAGCCAGCCGTACACGGCGAGGTAGTGGTGCGTGGGCGGGAGGTCGGGGTCGTGGTAGATCGCGATCGGGTTCTCGCCGAAGCCGCGGGGCGGCTGGACGATGACGACGAGGTTGCCGGCGCGCAGGCTCGCGGCGACGATCTCGCCGTCGGGGTCGAGGTGGCGGTCGACGAAGACCTCGCCCGGCGCGTCGCCCCAGTGCGTCGTGACGGCCTCGCGCAGCTCGGCGGGCAGCTCGGCGAACCACTCGCGGTAGCGGGCGGTCGGGATGCGCACCGGCTGGCCGCTCAGCTGCTCCTGGGTGAGCCAGTCCTCGTCCTGCCCGCCGGCGGCGATGAGCGCGTGGATGAGGGCGTTGCCCGCGGTGGTGTCGGGCTCCTCGCCGTCGACGGGGTCGAGCGGGCCGGTGCCGGGGATCTCGCCCGGCGCGCCGAGGTCGTAGCCGGCCTCGCGCATCGCGCGAAGCAGCCGGATGACCGAGACCGGGGTGTCGAGGCCGACGGCGTTGCCGAGCCGCGAGTGCTTGCTCGGGTAGGCCGACAGGACGACAGCGACGCGGCGTCCGGCGGGCGGCACGTGACGCAGCCGGGCGTGGTTGACGACGAGGGCCGCGAGACGGGTGCACCGCTCGAGGTCGGGCGCGTAGTGCGGCAGGCCGTCGGCGTCGGTCTCCTTGAAGGAGAACACTCCCCCGATGATCCGGCCGTCGAACTCGGGCACCGCCACCTGCGTCGCGACATCGAGCGGGCTCATGCCGTCGTCGGAGGCCTCCCAGTCGGCACGGCTCCACGTCAGACACAGGCCCTGGACGATCGGCACGTCGAGGGCGGCGAGGGCCTGCACGTCCCACGCGTCGTCGTCCTCGCCCGCGCTCGCCGTCGCCGGACGCGTGCCGCCCGCGGCGAGGACCGTCGTGACGAGCGCGTCGTAACCGCGCAGGTGCTCGAGCAGGTCTGCGGGGGCGTCGCGCAGCGACGACACGAACACCGGGACGCCGACGCCGCCGGCCTCGTCCACCGCATCGGCGAGGGCGTGGACGTAGGCGGTGTTCTCGGCCGCGTGCTGGGCCCGGTAGAAGAGGATGCCGACGCGTGGGGCCGGCGCCCCCGGCGCCTCCGGCTTGGCCAGCCGGTCTAGGACACCCCACGTCGGCAGCGTGCGCGGCGGCTCGAAGGCCTCGCCCGTCAGCAGCAGCGTGTCGCCGAGGAACGCGTGCAGCTCGCGGAGGTTGTCGGCGCCACCCTCGGCGAGGTAGCGGTGCGCGTCGGCGACGATCCCCGGCGCGACGGTGGACAGCTCCATCAGCGCGGCGTTCGGCGTCTGCTCGCCGCCGAGCACGACGAGCGGGACACCGGTGGCGGCGATCCGGCGGAAGCCGTCGCAGAGGTCCTGCGGGCCGCCGAGGATGCGGGCCACGACGACGTCAGCACCCTCGATGGCCTCGGCCATCGACGTGTGGCCGGGCCGTGACGGGTTGGCCACGACGTAGTCGGCGCCGCTGCCGCGGGCGCAGAGCAGGTCGGTGTCAGACGTCGAGAGCAGCGCGATGCGCGTCACTGGAACTCCTCGGCGGGGTGTCCACGCCCCGCGGTCGAAAGGAAACGAAGCGCTGCCGGCAGTTCCTGACTCACCCTCCCCTCGCGGTTCGGGCTCACAGTGGCGGGACCGTCCCGGACTCTCACCGGGTTCCTGGTCGACGACGCTGGGGCCACCCTAGCCGCAGCCCGCCGGTCGCGCGCACCACGTCCGGCGGGCGCCGACCCCTGGCCTCGGGACATGCGCGTCCTCGACCTCACCGACCTGCCCCGACGTCCGGTCACCGACTTGGGCAGCGTCGGCGGCGTGACGGCCCTCGTCGCCGAGGGCGACCTCGAGGTCCCCTGAGCGCAGCCGGGCCCCTCCGGCGGCCCGGGACGGTGCGCTTGCCCGCTCGCGAGCCGGGCCTACGATGTGCCGCGTGACCGCCCCGGGGACCCGCGACCGACCGGCAGCCGACGCCTGCCCGGGCATCACGCGACCCTTCGCGGCGGCCGACGGCGCGATCGTGAGGGTCCGTCCGGGTGGTCGACCGGTGCCGGTTGCCGCCCTGCAAGGCCTGCTCGAAATCGTTGCAGGTCAAGAGGATCCGACACTTCAGCTGACCTCGCGCGCCGCCCTGCAGTTGCGCGGCCTGCCCGACCCCGTCCCGGCGGACGTGCGCGACGCGATCACGGCGACCGGCCTCGTGCCCTCACCGGCCCACGAGCTGGTCCGCAACGTCCTCGCCTCGCCGCTCAGCGGCCTGGACGGCGCCGGCCGGTGTGACGTGCGTCCCCTGGTCCGCGACCTCGACGCCGCGATCTGCGCCGACCCGGCCCTCGCCGCCCTGCCCGGACGCTTCCTCCTCGTCGTCGACGACGGGCGCGGCGACGTCGTGCGCGAGTCGTTCGACGTCGGCCTCCTGGCGCTCGACGCGGGTCGCGCGGCGCTGCTCGTCGGCTCGCCCGACCGGGGGTTCGTCGTCGACCTCGAGGACGCGGCGGCGGAGATGGTGGGCGTCGCGCGGCAGTTCCTCGCCGCCCGAGCGGCCTTGGCGCCCGCGGCCTGGCACGTCCGAGAAGTGCTCGAGCACCTCGACCCGCCGCGCCTCGACGTCACCCTCCCACCCGCGCCACCGCGACCTGTCGGGCCCGTCGCCGGCCACGCCGTGGTCGGCGTGCCGCTCGGGCTGCTGACGCGTCGGCACGTGGACACGCTGTCCCGACTGACGGACGAGGTCGTCGTGACGCCGTGGCGTTCGCTCGTCGTGCCGGGCGGGGCCGCCGCACTCGACCCGCTCGAGGACGCAGGGCTCGTCGTCGCGCCGGGCTCCCGGTGGCTGCGGCTGCACGCCTGCACCGGAGCACCCGGCTGCGCCCGCACCGCCGTCGACACCCGGAGGATCGCCCGGGCCCTCGCCCCGGCGCTCCCGCCGGGCACGCTCCCCGTTCACGTGAGCGGCTGCGAGCGACGCTGCGGCGCACCGGCGTCCGGCTTCGTCGACGTCCTCGCGCCCACCTCGGTCACGGAGGCGATCGCCGCCGCCAGCGACCCGACACCACCCTCGCCCGACCCCTCGGAGGACCGATGACCACCCCGACCCGCCCGACCCGGCGGTACGCCTACGTCGACGACGGCCAGGAGATCTACCGCCGGTCCTTCGCGACGATCCGCGCCGAGGCCCGGCTCGACCACCTCCCCGAGGACGCCCGCGTCGTGGCCGTGCGGATGGTCCACGCCAGCGGCGACGTCGACCTCACCGAGCACATCGCCGTGCACCACGACCTCGTGCGATCCGCCCGCGAGGCCCTCCGTGCCGGGGCGCCGATCCTCACCGACGCGCACATGATCGCCTCGGGCATCACCCGGGCCCGCCTGCCGCGCGACAACGAGGTCGTCTGCACGCTGCGCGACGAGCGCGTCCCGGCACTCGCCCGCGAGTGGGGGACGACGCGTTCCGCCGCCGCGGTCTCGCTCTGGGGCGACTGGCTCGAGGGGGCGGTCGTCGCGATCGGCAACGCGCCCACAGCCCTCTTCCACCTCCTCGAGCTCGTCGCCGACGGCGGGCCCCGCCCGGCCGCGGTCGTCGGCATCCCGGTTGGGTTCATCGGCTCGGCCGAGTCGAAGACGGCCCTGGCCGACAACCCGTACGGCATCCCGTGGCTCGTCGTCCACGGGCGGCGCGGAGGGTCCGCGCTCGCCGCGTCGGCCGTCAACGCCCTCGCCCGCGAGGAGGAGCTGTGACCGCGGGCCGGCTGCGCGGCGTCGGCGTCGGCCCCGGCGACCCGGAGCTCGTCACCGTCAAGGCCGCCCGGCTCATCGCGGAGGCGGACGTCGTCGCGTACCACAGCGGACCCCGGGGCGACTCGATCGCGCGACGCATCGCGACGCCGTACGTGCGTGACGGCGCCGTCGAGGAGCTGCTGGTCTACCCGGTGACGACGGGATCCACCGACCACCCGCTCGGCTACCACGGGCTCATGGCCGACTTCTACGACGCGTCAGCGGATCGCCTTGCGGCACATCTGGACTCGGGCTGCGACGTCGTCGTGCTCGCCGAGGGCGACCCGCTCTTCTACGGCACGTTCATGTACCTGCACGACCGCCTCGCCGACCGCTACGACACCGCGGTCGTGCCGGGCGTGACGTCGGTCAGCGGGTCGGCGGCGGCCGTCGCCACCGGCCTGTGCCGCCACGAGGACATCCTGACGATCCTGCCCGGCACCCTGCCCGTCCCCGAGCTCGCGCGTCGCCTCGCCGACACCGAGGCCGCCGTCGTCATGAAGCTCGGCCGCACCTTCGAGAACGTCCGCGAGGCGCTGCGCCAGGCCGGCCGCCTCGACGAGGCACGGTACGTGGAGCGGGCGAGCAGCGACGCAGAGCGCGTCCTGCCCGTCGCCGACGTCGACGCCTCGACCGTGCCGTACATGTCGATGGTCGTCGTCCCGGGCAAGGACCTCCGGGCCGACGCCGCCGGCCGGGCGGCATCATCGGCGGCGAAAGCGCTTGCGACGCAAACGATCCCGGCCGAACAGGCGGTCAACCAGCCGGCCGGAGAGGTCGTCGTCGTGGGCCTCGGACCAGGCCCCGAGCGGTGGCTCACGCCCGAGGCGTCCGCCGAGCTCGCCGGCGTCGGGCACGTCGTCGGCTACGCCCCGTACGTCGCGCGCGTGCCCCAGCGGGAGGGGCTGACGCGTCATGCGTCGGGCAACACCGTCGAGGTCGACCGCGCCCGGGACGCCCTCGAGCTGGCCCGCAAGGGCGAGCGCGTCGCCATGGTGTCCGGCGGTGACGCCGGCGTCTTCGGCATGGCCTCGGCCGTCTTCGAGGCCGCCGAGCAGCACGGGTACACCGACGTCCCGGTCCGCGTCGTCCCCGGCGTCACCGCCGCACAGGCCGTCGCGGCCCGCGCCGGTGCCCCGCTCGGCGGCGACTTCGCCGTCATCTCGCTGTCGGACCGGCTCAAGCCGTGGCACGTCGTCGCTGCGCGCCTGCGCGCCGCCGCCGAGGCCGACCTCGCCATCGCGATCTACAACCCGGCCTCGCGCAGCCGCACCGAGCAGGTGGCCCTCGCCCGCGACCTGCTGCTCGAGGTCCGCGGCGCCGACCAGGTCGTCGTCGTCGGGCGCGACGTCGGCCGGGCCGAGGAGTCGCTGACCGTCACGACCCTCGGCGACCTCGACCCGGCGTCGATCGACATGAAGTGCCTCGTGATGGTCGGCGCGACCCGCACCCGCGTGACGCCGTCCGGGCAGGTGTGGACGCCCCGCTTCGTCGACTGACGAGCGGGGCGGACCAGCCTGCGGCTCAGAGGAACTGGGTCGGGTCGAACTCGTCGATGGGGATGATCCTGACCCGCGGCAGGTGGGTGTTGAACGCCAGCACGTCGTACTCGAGGTCGAAGAGCTGCAGCCCGCGGTCGGTCAGGGCGTCAAAGCCCTTGTTGCGGAACTCGGTGAACCCGACCACCCCGGCCCGACGACCGTCGAGAACGTCACCGAGCTGCTCGAGGAAGTCGCCGTCGTTGCTGACGAGGACGACGTCGGACTCGCGGCTGCGCAGCTCGACGAGCGTGCGCTGGATGGCGATGTCGACGACCTTCTGGCCGGGCGCGCCCGACAGCGGCACGGGCCGGTACCCGATCGCGAGAAGGGCCTGGACGAACGCCATCGGCAGCTCGGTGTTGGCGGCGAGGAAGAAGAGGCCCTGTGCCGGCTGGCCCCACTCCTCCTCGGCGAACTGGAGCAGCCGCTCCCAGCGCGGGCGCTCCTCGGGGCGCGGACGCCGCCCGAGGATGGAGGTGCCGAGCGTGGCGTCGATGTTCTCACCGTCGACGAGCACGTACGTGGTGCGGGAGGCGTCCGTCATGGCCTCACCCTACGGCGCGGCCCGACGGTGGGGCTGCCACGATGGCCCGGTGCCGTCCTCGCCGATCGTCCTGCGCTCCACCGACCCCCGGGTGCCGACGCTGCTCGCGGAGGGCTGGGCCGTCAGCGCGCGGTCATGGGCGGCCCGGCTCGACCTCGCGGGACCCGACCACCTCGCGATGGAGGCGGCGGCCCGCCGCCTCGACGGACTGCTCGAGGTGAGACGCCTGGAGCAGGGCGACGTCCCGGCCGCCCTCGACCTCGACCGCGTGACGTGCGGCGACTACCCCGGCGACGTCGCCACCGCGCACCGCGCCCTCACGACCGGGACGGCGGCACCCTCGCCGGGTCGCCGGGCCTTCGGCGCCTTCGAGCCCGATGGGCGACTGGTGGGGATGACGTACGTCGACGTCGACGGCACCACGGCGGAGGTCGACTTCACGGTCGTGGCCGGGGAGCGCCGTGGCCGGGGCATCGGCACCGGGCTCAAGGCCGCGTCGATGCTCGCCCTCGCCCGAGACGGCGTCGCGACGGTCCGCACCGGCGGGTCGGACGACAACACCGCGATCGTCGCGGCCAACGAGGCCCTCGGGTTCGTCGTCGACGAGCGCTGGGTGACGCTGCGCCGGTGACCGTCGCGGGTCACGCCCCCGAGCCGACCGCCCCCAGGACCGCCACGGCCTCGACCGGGGCGTAGGTCACCGACAGGGCGTTCGGCGCGAACAGCGCCCCCGCGAGCTCCGCGGGCGGCGGCACAACTCCCGGACCCCCGCGGCGCACCCACAGCGCCACGGCGTCGACCGTCGCCTCGTCGAGCACCCGACGCAGCCACGTCGGACGCCCGCCCTGGCTGCGCCCGATCGGCGACGGCGTCACGACGACGACGTTCGACTCGTCGCAGGCGAGCAGGCACGCGCTGCGCAGCACGCGGGCGCGCCCCCGGGTGCCGACCTCGAGCCGGGCGAGGAGCCCGTCGTGGTCGACGCCCGGGTGCTTGGCCGATGAGCCGCAGCAGCAGTCACGGCAGGCGCGGACGATGCAGAGCCGCTCGCCGGTGCGGTTCACGCGGCGACCGGCTCGGGCCCGCGGCTGCGCTCCATGAGCAGGCCGAACGACACCCCGAGGACGAGCCACATCGTCGCGAGCTGGGCCAGCGACGCGAGGCGGAAGTCCCAGAGCAGGTCGGCCGGCACGTCGACCGGCACCACGTCGGGCGTACCCGGGACGAGGGCGAAGACGAGCCCGACACCGACGACGACGGCGAGCACGTCGAGGGCCCACCGGGTCGGGGCCTCGACGCGTCCGGCGAGCGCGCGGTCGAGCGTCGGCACCGCGAGCGCGAGCGCCACCCCGAGCAACAGGACGAGGACGTAGAGGGTCGTGCGCTGCCCGACGGTGTCGGGGTCGCCCACCGCCGGCGGGTTGGCCGGCATCTTCAGCCCGGGAAGGAGGCTGACCGCGGCGAACCCGACGGCGGTGAGCACGAGCGCGCGACCGAGGTCGCCGCGCCCGGGCAGGCGGTCGCGCATCCGCGCGAAGACGATCGCGAACACGACGCCGACGGCGAGGCCGACGAGCACGGCTGTGACGCCGCCCGCGACGACCTGGGCCGAGCGTGACACGAGCGGCTCGTCACCGCCGTGCGCGAGCAGCGAGGCAGGCAGCCCGAGACCGGACTGCCCTCCGCCGTGGGCGTGCTCGGCGCGAGCGTCCTCGATCGCGAGGGCACGACGGATGACCGGCTCGACGACGGTCCAGATGACGGCGGCGGACGCCAGGCCGGCGAGCACGCCGGAGAGGGCCCCGCGCCGGAGCACGGAGCCGAAGCTCACCCCCACCTCAGTGGCAGGGGACGCCGAGGGCGTGACGCGCGTCGTGCGTCAGCTCGTGCAGCGCCTGTGCAGCGGGCGTGCTGAGCAGCGCGCCGTTCTCCTGCGTGACGAGGTACAGCGTGAAGACGGCGAGCGCGAGCAGCGCCCACGCCCAGACGGGCACGTGGACGCGGGTGGTGGGGGTTGCGACGGCAGCAGTGGCCATGGTGGATGGACCCTTTCTTCCATGCCTCGTGGACAGATCACGCCGCAGCCGGTCTCCTGGCTTCCAGATCGACGCTCCTCCCCTGCCTTCCCGGCGACCCGGCGCGAACCTGCGGTCGTCAGTGGCGGTGGTGGGGACTTGCTCCCTGGTCACAGTGGCGAGGACCACGTCGGAATCACACCGACTTCCCGTGCACTGCGGCAGTCGCATCCTGACACACGAGCCGTCGCGGCGCCATCAGGGCACCCGAACACTCACTGCCGGTTGGTGATTCGCGTGCCGTACAGGTGCGACTCGACGAAGTCGTCGGCGTCGCGGGCGCCGAGTGCGTGCCCGACGAGGATGACGGCGGCCTGCCGCAGGCCGGCCTCCTCGACCGCGTCGGCGATGTCGGACAGGGTGCCGCGCAGGACGAGCTGGTCGGGCTGCTCGGCGTTCGCGACGACGACCACGGGGCAGTCGGAGCCGTAGTCGTCGACGAGCTCGGCGGCGAGGCGCCGCACGTGCCGGATCGCGAGGTGCAGCACGAGCGTCGCGCGGGTGCGGGCGAAGTTCGTGAGCGCCTCGGTGGGCGGCATCGCCGTCGAGTCGCGGTGGGCCCGGGTCAGCACGACCGACTGGGTCACCTCGGGCACGGTCAGCTCGCGGCCGACGAGCGCGGCGGCCGCGGCGTAGGCCGGGACACCGGGCGTGACGTCCCAGGGCACGCCCGCGCGGTCGAGGCGTCGGGTCTGCTCGGCGACGGCGGAGTAGATCGACGGGTCGCCGGAGCAGAGGCGGGCGACGTCGTGGCCCGCCTCATGGGCCTCGACGCAGCGCTCGACGATCTCGTCGAGCGACAGGTGCTGGGTGTCGACGAGGGTCGCGCCGTCGGGACAGTGCGCGAGCACCTCGGCGCCGATGTACGTGCCGGCGTAGAGGCACACGGGCGAGGCGGCCATGAGCCGGGTGGCCCGGAGGGTGAGCAGGTCGGCCGCGCCGGGGCCGGCGCCGATGAAGTGGACGGTCACGCAGGCTCCTCGGTGGTGGGGTCCGGTTTCGTGGCGGACCACTGGACGACGGCCCGGGCGGGCTTCCACCCGCTGAGCGAGCCGAGCGGCTCGAGGTCCTCGACGGCGATGCGGGTCAGCG
This sequence comes from Intrasporangium flavum, assembly GCF_001956915.1. GTDB lineage: Bacteria > Actinomycetota > Actinomycetes > Actinomycetales > Dermatophilaceae > Monashia > Monashia flava. The sequence goes on along the minus strand of NZ_MLJO01000011.1, from coordinate 34,500 downwards.
CGCCACCGAGGCGGGCGCGGGCGTCGTGCAGGAGCAGCTCGGTCTCGACGGTGACGCCGTGGACGACGATGCGGCCCCCGGGCCCGAGCGCGGCCCAGGCCCGGTCGAGCAGGTCTGCGCTCGCCCCGCCGCCGACGAACACGGCGTCGGGCGTGGGCAGGTCGTCGAGGACGTCGGCCGAGCGCGCCTCGACGACCTCGAGGCCGGGCACGCCCAGGCGTCGGGCGTTGGCGCGCACCCGCTCGGCGCGGACCGGGTCGCGCTCGACGGCGACGACGTGGTTGCGCGGGTGCTGTCGGGCGAGCTCGATGCCGACCGACCCGGCGCCGGCCCCGAGGTCCCACAGGACGTCGCCGGGCTGCGGGGCCAGGTGGGCGAGGGCGGCGGCCCGCACGACGCGCTTGGTCAGCTGCCCGTCGTGGTCGAAGGCGTCGTCGGGCAGGCCCGGCGCGAGCGAACGGGGCCGGGCACCGGGGTCGCGCACGCACTCGACGCAGACGAGGTGCAGCGCCGGAGCGGGGCCGTCCGGCCACGTGCCGGCGACGCCGTCGGTGCGCGTCTCGTCGTCGGCGCCGAGGTGGCCGAGCACCGTGACGCGGCTCGACGCGTACCCCTCCTCCGTGAGCAGCGCGCAGAGGCGCCCGGGGGCGTCGGGCCCGCTCGTCAGCACGACGAGGCGCCGGCGAGGGGCGAGCTCGCGACGGAGGCGGTCGAGGTCCCGGCCGACGAGCGTCACGGCGTCCGACTCCTCGGCCGACCAGCCCATCCGGGCGCGGGCGAGCGCCACCGACGAGACACCCGGGTGGACCCGGACCGCGTCGGGGCCGAGCGCCGACACGAGGGTCGAGCCGATGCCGGAGACGAGGGGGTCACCGCTCGCCAGCACGACGACGCGACGACCACGGACGCGGTCGAGCACCCCGCGCAGCCCTGGTAGCAGCGGCGAGGGCCACGGGACGCGCTCGGCGGCGGGGGCCAGCCCCGCGCACAGCTCGAGGTGGCGCGCCCCGCCCACGAGCACCTCGGCGCCGTCGACGACCCGACGCGCGTCGGCCCCGAGCGACGCCGGCCCGGCGGCACCCACCCCCACCACCTCGACGATGACCTCGACGCTCTCCTCGACCACGCGGGTGACCCTAGCGCCGACCGAGGGCATCCCACGGAATCGGTGGTGCGGCGCAGATTCGACGGCGCTAACCGTCCATTTGAGGAGGATTTGCCTCATCATTGCTTCGCACGGCACTCGCGGGGGCGAGTTCATCGCACGGGGCCACGCCCCAGGGGGACAAGGGTAGGCGGCAGCATGCACACGGACGACCAGCAGGCAGCAGGACCGATCGGCACGCTCGAGTTCGACGCCTCGACCGCGCGGCTGCGCGCCGACGCGGACACCTTCTTCGCCCTCGTCGACCACGTCGGCCGCTCGGGCGACGCCGTCGCCGAGGTGCCGTTCGCGGCGTCGGGCGTCGCCGTCGAGGGGCGCGCGCACCCGTCGGTCCGGGCCGGGCTCGGCACGGTCGAGGAGCCGTGCGCCCGCCTCGAGGTCGAGGTCGCGACGCCGGAGGGCACCCGGCTGCACGAGGGCTGGCTCGACCGCGTGTCCGCGCTGCTGCTCGACCGGGGCGACGGCACGCACGACTTCCTCGAGGTCGACGCGGAGTTCCTCGCCGTGACGCTCGTGCGCCTCACCGACCTCCAGTCGCGGCCGCGTCTCGAGGGCCGCGGCGGGCGCGTCCACGCCGACGTCCTCGACGCCCTCCTGTCGTGCGACCCCCTCACCCGCGAGGACGCCGCCGAGGAGCTGGCCGGCGCCGCGTCCGCGTGGCCGGTCGTCGCGGCGTCGCTGCGTACGGGCCGGTGGCAGGTGTGCGGCATCGACGTCGCCCAGGCCGTCGGTCCGACCACGGTGACCCGACGCGTCGCGTGGCTCGACACCCCGGCCGGGGTGCTGCGCATCGACGCCGACGCCGAGGGCCAGTTCCTCGCCGGCGCCTCGGCCGGTCAGGTCTGGCGCTCCATCGTCGGCGCGCTGCCCACCGACGTCGGTCTCGGCCTGCTGCCCCGCATCGCCTGACGCCTCCCCGCGGGCTCGGCACGTCGGGCGCGCGGGGTTCTGGCAGACTGCCCGGTGGCGACGGGAGAGGAATCCGGTGAGAGTCCGGAGCGGTCCCGCCACTGTGAACCCCGCCCTGCGGGGAAGCCAGGACGTCCTCCGTCGCCGACCGTGCCCGTCCGGGCCGGTCCTGGACGACCACGCGGGCGAGGCACCCGCAGGAGGCCACGCATGCGCGACGGTTCGACCGACCCCGCCAGCCCCTCACGGGGTGCGGCACCCACGCTGACGCCGACGTTCCCGTTCTCGGCCGTCGTCGGCTCCGACGACCTCGCCCTCGCGCTCGTCCTGACGGCGGTCTCGCCGGAGGTCGGCGGCGTCCTGGTGCGCGGCGAGAAGGGCACCGCCAAGTCGACGATGGTCCGCGGCCTGGCCGCCGTGCTGCCCTCGCTCGGCGTGGTGCCGGGCTGCCGCTTCGGCTGCGACCCCGCCGACCCCGACGCGTCGTGCCCCGACGGCCCGCACCCGGCCGACGCCACCGGCGCCGACGTGCGCCCGGCCCGGCTCGTCGAGCTGCCGATCGGCGCCACGGAGGACCGCGTCGTCGGCTCCCTCGACCTTGAGCGCGCGCTCGGCCGCGGCGAGGCCGCCTACCAGCCGGGCCTGCTCGCCGCCGCGCACCGCGGCATCCTCTACGTCGACGAGGTCAACCTGCTGCACGACCACCTCGTCGACCTCCTGCTCGACGCCGCCGCGATGGGCCGCAGCACCGTCGAGCGCGACGGCGTCTCGGTGTCGCACGCGGCCCGGATCGTCCTCGTCGGCACGATGAACCCGGAGGAGGGCGAGCTGCGACCGCAGCTCCTCGACCGGTTCGGGCTGACCGTCGAGGTGGCCGCCCCGCGCGAGCCGGCCCTGCGGGCCGAGGTGGTCCGGCGGCGGATGGCCTTCGACGCCGACCCCGCCGGGTTCACGCACCACTGGGAGGCCGAGCAGGACGCACTGAGGGGCCGGGTGGCCGACGCCCGTGAGCGGGTCCGCGAGGTCGTGCTGCCCGACGCCGAGCTCGCCCGCATCGCCGAGGTGTGCGCCGGGTTCGAGGTCGACGGGCTGCGCGCCGACATCGTCACGGCCCGCGCCGCCGTGGCCCACGCCGCGTGGAGCGGGCGCACGGTCGTGACCCGCGACGACGTGCGCGCCGCGGCCCGCCTCGCCCTACCGCACCGCCGGCGCCGCAACCCCTTCGACGCCCCCGGCCTCGACGAGGACCTCCTCGACCAGCTCCTCGGCGACGACGAGCCGGAGGACCCAGGGGACGGCGACGGCGGCGGCCCGGGAAACGACGGCGGACCCCCGGAGGCGCAGCGGGAGGGGAGCGCGCCGGACGGTGACGCGTCCGAGCACGGTGACCCCGGCGAGCCCAGCGAGGGGGAAGAGCGTCCGGCCGGCGGCGGCAGCGCGCCCGCGCGGTCGGCGTCGGTGCCCGACCGAGCACCACGCGCGCGCCTGCTCACCGCCCGCGGCCTCGGCCACGGCTCCGCCGGCCGGAGGTCGGCCGCCGTCACGACGACCGGCCGACGCGTCCGGGAGACGACCGCGCCCACCGGCCCGCTCCACCTGCCGGCGACCGTCCGGGCCGCCGCGGCCGACCGGGCGAACGATGCCCCGGCCACCACCACGCGGCTCCACGTGCGCCCGGCCCACCTGCGCCGGGCGGTGCTCCAGGGCCGCGAGTCCAACCTCGTTCTGCTCTGCGTCGACGCGTCCGGCTCGATGGCCGCGCGGCGCCGCCTCGAGGCCGTCACGTCGGCCGTTCTGTCGCTGTTGCTCGACGCCTACCAGCGGCGCGACAAGGTCGGCCTCGTCACCTTCCGCGACGCCGGGGCCGAGCTCGTCCTGCCGCCGACGGGGTCGGTCGACGTCGCCGCCGCGCGGTTGCGCGACCTCCCGTTCGGGGGCCGGACGCCGCTCGCCGAGGGCCTGCTCGCGGCGCGCGAGACCCTCCGCGTCGAGCGCCTGCGCGACCCGAGCCGGCGCCCGCTGCTCGTCGTCGTCACCGACGGGCGTGCCACTGCCGGGCCCGACGCCGTCGCCCGGGCCACCCGCGTCGCCCAACAGCTGCACCACGAGGGCGTCGACGCCGTCGTCGTCGACTGCGAGGCGGGCCGGATGCGCCTCGGCCTCGCCGCGCGCCTCGCCACCGACCTCGGGGCGGAGCACCTGCCTGTCGGCGAGGTCGCCGCCCAGACGATCCTCGACGCCGCCCGCACCTCCACCCAGCGAAGGAGCGCCGCCTGATGCGCGGACAGCCGACCACCGTCCCCGACGACGGCCTGACGACCCGCCAGCGGCGCAACCGTCCGCTCGTCGTCGTCCACACCGGCGACGGCAAGGGCAAGTCGACCGCCGCGTTCGGCCTGGCCCTGCGCGGCTGGAACCAGGGCTGGTCGGTCGGGGTGTTCCAGTTCGTCAAGAGCGCCAAGTGGCGCATCGGTGAGCAGACCGCCGTCGAGACCCTCGGGCAGCTGCACCGCGACGCCGGGGTCGGCGGCCCGATGGAGTGGCACAAGATGGGCAGCGGCTGGTCGTGGACCCGCAAGGAGGGCACCGACGACGACCACGCCGCCGCGGCCCGTGAGGGCTGGGAGGAGGTCAAGCGCCGCCTCGCCGCGCAGACCCACGGCCTCTACGTGCTCGACGAGTTCACCTACCCGATGAACTGGGGCTGGGTCGACGTCGACGACGTCGTGCGCACCCTCGCCGAGCGGCCGGGGCACCAGCACGTCGTCATCACCGGCCGGCGCTGCCCGGAGGCCCTCGTCGACCTCGCCGACCTCGTCACGGAGATGACGAAGGTCAAGCACCCGTTCGACGACGGCCAGAAGGGCCAGCGGGGGATCGAGTGGTGAGCGCCCTCGACGCCGCGCTCGGACGGCTCCAGACCGCCGACCCGACGCCGCCCCCGACCGCGACGCGGCTGCCGCGGCTCGTCGTCGCCGCCCCCGGGTCGGGGCACGGCAAGACGACGGTCGCGACCGGCCTCATGGCGGCGCTGCGGGGTCGCGGGCTCGGCGTCGCCGGGCTCAAGGTCGGCCCCGACTACATCGACCCGGGCTACCACGAGCTCGCCACCGGCCGCCCCGGGCGCAACCTCGACCCGTTCCTCTGCGGCGAGCACCGGGTCGAGCCGCTGCTGCTGCACGCCGGACGGGGCGCCGACGTCGCCGTCGTCGAGGGCGTCATGGGCCTGTTCGACGGTCGGCTCGGCACCGAGGGGTTCGCCTCGACGGCGCACGTCGCCGCCCTGACCTCCTCCCCGCTCGTCCTCGCCGTCGACGTGTCGAACACGACGCGGACCGCGGCCGCGATCGTCCACGGCCTCGCGACCTTCGACCCGCGGATCCGGGTCGCCGGCGTCGTGCTCAACAAGGCGGCGTCGGGCCGGCACCTGCGCGAGGTGTGGTCGGCGGTCGAGACCTCGGGCGTCGCGGTCCTCGGCGTGCTGCCACGTGACGCCGGGATCGAGGCGCCGTCGCGCCATCTCGGCCTCGTGCCCGCGGCCGAACGCGACGAGGCCGCGGCCGCGGTGGAGCGGCTCGGGGAGCGGGTCGCCTCGCACGTCGACCTCGACGCGGTCCTGTCGATCGCCCGGTCCGCCCCGGACCTCACGGGCACGCCGTGGGACGCCGCCGCCGAGGTCGGGGCACCCGCGACCGACGGCCCGCGCCCCGTCGTCGCCGTGGCCGGCGGCCGCGCCTTCACCTTCCGCTACGCCGAGACCGAGGAGCTGCTCCGCGCGGCGGGCCTCGAGCCGGTCGTCGTCGACCCGACGCGCGACGCGTCGCTCCCCGCCGGAACCGCTGGGCTCTTCCTCGGCGGCGGCTTCCCCGAGGTGCACGCCGAGGCGCTCGCGGCCAACACCTCACTGCTCGAGCAGGTGCGCGACGCCGTGCTCGGCGGCCTGCCCACCGTGGCCGAGTGCGCGGGCCTGCTCTACCTGTGCGAGAGCCTCGACGGCGACCGGATGGCCGGCGTCCTGCCCGCCGTCGCCTCGATGGGCCCGCGCCTGACGATGGGCTACCGGTCGGCCGTCGCGCCGGTGGGGTCGGTCGTCGCCGAGCCCGGCCACCGCGTCACGGGCCACGAGTTCCACCGCACGACGGTGACGACCGACGCGGGTGACGTGGCCGCCGGCGAGGCGGCCTGGCTCCTCGACGGGCAGCCCGAGGGGTTCGCCCTCGACCCCGCCGGCACGGGGCGGGCGACACTGCACGCGTCGTACCTGCACACGCACTGGGCCGGGCACCCCGGCCTCGCGGCGAGGTTCGCCGCGTCGGTGCACGAGTTCGCCAGCCTGCGCGCGCCGGTCGCCGCGGGGAGCCGGCGGTGAGCGTCGACCTGCACCACCACGGCGACCGCGACGTAGCGGCCGGCCTCGTCGACCTCGCCGTCAACGTGCGGCTGCCCGCTCCCCCGCCGTGGCTGGCCGACGTCGTGGCCCGCTCGCTCGCCGACCTCGGCCGCTACCCCGACGCCACCGCCGCCACCGAGGCGGTCGCCGCCCGGCACGGTGTGCCCGTCGAGGCCGTCCTGCCCACCGCCGGCGGCGCCGAGGCGTTCACGCTCGTGGCCCGGGCCCTCGACGTGCGTCGACCGTCGGTCGTGCACCCGCAGTTCACCGAGCCGGAGGCGGCGCTGCGAGCCGCGGGCCACGACGTGCACCGGCACGTGCTCGACGCCGCGGACGGCTTCCGCCTCGACCCGGCCGCGTACCGCGCGGGCGGCCGGTCGCGGACCGGGGCCGGCGCCGCCGATCTCGTCGTCGTCGGCAACCCGACGAACCCGACGGGCGTTCTGCACCCCCGCGCCGACGTCCTCGCGTTGCGCGCGCCGGGCCGCACGCTCGTCGTCGACGAGGCCTTCATGGACGCCGTGCCCGGCGAGGCCGAGTCGGTGCTCGGTCACGGCGAGGACCTCGACGGCGTCCTCGTGCTCCGCTCGCTGACCAAGACGTGGGGCCTGGCCGGGCTGCGCACCGGCTACGTCGTCGGCGACCCGGCCCTCGTGGCGCGGCTGCGCGCCGTGCAGCCGCCGTGGTCGGTCTCGACGCCCGCGCTGGCCGCCACGGTCGCCTGCACGTCCGACCGGGCGAGCGCCGAGGCCGAGGCGGCCGCGCTCGCGTTCCGCCGCGACCGGGCCGTCCTCGTGGCCGAACTCGACGCGGCGGGCTTCGCCGTCGCCGGCACACCAGCCACTCCGTTCGTCCTCGTCGACACCTCGCCGCTCGGACCGGCGTCCGTCCGCGAGGACCTCGCGGCGCGGGGCTTCGCGGTGCGGCGCGGCGAGACCTTCCCGGGGCTGGGCCCCACGTGGATCCGCGTCGCGGTCAGGGACGTCGCGACGTCGCGGGCTTTCGTGTCCGCGCTGTCCGAGCTGAGGAGTCGTCGTGTCGCCTGAGTCGATGTTCCGCGGTCGCCGCCTCCTGCTCGTGGGCACCGATCCGTCCACGGCGGCAACGGTGTCCACGCTCCTGCGTGAGGGCGCCACGGTCACCGTGGCCGCTCCCGGCGAGGCCCTCGAGGCGACCCTGCGCGACCTCGTCGACCGCGGCCTCGTCACCCTCGACCCCGCGGCCGACCCTGCCGGGTTCGACGTCGTCGTGCGCGCGCGACCCGCGGTGTCGTCGACGCCGACCAGGGAGCAGGCCGCGCCCGGACGCGTCGGCACCGTGACCCTCGTCGGCGGCGGACTCGGTGACCCCGGGCTGCTCACCGTGGCTGGTCTCGAGGCCGTGCGCGCCGCGGACGTCGTCGTCCACGACCGCCTGGCGCCCCTCGACGCGCTGCGCCACGCCCGCCCCGACGCCGTCCTCATCGACGTCGGCAAGATCCCGCGCGGGGCCTTCACGCCGCAGGAGCGGATCAACGAGGTCATCGTCGAGCACGCGCTCGCGGGCCGGGACGTCGTGCGCCTCAAGGGCGGCGACAACTTCGTCTTCGGCCGCGGCGGCGAGGAGGCGGAGGCCTGCGCGGTGGCCGGCGTACCGGTCGTCGTCGTGCCCGGGGTGTCCTCGAGCATCGCGGCCCCGGCCCTCGCCGGCATCCCCGTGACCCACCGCGCGCTCGTGCAAGGTTTCACCGTCGTCAGCGGGCACGTGCCGCCCGGCGACCCGCGCAGCACCCTCGACTGGGGCGCGGTGGCCCGGAGCAACACGACCGTCGTCGTGCTCATGGGCGTCGCCACGCTCGGGGCCATCGCCGACACCCTCGTGCAGGAGGGGCTGCCCGCCGACACGCCCGCCGCCGTCGTCGCCGACGCCGGCCTGCCGAGCATGCGGTCGGTGCGGGCGCCCCTGTCCGGGATCGACGCCGCCGCGCGGGAGGCCGGGCTCGGCGCGCCGGCGGTCGCCGTCGTCGGCGCCGTGGCCGCTCTCGACGTGCTCGCACCGCGGTGAGCGCCCGGGCCCTCGGCCTGGCCCTCGGCTGGCTCGCCGACCAGGCCCTCGGCGACCCGCGTCGGTGGCACCCGGTGGCCGGGTTCGGTTCCGCCGCAGCGGCGCTCGAGCGACGCACGTACGCCCGGAGCCGCGCCCGCGGCGTCGCCCACGTAGCCGTCCTCGCCGGCCTGACGGCGGCGGCAGGGGCGGCCGTGGAGCGGGCGGGCCGACGGCATCGCGCCGTGCAGGTCCTCACCACCGCCGCCGCCACGTGGGTCGTCCTCGGCGGCCGGTCCCTGTCCCGCGAGGCGACGACGATCGAGGGACAGCTGCGCGCCGGCGACCTGCCGGCGGCCCGCGTCCAGGTGCGCAACCTCGTCGGTCGCGACCCGTCGGCCCTCGACGCGGACGGAGTCGCCCGAGCCTGCGTCGAGTCGCTCGCCGAGAACACGTCGGACGCCGTCGTGGCGCCCCTGCTGTGGGGCGGCCTGCTCGGCGTCCCGGGCCTGCTGGCGTACCGGGCCGTCAACACCCTCGACGCGATGGTCGGCCACCGGTCCGAGCGATACCGCGAGTTCGGCTGGGCCGCAGCCCGGCTCGACGACGCCGCCAACTGGGTGCCCGCCCGCGTCGCCGGAGCCCTGACTCTCGCGTCAGCACCGACACCGGCGCATGCCCATGCCGGCTGGAGAGCCGTCCAGCGGGACGCCCCGGCTCACCCGAGCCCGAACGGCGGCGTCGTGGAGGCCGCGTTCGCGGGCGTCCTCGGCGTGCAGCTCGGCGGGTCGAACTCCTACGAGGGACGCGTCGAGGACCGCGGCACGCTCGGCACCGGCCCCGCGGCGTCGGAGGGCGACATCGCCCCCGCCGTGCGCCTGGCCCGACGCGTGTCGGCCGGCGCCCTCGCCACCGCCGTGCTGCTGGCGCTGGTGACCGCGCGCTCGCGTCAGTCCGGCTCCGGCGCCGCAGGGTCGGGCTGAGCCGGCACCGGCGGGATGCGCAGCCCGGGCGGCGGCGCGCCGTGCTCGGCGGTGTAGGCGGCGACGTAGCCCGCGACCGCTGTCGGCAGGGTCGGGTAGATGGCGTCGGCGCCGATGCGGTCGATGAAACCGGCTGCCGCCAGCGAGGCCCGGAGGTCCTCCTTGACCCGCGCCATGACGAACCGGATCCTCTTGTCCTCCAGTCGGGCCCGCAGGAAGTCGAGGGCGTCGACGGCGGTGAGGTCGATCTCGGTGTTGGCCTCGGCGTTGAGCAGGAACCACTCGACCCGGCCCCGTGACTGCGCGTCCGTGACGACGGCGAGCGCCCGTTTGACGAAGTCGTCGGAGTTGGCGAAGAACAGCGGGGAGTCGTAGCGGTACACGACGAGCCCCGGCACCTGGACCGCGTCGGGGTGGTCGTCGATGTCGTGCATCCCGGCATAGTTCGGCACGTAGCCGAGGACGCCGTCGTGCGGGTGGACGATGCGACGCACCAGGTCGAGCACCGACAGGGCCACCGCGGCGCCGATGCCCGGCAGCACGCCGAAGAGCAGCACCGCCGCCGTCGTGGACAGCGCGAGGACGAGCTCGCTGCGGCGGAACCGGGCGATGCGGCGCAGCTCGGCGACGTCGACGAGCCGGATGGCGGCGTACACGACGACACCGCCGAGCGCGGCGAGGGGGAAGGCCGCGATGACGGGCCCGAGGAAGAGCAGCGTCGCCACGACGAGGACGAGCGACACGAGCGAGTGCAGCTGGGTGCGCGCGCCCATGGCGTCGGCGATGACCGTGCGGCTGCCGCTCGAGCTGATCGGGAAGCCCTGCAGCAGGCCGGTGGCCACGTTGGCGCCGCCGAGCGCGAGGAACTCCTGGTTGCTGTCGATGGACTCGCGGTGCCGGGTCGCGAACGCCCGGCCGGTGAGGACGTTGTCGGAGTAGGCGACGACCGCGACGCCGAGGGCGGCCGGCAGCAGCGTCCACACGTCGATGTCGGCGAGGGAGGGCAGGCGGAAGCCGGGCATCCCCTGCGGGATGGGCCCGACGACCTTGATGCCGAACCGGTCGACCCACCCGAGGACCTGCACGAGCACGGTGGCCCCGAGCATCGCGATGAGCGGGCCGGGCCACAGCGGCCGCCACCACCGCAGGAGCAGCAGGGTCGCCAACACCCCGAGCGACAGCAGCAGGGTCGGCAGGTGGATGTCGCCGAGGTGGGTCAGCACGTAGCCGACCTCCTGGGTGAACGAGGCGCCCTCCACGTGCAGCCCGGTGACCTTCTCCATCTGGCTGACGACCATGAGCGCCGCGATGCCGGCCATGTAGCCGACGAGCACCGGCTTGGACAGCAGGTCGGCCAGGAACCCGAGCCGCGCCACCCAGCCGACGACGCAGATGAGGCCCACCGCGACCGCCATCACCGCGGCCGCGTTCTCGCGCGCGAGGACCCCGCCGGCGGCCGTGACGAGGGCACCGACCCCGGCCGCCGTCATGAGCGCGGTCGTGGACTCGGGCCCGACGGACAGCTGCCGCGACGAGCCGAGGACGGCGTACACGAGCAGGCCCGGACCCGCGGCCCAGAGCCCCGTGACGGCCGGCAGGCCCGCGACCTCGGCGTAGGCGAGGACCTGAGGCACGAGGTAGGCCGCGACGGTGATGCCGCCGAGGACGTCGCCGCGCAGCCAGACCCGTTCGTACCGGCGCAGCACGGCGATCCCGGGGAGCACGCGCTCCCACGTGGGCTGCTCGCGCTGCTGGCCCGCCGTCACGTTCCGAACGTACCGGCGCGCCGCCGTCGCCGGGTCAGGTCCGGGAGGATGCGCCCAGGACCCAGCGGGCGGCCGCGGCGACGTCGTCGACGACCTCGACGCCGTCCGGCGCCGGCGGGCGTCTGACGACGACGACGGGCACGCCGAGCGCGTCCGCCGCGTCGAGCTTGGCCTCGGTGAGCGAGCCGCCGGAGTCCTTCGTCAGCAGCACGTCGACGCGCCGCGAGGTGAGCAGCCGCGTCTCGGCCTCGAGCGTGAAGGGTCCGCGGGTCAGGAGCACCTCCCACGAGGCGGGCACGGTCCACTCCGGAGGGTCGACGACGCGGGCCAGCACGTAGCGGTCGTCCCACCGGGCGTACGCCTCGAGCTGCTGGCGGCCGGTCGTGACGAAGGGGCGCGAACCGATTTCTTCTGCCGCGTCCCGGGCGGCCTCGACGTCGTCGACCCAGGTGTAGGCGCCGGCGCCGGGCCGCTCGGACCAGCCGGCGCGCTGCAGCCGGACCAGGGGGACGCCGGTGGCGTGGCACGCCGCGGCGGCGTTGCCGCTGATGCCGGCGGCGAAGGGGTGGGTGGCGTCGACGACGGCGCCGAAGCCCCCGTCGGTGAGGTGGGCGGCCAGCCCGTCGATGCCGCCGAACCCTCCGGTGCGCACCGGCCCGACCGGCAGCGCCGGCCGGCTGACGCGTCCGGCGAGGCTCGACTCGACGTCGAGGCCCGCGCCGACGAGCACGGCGGCGAGGGCGCGGGCCTCGCCCGTGCCCCCGAGGAGCAGGACCCGCATCAGGCGGAGATGCGCAGGTGCCGCGTCATCTCGCCGACGGCGACGGTGATCGAGTGCCCGAGGTGCACGACGCCGTCCTCGATGGCCTCCTGCTCGCTGCCGCCGAGGCCGACGACGACCTCGGGGTGGCGGGCGTGGACGGCCTCGACGATGGCGCGCGCGGCGTTGATGTCGTCGGCGCGCGGCACCGCCATGACGATGCCGGCGGCGTGGCGCAGCTCGACGGCGCGCACCCACTCGTCGGCCGGTAGGTCGGCGCCGACGTACGCGGTGGCGAAACCGGCCCGGCGCGCCGCGACGGCGAACGCGAGCAGGCCCAGCTCGTGGCGCGCACCGGTGGGCAGCCCGATGAGCAGGCCGGGGCCGTCGGAGCGGCCGGACGCGGCCTCGTACGCGGCGGCGAGGCGGCGCTGGACGGCGTAGGACACGAGGTGCTCGCCGGCGACCGTGAGCCGGCCGTGGGCCCAGGCCTCCCCGACGAGCCGGAGGGTCGGCATGAGCCAGTCGTCGACGACGTGCTCGAAGGTGCCGAGGGCGAAGCGGGCGTCGAGGACGGCCGTGGCCGACGCGGCGTCGAGGCGCTCGGCGGCGCGCAGGAACGCCTCGGCGTCCTCGGACTGCGGCCCGCGCGAGGGGCCGTGCGGCCGGATCGGGGAGACCCGGGCGGAGCGGCCCGCGCCCGCGCGGCCGGCAGGCTCGGGGGCGGAGAGGCGGCGGAGCGTCTCGGCGGCGGCCTCGCGGGCCGACCAGCCGTCGGTGACGAGGGAGTTCATGATGGCGAGGGCGCGCACGTCCTCGGGTCCGTAGAGGCGGTACCCGCCGTCGGACCGCTTCGGCGACACGACGCCGTAGCGACGCTCCCACGCGCGCAGGGTCGCGACGCTGATCCCGGTCAGCTCTGCAGCTCGTTTGATGGTGTACACGACGTTCTACTCCAGACGCTCGAGCGCCTCACGCATGCCCTTCTCGGCGTCGTCGCCGAGCCTCTTGAGGGCGGGGGCGAGAAGCGGCGCGACGAGTCGCGCGATGCCCTTGAACTCGAAGTCTGCCCGGTACGTGACGGTCGTGCTGCCGTTCTGGCCCACGAAGGTCATCGTGTCGTGCGCGACGACGGTGGGGTTCTCGCCGCGCAGCGCGAAACGCTGCCCGGGAACCCGCTCGGTGACGAGGTAGTCGAGCTGGGTCCTGCGCCCCATGAAGGATGAGGTGTTCCGGTACCGGGTGCCGACGTCGCCGTCGCCCGAGACGCGCTCGGTGCTGACGGTCCCGGGGTCCCACTCGGTCGTCGTCGTGAAGTCGCTGAGGTAGGCGAACACGACGTCGACGGGCCGGTCGACCGTCACCGATCGCTCGATGTCCATACCCTCTCCAAACCTTTGACATACCTTCGACAACCACCATACGGTGTGGACGAAGGATGGACAACGTATCGGGGAGAACCCGCGAGTCCGACCCCATCCCCCCATCCGGTCGGGGCCTCGCACCGAACCACCCGGGACCACGACTCATGCAGGAGGCCCTCGGTGACCCGTTCGCCCCACGGATCCCCCCGTCCCACCGCCGCCGTCATCGGCGCCGGGGTGTCGGGACTGACCGCCGCTCACGTGCTGTCGGCCACCCACGACGTCACGCTCTTCGAGTCCGACGAGCGCTTCGGCGGCCACGCGCACACCCACGACGTCCGCGGCGCCGACGGCCCGCTGCGCATCGACTCCGGCTTCATCGTCCACAACGAGCGCACCTACCCGCACCTGCTGCGCCTCTTCCGCGAGCTCGACGTGCCGACCCAGGCCACCGAGATGAGCATGAGCATCACGTGCGAGGGGTGCGGGCTGTCCTACGCCGGGGGCCGCGGCGCCAAGGGCATGTTCGCCCAGCCCTGGCGCGTCGCCGACCCGCGGTTCGTGCGGATGCTCGCCGACGTGCCGCGCTTCCACCGGGCCGCCCGGGCCCTGCTCGCCGACGACGGGGCCGGCGGCGACCCCACGTGGGGCGAGTTCCTCGAGGCGAGCGGCTTCTCCCCGTACTTCGTGCGCCACTTCGCCATCCCGCTCGTCTCGTGCGTGTGGTCCTGCGGCGACCTCGACGCGACCGCCTACCCGGCGCGCCACCTCTTCCGGTTCCTCGACCACCACGGGATGCTCACCGTCACCGGGTCGCCGCAGTGGCGCACCGTCACCGGCGGGTCGCGCACCTACGTCGACGCTCTCGTCGCGCGGCTCGGCGACGCCCGCACCGGGGCCACGGTCACGGCGCTGTCGCGCCACGACGACGGCGTCGACGTCGTCGTCGACGGTGGGCGGGTGCAGACCTTCGACCGGGCCGTCGTCGCGACGCACGCCGACCAGGCCCTCGACCTGCTCGCCGATGCGACGCCCGACGAGAAGCGCGACCTCGCCTCGATCCGCTACTCCCGCAACGAGACCTGGCTGCACCGCGACCCCTCGGTCCTCCCCCGGCGCCGCGAGGCCCGGGCCTCGTGGAACTACCGGATGCGCTCGTGCGAGGCCCCGGCGTCGGAGGTCCTCGTCAGCTACTGGATGAACCGGCTGCACGACCTGCACGACGGCGACGACCACGTCGTCACGCTCAACCCCGGCGCGCACGTCGACGGCTCGACCGTCACGGCCCGGATGGAGTACGAGCACCCGATCTTCACCCGCGAGGCCGTCGAGGCCGCGGCCCGCCTCCGCGAGAGCGGCGGCGACCGCCTCGCCTTCGCCGGAGCGCACCTCGGCTGGGGCTTCCACGAGGACGGCTGCCGCTCCGGGGTCGAGGCCGCCCAGCGCCTGGGGGCGCACTGGTGACCCAGGTCGTCACCCCTCCCCCGGTGCCGGCCCTCGTCGACGGCACGGTCAGCCACACGCGGCGCGCCCCGCTGCACCACGCCTTCACCCACGACGCGTACCAGTGGCTCGTCGACGTCGACGCCATCCCCCGGTACCGCTGGCCCGCAAGCCTGTTCGCGGGCTTCCGGGCCGAGGACCACCTCGACGGCGGACGCCTCGGCGGCGGCCTGCGCGGCGACGTCGAGCGCTTCCTGGCCCACCGCGGCGTCGGGCTCGACCCGGCCGACCGCGTCCTCATGCTCGCGAACGCGCGGGTGCTCGGGCACGTCTTCGACCCGCTGTCGGTCTTCTGGTGCCTGCGCCCCGACGGTGCCGTGCGCGCCGTGGTCTTCGAGGTGCACAACACCTACGGCGAGCGCCATGCCTACCTGCTCGACGTCGACGACGCCGGCGCCGCTGGCGTCGACAAGGAGTTCTACGTCTCGCCGTTCAACGACGTCAGCGGCCGGTACGCCATCCGGCTGCGGCTCGACCCCGGCCACGTCGCCGTCACCGTCCGGCTCGACCGCGACGGCGAGACCGTCCTCACCGCCGTCACGCGGGGTACGCCACAACCGGCCACCCCGGCCGCCCTGTTCCGACTCGTCCGCCGCCACGGCCTGATGACCCAGCGGGTGACGGCCCTGATCCGCGCCCACGGCATCCGGCTCTGGCTGCGCCGCCTGCCCGTGATGCCCCGACCCAGCCACCCGAAGGAGGCCGTCCGATGACCGCCGCGCCCGCCCCCGTGAGCCAGCCCGTCTGCCTGCGCCGCCCCGTGCTGCGCCCGTTCTGCCTGCGCGGCAAGCTCGCCCGCAACATCGTGGCCCAGGTGGCCGGACGAGTCCCGGTCGACCTCGTGCTCCCCGACGGCACGCTCCTCGGCGGCGGCACCCGCGACGGCTCGCGACCCGGCCTGCGCATCGTGCGGCCCGACGCGGTCTTCGAGCGCCTCGCCCACCACCCGAAGATCGGCATCGGCGAGGCCTACATGGCCGGCGACTGGACGGCCGCCGAGGGCACCGACCTCGCCGACGTGCTGCGCCCGTTCGCCGAACGGATGACCACGGCGGTGCCGCCGTTCTGGCTGCGGCTGCGCGGCTTCGTCGACCGGCGCATCCCGGCGATGCAGCGCAACTCGCTGCTCGGCTCGCGGCGCAACATCGAGGCGCACTACGACCTGTCCAACGCGATGTTCGAGACCTTCCTCGACGACACGCTGACGTACTCGTCGGCGCTCTTCGACCACGCGTCCTCGACGCCGCTGCCCGAGCAGGGCTTCGAGGAGGCCCAGCTGCGCAAGGTCGACGCCATCCTCGACGCCGCGCGCGTCACCGAGGGCAGCCGCGTCCTCGAGATCGGCACGGGCTGGGGCACGCTCGCCCTGCAGGCCGCGCGGCGCGGCGCGCAGGTGACGACCGTCACCCTGTCGAAGGAGCAGGCGGCGCTCGCGCGCGAGCGGATCGCGGCGGCCGGGCTCGCCGACCGCGTCGACGTGCGCATCCAGGACTACCGCGAGGTCGAGGGCAGCTACGACGCCGTCGTCAGCGTCGAGATGATCGAGGCCGTCGGCGAGGAGTACTGGGACACCTACTTCCGCACCATCGACGAGCGGCTCGCCCCCGGTGGCATCGCCGCCGTCCAGGCGATCCTCATGTCGCACGAGCGCCTGCTCGCCACGAAGCACAGCTACGGCTGGATCCAGAAGCACATCTTCCCCGGCGGCCTCATCCCGAGCGTCGAGGCGATCCGCTCCACGACGGCCGCGAGCACCACGCTGCGGTTCACCGACGTCCACGCGTTCGGCACCGACTACGCCGAGACCCTGCGACGCTGGCGGGAGCGGTTCACGGCGCGCTGGGACGACGTGCGGGCCCTCGGCTTCGACGAGACGTTCCGGCGCAAGTGGGAGTTCTACCTCGCCTACTGCGAGGCCGGGTTCTCGACCGGGTACCTCGACGTCGCACAGATCCGGTTCGAGCGGCCGGGCCGGTCGGTCCCGGCCTGAGGAGGCAGGCGCATGGCGAGCGAGCGGACGACGGCGATCCTCTGGTTCCGCCGTGACCTGCGGCTGCACGACCACCCGGCCCTGCTCGCGGCGCTGGAGGCGGCCGACGAGGTGCTGCCGGTGTTCGTGCTCGATCCGCGCCTGCTCGACACCGCGGTGCCGCGGTCGCAGCGGCTCGTGGCGTCGCTGCGCTCTCTTGCGTCCGACACCCGCGACGCGCTCGTGGTGAGGAAGGGCGACCCCGTCGACGTCATCCCGCGCCTCGCGCGCCAGGTCGGCGCCGCCCAGGTGCACGTGACCCGTGAGACCACGCCGTACGGCCGGCGCCGTGACGAGGCGGTGGAGAAGGCGCTCGCCGACGACGACCGCGAGCTCGTCGCCACGGGGACGCCGTACGCCGTCGGGCCCGGCATCGTCGTCAACGGGTCCGGCTCGCCGTACAAGGTCTTCACGCCGTTCTCCAAGGCCTGGCGACAGCACGGCTGGCCCGACCCGGCCGAGCGCCCGGCGCGCATCCCGTGGGCCCGCCCGCGCGTCGCGTCCGACGACCTCCCCGCGCTGCCCGACGGCGTCCGGCTCGAGGCCGGTGAGGCCGCCGCGCGCAAGCGGTGGGAGGAGTTCGTCGCCGACGGGCTCGACGCGTACGCCGACGAGCGCGACCGCCCCGACCTCGACACGACGAGCCGGATGTCGGCGCCCCTCAAGTACGGCGAGATCCACCCGCGCACCATGCTCGCCGACATCGCCGCCCACGGCAGCGGCCGGACGAAGGGCGCGACGACCTACGCCACCGAGCTGGCCTGGCGCGAGTTCTACGCCGACGTGCTCTGGCACCAGCCGCGCTCGGCGTGGCACGACCTGCGGCCCGAGCTCGCGAAGCTGCCCTACGACTCCGGCGCCGAGACCGACCGGCTCGTCGACGCCTGGCGCGAGGGCCGAACCGGCTACCCGGTCGTCGACGCCGGGATGCGCCAACTGCTCGCCGAGGGCTGGATGCACAACCGGGTGCGGATGATCACCGCGAGCTTCCTCACCAAGGACCTCCACGTCTGGTGGCCCGTCGGAGCCCGGCACTTCCTCGACCACCTCGTCGACGGCGACGTCGCCTCGAACAACCACGGCTGGCAGTGGGTCGCCGGCACCGGCACCGACGCGTCGCCGTACTTCCGCGTCTTCAACCCGGTGACGCAGGGGCGCAAGTTCGACCCCGACGGCGAGTACGTGCGCCGCTGGGTCCCCGAGCTGCGGCACCTGCACGGTGGCGCCGCCCACGAGCCCTGGAAGCACGAGGACGGGTATGCGCAGGGGTATCCGGAGCCGATCGTCGACCACGACGAGGAGCGCAAGGAGACCCTGGCCCGCTACGAGCGGGCGCGACGCTAGGCGAGGAGAGGGACAGATGCGGGGCCCCGTGGGCGAGCTGCGCGCCTTCGTCAACGCCGCGCTCATCCAGAAGGTCGAGCGCGACCACCGCGACCCCGACGACGTCTTCCGTCGCCGGCAGGTCGTGGCCGCCGTGACGTTCGTCGTCGGCAGCGCCGTGCTCGCGTGGGCGCTGCGGATCACGCCCGGCGACCCGCTCTTCTACGTGGCGACGCTCGCCCTGGCGGCGGTCTGGCTCGTCGGCGCGCTCGTGTCGGGGCCGCTGCACGCCGGGATGGGTCACACCCGACGCGGCGAGACGGCCCGGCCGATCGTCCAGTCGCTCGTCCTCGGGGTGCTGCTGCTCGTCGTGTTCCTCGTCGGGGCGCTCGTCGTCGCGCGCATCCCGGTGCTGCGCGAGCCCGTGGACCAGCTGCTCGACCACGCCCGGTTCGGCGCCTTCGCGGCGGTGCTGGCCATCACCTTCGTCAACGGCGTCGTCGAGGAGCTGTACTTCCGCGGCGCCCTCTACGCCGCCCTCCCCCGCCACCAGGTGACCCTGACGACGCTGCTCTACGCCCTGACCACGGTCGGCAGCGGTGTGCCTCTCCTCGTGCTCGCCGCCGGCGCGCTCGGCCTCGTGACCGGCCTGCAGCGCCGCGTCACCGGCGGCTTCCTCGGACCGATCATCACGCACGTCGTGTGGTCCACGGGGATGCTCGTCCTCCTCCCGCCCGCCCTCTCGCTCACGAGGTGATTCCCGTGTCCACGCCCCGCACCGCCCTCGTCACCGGCGCCTCCGGCTACATCGGCGGCCACCTCGTGCCCCGGCTGCTCGACGCCGGCTGGACCGTCCGCGTCCTGACCCGGCACCGCTCGTCCGTGCAGGACCGGCCGTGGCGCTCACGCGTCGAGGTCGCCGAGGGGGACGTGTCCTCGGCCCGCGACATGCGCGCGGCGCTCGAGG
Organism: Intrasporangium flavum; assembly: GCF_001956915.1. GTDB lineage: Bacteria > Actinomycetota > Actinomycetes > Actinomycetales > Dermatophilaceae > Monashia > Monashia flava. Next base: position 15,319 of record NZ_MLJO01000011.1, on the reverse strand, counting down.
GTGTCGACGCGGCCTGGTACCTCGTGCACTCGATGGACGACCGGCCCGACTTCGAGCAGCGCGACCGCGACGCCGCGACGACCTTCGCGGAGGCCGCGGAGGCCACGGGGGTCTCACGCATCGTCTACCTCGGCGGGCTGCACCCCGGCGGCGAGGAGCTCTCGCCGCACCTGGCCTCGCGGGTCGAGGTGGGCCGGATCCTGCTCGACTCCCGCGTGCCCACGGCGGTGCTGCAGGCCGCCGTCGTCATCGGCGACGGGTCGGCCTCCTTCGACATGCTGCGCTACCTGACGACGCGACTGCCGGCGATGGTCGCCCCGAAGTGGCTCGACAACCGGATCCAGCCGATCGCGATCGACGACGTCGTGACGCTGCTGGCGGGCGCGGGTTCCCTTCCGCCCGAGGTGAACCGGACCTTCGACATCGGCGGCCCGGACGTGCTGACCTACCGGGAGATGATCGCGCGGTTCGCCGACGTCACGGGGCGCCGGCGTCCGGTCGTCGTCACCGTGCCGGTGCTGACGCCGCGGCTCGCGAGCCACTGGGTCGGGCTCGTCACGCCGATCTCGGCCGGGCTGGCCAAGCCGCTCGTCGGCAGCCTCGTGCACGAGGTCGTGGCCAAGGAGCGCGACCTCGAGGGCTACGTCGAGATGCCCGGCGGCCCGACGCCGTTCGACGACGCCGTGCGGTCGGCGATGCGGACCGTGCCCCGCGACACGGCGGTGCGCAACGCCGTCGTCGCGGGCGCGGCCGTCGTGGCCTGCGCGGTGGTCGGGTCGGTGGCCACCAAGCCCGAGTCCCGGTGGTACCGGTCGCTGGACAAGCCGTCGTGGCAGCCGCCGCCGCTTGCGTTCCCGCTCGTGTGGACGGCGCTCTACGCCGACGTCGCGGCCAGCGCGGCCTCGACGCTGACGGCCTTCGACCGCGCCGGTGACGCGTCAGGGCGGTCGCAGTTCCTCAAGGCGTTCGGCACCAACCTCGCGCTCAACGCCGGGTGGAGCTGGGTGTTCTGGCCGGCCCGGCGGCCGGGCCTGGCGGCGCTCGAGTCGGCGGTGCTGACGGCGAGCGGTCTCGACCTCGCGCGGCGCGCGGCGCAGGTCAGGCGTCCGGCCGGCGCAGCCCTGCTCCCGTACGCGGCGTGGTGCGGGTTCGCGACGGTGCTCTCGGCCGCGATCGCCCGGCGCAACCGGCGTCGGTGAGGCGCCGGCGTCAGAGCCACCAGCAGTCGGAGGGCTGGGGCAGCCCCGCCACCCGCGCCTCGAGGAAGGCGAACTCCTTGGCGAACGAGGGCACCGCACCGCCGACGTGGGTCGGCGTGAGGTTCGCCGAGAAGGCGACGTCCGCGCCGAGACGGCACCAGTCGTGCGCCAGGCCGCGCCCGACCGCGTAGGGGATGACGTCGTCGGCGAGCGAGTGGGTCACGAGCACGGGGACGGTGGGGCGGATCCGGCCGAGGCGCTGCTCGTCGAGGATCGTGCGGAACGGCTCGGCCTGGGCGAGGTCGTGCAGCGTGCGCCCGTCGGAGGTGAGGTCGGAGGAGCGGGTGAACGCGTGCGCGGCGACCGACTCCACGACGCACTCCCCCTCCACGTCGGCGATGACCTGACGCCCGTGGGGGTTGAGGTAGGCGTCGAGGGGCAGGTCGTAGGCGGCACCGAGGCCGGCGACCGCGTAGAGGGCGAAGGCGGCGTAGAGCCCGCCGTCGAGGTGGTCGGCGACCGCGACGAGGTCGGCCGGGACCGCGCCCGCCACGGCACCGCGGACCCGCAGCTCGGGCGCGTACGCGGGGGCCAGCTCGACGGCCGCGGCGGTGGCGCCGCCGCCCTGGCTGTAGCCGGCGAGGAGCACCGGCCCGTCGGTCGGCAGCCCCGTGCCCGGAAGGCGCTGCGCCGCGCGGACCATGTCGAGCACGGCGTGGGCCTGCGAGACCCGGGTCATGTACGTGTGGGTGCCGGGCGTGCCGAGGCCCTCGTAGTCGGTGAGGGCGACCGCGTAGCCGCGGGCGAGCAGCCCGCTGACGAAGGCGCCCTCGTACTCGGAGCCGGCCGCGAGCTGGCGACTCGGGGCGCAGCGGTCGGCGAGCCCCTGGGTGCCCACGGCGTAGCCGACGACCGGGCGACGGCCCGGGCCGACCCACGCCGCGGGCGGCACGAGCACGGTGCCGGTGACGGCGTCGGGGAGCCCGGCGCGGTCGCGCGAGACGTACATGACGCGCGTCGCGCGGGCCGCCGAGGGCACGAGCCGCAGGGGGTCGAGGTAGAAGGTCATCGCCTCGGACCGGATGACGGTTCCGGGAGACCCGGTGACGGTGGCCGGCGGGTCGTAGAAGCCGCCACCCACCGCGGTGGAGGACGCGCTGGGTGGCGGCGGCGTCGCATCGGGCGCGGCCGAGGCCGGTGCGGCACCGCCGGTCACTCCCCCGAGGAGGACGAGGACGGCAGCAGTGGTGCGGACCGGTAGGAGGCGGGCGGCACGGCTCACGGCGAGGCTCCTTCGCGTCGACCGCAGACAACCTACTGGCAGTAACCGCCACTGTCCTGTCGAACCGACGCTGCCCTCGTATCAGGGCTTCTAGCCATGAGGACATACAGCCGAAGACAGCCCCATCGGGGCCAGTCGCCGGGATCATCCGTGACCGGACACACGCGGGACCCGCCCGGTTCATGAGGCCGGCTGCGACACCGAGGCGTCGGGAAGACCACCATCTCGACAACGGGACCGGCAAGATGTGCCGGGCGCGCATCGTCACCTGCACCGAAAGGGTGGGATGTACGTCCGGGGTCGTCCACGACAACCCGTACAGCCAACTCGAAGGACTCGAAGCTCTTGAGCGTTTCCCTGTGGCTCGCAGTCGTCGTGCTGGCATGGGGCGGGTGGGCACTCTGGCTGGTCCAGAGTTTCCACCCGCTCAGCCCACACCGCACGACGACCCTCGTCGGCCTGTTCATCGCAGGCCTTGCCATCGCGGTCTGGCAGGACATGCCAGCGAACGTCAACCGCTGGCTGGCCAGCAACGACCACGTGATGCCCGTCGTCCTGCTTGTGGCGACGGTGCTGGTCATCGTGGTGCTGCGCCGTCGTCGCTGGCCGCTTCGGCTGGTCAGCTGGCAGGCAGTTGCCCTGCTCCTTGTCGGATTCGTGAGCTTGACGGAGCGCTGGCACAATCCGAGCTTTCAGGGCCTTGGCAACATCACGTCGTGCGTTGCGGAGGCGCAACGATGGCTGCCAGGCACCCTGGCCGACCTCCCCACAGACCTGTTGCCGAATGCCTTCCTCTTCGCGCCCGTCGGCCTCGGTCTGGCTCTCATGGGGCTGCCATGGACGCGAATCCTCGGCTACATCATGGCCGCCTCGGTCACGATCGAGCTCTACCAAGCCCTCTTCACGACTCGTGTGTGCGCGCCCCGTGACGTCGTCTGCAATCTGGCCGGCGCAGCGCTGGGGGCCCTCACTGTGAGGTTCCTGGTCCAGGCGGCCACGTCGACCCGTCCGGTGCCCGACGAGCGCAGCCATTCCGACAGACCCACGTCGGACGACGTGGCCATGCGATAGCCCAGCTGGTCAGCCATGACCTGCGGCTACGGTCAGGACATGCCATCGATGAGCGAGCTGGTCGGAGCGGCGACACACGAGCTGCGAGGCGCCCTGGCGCCGGTCGCGGGCGCCGACTGGTCGGTGCCCGCCGGCGACGTCGAGTGGTCGTGCCGGCGCACCGCGGCCCACGTCGCCGACGACCTCTTCTCCTACGCCTCGCAGGTGCTGGCCCGGCCAGCGGCCGGCTACCTGCCGGTCGAGGCCGTCGTCGAGGACCGCGGCAGCAACGCCGAGGTCCTCGACGTCGTCGTCATGTGCGGCGACCTGCTGCGGCTGGCCGTCGACGCGGCGCCCCGCGAGGCCCGGGCGTGGCACCCGTGCGGCGTCTCGGACGCCGACGGGTTCGCCGCGATGGGCGCCCTCGAGACGCTCGTGCACGGCTACGACATCGCACAGGGCATTGGCGTCGGGTGGCTGCCGCCCGACGAGCTGTGCGCGCCGGTCATCGCCCGGCTCTTCCCGGACGCGCCCGCAGGTCGCCCGGCCGAGGTGCTGTTGTACTGCACCGGGCGACTCCCCCTCGGCGACCGCCCCCGGCTCACCGAGTGGGCCTGGGACTCGACGGTGCGCGACGAGGCCTAGGCCGGCTCGCGGGTGAAGGTCCGCCGGTAGGACACCGGTGGGACGCCGAGGCGCCGCTGGAAGTGGTGGCGCAGGATCGCCGCGGTGCCGAACCCGCACTCGCGAGCGATCCGCTCGACGTCGAGGTCGGTCGTCTCGAGCAGGTAGCGGGCGCGGAGCACCCGCTGGCCGGTGAGCCACTGGTGCGGCGAGGTGCCGACCTCCGCGGCGAACCGCCGCGCGAAGGTGCGCTCGGACATCGCGGCGCGACGCGCGAGCGAGGGCACCGAGTGCTCCTCGTCGAGGTGCTCGAGCACCCAGTCGAGGACGTCCTGCAGGGAGTCGCACGACTGCTCGGGCACGGGCGTCTCGACGTACTGGCGCTGGCCGCCGGAACGGTGCGGCGGCACGACCATCCGGCGGGCGATGCGGGTCGCGACCTCGGAGCCGAGCTCGGTGCGCACGAGGTGGAGGCACGCGTCGATGCCGGCGGCGGTGCCGGCGCTCGTGATGACGCGGCCGTCCTCCACGTAGAGGACGTCGAGGTCGACCTTGGCGCTGGGACAGACCTCCGCGAGCTTCGACGCGTAGCGCCAGTGCGTCGCGGCCTCGCGGCCGTCGAGGATGCCTGCCGCGGCGAGGGAGAACGCGCCGGAGCACACCGAAAGGACCCAGGCGTCGCGGTCGACGGCGTCGCGGAGCACGTCGAGGACGGCGGGGTCGAAGGGGCCGGTGACGGTGCCGGCCGGGACCGCGACGAGGTCGGCGTCGCGGGCGGCCTCGAGTGGGTGGGTCGGCACGACGCCGATGCCGCTCGTCGTGCGGTGGACCTCACCGGGGCGCGAGGAGCAGACCCGGAAGTCGAAGGCGGGCACGCCGTCGTCGGTGCGGTCGATGCCGAAGACCTCGCAGAGGACGCCGAGCTCGAACGCGGCGACGGGCTCCTGGACGACGACGGCGATGGTGCGCAGCATCCGACGAGTCTGGCACGGATCTGGCAGGAAATGAATGAGGGACGACAGTTCTGCCACTCGTGGCGGTTTCTTCAGAAGCGCAGACTTTCTGCCATGGACATCATCATCGTCATCGCCCTGATCGCCCTTCTCGCCGCCGCCCTCGAGCCGGCCCACCGCCGCACCCGCGGCCTGCCCCGCGCACCGATGGGAGCGGACGCGGACGTCGACCTCGACACCCGCATCGTCCTGCACGACGCCTTCCCGCAGCGCTGGTGAGCCCGCCCCCTCCTCGCCACGCCGACCCCTGACGCGCCCCCGTCCGCACCGGACCGGGGCGCGTCGTCATGCGTCGTCATGCGTCATGGCGCAGGCGGGTCCTGACGCGAGATCCGGTCGAGGTCCCGCACGCAGAACCCGTGGTGGGCCCACTCCTCCTCCAGCACGGTGCCGAGGCACCGGCGCACCGTGCGCCCGCGGGCGTACGGGGGCCACCGGTCGTCGCCCGGCACCGGGGCTACGCGCTCGAGCAGGTCGGGCGTCGCCGCGGCCAGCCACTGCTGCACCTCCGACGCCTGCGCCTCCCGCACCGCGAGAACCTCGTCCAGGCTCGGGCGGGCCGAAGGGTCGAGCTCGGGCTCCCGGTCCATGACGTCAGCCGGCCCGAGCCCGAGTGACGTGAACGGCTCGGTGCGGCCCAGCACGCAGCGCCTGGCCCACGAGTCGTGGACGAAGACGAGGTGCCGCAGGGTCTCGACCGTCGACCACTCGCCGTCGACGCTGCGGTGCTCGCTGCCATCGGGCATCGAGCGCACCCGCTCGACCGTCGCGGCCCAGTCGTCCCGCAGGCGCCGCCAGGCCTCGAGCAGGTCCTCGGGCCGGTCCGAACGCATGAGCAGCCGCACCGGGTGCCGACGGTCGAGCTCGGCCTCGACGTACGGCATCACGTCGACCCCGTTGACGACCAGACCGGTGACCAGCCCGTCGATCTCGGCATCCTGCATCACCACGCCGACCATGCGGGTCCTGCTGAGGTCGCACTCACGGAACTCCGCGCCGGACAGGTCCTCGTCGAGGAAGCGTCGCATGCGCACAGGCTAGGCCGCACCGCCGACGCCACACTGGGCCCGGCGGCCGCCCCTCAGAACGGTGGTGGTTCGGGTTCCGTGGCTAGCTCCGGTTCGGGAGGGCCCGCCCTGGGCGGAGTCGTGCCCGATCCGGATCCGGCGCCGGGGTCGGCGAGGCCTTCGCGCCAGTTCCTGGGATAGGTGACGTAGTCGCGGCCGGCGAGCGTGGTCCAGTGCACGGCGCCGCTGACGCCGTCGGGGCCAGCGCCGCTCGGGCTGGTGTGGTCTGGGCCTTCGGGACGGTGGGCGGTCCAGGCTCGGGCGGTCTTGGGGTGGTGGCAGCCGCGGGACAGGGACTGCAGGTTGTCCACGTCGGTGGGGCCGGCGGGCCAGGGGGTGATGTGGTCGAGGTCGCAGCGCTCGGCGGGGACGGTGCAGCCCGGGGCGCGGCAGACCCCGTCGAGGGCGCGGACGTGCTCGGCCATGGCGCGGGTCGGGGTGTACCGGTCGGTGGACAGCTGCAGGGCGGTGCCGGTGTCGACCGCGACGGCCAGGCGCTGCCAGGTCGAGCCGGGCGCGGTCATGATCTGACGGGCGTGGGCGGCGGTGACCCAGCCGTGCCCGGGCAGCTCGCACGCCGCGTCGGAGACCCCGGCTGCGACCTCGAACGGGACGACGATGCGCACCACGGCCGGCGGCGCGGTGGCGGTGGGGCCATCGGGCGTGGTGCCGAAGAGGGCGAGGTCGGTGAGCAGGTCGCTGCGCAGCTGGTCCAGAGTGCGCTCGTCGCCGCTGGCGCGGGCCGCGCGGGCCAGGGCCTGGACGCGGTCCAGGACCCCGACGACGCGTTCGGCGGTCGCGGTGATGCTGATGACACCCATCCCGTCCTCGACCAGGCGCCCGAACACGCCCCGGCGGCGCATGGCAGTGATGTGGCGCTCGTCGGTGCCGCGATGGTCGGCGGCGGTCACACAGCGGCGCAGCCGGGCCCGGAACAGCCGCTGCGAGGCGCAGGTCCCGTCCGGGGCCGGCGCCAGCACGGTGGCCGTCACGTCGGGCAGCACCTCGTCGGGGAGCAGCCGGGTCTCGGCGACGACGGTCAGGGCCCGGTACAGGCTGACCCGGCCGTGGCGCAGCGCGTCGCGCAGGACCCGGTGGCGGCGTGTCGCCAGGGCCAGCTCGAGCCGGCGGGACACCTCGGCCTCCCCGACCCCGGTCGCGCACGCGATCTCAGCCGCGACGACCCGCTCGGTCGAGACCGGCACGGGCGCGGCGGTGGCCAGCCGGGCCAGCTGCTGCTCCTGGATCGCGTGCAGCGCCGCATAGGCCTCCAGCAGCCGCGCCTCCAGGCGTGCCTTGGTCCGCTCCAGCGCCTCGACCTGGGCCAGCACCCGGTCACCGGCAGCATCGAGCCGCACATCACGGAACCCGTCCGGAGCAACCGGTTCGAGCCGCGCCACCGCGTCGAGGTGCTCGGAAGCGTTCGCGTCGACGTCGACAGCGAGGCCGACAGCGTTCGGCACCCCTTCGCGCCGGGCCCGGTCAGCAGTGAGGATGCGCCGCACGCGGGCGAGACCACCAGCCGCTGCGGCCGGCTGCGCGTCGAGGTAGGGCATCGCTGCTCTCCTCTCGCCGGGCGATCACCTACCTCAATCAGAACACATGTTCGAACCTGATGGAAGGCTTGTCCACAGGACAGAAGCTCGCGAGCCCCGTTCTTGCACAGTCCGATTCAGCAGGCGGACCGACCGCGACCAGGCCCCGGAGGCGAAAGCCCCCGAGCGGCGCTGGGCTACGACGCGGCCGACTTCGGGCGGGACTTGCGGCGAGTCAGCAGCACGCCGGCGATGCAGAGCCCACCTCCGACGAAGGTCAGCGCCGGCGGCACCTCATCGAGCAGGACCCACGCGATGAGGGTCGCGATGAACGGCACGAGGAACGTCGTCAGCGTGACCGTGCCGGCATTCCCCCGCGCGAGCACGTAGGCCCAGGTGGAGAAGGCGATCGCCGTCGGGAAGACGCCGAGGTAGACGATCCAGAGGAGCGAGGACGCGTCGCTCGTGCGGACGACGTCGACGAGCTGGCCGGTCCACGGCAGGCACGTGACGGCCCCGACGACGCAGGCGATCCAGGTGACCTCGGGCCCGGGCAGCCGCCCGAGCAGCGGCTTCTGCGCGAGCACGCCGACGGCGTACGTCACCGCTGCGAGGACCGCGAGCCACACGCCCACGAGGTCGCCGGACCCGCCGGAGGAGAACCCTCGGGCGATGACGACGACCCCGGCGAACCCGACCGCCATGCCGATGAGGAGCCACCGCGACATCGCCTCGCCGAGGAACACCGTGGCGAGCAGGGCCACGATGATCGGGCCGATCTGGACGATGAGGGCCGAGGTGCCGGCGTCGATGCGCCGCTCGGCCTCGTTGAGCGCCAGGTTGTAGATGCCGAACCACGCGACGCCGCAGAGCAGCAGGAGCGGCCAGTCACGACGGGACGGCCACGTGCGGGGCCGGCGGAACACGAGGACCGCGAGCGCCACCGACGCCACGAGGAGCCGGCCGAGTGACAGCGCACCCGCCGGCACGTCGCGGCCGAGGTGTCGGATGGCGACGAACGCCGAGGCCCAGAGCACGAGCGTCAGGCTCATCGCCCCGAGGACGAGCCAGCGGTTCGACGCGGGCTCGCCGGCCGGGACCCCGTCGGCGGGGCGGGACGACGCCGGTCGCTGGGCGTCGCGGTCGGACTGCGCTTCGAGGCTCACCAGAGAAACCTAGGCCCCGGCACCGACAGCGCGCCGCCCCATTTCCGGCCAGGCGTGCGCAGCATGCCGCCACATCCCGGACACCAATTCCTACCGATCCACTTCCATAAGTTAGAGTTCGTCACATGGAAACGTGCAGTTATGTGATGCGTAGCGCCTGGGAGCGATGTCGGCCGGTCGCCTGAGCCGAGGACCCTCCCGGTCCCGACCCATCCCGCACCCGCCACCCCCTTCGCCACATCCACCGCACGCCTGAGAGGTCCCGCCATGTCCCGTCACGCCCCGCGCACCGCCGTCCAGCTCGCCGACACGGCTCGCCGGCTCGCCCGCCAGCAGACCCTCTGGTCGCGGCTCGTCGACTTCGACCCGGTCACCCGCTACTACGCCCGCCTCCACGCCGACGACGCCCACGAGGCCTGGCTGCTGACCTGGCTGCCCGGGCAGGGCACGCCATGGCACGACCACGGCGGCAGCTCCGGCTCGTTCGTCGTGCTCCAGGGCGTCCTCACCGAGGAGGTCGCCGGCTACCGCAGCGCCGTCGACCTCGACGACGTCCGACGCGTCACCGGCCCGGGCGTCCGGCTCACCCCTGGCGACCAGCGCACCTTCGGCCGGCGCCACCTGCACCGGGTCACCAACCTCGGCCCCGACCCGGCCGTCAGCCTCCACGTCTACGCCCCGAAGCTGACGCTCATGACGAGCTACCGTGAGCTCGACGGCGCGCTCGTCGTCGAGGAGGAGCAGGCGGCAGGAGTGGACTGGTGAGCCGAACCATCGACGAGGTCCTCGCGGAGGCCCGCTCCCGCCTGCACCGCGTGACGCCCGAGGAGGCCGATCAGGCCCGGCATCGCGGCGCCGTCGTCGTCGACATCCGCCCCGAGGCCCAGCGTCGGGCCAACGGCGAGCTGCCCTTCGCGGTCGTCATCGAGCGCAACGTCCTCGAGTGGCGCCTCGACCCGAGCAGCGAGGCCGCCCTCCCGATCGCGAGCCACGACCTCGAGGTCGTCGTCCTGTGCCAGGAGGGCTACACCTCGAGCCTCGCCGCCGCGTCGCTGCAGGACCTCGGCATCCACCGGGCCACCGACGTCATCGGCGGGTACGCCGCCTGGCGCGACTGGCTGGCCGGGCGGCCCGCCGACGCGACGCCACCCGCCTGACGGCGCGATCCGCGCGCCCGACCGCGATGCTCAGTGCCCCGGTCCGACGACCATCTTGGCCCGCTCGGACGGGTGGGCGCCGCCCTTGGCCGCGAGCGTCGCGCAGGCGTCCTCGATGTCGCGGGCGAGGGTGTCGACGTGCTCGCGGCTCATCGTCTCCTTGACGAGGGCGCGCATGATCGTCACGTCCTGCGCGTCGGGCGGCATCGTGTACGCCGGCACCATCCAGCCCCGCTCGGCCGACAGCTGCCAGGCGATGTCGAACTCGTTGTAGTCGTGCTCACCGGCCAACCGGAAGGCCACGAGCGGCAGCTGCTCCTCGTCGCGCCCGATCAGCTCGAAACGCCCCATCGCGTCGAGCTCCTGCGCGAGCATCCGGGCGTTCTCCTGCATGTTGCGCATGACGTAGGTGTAGCCCTGGCGGCCGAGGCGGACGAAGTTGTAGTACTGCGCGAGCACCATCGCCGACCCGGTCGAGAAGTTCAGGGTGAAGGTCGAGTCGGTCTTGCCGAGGTAGTTCTCCATGAAGACCAGGTCGGGCGCCAGATCGGCGACCTCGCGGAAGACCAGCCACCCGATGCCCGGGTAGACGAGGCCGAACTTGTGCCCCGACACGTTGATCGAGCGCACCTGCTCGAGCCGGAAGTCCCACGGCGAGTCGGGGTAGAGGAAGGGCCACACGAAGCCCCCGCTCGCCCCGTCGACGTGCAGCGGCACGTCGAGGCCGCGCTCCTGCTTGAGCCCCACGAGCAGGTCGTTGATGCCCACGACGTCGTCCTTGTGGCCGGTGAAGGTCGTGCCGAGCACGGCGGCGACGCCGATGGTGTTCTCGTCGACGTGGGGCGCCACGTCGTCCGGCCCGATCGTGTACTTGCCCGGCCGCAGCGGCACGATGCGCGGCTCGACGTCGAAGTACCGGCAGAACTTCTCCCAGACGACGTGCACGTCGCCGCCGAAGACGAGGTTCGGCCGCTCCGTCGAGGCGCCCTCGGCCTGGCGCCGGGTGCGCCAGTTCCACTTCAGCGACAGGCCGCCCAGCATGATCGCCTCCGACGAGCCCTGGGTCCGCGCGCCCGTCGTCGGGCCGGGGGCGTGGAAGAGGTCGGCGAGCATGCGGATGCAGCGCTGCTCGATCTCGGCCGTGCGCGGGTACTCCGCGTGGTCGATGAAGTTGCGGTGCAGGTTCTCGGCGATGATCCGCTGCGCCTCCGGTTCCATCCACGTCGTCACGAAGGTCGCGAGGTTGCGGTTCGGGTCTCCCTCGAGGGCGAGGTCCTCACCGACGAGGCGCATGGCGTCGACGGCGCTCATCCCCGTGTCGGGGAACTCGCGGCTCGGCACCTCCTGCGTGACGAAACGGTTGCCGTAGAGGGCGGCGACGGCGTCGAGCTCGGACGGGGTGCTCATCGGTTTCTCCTTCGCTCGGCGACGGGTTGTGGGGGTGTCACATCCCGGCGCCAGGCCGGGAGCATGAGGGCGGCGCCGACGAAGAAGCACGCGGCGCCGAAGAAGGTGCCGGCCACGGCGATACGGGTGTCGAGCACCTCGTCGCTGCTCGGTACGACGTAGCTGGCGACCGCCGAGGCCATGAAGAGCACCGAGCCGAGCATGTTGACCCACGCGATCCGCCACGCCGGGGACGCCGGCTCGAGGCTGAGGAAGCGGCGCGAGACGGCCAGCACGGCGAAGGTGCTCGACACGAGGAAGAGCACCGACCCGTACAGGTCCGGTCGCCACACGTAGCGGTTCGACTCGGCGGCGGTCGCGTTGTGCGTGAGGGCGGCCGTGGTGCTGATGTTGAAGAACAGCGTGCCGGGGAACTGGGTGGCCGCGGCCAGCCACGCGCGGTCGTGCGGCAGCCAGCCGGCCAGGTGCGCCCGGACGCGCCGGCGCTGGGAGACCTCGTCGACGCCGGTGGCCCCGGGGGTCTGCGCCTGGACGAGCTGGGCGTAGGAGGCGGTCGTGAAGAAGACCGACCCGACGACGTAGGTGACGCCGTCGACCCAGCCCCCGGTGGCCGCCAGGTACGCCGGCACCGACCCGACCACGAAGCACGCCGACCCGGCCATGAAGAGCCAGGCGATCGTCGTGTTGAGGCGATCCGGTCGCACCTGCATCCTTTCGGCCCCTCTCGACGACGGCTCGGTCGCTCCACTATCGACGGATCGCGGACGCGGCGACTCACACCCTCGGGATGAGTCAGGCGACGGTCGTCTCGACCGGCTCTTCCGGCTGCGGCGGCCCCGGAGTGGGCAGCACCGCCGTGAGGACGAACGACACGACGACGGCGACGACGACCTCCGGGGTGATGCTGAGCCCGTCCGCGCCCATGAGCAGGGTCGCGAGCAGCACCGACGTCAGCGGCAGCCGCAGCATCGCGCAGCACATCGCGCCGATGCCGGTGCCGATGGCCGCCGCGAGCTGCATCCCGGGCAGCCCGCTCACGGCGATGCCGAGCACCGCCCCGACGAACATCGCCGGGAACACCGGACCGCCCCGGAAGGCGCTGAGCGACAGCCCGTAGGCGACGCTCTTGAACAGCGCGAGCAGCAGGAGTGCACCGAGCGAGTAGTCGGCGGCGTGCGCGACGAGGCCGGGCAGCTGGTCCTGACCGGAGAAGAGCACCTGGCCGAAGCCCCGCCCCGTGGACACCTGGTACGCGGTGGCGCACAGCCCGACGAGCAGGCCCAGGCCCACAGTGACCGGCACCCGGCTGCGGTGCACGTGCGGGCGCACCGACAGGGCGAGCCACCGGATGCCCCAGCCGAGGAGCGCCCCGAGGATGCCCACCGGCACGGCCCACAACAGCGACGCGACGGTGGGCGTCGCCGCCTGCGGCACGGTGGTCAGGGCCAGCGAGAACGTGCCGAGGCCGGTCCAGTGGTCGAGGCCGACGAAGACGAGGGCGCCGATGCCGGACGCCAGCAGGCCGGGCAGCGCGACGAGGCTCAGGGTCGCCCCGGCGATGCCGGCGGCCTCCATGATGAGGAACGCGCCGAGCAGCGGCGACCCGAGCAGCGTGCTGACGGCGGCGAAGCTGCCGGCCGAGGCCATGATCGTCACGGCCATCGGCGGCGCGTCACGCCTGGCCAGGCGCACCGTGAGCGCCGCGAGCCCACCACCGAGGGCGATGAGCGGCGCCTCGGGGCCCAGCACCGCCCCGAGACCGAGGGTCGTCAGGGCGGCGAGGGCGACACCGGGCAGCTCACGGCCTTGGACCGGTCCCGTGCCGGTGTGGAAGCCCAGTGCAGGCGAGTGGCCCGCGGTGCCCGGCAGGTACCGGATGGTGAGGGCGACGAGCAGGCCGCAGAGCGTCAGCCACGGCACCGGCCACCACGCCGGGGGGCCGCCGGAGAAGAGCGACGTGGGCAGGTCGTCGAAGAGGTAGGTCTGCAGCGCCGAGACGAGGGCGAGGAAGCCGTACGCGACGGCGGAGACGGGGATGCCGAGCAGCGCCGCGAGCACCAGCGCGGACACGTAGGCCCGGGACCGGACGATGCTCGCCGGGTCGAGGGCGCCCGGTGGTCCGGGTGGCGTGCCCGCGTCGGTCACTCGGTCTGCCTCCTCGCCCGAGGTCCCGCCCGGCGGCGGGACCGTCCGTGCGTCCGTGCGTCCCAAGGTAGCCCCGGCCCCGGGTCCGGCGTGGGCGATCGGCCGGTTCCCCGAGTCGCGCTCAAGGACCCGCCGGCGCCCGGGTTCCCTTCCGCGCGGCGCGAACCGGACGAATGCCACCACGCGCCGAGCCACGGCGTACGGCGTCGGTGAGCCGGTCGAGGTGGCTCGACCCCAGTCGCCACCGCTGCCAGTAGAGCGGCACGTCGACGTGGTCGCGGCGACCGAGACGCACCACCTCGCCGGCCGCGACAGCGGGTTCCAGCTGCGACTCGAGCAGCACGCCCCACCCGAGCCCCGAGCGCACCGCCGTGACGAAGCCGGCCCCGTCGGGCACCTCGTGCGTCGGTGGAGGGGACGTGACGCCGTGCCGCTCGAGGACCCGCTGCTGGAGGTCGTCCTTGGCGTTGAAGCGCACCACGGGCATCGCCGACCAGTCGACGCCGCGGCCGCGGGCGTGGCGCTCGACGAGCAGCGGCGAGGCTGCCGGGACGTATCGCAACGTCGCGAGGGGCTCGGTCGAGCACCCTTGCACCGGAGCGGGATCCGAGGTCACGGCGGCCAGCACGTGGCCGGCGCGCAGCAGCGACGCCGAGTGGTCCTGGTCCTCGACGCGCAGCCGCAGCACGACACCGTCCCACGTGGCGGCCTCGCGCAGCACCGCGCCGAACCACGTCGCCATCGAGTCGGCGTTGACGGCGACGCTCAGCTCGACCACCGCGCCGGCCTCCGGCGCCAGCTCGCGGACCGCCTCGTCCTCGAGCAGGCGCTGCTGGCGCGCGAGCCGCACGAGCGACTCCCCCGCGACGGTGGCCCGGCAGGGCGTGGCCCGGACCAGCACGACCTGGCCGATCTCGTTCTCCAGCGAGCGGATCCGCTGGCTCACCGCGGACGCCGTGACGTGCAGCTGGCGCGCGGCCGCCTCGAAGGTGCCGGTCTCGACGATGGCGAGCAGGGCGGCGAGCTGGTCGGGCTGCAGGCGCATGAAGCCATGCTAAGGATCGACAAGGAACATTCGCTTCACTGTCGCGATCACGACGCCTACCGTCGACACCATGACCGTCGCGCTCACCGGCTTCCTCACCATGGCGGGCCTCATCGTCGCCATCGGTGCGCAGAACGCCTACGTCCTGCGGACCGGCCTGACGCGTCGGCACGTCGGCGTCGTCGTGACGGTGTGCGCGGTGTCGGACGCCGTGCTCGTGGTCCTGGGCGTGCTCGGCGTCGGACGCGTCGTCACCGACCACCCCGCCGTGCTGACGTGGGTGCGCTGGCTCGGCGCCGCCTACCTCGTCGCGTTCGGCCTCCGGTCGCTGTGGAGCGCCCGCCACCCAGCCGCCCTGCGCGCCGACGACGAGGGGCCGGGGCGCCGCGGCGTCCTCGCCACGGTCCTGGCGCTGACGTGGCTCAACCCGCACGTCTACCTCGACACGGTGCTGCTCGTCGGCTCCCTCGCCAACCAGCACGGGTCGGCCGGACGCTGGTGGTTCGTCGCGGGCGCCGTCACCGCGAGCGTCGCGTGGTTCACCGGCCTCGGCTACGGCGCGCGGCTGCTCGCCCCGCTCTTCGCCCGGCCGGTGACGTGGCGCGTGCTCGACGTCGTCGTCGCGCTCG
>NZ_MLJO01000010.1 GCF_001956915.1 Intrasporangium flavum | reverse complement strand
ACCCGGCCCTGCGTCGTGCCGACCTGCTGTGCGCGTCGGCGCTCAGGCCGACGGCGTCAGCTCGTGCGGTCCGGTCTTCAGCTTCTCGACGCGGGGGTCGCCCGCGTCGGCGAAGTAGTCGGCCGGGATCGTCTCGTCGTGGCCCTCCGGCGCCTTCGCGGCACGGAGCACCAGCGTCAGCACGGCGGCGACGACGACGTTGATGGCGAATGCCGTGACGGCGATGTAGCCGAGCTGGCCGATGAGCGGCATGTTGGCGACGGACCCGGCGAAGTGCGCGCCGGTCGCCTTGTTCGTCACGTTGTACGCGGCGACCGTGCCGTAGACCATGCCGACGGCCCAGCCGGCGAGCAGCGCCCACCGGTGGAACCAGCGGGTGTAGAGGTAGAACACCAGCGCCGGGAACGTCTGGAGGATCCAGATGCCGCCGAGGAGCTGGAAGTTGATCGCGTTGCTCTTGTCGAGGGCGAGGACGAACACGAGCGCGAACGCCTTGACGACGAGCGAGGTGATCTTGCTGACCTGCGCCTCCTGCTTCTCGGTCGCGTCGGGCTTGAGCCACGCCTTGTAGATGTTGCGGGTGAAGGTGTTGGCCGCGGCGATCGACATGATCGCGGCCGGCACGAGCGCGCCGATGGCGATGGCGGCGAAGGCCACACCGGCGAACCACGCCGGGAACATGTCCTCGAACAGCTGCGGGATGACGAGCTGGCCGTTGACCTTGCCGTCGAGGCCCACGGGCTTGGTGCCCGCCGCGATCGCGACCCAGCCCAGCAGCGCGAGCAGGCCGAGCAGGAACGAGTACGCCGGCAGGATCGAGGCGTTCTTGCGGATCGTGTTGCGGTTCTTTGCCGACAGGCTGGCCGTGACCGAGTGCGGGTACATGAACAGCGCCAGCGCCGATCCGAGGGCCAGCGTCGCGTAGGCCCAGTAGGCCTTGGGGCCCGGGATGAAGACGTTCGGGTTGCCCGTGGCGGGGTTCGTCGTCGTCGTCATCTTCTCCTTGGCCGCGTCGAACACGTGGCCCCAGCCGCCGACCTTCGAGGGCAGGTAGATGACCGCGACGATGATGACGAGGTAGATGAGGATGTCCTTGACGAACGCGATGATCGCCGGCGCACGCAGGCCCGAGGTGTAGGTGTAGAGCGCGAGCACGAGGAAGGCGATGAAGAGCGGCAGGTCGTTGGCCAGCCAGTTGCCGCCGCCGCCGACGCCCGCGACCTCGAGGACGGCCTGGATGCCGACGAGCTGCAGGGCGATGTACGGCATCGTCGCGAGGAAGCCGGTGACCGCGACCGCGAGCGACAGCCCGCGCGAGCCGGACCGGCCCTGGACGAAGTCGGCCGGCGTCACGTAGCCGTGCCGGTGCGAGACCGACCACAGGCGCGACATGAAGACGAAGATGATCGGGTAGAGCACGATCGTGTACGGCACGGCGAAGAAGCCGTTGACCGCGCCGAAGGCCCACATCGCGGCCGGCACGGCCACGAAGGTGTAGGCCGTGTAGAGGTCACCGCCGAGCAGGAACCACGTGATCCACGTGCCGAAGCTCCGGCCGCCGAGGCCCCACTCCTCGAGGCTGTCCATGCTCGCCGGGCGCCGCCACCGCGCCGCCCAGAAGCCGGCACCGGCGACGAGGACGAAGAAGAAGACGAGGACGGCCAGTGCGACGCCGTTGACGCCGGTGTCGGTGGCAGCGGGTGCGAGGGCGCTCATCGGCTTCCGTCCTCTCGGTCTCGCGACGTGTCGTCGTAGGAGTCCTCGTAGGAGTCGCCCTCGGAGCTCATCGGGACGTGCGGACGGGCCTTGAGGACGAGGCGGTAGGCCGTGTACGTCAGGGCGGAACAGAGGATGACCCAGAGGAACTGGTACCAGATGAAGAAGGGGAACCCGCCGAGGCGCGGCTCGTCCTTGGCGTAGGTGCCGACGAGCATCAGGGCTGCGATCGGGATCGCGAGGAGCACCCCGGCGACGGCCAGCAGGCCCTTGTTCGCCGGTGGCGCCGAGTGGCGGTGCGGAGTGGAACTCACGCGAGTGACCTCCGTTGGTCGGGGCCGGGTCGGTCCGGCCGTGCGTGTCGGAACGTACTCCCGCCCATGCCCCGAATGGGGGGGTGTGACACCGGCAGTTGCCGATCGACACCCGATTCGTGACGTCGCCGTCGGCTGGGTGGAACCGCGGTCGGGAGCACGCGCCCGCACGGATAGGCTGCCCCCATGGCTGATTTCGATGTCGTTGTGCTCGGTGCCGGTCCTGGTGGCTACGTCGCGGCGATCCGCGCGTCGCAGCTCGGCAAGAAGGTCGCCGTGGTCGAGAAGCAGTACTGGGGCGGCGTCTGCCTCAACGTCGGCTGCATCCCGAGCAAGGCCCTCCTCAAGAACGCCGAGCTGTCGCACACCCTGACGCACGAGAAGCAGAAGTACGGCATCGAGGGCGACGCCACGATGAGCTTCGGCCCGACGCACGCCCGCAGCCGCAAGGTCTCCGAGGGCATCGTCAAGGGCGTCCACTTCCTCATGAAGAAGAACAAGATCGAGGAGATCGACGGCTGGGGCACGCTGACCTCCGCCACCTCGATGGACGTCGCGCTCAACTCCGGCGAGAAGCGCTCGATCACCTTCGACAACCTCATCCTCGCGACCGGCTCGGTCACCCGGATGATCCCGGGCGTCGAGGTCAGCAAGAACGTCGTCACCTACGAGGAGCAGATCCTCGACCCCGAGCTGCCGGGCTCGATCATCATCGCCGGCTCGGGCGCCATCGGCGTCGAGTTCGCCTACGTCATGAAGAACTTCGGCGTCGACGTCACCATCGTCGAGTTCCTCGACCGCATGGTGCCCACCGAGGACGCCGACGTGTCCAAGGAGCTGCTCAAGCACTACAAGAAGCTTGGCGTCACCGTCCTGCTCGGCACCAAGGTGGAGTCGGTCGAGGACACCGGTTCGGGCGTGCGCGTCACCGTCAGCCCGGCTGCCGGCGGCGAGCAGAAGGTCCTCGAGGCCGACCGCCTCCTGTCGGCCATCGGCTTCGCGCCGCGCACCGAGGGCTACGGCCTCGAGGCCACCGGCGTCGCCCTCACCGACCGCGGCGCGATCGCCGTCGACGAGTTCTGCCGCACCAATGTGCCGAACGTCTACGCCATCGGCGACGTCACGGCCAAGCTCATGCTCGCCCACGTCGCCGAGGCCATGGGCATCGTCGCGGCCGAGACCCTCGCCGGCGTCGAGACGATGGCCATCGACTACCGCTTCATCCCGCGGGCCACGTACTGCCAGCCGCAGATCGGCTCGATGGGCCTGTCCGAGGCGCAGGCCAAGGAGGCCGGCCACGACGTCAAGACGGCGACGTTCCCGTTCTCGGCCAACGGCAAGGCCATGGGCCTGGGCGAGCCGGTCGGCTTCGTCAAGGTCATCGCCGACGCCGAGCACAACGAGATCCTGGGCGCCGCGCTCATCGGCCCCGACGTCACCGAGCTGCTCCCGGTCCTCAACCTCGCGCAGACCTGGGACCTCACGGCCGATGAGGTGTCGCGCACCGTCTTCGCCCACCCGACGCTGGGTGAGGCCGTCAAGGAGGCCGTGCACGGCATCGCCGGCCACATGATCAACTTCTGACGCGTCGCGCCCGAGGCGCACCCGACGCGCGAAGGGCGCCCCACGGCCGAGCCGTGGGGCGCCCTTCGACGTCTGATGCGACCTGTCGATCAGTACCAGTGCTTGCGTCCTCCGATGGCACGACCCGTCGCGCCGAGCACGTACAGGACGGCTCCGACCACCAGCAGGATGATGCCGATCGTCGTGAGGATGCTGATCTTGGCGAGGAGGCCGATGATCAGCAGGATCAGACCGAGAATGATCATGGTGTCGCTTCGCTCCTTAGGAGTGGGTTCCCGAGACAGCTGTTTCGTACCCGGGGACGTCGCGGCATCAACACCCGTCGGGTCACGAAACGGTGACGCGCCCGTCCCGGGCCGGGTGGCCGGCGCCGATTAGTCCGTGCTGGCCTGCGCTGTTACGCTTGGGGACGCCGTATTCCGGCCGCGGAAAGAGAGAGCCCAGGTGGACATGCCCTGGCGCACCGCGCAACGACAAGAGAAGGAGTCGGTCTTCCATGCCCCTGGACGCTGACGTCAAGAAGAAGATCATGGCCGAGTACGCCACCAAGGAGGGCGACACCGGCTCCCCCGAGGTGCAGGTCGCACTGCTCACGCAGCGCATCAAGGACCTCACCGAGCACGCCCGCGCTCACAAGCACGACCACCACAGCCGTCGTGGTCTGCTCCTGCTCGTGGGCCAGCGCAAGCGGATGCTGCGCTACCTCGAGACCACCGACATCGAGCGCTACCGTTCGCTGATCAAGCGACTCGGCCTGCGTCGATGACGATGTGACGAAAGGCGGTCCCCGCGCGTGCGCGGTGACCGCCTTTCGTCGTAGGTGCGGCCGGGTCGGCGTCCCGCCCCCCACCGCACTCGCGGGCCTGCGGGCCCGTGGCACCACCAGAAGGGAAACCGGGCACACAACGACGATGTGCACCGGCTCTTGAGAAAAAGAAAGCGAGGGCCCACATGGAGGGTCCAGACATCACCTTCGCCGAGGCCGTCATCGACAACGGCAGCTTCGGCACCCGCACCGTCCGGTTCGAGACCGGGCGCCTGGCCAGGCAGGCCGGCGGCGCCGTCACGGCCTACCTCGACGACGACACGATGCTCCTGTCGACGACGTCGGCCGGCAAGCAGCCGAAGGACCAGTTCGACTTCTTCCCCCTGACGGTCGACGTCGAGGAGCGGATGTACGCCATCGGCAAGATCCCCGGCAGCTTCTTCCGCCGCGAGGGTCGCCCGTCCACCGAGGCCATCCTCACGTGCCGCCTCATCGACCGGCCGCTGCGCCCGACCTTCAAGAAGGGTCTGCGCAACGAGGTCCAGGTCATCATCTCGGTGTTCTCGCTGAACCCCGACCACCAGTACGACGTGCTCGCCATCAACGCCGCGAGCGCCTCGACGCAGATCTCCGGCCTGCCGTTCTCCGGCCCCATCGGTGGCGTGCGCGTCTCGCTCATCGACGGCCAGTGGGTCGCCTTCCCCAACTTCTCGGACATCGAGCGCTCGACCTTCGACATGGTCGTCGCCGGTCGCGTCGTCGGTGACGACGTCGCGATCATGATGGTCGAGGCCGAGGCCACCGAGTCCACGTGGGACCTCGTCAAGAACGAGGGCAAGCAGGCTCCGACCGAGGAGGTCGTGGCCGAGGGCCTCGAGGCCTCCAAGAAGTTCATCAAGCAGCTGTGCGAGGCCCAGGCCGAGCTCGCCGCCGCGGCCGCCAAGCCGGTCGAGGAGTTCCCGGTCTTCCTCGACTACGAGGACGACGCCTACGCCGCCGTCGAGGCCGCCGTGTCGGCCGACACCGCGCAGGCGCTGACGATCGCCGGCAAGCAGGAGCGCGAGGACCGCCTCGACGAGATCAAGGCCTCCGTCAAGGAGCAGCTCGCCGACCAGTTCGAGGGCCGCGAGAAGGAGATCTCCGCCGCGTTCCGCTCGCTGCAGAAGGCGCTGGTCCGCCAGCGCATCCTGCGCGACGAGGTCCGCATCGACGGCCGAGGCCTCAAGGACATCCGCGCCCTGGGCGCCGAGGTCGAGGTCCTGCCACGCGTGCACGGCTCGGCGATCTTCGAGCGTGGCGAGACCCAGATCATGGGTGTCACGACGCTCAACATGCTCAAGATGGAGCAGCAGCTCGACACGCTGAGCCCCGTCACGCGCAAGCGCTACATGCACAACTACAACTTCCCGCCCTACAGCACCGGTGAGACCGGCCGCGTCGGTTCGCCGAAGCGCCGCGAGATCGGTCACGGCGCCCTGGCCGAGCGTGCGCTCATGCCGGTCCTGCCGACGCGCGAGGAGTTCCCGTACGCGATCCGCCAGGTGTCCGAGGCCCTCGGCTCCAACGGCTCGACGTCGATGGGCTCGGTCTGCGCCTCGACGCTGTCGCTGCTCAACGCCGGTGTGCCGCTGCGCGCCCCGGTCGCCGGCATCGCGATGGGTCTGGTCTCCGACCAGGTCGACGGCGAGACGCGCTACGCCGCCCTCACCGACATCCTCGGTGCGGAGGACGCCTTCGGCGACATGGACTTCAAGGTCGCCGGCACCAAGGAGTTCGTCACGGCCATCCAGCTCGACACGAAGCTCGACGGCATCCCGGCGTCGGTCCTCGCGGGCGCACTGACCCAGGCCCGCGACGCGCGTCTGCACATCCTCGACGTCATGGCCGAGGCCATCGACGTGCCCGACGAGATGAGCCCGTACGCGCCGCGCATCATCACGGTGAAGGTCCCCGTCGACAAGATCGGTGAGGTCATCGGCCCGAAGGGCAAGATGATCAACCAGATCCAGGACGACACGGGCGCCGACATCTCGATCGAGGACGACGGCACGGTGTTCATCGGTGCGGTCGACGGCCCGTCGGCGGAGGCGGCTCGCGCGGCGATCAACGCCATCGCGAACCCGCAGATGCCCGAGGTCGGCGAGCGCTTCCTCGGCACCGTCGTCAAGACGACGACCTTCGGGGCGTTCGTCTCGCTGCTGCCCGGCAAGGACGGCCTGCTGCACATCTCCGAGGTGCGCAAGCTCGTCGGTGGCAAGCGGATCGACAGCGTCGACGACGTCGTCAAGGTGGGCCAGAAGGTCCAGGTCGAGCTCAAGGAGATCGACCCGCGCGGCAAGCTCTCCCTGGCTGCGGTCCTCCCCGAGGACGAGGCCAAGGGCGAGGCTCCGGCCGACGCCGAGGCGACCGAGACGGCCGAGGTCTGACCTCACCCGTCCACGGATCACGAGCGGCCCGTCACCCCTTCCGGGGCGGCGGGCCGCTCGCGTCCCCGGGCGGGCACGGGCGTGAGCCCGACGTCCTCCTAGGCGTCCGCGTCCGCGTCGCTTCCGGCCTCGGGCGCGGCCCGCCGGTAGCGACCGGCGAAGCGGGGGTCCTGCTCCCACCACAGCCCGGACGCGCCGGCGTCCTGCGTCGGGACCGGCCCTCCGGCCCGGCCGGGGCCTGACTGGGTGCCCTCGCCCGCGCGGATCGCCTGCGCCACCCGTGCCGCCTGCGCGGCGTCGGCCTCGGCGTCGGCGACGCGGGCGTCCTGCTCGTCGGTGCGGATCCATTCGAGGAAGACCGCGGCGATGACCGGCAGCCCGACGGCCTCGGCGACGGCGAGGAGTGCCCCGCCGCCGAGCCGCTGGTCCTGGAGCGGGTCCAGGCCGCTGACCCCGCTCGAGAAGCCGGGGTAGCCCGGGGAGAGGATCGTCGTGGCCGTCATGACGACGATGCCCGGCACGGCGTCGAGCAGCCCGTCGACGAAGGCGAGGAAGGTGCGCACCGGGGGCGTCGCCCACGCCGGGAGCAGGTCCTCGCCGAGCAGCGGCACGACGAAGAGCAGCCCGGTGCCGAGCAGCACGACGTCGAGCCCGGCGCCGGCGAGGCGCGAGGTGACCGACCACGTGAAGACCGGCGTCACGAACACGACGAGGAGCGTGCCGGTGGCGAGGCCGGTGCTGACGGCGGGAAAGGTGAGGGCACGCGACACGCGTCCGCGCAGGAACCGCAGCAGCGCGTGCCCGCCGTCGGGGTGGAGGC
The DNA here is from genome assembly GCF_001956915.1 of Intrasporangium flavum. Lineage (GTDB taxonomy): Bacteria > Actinomycetota > Actinomycetes > Actinomycetales > Dermatophilaceae > Monashia > Monashia flava. The sequence continues at coordinate 317,544 of NZ_MLJO01000010.1, read as the reverse complement.
GGCGCAGCAGCCCGACCGGGTCACCGAGCGCGAGCCCGATCGGGGTCAGCGTCGCGAGCACGCCGACGCGCAGCGCCCCGACCCAGAAGACGTCGGCCCGGTACACCGCGAGCGCGCCGCAGCCCGCGTAGGCGAGCGAGCCGACCCCGACGACGCCGAAGAGGGCCGCGCGCCAGCCCGACGGGCGCAGCCCGGCCCGCGCCGACCGGCGCCCGAGCACGATGTAGGGCAGCGCCGCGAGGAGCACGAGCGCGAGGCCCACGGGGTCCAGGGTCCACGCCGTGAGCAGGTCCGTGGGGGTGAAGGAGCTCACCGGTGCCCCGACGGGCCCGGGTCGGGCGTCATCGCATGTTCCCGGTGTGACCGAGGGAGAACCGCCCCGGCTGCGGCCACACGAGCAGGCCGTGCGGACCGGCCCCGACGGGGATCCGGTGCAGGAGGCGTCCGGTCGTCGTGTCGATGACGTACACCTCGGCGCTGTAGCGCCCGCTCAGCCACAGCCGGCTCCCGTCTGCACTGACGCCGCCCATGTCCGGCGTCGCGTGCCCGGGGAGCTTCCACGTCGCGACCGGGCGGTTCGTCGTGGCGTCGAAGACGGTGATCGAGCCGGCGTCGCGGTTGGAGACGAAGACCCGCGACGCGTCGCGCGAGGGGTAGATGCCGTGCGCACCGAGCCCGGTGTGCACGAACGGGCCGAGGCGGAAGGTGCGCGCGTCGAGGAACCAGACGCCGTTGCGGAGCATGTCGGCGACCATGAACCACCGGCCGTCGGGGGTGAGGCGCACGTCTTGCGGCATCGCGGTGGCGCCCTGCTGCAGGCCGTTCCGCGGTCCGGCCATGCTCCCTGGGCCCATCGGCGGGGTGGCCCCGGGCGTGTGCACGTGGTTGAGGTCGATGACCTTCTCGACGTGCGTGGCCGACGCGTCGACGACGAGCAACCGGCCGCTGAACTCGCAGCTGGCGACGAAGGTGTGCAGGTCGGCGGTGAAGTCGGCGTGGTTGACCCCGGCGCAGGCGGGCACCGGCAGCGACCGGACCAGCCGCATGGTGTGCGCGTCGCGCACGTCGATGGCCCGGAAGCGCGAGGCCATGACGAGGGCGTAGCGCCCGTCGGGGGTGAAGTAGAGGTTGTACGGGTCGCGCACGGCGACCGGCCGGCCGACCGTGCCGGTGCGCGGGTCGATCGGGGTCAGCGCGTTGCCCTTGTCGGAGTTGACCCACAGGCGCGTGAGGTCCCACGACGGCACGACGTGCTCGGGCGAGGCCGGAACGCGCCGGGTCGACACGACGCGGGCGGTGCGCGGGTCGATGACCTGCAGCAGGCCGGCCACCTGGTCGGGCACGTAGACGAGGGAACGGGCGGCGCGGGCCGTCGTCGTGAGGTCGCCGGCGCCGGTGCGCGCGTAGGGCGGGGTCAGCCCGATCCCCGTCGCCGACGCGTCGGCCGGGTGCCCGGTGGGGGAGGTCGTGGTGCCCGCGGTCGGCGTGCTCGTGCCCGCCGGGGTGCCGGACGCCGACGCTCCCGGCGGGGCGGTCGTCACCGGGTCGGTGCCCGGCGTGGTCACCGGAGCCGAGCACGCGGCAACCAGGAGCAGCGCCGTCAGCGCCGTCAGTGCCTTCAGAGCCGTCGGCGCCTTCAGAGCCGTCGGTGCCGGGAGCCGGGCGGGGCCGGCGGGGGAGCGGCGCGTCATGCGAGCAGCTCGCTCAGGGTGACGGCGGCGAGGCCGCGCGAGGCGAGGCCGGACAGCACCGACGGGAGGGCGGCCACCGTGCCCGCGTGCCCCAGGTGCAGCGACACGATGCTGCCGGGGCGGACCGCGGAGAGCGTCCGCGCCGTGACGGCGGCGGCGCCGGGGTCGGCGTAGTCGCGCGGGTCGACGGAGTAGGACACGCAACGGTGGTACCCCGCAGCGCGGGCCGCCGCACGGATCGTGGCGGTCGAGGTGGGGGTGCCCGACGGCCGGAACAGCAGCGGCGAGGAGCCCGCCACCGCGGCCACCGCCTCGGCGCCGCGGGCGACCTCCGTGCGGGCCGTCGCCGCGTCGAGCCGCGGCATGGTGCGGTGCGACCACGTGTGGTTGCCGAGGTCGTGGCCGCCGTCGACGACCGCACGGCCGAGGTCGGGGTTGGCCGACAGCCACGTGCCGACGGCGAAGACCGTGACGCGCGCGTCATGGCGGGCGAGCAGCGCGAGGACGCGACGCGTCAGCTCGGGGTCGCCGGCGCCGTGGAAGGTCAGCGCCACGCGTGGGGCCGCCGGCGACCCGTGGACGACGTCGGGGCCGTCGGTCAGCAGCACGGCCGGTGGGCGTCCGGGCGACGTGGTGGCCGACGTGGTGGCCGACGCGGTGGTGGGCGGGGAGGGTGCGGGCGTCGACCCGGCGGTGGTCGTGGCGGAGTGCCCGGCGCCTGCGGTGGACCGGCCCTCGGTGGTGGCGCCGGCGTCCGTCGTGGCGGGGGAGGAGCAGGCTGCGGCACCCATCGCGAGCGAGCCGGTCAGGCCGGCGAGGAAGACGCGTCGGTCGACGCGGGTGGCGCGGACGGCGTCGGGGGCGGCGTCGGGCGCGTCGGGGCTGGGGTCGCCCTCGGGGTCGGTGCTCACGCGCGGATGCTCGCGCCCGCCGCTGGGTTTTGGCTGACAGGTGCCTGACCGGGCCGTCGGACCGTTCAGAAGATCGCGTCCACGACGTTCCACCCGGTGCTCACCTGGCGCCGCGGGGACCAGCCGCCGGACGCCGTGCGCGGGTAGAGCCAGAGGACGCCGGCGCCGTCGCGGGCGAGGACGTCGCCGACGCGGTCGCCGTCGAAGTCGCCGGGGGAGGCGAGCGCGGTCATGCCGTTCCAGCCGGTTCCCACGAGGACCGGTGCGGCGAAACCGCCTGCCCCGGTGCCGGCGAGCAGCCACAGGCGTCCGGTCGAGGGCTCCCGGGCCATGACGTCGGGGCGCCCGTCGCCGGTGACGTCGCCGACGGGCACGATCCGGTCGTAGCGGTTCCAGCCCGAGGCGACCTGGATGCGCGGCTGCCACGTGGCGTGCCCGGTGCCGGGGTAGACCCAGGCGGTGCCGTCCGAGGCGCGACGGGCGAGCAGGTCGGGCCGGCCGTCGCCGGTGAGGTCGCCGGGGCCGACGATCGCGCTCATGCCGCCCCAGCCGGTGCCGATGCGCAGCCGCGGCAGGGTCCAGCCGCCGCGACCGTCGCCGCGGTAGAGCCAGAGGTCGCCGGTCACCCGCTCGCGGGCGATGACGTCGAGCGTGCCGTTGCCGTCGAGGTCGCCGGCGGTGTCGAGGGCGTCCATGCCGCCCCACCCCGTGCCGATCTGCCGGCCGAGCGACAGGCTGCCGGTGCCCGTCCCGGAGTACAGCTTGAGCACACCGGTCGTCCAGCGGGCCAGCACGTCCGTGCGCCAGTCGCCGTCGACGTCACCCGTCGACGCCGTCAGGGTCGAGGCCGCGACTGGCAGGGCGGTGAAGCCGTACGGCTCGCACGTGCGGTCGAAGTCGGTCGTCGCGTTCCACCACTGGGACAGGTAGACGTGGCCTCCGGAGAAGCTCGGCTGCGTGCACCGGTCCAGCGCCTCGCTCGGGTAGTCGAGCGTCCCCGCGGTCGCCCACACCGGCACACCGGGCAGCAGCCACGAGCCCGTGATCGCCTGCCAGCCGGAGGAGTTCGAGTAGACGCCGTAGGCGTAGCCGCGGTCGCGCAGGCCGCGCATGAGCCCCTCGACGACGTAGCGGTTCTCGACCCGCTGCGCCCACGTGGCCGAGGGCCACGGCTGCGCCGGTCGGGGCTCGACGTCGATCCAGACCACCGGCGGGTGCCAGCCGATGCGCGACAGGGTCGACGCGGCGTAGCCGGCCTCCGCGTAGCCGACGTTGGACAGGCGCCCGGCGCGGGTCGAGGTGGCCCACGGCCCCTGCGACCCGTAGGTCGCCAGCTGGGCCGTGGTCGGGAAGCCGGCCATCGTGTAGGCGTGGGCCGGCTTGGCGTGGTCCCGGACCCACTGCAGCTGGTCGGCGACACAGGGGTTCTCGGTGAACGGCAGCCCGTGGGTCAGGCCGACGACGACGAACTGCGTCGAGGTGGGCGGCATCGGCTGGCCGGCGCCACCGTCGGCGACCGTGCACTGCGGCCAGGAGATGTCGTTGCCGAAGAGCACTGCTGCGCTGGTGGCCGGCGCGGTGACCACCCCGAAGGAGAGAGCGAGGGCCAGGGCGGCGACGACGGCGGCGAGGCGATGGCGTGCACGCCCACGACGAGGGGTGCGGGCCGCGTGGGCGGCGGGTCCGGAGGACCAGGAGGCGGGGTGGGCGCAGTTCGGCATGGCGATCACTTCCTCCTCCCAGTGTCCGCCGGGTTCCGAGGCGTGGGGACGCTTTGTGACCGACGGAGCGCGTCGGCAACCACATCCGGTCGGCGGCGGCCTGTGGATGACGGCCGAGGCGCCGCCGACGACTCGAGTTGGCTGTCTCCCATGACCCGTCTCGTTCACCGCCCTCGCCTCCGCCGCGTCACCGTCGTCGCCGCCTGCTCCGCGGTCGTGGCCCTTGCCGCCTGCTCCGGCGACCCGACCGGTGCCCCGACGCCGTCGGTGGCCCCCACGTCCCGGTCGGCCGCGGACCCCGCACCCGAGGCGGTGCTCGACCTCGCTCGGGCGAAGGCAGCCATGGCCGACTACGACAAGCGCAACAACGCCGCGGCACGTGGTTCGTACGCCTCGCTCGACCCGAAGATCTGGCGCACGGCCGACATCGGGCCGCTCCTGCTCGAGGACGACCATGCCGTCGTCGTCAGGTCCACGACACCTGTCTCCGAGCGGAAGCCGCACGTCGACTTCTCGATGTCGCCCGAGCAGGTCTTCGCCGGGGCCGACACGACGCTGCCCAGGCTCGCGCTCGTCGCCGGATCAGGGCGAGGCGGTCTCACGGCCTCGGAGCAGGCCCTGACCGGCGTCCGGCTCATGGTGCAGACCCGCGAGGGTGGGCGGTGGTTCAACGCGCAGTCCTTCCGCGTCAAGCCCGCAGCCCTGCCCGGACCCGCGCTGCCGGGCACGGCGTCCACGGCCGGCAAGGCTGACCGGCGTCGGCTCCTTGGCCTGCGTCAGGAGGTGTTGCACTACCTCGAGAGGGCGACGCGCCCGACCCACGTCGACCAGGCCTCCGTGGCGCCGGTGCGAGCGGCCGTCATGAAGGTCGGTGACACGTCCCTCGCAGACCTCACCGTCACCTGCATGGCGCTGCCGGACGACTCCCCGGGAGCCTTCGGGGTGTGGCGCACGCAGACCGGTCTCCTCGGTGCCCTGACCCTGCGCTGCCAGAACTACGCGCAGCTCAAGGACCGCGGTGCGTACATGAACTTCGACGCGCGCGCCCGTGCCGTGCTCGGCATCAAGGAGAAGTTTCCCCAGGACTTCACGTTCACCTTCCTCGTCCAGGCCCTGGTGGCGGTACCTGAGTCCGGCCGGGCGACGATCATCGCCCACAGCACGAACCAGGTGCTGACCCGCTGAGACCATCCGGCGCGGTGCCGCGAGCCGCCACTACCCTCGAGGCGTGCAGACGACGAGCGAGCAGGCGGCAGGGGACGAGCGCAGGGGTGCGGGGACGCGTGAGGTCCGCGTCGCCGTCATCGGGGCGAGCGGACGCATGGGGTCGGAGGCGGTCCGGGCGCTCGAGGCGGCCGAGGGGGTCCGGCTCGTCGGCGCCTACGGCAGCAGCGACGACCTCGGCGACCTCGGCGGTGCCGACGTCGCCGTCGAGCTGACCGTGCCGGCCGCCTCGCCCGGCAACGTCGCCCACTGCGTCGAGCGCGGCGTGCACGTCGTCGTCGGCACGACAGGGTGGGACGTCGAGCGGCTCGAGGCCCTGCGTGGACAGCTCGCCGAGGCGCCGCCGTCGAGCAGCGGAGCCGGAGTGGGCGTCCTCATCGCCCCGAACTTCGCCATCGGTGCCCTGCTCATGATGGCGTTCGCGGCCAAGGCCGCCCCGTTCTTCGAGTCGGTCGAGGTCATCGAGCTGCACCACCCGGCGAAGGTCGACGCGCCCTCGGGCACGGCGGCCCGGACCGCGTCGATGATCGCCGCCTCCCGCACCGAGGCGGGCGTCGGGCCGGGGCCCGACGCCACGACGCACGACCCCGACGGCGCGCGCGGCGCCCGCGTCGACGGCGTGCCGGTGCACTCGGTCCGGCTGCGCGGCCTCACCGCCCACCAGGAGGTCCTGCTGGGCAACGCGGGGGAGCAGCTGACGATCCGGCACGACTCCTTCGACCGCGCCTCGTTCATGCCCGGCGTCATCGCCGCCGTGCGAGCGGTGGCTGACCACCCGGGCGTCACCGTGGGTCTCGAGCACTACCTCGGCCTCGACTGACGGACCTCCCGCGGGCCCCGTACTCGGGCGTTCAGTCGTCACGGAGGTCGTTCGGCGCCCGCATCCGCCAGGCGTCGGTGACGAGCTCGTCGAGCCGGTCGGCATCCACTCGCTCGAGCCGGACCATGACGAGCGGAGATCCGTCGTAGGCAGGGGTCGTGAAGAAGAGGTCCGGCTCGCCGAGCACGAGGGCCTGCTTCTCCGCCTCGTCACCGACGTAGAGCACGGCGATGTCGGTGCGGATGACGCGACGCTGTCCCGGGACGCGCTCGGGATAGGACCAGACGAAGCCGTGCCCGCCCACGCGGAAGTCGAAGCCCGCGCTGGCGATCTCCTCGACGCCGGGCAGCGCGAGGGCGAGCCGGCGCACGTCGTCCGCGTCGGTCACGGTCAGCCCCAGCCGACGGCGCGCAGGAGGGCCGCGGTCCCCGCGCCGAGCACGACGACGACGATGAACGGGGCCCGGAACAGCAGTGCCACGACCGCGACCCCCACCGCCGCGAGCCGGGCATCGAGCGTCAGGCCGCCACCGGGAACGGTGAACGTCTGCGTCGCGATGAGCGCGGCGAGCAGGGCCACGGGGAGGGCGGCGGTGACGCGCTTGACCCGCGGCTGCGCCAGCAGGCTCGCCGGCACGAGGTAGCCGGCGAGCTTGAGCCCGAAGGCGATCGCCGCGGCGAGCAGGATCGCCACCCACAGGGTCATCGCCGGCCCCCGTCGTGGGGGAGGTCGGCGTCGGGCCGCTCAACGAGGCCGGCCGTCGGGCTCGGCGCCGGGCCCCGCGACGCCTCGGGCGCGTCGTCCTTGGGGCTGCGCCACGCGATGAGGGCCGCGAACGCCGCGACGAGCACGGGGACGCCGGCCGGCAGCGTCGGGGACAGGACCACCGCGACGACGCCGGCCACGGCCGCGATCGCCACGGCGTCGCGGCTGCGCAGGCGCGGCCAGAGCAGGGCCGTGAAGGCGGCACAGGCCGCGGCGTCGAGGCCGTACCGGCGCGGGTCGCCGAGCGCGTTGCCGAGCAGGGCGCCCGCGAGGGTCGTGAGGTTCCAGAGCGTGAAGACCGAGACGCCGGTGAGCCAGAAGCCGAGGCGCGAGGCCCGGACGTCCTCCTGCGACACGGCGACGGCCGTCGACTCGTCGATGGTCAGGTGGGCGGCGGCGATGCGGCGGACCCCACGGACGCCGAGCAGCTGGGTCAGCTCGAGGGCGTAGAGGCCGTTGCGGACCCCGAGCAGCGACGACGCCGCGATCGCGGCCGGGGCGGCGTGCAGCCCGTTGGCGACGATGCCGACGAAAGCGAACTGCGACCCGCCGGTGAACATGAGCAGAGACAGGGCCATCGCCTGCCAGACGTCGAGCCCCGCGGCCACGGCCAGGGCCCCGAAGCTGATGCCGTACGCGCCGGTCGCGATGCCGACGGACAGCGCCTCTCGCACGACGACCCGACGCTCACCGCCTGGGAGCGCGGCGGGTGCGGCGGCGTCGGTCACGAAGGCTCCGGCGCCACCGACGCGGACAGGCGCAGTTCGCTGACGCTGCGGCCGTCGGCGTCGACGACGCGCTCGCGGTGCGCGCCGTCGGGCCCCATGCCGGCGGCGGTGAGGAAAGCGCGCACTCCGTCGTCGGAGGCGAGCAGCCAGGCGGTCAGGTGGTCGCGCCCGCGCGCCCGGGCGGTGTCTACGACGGCGTGGAGCAGGCGGGAGCCGTGCCCCTGGGCCCGGGCCTCGGGGTGCACCGCGAGCACGAGCAGCTCGGCCGTGGTGTCACCGGCGTCGGGGTCGCCCGAGGCGCCGACCGCAGCGAAGCCGACGACCTGCTCGCCCGCGCACGCCACGAGGAGCACGCCGTCGCCGGCGGCCTCCCCCTCGAGACTGTCGCGCCAGGCGCTCGCGAAGACCCTCGGCTCGAACTGTGCGAGCACGTCCGGCCCGAGCACGCCGGCGTACGCCTCACGGAAGACGACCGCCTGCACGAGCCCGACGGCCGGCGCGTCGGATGTGCGGGCGACCCGGACGCTGGCGTCGGCGACCGGGCCCCGGTCGTGCTCGTGGGCGTGCTCGTGGGCGTGCTCGTGTCCGTGGTCGTGCTGGTGCGGCGTGTCGTCGGGGAGGTTCACCCCGGCATCCTCTCAGCCGCCCGTCAGCCGCCGGAGGGGCCACTTTGTCGAGGGTGGCGCCCTTCTCGCATACTGGACACATGTATGGCAATGACGTCATCGACCCGAACGAGCCGCTCAACGCGGCCGAGACCGCCGACTACGACGCGGCCCTCGCGGACGGCCAGCAGGCCGAGCATCGTCCGGGCGACGGCGGCGGCTTCGACGCGCTCATCGCGGCCGACCAGCGCATCGAGCCGCGCGACGACATGCCGGAGAAGTACCGCCAGACGCTGATCCGCCAGATCGCCCAGCACGCGCACTCCGAGATCATCGGGATGCAGCCCGAGGGCAACTGGATCACGCGGGCGCCGAGCCTACGGCGCAAGGCGATCCTCATCGCCAAGGTCCAGGACGAGGCCGGGCACGGGCTCTACCTCTACAGCGCGGCCGAGACCCTCGGGATCGACCGGCAGGAGCTGCTCGAGCGCCTCCACGACGGCCGGCAGAAGTACTCCTCGATCTTCAACTACCCGACCCTGACCTGGGCCGACTGCGGGGCCATCGGCTGGCTCGTCGACGGCGCGGCGATCATGAACCAGGTGCCGCTCTGCCGCTGCTCCTACGGCCCGTACGCGCGCGCCATGATCCGCGTCTGCAAGGAGGAGTCCTTCCACCAGCGGCAGGGCTTCGAGATCCTCTGGAACCTCATGCGCGGCACCGACGCGCAGCAGGCGATGGCCGAGGACGCCACGAACCGCTGGTGGTGGCCGGCGCTGGCGATGTTCGGCCCGCCCGACACCGGCGAGGCGGCCAAGGGCGGCCACACCGAGCAGTCGATGGCCTGGGGCATCAAGCGGTTCAGCAACGACGACCTGCGCCAGAAGTTCGTCGACATGATGGTGCCGCAGGCCGACAAGCTCGGCATCGTGCTGCCCGACCCCGAGCTGCGCTGGAACGAGGACCGCGGCCACTACGACTTCGGCGAGATCGACTGGGACGAGTTCTGGCAGGTCCTGCGCGGCGACGGGCCGTGCAACGCCGAGCGCATCGAGCACCGCCGGCGCGCGCACGACGACGGCGCGTGGGTCCGTGAGGCCGCCAACGCGTACGCGGCCAAGCAGGCCACGAAGACGAAGGAGAGTGCCGCGTGAGCGGAGGTTCGGACGCAGTCGCCCCCTCGAACGAGAGGAGCTGGCCGCTGTGGGAGGTCTTCGTGCGCGGCAAGCGGGGCCTGTCGCACGTGCACGTCGGATCGCTGCACGCCCCTGACGCCGAGCTCGCGCTGCGCAACGCGCGTGACGTCTACACGCGTCGCCAGGAGGGTGTGTCGATCTGGGTGGTGCGCGCCGACGACATCACGGCGAGCAGCCCCGACGAGAAGGACTCCTTCTTCGACCCGGCCGCCGACAAGATCTACCGGCACCCCACGTTCTACGACGTGCCCGAGGACGTCGAGTACCTGTGACCGACGTGAACCAGCACCAGCCCGCGCCCGCCGCACGGACCGCACGGACCGCACCGACCGGGCCCACCGCGCCGACCGCCGACTACCTCGTCGGCCTGGCCGACGACGCCCTCGTCTACGCCCAGCGCCTCGCCGAGTGGATGACGAACGCGCCGCAGATCGAGGAGGACATGGCGCTCGGCAACATCTCGCTCGACCTCCTCGGACAGGCCCGCGCGCTCTACCCGTACGCGGGCTCGCTCGACGGCACCGCCCGGCTCGAGGACGACTTCGCGATGTTCCGCGACGAGCGGCAGTGGCGCAACGTGCACCTCGTCGAGCAGGAGCGCGGCGACTTCGCCGACGAGATGGCGCGTCTCCTGTGGTTCTCCGCCTACCAGGTCGAGCTGCACACGCGCCTCGCCGAGTCCTCCGACGACGTCGTGGGTGGGGTCGCGGCCAAGGCGATCAAGGAGGTCCGCTACCACCTCGACCACGCGACGCTCTGGGTGTGCCGCCTCGGCGACGGCACCGAGGAGTCGCACCGTCGCATGCAGGCCGCGCTCGAGCGCGTCGCCCCTTACGTCGCAGAGCTGTTCGCCGACGACGACGCGTCGGTGCTTGCTGCCGCAGGCGGCTTCGGCGTGCTCCCGTCGGCGCTCGAGGAGCCGGTGACCCGACGCGTGCACGCCGTGCTCGCCGAGGCGACGCTGACGGTGCCCGAGGCCCCGTCGTGGCGCTCGCGTGGCGGTCGCGACGGCGTCCACTCCCGACCGATGGGCTACCTGCTCGCCGAGCTCCAGCACATCGCCCGGTCGCACCCCGGCGCCACGTGGTGACGGCCGTGGCCACCGGACAGCGCGCAGGTGCATCAGTCGATTTCTCGGACTCGACTGTCGCGCAGGTGATCTCGCGCACCCCCGACCCCGAGGTCCCGGTCATCAGCATCGCCGACCTCGGCATCCTGCGCTCGGTCGAGGTCGACGACGCGGCGCGCACGCTCGTCGCCACCGTGACCCCCACCTACAGCGGGTGCCCGGCGATGGAGGCCATCACCGACCGCATCGTCTTCGCCGCGCGCGAGCACGGCTACGAGGCCACGGTGCGCACCCTGCTGTCGCCGCCCTGGACCACCGACTGGATGACCGAGGAGGGGCGGGCGGCCCTGCACCGCTTCGGCATCGCGCCGCCCGGCCCGGCGTCGGGGGCCGACACGTCGGGCCCGGTGCTCGTGCGCCTGGCCCGCCACGTCGTGGCCTGCCCGCGCTGCGGCTCCGACGACACCACCGAGATCGCCCACTTCGGCTCGACCGCGTGCAAGGCCCTGCGCCGCTGCAACGCGTGCCTCGAGCCCTTCGACGAGTTCAAGGCCCTCTGAATGACCGACCTCACCACCGACGCCGCCGCGCCCGCGTCCGACCCGGCGTCCGACGGCATCGACGCGCCCTCCCGCCACCGCGCCCGCTTCCACGAGCTGCGCATCGCCTCGGTCGAGCGGCTGACCGACGACGCCGTCGCGGTGGCCTTCGAGGTCCCGGACGACCTCGCCGACGAGTTCGCCTTCCAGCCCGGCCAGCACCTGACCGTCCGCGCGACGATCAACGGCGAGGACGTGCGGCAGTCGTACTCGATCTGCCAGTCCCGCGGGGCTGCCGGCATGGAGCACCTCCGACGGGTCGCCGTCGCGCGCGTGCCCGAGGGCCGGATGTCGAACTGGATGAACGACGTCGTCGCCGCGGGTGACGTCGTCGAGGTCATGACGCCGCTCGGGTCGTTCACCTGCCCGACGCGGCCCGAGCTCGCCCGGCACCACGTCGCCATCGCGGCCGGCTCGGGCATCACGCCGGTGCTGTCGCTGCTGACGACGGCCCTCGAGGAGGAGCCGCTCTCACGGGCGACGCTGCTCTTCGGCAACCGTCGCACCAGCTCGGTGATGTTCCTCGAGGAGCTCGAGGACCTCAAGAACCGCTTCCCCGGCCGCTTCCACCTCGTCAACGTCCTGTCCCGCGAGGCCCAGGACGTCGAGCTGTTCCACGGCCGCCTCGACGCCGAGCGCCTGACGGCGATCTTCGACCGGCTCCTGCCCGTCCAGTCGGTCGACGAGTGGTACCTCTGCGGCCCGTTCGGGATGGTCACCGGTGCCGAGGCCCTGCTGCGCGAGCGCGGCGTCGACCTGCACCACGTGCACCACGAGATCTTCCACGTCGACGACGGCACCGAGCCGAAGCGCAAGGTCGTCGTCGACGAGGGTGCGCCGCCCGAGGCCACGGTCACCGTCAACCTCGACGGCCGCACCACGATCATCCCGATGCCGAGCAAGGAGGAGACGATCCTCGACGCGACGCTGCGGGCCCGCCCCGACGCGCCGTACTCGTGCACGGGCGGCGTCTGCGGCACGTGCCGGGCCCGGCTCGTGTCGGGGGAGGTTCGGATGGACCGCAACTACGCGCTCGAGCCGGAGGAGGTCGAGGCCGGCATCGTCCTTGCCTGCCAGAGCCACCCGGTCACCGACGAGGTCTCGCTCGACTACGACGCCTGACGTCTGAGGGCCGGCCGCGCCGGGAAGACCGCGTGGTGGCCACGCGTTCAACCGACGTGGAACGCGTGGAGGTCGTCGTCATCGGCGCCGGTCAGGCCGGCTTGTCAGCGGCGCACCACCTGCGTCGCCTCGGCGTCGCGCCGTTCGTCGTGCTCGACGCCGACGACGCGCCGGGTGGGGCGTGGCAGCACCGGTGGGACAGCCTGACCATGCGCGACGTGCACGGCATCGCCGACCTGCCGGGTCTGGCTTTCGCCGACGTCCTCCCCGACGCCGACCCCGCCTCGCGGGCCAACGTCGCCGTACCGGCGTACTTCGCCGCCTACGAGCGACGCTTCGACCTGCCCGTCGTGCGACCCGTTCGCGTGACGCGCGTCGGGCCGGTAGACGAGGACCGCGACGGCCTGCTCCGCGTCGAGACGACGGCCGGCCCCTGGCTGACACGCTCGGTCGTCAACGCGACCGGCACCTGGCGTTCACCGTTCCTGCCGGCCTACCCCGGGGCGCAGACCTTCCGCGGCCGCCAGCTGCACACCGTCGACTACACCGGGCCCGACGACCTCGCCGGCCAGCGCGTCGTCGTCGTGGGCGGCGGCGCGTCGGCCGTGCAGATCCTCGGCGAGATCGCGCCGGTCGCGCACACGACGTGGGTGACCCGCCGCGAGCCGGTCTGGCGCACCGGGCCGTTCACCGAGGACGCGGGTCGCCGGGCGGTCGCGCTCGTCGAGGAGCGGGTCGCGCGCGGGCAGGCGCCGCAGAGCGTCGTCGGCGTCACCGGGCTCGCGCTGCGACCCCAGGAGGCGCGGGCCGCCGAGCTCGGCGCGTACCGGCGTCGGCCGATGTTCGAGCGCATCGAGCCCGACGGGGTCCGCTGGGCCGACGGCACGTTCGAGCCCGCCGACATCATCCTCTGGGCCACCGGCTTCCGCCCGAGCGTCGGGCACCTCGCGCCGCTGCACCTGCGCAGCGAGCACGGCGGCATCCGGCTGCGGGCGCCGCACGACCGGCACACCTTCACCACCTCGACCGCCGACCCGCGCATCCACTTCGTCGGCTACGGACCGTCCGCGTCGACGATCGGCGCCAACCGGGCAGGACGCACCGCCGCCCGGGCCGTCGTCGACCAGCTCCACGACGCGTCCGCCGACGCCACCGACGCCCGCCCCGCCTGAGCCCCGAGTGTGTGCATCGGGTGGGGGCCTGACCCCAGCTGCCGCACGCGGCGGCGGCTCTCACGCTGCTCGTGGCGCGCGCAGGAAGCAGTCTCGCCTGCGACACGGCCTGGGCGAACCAACCCAGCCCCGCATCTGGAGGAGCGAGCCCACCTCGTCGGCGAAGGCGCACGGCGTCGAGGCGACGTCGGTCCAGTAGCCCCGGACGGTCAGGCGTCCCTCACGCGCCGCGGCCCGGTCCCGGGCACCGTCACGAACCCGGCCGGCCCAGCCCTCGTGGCCCACGCGTCCGTCGACCTCGAGCACCAGGCCGTGCTCCTCGTAGAGGTTGTCGCAGCGACGTGCCTGAGCGAGGACCGCCTGGCGGATGGCCCTCGGCAGGCCGTGTGCGCGTTCGACGTCGCGGATGTAGCGGATCTCCGCGGCAGACTCCGCGCCGGCCCCGACATCGCTCAGGCACTCTCGAAGGAGCGCGCCGAACGGTTGCCCCTGGCGCGCTGCGAGCGCCTCGACGAGCCGCTGCTCCGAGGTGAGTCCCTGCTGGCACGCTCGGGCGACGAGGGACAGCACCCGCTCGAACGGTTGCCCCTTCTCGACGTGCAGCACGCTGTGCTCGACGGTCGTCCGGTGCGGCCAGGCCGTCGGGTGGATCCACTCGTCGAACCGGCGGCTCCGCGTCACCGTGAGGTCGCCGCGCACGGGCGCACGTCGGCCGGCCGGGACGATGACATGGGTCTTCTGCGGCAGTCGACGCTCCAGGCCCCAGGCAAAGCGGGCGCTCGCGCCGGTCAGGGCCACGAGGCCGCCCACCGGCAGCATGGTGGCAACGGCGCGGACCTCCCAGTCGTCCCGTCCGGGGGTCGTGAGGTAGACCCCGGGGTGCGGGGCCGTCCAGCGGCCCGACGCGAGGGCCCAGCGGACGGCCTCGATGCCGATACCCGCGTCGAGGGCCTGCGTCCGGGTGATGAGTCCCGACTGGCCACGCACCCTGGCGCGCAGCCGCGGTGACTGCTCGATGACCCTGTCCGCACGCATCCGGTCATGGTCCTCGCCCAGCACAGCACCTCGCCGGGACCCTCCACAGGTGAGGTCGGTGGCAGGTGGTGTGTGCGACCGGTGGGGTCCTGACCCCATCGGATGCACACGGACCTACCGACGCGTCGAGCACCGGTCGTGCGGGGGTGGCCCTCCGGCGCGCGGTCGGCCTGCGGGATGGCGTCGGCGAGCGGGGTTAGGCTGCGCTCGTGCGGCAGTACCTCGACCTCCTCGACCACGTCCTGACCCACGGGCAGGAGAAGTCCGACCGGACCGGCACCGGCACGCTCAGCACCTTCGGGTACCAGATGCGCTTCGACCTCGCCGACGGCTTCCCGGCCATGACGACCAAGAAGCTGCACCTGCGCTCGATCATCGGCGAGCTGCTCTGGTTCCTGCGCGGCGACACCAACGTGCGCTGGCTGCAGGAGCGCGGCATCAGCATCTGGGACGAGTGGGCCGACCCCGCCACCGGCGACCTCGGACCCATCTACGGCTACCAGTGGCGCTCCTGGCCGACGCCCGACGGCCGCCGCGTCGACCAGATCGCCAAGGTCATCGAGCAGATCCGCACCAACCCCGACAGCCGGCGCCTCATCGTGTCGGCGTGGAACGTCGCCGACGTCGACGACATGGCGCTGCCGCCGTGCCACACGATGTTCCAGTTCTACGTCTCGCCGCCCGGCCCCGACGGCCGGCGTCGGCTGTCGTGCCAGCTCTACCAGCGCAGCGCCGACATCTTCCTCGGCGTGCCGTTCAACATCGCCAGCTACGCGCTGCTCACGCAGATGGTCGCCCAGCTCACCGACCTCGAGCCCGGCGAGTTCGTGCACACGCTCGGCGACGCCCACCTCTACCTCAACCACCTCGAGCAGGCCCGGCTGCAGCTGACCCGCACGCCGCACCCGCTGCCGACGATGCGCATCACGCCGGGCAAGACCTCCATCGACGAGTTCGACCTCGACGACTTCGAGCTGGTCGACTACGTCGCCGAGCCGGGCATCAAGGCCCCCATCGCCGTCTGAGCAGGTCCGGGGCCCGGGTGCGGGTCTGGCAGGCTGAGGCCATGACGAACGTGACGATGATCGTCGCCGTCGGGCGCAACGGCGTCATCGGTGACGGCGCCGCGATGCCCTGGCACCTGAGCGAGGACCTCAAGTACTTCAAGCGCACGACGATGGGCCACCCGATGGTCATGGGGCGGCGCACCTTCGACTCGATGGGCGTGCTGCCGGGGCGGCGCAGCATCGTCGTGACCCGCCAGGAGGAGTGGAGCCATCCCGGCGTCGAGACGGCCCACTCGCTCGACGAGGCGCTGGCGCTCGCCGGTCCCGCGGACGAGGTCTTCGTCGTGGGCGGGGGAGAGGTCTACCGCCTCGCGATGCCGTTCGCCTCGCGGCTGCTCGTCACCGAGGTCGACCAGACGCCCGACGGCTCGGTCACCTTCCCCGACATCGACGCCGCCGACTGGGTCGAGACGGCCCGCGACCCGCACGACGGGTTCACGTGGGTCACCTACGAGCGCACCCACGTCGCACGCCGATGACCGCAGACGTCACGACGCCCTGACGCGGCCCGCCGTGTAACGCCGGGCCGAGCGCCGCGATGTACCCCGTGCGAGGCACTACTCGGACCCCCGAGCGAGTAGTGCCTCGCGTCGTACCCGGGCCGAGCCACCTCCGGACTCTGCAGAGCGGCCGGTGACGAGCGCCGCGAGACCCGGCATGGGCGTCCTCGTTGGCCCGCAGGCGTGGGCGCTAACCTTGGGCCCATGGCTGCCGCACCCCCGCTCGGACGTGTTCTCTCGGCGATGGTCACCCCCATGCGGGCCGACGGCTCCGTCGACCTCGACGCGGCGCAGCGCCTCGCCACGCACCTCGTCGACGCCGGCCACGACGGCCTCGTCGTGTCGGGCACGACCGGCGAGTCGCCGACCACGTCGGCCACCGAGAAGGACGAGCTGCTCCGGGCCGTCATCGACGCCGTGGGCGAGCGCGCCGTCGTCATCGCCGGGGCCGGCAGCAACGACACCGCCAAGAGCATCGAGTCGGTGCAGGCCGCGGCCAAGGCCGGTGCCGACGCCGTGCTCGCCGTCACGCCGTACTACAACAAGCCGCCGCAGGCGGGGCTCGTGGCCCACTTCACCGCGCTGGCCGACGCGAGCGACCTTCCGGTCATGGTCTACGACATCCCGGGGCGCTCCGTCGTCCCGATCGCCCGCGACACCTATCTGCGCATCGCCGAGCACGAGCGCATCGTCGCGGTCAAGGACGCGCGGGCCGACCTCTGGCTCGCCGGCGACCTCATCGAGCGCACCGGCCTGGCCTGGTACTCCGGCGACGACGCGATGAACCTCTTCCACTTCGTCAACGGCGCGGTCGGCTTCGTCGGGGTCACCTCGCAGGTCGCCCCCGCCGCCTACCGCGAGATGGCCGACGCCGTCGTCGCCGGACGCTGGGACGACGCCCGTGGCGTCCACCGGCGCCTCGCGCCGATCGTCGACGCCGTCATGAACGTCACGCAGGGCGCGATCATGGCCAAGGCCGCCCTCGCCCTCCAGGGCGTCATCGAGACGCCCACCGTCCGGCTCCCGCTCGTCCCCGCGGACGAGCACCAGACCGCGCTGCTGCGCGACGCGCTCGCGACGGTCGCCGGATGACCACCACCTGAGACCCCTGCCGGCGCCCGCGCCGCGCAGCACCCCCGACACGACAGGACACCTGTGAGCCACCCTCACCCCGAGCTGACCGCACCGCCCGCCCTCCCCGACAACGGCCTGAGGGTCGTCGCGCTCGGTGGGCTCGGCGAGGTCGGCCGCAACATGGCCGTCGTCGAGACGAAGGGCCGCCTGCTCGTCATCGACTGCGGCGTCCTCTTCCCCGAGGACCACCACCCCGGCGTCGACCTCATCCTCCCGGACTTCACCTACATCGAGGACCGCCTCGACGACATCGAGGCCATCGTCCTGACGCACGGGCACGAGGACCACATCGGTGCCGTCCCGTACCTGCTGCGCATGAAGGGCGACATCCCGCTCATCGGCTCCACGCTGACCCTCGCCCTCGTCGAGGCCAAGCTCAAGGAGCACCGCATCAAGCCGTTCACGATGGCGGTCAAGGAGGGCCAGCGCGAGAAGCTCGGCGTCTTCGACCTCGAGTTCGTCGCGGTCAACCACTCGATCCCCGACGCGCTGGCCGTGTTCGTGCGCACCGAGGCCGGCACGCTGCTGCACACCGGCGACTTCAAGATGGACCAGCTGCCGCTCGACGGTCGCCTCACCGACCTGCGCGCCTTCGCCCGGCTGGGGGAGGAGGGCGTCGACCTCTTCCTCACCGACTCGACGAACGCCGACGTCCCGGGCTTCACCACGCCCGAGCTCGAGATCGCCCCGGCCATCGACAAGGTCTTCCGGCACGCCGAGCGTCGGATCATCGTGGCCTGCTTCAGCAGCCACGTGCACCGCGTGCAGCAGGTGCTGAACGCCGCCGAGAAGGCCGGCCGCAAGGTCGCCATGGTCGGACGCTCGATGGTGCGCAACATGGGCATCGCCGCCGACCTCGGCTACCTCCACGTGCCCGAGGACATCCTCGTCGACATCAAGCGCGTCAACGACATGCCCGACGAGGAGGTCGTGCTCATCTGCACCGGCTCCCAGGGCGAGCCGATGGCGGCGCTGTCGCGGATGGCCAACCGCGAGCACCGCATCGACGTCGGCCCCGGCGACACCGTGCTCCTCGCGAGCAGCCTCATCCCCGGCAACGAGAACGCCGTCTACCGCGTCATCAACGGCCTGATGCGCCACGGCGCCAACGTCGTGCACAAGGGCAACGCCAAGGTGCACGTCTCGGGCCACGCGAGCGCCGGCGAGCTGCTCTACTGCTACAACATCGTCAAGCCGCGCAACGTCATGCCGGTGCACGGCGAGTGGCGCCACATGTGGGCCAACTCCCGCCTCGCGATCCAGACCGGCGTCCCCGAGGACCACGTCGTGCTCGCCGAGGACGGCGTCGTCGTCGACCTCGTCGACGGCAAGGCGTCGGTCGTCGGCGTCGTCGACTGCGGCTACGTCTACGTCGACGGCAGCAGCGTCGGCGGTGCCGACGAGGCGCTGCTCAAGGACCGCCGCATCCTGCGCGACGAGGGTTTCATCTCGTGCATCGTCGTCATCGACTCGGCCACCGGCAAGATCGCGAGCGGCCCGCAGATCACGGCGCGCGGTTTCGTCGAGGACGACGAGATCTTCCAGCAGGTCATCCCCAAGGTCGAGCGGGCCATCGAGGAGGCCGTGGCCAACGGCGTCCGCGACGACCAGCAGCTGCAGCAGATCGTGCGGCGTGCGGTCGGGTCGTGGGTCGGTGGCAAGATCCGCCGCCGGCCGATGATCATCCCCGTCGTGCTGCAGGCCTGAGCCGCCCGTGACCGACATCGCCGAGGACGCGTCGCCGGCGCCGCGTCGACGCTGGCGCCGCGTCGCGGACGTCGCGCTGCTCGCGGCGCTGCTCCTGCTGCTCGCCGTCGCGGCGCTGCGTGGGTGGGACACGACGGCCTACCTCGTCGTCGTGCTCCAGACCGCCGGACCGATCGTCGTGGTCGGGCTCGTGCTGCTCGCGGCCGCCGCCCTGCTGCTGCGCCGCTGGGCGGTCTCGGTCCCGGTCGTCGCGGCCGCGGTGGTGGCGCTCGTCGTCGCGGCGCCGGCGTGGTCGTCGAGCACCCGGCCGAAGGTCGACCCCGACCTCACGGTCATGTCGGCGAACCTCCATGAGGGACATGCGAACCCGCTGCAGATCATGGACGCCGTCCGGTACCACGCGGTCGACGTGCTCGTGCTCGTCGAGGTGACCCCGGAGGCGGTATCGGACCTCGAGGACGCCGGCGCCCGCACCTACTTCCCCCAGCGCGTCGGTCGGGCCAGCGAGGGCGTCGTCGGCACGCTGCTGCTCTCGCGCTACCCCCTGACCGAGCGCGACGCCGGGGTGAGCCCCGCCGGCGACAGCCTCCAGCCCGACGTCGACGTCACGACACCGGTCGGCCGGGTGCGGCTGCGGGCCGTGCACCCGCCACCGCCGCTGCAGGGGCGGACCGACGCCTGGCACGCCGCCCTGACGTCGCTGACGTCGTGGGTGCACGAGCAGCCCACGACCGAGCCGCTGCTGCTGGCCGGCGACTTCAACGCCTCGAGCGGTCACCCGGTGTACCGACGCCTGGCCGACGGGCTGGTCGACGCGCAGGTGGCCGCCGGCCGGGGGTGGGTGCGCACGTGGCCGTTCGAGGGGCGGCGCATCCCGCCGTACGTCGCGCTCGACCACCAGCTGAGCCGCGGGCTCGTCGTCGTCGACGCGGGCCAGGTGGCCCTCAACCGCACCGACCACGCGGCCGTCTGGGCGTCGTACTCGCTGTCGACCGAGCGCTGACCCGGCGCGCTGCGGAGGTCGGCGACCCGAGCGCGCCAACCCCCTCAGAACCGCAACACACCGAACAGCTGCCAACCAGGCCCGGCACAACCCGAACGGGTTGGCGACCACTCGGTGTGTTGCGGGGTCATCACCAGGGCCGCTCGACCTCGACGTCGCGGGGGTCGGTGCCCTCCACGGTCCAACCGGCGGCGGTGCGGGTCCACGTGCGGGACGGGCCCTCGGCGACCAAGCCGGCCACCGCGGCCACGAGACGCTCGACGCCCTCGGCCGTGCTGCCGAGCCCGACGCTGGCGCGCACCGCGGTCTCGGGCCGCTCGCCCCACGGGTCCTCGAGCAGCTCGTCGACGAGCAGGTGGGCGCAGAACTTGCCGTCGCGCACGCCGATGCCGTGCTCGACCGAGAGCACCTGCGACACGAGCGAGGGGTCGAACCCGGTGACCGTGAAGGCGACGACGCCGACCCGGTCGTGGTCGTCGCCGAAGAGCGAGAGGACGTCGACGCCCGGCACGGCCTCGAGCCCGCCGCGCAGGCGCTCGAGCAGGTCCTCCTCGTGGGCCTCGATGGCCTCGCGGTGGCGCTCGATCGTCGCGCAGGCGGCGGCGAGGGCGATGGCGCCGACGACGTTGGGGCTGCCGCCCTCGTGGCGCGCCGCGCCGGTGGCCCAGACCGTGCCGGTCTCGGTGACCGACGCCGTCGCGCCGCCACCGGGCAGGTAGGGGGCGCCGGCGTCGAGCCAGTCACGGCGCCCGGCGAGCACGCCGGTGCCGAAGGGGGCGTAGGTCTTGTGGCCGGAGAAGGCGACCCAGTCGGCGTCCCAGGCCGCGAGGTCGATGCGGCGGTGGGCCGACAGCTGCGCGGCGTCGACGGCGATCCGGGCGCCGTGCTCGTGGGCCAGGCGCGCGAAGCGCTCGACCGGCCACACCTCGCCCGTGACGTTCGAGGCCGCGGTGAGCACGACGAGCCGGTGCTTGCCGGGGTGCTCGGCGAGCGCCTCGTCGAGCAGGTCGAGGGCGTCGTCGGTGCCTTGCGGGATCGGCAGGCGCACGGTGCGCGACCGGCCCCAGGGCAGCAGCGTCGAGTGGTGCTCGCTGCCGAAGACGAAGACGACCGCGCGGCTCGGCAGGGCGTTGGCGAGGACCGACCAGGAGTCGGTCGTCGTGCGGGTGAAGACGACCTCGTCGCCCTCGCGGGCCCCGACGAACCGGGCCACCTCGTCGCGGGCCTGCTCGTACCACGCGCTCGTCAGGCGCGAGGCGTACCCGGCGCCGCGGTGCACCGAGGAGTACGTCTCGAGGGCACGGTCGACGGCGTCCTTGACGGTCTGGAGCGCGGGCGTCGACGCGGCGTGGTCGAGGTTGGCGTAGGCCACCTCGCCCGCGGTCGTCGGCACACGCAGGCCGGCGCCGACGACGCGGGGGAGGGCCTCGGCCTCCGCGACGACGCGCAGGGCGCGGGTGCGAACGACGGGGGCGGGCCCGCCGCCACAGAGAGTCGTGGTGCTGGGAAGGGCCGACATGGCAGTGCTCCTCGAGGGTCCAGGGACCCACCCGGTGCAGGTCCGCGCTTGCCGACCTCGCCGAGAACCAGCCGAGGGCGGCCTGGTCGTCACCCGGAGCACCCCACCGCGGAGGAGGGTTGCTGGCCAGCGAGCCGGGGCTTGTCGCTGACACTCTTGACCTGCCGACGACCATAGGCGGCCGGTCGCCCGGGTGTCCACCCACCGGCCGCCGGGTGTCGGCATCTGAGACGTCGGGGCGGCGACGCGGAGGGCGGCGTCGCCGAGCCAATCCGCCGTGGTGCGCGTGTGACGCGTGAGTTCACAGAGACGCTGGCGTACGGTGCCAGCATGGCGACACGTCCGTCCACCTCCCAGCGCACGAGCTCCTCGGCCGCCACGCGCGCCAAGGGCACGTCGTCGCGCCCGCCGGCGGCCCGCACACCCCGCCCGGCGCAGCGCAAGCCGGCCGCCGCGCGCAAGGGCCAGACCAAGGGGCAGAGCAAGGCCAGGGGCGGCGGCCTGCCGTTCCCGTTCAACGCCGTGCGCAACACGTGGATGGGCGTCTCGCACCTCGCCGGGGGCGCGGTGCGCCGCGTCGGCCACAGCGCCGCCGAGCTCGAGCCCGAGCACAAGCGCGACGGCATCGGGTTCGCCCTCATCGCCCTCGCCGTCGTCGTCGCGGCCCGCGAGTGGTGGGGCGTCGCGGGCTCCTTCGGCCAGGTCGTGCACGCCGTCTTCGCCGGCACCTTCGGACGCGTCGCCTACGCCGTGCCGCTCGTGCTCCTCGCGCTCGGGCTGCGGATGCTGCGCGCGCCGCAGGACGAGGCCACGACCAACCGCATCATCGTCGGCACCATCGCCCTGACCTTCGCCGCGTGCGGCCTGTCGCACCTGGCCGACGGCATCCCGAACCCGCCCGACGGCGCCGACGGCATGCGCGCCGCCGGCGGCATCATCGGCTTCCTCGCCTCGAGCCCGATCGCCGCCGCGGTGTCGCCCTACGGCGCCACGGCGCTGCTCGTGCTCCTCGGCGTCTTCGGCCTGCTCGTCATCACCGCGACGCCGGTCAACATGATCCCGACGCGCCTGCGCCAGCTCAAGGCGCTCGTCATCGACCGCGGCACCCACCCCGCCGACGCCGACAGCGACACCGACGCGCCGGCTGCCGCCCTCAAGCGGGCGCGCCGCAAGCCCGTCGACCTGTCCGAGCGCGACGGCGACGAGGCGTTCCGCCAGGCCGCGCAGAAGGAGGCCGACGACGCCCCCACCAAGCGCCTGCGCCCGGGCGAGAAGCGTCCGACCGCCCCCGGCGTCCTGGCCCCGCGCCCCGGCGGCGAGAAGGCGGTCGACGCCACCGACCCCAAGACCCACGGCGCGCCCGACACGAGCAAGATCGGCCCCAAGGCCGAGCTCGTGCCGCCACCGATGTCCGAGATGCCTTCTCGTGTCGAGCAGCTCAGCCTCGGCGGCGACATCACCTACCGCCTGCCCGACGCCGCGATGCTCAAGCCGGGCTCGCCGCACAAGACCCGCAGCGAGACCAACGACGCCGTCGTCGACTCGCTCACCGGGGTCTTCGAGCAGTTCGACATCGACGCCGCCGTCACCGGCTTCACCCGCGGCCCGACGGTCACCCGCTACGAGGTCGAGCTCGGCTCGGGCACCAAGGTCGAGCGCGTCACGGCGCTGTCCAAGAACATCGCCTACGCCGTCGCCTCGGCCGACGTGCGCATCCTCAGCCCGATCCCCGGCAAGTCGGCCATCGGCATCGAGATCCCGAACACCGACCGCGAGAACGTCGCGCTCGGCGACGTGCTGCGCAGCCAGACGGCCCGGAGCAACGAGCACCCGATGGTCATGGGCGTCGGCAAGGACGTCGAGGGCGCGTACGTCATCGCCAACCTCGCCAAGATGCCGCACCTGCTCGTCGCCGGCGCCACGGGCTCCGGAAAGTCGAGCTTCGTCAACTCGATGATCACCTCGATCCTCATGCGCTCGACGCCGGAGGAGGTGCGCCTCATCCTCGTCGACCCCAAGCGCGTCGAGCTGACGGCCTACGAGGGCATCCCGCACCTCATCACGCCGATCATCACGAACCCGAAGAAGGCCGCCGAGGCCCTCCAGTGGGTCGTCAAGGAGATGGACCAGCGCTACGACGACCTCGCGGCGTTCGGCTTCAAGCACGTCGACGACTTCAACAAGGCGGTGCGCGCCGGCAAGGTCAAGCCGCTGCCGGGCTCCGAGCGGCAGATCACGACCTACCCGTACCTGCTCGTCGTCGTCGACGAGCTCGCCGACCTCATGATGGTCGCCCCGCGCGACGTCGAGGAGTCGGTCGTGCGCATCACCCAGCTCGCGCGCGCCGCCGGCATCCACCTCGTGCTCGCCACGCAGCGTCCGTCGGTCGACGTCGTCACCGGCCTCATCAAGGCCAACGTGCCCTCGCGCATGGCCTTCGCGACCTCGTCGCTCGCCGACAGCCGCGTCGTGCTCGACCAGCCCGGCGCGGAGAAGCTCATCGGCCAGGGTGACGCGCTCTTCCTGCCGATGGGCGCGAGCAAGCCGATGCGCGTGCAGGGCGCGTGGGTCAACGAGTCCGAGATCCACGAGGTCGTCAAGTTCGTCACGACCCAGCTCAAGCCGAACTACGTCGAGGACGTCACCGTCGTGGCGCCGAAGAAGCAGATCGACGACGACATCGGCGACGACCTCGACGTGCTGCTCCAGGCGGCCGAGCTCGTCGTCACGACGCAGTTCGGGTCCACCTCGATGCTCCAGCGCAAGCTGCGCGTCGGGTTCGCCAAGGCCGGCCGGCTCATGGACCTGCTCGAGTCGCGCGGCATCGTCGGCCCGAGCGAGGGGTCCAAGGCCCGTGACGTGCTCGTGCGCCCCGACGACCTGCCGACGACCCTCGCGCTGCTCCGCGGCGAGGACGTGCCGACGCCGGCCGTGGCCGACGGCCTCGACGACGAGGGCCTCGTCCCCGAGGACGACGAGCCCTACGCGCCGCCGCCGGTCGAACTCGACGCGTCGGGCGTGGGCGGCGACGACGAGCCGCTGGCGCCCCAGCGGACGGCGTCGATCGTCGCCGAGCGCGAGGAGCGGCGCCACGCCGAGGAGGACACGACGGCCGTGCCGACCGCGGCGTGGTCGCCCGGCGACATGACGCCGACGGTCAACGAGGAGGACGACGAGGAGTCCGAGGACGCCTGGCAGCTGACCGACCGCGGCGGCCGCGAGCGCTACTGAGCGGCCGAGGGATCCGGTCCCGCCTCAGGTGAGGAAGCGGTAGCCGAGGCCCGGCTCGGTCACGAGGTGCACCGGCCGCGCGGGGTCCGGCTCGAGCTTGCGGCGCAGCTGGTTGGCGTACACCCGCAGGTAGTTCGACTCGCGGCCGTAGGACGGGCCCCACACCTGGCGCAGCAGGTCCTGCTGCGACACGAGGTGCCCGGGCGTGCGGCACAGCGCCTCGAGCAGCCGCCACTCGGTCGGGGTGAGGCGGACGTCGTGGCCCTCGACGGTGGCCCGCCGTTCGGCGAAGTCGAGGGTGAACCGCTCGCCGGCCACGGTGCCGATGGCACGGCCGCCCTCACCGGAGCGGCGCACCGCGGCCCGGACGCGAGCGAGCAGCTCCTCGACGCCGAACGGCTTGGTCACGTAGTCGTCGGCGCCGAGGTCGAGCGCCTCGATCTTGTCGTCGGACTCGTGCCGGGCCGACAGCACGATGACCGGCACCCCGGAGCCCCGCCGCACCTGCTGGAGCACGTCGACGCCGTCGAGGTCGGGCAGCCCGAGGTCGAGGATGACGACGTCGGGGGAGTCCTCGAGAGCCGTCTGCACGGCGCTGCGCCCGTCGGCGGCCGTGAGCACCTCGTGCCCGTGCGCGCGCAGGGCGATGGACAGGGTGCGGCGCAGGCGTGGGTCGTCGTCGACGACGAGGACGCGGCTCACGGGGCCTCCTCGGGGTGGGCGGTCGGGGCCTGGCTGGTGGGGACCTCGAGGGCCGGGAGGCCGAGGGTCGCGACCTCGACGGCCGGCTCGGCCGGCAGCTCGACGACCATGGTCAGGCCGCCGCCCGGGGTGTCCTCGGGCACGAGGGAACCGTGCATGACGGTCATGAGACCACGGGCCACCGCGAGGCCGAGCCCGAGGCCCTCGCCGCGCGGTGCGTCGCCGACGCGCTGGAACGCCTCGAAGATCCGGTCCTTGTCCTCGTCGGCCACACCCGGCCCGCGGTCGACGACCCGCAGCTGCACGGTGTCGTGGATCCGGCCGGCCGTCACCCGGACCGGGGCGGAGCCGCTGTGGCGCAAGGCGTTCTCCAGGACGTTGGCGAGCACCCGGTCGAGCAGCCCCGGGTCGGCAACGGCGGCGGGCACGTCGGGGTCGAGGGCCAGCTCGACGCGTCCGGGCTCGGAGGTCGTGCGCAGCGCGTTGACGACGGCGTCGACGAGGTCGACGGCGTCGGTGTGCGGGCGGACGGCGCCGGTCTGCAGGCGGGAGAGGTCGAGGAGGTTGCCGATGACGGCGTCGAGCTGGTCGGCCCCGCCCTCGATCGACTCGAGCAGCTCGGCCTCGTCGTCCGGCGGCAGCTCGAGGCCGGTCTGGCGCAGCGTCGACACGGCGGCCTTGATCCCGGCCAGCGGCGTGCGCAGGTCGTGCGAGACGGCGGCCAGGAGCGTCGTGCGGGCGGCGTTGTCGCGCGCGAGTCCCGCTGCGCGCCGGGCCTCCTCGACGAGCTGCTCGCGCCCGTAGAGGATGGCGGCGTGCGCGGCGTAGGCGTTGAGGACGCGCTGGTCCTCTGCCGCGACGGGCTCGCCGTCGAGGATGAGGTGCACGCCGTCGTCGACGGGCACGTCGAGCGCCCAGACGCGTCCGGACGGCAGCGTGGCGCCGGCCGGCAGGGCCGGGTCGGTCGAGGCGAGGACGCGCCCGGTGGCGCCCCTGACGTCGGCGGCACCGGCGTCGAGGCGCACGAGCAGCGCCGAGCGCATGTCGAGGGCGTCGCGGGCGCGCTCGAGGACGGCGGGCAGCGGGCGTGGCTCGGCGAGCAGGTCGCGGCTCAGGGCGGCCAGCGCGGCCGACTCCCGCTCGGCCGACAGCGCCTGCTCGGTGCGGCGCGCGACGAGGTTGACGACCGACGACACGGCCATCGCGACGAGGACGAACACGGCGAGCGCGAGCGCGTTGGGCGGGTCGCTGATCGTCAGGGTGCCGCGCGGCTCGGTGAAGAACCAGTTGACGACGAGCGAGCCGACGACCGCGCAGAACAGCGCCGGCCAGATGCCGCCGACGAGGGCGCACGCCACGGTGAGCGCGAGGTAGAGGAGCAGGTCGAGCGAGAGGGTGTGGCCCTCGCGGGTCGCGACGAGCACGGCGGTCAGCGCGACGAGGCACACGGTCCCGAGCACGAATCCCGCCACGACGCGTCGCCACGGCAGCCGCCACGCACGCCCCACGCGTCCGGCCCGCCCGGCGACCTTGGACCGCTCGTGCGGCACGAGGTGCACGTCGATGTCGCCCGAGCCGTCGGCGACCTCGGAGGCGATGCTCGGGCGCAGCACCTGCTGCCACCGGCTGCGCCGGCTCACGCCGACGACGATCTGGGTGGCGTTGACGCCGCGGGCGTGGTCGAGGATCGCGGCCGGCACGTCGGCGCCGGACACCTCGTGGAACTCGGCGCCGACGTCGCGGGCGATCCGGCGCAGCCGGGCCAGCTCGGCGGGGTCGGTCGTCGCGAGCCCCTCCGACGAGCGCACGTGGCAGGCGATGAGCTCGCCACCGGCGACGCGGGTGGCGATCCGGGCGCCGCGGCGCAGGAGGGTCTCGCTCTCCGGCCCGCCCGTCAGGGCGACGACGACCCGCTCGCGCGCCGGCCACGCCGACTCGATGCCCTCGTCGGCCCGGTAGCGCTCGAGGGCCTCGTCGACGCGGTCGGCGAGCCACAGCAGGGCGATCTCGCGCAGCGCTGACAGGTTGCCGACGCGGAAGTAGTTGGCGAGGGCGGCGTCGACCTTCTCGGGTGCGTACACGTTGCCGTGGGCGAGCCTGCGGCGCAAGGCTTCCGGCGTCATGTCGACGAGCTCGACCTGGTCGGCGCGGCGGACGACCTCGTCGGGCACGGTCTCGCGCTGCCGCACCCCGGTGATCGACTCGACGGTGTCGTTGAGCGACTCGAGGTGCTGGATGTTGAGGGTCGAGAGCACGTCGATGCCCGCGTCGAGGATCGTCTCGACGTCCTGCCAGCGCTTCTCGTGGGCGGCGCTGCCGGGCGAGGCCGCCGACCCCGGGCCGGCATCGCGGAGGCCCTCGCCCCCTCCGCCGAGCTCCGGTCCGACGTTGGTGTGCGCCAGCTCGTCGACGAGCACGACATGCGGCCGTCGGGCCAGGACCGCCTCGACGTCGAGCTCGGGCAGCACGCTGCCGCGGTAGGCCACGTTGCGGCGGGGGAGCACCTCCAGGCCCTCGAGCAGCGCTGCGGTGTGGGCGCGCCCGTGGGTCTCGACGATGCCGACGACGACGTCTGTGCCGCGCTCGAGGCGCCGGTGCGCCTCGTCGAGCATCGCGACGGTCTTGCCGACGCCGGGGGCCGCGCCGAGGTAGATCCGCAGCGAGCCGCGCCCCCGGCCTCGCCCGGCGGTCGGCGTGCCGCCGGGCTCGCCGCCGAGGACCGCCGGTTGCTCGGGTCCTCCTGCCATGTCCCGATCCTCGCAGGTCAGGGTGTGCCCGGTCAGGACTGACGCGCGAGGGCGAGGTTGAGGTCGAGGACGTCGACGCGCGGCTCGCCGAGGAAGCCGAGCTGGCGTCCGGCCGAGTGCCCGACGACGAGCTCCCGCACCCGGGCCGGGTCGAGCCCGCGCGCCGACGCGACGCGCTCGACCTGGCTCAGTGCGTAGGCGGGGGACACGTCGGGGTCGAGCCCGCTCGCCGACGCGGTCAATGCGTCGGGCGGCAGGGTGCGGGCAGCCGACGCGTCGAGGCCCGCGGCCCGGGCGCGCTTGGCGACCTCGTCGGTGAGCGCACTGCCGGACAGGTTGGTGCCGCCGCTCGTGTCGCCGGCGTAGTCGCTGGCCGACGGGCGGCCGTGGAACCACTCGTCGCCGACCCACTGCTGGCCGAGCAGGCTCGAGCCGACGACGGAGCCGCCGACCCGCACGAGCGAGCCGCCCGCCTGGTCGCGGGCGACGACCTGCCCGATGCCCCACACGAGGGCGGGGTAGAGCAGGCCGAGCAGGACGGTGAGCACGAGCATGGCGCGCAGGCCGGCCCAGGACTGGCGGACGAGGGTGGTGGTGCTGCTGGACATCGGGTTCCTCTCGGGGGAGGGCGTGGGCGATCGGGGCGGAGGTCAGAGCGGGAGGTGGCTCACGACGAGGTCGATGAGCTTGATCCCGATGAACGGGGCCACGACGCCGCCGATGCCGTAGACGAGGATGTTGCGTCGCAGCAGGGCGGTGCTGCCGATGGCTCGGTAGCGAACTCCTCTGAGCGACAGGGGGATCAGCGCCACGATGATCAGCGCGTTGAAGATGACGGCCGAGAGCATCGCCGACTCGGGGGTGGACAGCCGCATGACGTTGAGCGTCTGCAGCCCCGGGAAGATCGTCACGAACATCGCCGGGATGATGGCGAAGTACTTCGCGATGTCGTTGGCGATCGAGAACGTCGTCAGCGCGCCCCGGGTGATGAGCAGCTGCTTGCCGATCGAGACGATGTCGATGAGCTTGGTGGGGTCGGAGTCGAGGTCGACCATGTTGGCCGCCTCCTTGGCCGCCGACGTGCCGGTGTTCATCGCGACGCCGACGTCCGACTGGGCGAGGGCCGGCGCGTCGTTGGTGCCGTCGCCGGTCATGGCGACGAGCCGCCCGCCCTCCTGCTCACGCTTGATGAGCGCCATCTTGTCCTCGGGGGTGGCCTCGGCGAGGAAGTCGTCGACGCCGGCCTCCTCGGCGATGGCGCGGGCCGTCAGCGGGTTGTCGCCGGTGATCATGACGGTGCGGATGCCCATGGCGCGCAGCTGCGCGAAGCGCTCCTTCATGCCGGGCTTGACGACGTCCTTGAGGTGGACGACGCCGAGCACCCGGGCCGGGGCACCGGGCTCGCGCACGGCGACGACGAGCGGCGTGCCACCCTCGCTCGCGATCCCGTTCACCTCGGTGAGGACGCCCTGCGGCATCGTGCCGCCGGTCGAGCGGACCCATGACCGGACGGCGTCGGAGGCGCCCTTGCGGTGGGCGGTGCCGTCGGCGAGGTCGACCCCCGACATGCGGGTCTGCGCGGTGAACTCGACGGCCGTGCCCGCGCGGGCCAGGGCGTCGAGCGACTCGCGCCCCGACGCGTCGAGGTCGGCCGCCGCGAGCTCGACGATCGAGCGCCCCTCCGGGGTCTCGTCGGCGAGCGAGGACAGGTACGCGGCCCGGGTCAGGTCGGCGGAGGGCAGGCCGGGCGTCGCGAGCAGGGCCGTGGCCCGGCGGTTGCCGAAGGTGATGGTGCCGGTCTTGTCGAGCAGCAGCGTCGACACGTCGCCGGCCGCCTCGACGGCCCGCCCCGACATGGCGAGGACGTTGTGCTGGACGAGCCGGTCCATGCCGGCGATGCCGATGGCCGAGAGCAGGGCGCCGATCGTCGTCGGGATGAGGCAGACGAGCAGGGCCACGAGGACGATCGTCGACTGCTCCTGGCCGGAGTAGATCGCGAGCGGCTGGATGCCGATGACCGCGAGCAGGAAGATGATCGCCAGGGTCGTCAGCAGGATCGTCAGCGCGATCTCGTTCGGGGTCTTCTGCCGCGCCGCGCCCTCGACGAGCGCGATCATCCGGTCGATGAAGGTCTCGCCGGGCTTGGTCGTGATGCGCACCGTGATGCCGTCGGAGAGCACCGTGGTGCCTCCGGTGACGGCGCAGCGGTCGCCGCCGGACTCCCGGATGACGGGGGCCGACTCGCCGGTGATGGCCGACTCGTCGACGGTGGCCATCCCCTCCACGACGTCGCCGTCGCCGGGGATGACCTCGCCGGGCCGCACGAGGACGACGTCGCCGATGCCGAGCTCGCTCGCCGGGACCGTCTCGGTGGTGCCGTCGGCGCGGCGGCGCTTCGCCGTGGTCGTCGTGCGGGTGGCGCGCAGCGTCGCCGCCTGGGCCTTGCCGCGTCCCTCGGCGACGGCCTCGGCCATGTTGGCGAAGAGCACGGTCGCCCAGAGCCAGAGCGTCACGCCCCAGGCGAACCACGAGGGGTCGAGCACGGCCACGACGGTCGTGACGAGCGAGCCGACCCAGACGACGAACACGACGGGGGTGCGCCACACGTGCCGCGGGTCGAGCTTGGCGACGGCCTGCGGGAAGGTGGCCACCAGCTGCCGGCCGAGGGCGGGCAGCGACGTGGTGCTGTGCCCGGGTCGGATCAGCGCGGCGTCGCGGTGGTGGTCGTGGGGCTCGTGGCCCGGGGTCGACGCGGTCGGGGTGAGCGTCGTGGTCATGAGAGTGCCTCTGCGAGGGGACCGAGGGCGAGCGCCGGGAAGAACGTCAGTCCGGTGACGACGAGCGCCACCCCGGTGAACAGGCCCGCGAACGTGGGTGTGTGGGTCGGGAGCGTCCCGGCGGTGGCCGGGCGGCGGCGCTGTGCGGCAAGGGATCCCGCAAGTGCGAGGACGAGCAGGATCGGCACGAACCGGCCGAGCAGCATGCAGAGCGCCAGGGTCAGGTTGAGGTAGGGCGTGTCGGCCGAGAGCCCCGCGAAGGCCGAGCCGTTGTTGTTGGCCGCCGACGCGTAGGCGTACATGACCTCGGTGAGCCCGTGCGGCCCGGACGCCAGCATCTGGGTCGACACGACGGGCAGCACCATGCCCGCGCCGGTGAAGGCCAGCACGAGCGCCGGCATGACGAGCAGGGCCAGGGCGGTCAGCGTGATCTCGCGGCGTCCCACCTGCTTGCCGAGCAGCTCGGGGGTGCGCCCGACCATGAGGCCGCTGAGGAACACCGTGAGCACGGCGAGCAGCAGCGCGCTGTAGAGGCCGGTGCCGACGCCACCGGGCGAGACCTCGCCGAGGAGCATCGCGAAGAGGGCGCCACCGCCGCCGAGGGCCGAGTAGCTCTCGTGCATCGAGTTGACGGCACCCGTGGAGGTGCCCGTGGTGCTCGCCGCGAAGAGGGCCGAGGGCCAGACGCCGAAGCGCAGCTCCTTGCCCTCCATCGCCCCGAGCGGGCCGGCCGCCGCGTGGACCTCGGCCCACGTGACCGCGGCGACGAGCAGGCCCCAGAGCGTCGTCATGAAGGCGAGGACCGTCCAGCCCTGGCGCCGGTCGCCGACGAGGACGCCGTACGTGCGCGGGAGCGAGAACGGGATGACGAGGAGCAGGAAGATCTCGAGGAGGTTGGTCAGCGGCGTGGGGTTCTCGAACGGGTGCGCCGAGTTGGCGTTGAAGTAGCCACCGCCGTTGGTGCCGAGCTCCTTGATGGCCTCCTGCGAGGCGACGAGCCCGTCCTGCACCACCTGGTGGCCGCCGGAGATCGTCGTCACGGACGTCGGGCCACCCAGGTTCTGCACGACGCCGCCGAGTAGCAGGACGACCGCCCCGAGCACGGCGATCGGCAGCAGCACCCGCACGACGCCGCGCACCAGGTCGACCCAGAAGTTGCCGACCGTGGCCGCGCCCGATCGGGCCAGGCCGCGCACGAGGGCCACGGCCACCGCGAGCCCCACGGCGGGGGAGACGAAGTTCTGCACCGTGAGCCCCAGCGTCTGCACGAGCGGCGACGCGCCCGACTCGCCGGCGTAGGACTGCCAGTTCGTGTTCGTCACGAACGACACCGCGGTGTTGAACGCGGTGTCGAGGTGCATCGACGCCCCACGCCCCAGCGGCAGCACGTCCTGGGCCGCGATCATCGCAAAGAGCAGGACGATGCCGACGACGGAGAAGCCGACGACGGCGAGCGCGTAGGTGGTCCACCGCTGCTCGCTGGAGGGGTCGACGCGGACGAGGCGGTAGACGAGGCGCTCGACGCGCCAGTGCTTCTCGTCGGTGAAGACGCGTGCCATCCAGGTGCCGAGGGGCACGTGGACGATCGCGAGGGCGGCGACGAGGACCGCGATGGTGAGCAGCCCGCTGGCGGTGTCGCCCATCAGAAGCGGTCCGCGTGGAGGAGGACGTGGACGAGGTAGGCGACGAGGGCCAGCCCGACCACGCCGAGGATGATGTTCTCGGTCATGCCTCCTTCGTAGGCCCGCCACGCGACGGCGCCCCCTGCGTTGACGGGCGGCTGACGGCTCTTGACGCGTTCTTGACGCCGCCGCGGCTAGGCTCCGGGAGGTGAGTGCCTCGCTCGAGCTCTGGCCGTCGACGCCCCGTCGCCCGGGCCCCCCGAACAGGTGGGACCGCCTGCGGCGCAAGGTCGCCGAGCTGCCGTGCGCCCTGCTGCTCTTCGCGCAGCTGGCGGCCCTGCTCGCCTACCCGTTCATCGAGACCCGGACCGGCGACGTGCAGGAGGCGGCGCGCGCCCTCTTCGGGCTCATCGGACTGCTCGTGCTGTTCCTGGCCGTCCGGGCCGTGCGCGCCACGCCGGCCCTGACGTGGGTGGCCGTGCTCCTCGGCGGCCCCGTCGTCGTGCTCACCGTCGCCGAGGCGATCTGGACCGACAACGCGACGTTGACGTTCTGGAGCGCGGTGCTCCACGCCCTCTTCTACCTCTACACCGGCTACGGGCTGCTGCGGTACATGTTCGCCGACAACTGGGTGACGCGGGACGAGCTCTACGCCACCGGCGCGACGTTCACCGTCGTGGCGTGGGGGTTCGCCTACGTCTACCTCGCCATCCAGGTCGTCTGGCCGCACTCCTTCACGATCTACGGCGAGACGGGGCAGCCCGGCACCCGCACGTGGTTCGAGCTGCTCTACCTGTCGATCACGACGATGACCTCCACGGGGCTGTCCGACATCTACGCCGTCGAGCCGCACGCCCGCGCGTTCGTGCTCCTGCAGCAGATCACCGGCATGCTCTACGTCGCGCTCGTCGTCGCCCGGCTCGTCGGGCTCACCATCGCCCGCTTCCGGCGCTGACGCGTCGCCCCAGCGGGACGCGTCGCCTCAGCGGGACGCGTCGCCGTCGAGCTGCTCGATGGTGGCGATGGCGGGGGAGCGGGTGGCCTGCAGGTCGCGGGCCACGGCCTCGGCGTCGCGCAGCACCCGCAGGACGTTGCCGCGCACCAGCCGGGAAACCTCGTCGTCGGACCAGCGCCGCTCGAGCAGTTCGGCCACGAGTCGCGGGTAGCCGCTGACGTCCTCGAGGCCGACCGGGAAGGTGTCGGTGCCGTCGTAGTCGCCGCCGATGCCGACGTGGTCGAGGCCGGCGACCTCGCGCACGTGCTCGACGTGGTCGGCCACCTGGGCGATCGTCGCGTCGGGCTTGGGGTGCTCGTGCGACCACGTGGCGGTGAAGCGTCCGAACGCCTCCCAGTCCTTGGCGTCGACGCCGACCTCGGCCGCGGCCGCGGCAGCCTCGACGCGCCACGCGGCGGTGTCGGGGGAGACGAACTCCGGCACGAACGTCACCATGCAGACCCCGCCGTTGGCCGGCAGGGCGGCGAGGACGTCGTCGGGGACGTTGCGGGGCGTGTCGCAGAGGGCCAGCGCCGAGGAGTGGCTGAAGACGACCGGCGCGGCGGTCGTCGCGAGCGCCGCGCGCATCGTCGTGGCGGCGACGTGGCTGAGGTCGACGAGCATGCCGACGCGGTTCATCTCGCGGACCACCTCGTGGCCGAAGGCGGTGAGCCCCCCGGCGGCGGGCACGTCGGTCGCGGAGTCGGCCCAGGGCGTGTTGTCGTTGTGGGTCAGCGTCAGGTACCGGACGCCGAGGGCGTGCAGCGCCCGGAGCGCCGCGAGGGAGGAGCCGATCGAGTGCCCGCCCTCGGCGCCGAGGAGCGAGGCGATCCGGCCGCCGGCTCGGGCGGCCTCGACGTCGTCGGCGCTGAGCGCCAGGGCCAGCTCGCCGGGCCACGTCGCGACCATGCGGTGCACGGCGTCGACCTGCTCGAGCGTCGCGATGACGGCCTCGCCCTCGGGCAGCGTGCTCGGCACGAACACCGACCAGAACTGCGCCCCCACGCCGCCGTCGCGCAGCCGCGGGAGGTCGGTCTGGGTCGAGGTGAGCCGGCCCGACACGTCGAGCGCCTCGAAGTCGTACCGCGTCAGCTCGCGAGCCGCCCACGGCAGGTCGTTGTGGCCGTCGACGAGCGGGTGCTCGGCGAGCAGCCGCCGCGCGCGGGACAGGGACGCGTCGGCGACGTCCCGGGCCGCGGCGGCACCGGCGCCGACCGTCTCGTCCGAGGTGTCCGGGTCGTCCGTGGTGGGGCGCTGGCCGTCCGCTCCGAGCATGTCCGACATTGAACACCCCGCCATCTAGAGTGGACGCATGGCCCCTCCCCTCCCGACCACTGAGCGCAGCGTCGCCCTCGTCACCCTCGGCTGCACCCGCAACGAGGTCGACAGCGAGGAGCTCGCCGGACGCCTGCTGGCCGGGGGGTGGCGCCTCGTCGACGACGCGTCGGAGGCCGATGTCGCCGTCGTCAACACGTGCGGGTTCGTCGAGCAGGCCAAGAAGGACTCCATCGACGCCCTCCTCGAGGCGAACGACCTCAAGGAGCACGGGCGCACCCAGAAGGTCGTCGCCGTCGGCTGCCTCGCCGAGCGCTACGGCAAGCAGCTGGCCGACCAGCTGCCCGAGGCCGACGCCGTGCTCGGCTTCGACTCCTACCGCGACATGAGCGCGCACCTGCGCACGATCCTCGACGGCGGGCAGGTCGAGAGTCACACGCCCGGCGACCGCCGCACGCTGCTGCCGCTGTCGCCGGTCGCGCGCCAGGCCGGCGCCGCCGCGGTGGCGCTGCCCGGCCACGGCGACGCGTCGACGCCCGAGGCCACCGCCCCCGCCCCGGTCGTCGACGACGGCGTCCCCGTCCCCGCCAGCGGACCGCGCGTCGTGCGGGCCCGCCTCGACGGCCGCCCGTGGGCCCCGCTCAAGATCGCCTCCGGCTGCGACCGGCGCTGCTCCTTCTGCGCCATCCCGATGTTCCGCGGCGCCTTCGTCTCGCGGCGCCCGACCGACGTCGTGGCCGAGGCCCGCTGGCTCGCGGCCCGCGGCGTCAAGGAGCTCTTCCTCGTCTCCGAGAACTCGACCTCCTACGGCAAGGACCTCGGCGACCTCGGCCTGCTCGAGAAGCTGCTGCCCGAGCTCACGGCGATCGAGGGCATCGAGCGGGTGCGCGTCTCCTACCTCCAGCCCGCCGAGATCCGTCCCGGCCTGCTCGAGGCCATGGCGGCCACGCCCGGCGTCGTGCCGTACTACGACATCTCCTTCCAGCACGCCTCGGAGCCGCTGCTGCGCCGGATGCGGCGCTTCGGCTCGCGCCAGGCGTTCCTCGACCTGCTGGCCCGCGTCCGTGCCGACGCCCCCGAGGCCGGCGTCCGGTGCAACGTCATCGTCGGCTTCCCCGGCGAGACCGAGGAGGACCTCGACGAGCTCGAGGCGTTCCTCGCCGAGGCGCGCCTCGACGTCGTCGGCGTCTTCGGCTACTCCGACGAGGACGGCACCGAGGCCGAGTCCTACGACGGCAAGCTCGACCCCGCCGTCGTCGCCGAGCGGCTCGACCGCTTCACCCGCCTCGTCGAGGAGCTCAACGCCCAGCGGGCCGAGGAGCGCATCGGCGAGACCGTCGTGGTCCTCGTCGAGGAGATCGACGACGGCGGTGCGCCCGTCGGGCGGGCCGCCTTCCAGGGCCCGGACGTCGACGGCGTCACGGTCCTCCGTCTCGCCGACGGGGCGCCGGTGCCCGCCGTCGGCGACCTCGTGCCGGCCGTCGTCGTCGACACCGAGGGGATCGACCTCGTCGCGGAGCCGCGATGACGCCGAGCACCTTCCACCGGGGTGAGGGCCCGAACCCCCGGCCGACCGACTGGAACCTGCCGAACGCCCTGACGGTGCTCCGGTTCCTCCTCGTGCCGGTCTACGCCCTCGCCCTGTTCCAGGACGGCGGCCACGAGCCGTGGTGGCGGTTCTGGGCGTGGGTCGTCTTCGCGGTCGCGGCCGTCACCGACGGCGTCGACGGCAAGCTGGCCCGGCGCCGCGGCGAGATCACGAACTTCGGCAAGGTGGCCGACCCGATCGCCGACAAGGCGCTGACCGGCACGGCCTTCATCGGGCTCTCGCTGCTCGGGGTCGTCTGGTGGTGGGTCACCGTCGTCATCCTCGTGCGCGAGATCGGCATCACCGTCCTGCGGTTCGTCGTCATCCGGCACGGCGTCATGCCCGCGGGGCGTGGCGGCAAGCTCAAGACGATGCTGCAGACGCTGTCGCTCGGCGCCCTGACGTTCCCGCTCTGGGTGCTCCCTCTCGGCGACGTGTGGACCACGGTCGCCTACGTCGTGCTCGGCGCCGCCACGGTCATGACGGTCCTGTCCGGAATCGACTACGTCTTCAAGGCCGCCCGGCTGCGCGAGACGAGCGAGCGCACCCGGCTGCGCCGCGAGGCGCGCGCGCT
Organism: Intrasporangium flavum; assembly: GCF_001956915.1. GTDB lineage: Bacteria > Actinomycetota > Actinomycetes > Actinomycetales > Dermatophilaceae > Monashia > Monashia flava. Next base: position 280,446 of record NZ_MLJO01000010.1, on the reverse strand, counting down.
GCGCCGCACGTCGCCGACCCCGCCGACGTCGACGCGCCCCGAGGAGCGGACCCCGCACCGTGACTGACGCGTCGGGCGCTGACGCGTCGGGCGCTGACGCGTCGGGCGCGGCGCTCGTCGCCGAGCTCACCGAGGCGGGGGAGACGCTCGCCTGCGCCGAGTCGCTCACCGCGGGCCTGGTGGCCGCCACCGTCGCCGACACCCCGGGCGCCTCGAACGTCCTGCGCGGGGGCGTCGTCGCGTACGCGACCGACCTCAAGACCTCGCTGCTCGGCGTGCCCGCCGACCTGCTGGAACGCGTCGGCACCGTCGACGCCGGGGTCGCCGCCGCGATGGCCGAGGGCGTGCGCGAGCGCCTCGAGGCCACGTGGGGCGTGGCCACCACCGGCGTCGCCGGGCCGGGGCCCGCCGAGGGCAAGCCCGCCGGCACCGTGCACGTCGCCGTCGCGGGCCCGTCGGGAACAGCGACGCGCCTGCTGCGGTTGAACGGGACCAGGGCGCAGGTCCGTGCCGGCACGGTCGCCGCCGTCCTCGCCCTGGCCCTCGAGGAGACACGCGCCACGCACCGAACCGCTGCGCCCGTGGCGGAGCCTCGGGGTACGGTAGGCCTGTCGACACCCGGAGCACCGGGCACCGACCACTGAGCACGACCCGACGACGGGCCACACCCGTCACGCGACACCGACGACCTGGAGGAGGGCGGCATGACGACACTGTTGCGACGCGAGCTCGGTGACGTCCTGCGTGAGCGCCGCCGCGCCCAGGGCCGTACGCTCCGTGAGGTCTCGGCCACCGCGTCGGTCTCGCTCGGTTACCTCTCCGAGGTCGAGCGCGGCGAGAAGGAGGCCTCCTCCGAGCTGCTCGCCTCGATCTGCGGCGCCCTCGACACCCCGCTGTCCCAGGTGCTCATCGACGTCTCCGCCCGGATGGCCGAGAGCGAAGGACTGGCGCCCGCCGTCCGGCTCCCCGTGGCCACGGGCGAGGTCGTGTCGGCCTCCGCGGCCTGATCGTCTACCGTGCGAGGGTGCCCTCGCCCTTCACGGACCTCGACTCACGCCTGACCAGCCTCGGGCACCCGGACGGGGCGACCCTGTCCGTCTGGCTCGGTGACCTCGACGGCCGCGCCGTGTGGTCCCACGACGCCGACGCGCCCCACTACGCGGCCTCCACGATGAAGCTGCCGCTCGTCGTCGCGGCCATGCGACGCGTCGTGCGCGGCGAGCTCGACCTCGACGCCTCCTACCCGGTGCACAACGCCTTCGTCTCGGTCCTCGACGGCTCGCCGTTCGCCATGGACGAGGGCGACGACCAGGACCCCGACACCTGGGCGGCCGTCGGGGCCACCCGCACCCTGCGCGAGCTCGCCGAGCACGCCATCACCCACTCGGGCAACCTCGCGACCAACCTGCTCATCGACGTCGTCGGCCTCTCCGAGGTGGCCGAGGTGCTGCGCCTCGCCCGCTGCTCCGGCACGACCGTCGTGGGGCGGGGCATCGAGGACGCCGCGGCGCGCGCGGCCGGCATCACCAACACGGTCACGGCGGCGGACCTCGGCCTCCTCATGGCGGCGGTCGGCCGACGAGAGCCGGCCCTCGGGGGCGAGCCGGTGCTCGGCCCGGTGGAGGCGATCCTGGCCCGCCAGCAGCACCTCGACCAGGTGCCCGCCGGCCTGCCCGCCGGCACGCCCACGGCGAGCAAGTCCGGCTGGATCCCCGGGGTGTCGCACGACGTCGCCCTCGTGCGGCCGGTCGGGGAGGAGCCGTTCGTGCTGGCCGTCTGCACGACGGTCGACCTCGACGAGGCGGAGGCCGCCGCCCTGGTCGCCGACGTCGCCCGCGACGTCTGGGCCGCCACCCACGCCGGGGCGGTGACCGCGTGACCACCGTCGTCCGCGTCGAGACCACACCGTCGTCCGTCCCGCTCCACACCCCGTTCGTCACCGCGCTGCGCCGCACCGAGACCGTCGACACGGTGCTCGTCCGCGTGACCGACAGCGACGGCCGCGTCGGGTGGGGCGAGGCGCCGCAGGTGTGGCAGGTCACCGGCGAGTCGCTCGCGAGCGCCACCGCCTGCCTCGAGCAGATGCTCGCCCCGGCGGTGACGGGCCACGCGCTCGACGACCTCGACGACCTCACCGCCCTCGGACGGGTCGTCGCCCGCACGGTGGCGCGCAACTTCGGCGCCAAGGCCGCCCTCGACGCCGCCCTTCACGACCTGCTGGCGCAGGCCGAGGGCGTCTCCGTCGCCACGCTGCTCGCCGAGGGCCGACGCGTCCCGGAACGGGTGCTCGTCACCGACGTCACGCTGTCGGCCGGCGATGCCGCCGACCTCGCCGACACGGCCCGTTCCCGCGTCGCGGACGGCTTCACCACCCTGAAGATGAAGGTCGGCACCGACGCCGACACCGACGTCCAGCGGGTCGCCTCCGTGCGCGACGCCGTCGGGCCGGGCGTCGCGATCCGCCTCGACGCCAACCAGGGGTGGACGCGCGAGGAGGCCGTCCGCGTCATCCGGGCGCTGGAGGTGGCCGACCTCGGCGTCGAGTTCGTCGAGCAGCCCGTCGTCGCCGACGACATCGAGGGGCTGGCGTGGGTGCGCGAGCGCGTCGGGCTCCCGGTCATGGCCGACGAGTCGTGCTTCGGGCCCTACGACCTCGAGCGGATCATCCGCCTCGGCGCCGCCGACCTCGTCAACGTCAAGCTGGCCAAGTGCGGGTCGCTCGCCGTCGGCCGCGACCTGCTGCGCCGCGCGCACGACGCCGGCCTGCGCACCATCGTCGGCTCGATGATGGAGTCGCACGTCGGCGTCGGAGCCGCGGCCGCGCTCGTCGCCGCCGAGCCGACCACCGAGGTGAGCGACCTCGACGCCGCCTGGTGGTCGGTCACCTCGCCGGTCGACGGTGGGATCGCCTACTCGGGCAACGAGATCCGCCTGCCCGACGCGTCGGGCTTCGGGGTCGCCGGCTTGTCCGTCCGCGCCTGACCGTCCGCGCCTGACGAAGCCGCCACGACGAAGGGCCCCGCCGAGGCGGGGCCCTTCGCGCACCCGGGACCGGGTGGCCGTGTGCAGGTGGTGCGGCCGGCGTCAGTTGCCCAGGACGCGCAGCGAGAACGTGGCCTCGCCCGGGGCGGTCTGCGTGGCGTTGAGGCCGACGGCCTTGAGCGACTCGAGGAAGGTCTTCTCCTGGCCGTGGACGCCGCTGAGGTAGAGCTTCTCGAGCTTGTCGAGGTCGAAGAACATCGCGGCGTTGGAACCGCTGACGTCGCCGACGGCCTGCTTGAAGGCGTCGGTGTCGCCGAGGCGGCCACCGGCCTTGAGGTCGTCCGCGTAGTCGGAGGTCGTCGCGACGTAGACCTTGTCACCGTCGACGTGGTGCGTGAGGTCGACCCCGCCACCGGCCGCCCGGAGCAGCTTGGTGATGACGCCGTCGGCGCGCTTGGCGTCGCTCGAGACGATCTTGACGCCGACGGCCGGGGCCGCGGACTGGAAGTCCTGGTCGGGCAGCGAGACGGTGAAGGACCGGCCGAGCAGGGCCTTGAGGTCGTCGGGCAGCTTGATCCCGAGCTGCTGCTCGGCCATGGCGACGATGTCGTCCTGGCCGCCGCCCGCGAGGGCGTCGAGCTGCTTCTTGACGGCGGGCCAGCCCGCGTCGATGGACTGGTCGGCACCCGACACCTGCAGGGCCGCCATCGTGTTGGCCGGGAGGTTGGCCATCTCCGCGCCGCTGCCCTTGACGGTCGTGGTCGCGTCGGCGCCGCGGACGAGGCCGGCGAGCTCGACGTAGTCGCTGTCGAACCGGAGCGCCGTGGCCACGCGGCCCTTGGCGTTGGCCGTGGGCACGGTCCCCATGCCGAGGGAGGAGGCCATCTCGGAGCCGCCGAGCTTCTGCAGCTCGGGCATGCCCCGGCCCATGTCCATCCACGCCGACACGACGCCCTGCTCGCCGAGGGCGGACATGTCGCCGGTGAACGTCGTGTTCTGGGCGAGGCTGCCCTTGGCGGTGGCCGCCAGCGTCGCGTCGCCCTGACCCTTGGGCGTGATGACGGCGTAGCCGTCCGTCATGCGCAGGTCGCTGTCGGAGCCGCTGTCGCCGCACTTCTGCAGCTTGGTCAGCGTCGTGCGGGCGGCGTCCTCGTCCTTGACCTGCACCGCGACGGCGAGGTTCGGGGTGTCCTTCGTGCCGCCGGGCCGCAGGGCGAGGCCGATGCGGTCGCCGAGCCACGGCGCGATGTCGGCGTCGTAGTTGAAGGCCTTCATGCAGGCCTCGCCGGAGTCCTTCGCGGCGAGGTCCCACAGCTTCTTGCGGGGGTCGCCGCTGCCGAGCGTGCTCTGGATCTGCGGCACCTTGCCGAGGAACCGCACGGCCGCGATCTTCTGCCCGGCCGAGGGGTCGATGTCGAGGCGCACGTACGCGTAGGCGTCGCCCGGCAGGACGTCGGCCGGCTGCGAACCGCCCCCGCTCAGCTGCTGGGCGGCGAAGACGCCGGCACCGCCGAGCAGCACGACGGCCGCGATGCCGCCGGCGAGCAGTCCGGTGCGCCGGCTCCTGCCCGCACCGGGCGTCGACGGCTCGTCGGCGAGGGCGACGCCCTGCGTCGGGTCGGTGGCCCCGGACGCGTCCGGGGCGCCGGGGTAGGAGTAGGACTGCGGCGCGGGCTGCGGGCCGCCCGCGGGGCCGGCAGGCCCGTGCGACTGGTCGGACATGTGACTGGTGCTCCCCTGGAGGTCGGTGTGCCGGCAGTGGCGCGGCGGAGAGACGATATCGCCTGCAGGCGACGGCCAAGGCCGGGTTCGGCGAACCTGCGACGACCTCGTGACACCGGCGGTTCCCGCGGCGGTCGGTGGCAGACTGACGCGGTGCGCATGAGTCACTTCTGGACCCTGATGGACGACGAGTTCGGCGAGGGGTACGCGCGCTCGCTCGCCCGTGACCACGTCCTGGGCTCGCTCGGCGGCCGGACCGTCGACCAGGCCCTCGCCGACGGCGAGCCGCCCCGCCGCGTCTGGGAGGCGATCTGCGACGACATGGACGTGCCGGCGGCCCGGCGCCTGGGCCGCGACGACCGGGTCGCGCGCGGCGCCCAGGGCGGGCAGGTGGCCGGGCCGTGACGCCCGCGCGCGGTCGGATCACCCTGCGGCTCGGGGACATCACGACCGACGCCGGTGCCGACGCCATCGTCAACGCCGCCAACTCCTCGCTCCTCGGGGGCGGTGGGGTCGACGGTGCGATCCACCGCGCCGCGGGTCCCGACCTGCTCGCCGAGTGCCGGCTGCTCGGCGGCTGCCACACCGGCGACGCGAAGATCACCGGGGCCGGGCGGCTCCCGGTCCGTCACGTCATCCACACCGTCGGACCGGTCTGGCGCGGCGGCGACGCGGGGGAGCCCGCGCTGCTCGCGTCGTGCTACCGCCGCTCGGTCGAGCTGGCCGCAGACGCCTCGTGCGCCGTCGTCGCCTTCCCGGCGGTCTCGTGCGGGATCTACGGCTACCCCCACGACGCCGCGGCGCGCGTCGCCGTCGCCGCGCTCGCCGACGCGCTGGGCACCCACTCTGCGGTGCGCGAGGCGCGCTTCTGGCTCTTCTCCGACGGCGTCCACGCGGCCTTCCGGGAGGCGCTGGCCGAGGCGGGGGAGGGCTGAGCACGGTCCCGCGCGGACGCGTCGACGCGCCCGACGCGTCGACGGCGTGTCGGTGCACGACTTCGAACACGTGTTCGGTACTGTTCTCCACAGGTCCGGTGCCACCCCAGGCATCGTCCACAGGCCGTCTCGTGGTGAACCCCGATGTCGGCGCCGGGCCCTAACGTCTGACCCGACAACGGATCTCACGAGCGCCGTCGTTCAGGGTCGAAGGCAGACGACCGCAGCGCAGACGGCAGATAGGTGGCCAGGCAATGGCATCGGTGATGGACAAGGACAAGGCCCTCGCCTCGGTGATGGGCCAGATCGAGAAGAGCTACGGCAAGGGCGCGGTGATGCGCCTCGGCGACGACGTCCGCCCGCCGATCGAGGTCATCCCGACGGGGTCGATCTCCCTCGACGTCGCGCTCGGCATCGGCGGCCTCCCGCGGGGTCGTATCGTCGAGGTGTACGGCCCGGAGTCCTCCGGTAAGACCACGGTGGCGCTGCACGCGGTCGCCAACGCCCAGAAGGCCGGCGGCATCGCGGCGTTCATCGACGCCGAGCACGCGCTCGACCCCGAGTACGCCAAGAAGCTCGGTGTCGACACCGACGCGCTGCTCGTCTCCCAGCCCGACACCGGTGAGCAGGCGCTCGAGATCGCCGACATGCTCATCCGCTCCGGCGCCCTCGACATCATCGTCATCGACTCCGTCGCTGCCCTCGTGCCGCGCGCCGAGATCGAGGGCGAGATGGGCGACAGCCACGTCGGCCTGCAGGCCCGCCTCATGAGCCAGGCGCTGCGCAAGCTGACCGGTGCGCTCAACAACACCGGCACCACGGCGATCTTCATCAACCAGCTCCGCGAGAAGATCGGCGTCATGTTCGGCTCGCCGGAGACGACGACCGGTGGAAAGGCGCTGAAGTTCTACGCCTCGGTCCGCCTCGACGTGCGCCGCATCGAGACCCTCAAGGACGGCACCGAGCCCGTCGGCAACCGCACCCGCGTCAAGGTCGTCAAGAACAAGGTGTCGCCGCCGTTCAAGCAGGCGGAGTTCGACATCCTCTACGGACAGGGCATCTCGCGCGAGGGTGGCCTCATCGACATGGGCGTCGAGCACGGCTTCGTCCGCAAGGCCGGCGCCTGGTACACCTACGAGGGCGACCAGCTCGGCCAGGGCAAGGAGAACGCCCGCAACTTCCTCAAGGACAACCCCGACCTCGCCGACGAGATCGAGAAGAAGGTCAAGGAGAAGCTCGGCGTCGGCCCGCGCGTCGACCAGCCCGCCGAGGGTGCGGACGTCCCCGTCGACTTCTGATCGTGGGTCCTGCAGCAGGACGCCCGGCCCGGCCGGCCGCCGTCGACCCCGTGGTCGAGGAGCGGCTGGCCCGGGCCGCGGCGATCCTCGCCGAGGCCGAGGGCCTCGCGGGGGTGCACGGCCCGGGTGGGAGCGTGTCCAGGGGAGACCAGGGCGGCTGGAGCGGTAGCGCCCCGTGGGGCACCAGGCCCGCACCGGGCGCTGCGGCAACCGAGGGCTCCCGGTCGTCCCGCCGTGGCCGGTCCTCCCGACCATCCCGCCCGGGTGCCTCCGACGGACCCCCCGACGGACACTCCGACGAGGACGCCGCACCGAGGGCCGGGCGTGGCAGTCGGCGAGGCGCACGACGTGGCCGCCGGGCTGAGGCACAGCCTCCGCCAGACGCGGCGCAGGAGGCACCCGACGCCGACCCGGAGTCGGTGGCCCGAGCCATCGTCCTTCGCCAGCTGAGCATGGCGCCGCGCAGCCGCGCCCAGCTCGCCCGCAAGCTGCGCGACCGAGGGTGCGAGGACGACGTCGCGGCGCGGGTGCTCGACCGGATGACCGAGGTGGGTCTCGTCGACGACGAGGCCTACGCGGAGATGCTCGTCCGCTCGAAGCAGTCGGGCAAGGGCCTGGCCCGCAAGGCTCTCGCGCACGAGCTGCGCAAGCAGGGCATCGACCAGGAGGTCGCCGAGGAGGCGCTGGAGCAGGTCGACGGCGACGACGAGCGAGCCAAGGCCGAGGAGCTCGTCGCCAAGAAGCTGCGCACCATGCACGGCCTGGCGCCCGACGTGCAGGCCCGCCGGCTGGCCGGGATGCTCGCCCGCAAGGGCTACTCGGGCGAGCTCGCCTGGCCGGTGGTCCGCGACGCCGTCAACCTCGCGCAGGAGCACCAGCGCGACTGACCTCGGGTGAGCGGCCGGGCCGTGCCCGCAAGGGTTTCCCTCCGGGCACGACGAAGGGCGAGGACCGTGCGGTCCTCGCCCTTCGTCGTCTGGTCGCGTCCGTCAGGCCGCGGCCACGTTCACGTTCAGGTGCAGGTTCAGGCCTGGGCGGGGACGACGGCGATGGCCGAGATGTCGAACTCGAGCTTGACCTTCTCGCTGACGAGGACGCCACCGGTCTCGAGGGCCGCGTTGAACGACAGGTTCCAGTCGGTGCGGTCGATGGTGACGCCACCCTCGAAGCCGACGCGGGTGTTGCCGAACGGGTCCTTGGCCGAGCCGGTCTCCTCGAAGGGGATCGTCACCGACTTGGTGACGCCGTTGATCGTCAGGTCGCCGGTGATGGCCCACTCGTCGCCGTCACGCTCGACCTCGGTCGAGACGAAGGTGACCTGCGGGTGGTTGGCGATGTCGAAGAAGTCGGGGGTCTTGAGGTGCCCGTCGCGCTGCTCGTTGCCGGTCGTGACGCTGGCGGCCTGGATCGTGACCGTCACCGAGGAGTTGGCCGGGTTGGCGGTGTCGACGTGGGCCGAGCCCTCGAACTCGTCGAACTGGCCGCGGACCTTGGTCACCATCGCGTGGCGGGCCGAGAAGCCGATGCGGGTGTGGCTCGGGTCGATCGTGTAGTCGCCGGCGATGTCGTCGACGGCGACGGAGGTGGCCTCGACCGGGGCGGCCTCGGTGGTGGCGGAAGAGCGGTTGAACAGTCCCATGATCAGTCCTTCGGAGTAGGTGGTTGAAGTTTCAACGAAGTGTGTCATCTATTTCGTTGAACTGTCAAGCAGTCGCTACAACCCGGACCGTGGTCCGGTTATTCCACCGTAGGGTCGATCGCTCGCGACGTCCTGTCGAGGTCTTGTCGACGGCGTGCCGGCGGAGGGGCGGAGGGTCGACTCGCGGACGCCGTACCCTAGACGCGGCCCGCGCGCCGTCCGCGCGCACGGCCGACGCGACGGAGAAGGACCATGCCGAAGACCTATGACGTGCGCACCCACGGGTGCCAGATGAACGTCCACGACAGCGAGCGCCTCGCAGGGCTGCTCGAGACCGCCGGGTACGTCGACCTCGCGAGCCTGCCCGTGGGGCAGCGCCCCGAGGTGGCCGACGTCGTCGTGTTCAACACGTGCGCGGTCCGCGAGAACGCCGACAACAAGCTCTACGGCAACCTCGGCCAGCTCCGTCCGGCCAAGCAGAAGAACCCCGACCTGCAGATCGCCGTCGGTGGTTGCATGGCCCAGAAGGACCGCGGCGCCATCGTCGCGCGCGCGCCCTGGGTGGACGTCGTGTTCGGCACCCACAACATCGGCTCCCTGCCGGCCCTGCTCGACCGCGCCGCGCACAACCGCAAGGCCCAGGTCGAGATCCTCGAGAGCCTCGAGGTGTTCCCCTCGACCCTGCCGACCCGCCGCGACTCTGCGTACAGCGGCTGGGTCTCGATCTCGGTCGGCTGCAACAACACGTGCACCTTCTGCATCGTGCCGAGCCTGCGCGGCAAGGAGCAGGACCGCCGGCCCGGCGAGATCCTCGCCGAGATCGAGGCGCTCGTGGCCCAGGGTGTCGTCGAGGTGACGCTCCTCGGCCAGAACGTCAACACCTACGGCGTCGAGTTCGGCGACCGCCTCGCCTTCGGCAAGCTGCTGCGCGCCTGCGGCGACATCGACGGACTCGAGCGGGTCCGGTTCACCAGCCCGCACCCGGCGGCCTTCACCGACGACGTCATCCTGGCCATGGCCGAGACGCCGAACGTCATGCCGAGCCTGCACATGCCGCTGCAGTCCGGCTCCGACGACGTGCTGCGGCGGATGCGCCGGTCCTACCGGAGCGGCAAGTTCCTCGGCATCCTCGACACGGTGCGCGAGCACATCCCCGACGCCGCGATCACCACCGACATCATCGTCGGCTTCCCCGGCGAGACCGAGGCCGACTTCCAGGGCACGCTCGACGTCGTACGGGCTGCCCGGTTCTCCAGCGCCTTCACCTTCCAGTACTCCATCCGTCCGGGCACCCCGGCCGCGACGATGGAGGACCAGGTGCCCAAGGAGGTCGTGCAGGAGCGCTTCGACCGGCTCATCGCCCTCCAGGAGGAGGTGTCGTGGTCGGAGAACCGGCGCCTCGAGGGCCGCGAGGTCGAGGTGCTCGTGGCACCGGCCGAGGGCCGCAAGGACGCCGAGACCAAGCGGCTGTCGGGCCGGGCCCGCGACAACCGCCTCGTGCACTTCGCCGTCCCCGACGGCGGCGAGACCCCGCGCCCCGGCGACATGGTGACCGTCGGCGTCACCTACGGCGCCCCGCACCACCTCGTCGCCGACTCTGGGGTCGAGGGCGGCACCTACCGCGTCCGGCGCACGGCCGGAGGCGACGCGTGGGCCGCGCTGCAGGAGGCACCAACCGGTTCGCGCAAGCCGTCCGTCAGCCTCGGCATGCCGAGCATCGGGCGCCCCGCCGACACGGCGCCGAGCGCACCGGCCTGCGCCGCCCCCTGACCCGCGGCCGGTTCGGGCGCAGGGCCCTCGTCGTGCTTGACTTGGGCCCATGACCGTGCGCCCGATCGTCATCAGCGGTGAGCCCGTGCTCCACCGCTCCGCCGCCCTCGTCACCGAGTTCGACGACGACCTGAGGACGCTCGTCGACGACATGCACGAGACGAACATCGCGGCCAACGGCGTGGGCCTCGCCGCCCCGCAGATCGGGGTCGGCCTGCGGGTCTTCGTCTGGAAGATGCAGAACGACGACGGCGTGCCCGAGTCGGGCCACGTCGTCAACCCGACCGTCACCACCTCGAAGGTGCCGCAAGGCCGCCCCGACCCGGACGAGGAGACCGAGGGCTGCCTGTCGGTGCCGGGCGAGTCGTTCCCGCTGCGCCGGGCCGAGCGGGCCCACGTCGTCGGGCTCGACGTCGACGGCAACCGGGTCGAGTTCGACGCCACCGGGTGGTTCGCCCGCTGCATGCAGCACGAGTACGACCACCTCAACGGCACGCTCTACGTCGACCGCCTCGACGAGCGCCAGTCGAAGAAGGCGAAGAAGGCCGTGCGCCGCAACGGCTGGGGTACGCCCGGCCACTCGTGGATGCCCGGGGTCGACGCCGACCCGTTCGGCCACGACGAGGTCGACGAGGACGAGACCGACGCCACGCACGCCGGCCACCACGGCGAGCACGACGAGCTCGCCGGGTGACCCACCCGGCCGCCTCCGCCGGTCCGGGAGGTGACGGTACGGCGACAGCAGCGATGCCCGTCGTCGCGGTCGTCGGACCCACGGCCACGGGCAAGTCCGACCTCGCCCTCGACCTCGCCGAGCGGCTCGGGGGAGAGGTCGTCAACGCCGACGCCATGCAGCTCTACCGCGGCATGGACATCGGCACCGCCAAGCTCGCGCCCGCCGAACGGCGCGGCATCCCGCACCACCAGCTCGATGTCCTCGACGTGACGGAGGAGGCGAGCGTCGCTGCCTACCAACAGGACTCGCGCGCCGACTTTGCGGCGATCCGCGACCGTGGCCATCGCCCGGTGCTCGTCGGCGGTTCCGGCCTCTACGTGCGGGCAGCCCTCGACCGCCTCGACATCCCGCCGACCGACCCCGAGGTCAGGGCCCGGCTCGAGGCCGAGGCCGAGCGCGACGGCGCCGACGCCCTGCACGCGCGGCTGCGCGCCGTCGACGCCGACGCCGCGGCCCGCATCCTCCCGGGCAACGTCCGCCGCGTCGTGCGGGCCCTCGAGGTGGTGGAGCTGACCGGACGGCCGTTCAGCGCGTCGATGCCGCAGCGTGAGCACCTCACGCCCGCAGTGGTTCTCGGGTTGCGCCTGGACCGCGCCGTCCTCGACGAGCGGATCGAGCGACGCGTCGACCGGATGTGGGAGCAGGGGCTGCGCGCGGAGACCGAACGGCTGCTCGCCGCGGGTCTGCGCGACGGAGTCACGGCGAGCCGGGCCATCGGCTACAGCCAGGCCATCGCCGTTCTCGACGGCGACCTGTCGGAGGAGCAGGCCCGTCTCGACACGGCGCAGGCGACGCGTCGGTACGCGCGTCGGCAGGAGTCCTGGTTCCGTCCCGACCCCCGGATCGTCTGGCTCGAGGCCGACGACCCCGACCTGCTCGACCTCGCCCTCGCCGCAGTGCGGGCGGTCGACGCCTGTGCCCCCGACGTATCGGAGAATGGCTGACATGACGCGCTTCACCAAGGGCCACGGCACCGAGAACGACTTCGTCCTCGTCCCCGACCTCGACGGCACCCTCGAGCTGACGCCGGCCCAGGTGCAGCGCATCACCGACCGCCACGCCGGCCTCGGCGCCGACGGTGTCATCCGTGTCGTGCGCACCCGCTTCGCCACCGACGACGCCGTGCGGGCCCAGGCCGAGGACGCCGAGTGGTTCATGGACTACCGCAACTCCGACGGGTCGCTCGCCGAGATGTGCGGCAACGGCACCCGGGTGTTCGCCGAGTACCTGCGGCGTGAGGGCCTCGCGTTCGGCCGGCAGCTGAGCATCGCGACCCGGGCCGGGACCAAGACGATCCGCGTCACCGACACCGGCTACGCCGTCGACCTCGGGCCGTGGCGCCTCGCCGACGAGGAGGGCGCCCGCCGCGACGGCTTCGACGTCATGGTGCGGCCCCGACACGGCAAGCCGGTGCCGGCCCTGTCGCTCGACCTCGGCAACCCGCACGCGGTCGTCATGCTCCCCGAGGGCATCGAGCTCGACCAGCTCGACCTCACCGCGACGCCCGAGGTGCACCCCGAGCAGCCGGACGGCGTCAACGTGGAGTTCGTCAAGGCCGTCGGCCCCGGCCACATCGCGATGCGCGTCCACGAGCGCGGCGTCGGCGAGACGCGCTCGTGCGGCACCGGCGCCGCCGCCGCGGCCCTCGCGACGCGCTTCTGGTCCGGCGTCGAGGACGACTCGCCGTGGACCGTCGACGTGCCGGGCGGTCGCCTCACGGTGACGCCGTTGCCGGGGCACCGCGTCGAGCTCGCCGGACCGGCAGCGCTCGTCGCCGACGGCGACTTCCCGCTCTGACCGAGGAGGCGGTACCCGGGCAGCCGGGAGTCAGGCGTCGGTAGGCGTCCGGCGCACCTCGAGCACCCGGAACGCCTTGGCCGACGACCGCCTCGTGCAGGTCAGCCCCCAGTCCCGGGCGTTGAGCCACTTCTGCAGCGAGTCCGAGCCGAGGTGCTTCTGCACGACGAGGTACGCGACGCCGTCGTCGGTGAGGCGGGGGAGCCAGCGCTCGAGCAGGGCGTGCAGCGCGGCCTTGCCGACGTGGATCGGCGGGTTGGACCAGATCGTGTCGAACCGGAGGCCGGCCGGGACCTCGTCGGGCTCGCAGAAGGTCACGTTGGTGACGCCGGCGGTCGAGGCGTTGCGGCGCGAGAGGTCGAGCGAGCGACGGTTGACGTCGACGCCCCACACCCGGGCGCCGGGGGAGCGAAGCGCCAAGGTGATCGAGATCGGGCCCCAGCCGCAGCCGATGTCGAGCAGTGCCCCCGTCGGGCTCGGGTCGGGGGCGCCCGAGAGCAGCACGGCCGTGCCGGGGTCGAGCCGCTCGGGGGAGTAGACGCCACGGGCGGTCGTCAGCCGGTACGGCGTGCCGTCCAGGGTGACCTCGACGGTCCGCAGCTCCTCCGGGGAGGCGGGCTCGGCGGTGAAGTAGTGGTCGGTCCGGTCGCTCATCCCGCTCACCGTATCGGCCACCGTCACGGGCGCGCCTGCGCCTCCACGAGGTCGGCCCACGGCGACACGAGCCGGGCCGGGAGGCTGACGCAGACGACGATCGCCCCGAGCCACACGAGTCCCTGCGCCGTCCAGCTGCCGGGGGCGCTGCTGGCGACCACGAGGTCGACGAGCGCGCCGAGGCCCGAGCCGATGAGCCCGAGGGTGAGCCGGCCGGGCCGGCGCCCGAGCAGACCGGGCAGGCCCGCGAGCCCGAAGGACAGGCCCATGATGCCGAACCACGCGCCCACGGCGACCGACGCCGTGCCGAACTCGGGGGTGAGGACCCGCGTGCCGTCGACGACGAACGCGACGGGGACCGGGCCCCAGTACTGCGCCGTCGCCGGCTCCCCGGCGAGCAGGCGCGCCAGCGCGGGCGGCCACGACGACGCGCCGCGGTGGTCGTCGACGAAGCGCACGTCCGCACCCGGGAGGCCGGGGTCGCTCGGGACGAAGCGCCACTGGCTACGGGTCGAACGGCCCTCGATGTGCCCGGGGACGGTGACGAGGCACCCGCTCGGCTCGGCGGACGGAGTGCGACCGTCCGCGCAGACGCCGGCCGCGGCGATGGTGGTGCCTCGGGTCCAGGCGACGGGTGCCCAGGCCAGGCTCGCGACCCCGAGGACGAGCAGGAGCGTGCAGCCGGCCACGACGAGCGGGCGCCGGCGCACGCCTCTCGAGCCGGGCCACCCCGCCGAGCCGGCGCGTCCGGTGCGTCCGGCACGTCCGGTACCTCCGACGAGGTGGTCGACGACGGGGCTCGGCAACGGGTCCGCACCCTCACGGCGTCGACGCTTCACGCGGGCCACCGTAGTGCCGGGAACGCCGCTGGAGCCCGCGAACCGCCCCGGCTGATGAGGGCGGCCGGGGCCGGGTACATGGCCGGTGCGCGCACGAAACGGCCCGGCGGGGGCACAAACGAGTGGCCCGTGGCGTTGCAGGGATGGGAACCTAGGGAGAACATGACGACGAACCACACGAACCAGCACGGTCGCGACACCGAACTCTTCGCGACCCGCGCCGAGGCCCTGGCCGCCGACCTCGACGAGCGCACCGAGGCGGACCTCCCGCTCTACGACGGCGACCAGCTCGACCGTGAGGAGCGCGCTGCCCTCCGCCGCGTCCAGGGCCTGTCCACCGAGCTCGAGGACGTCACCGAGGTCGAGTACCGGCAGCTGCGCCTCGAGCGCGTCGTGCTCGCCGGTGTCTGGACCGAGGGCACGAGCGAGGACGCCGAGAACTCCATCCGCGAGCTCGCCGCCCTCGCCGAGACCGCCGGCTCCACCGTGCTCGAGGGCGTGCTCCAGCGCCGCCAGCGGCCCGACCCGGCGACCTACCTCGGCAAGGGCAAGGCCCTCGAGCTGCGCGACATCGTCGTGGCCGAGGGCGCCGACACCGTCATCTGCGACGGCGAGCTGGCCCCCGGTCAGCGTCGCGCGCTCGAGGACGTCGTCAAGGTCAAGGTCATCGACCGCACCGCCCTGATCCTCGACATCTTCGCCCAGCACGCGAAGAGCCGTGAGGGCCGCGCTCAGGTCGAGCTGGCCCAGCTGCAGTACCTGCTGCCCCGCCTGCGTGGTTGGGGTGAGTCGATGTCCCGGCAGGCCGGTGGCCGGGTGGCCGGCGGTGAGGGCATCGGCTCCCGTGGCCCCGGTGAGACGAAGATCGAGCTCGACCGACGCCGCATCAACACCAAGATCGCCAAGCTGCGCCGCGACATCAAGGGCATGAAGACGAGCCGCGACACGCGCCGTCACTCCCGACGCGTCGGCGGCGTCCCGTCGGTGGCCATCGCCGGCTACACCAACGCCGGCAAGAGCTCGCTGCTCAACCGGCTCACGGGCGCCGGCGTGCTCGTCGAGAACCAGCTGTTCGCCACCCTCGACCCGACCGTGCGTCGCGCCGAGACCGAGGACGGCCGTCTCTACACGCTGGCCGACACCGTCGGCTTCGTGCGCAGCCTGCCGCACCAGCTCGTCGAGGCGTTCCGGTCCACGCTCGAGGAGGTGGCCGACGCCGACCTGCTGCTGCACGTCGTCGACGGCTCGCACCCCGACCCCGAGGGCCAGATCAGCGCCGTGCGCGGCGTGCTCGCCGACGTCGGCGGTGACCAGGTCAAGGAGGTCATCGTCGTCAACAAGGCCGACATCGCCGACCCGGAGGTGCTCGACCGGCTGATGCGCCACGAGAAGCACTGCATCACCGTGTCGGCCCGTACCGGCGCCGGTCTGGCCGAGCTGCGCGAGCTCATCGCCCACGAGCTGCCCCAGCCCGACATCGAGCTGGAGGTCCTCGTGCCCTACGACCGCGGCGACCTCGTCTCGCGGATCCACGAGCGGGCCGAGATCCTCGAGAGCGAGCACGTCGCCGAGGGCACCCGGGTCCGCGCCAAGGTGACGCCGGACCTCGAGGCCGAGCTGTCCGAGTACGTCGTCGTCGCCCGCTGAGCGAGACCGTCCGAGCCGCGAAGGGCGCCCCACCGGATGGTGAGGCGCCCTTCGCGTCGGAGTCATGCCCGAGGTACGGCCTCAGAACACCGACGCCGTGAAGTCCCCACCGGAGAACCTGAGCTCAGACCGGGTCGTGAAGGCACCCGTTCCGGTGCCGCGGTAGACCCAGAACCGGTTGGAGGCGTCGAGGGCGTAGAGGTCGGCGCGCCCGTCCCCGTTGACGTCGCCGCCGTCGATGATGCGGCGCATGTTCTGCCACCCGGTCCCGACCTTGACGCCGGCGGCGAAGGTGCCGTTGCCGCGTCCGGCGTAGAAGTACAGGTCGCCGTTGGGCCAGACCGCGTGCAGGTCGGAGCGCCCGTCACCGTCGGCGTCGCCGACGGACACCAGAGTGCGGGCGTTGCGGAAGCCCGTGGTCACCACGGTGCCCGCCCGGACGGTCCCTGCGCCCGTGCCGCGGTACAGCAGGAGGGCCCCGTCGCCGCCGCGTCGCGCCAGCAGGTCGCCGAACCCGTCGCCGTCGTAGTCGCCGCCGAGCACGAGCAGGTTCATGCCGTTCCAGCCCGTGCCGACCTTGAAGCGACGTCGGTACTCGACGTCGCCGGCGCTGTAGGTCCACAGCGTGCCGTATGAGTCGCGCGCCAGGACGTCCATCGACCCGTCGTTCGTCAGGTCGCCGCCGGTGGCGAGGGCGGTCATACCGCCCCAGCCGGTGCCGAACGTCTGTCCCCAGAAGTACGGCCCGGTGGCCGAGCGCTCGAGCCTCATCAGCTCGAGCGATCCGTTCGGCAGTCGGCGGAACAGGTCCCGCAGCCGGTCGCCGCCGGGGGTGCTGGTGTAGGGGCGGCCTGGTACCTGTGGTAGCGCCGCGTCGATGGTCGCTCCGGTGTACCCGGGGCCGGAGAGGCGCCACCGGTAACCGACGACGCTGCCGGCCTCGTTGCTCGTGATCCACTTGCCCTGGTTGGACGGCCAAGGCACGGCAGCGCCGTTCCGCGTCCACGACTCGGAGAACGTCAGACCGGTCGACTCGTCGGCCGGCGGATAGCTCGTGACGGACTCCAGGATCGGTTCGGGAGCCGCGCCGACGGCGACCCCGTCGCGGACCTTCAACCTGCCCGTGCCTGTGAGGCTGCCGACGACGGGCGTCGGGCCGGTGTCGCGGTGGACGTCCAGGCCGGTGCCCTCCTGCACGACGCGCACGCGATGCGTCAGCCGGTGTCCGCGGTCGGCGGCCACGAACGTGTGCGTCGAGGAGGCCGACGCCTCGATCGCCGTACCGTCGCGCAGCCAGGACTGGGCGACGGTGACCTTTCCGGCGTGGGCCGTGTACGTGCCGGAACGTGTGGGCCAGGTCGAGTCGAGGCTGACGGCCGTCGTCGAGGACCGCAGCAGGGAGTCGGTCGCGAACCGCGTCAGCGGTCCCGTCGGCTCGCTCTGCAGGGTCTGGGTGGAGCCGTCCGGAGCTGTTGCGACGACCGTGGCGGTCACCGACGAGCCGAAGTAGCGGATGCCCAGCGGTAGGCCGGGGCCGTCGAGGACGGTCGCGCCGTCGGCCGACCAGGTCGTCGCGTAGCTCACGTCGGCGGGCGCGCCCGGGGCCGGTGTCACCAACGCTCCGAGCGTCGAGTCCAGCGGCGGGTCGGACGGGAGCGTGACGGCGGCCATGAGAGCCGGTGCGTCCGCGGAGCGTGCGACGGGTGCCACGACGAGGGCGGTGACGGCTAGGCCGGACACGGCCAGGGAAACGGTGAGGAGGCGGGTGCGGCGCTGCATCAGAAGACCTTCGCGGGGACGGGGTAGCCGGGATTGGTGAGGCTGCGGGAGCTGAGTCCACCGCGGCCGTTGCCCGGGTAGAGCCAGAGGTTGCCCTTGGCGTCGCGGGCCAGCAGGTCGGCCTTGCCGTCGCGGTTCAGGTCGCGAGCCGCGAGCAGGCGGTTCATGCCGCCCCAGCCGGTGCCGACGCGGACGCCTGCTGCGAGCGTGCCGCCGGCTCTGCCGGCGTAGAACCATAGGCTGCCGTCAGGGAAGGTGGCGTGCACGTCTGCGACGCCGTCGCCGTTCGCGTCTCCGAGCGTGACGATCTGCACCGCGTTGCGCAGGGCGGTCGTGACGACCTTGGCGCTCGCGAGCCCCGCACCGAGTCGTCCGGCATAGAAGAGGAGCGCACCGTCGCTGCTGCGGCGGGCCATGACGTCGGCGACGCGATCCTTGGTGAAGTCCCCACCGGTGACGATCCGGTTCATGCCGTTCCAGCCGGTCCCCAGACGCCTGGCGGTGTTCCAGCTGCGGGAGAAGAGCAGCAGGTTGCCCGAGCGGTCGCGGCCGACCAGATCCTCACGACCGTCGTCGTCGAGGTCACCACCCAGCCCGAGCGCGGTCAGGCCCGACATGTCGAGGTCGTTGTATCCGGTGGCGGTCCCGGTGGTGTAGCGACCGGTGGAGAACGCGCGACCGATCCACAGCTGCTGCGGCTCGAACGGCGGCATGAAGTAGGTCAGGTCACGCACGGTGTCGCTGAGGTCGAAGGAGACCAGGACGGGGCTGCCGCTGATGGTCACCTTCCTGGACCACGAGGTCGCCGGCAGGTACCCGGGGATCCGGCAGACCGACCTGGCCTGCAGGACGGTGCCTCGTTCCATGGTGTGGATGGGGTGGTCCCACGTGGTGTCGCCGGGCAGGGCGGTGCCGTTGCGGTACCACTGGTAGTCGCAGTCGGAGGGGCCGTACTGCTGGTACGGCGGTTCCGGGTAGCCGCCGGTCACGCGAGGCTGCACGATGACGTCCTGCCCCGCGGTGGCGGTTCCCGACAGGTCGAGGGCGACCTGGAACCGGGCCAGGGGCGGGGTGGGCGAGGACGTGACGCTGCGGGTGACGCCGGTGGCCGGTTGGGTCAGGGCAACTCGCACGCTGAGGGTGTGTCCGTCGTCGGCGGCGACCCTGGTGTGGGCCCACGGCAGGCCCGGGTCCGCCGGCACCGGAACGCCGTCTCGCAGCCACGTGTAGCCCGCGGTGAAGCCGCCCGCGAACGCTGCCTCGATCGGTTGGAGGTGTGGTGCGTCGAGGGTGAAGCGACGGGCCTGCTCGTCGTAGGAGACGTCACCGACGGCGAACGCGGTCGGGGTCACGGTGGGCGAGGTGACGGTTTCGGTTGAGCCGTCGGGCGCCGTCGCGGTGACCTCTAGGGCGAGGTGGCCGCCGAAGTGGTCCCAGGGCACGACGTGGCTCGTCCTCGTGCCGTAGAGCGTGAACGAGTCGACCACGTGTCCGTCGACGGTCCACGTGTACGTGTACCGGAGGTTCGAGGGTGCACCGGCCGCCGGGACCACCGTGCCCGTGGCGGTCGCGTTGATGGCCGGCGTGCTCACTGACACCGAGGCGATGAGGTCGGCGTCGGCAGCGTTCGCGATGGTGGCGGCACCGGGCAGGGCCAGTCCGAGGACCAGGCCCCCCGCGCTGAGCCGACCCCAGCGGGCAGCCCTGGATGGGCGAGTGTTCACGTGTTCCCCTGTGTGAGATGCGAGCCGGGTTCGGTACCGGCAGGGGGACTGTAGTGGCCCGCACCGACGCGTGGCGTCGAAGGCGGGCAGACGTGCATGTTCCTGCAGTCGTGGCAACGCCCGTCGCGTGCTCCGGCGGCGTGCCACGCCGCGAACGCCGATGCCGTCGGTGAGGATGGTGGGCATGGCCCTCGAGATCCCGTGCCCGTACTGCGGTGCCCAGATGTACGCCGAGCAGGCGCACAACCGCTGCCCGAAGTGCCTCTACATCGAGCCGTGCTGCGACGGGGCGCCCCAGGCGGTCTGCGAGACCCGGGCGCCCGAGCGTCCGGCCGCGTCACGGTGACAGCGGAGGCCTCGCCCGCCTCGCCCGTCCCGGTGCCGACGCTGGTGCAGCCGCCGGTTCCGGAGCGCCCCGGCGACCCGTGGTTGGTGACGCGCCGGCTCGTCCTGCGCCGACCGGTGGAGGGCGACCTCGAGGACTACCTGCGCCTGCACGGCGACCCGCGCACCTACGCGCACGCGCCCCACACGATGCCGAGCCCGGAGCGGTGTCGTGTGCGGCTCGAGGGTGACCTCGACTCCTGGCAGGCCGACGGCGTCGGGTACGGCGCAGTCGTCGAGCGCTCCTCGGGGGAGGTCGTCGGCTGGGCAGGCCTGCGCATCAAGGACTCCGACGAGACCGAGCTCAACCTCTACTACCGGCTCGCCCACTCCAGGCTCGGCCGGGGCCTGGGCCGCGAGATGTCGCGTGGGGTCGTCGCGTGGGGACTCGAGCACCGCCCCGAGCGGGTGACCGCCATGGTCGACCGCGTCAACGGCGCGTCGGTCGCGACGGCCACCGCGGCCGGCCTCGTGCAGACCGCCACGCGCGTGAACCGCGACGACCCGCCGGGCTCCGAGCCGATGCTGTACTTCGAGGCCCCCGTCGTGGCGGCCGTCGACCCGGCCGACGTCGATGCCGGGCTCACGGATGCGGCCGTCGACCTCTGGGCCCGGGTCAACGACGCCGGTGGCTCGGTCGGCTTCCTGCCCGGGGCCCCGCGTGCCGCCGTCGCCGCCGCCCTCGACCGTCACCTCGCCGACGTCTTCGCCGGCGTCTCCGTGCTCTGCACGCTGCGCGACCCCGACGGCACCCTGCGCGGCCTCGGGTTCTGGGAGCACTCCCGCGGGTTCCCGTACGAGCACGTCGCGGGTCTCAAGCGGCTCATGGTCGACCCCGCGGCCCAGGGTCGCAACCTCGGGCGCCTCCTCCTCTGCGGCATGGTCGGCATCGCCCGGCGCTCGCTGCTCGCCGCCGAGCTGCTGAGGCTCGAGTACCGTGACGGGCTCGGCTTGGGCGACTTCTACGCCGCGGCGGGCTGGACCGAGGTGGGGCGGGTGCCGCGAGGGCTCAAGCTGTCCGACACCGACTACCGCGACGACGTGACGATGGTCCGACGACTGGACCCCGCTCCGCAGAGCTGACGACTGCGGGCTCGGCTCGTCGTCACATCAGACCGACGATGTCGCCGTCCTCGGTGAGGTCGATGCGTTCGGCGTTGGGCGAGCTCGGCAGCCCCGGCATGGTGCGCATGTCGCCGCAGATCGCGTAGACGTAGCCGGCGCCGACCGCGGCCCGCACCTCCCGCACCGGCATCCGCCAGCCGGTCGGCGCGCCGAGCAGGCTCGGGTCCGAGGACAGCGACAGGTGCGTCTTGGCGATGACGACGGGCAGCTCGCCGAAGCCGAGTCGCTCGTAGTCTCGCAGGGCCCGCGCGGCGGCGGGGGACAGGTCGATGCCGTCGGCGCCGTACACGTCGCGCGCCACCCGTTCGATCTTCTCGGCGAGCGGGAGCTCGAGCGGGTAGAGGACGCGGAAGTCGCTCGGCTCGGCCGCGGCCTCGAGGACGAGGCGGGCGAGGTCCTCCGCACCCGCACCGCCCTCGGCCACGTGACGCGTCACGGCGCAGCGCACCCCGAGCCCGTCGCAGAACCGGCGCACGACGTCGTGCTCGGAGTCGTGGTCGGTGGGGAAGGCGTTGACGGCGACGACCGGTGTCACCCCGAAGCGCCGGACGATCTCGACGTGGGCCCGGAGGTTGGCCAGGCCGGCCTCGACCGCCGACGGGTCCTCGTCGAGCAGGTCGTCGGGCAGCGGTCGTCCGGCCCGGATGCGCCACCGACCCGAGTGCGCCTTGAGGGCCCGCACCGTCGCGACGACGACGGCGGCGTCGGGCACCAGGCCGGCCACCCGGCACTTGACGTCGAAGAAGCGCTCGGCGCCCATGTCGGCACCGAACCCGGCTTCGGTCACGACGACGTCGGCGCCGCGCAGCGCGACCAGGTCGGCGACCACCGACGAGGTGCCCGTGGCGATGTTGCCGAACGGGCCGCAGTGCACGAGGGCGGGCCCACCCTCGAGGGTCTGGAGCAGGTTGGGCTGCACGGCGTCGCGCAGGATGACGGCCATGGCGCCGGCCGCGCCGAGGTCCTCGGCGGTGACGCCCTTGCCCTCGACGGTGTAGCCGACGACGATCCGCCCGAGGCGCTCGCGCAGGTCCGGGAGCGACGTCGCCAGGGTGAGCAGCACCATGACCTCGCTCGCGGCCGTGATGTCGAAGCCCGTCTCCCGCGGGACGCCGTCCTCGCGGGCGCCGAGGCCCACGACGACGTTGCGCAGGGCGCGGTCGTTGACGTCGAGCACCCGCCGCCACGTGATGCTGTGCGGGTCGATCCCCAGCGCATTGCCGTGGTGCAGGTGGTTGTCGACCATCGCGGCGAGGAGGTTGTGCGCGGCCGTGACGGCGTGGAAGTCGCCGGTCAGGTGCAGGTTGAGCCGGTCCATCGGGACGACCTGGCTGTACCCGCCGCCGGCGGCCCCGCCCTTGATCCCGAACGTCGGCCCCATCGAGGGCTGCCGGAGCGTGACGACGGCGCGGGTGCCGAGTCGCTGGAGGGCTTGGGCGAGGCCGACCGACGTCGTCGTCTTCCCCTCGCCGAGGGGCGTCGGGGTCATCGCCGTGACGACGACGTACGTCGCCCGACGCTCTGGCCCGGGGGTGTCGAGGACGGCGAGGTCGACCTTGGCGACGTCGCGGCCGTACGGCACGAGGTGGTCCTCGGCGATGCCGAGGTCGGCGGCCACCTCGGCCATCGGGCGCAGGGTCGCCGCGCGCGCGATGTCGAGGTCGGTGGGCTGGCTCGTGGTCATACCTCGATCAAACTCCGCCGTGACGCGTCCGGCGAGGATTTGGCGCCAACGTCACCACGTGCGCGGGGACCAGCCGGGGTCGCGCCCGAGGTAGCGCAGCAGGTCGGCGAGCGGGGATCGGCCGTCGGCGGGGTCGGGCAGCGCCGGCGCGTAGGCGAAACCGCGCAGCGGCTCGACGATCGCGAGGGTCACGGGGTGCAGCCGCTCCGCCAGGTGGTCGTCGACGGGGGAGGGCTGACCGGTGGCCACCGCGATGTCCCACGCGTGGATGGCGGCGTCGAGGGCGCACGCGCCGACGGCGACCGGCGCGGCCAGGGGCCCCTGCGGCAGGGGCACGGCGACCGCGTCGTCGTCCGGCGCCACGGCGGCGAAGGCGGCGGCGGACGCGTCGAGGGTGGGGGCCAGGAAGGCGCGGGGGTCGCCGTCGAGCACCCCGGAGGGCGCGAACGGGTCGAAGGACGGGAAGCCGCTGCCGGTGAGGACGCCGGCGTAGCCGAGCTGGTCGCCCGCCGCGTGCTGGAGGACCTGCGCCACCGTCCAGGCCTCGCACGGGGTGGGGGCGTCCCACGCGTCGGCCGGCACGGCGTCGACGACCCGGCGGAGGGCGTCGTGGGCGGCCGAGAGCAGCGGCCACTCGTGGGTCGCGGGGACGGGCGCGGGGCCGGGGGTGGGTTCGGACGGGTTCGTCATCGTCGCTCCTTGGTCGGAATGAGCCGTTCCGATAGGAACTTTAACGGAACCGATTGTTCCGATCAAGTGGTAGCGTCGGACCATGCCCACCCCCTCCGACCGGCCGCCCGCCGCTGCGCCTCCGCGCGGCCGCCAGGCCGAGGCCGCCCGCAACGACGCCGCGATCCTCGAGGCCGCGCGCACCGTCTTCCTCCGCGACCCCGCGGCGCCGATGGCCGCGGTGGCCCACGAGGCGGGCGTCGGCGTCGGTGGCCTCTACCGTCGCTACGCCGGCAAGGACGAGCTGCTCCAGACGATCTGCGGCGACGGCCTGCGGCACTTCGTCGCGCTCGCCGAGGAGGCCGTGGCGGATCTCGACGGCGGGGGAGATGCGTGGACGTCCTTCGAGGGCTTCGTCCGCGGCGTGGTCGAGTCCGACGTCCACGCCCTCACGGTGCGGCTCGCCGGCACGTTCCGCTCGACGCCCGAGCTGCGCACCCTCGCCACGCGCGTCGGTGAGCTCGTGGCCGCGCTCGTGGCGCGCGCGCAGCAGGCCGGCGCCCTACGCTCCGACGTCACCGACACCGACCTGCCCATGGTCTTCGAGCAGCTGACCGCGGTCCGCGTCGACGACCCCGCACGCACGGCGCAGCTGCGGCGTCGCTATCTCGCCCTCCACCTCGACGCGCTCCGGGCCCACGGCGGCTCGGCGACACTGCCGGACGGCCCGCCCACGGCCTCGGAGCTGCGCGAGCGCTGGGACCGCAGCCACTGACGGCCGGTTGGGGACGGGGGGGACCGCGCCGTCGGCGGTGCCCCATAGGGTGGGTCGGTGGCCCCTCGACCTGCGATCGACGACCTCCTCCACGCCGCGGTGTCCAAGGTCGGTGGTACCGAGCGTCCCGGCCAGCTGGCCATGGCGCGGGCCGTCACCGACGCCGTCGACAAGGGCGAGCACCTGCTCGTCCAGGCGGGCACCGGCACCGGCAAGTCGCTCGCCTACCTCGTGCCCGCCGTGGCCCACGCGTTCGACAGCGGCAAGCCCGCCGTCGTCGCCACCGCCACTCTCGCGCTGCAGGCCCAGATCGTCGACCGCGACATGCCCCGCGTGGCCGAGGCCCTCGCCCCGGTCCTCGGCCGGCGGCCGACGTACGCGCTCGTCAAGGGCCGCCGCAACTACGTCTGCCTCAACAAGCTCGAGGGCGGCTTCCCCGACGACGAGGACGGCCTGCTGTCGGTCTCGCAGGTCGACGCCAACGTCGGCCGGCTCGGCGCCGAGGTCGTGCGCCTGCGCGAGTGGGCCGGCCACACCGAGTCCGGCGACCGCGACGAGCTCGTCCCCGGCGTCTCCGAGCGGGCCTGGCGGCAGGTCTCGGTGTCGGCGCACGAGTGCCTCGGCGGCAAGTGCCCCTTCGTCGCCGAGTGCTTCGTCGAGCGCGCCCGCGAGGCCGCCAAGGACGTCGACGTCATCGTCACCAACCACTCGTTCATGGCCATCGACTCCTTCGAGGGTCGTCAGATGCTGCCCGAGCACGACGTCCTCGTCGTCGACGAGGCCCACGAGCTCGTCGACCGCGTCACCGCCACCGTCACCGACGAGCTCACCGGCGCGATGGTCGGCACGGCCGCGAAGCGGGCCGGCCGGATGTCCGACAACACCGACGCCCTCACCGAGGCCGGCGAGCTGCTCGCGGCCTCGCTCGAGCGCGTCGAGGAGGGTCGGATGCTCGGGGTGCCCGACGCCGTGGGCCTCGCGCTCGCCCGGGTCCGCGACGCCGCCCGCCAGGTGCAGAGCGACCTCAAGCCGCCACCCGGCACCGAGGTCGACGGTGCGCGCCAGGTGGCGCGGGCTGCCGTCGACGAGGTGCACGAGAACGCCGAGCGCATCCTCGAGGAGCGCGAGCTCGACGTCGTGTGGCTCTCCCACGACCCGCGTCGGGGCCCGGTGCTGCGGGTCGCGCCGATGAGCGTGGCGATGCTCGTGCGCGACAAGGTCTTCGAGGCGCGCACGGTCGTGCTCACCTCGGCCACGCTCGAGCTCGGCGGCACCTTCGACGCCGTCGCCGGCACCATCGGCCTGCGCGGCGACGGCGCCCCGGCCTGGCAGGGCCTCGACGTCGGCAGCCCGTTCGACTACCCGAAGCAGGCCATCGCCTACGTCGCCACGCACCTGCCGGCGCCCGGGCGCGACGGCACGAGCGACGCCGCCCTCGACGAGATCGAGGAGCTGATCCGCGCCGCGGGCGGGCGCACGCTCGGCCTGTTCTCCTCCACGCGCGCCGCCCAGAACGCCGCCGAGGTGATGCGGGCCCGTCTCGGCGACGACTTCCCGGTGCTGTGCCAGGGCGAGGACCAGATCACGACCCTGGTGCGGCAGTTCGCCCGCAGCCCGCGCACGTGCCTCTTCGGCACCCTGACGCTGTGGCAGGGCGTCGACGTGCCGGGTTCGTCGTGCCAGCTCGTCATCATCGACCGCATCCCCTTCCCGCGGCCCGACGACCCGCTCGCCTCGGCACGCTCGCAGGCGATCGCGCGGATGGGTGGCAACGGCTTCATGGCGGTCTCGGCCACCCACGCCGCGCTGCGGCTCTCGCAGGGGGCCGGGCGCCTGGTGCGCCGCTCCGACGACCGCGGCGTCGTCGCGTTCCTCGACTCGCGGATGATGACGGCCCGCTACGCCGGGTTCCTCCAGCGCTCGCTGCCGCCCTTCTACCCGACGACCGACAAGCAGATGGTCCTCGCCGCCCTCGGTCGCCTCGACCAGACCGCGCCCGAGCCGCTGCCGGTCGAGGAGCCGGCGCTGCGCTCGCTCAACGGCGCCCGCTCCGAGGACGACGGCACCGAGCACCCGCGTCCGGTCGCGCCCCCGCCGCCCACGGCCCCGGCGCCCGCCACGCGCAGCGCCGTCACGTCCGGGCACGCCTGGACCGACGAGCAGGACGCGGAGCTCCGCGACGCCGCCGAGTCCGGGATGCTCCTGGACGAGCTCGTCGAGCACTTCGAGCTGCCGGGGGAGACCATCGAGGCCCGCGCCCGGCAGCTCGGCCTCACCCTCGCGACCGGCCAGCTCTTCGACTGACCGACCGCCCGACCCGCCGCGAGGCGGGGCTCACTGCTTGGCCGCGCCCGGCACGGTCGGCAGCTGCAGCAGGTTCTGGGTGCCCTGCGGCACGACGATGAGCGAGTCGCCGTGCTCCCTGAGCATGTCGATGTACTTGCTCATGAGGACCTGCTCGTTGAGGCGGTTCTGGCACTTGTCGGACGACACCGGCACGACCTTGACGGCCGTCACCTCCTTGCCGTTGATGACCTCCTTGACCTGGGTCGAGGTGGCCCCGCAGCGGATGATCTGGTCGGCGTCGGACGTGGCCTGCGCCTCGGTCTTGGTGATCTCGGCCTTGGCGAGGGCGGTCTGCAGGTCGGCCTTGGCGGCCTCGGCGTTGGCGAGCGAGCTCTGCACCTTGTCGTAGTTGGCCTGGACGTTCTGGTCGAGGGTGATGGCACGCGGGTCGACCTGCTCGACGGTGACGCCGACCTCGCCGAGGCGCTTCTCGAGACCCTCGGTGATGCGCAGCGCGAGCTCGGCGCGGGACTGGCGGACCGTCGCGGCCGTGAAGGTCGTCGGGGCGTCGCGCGTCACCGACGAGACGCCGGGGAGCACGGCGCGGCTGATGAACGACTCCTGGTCGGGGTACTGGCGGATGATCTCCGGCAGCTTGCCCGGGTTGAGCGAGTAGCGGATCGTCACGTCGTAGGCGACGGTCGCGTTGTCGCTCGTCACCGTCGAGACCCGCCCGCCGTCCTCGTCGAAGGAGATCGTCTGGTTGCGGATGTCGAAGCGGATGAGGTCCTGCCACGGCGCCTTGAGGTGGATGCCGGTGGCGTTGATCGCCTGGTCGCCGACCGTGCCGAAGGTCTTGGTCACGGCCGCCTCGCCGGCGTCGAGGCGGTAGACCGAGGAGCCGCCGAGCACGACCGCGGCGACGACGAAGGGCAGGGCGGCCCAGCGCGACAGCTTCTTCGGGTGGTCCTAGAGGCGGAGCAGGACGAGCCCGACGGCGATGAGGAGGACCGCGAGGACGAGAGCGAACATGACCTTCACTTCCGGTGGGTGCGAGGGGCCGCTGTCGGGCCCGCATGGCACCCTTGACGCCATGAGCGACACCGGCGTTCCGCCCCTCGTGCTCGTCAGCGGTCCCGAGGAGGTGCTCGTCGAGCGGGCGGTGGCCTCCTTCGTCGCCGCGGCGCGCTCGGTCGACGCCGAGGTCGTGCGTCTCGACGCCGCCTCCTACGAGGGTGGGCAGCTGCGCGTGCACGCCAGCCCGTCGCTGTTCGGCGGGGCCACGTGCATCATCGTCCGCGACGTCCACGAGGCACCCGACGAGCTGCAGCTCGACCTGCTCGACCTGCTCGCCGCACCCGAGCCCGAGGTCAGCCTCGTCGTGGCGCACGGGGGAGGCCCGCGC
The DNA here is from genome assembly GCF_001956915.1 of Intrasporangium flavum. Classification (GTDB taxonomy): domain Bacteria; phylum Actinomycetota; class Actinomycetes; order Actinomycetales; family Dermatophilaceae; genus Monashia; species Monashia flava. The sequence continues at coordinate 252,596 of NZ_MLJO01000010.1, read as the reverse complement.
GGCAAGAAGGTCCTCGACACGATGAAGAAGGCCGGGGCCCGGGTCGTCGAGTGCCCGGCGATCAAGTCCGACCGCGACAAGTCCGACTTCGTCACCAAGGAGTTCGCGGCCGCCCGGCGCCGCATCACCGGTGAGGGGGTGCGGGCCCTCGTCGAGGCCGTCGGCAAGGACGTCCGCGAGCTCGCCGCGGCCTGCGCCCAGCTCGTCTCCGACACCGAGGGCACCGTCGACGACGCCGTCGTCGACACCTACTACGGCGGCAAGGTCGAGGCCACCGGCTTCCGCGTCGCCGACGCCACGGTGTCCGGGCACGCGGGGGAGGCCCTGCGGCTGCTGCGGCACGCCATCGCCAGCGGCGTCGACCCCGTGCCGATCGTCGCCGTCATCGCCTCCCAGCTGCGCCAGCTCGTCAAGGTCGGCGCGGCCGGCCGTGGCAGCTCGGCCCAGCTGGCCAAGAGCCTCGGCATGGCGCCGTGGCAGGTCGACAAGGCCCGCCGGGCCGTCAACCACTGGAGCGCCGACGGGCTCGCCGTGGCCATCCAGGCCGTCGCCGCCGCCGACTTCGAGGTCAAGGGCGGCGGTCGCGACCCCGTCTACGCCGTCGAGCGCGCCATCCTGACGATCGCCGGCGCGCGCGGCGGGCGCTGAGCGCCTCACGGGACGCGCGGCGTCCACCTGCGCTGACCTGCGGTTTCGGGGCGTCGTCGCCGGTTTGGAGGGGTCGTCCGCCGCTGGTACCGTTGACCCTTGCGTGCGCGCTCAGGTCGTGCGCGCATGCAGGCTCCACCCAGAGCCGTTCACGCAGGGTGCCCCACGCCCGGTCCCGAACGGCTTTGCCGCCCTCTAACGGCAGAATCCGACCGAACGAAAGAACATCACGTGGCAAACATCAAGTCGCAGCTCAAGCGGATCAAGACGAACGAGAAGCGCACCGAGCGCAACAAGGCCGTCAAGTCCGAGCTTCGCACGTGGGTCCGCAAGTTCCGCGAGGCTGCTGCCTCCGGTGACAAGGACGCCGCCGACGCCGCCCTCAAGGCTGCCAGCCGCAAGCTGGACAAGGCCGTGAGCAAGGGCGTCATCCACCAGAACCAGGCCGCCAACCGCAAGTCGGCCATGGCGAAGAAGGCCGCGTCGCTCTGACGCTCCGCAGCCTTGCCTGAACGGGCCCGTCACCTCGGTGACGGGCCCGTTCCGCGTCCGGCATCGTCCCCGTCGCGGCCCAGCGGCCCAGCGGCCCAGCGGCCCGACGCGGCGGCGACGGTCGAGCGGGTCAGCGCAGGTGGGTCCGGGCGGCGGCGACGACCTCGTCGTAGCGGTCGCGCGCGAGCACGGCGCCCTCGCGCCGCACGGCGTCGGGGTCGACGCGGATGAGCCGGTTGACGCGCACCTCGCTCGGGCGGCCCTGGCGGTCCCAGGCCCCGGTGCCGATGTCGACCCACTCGCGCCCGGCACGGCGCTCCTGCCGCTCGTCCCGGTCGTGGTCCTTGCTCGTCAGCTGCAGCCCGACGAGCCAGCGGCCGTCCCGACCGATGAGCAGCACCGGGCGGTCCTTGCCCTGGCCGTGGTCCTCCTCGAACGGCACCCACGTCCACACGATCTCGCCCGGGTCCGGACGGCCGTCCGGCCGCGGCGCGTACGTCGTGTCGGGCAGCCGGGTGGCATCACCGGGATAGGGCGCCGGTGCGCCGGACGTCGAGGGCACCGTCGCGCTTCGCCCGGACCGGGGCCCCGGCGCCGTCGCTCCGGGCGCGGAGTCGCGCGACGGGCCCCGCAGCAGGTCGAGGAGACGGCGCAGGACGCCGCCGGAGGAGGTGGACATGGGAATCACCGTAGCCACGCCGCCGTTACCGTGTGGGCCAGAGCCCGGGTCGACGGCGATCCGCACCCGCCCCACGCACCAGCCGACCGCATCCACACCCCGGAGTCGTCCTTGAGCCCCGCCCGCCGCCGCACCGCCCTCGCGATCCTCGCCCTGTCCGTGGGCGGGTTCGCCATCGGCACCACCGAGTTCGTGACGATGGGCCTGCTCCCGCAGATCGCCGAGGGCACCGGCGTCGACATCGCCACCGCGGGGCACTACGTGTCGGCGTACGCGCTCGGCGTCGTCGTCGGGGCGCCGCTCATCGCGGTCGTCGCCGCGAAGGTCCCGCGCAAGGGCCTGCTCATGGGCCTCATGGGGTTCTTCGCCGTGGCCCACCTGGCGGTGCTGTTCGCCGACACCTACCCGACGGTCATGGCCGCCCGGTTCCTCGCCGGCATGCCGCACGGCGCGTTCTTCGGCATCGGCTCGGTTGTCGCCGCCTCGCTCGTGTCGCACCAGCGGCGCACCGCCGCGGTCGCGACGATCCTCGGCGGCCTCGGCGTCGCCAACATCGTCGGGGTCCCGCTCGCGACGGTGCTCGGCCAGCGGCTCTCGTGGCACGCCCCGTACGTCGCGGTCGGCGTCATCGCGGCGCTCACGGTGCTGGCCGTCGCGCTCTTCCTGCCGCACCAGCCCCCGAGTGGTGAGGAGTCGATGCGCCGCGAGATGAGGGCCCTGACCCGCCTGCAGGTGTGGCTCGCCCTCCTCGTCGGCGTCGTCGGCTTCGGCGGCATGTTCGCGATGTACTCCTTCATCACCCCGACGATGACCTCGCTGGCGGGCCTCGACGAGCGGTACATCCCGTGGGTCCTGGCCGCCTACGGCACCGGCATGGTCATCGGCATGGCGCTGGCGGGCCGGGTCGGGCGCCGGTTCGGCGTCCTGCGCGGGATCGTCGTGGCGCTCTCACTCATCGCCGTGCTGCTCGCGGTGTTCGGCCAGGCCGTGCACGTGCTGTGGCTCGGCGTGACGATGGTGTTCGTCCTCGGGCTGCTGCCCTCGATCCTCGTGCCGCTGCTGCAGACGCGGCTCATGGACGTCGCGCACGAGGGCCAGTCGCTGGCCGCCGCGCTCAACCACTCGACCCTCAACACCGCCAACGCCCTCGGGGCGTGGCTCGGTTCGGTCGTGCTGGCGGCCGGCTTCGGCTACGGCGCGCCCAGCCTCGTCGGCGCCGGTCTGGCCGTCCTCGGTGTCGGCGTCGCCGTCACGTCGGTGGTGCTCGAGCGACGCGCGGCCGGCAGCACCGCCGTCCGGTCGGCCGACGCCCCCGAGCCGGCCGCCGCGCCGACGCACTGACCGCGGTGACGCCCCGACCGCAGTGACGCGCTGACGGCCTGACGCGCTGACGTCACTCGAGCCAGTCGGTGACGAAGTGGTCGTTCGCGTGGATGTGGACCGCCTCGTAGCCACCCGGCCCCGTGCGGAACCGGTGCGGCGTGTCCGCCGGCACGACGAGCACCTGGCCCGCGCGCCCGACCACCTCGCGGGCGTCGGCACCGGCGCCGACGCTGAAGGTCGCCGAGCCCCGGCGGATGACGAACGTCTCCGCGTACGGGTGCTGGTGCAGGCGCGGGCCCACGCCCTCCTGCGTCGTCGACTCGAGGATGAGGCTGACGCCGGCGCCGCCCGGGAGCCGCTCGTAGTTCTCGGTCCACTCCTCGCCGTCGTCGCGGCCGTCGGAGCGGGTGACCAGGGTGTCGAGGGTGTCCACGGGTGTGCCTCCGTCCCGGGCGGCCCGGTGCCGCCCCTCACGTGCACGTCGACCGGGTCCGACGCGTCTCGACATCCTCCCGCGAACCGGGCGCCACAGGGCGGACGGCGAGGTGCCGAGACGCACCCGAGGTGCCAGAGCCGGGGTGTGCACGGGAGAGGCCCCGGACGTGGGAGACTGGGACGATGCCGGCCGCGGCCGCGGACACCCTCCGGGGCACCTCGTCCGCCGCGCCGGCCGTGCACGACCGTCCACCCGCCGCCCACACCGCGAGGTTCGCCCCACCGTGTCGCCCATGGCCCGCTCCGCGTTGGCCCCCAACGCAACGCCGCCGGACCTGATCCGCAACTTCTGCATCATCGCGCACATCGACCACGGCAAGTCGACCCTCGCCGACCGGATGCTGCAGCTGACCGGGGTCGTCGACGCCCGCGCCATGCGCGCGCAGTACCTCGACCGCATGGACATCGAGCGCGAGCGCGGCATCACGATCAAGAGCCAGGCCGTGCGCATGCCGTGGGAGGTCGACGGCACGACGTACGCCCTCAACATGATCGACACCCCGGGCCACGTCGACTTCACCTACGAGGTGTCGCGCTCGCTCGCCGCCTGCGAGGGCGCCGTGCTGCTCGTCGACGCCGCCCAGGGCATCGAGGCCCAGACCCTCGCGAACCTCTACCTCGCGATGGAGAACGACCTCACGATCATCCCGGTGCTCAACAAGATCGACCTGCCGGCCGCCCAGCCGGAGAAGTACGCCGAGGAGCTGGCCAAGCTCATCGGCGGCGAGCCCGAGGACTGCCTCAAGGTGTCGGGCAAGACCGGCGAGGGCGTCGAGCCGCTGCTCGACCAGATCGTCGCGCAGCTGCCGGCCCCGCAGGGCGACGCGAACGCCCCGGCCCGCGCCATGATCTTCGACTCCGTCTACGACACCTACCGCGGCGTCGTCACCTACGTCCGCGTCGTCGACGGCAACCTCAACCCGCGCGAGCGCATCGTCATGATGTCGACGAAGGCCACGCACGAGCTGCTCGAGATCGGCGTCATCAGCCCCGAGCCGGTGCCCTCCAAGGGGCTCGGCGTCGGTGAGGTCGGCTACCTCATCACGGGCGTCAAGGACGTGCGCCAGTCGCGCGTCGGCGACACCGTCACCAACGCGAGCAAGCCGGCCAGCAAGGACCTCGGTGGCTACCGCGACCCCAAGCCGATGGTCTTCTCGGGCCTCTATCCCATCGACGGGTCCGACTACCCGGACCTGCGCGAGGCCCTCGACAAGCTCAAGCTCAACGACGCGGCGCTCGTCTACGAGCCGGAGACCTCGGCCGCGCTCGGCTTCGGTTTCCGCGTCGGCTTCCTCGGCCTGCTCCACCTCGAGATCGTGCGTGAGCGCCTCGAGCGCGAGTTCGGCCTCGACCTCATCTCGACGCAGCCCAACGTCGTCTACGACGTGACGATGGACGACGGCAAGCAGATCCACGTCACCAACCCGAGCGAGTTCCCCGAGGGCAAGATCTCCGAGGTGAGCGAGCCGGTCGTGCGCGCCACGGTGCTGGCCCCGAGCGAGTTCGTCGGCGCCATCATGGAGCTGTGCCAGCAGAAGCGCGGCAACCTGCGCGGCATGGACTACCTGTCCGAGGACCGCGTCGAGATGCGCTACACCCTGCCCCTCGCCGAGATCGTCTTCGACTTCTTCGACCAGCTGAAGTCCCGCACGCGTGGCTACGCCTCGCTCGACTACGAGCCCGACGGCGACCAGGTGGCCGATCTCGTCAAGGTGCAGATCCTGCTCCAGGGCGAGTCGGTCGACGCGTTCAGCGCGATCGTGCACAAGGACAAGGCGTACGCGTACGGCGTCATGATGGCGAGCAAGCTCAAGGACCTCATCCCGCGCCAGCAGTTCGAGGTGCCGATCCAGGCCGCCATCGGCTCGCGCATCATCGCCCGCGAGAACATCCGCGCGATCCGCAAGGACGTGCTCGCCAAGTGCTACGGCGGCGACATCAGCCGCAAGCGCAAGCTGCTCGAGAAGCAGAAGGAGGGCAAGAAGCGCATGAAGATGGTCGGCCGGGTCGAGGTGCCGCAGGAGGCCTTCGTGGCCGCCCTCTCCAGCGACGGCGACAAGGGCGAGAAGAAGAAGTGACGGGGTGCCCCGCCGTGAGGTGGGGCGTCATCCCGCTCATCTCGCCCGGCTGGTTACCGGCGGGTAGCATCGCGGCATGACCGACGTGTACGCCCTGTACCGACGCCTCGAGCGTCGCCCCCTCGGCCGCTGGGTCTTCGCCCGCGCCTTCACGACGGCCGCCCCGTACTTCCGCACCGTGCGCCCGCGCGTCGTGGCCGTGGAGCCGAACCGTGCCGTCGTCGTGGTGCCCAAGCGGCGACGCGTGCACAACCACATCCGCACCGTCCACGCCATCGCGGCGTGCAACGGTCTCGAGGCCGCGATGGGCCTGCTCGCCGAGGCCAGCATCCCGGCGACGCACCGGTGGATCCCGAAGGGGATGGAGGTGCGCTACGTCGCGAAGTCGACGACCGACCTGACGTGCACGGCGCAGACCGACCCCGAGGCGTGGCAGGACGGCCGCACCGACGTGCCGGTGCGCGTCACCGCGACGCGGACCGACGGCACGGTGACGGTCGAGGGTGTCATCCACCTGCACGTGACGCTCCGCTGAGCCCTGCGTCCTCCGGTTCGACGCCTCACCCGGTCATCCCCGACCGTCGAACGCGTCGAACACGTCGAACCGGGAGGGCCGGGGAGTCAGCCGGCGTCGGCGAGGAGCTTGGCGCGCAGCCGCTCGGTGTCGGCGTCGGTCCAGCCCTGGGTGTCGAGCCAGCCGAGCGCACCGCCGTAGCGCGCCTCGAGCGCGCCGAGCAGCAGGCGCATCGTGTCGGTGGTCGGTGACTGCTGGGCGACGGTCTTGTCGCGCAGGTTGTCGGCGTAGGCCGGCTTGGCGCGCAGCCGGTCCATGATGGCCGCGACCCGCTCGGCGGACGCGGCGAAGTCGGCGACGACGAGGTCGGCCGGCACGCCCACCACGGTGAGCGCGAGCCCGACGACCGTGCCGGTGCGGTCCTTGCCCGCCGCGCAGTGCACGATCGAGGCGCCCTCGCTGGCTGCGACGGCCCGGAGCGCCGCGACGACGGAGTCGGGGCGCTGCGCGAGGTAGGACAGGTAGTGCTCGGACCAGAACGCGTCGTGGCTGCGGCGGCGCTCCTCCTCGGCCCGCTCGTCGGCCACCGCGTCGGTGCCGGCCGAGGCGGTCGCGGACGCCGCGCGGGCGCGCTCGGCCGCGCCGCGGGCCCGGCGCTCGTCGGTCTCCCAGGGGAGGGCGCGCTCGGCGGCGGGGATGCCGGACTCCGAGGTGTCCTCGCGGTACATCGTCAGGTGGTGGTACCGGACGGCGGGCTCGGCGAGGAGGGGCCCCTCGCCCTCCTTGGCCACCTCGACGTGGGTGCGCAGGTCGACGACGTCGCGGACGCCGACGACGTCGACGAGGTGGCGGACCGACGCGGGTGGGAGGTCCTGGAGGTTGTCCGAGCGGATCAGGCGGTGCGGGCGGACCGTGCCTCCGTCGGACGTCGGCAGGCCGCCGAGGTCGCGCATGTTGACGACGCCGTCGATCTCGATCCAGTTCGGCCGGTACACGTTCTCGACCCTACGCGACGTGTCGGACGCCGCGACAAACCGGTTGCACCCACCCGTGCAACGTCGTATATCTTGATGTCGAGATAAATCGAGGAAGGGCCCGCCACCGTGACGACACCCGAGCTGGTTGCAGAACCGTTGACGCGCAACGGGATCCCGGTCGACCGTGACCTGCGCATCCTCGCACTCGGTTCGTTCGCCAACCGGTTCGGCGCCGGTGCCGTCCTGACGACGAGCGCCCTGTACTTCACCCGTCAGGTCGGCTTCTCCGCCACCGAGGTGGCGCTCGCGATGTCCGTGGCCGCCGTGGTCGGCATCGTCGTGCAGGTGCCTGCTGGGCACCTCGGCGACGTCCGCGGCCCGCGCCGGGTGCTCACCGTCTTCATGGCCGGCGCCGCCCTCTTCAGCGCACCACCGGCGTTCGCCCGCACCCCGTGGGCGCTCGCCGTCCTCCTCGGCCTGCTCACCGTGTTCGAGCGCGGCGCCGGAGCCGTCAACCAGGGCGTCATCGCCCAGCTGGCGACCGGCGGGCGCGGCGTCCTCTTCAAGGCCTACCTGCGCGCCGTGACGAACACCGCGCTCGGCCTCGGCTCGGTCCTCGGTGGCGCCGCCCTCGTCATCGACCGGCCGTGGGCCTACGTCTCGGTCTTCTTCCTCAACGCCGTCTTCACGGGGCTAGCCGCGTGGAACACGACGCGCCTGCCGGACCTGCCGCCGTACGCGCGGGGCGCCGGTGAGCCGCGCCTCGCGGTGCTGCGTGACTGGCCCTACGTCGTCGTCACGGTGCTCACCGGGCTGTTCTCGATGCACTTCTTCGTCATGGAGCTCGGTCTGGCCCTCTACGTGTCGCAGCGCACGGCGGCCCCGCCGGTCATGGTCGCGATCATCCTCGTCGTCAACACCGCCGCCGTGGCGCTGTTCCAGGTGCGCCTGTCGCGGCGCGCCGACTCGGTCGAGGCCGGCGCGCGGGCCCTGGTGCGCGGGTCGTGCTGGATCGCGGCCGGGTTCGCCGTCGTGGCCCTGGCCGACCGTGGCCCCGCGTGGCTGGCGATCGCGGCCCTCGTCGCCGGCGCCCTCGTGCACGTCGTCGGCGAGATGGTCGGCTCCGGCGGCCAGTGGGGCCTGCAGATGGGCCTCGCACCGCACGAGCGGCAGGGGCAGTACCAGGGCTTCGCCGGGCTCGGGTTCAGCGTCATGTCGGTCGTGGCCCCGCCCGTCGTCACCTTCTTCTGCGTCGGGCTCGGGGAGACCGGGTGGTTGGTGCTCGCCGTATTCATGCTCGTCATCGGAGCGGTCTCGGTACCCGTGTCGCGGTGGGCGCTCGCGAGCCGTGGGCGCTACGGCGTCAGGACGCACTCGGGCTGAGGACCTCCCGGCTCGCGCGCATGCACGCGTGCTTTGATGTGCCCGTGCAGTGGAAGCGCGTGCTCGGCCGACGGCGGCCAGAAGCGTCCGGGAGCCAGGACTCCGCCGCGGTGGACACCTCGTCGGAGGCGGTCGCGGGCACGCCCGACGACGCGTCGTCGGACGGCACGGGGGAGGCCCCACGGCAGGGCGGCTCCGCCGACGACGGGGCGCACGCCGCGACCGCGGTGACCACCGCGACCCCCGACTCGGCGGGCTCGGGCGAGGCCGCGCCGGAGATGGTCGACGAGCCGGCGCCCTGGGCGCCCCCGACGGCGCAGGACCTGCTGGCCCTCGCCGAGGCCGCGACGTGGTCGGTGTCGCGGCCGCACTACGAGGCCCTGCAGATCGTGCTCCAGGCCGTCTCGCGCCGGCCCGAGGGGCGCCTGGTCGTCACCGGTGCGCACGACGTCGACGCCTGGGCCTCGCTCCTCGAGCAGGCCTGGCCCGAGCTGACGGTGCAGCGGGTCCGCTTCGACGAGGACCCCTCCGAGGTGCACGTGCGCCTCACCGTCGCCGGCCCCTTCGACGTCGTCGTCGACGCGTCGGACCTCTCCGGCACCGAGCAGGCACGCCTGTTCCAGCGCACCTTCATGCACCTCGACAAGGGTGGCTGGTACGTCGCGCGCCGGCTCGTGCCGACCGCGGGGGAGACCGACGCCACCGAGGCGCCCGACGCGTCCGAGGGCGCCGGCGCCCCAAGCGCCCCCGGCTCCCCGACGCGTCCCGAGGCGCGCGACGCGCTGCCGAACGAGAACATCCCCGAGGAGCCGCCGTACGACGGTGACCTCTGGTCGCTCGTGGCCGACGCCCAGGCGGCCCGCACCCGTGACCTCGTCGACGACCTGTCGAAGGGGTGGGAGCGGCGCGACGTCTTCGGCCTCGCCGGGTGCCTGGCCGAGGTGCACGTGCACAGCAAGGTGTTGCGCCTCGTCAACAGCACCCGCGTCGCCCCGAAGCTGCGCGAGGAGGAGGTCGACGCCGTGCTCGCCGCGCGGCCGGCGCTCGGGGAGCGGCTCGCGTCGCTGCCGCCGGTGACGTGGTGCGCCGAGAACGAGTACGTCGTGAACCGCGCCGCGGACCCGTACGTGCAGACCGAGTTCAGGGTGCCGGAGATGGTGCTGCGGCGCTACGACGACGCCGTCTGCTCGCGCGGGCAGGTCGTGACCCGCGACCACCTGCTCTACCCAGAGACCTTCCGGCAGAACTGGATGGCGCGGATGGCCAACATCTACGTCGTCGAGAAGTTCCCCCGGTTCGGGGTGGTGCGCCGCGACGTGCGCGACCCCGACCCGCTGCCCGGGGCGTGGTTCCACCTCGACTCGGAGTGGCCGGGGCACTTCGGCCACCTGCTCACCGAGCAGGTGAGCCGCCTCTGGGCCTTCGAGCAGGTGCGCGAGCGCGAGCCCGACGTCAAGGTGCTGCTGACCCTCCAGCACGACCGGGACCCGATGGCGCTGAAGCCGTTCGAGTCCGAGGTGCTCGGGGCCTTCGGCATCACGGCCGACGACGTCCACGTGTTCGCGGCCCCGTGCCGGCCCGAGCGTCTCTACATCGCGACCGGGATGTTCTCGCTGCCGCGCTTCGTGCACCCGGACCTCGCCGCCGTCTGGGACCGCGTCGGCGACCACCTCGTCCGCGAGGCCGAGGACCGGCCACGGGCCGAGCGCCTCTTCGTCTCGCGCAGGCCCTCTCTGAAGCGCTCGTGCCACAACGTCGCGGAGGTCGAGGAGCTCTTCGCCGCAAGGGGATTCGAGATCATGCACCCCGAGGAGCACTCGCTGGCCGTGCAGGTGTCCCGCTTCCGCGCCGCGCACACCGTCGCGGGGTTCGCGGGCAGCGGCCTGTTCTCGCTCATGTTCTGCCGTGATCCCAAGGACGTCGTCGTCCTCGGGCCCGACGCGTACACGGCGCGCAACGAGAACCTCATCGCGGCCGTCCGGGGCCACCGGGTCACCGCGGTCCGCAGCCGGTCCGACGTCGAGCACCCCGACGGGTGGTGGACCCAGCAGGCGTTCGCGTCGGGGTTCACGTTCGACGTCGACGACGAGGGCCGTTTCCTCGCCGAGCAGCTCGACCGCATCGAGGCCCGCCGGGCCTAGGCCGTTGCCCCGGTAGGACGCTCCCCGCCCGGATGGGACAATGGCGCCGTGCCGCCCTCCGCCCTGCCCGACGGTGACCCTGCGCCGCCGACCGGCGAGCTGCCGGCGTCCGCCCTCGCCGCCCTGGCCTCGACCGACCTCGGCATGTACGTCCACGTGCCGTTCTGCTCGGTGCGCTGCGGCTACTGCGACTTCAACACCTACACGCTGACCGAGCTCGGCGGCCCCGGTGCCACGATCGGCCTCGACAGCTACGCCGACGCAGCCCTGCGCGAGCTCGACCTCGCGGCAGGGGTGCTCGGGTCGGAAGTTCCCGCCGTCTCGACGGTGTTCGTCGGCGGCGGCACCCCGACGATGCTGCGCAGCAACGACCTCGTCCGCGTCCTCGGGGGCATCCGCGAGCGGTTCGGCCTCGCCGCAGGTGCCGAGGTGACCACCGAGGCCAACCCCGACTCCGTGAGCGCCGAGTCGCTCGCCGAGCTCGCCGCCGGCGGGTTCACCCGGGTGTCGGTCGGCATGCAGTCGGCGGTGCCGCACGTGCTGCACACCCTCGACCGCACCCACGACCCCGAGAACGTCGCCCGCGCCGTCGCCGGCGCCCGCGCCGCGGGGCTGCAGGTCAGCGTCGACCTCATCTACGGCACGCCGGGGGAGTCGCTCGCCGACTGGCGCACCAGCCTCGAGACCGCGATCTCCCTCGAGCCGGACCACGTGTCGGCCTACGCCCTCGTCGTCGAGGAGGGCACCCGCCTGGCCGCGCAGGTGCGCCGCGGCGTCGTGCCCGCACCCGAGGACGACGACGAGGCCGACAAGTACGAGCTGGCCGACGAGCTGCTCTCCGCGGCCGGCTTCGGCTGGTACGAGGTGAGCAACTGGGCGCGCGACGAGCAGCACCGGTGCCGCCACAACATCGCCTACTGGGCCGGCACGAACTGGTGGGGCATCGGTCCCGGCGCGCACAGCCACGTCGGCGGGGTCCGGTGGTGGAACGTCAAGCACCCGAGCGCCTACGCCCAGCGCCTGGTCGCCGGGCAGTCACCCGCCGCCGCCCGCGAGCTGCTCGACGACGAGCAGCGCTACGACGAGCGTGTGCTCCTCGGCACACGGCTCGTCGAGGGTCTTCCGGTCGGGGACCTGCGAGGATCGGGGCGTGCCGCCGTGGCCGGGCTCGTCGCCGACGGGCTCGTCGACGGGGTCGAGGCCGTCTCCCGCGGCCGGGTCGTGCTGACCCGCCGCGGTCGGCTGCTCGCCGACACCGTCGTGCACCGGCTGCTCGCCGCCTGATCCCCGCCCACGCCCGCACCCGGAGGCGGGCCGCACCCCGGCGGCGCGACAAGGTCACCGCCGACCGACGAGGATGGACCCATGACGCAGACCGCGCCCTCCGACCGCGCCACCTCCGGCCCGGGCCGCGAACCGGACAACACCCCTGACGCGTCCGGCGCCCGCCGCGCGTCGACCCCGGTGGACGCGTCGGCGCCCGTCGACGTGCCGGCCACCGTCGCCGCGGCGCGGGCGACGTTCCGCAGCGGCCGGACGAAGCCGTACGCGTGGCGCGTGGAGCAGCTCGAGGCACTCCGGTCGCTCATCGTCGACCACGAGGACGAGCTGGCCGCAGCCCTGCACGAGGACCTCGGCAAGAACGCCACCGAGGCCTGGGTGACCGAGCTCGGCTTCGTCGTCGAGGAGATCGACCACACGCTGCGTCACCTGCGCTCGTGGCTGCGCCCGCGCCGCGTGCCGGTTCCGCTCTCGCTCATGCCGGGCCGGGCCCGCGTCGTGCGCGAGCCGCTCGGCGTCGTGCTCGTCATCGCGCCCTGGAACTACCCCGTGCAGCTGCTGCTCGCGCCGCTCGTCGGCGTGCTGGCCGCGGGCAACGCGGCCGTGCTCAAGCCGAGCGAGGTGGCCCCGGCCACGTCGCGCGCCGTGGCCCGGCTCGTGCCGCTGCACCTCGACGCGTCGGCCGTGCAGGTCGTCGAGGGCGGGGTGCCGGAGACGACGGCGCTGCTCGCCGAACGCTTCGACCACGTCTTCTACACCGGCAACGGCACGGTCGGGCGCGTCGTCCTCGAGGCGGCGGCCCGGCACCTGACGCCGGTCACGCTCGAGCTCGGCGGCAAGTCGCCGACGTACGTCCACGACGACGCCGACCTCGCCGTAGCCGCCCGGCGCATCGTGTGGGGCAAGTTCACCAACGCCGGGCAGACCTGCGTGGCACCCGACTACGTCCTGGGCACCCGGGCCACGCTCGACGCCCTCGTGCCACACCTGGCCGACGCCGTCCGCGAGTCCTACGGCACTGACCCCGCGGCGTCGGGGGAGTACGGCCGGATCGTCAACGACCGCCACTTCGAGCGGCTCGCCGCGCTCGTCGACACCGACAAGGTCGTCGTCGGCGGGCAGGCCGACGCGGCCACGCGCTACCTGGCCCCGACCGTCCTCGACCGTGTGTCGCTGGATGACCCCGTCATGCAGGACGAGATCTTCGGGCCGGTGCTGCCGCTCGTCGAGGTGTCCGGCATCGACGAGGCGATCGAGGTCATCACCGGCCGCGACAAGCCGCTGGCCCTCTACGTCTTCACCGGCGACGCCGACGTACGCCGACGCTTCGTGCGCGACACGTCGTCCGGTGCCCTCGGCGTCAACCTGCCGCTCGCGCACATGGCCGTGCACGGGCTCCCGTTCGGCGGGGTCGGGCCGAGCGGGTCCGGCGCCTACCACGGCGAGCGGTCGGTCGAGCTCTTCTCGCACGCCAAGGCCGTCCTCGAGACGCCCACGACGCCCGACACGACCGCCGTGGTGCGACCGCCGTTCACGCCGTTCAAGCGGCGCGTCATCGACCGGGTCGTGGCCCGCGGGCGCCGGCACCGCAGCTCCTGACCGGCCGCGCCGACTAGCACGCCACGACGCCGAACCGCCGCAGCGCCACGCGCGTGTCGCGTGGGAATTCTGGGATTTCTGGGACGGGATGAGCGCTACGTCCTAGATTGCGTCCAGCAGCACGGCGAGGACGGGAGACCCAGTGGCGGCGACGACGCGACCCCTGCACCCCTGGCGTCGACGCCTCGCCGTCTTCGTCGCGGCCCTCGCGACCGCGCTGACGAGCCTCGGCGTCGCCGCGCCGGCCCGCGCGGCCGAGTGGATCGTGCTCTGCACCGGCTACGACGCCTGCAACGCCGCCGGCTACCCCGACTCGGCATACAAGGCCAACGCCGCGATGAGCTGGTGGCGGCAGTCGACGGGCCACAACTGCACCAACTACGTGGCCTACCGGCTCGTGAAGAACGGGCTGCCGAACACCAAGCCGACGAGCCTGAGCGGCAACGCCTCGAACTGGGGCCCGTCGTTCCCGGCCCAGACGAACACGAGCCCTGCCGTCGGGTCGATCGCCTGGTGGGACACCTCGTTCTCCTCGACCGGGCACGTCGCCTACGTCGAGCAGGTGCTATCGGCCTCCGACATCATCATCTCCGAGGACAACTGGGGCGGCGACTTCCGTTGGCGCCGTGTGACGCTCACGGGTGGCCGCTGGCCGAAGGGCTTCATCCACCTCAAGGACCAGGGCCCGACCGTCGCCACCGACACGCGGGCCTGGCAGGTGACCGCGCCCGCCCGGCTGCTCGACACGAAGACGGGGGTCGGGGCGCCGCTCGCCAAGGTGCAGGCCGGCAAGGCCGTCGCGGTGCAGGTCACCGGCCGTGCGGGCGTGCCCGCCACCGGCGTCGACACCGTGCTGCTCAACGTCAACGCCACCGCGCCGGCCGCCGCCGGCTACCTCACCGCGCACGCCGACGGCACCACCCAGCCCGGCTCGCGCGCCATGTCATACGGGGCGGGCGGCGTCACGACGACGCTCGTGCTCAGCCGCGTCGGCACCGACGGCAAGGTGCGTCTCTACACGTCGGCCACGACCGACCTGTCCGCCGACGTCGTCGGCTGGTCGCCGACCGGCGGCTACGTCTCCGGCGGCGCCCCGACACGGGCCCTCGACACCCGCACCGGGGTCGGCACGCCCAGGGCGCGCCTCGCCGCAGGGGGCACCCTGACGCTGCCGCTCGCCGGCAAGGCCGGCATCCCGGCCACGGGGGTCGGTGCCGTGCTCCTCGACGTCTCGGCGTCCACGCCGTCGGCTGGCGGGTTCCTGACCACCTGGCCGACCGGTGCCGCGCGCCCGGCCGCGCCGCAGGTGCGTTACGAGGCGGCGGGAGCGGCCACGGGGCTCGTCGAGGCCCGCCTCGGCACCGGCGGGGCCGTGACGATCCACTCGACGGCACAGACCGACGTGCTCGTCGACGTCGTCGGGTGGCTGCCCACCGGCGCCGACCAGGTGGCCCTGGGCCCCACGCGCGTCCTCGACAGCGAGACGGGCCTCGGCTCCCCGGCCGGACGCGTCGCCGCCGGTCAGGCGCCGCTCGTACCGGTCGTCGGCAAGGCCGGGGTGCCCACGAGCGGCGTCCGCGCGGCGGTCCTGACGGTGACCGTCGGGTCGCCGACCGGGGCCGGCTACGTCACCGCCTACCCGAGCGGGTCGGGCGAGACCCCTTACGCCACGGTCAAGTTCGCGTCGGGGCGCACGGTGACGAACACCGTCGTCGTGCCGGTCGGGCTCGACGGCTCGGTGCGGGTCAAGACGTCCGCAGCCGCCTACCTCAAGGTCGACGTCCAGGGCTACGTCCGCTGGTGACCGCCCTCAGGCGTCCGGCTCGGTGACGAAGTCGATGAGCTCCTCCACGCTGGCCAGCAGGGTCGGCTCGAGGTCGGCGTAGCTGCGGACCGTGCCGAGGATGCGCTTCCACGCGTTCGCGATGTCGGCCTGGGTGGCGTGCGCCCAGCCGAGCTCGGCACAGATGCCGTGCTTCCACGAGGTGCCGCGCGGGATGACTGGCCACTGCTGCCAGCCGAGGCGCTCGGGACGCACTGACTGCCACACGTCGACGTACGGGTGGCCGAGCACCTTGACGTGCCGGGCGATCCCGGGCAGCGACCGGGCCTGCTCGACGATGCGGGCCTCCTTGGTGCCGGGCACGAGGTGGTCGACGAGCACACCGAGCCGGCGGCCGGGGCCGGGCTGGAACTCAGCGATGATCGCGGCGAGGTCGTCGACACCGTCCATCATCTCGACGACGACCCCCTCGACGCGGAGGTCGTCGCCCCAGACCTTCTCGACGAGCTCGGCGTCGTGCCGCCCCTCGACGTAGATCCGCGACCCGCTCGCGACCCGGGCCCGGGCACCCTGGACGGCGACCGAACCGCTGGCCGTGCGGCCCTCTGCTCGGCGCGCGTCGGCGAGGGCGGCCGAGGCCCGCGCCGTGGGCGGGGTCAGCGTGACCGGCGCGCCGTCGACGAGGAAACCGGGGCCGAGCGGGAAGGCCTTGGTGCGGCCATGCCGGTCCTCGAGGTGCACGACGTGCATGCCGCCGGCCTTCTCGACGCGCACGACGGCTCCGACCCAGCCCGTCTCCACCTCCTCGACGACGAGGTCGGGCTCGGCGGCCAGCGGGGTGGAGCGTCCGTTGCGCGGGGCGCGCCAGTCGCCGCCGAGGACGTCGGAGCCGTATCGGTCGATCGGGGGGAGGGGGCACACGGCGTCCGAGGCTAGGCGCTCGCGGGCCCGGACGCTGTTCGGCACGCCGCGCCGGGCGGCATACGGTTGGTCACGGGGTTCGGCGGTTTCGCCGACTCGACGTAGAATTGGCACTCGGACGCCGAGAGTGCCAAGGTCCTGGGGTCGGAACACCGCCGACGTCGGACAGCGGTGCACGGCGGCACGGGACGCACGGACGAGACGCGAGGAGGTTCGCATGAGCGAGGAGCGCAGGCTCATGGTGCTGCAGGCGATCGTCCAGGACTACGTCCAGACGTCCGAGCCCGTCGGCAGCAAGGCGCTCGTCGAGCGCCACCACCTCGGCGTCAGCGCCGCCACCGTGCGCAACGACATGGCCCAGCTCGAGGAGGAGGGCCTGATCCACGCGCCCCACACCTCGGCCGGCCGCGTGCCCACCGACGCGGGCTACCGCCTCTTCGTCGACCGCCTGAGCGGCGTCAAGCCGCTCGGCGCAGGGGAGCGGCGCGCCATCACCCAGTTCCTCGAGGGCGCCGTCGACCTCGACGACGTCGTCGACCGCACGGTGCGGCTCCTCGCGGGCCTGACGCGTCAGGTCGCGGTCGTGCAGTACCCCTCGCTGACCCGCTCGACGATCCGCCACGTCGAGCTCGTGCCGGTCGGCGCCACGCACGCCATGGCCGTGCTCATCGTCAACACCGGACGCGTCGAGCAGCGCGTCGTCGACACCGGCCGCGTCCTCACCGACACCGACGGCGAGGCCTTCGTCTCGGGCCTGCGCGCACGGATCAACGAGGTGTCGGCCGGCGTGCCGTTCACCGTCGCCGCGACCCGGCTGCGCCGCCTCGCCGAGGACGCCCCCGACGCCGACCGCGCGGCCACGGAGGCTGTCGTGTCGGCCCTGACCGACCTGCTCGTCGAGGAGCGCGAGGAGCGCGTCGTGCTCGCCGGCCAGGCCAACCTCGCCCGGGCCGGCACCGACTTCGGCCGCACCATCGGCCCGATCCTCGAGGCCCTCGAGGAGCACGTCACGCTGCTGCGCCTGCTCGGCCAGCTCGGCGATGACCCCGAGCTCGTCTCGGTGCGCATCGGCTCGGAGAACCCCGTGTCGGGCCTGCAGACGACCTCGCTGGTCTCGATGGGGTACGGGTCGGGCACCGAGCGCATCGCGAGCCTCGGCGTGCTCGGCCCGACCCGCATGGACTACCCGACGACCATGGCGTCGGTGCGGGCCGTCGCGCGCTACGTGTCCGAGATCCTCGACGACAACCGCGCCACCTGACGCCCGCCCGGTGCGCGAGGCCCCACCGGGCCGGCGCGGCGCACCGCCCGACGACCCACGACGACACACGACGACACACGACGACACACGACGACCGGACGACCGCACCACGGAACCGAAGGAACACCCGCTTGAACGACTACTACGCCGTCCTCGGAGTCTCCCGCGACGCGAGCCAGGAGGAGATCAAGAAGGCGTACCGCAAGCTCGCGCGGCGCCTGCACCCCGACGTCAACCCCGGGCCGGAGGCCGAGGAGGAGTTCAAGCGGGTCTCGCAGGCCTACGACGTCCTCTCCGACCCGCAGAAGCGCCGCCAGTTCGACACGGGCTCCGACCCGTTCGCGAGCGGTGGCGGTGCCGGCTTCGGTGCGGGGGCCGGGTTCTCCTTCAGCGACGTCATGGACGCCTTCTTCGGCGCCGGGGCCACCGGCGCCCGCGGGCCGCGGCCCCGCGTCCAGCGTGGCCAGGACGCCCTCGTGCGCCTCGACATCGACCTGTCCAAGGCCGTCTTCGGCTCCGAGGAGGAGCTGACCCTCGACACCGCCGTCGGCTGCGGCCGCTGCGGCGGCGACGGGGCCGAGCCGGGCACCGGTCGGCAGACCTGCCCGATCTGCAAGGGCGCCGGCGAGATCCAGCAGGTCCAGCGCAGCTTCCTCGGCCAGGTCATGACCTCCCGCCCGTGCGTCAACTGCCAGGGCTTCGGCGCGACGCTCACCGACCCGTGCCACGACTGCTCGGGCGACGGCCGCGTGCGCACCCGCCGCAGCCTGACGCTCAAGGTGCCGGCCGGCGTCGACACCGGCACGCGCATCCAGCTGACCGGCGAGGGCGAGGTCGGCCCCGGCAACGGCCCGCGCGCCGACCTCTACGTCGAGATCCGCGTCGTCAACCACGACGTGTACACCCGGCGCGGCGACGACCTCCACGCGAGTGTCGAGCTGCCGATGGCGGCGGCCGCGCTCGGCACGACGATCAAGCTGTCCACCTTCGACGGCATGCAGGACCTTGACATCAAGGCCGGCACGCAGAGCGGCGACGTGCTGACGCTGCGCGGCCTCGGCGTCACGCACCTGCGCCACGGCGGCCGCGGCGACCTGCTCGTGCACGCCACGGTGCAGACCCCGACGAAGCTGACCGAGGAGCAGCAGGAGCTGCTGCGCCAGTTCGCCGCGCTGCGCGGCGAGGAGCGCCCCGAGGGGCGGCTCGCCCCGGCGAACAAGGGCCTCTTCGGCAAGCTGCGCGACGCGTTCAAGGAGAAGTGACCGGCGGCGCGGCGCCGTCCCGCTGCGGCAGGATGGCGCCGTGACCCACCAGCTTTTCCTCGGCGACGCCGATGCCGTCGCCCGTGCCGCCGTCGGCTCGACGCTCGTCCTGGGCGGCGACGAGGGCCGGCACGCCGCCACCGTCGTGCGCCTGCGCGTCGGCGAGCGCTGCTATGTCGCGGACGGCCGGGGCCGGCGCGTCCTGCTCGAGGCCGCGCACGTCGACCGGGCCGAGGTGGCCGGGACCGTGGTCGAGGTGAGCGACGAGCCGGAACCGGCGCCGCGGTTCGTCCTCGTCCAGGCCCTCGCCAAGGGCGACCGCGACGAGCAGGCCATCGAGGCCGCCACCGAGCTGGGCGTCGACGAGGTCGTGCCGTGGCAGGCCGAGCGGTCGGTCGTCGTGTGGCGCGGGGACCGGGCGGCCAAGTCGCTCGCCAAGTGGGTCGCCGTCGTGACGCGGGCGACGAAGCAGTCCCGTCGGGCCCGCCTGCCGGTGACGGCCGAGCACGTCGGCCTCGGGGCGCTCGCCACCCGCGTCCGCGACAGCGCCCTGGCGCTCGTGCTCCACGAGGACGCCACCGAACCGCTCGCCACCGTCGACCTGCCCACCGAGGGCGACGTGCTCGTCGTCGTCGGGCCCGAGGGCGGCATCAGCGCTCGCGAGCTCGACGCGCTCGTCGATGCCGGGGCGCGGCCGGTGCGCCTCGGATCGACGATCCTGCGGTCGTCCTCGGCCGGGCCGGCGGCGCTCGCCGTCCTGCTGGCTCGTTCCCGCTGGCGCTGAGCCACCAGGCCGCGTTCGTGGCCTCCCGACGGTCAGCGGACGGTGAAGGGGATGCGCTGCTCGGCGTCGGGCGTGCCGTCCTTGGGGCTCGACTCGAGGACGCGGACGACGTAGTCGCCGGCCGGCAGGGCCTTGACGCGGAACGAGTACGAACCCCGCTCCGGCGCCCCGGCGGACGCCGTCGTGTGCCCGGTGGCGACGACGGTCGACCCGCGCAGCACCTGCCACTCGACGTTGGCCTCGAAGGTGCTCGCGACGCCCTTGACGGTGAGCGGCTGCCCGGCCTTGACCGTGGCCCCGCGCGCCGGCTCGTCGACCCAGAGCGGGGCGAGGACGTCGTAGACGCCCATGGCGTCGCCCGGACGCTGGTGCGCCTGTCCCGAGGGCATGCCGGGGGCGACGTCGCCGCCGCCCTTGACGACGAGCACGACCGGCTTCGTGCCCTGGCCGACGGCCGCCTGGGCGGTCCAGACGAGCTGCTGCACGGCGAGGTCGGCCGGCACCGGTGACCCGCTGGGCAGCCCGGCGGAGAGGGTGACGACGATGCGACCGGACCCGTCGAGCGTCACCGACACCGGGTCCACGCCCGCCCACGCCGAGACGTACGACGAGGAGGACGGCGGGGCACCCATCGCGAGCCGCAGCGCGGCAAGGGCTTTGCCCTGCGCAGTGGGCGGAGCCGTCACGGACGCCGGCACGAACTCGCGGAAGAGGCGCGGGGAGGCGCCGGAGATGACGGGGCCGAGGTAGTAGACCGGCGTGGGCACCAGGACGCTCCTCGGAGGCACGCTCGCGGTCGAGGTCGCCGGGCCCTGCGCGGTCTGGGTCGGTACGGTCGAGGGCTGGGAGGCCGACGGCGTGCTGCTCGCCGACGGGGCGCTCGTCGACACGACGGCGCTCGTCTGCTGCCCGGCCACCGGCGGCGTCGGGCTGCCGCCCCGGGTCGCGGCCCAGACACCGCCTGCGACGAGGACGGCCGCGGAGGCGGCGGCGACGGGCAGGAGCCAGCGGTGCGGACGACTGCCGGGGCCCCCGGGACCGCCGGTCCCGGCGGTGCGCGCCGGTGCGGTTCGGGCCTCGGTGAGGATGACGCCGAGCCGGTCGCCCGGGGTGACGGTGGCGGCCTCGTCGGCCAGGCCGCGACGCAGGCGGTCCTCGACGGGGCGCAGCGCGGCGCCGATGGCGACGGGGTCGTCGGTGCCCTCGGGGCGTCGGGTCGGGTCGGTGTTCATGAGGGCTCCGTGGGGTCGATGGTGCGGCGCAGCGCGCTCAGCCCGCGGTGGGCGTGCGTCTTGACGGCGCCGGCGGAGATGTCGAGGGCCCGGGCGATCTGCGCCTCGGACAGGTCGGCGTAGTAGCGCAGCACGAGCACCTCGCGCTGTCGTTCGGGCAGCTCGCGCAGCGCGTCGACCATGGCGTCGCGGCCGACCGCGTGCATCGCGTGCGTCTCGGCGCTGCCGACGGCACCGCGTCCGGGAACGTCGGCGGCGCCGGCCTCGCGCGCGGCGTGCCGGTCGACGACGACGGCGTGCCGCTGCACCGAGCGGCAGCCGTTGACGACCGCGGTCTGCAGGTAGGCCACGACGCGCCCCGAGTCGCGGATCGAGGCCCACTGCCGGTGCGTGGCCACGAACGCGTCCTGCACGACGTCCTCGGCCGCGGACTGGTCGCGCAGGAGCAGCCAGCCGAGGCGCACGAGGCGGTCCCAGTGGGCGTGGTAGAGCTCGGTGACGGCGACGTCCGGGTCGACGGGCAGCTCGCGCGGCGCGGCATGGCCCGCGGGAGGGCGCAGGGGAGCGGTCCCGGCGGGGTCGGCCGGACTCCCGGTGTCACCGGGGCCGGTCCGCCCGGCCGGGCGGTCCACCCGGTCCGACGGCATGGGCAACGTTCTCACGGACAGGAGACGCACACGTGCACGTCCGGGTTGACACACCTAGGGTGCATCCATGACCTCGCACAGCCCGGGTGACTGCCTCTTCTGCAAGATCGTCGCCGGCGACATCCCGTCCGACCGGGTGGCCGAGACCGAGCGGTCCATCGCCTTCCGCGACATCAGCCCGGCCGCGCCGGTGCACGTCCTCGTCGTGCCTCGGCGGCACGAGCCGACCGTCGGGGCGCTCGCGGCCGTCGACGGCGAGGACCTCACCGACGTCTTCCGCCTCGCCCAGCAGGTCGCCGAGGCCGAGGGCGTGGGCGATGCCCACCGCCTCATCGTCAACACCGGCAGCAGCGCGGGCCAGACGATCTTCCACGCGCACGTCCACGTCCTCGGCGGCGCCGCCTTCACCGAGAAGGGCATGGTGTGAGCGACCGCCGACAGGCTCCGGCCACCGACGAGGGCGAGGCCGACGCCGGCCTCCCGTCGACCACGTCCGACACGTCCGACACGACCGGCGGGCCCGGCGCGCCGCGTCCGTCCCGCAGCGCGAGCGGCTCCGACGGTGACGCGTCGGGCGAGGGCAGCCGGTCGGCGCCGCCGACCGACGACCTCGTCACGACCCACCACACGCTGCGCGTCGGGCGTCGACGCTTGCGCTACACGGCCACCACCGGACGCGTCGTGCTGCGCGAGGAGGACCACAAGGACGGCACGTTCGGCGGGCACACGCCGCGCGCCGAGCTGTCGATGACGACGTACACGCTCGATGACGCCGACCCCCGGACGCGTCCGGTGACCTTCGCCTTCAACGGCGGACCCGGCAGCTCGAGCGTCTGGCTGCACCTGGGCCTGCTCGGCCCGCGCCGGCTCGTCATGGGCGACGTCGGCGAGCTGACCCCGCCGCCTTACGACCTCGTCGAGAACCCCGAGTCGCTCCTGACCGTCAGCGACCTCGTCTTCATCGACCCGATGTCGACCGGTTACTCCCGGGCCGTCGAGGGCGGCAAGCCGGGCGAGTACCACGGCTACCGCAAGGACATCGAGTCGGTCGGCGAGCTGATCCGGCTGTGGACCTCGCGGAACAAGCGGTGGATGTCGCCGAAGTTCCTCGCGGGCGAGTCGTACGGCACCCTGCGCGGCGCGGCCCTGGCCGAGCACCTCCAGGGCCGGTACGGCATGTACCTCAACGGCCTCATCCTCATCTCCAGCGTGCTCGACCTCGGCTCCATCGAGTTCGAGAACCAGCGCAACGACCGTGCCCACGTGCTCTACCTGCCGACCTACGCCGCCGTCGCGCACTACCACGGCAAGCACGGACGCCGGTCGCTGCGGGCCGTCGTCGAGGAGGCCGAGGCGTACGCGTCGCGCGACTACCCGTGGGTGCTGGCCCGCGGCTCGCGCCTGACCCGTCGCGAGCGGGCCGAGGCGGTCGCGACGCTCGCTCGGCTGTCCGGACTGAGCGAGGACTACGTCGACCGCGCCGACCTGCGCATCGAGCACTGGCGCTACTTCACCGAGCTGCTGCGCGACCAGCGCCTGTCGGTCGGTCGCCTCGACGCCCGGTTCACCGGGCCCGCGGCCGCGGCCATCGCCGAGAACATGGACGCCGACCCGTCCCACGACGCCATCGCGGGCCCGTACGCGGCGGTGTGGAACCACTACGTCCGCGACGAGCTCGGCTACGAGAGCGACCTGCACTACGAGCAGATCAGCCGGCTGGTGAACCCTTGGAGCTACAAGGAGTTCGAGGGCCGGCCGGTCGACGTCTCGCCCCTGCTCGAGCGCGCCATGCGCCAGAACCCGCACCTGCGGGTCCACGTCGCCTACGGCTACTACGACGGCGCGACGCCGCACTTCGCGGCCGAGGACGTCATCGCGCACCTGCACCTGCCGCCGGAGCGCGTCGCCGCCGACGTCGAGCACGCGTACTACGAGGCCGGGCACATGATGTACGTGCACGAGCCCTCGCGCCTGCAGCAGAGCAAGGACCTCGCGGAATTCGTGGTGAGGTCCTCCGGCTCGCCCACGTAGACTCGTGGGCGAGATGAACGACCCATCGCCACGCGGCCACGAGCCCGACAGTCCCGACACTCCCGACAGCCCCGACACCCGTGACGGTGTCGAGCCCACCGGCCCGGCCGGCACGGGTGCCACGACCGCCCCGGGCGGACCCGTCCTGACGCGGGAGATCCCGCCGCCGGTCGAGATGGTCACCCTCCTCGGCCCGCGCGATGAGTTGCTGCGCACCATGGAGCGCCAGTTCCCGCTCGTCGACACCCACGTGCGCGGCAACGCGATGACCTTCTCCGGCCCGGCCGGCGAGCTCGACATCATCGACGGGCTACTCGACGAGCTGCTCACGATCGTGGCCACCGGCCAGCCGCTCAACCGCGACGCCGTCGAGCGCTCGATCGCCATGCTGCGCAGCCAGACCAAGGAGCGTCCGGCGGACGTGCTGACGATGAACATCATCAGCAACCGCGGTCGCACGATCCGCCCGAAGACCCTCAACCAGAAGCGCTACGTCGACGCCATCGACGAGCACACCATCGTCTTCGGCATCGGCCCGGCCGGCACCGGCAAGACCTACCTGGCGATGGCCAAGGCGGTCGCGGCGCTGCAGGCCAAGCAGGTCAACCGCATCATCCTGACGCGTCCGGCCGTCGAGGCGGGCGAGCGGCTCGGCTTCCTGCCGGGCACGCTCAACGACAAGATCGACCCGTACCTGCGCCCGCTCTACGACGCCCTGCACGACATGGTCTCGCCCGAGACGATCCCCAAGCTCATGGCGTCCGGCACCATCGAGGTCGCGCCGCTGGCCTACATGCGCGGCCGGTCGCTCAACGACGCGTTCATCATCCTCGACGAGGCGCAGAACACCTCGAGCGAGCAGATGAAGATGTTCCTGACGCGTCTCGGGTTCGGCAGCAAGATGGTCGTCACCGGCGACATCACCCAGGTCGACCTGCCCGGCGGCACCCGCTCGGGGCTCATGGTCGTGCGCGACATCCTCGACGGCGTCGAGGACATCCACTTCGCCGAGCTGACCTCCCACGACGTCGTGCGCCACCGTCTCGTGAGCGCCATCGTCGACGCCTACGACCGCAGCTCCTCGCGCCAGGAGCGTCGCGCGGCCCAGCGGCGCGACACGCGTCGGGACGACCGCCGCGAACCGCGTCGTGACCGCGGACGCGAGCGGGCCCGCGAGGGGCGCGGCGCCGTGCCGGACGAGGCCGGCGACGCCCGGGAGGCCGGCGCGTGAGCATCGACGTCCTCAACGAGACCGACGCCGACGTCGACGAGCTCGAGCTGCTGGCGTGCGCGAAGTACGTCATGGAGCAGATGCGGGTGCACCCGCAGGCCGACCTCTGCATCAAGCTCGTCGACGAGCCGGCCATGGAGGTCCTCCACGTGCAGTGGATGGACCTGCCCGGGCCGACCGACGTCATGAGCTTCCCGATGGACGAGCTGCGTCCGGGGCGCGAGGGGCAGGAGCCCGAGGAGGGCACCCTCGGCGACATCGTCCTGTGCCCGTCCGTGGCGACCAAGCAGGCGCTCGAGGCGGGCCACGCACCCATCGAGGAGATGCTGCTGCTGACGACGCACGGCATCCTGCACCTGCTCGGCTACGACCACGCCGAGCCGGACGAGGAGCGCGAGATGTTCGAGCTGCAGCGCCAGCTGCTGCTCACCTTCCTCGCGACGCGCAACCGCCCCGGCGCCTGAGGCCAGCGTGCTACCCCAGCTCGTCCTCCCGGCACTCATCAGCATCGTCGTCGCCTTCGTCCTGTCCGCCGCCGAGGCCGCCATCTTCCGCATGTCGCGGGTGCGCGCCCAGGAGCTCTGGGACGAGGGCCGGTCCGGCGCCAAGTCGCTGCTGACCGTCGTCGGCGACTCGCCGGCCTACCTCGCCGTCATCGCCTTCCTGCGCGTCGTCGCCGAGGCGACCACGGCCGTCCTCGTCACGCTCGCCGTCGCGGGGCAGGTCACCTCGACGTGGGGCCGCGCCCTCATCAGCATCGCGATCATGGCGGTCGTCTCGTTCGTCGTCGTCGGCGTCTCGCCGCGCACCCTGGGTCGGCAGAACTACGACACCGTCGCCCTGTGGAGCGCACCGTTCGCCGTCGGGCTGCGCCGCGTGCTCGGCCCGGTGGCCAAGCTGCTCGTCGTGCTCGGCAACGCCGTGACGCCGGGCAAGGGCTACTCCGACGGCCCGTTCCAGACCGAGTCCGAGCTGCGCGACCTCGTCGACATCGCCGGTGAGTCCGAGGTCATCGAGGAGGACGAGCGGGAGATGATCCACTCGGTCTTCGAGCTCGGCGACACCGTGGCCCGCGAGGTCATGGTGCCGCGCACCGACATGGTGACGCTCGACGCCGACAAGACGCTCCGCAGCGCCATGTCGCTGTTCCTGCGCTCGGGCTTCTCCCGCATCCCGGTCGTCGGCGAGGACAGCGACGACGTGCGCGGGCTGCTCTACTTCAAGGACGTCGCCCGGCGTCTCACGGCCGCGCCGGAGGACGCCAAGCACCTGGCCACCGAGGTGATGCGCCCGATGCACTTCGTGCCGGAGAGCAAGCCGGTCGACGACCTGCTGCGCGAGATGCAGCAGGAGCAGAACCACTTCGCGATCGTCGTCGACGAGTACGGCGGTACCGCCGGCCTCGTGACGATCGAGGACATCATCGAGGAGATCGTCGGCGAGATCGCCGACGAGCACGACCGCGAGGCGCCCGGCGTCGAGCAGCTCGAGGACGGCACGCTGCGCGTCCCGGCGTCGATGGACATCGACGACCTCGCCGAGCTGTTCGACGTGACGATCGACGAGGACGACGTCGACACCGTCGGCGGCCTGCTGACCAAGGTCATCGGACGCGTCCCGATCGTCGGCTCCGCGGGCCACGTCGCGGGGCTGGAGCTGACGGCCGAGCGGATGGCCGGACGCCGCCACCGCGTCGCGTCGGTCATCGTGCACCGGGTGCACGTGGAGGACACTGACGCGCAGACGAGCGAGACGGAGGAGGCCCATGGCCACGCGAGCGGGCACTGAGAGCACGAACGACGAGAAGCCCTACCGGGCCGGGTTCGCCTGTCTCGTGGGCCGGCCCAACGCGGGCAAGTCGACGCTGACCAACGCCCTCGTCGGGCAGAAGGTCGCCATCACGAGCTCGAAGCCGCAGACCACCCGGCACACGATCCGCGGCGTCGCCACGACGCCCGAGGCGCAGCTGATCCTCGTCGACACCCCGGGCCTGCACAAGCCGCGCACGCTGCTCGGCGAGCGGCTCAACGACCTCGTCCGCGAGACGCTCCTCGAGGTCGACGTCATCGGCTTCTGCCTGCCGGCCGACCAGCGTCCGGGCCCGGGTGACGCGTTCATCGCGAACGAGCTCACGGAGCTGCGCTCGGTGCGCCGGCGCCCCGTGGTGGCCATCGCCACCAAGGCCGACGCCGTCGACCGCGACCGCCTCGCCGAGCACCTCATCGCCATCGACCAGCTGGGCGAGTGGGACGCGATCATCCCGTGCTCGGCCGTGTCGGGCGAGCAGGTGGAGCAGGTGCGCGACCTGCTCGCCTCCTACCTGCCGACCTCGCCGCAGCTCTACCCCGACGGCGTGCTCACCGACGAGCCGGAGGCCGTCATGATCGCCGAGCTCGTCCGCGAGGCCGCGCTCGAGGGGGTGCGCGACGAGCTGCCGCACTCGCTGGCCGTCGTCGTCGAGGAGATGGTGCCGCGCGAGGACCGCCCGGCCGACAAGCCGCTGCTCGACGTCCGGGTCAACGTCTTCGTCGAGCGCCCGAGCCAGAAGGCCATCGTCATCGGCCGGGGTGGCTCGCGCCTGCGCGAGGTGGGCACCAACGCCCGCAAGGGCATCGAGGCGCTGCTCGGGCAGAAGGTCTTCCTCGACCTGCACGTCAAGGTCGCCAAGGACTGGCAGCGCGACCCGAAGCAGCTCCAGCGCCTCGGGTTCTGACGCGTCCCGACGCCTTGCCGCGTCCTGTGCGTCGCGCGCGTCCGGGTGACCGGTGCGGTCGTCGGCGAACCGACCGCACCGGCAGGTGGCTCAGAGGTGGACGGTCCAGACCTCGCCAGTGAGCGTCACGACGTACGCCGTGTGCCCGACGACCTGGAACGACACCGGCCGGTCCAGGCCGGTGGCGACGGCGGTCGTCGACCCGTCGTGGGTGACGCGCATCAGCGCGCCGGTGCCGGGCTCGGCGGGCGATCCGGCCGGGTGCCCGGGGACGAAGTAGCCCTGGCTCAGCACGTAGAGCTTCGAGTGGGGCCCGAACTTCACGTCGACGGCCAGCCGCGCACCGGACGCCACCTGCGTGGGTGTCCCGAAGTGCCTGCCGAAGGTCACGACACGTCCGTCCGCGGGCAGGTGCGGCGTCGGCCCGGCGAGGGCCAGGTAGACGCGTCCGCCCCGTGACGTCAGGCCGGTCGGCACGACGTCGGGCAGGGTCTCGACCTCGCTGACTGAGCCGCACAGGGTCACCCGGAGGACCCGGTTGTGGTGGCCGTCGGTGACGAGGAACGCGCCCCGGTAGGGCAGCATCGCGAACTGGACGCCCGACGGGATGAAGAAGTCCGTCTTCGGCGGGTGGCTGCGAGACCACGCGCCGATGTCGGCGACGAGTGTGGCGTGGTGCCGGCCGTCGATGCGGTAGATGCCGTCCACGGCCGTCCCCCCGACCTCGGGGCCGACGAGCGCCACGAGCGCGTACGCCTTCCCGCCGAGGAACGCGACGTCCATGACGCCGCCGATTCCCGGCGGGTTGTGCTGTGCCGGAAGGCCGCTCGCGAACGTCGTCCGCACCCCGGTGGCGCGGTCGATGCGGCTGATCCGGCCCGCGACGCCTTCGGCGACGTAGAGGGCACCGTCGGGACCGATGGTGCTCCCGAAGGCCCCCTGCAGGCCGGAGGTCAGCAGGTGCGGGGTGGTGGTGTGCGCCGTGTGCTGCGACGCCCACGTCGTCGGTGGCGCGACCGCCACCGTCAGCGCCGCCACCAGGGCGGCGATCCATGAGATGAGTCTCTTCATGGCCCTTGCTCCTCAGTGCCCCGGCGTCTCCAGGGCATCTGTCCAGCGTCCCGCCGGTCCCGGCGCGCGGTGGTCGAACGGGCCGACGGCCGGGACGACCGCGACAAACCTCGCCCCGGGTGGGTCACGGACCGGGTCGAAGGGGACGGCCGTCTCACGATCCAGCACCGCTGACCACCATGTGGAACGCCCCGCGCGGGCCTACGCTGGACGTGACGAGGAGGCCCCATGAGCGTGCAGCCCGACCACGAGCTCGAGGTGCTCGAGGACGACCAGAACGTCCCGCCGCGCCCGGAGGAGCAGATCGCCGACGTCCGCGACACGCCTGCTGCATCGGACGATTCGACCGACGACGCCCCGGCTCCCCCTGCATGAGCGAGGAGGAGCTCGACGCGTCGGGGGACCCCTGGGGTCGCGACGACCCACCCGCCGTCGCCGAGGCCGACCTGGAGCCGCTACCACCCGTCTTCGCCGAGATCGTCGAGGCCTTCGAGGTGGGCGACAGCATCTCCGTGCCGGGTGGGCCGGACGGACCACGGCCGGGCGTGGACGACCTCCCGGAGGTGGCGGCTCTCGTCGCCGCAGGGTGGCATCCTCTTCCGGCCGGGATGGCGGGCGAGGAGCTGGCCTTGCTGCCCGCGGTCTGGCCATCGGAGCACCGCACGTGGGTGCCGGACCGGTTGCCCCGCTTCGGGCTCGTGTCCTATGGCGGCGACGACTTCTTCGTCGAGCCCGCGCGCGAGAGCGCCGAGCACGAGCACTGGCAGTTGGCACGGACGGCGCGGTCGCTCGGCCTGCCGGTACCCCCGCGGGGGCGGCTGTGGTTGCTGCGGTCACCCTGGCCCGACCTGCGCGTGGGCAGCCTGGTGCTGCTCCTGCGGCAGGTGCGCGACGAGGACGAGCTCGGCTGGGAGCCCAGCGGGATGATGGAGGCGGCTCGCAGGGTCCTGTCGGGCACCGAGGAGCAGGCGTGGTCGCGCTGGACTCGGCGGGAGGGGGACGCCGCCCGCGCCTGGCGCGGGCGTAACGCGCCCG
Source organism: Intrasporangium flavum (assembly GCF_001956915.1). Classification (GTDB taxonomy): domain Bacteria; phylum Actinomycetota; class Actinomycetes; order Actinomycetales; family Dermatophilaceae; genus Monashia; species Monashia flava. The sequence goes on along the minus strand of NZ_MLJO01000010.1, from coordinate 223,015 downwards.
GCGCGGAGGTGGACCGGTGGATCGCGCTCGGACTGGGCCCGGAGGTCGTCGACCGCCTCACGGCACCGCTGAACGAAGGCGGAGCGGGCCTGTCGGCCGATGAGGCCCACACGTGGTGTGGGGTGACCTGCACGGGTTTCGCGACGGGCACCGACGTCGTACGGCGGACGATCGCATGGCGCCGGATCGGGCTGCCGGCCGACGCTCCGGTCGGACGGCTCATGTCCGTGCTGCTCGAACGGCAGCCAGAGGAGGTGCAGCCCTGGATCGAGTCCGGTTTCACCGCTGAGGAGATCGCCGTGTGGGAGGCCGCCGACCTGCCGCGCGCCGCCCGCTGGCGCGAGGCCGGCTTCGGCGTCCGGGAGGCGCGCGAGCTCGTCGACGCCGACCCGACGGTGACTCCCGGGGAGGCGCGGGCGTTCGACGCCGCCGGCATCGAGCCGTCGCGCCGGGCCCGGTGGGTGGCCGCAGGGTTCGCGGCCGCCGAGGCGCGGGAGTGGACCGACCTCGATGTCGTCTCGTCCGAGGCGCGCGTCTGGCGGTCGCTCGGTAAGGGGCCGGGCGACGCCCGCGCGCAGCAGGCGGCGGGAGCACGCGGACACCTACCGCTCGGGTTCGCGAGCGGGTGGGCGGCGTTCGGGCCCGACCGTGACGACATGGGCTTCGGGGTGACCGACCCGCCCGGGACGCGCGGGAGCCTCGCCAACGAGCAGCCGTTGGTCGAGTGGGGCGTGCCGGGCGTCGTGCCCCCGGATTTCGGCGATCTGGGGACTGAGGAGGGCATCGCCCCCTAGCCTCGTGCCGCCGGCCACGTGGGGGTTCGGGCGCGACAGGGGGAGGTGCGCGTGGACTACTCGTACACGGACGTCACGGACCGCGTCGACCTGCCGACGCCCTATCCCGAGGTCGTGGCGGCCTTCGAGACGATCGGGTGGCGGCAGCTCGGGCGGTACGCGCTCGAGCTGTCGGAGCAGGAGGCCGAGCAGATCGTCGGCGGGTATGCCGAGCCGGCGCGGTCCGAGTTCGCGGCCCACCTGCCCGACGTCGCCACGGTGCTGACCTCGCCGGACGGTCAGGCCGACGCCTTCGTCTCGTGGTTCTGGAGCCAGCCTGCGGTGCGGCTTTCGAGCGTGCTCGCTGACGGAACCCTCGTGGAGACCTCGCGTCTGTGGACGCGCAAGCCCCCGTGGCCGCGCGTTCTTCGCTCTGGGTGGGCAGGCATGGACGTGCGCCGCGAGCTCGAGCGGTCCAGCGTCCCCACCAGGGGCCGCTCGGTGCGCGCCGTCGAGTGCGGCGACCTGGCCGACCCGGCTGCGGCAGCGGCGCTCGCCGACGCGCACCGCGCCCATGTCGTGGAGCGCGGCTCGCCGAGCACGCAGTTCGCCTCCATCGCGGACGCAATCGCTTTGCGGCGCAGGGCATTCGAGCACGACGTCCGGGTGCGTCAGCGCGTGGTCCGGGCCGTCTCCGGGCTCTTCGTTCTCGCGGCCGTGACCCTCGGCGTGGTGTCCGGCCTCGCCCCGGTCCTGCGTCACTGGTCCTGGATCTGGGTGCTCCTCGCGTCGGCCCTGCTCGTGGGCGCGGCGAGCCTGGCCCATGGCTGGCTGGTGCGGACAGTGTCCTACGTGCGCTGGATCCGGCCGGGCTTCCGGTAGCGGCGGCTGCGGGTCAGGACGCGGGTCTCACGATGCGGGCACCGGTCCCGAGGGGTGGACGGCGACGCGTCGACCGGCATACCGTGAAGCCGTGCGTGCGGTGAGCCTCCTCCTTCGCTGCCGCGACGAGGCCTGATCCCGGCCCTCCTCGTCGCGGAGTTTCCCGTGTCCGGCCGGACACCGAGCGAAACGCAGACGAGAGAGTGACGCGATGATCCACCCCCAGCAGACGTCGGGAATGCCGTTCGGCAAGTACGTGCCCTTCCACGAGCAGATCCCGTTCGACCTGCCCGACCGCACGTGGCCGACCAGGCGCATCGAGCAGGCCCCGCGCTGGTGCGCCGTCGACCTGCGTGACGGCAACCAGGCCCTCATCGACCCGATGAACTCCGAGCGCAAGCTGCGCATGTTCCAGCTGCTCGTGAAGATGGGCTACAAGGAGATCGAGATCGGCTTCCCGTCGGCGAGCCAGACCGACTTCGACTTCTGCCGCGAGCTCATCGACGGCGGCCACATCCCCGACGACGTGACGATCCAGGTGCTGACCCAGTGCCGCGACCACCTCATCGAGCGGACCTTCGACGCCATCCGTGGCGCGAAGGAGGCGATCGTCCACTTCTACAACTCGACCTCGATCCTGCAGCGCCGCGTCGTTTTCGGCCTCGACCAGGACGGCATCATCGACATCGCGGTGCAGGGTGCGCGCCTCATCAAGAAGCTCGAGGAGACGATCCCCGACACGACGATCTACTACGAGTACTCGCCGGAGTCCTACACCGGCACCGAGCTCGAGTTCGCGATGCGCATCTGCAACGCCGTCATCGACGTCATCGACCCGACGCCGGACCACAAGATGATCGTCAACCTGCCGGCGACGGTCGAGATGATCACCCCGAACGTCTATGCCGACTCGATCGAGTGGATGGTGCGCCACCTCGACCGGCGGGAGTCGCTCGTCGTCAGCCTGCACCCGCACAACGACCGCGGGACCGGCGTCGCCGCCGCCGAGCTCGGCTACCTCGCCGGCGCCGACCGCATCGAGGGGTGCCTGTTCGGCAACGGCGAGCGTACCGGCAACGTCGACCTCGTCACCCTCGGCATGAACCTCTTCAGCCAGGGCATCGACCCGCAGATCGACTTCAGCGACATCGACGAGATCCGCCGCACCGTCGAGTACTGCAACCAGCTGCCCGTCGGCGAACGCCACCCCTACGGCGGCGACCTCGTGTTCACCGCCTTCAGCGGCTCGCACCAGGACGCCATCAAGAAGGGCTTCGAGGCCATGGAGGTCGAGGCCAAGGAGAAGGGCACGAGCGTCGACGACCTCGTCTGGGGCGTGCCCTACCTGCCCGTGGACCCGCACGACCTCGGCCGCTCGTACGAGGCCGTCGTGCGCGTCAACAGCCAGTCCGGCAAGGGCGGCGTCTCCTACATCATGAAGTCCGAGCACCAGATGGACCTGCCGCGCCGGCTCCAGATCGAGTTCTCCGGCGTCGTGCAGCGCGGCGTCGACCAGGACGGCGGCGAGGTCGCCCCGGCCGAGCTGTGGGGACGCTTCCAGGACGAGTACCTGCCCGACCCGGCGAAGCCGTGGGGCCGGTTCGAGCTCGTCAACGTCGTCACCGACTCGACCGTCGACGGCGAGAGCACCATCGAGGCCACGGTCACCGACGGCGGTGAGCCGGTCACCATCACGGGTCGCGGCAACGGCCCGATCGCGGCCTTCCTCGACGCCTTCATGACGATCGAGGGCGCCCCCGACATGCGCGTCCTCGACTACGCCGAGCACGCCCTGTCGGCCGGTGGCGACGCCCGCGCCGCGGCCTACGTCGAGTGCGCGATCGGGCCGCGCGTCCTCTGGGGCGTCGGCGTCGACTCCTCGATCGTGACGGCCTCGCTCAAGGCGGTCGTGTCGGCCTGCAACCGCGCCTACCGCGACCGCGTCGCCGAGGAGGCAGCCGCCGCCGGCGCCGCGGGGTGAGATAGCGTCACGGTCCATGGACTCCGCCCTCGGCCGGACGCTGCTCCGGCTCGTCGGCGCCTGTCTGCTCGCCGTGGCCGTCGTCGGACTCGTCGCGCCGCGAGCCGTCAACACCCCGTACCGCTGGTACGTCGTCGTGCCGGCCTGCGTCGCGCTGCTGGCCGTCGCAGCGTTCGCCCGCTCACCGCGGTGGGTGCGCGCGCGCTGGGTCGGGCCGGTGCTGGCCGTGGTCGGCGGGGTGGTCGCCACGCTCGTCGGCCTGGCCGGGCGCTACGACTACGGGTGGGACGCCCGCGTCGTCATGGACCTCGCGCGGGCGCTCCACGCCGGCCGCCCCATCGGCGACGGCGGCTACGACTACCTGTCGCTCTACCCCAACAACCTGCCGCTCCTCGCGATCGACCGGGCCGGCGTCGAGGTCGGCGCACGGCTGGGCTGGTCACCGGACGCCGTCCTCATCGTCATCACCGGCGCGTGCGTCGCGGCGACGCTGCTCGCCGTCGACGCGCTCGTGCGCCGGGTGCGCGGGCCCGGGGCGGCGGTCGGCGCCCAGCTGGTGACGCTCGTCCTCGTCGGCACGAGCCCGTGGCTCGCGGTGCCGTACACCGACTACTTCGCGATGCCGTTCCTCGCGGCCGGGGTGGCGCTCGCCGCGCGCGCCCTGCTGCCCGGGGGCGAGAGCGCCGGCGAGGTCTCCGCGCGCGCCCGCACGGTGCGCGTCCTCACGTGGGTGGCGGCCGTCGTCTGCTACGGCCTCGCCTACGCGATCAAGACGACGCCGGCGGTCGTCGTCATCGCCACGGTGCTCACCGTGGTCGTGGCCGTGTTCGACGGCAACCACGCCCCACGCGGCCGCGCCATCGCGCTGGCCGGCTCCGTCGTGGCCGTGGGCGTCTTCCTCGGGATCGCCCTGGCCACCCCGGTCGTGTCGGCGCGGGCCGCGGGCGTCGACCCCGGCCGGCTGCGCGCCGACGTGACCCCGCCAGTCCTGTGGTGGCTTGCCAACGGGATGAACGAGCAGGTCGCGCCCGACGGCGTCGTCAACTACGGCACGTACTCCCGCGAGATGGTCGTCGCGATCGACGGGCTCACCCCCGAGCAGATGACCGACTATGCGCGCACCTACATCGCCGACCGCTGGGCCGAGCGCGGTCCCGGCGGGACGCTCGCGTTCTACGCCGACAAGGTTGCCTGGAACTGGGGCGACGGCATGTTCTGGGCCTGGGGGGAGGGCCCGGACTCCCTGCCCGGGCGGTTGGCCGACGCCGACGGTGTCGTGGGGGTCGTCCACTCCCTCAACGGGTTCCACGGTTCGGCCTACGACTGGCGGGCCGACGTGACCCAGGCGCTGTGGCTCGCCGTCCTCGTCGTCGCGGGCGTCGGCCTGCTCCGCGCGCCCTATCGGCGTGACGTGCTGCTCGTGGCGCTCACGGTGCTCGGTATCGCGACGTTCACCCTGCTGTTCCAGGGCCGGTCGCGCTACGTGTTCACCTTCGCGCCGCTCGTCGTCGCGCTCGCGGCCATGGTGCGGGTGCGCGCCGGGACGCGGCGGCGACGACGTCTCGGCGCCGCCACCGCCGCGTCCGGGAGCGCGACCGGCATCACGTCCGACGCCGGCTGAGCCGGCCCTCCGAGGACCGGCCCAGCCGGACGCGTCGAGGCGGCGGTCAGTCGATCGAGCCGCGCAGCACCGAGTCGACGGCCGCGAGCGCGGCCGGGTCGCCGGAGCGGCTCAGCTCGCCGGCCACCGGCCGGTTCCACAGCCAGCAGTCGAGGTCGGCGGCGGTGCCGCACACCTCGGGGGCCGACGCGTCGGGGCCCTCGCCCGCGGCCGGGCCGTCGGCGACGAGGAAACGCAGCAGGTCGATGTCGCGACCGTCGTAGGTGCCGGTGACCCGGACCGGGGTGACGGTCCACGCGTGCATGGTGTCGACCGTTGCGATGGTGACCGGCGCGCCGAGCTGCTCGTGCGACAGCCCGGGCTCGGGCTCGTACCCGCGCATGATCCGCAAGGCCTCGTCGACGCCGTCGGCCGCCAGTCGCGCGTCGATGGGGGCGCGGTCGGCCGGGTCGATGCCCGCCGTGGCCTCGGCGTCGAGGCGGTGGACGAGTGCCTCGTGGGCCTGGCGGCGCCGGATGTAGCCCGCCGTGTGCTCGTCGGCCCACATCCACAGCTCGGTGTCGGGGGACAGCTGCGAGAGCTGCTCGTGGAGGCGGGCGCTCGACCCGTCGAAGGCGGCGAGCAGCCCGGCGCGGTCGGCCGGGCGCTCCGGGCGGCTGTCGCCGTGGGCCTCGACCTGCTCGGACGTGGTGAGGCGACCCTCGGCGATCCCGCCCCAGAACCACTGCACGTCGGCGAGGTGCCACAGCAGGTCGTCGGTGTCCCAGTCGGGGCACGTCGGGACGGTGGTCCCGGCGGGTGCGTCGGCCAGCACGTCGCGGAAACGCGCCGACTCGGAGGCGAGGTGGTCGAGGAAGGGAAGGTCTGCACCCGACGGGGCAGAGGGCATGCGTGCTCCTGTGATGGTGAGGCGGTTGACGTCGTGAGCGGGCGAGGCGAGGTCAGCGGACCCCGGCGACGCGGAACTGCACGGAGATGCGCGGTCCCATCGGCTCGGACGTCTTGGGGACCGCATGGTCCCACGTGCGCTGGCAGGAGCCGCCCATCACGACGAGGTCACCATGGCCGAGCGGGTAGCGCAAGCTCTTTTGCGTCGTGCCGGGGATGCCGCCGCCGTCGCGCGGGCGCAGCGCGAGGACGCGGGGCGAGCCCAGCGAGAGGATCGCGATCATCGTGTCGCTGTCGCGGGAGCGGCCGATGCGGTCGCCGTGCCAGGCGACGCTGTCGCGGCCGTCGCGGTAGAGGCACAGGCCCGCGGTGACGAACGGCTCGCCGAGCTCGGACGCGTAGTGCGCGCTCAGGGCGTCGCGGGCGCGGTCGAGGAGGGGGTGGGGGAGGCGCTCGCCCGCCGCGTAGAACTTGGTGAGCCGGGGGACGTCGACGACGTTGTCGTACATCTGTCGCCGTTCGGCGTGCCACGGCACGTCGTGCAGCAGCGCCGCGAAGAGCTCGTCGCCCGCCGCGAGCCAGCCGGGACGCACGTCGACCCAGGCGCCGCGGGCGAGGGGGTGCCGGCGCATCCCGGTGCCGACGTCGCGCAGCGTCATCTCGTCGGTGAGGTCGAGCAACGACCCCTGCAGGGTGAGGTCCATGCCGCCAGCCTAGCCCAGAATGTCGAACAGGTGTTCGATCCTCGCGGTGTCGCATCCGGGGGCCCGTCCGTCCGAGGCCCCGAGGCCCCGACGCGTCCGCCCCCTCCGGCGCGTGCGGTGCCCCGCGGCGTCGGTGGCGGGGGAGAATGGGCGCATGCCCCTCTATCGCGACGAGGCGATCGTCCTGCGCACCCACAAGCTGGGCGAGGCCGACCGCATCATCACGATGCTGACCCGCACCCGCGGGCGCGTGCGTGCCGTCGCCAAGGGCGTGCGTCGCACGAAGTCGCGCTTCGGCTCCCGGCTCGAGCCCGGCATGGTCGTCGACGTCCAGTGCTACGAGGGGCGCAACCTCGACACCGTGACCCAGGTCGAGACCCTCGCGCCGTACGGCGACGCCATCGCCCGCGACTACGCGGCCTACACGTGCGCCACCTCGATGCTCGAGACCGCGCTGCAGCTGACCGAGGAGCACGAGCCGCAGACCCAGCAGTACCTGCTGCTCTCCGGGGCGCTGCGCTCCCTCGCCGAGCGCAGCCACGACCCCGGGCTCGTCCTCGACGCGTACCTGCTGCGCTCGCTCGCGGTCGCGGGCTGGGCGCCGAGCTTCGTCGACTGCGCCCGCTGCGGCGCCGACGGCCCGCACCGGGCCTTCAACGTCCAGGCCGGTGGGGCGGTCTGCTCCTCGTGCCGCCCGCCCGGCTCGACGGCCCCCGCACCCGAGACGTTCGAGCTGCTCGCGGCGCTGCTCTCGGGCGACTGGGAGCTCGCCGACGACAGCGACCCGCGCCACCGGCGTCAGGGCAACGGTCTCGTCTCGGCGTTCCTCCAGTGGCACGTCGAGCGGGGGCTACGCTCTCTGCGGCTCGTCGAACGCGCCTGAGCCGCAAGCCCATCCGACACCGACCCGGAGAGCCATGACCCCAGCGACCCCGTACTCCCGCCCCTTCGCGCACCCGTCGGGCGCCACCGCTCCGGTCATCCCGGCCGACCTGCTCCCGAAGCACGTCGCCATCGTCATGGACGGCAACGGCCGGTGGGCCAACCAGCGCGGGCTGCCGCGCACCAAGGGGCACGAGGCAGGCGAGGCGTCGCTGCTCGACGTCGTGGCCGGGGCCATCGACGTCGGCGTGACGCACCTGTCGGCGTACGCCTTCTCGACGGAGAACTGGCGGCGCTCGCCCGAGGAGGTGCGCTTCCTCATGGGTTTCAACCGCGACGTGATCCGCCGCCGGCGCGACCAGCTGCACGAGTGGGGCGTGCGGATGCGCTGGGTCGGCCGCGCGCCGCGGCTGTGGCGCTCGGTCATCAAGGAGCTCGAGATCGCCCAGGAGCTGACCCAGCACAACACCGGGCTGACCCTCTACTTCTGCGTCAACTACGGCGGCCGGGCCGAGATCGCCGACGCCGTGCAGCGGATCGCCCATGACGTCAAGGACGGTCGCCTGCGACCCGGGTCGGTCGACGAGAAGACGATCAAGAAGTACCTCGACGAGCCGACGATGCCCGACGTCGACCTCTTCGTCCGCTCCTCCGGCGAGCAGCGCACGTCCAACTTCCTGCTCTGGCAGTCGGCCTACGCCGAGATGGTCTTCCAGAACCGCCTCTGGCCCGACTACGACCGGCGCGACCTCTGGGCCGCGATCGAGGAGTACGTCGCCCGCGACCGACGCTACGGCGGCGCGGTCGACACCCCGACCTCGTCCTGAGCCGACCCGCGCAGGGCTGGCGCGTCAGCGGTCGACGACGTTGACCTCGTACTGGCTGGCCGTGGGCGGGAACCCGGTGTCGAACTTCGCGTTGACGACGGCGAGCCGGTCACCGAACCGCGCGACGGTCGTGGGGGTCTCGAACAGGGGGCTCGTGACCGTCTTGAGCAGGCGGCCGGACGCCAGGTTGCCCGCGAGCCGGTACTCCGTCACCTGGTTGGAGAAGTTCTGCACGGCGTAGACCGTGCGCCCCTCGAGCAGGATGCCGTCCACGTTCGGCACGGAGACCCCGGCGATCGTCGCGCTGGCGCCCGTCCTCGGGTCGACGGTGTTGAGCACGGCGGAGTTGGTGTGCGCGACGACGAGCGTGTGGCCGTCGGCGCTCGCCTGGATGCCGTTGTTGTTGAAACCGGGCAGCAGCACCGCGGCCGGCCCGTGCAGGCGTAGCGTCCGGGCGGCGCCGAGAGCCCCGCTGCGGCTCACCGGGACGAGGTAGAGCTGGGCCTGCGAGGAGTCGGTGAACCACGCTCCGTCGCTCGTCACCGCCACGTCGTTGATGACCGGGTTGACGGTCGGGTCGGCCGGCGTCAGCTGGTAGGAGGCCAGGGACCTGCCGGTCCTCAGGTCGTAGACGTAGGCCTGCCCGGTGAACCCACCCGCGACGAACAGCAGCGAGTGGGCGAGGTCGACCCGTAGCCCGAGCGCCATGCGTCCGGCCGGTGCGTGGATGAACAGGGACGCCCTGCCGGTCCGCACGTCACCGCGGTAGATGTTGCCGGTGAAGAGCTCCCCGGCGTAGAACGTCGACCCCGCCCCCCGCGCGATGCCCTCGGCCGAGTGCGCGCCCGGCAGGACGATCTGCACCTGCCGGTGGACGGCCTGCGCCGGGGCAGCCACCCCGGCGAGCAGCACCAGCCCGATGAGCCCGATCGCGGCGCAGACGACCGACGCCAACCGCTTCGTGAGTCCCCTCATCCTCGACACCCCTCTCGCGCGGCGTCGCAGGAGGGCGCCACTGGAACGAACCCGAGACCGCGGCGGTTGGGACCGCCACCGTCCTCCAGCGTCCGCCGCTCCGGCCGCCGCGACAAGATGGCGAACTGCCCCATAGCGGGCCGGTTGCCGACCGGTTGCCGACCTGTTGCCGACCGGGCGTCGTCAGGTCGTGCGGCAGTCGGCGCAGGTGCCGAAGATCTCGAGGGTGTGCGTGACCTCGGAGAAGTCGTTCTCGGCGGCCACGGCGTCGGCCCACCTCTCGACGGCCGGGCCCTCGACCTCGACGGTGCGCCCGCACTGCCGGCAGACGAGGTGGTGGTGATGGTGGGTCGAGCAGGCCCGGTAGACGGCCTCCCCGTCGTCGGTGCGCAGGACGTCGACGGTGCCGGCCTCGACCATCGACTGCAGCGCCCGGTACACCGTCGCGAGGCCGACGCCCTCGCCGGCGTCGCGCAGCCGCGCGTGGACGGTCTGGGCCGAGGTGAACTCCTCGGAGCGGCCGAGCATCTCGGCGACAGCGGCCTGCTGACGCGTCGGGCGACGCGTGCCGCTCGCGCCCTGGCCCGCGCTGGTCGTCCTGCTCATCGGGTCGTCCTCGTCATCGTGTCGTCGTGGTGGTCGGGGCCGCCGGGCGTCTCCGCGCCCGCAGGCGCGCCGCCGGAGCCGTGCTCGTCGTAGTGCCCCTCGTGCGCCGCGTGCCGGTGCCCGTCGTGGACGTAGTCGACGTGGTCGCCGTGCGGGATCGCGGGATGCCCGCACTGGGCGCCGTGCTCGTGCGGGTGCACCTCGGCCACGGAGTGCCGTCGACCGCGCACCCGGGCCCGCAGGCCGGTGACGGCTGCGACGACGACGAAGATCGCGACCGACAGCAGCACGATCGAGCCGCCGGACGGGGTGTTGAGGGGGTAGGACACGACGACCCCACCGACGCTCGCGACGAGGCCGAACGCGACCGCCCAGCGGACGCCGCTGCCGAACGAGCGGGCGACGAGCTGTGCGGCGGCGTTCGGCACGATCATGAGCGCGCTGATGAGCAGCAGCCCGACGACGCGCATCGCGACGACGACGGTCGTGGCCGTCAGGACCGCGAGCACGATGTTGATCGGCAGCACGGGGATGCCGACGGCGCGGGCGTACTCCTCGTCGTTGGCGACGGCGAACAGGCGCGGCCGGAGCACCCACGTCGTCACCGCGACGACGACGGCAAGACCGGCGAACACCCAGATGTCGCCGCTCGTCGTCGTGAGGATCGAGCCGAAGAGGTACTTCATGAGGTTGGCCGGCGTGCCATCGGGGGAGCGGCTGATGATGACGACGCCGCCGGCGATGCCGCCGTAGAAGATGACGGCGAGGGCGACGTCGCCGTTGGTGCGCCCACGGGCCCGCAGCAGCTCGATGACGACGGCGGCGATCACCGCCGCGACGAGTGCCGTGAGCACCGGGGCGGTGCCGCTGACGAGGCCGATGGCGACGCCGGCCAGGGCGACGTGGCCCATGCCGTCGCCGATGAGCGAGAGCCGGCGCTGCACCAGGAAGATGCCGACCATCGGGGCGACCGTGCCCACGAGCAGCGCGGCGACGAGCGCCCGCTGCATGAAGTCGACGGTGAGGATGTCGCTGATCACGCGTCGCCTCCTCGGGCGTCGTCGAAGGGCCCTCGGCCCAGGACCGGCCGGGCCGTCTCGAGCTCGAGGTCGTGGTGGTGGCTGTCGTGCTCGTGGTGGACGGCGTCGCGGGAGGAGGCATACGCCTCGGGCGTGCCGTCGAAGACGATGCGCCCGGCGTCGACGACGACGATGCGCGTCAGCAGCCGTTCGAGGGCGCCGAGCTCGTGCGTGACGACGACCATGGTCACGCCGCGCTCGACGAGACGCTCGAGGACGTCGGCGAGCACGTGCTGGCTCGCGGCGTCGACACCCGCGGTCGGCTCGTCCATGACGAGGACGTCGGGCTGTCCGGCGAGGGCACGGGCGATGAGGACGCGACGCTGCTGACCACCCGAGAGCGTGCTGACCTCGGTGGCCGCGCGGTCGCCGAGGCCGACGACCTCGAGCGAGCGGGCGACGACCTGCCGGTCGGTGGCGCGCAGGCGCCCGAACCAGCCGAGCCGCGGCAGCCTGCCGGTCTCGACGATCTCCTCGGCGGTGGCACTGACCGACGCCGAGAGGGTGTGGCGCTGCGGCACGTAGCCGATCCGGGCCCGGTCGTGGAAGTCGTCGGCCGGGACGCCGAAGAGGGTGACCGCCCCCTCGGTGCGCTCGTTGAGGCCGAGGATGCCCTTCATGAGGGTCGACTTGCCCGAGCCGTTCGGCCCGACGACGGCGACGATCTCACCCCGTCGCACCGTGAGGTCGGCGCCGTGCAGGACGGTGCGCTCGCCGTAGCCGAAGCCGGCGCCCCGGACGTCGATGACGACGTCCGCAGAGCCTGCGGCCTGGACGGTGGGGGAGGCGTCCGGCGTCGGGGCCGGTGCGTCGGTGGCGCTCACTTGCACCCCAGTCCCGTCCGGAGGGCGGTGAGGTTGCTGCGCATGACCTCAAAGTAGTCCGTGCCGGCCGACGCCCCGGTGATCCCCTCGACGGGGTCCAGGGTGGCGACGGTGGCCCCGGTGGTGCGGGCGACGGTGTCGGCCAGCTGCGGCTCGGTGAGCGTCTCCTGGAAGATCGTCGTGACGCCCTCGGAGTGCACGAGGTCGCTCACCTCCTTGAGCCCGGCGGCGCTCGGCTCCGCCTCGGGGGAGATGCCCGCGATGCCGTGCTGGTCGAGGCCGTAGCGCTGGGCCAGGTAGCCGAAGGCGGCGTGGCTCGTGACGAGGACCGTCGAGCGGCACGACGCGAGACCGGTGCGGTAGTCGGCGTCGAGGGCGGTCAGCTTGTCGACGAACGCGGCGGTGTTCTTGGCGTAGGCCGCGGCGTTCGCGGGGTCGTCGGCGGAGAGCCGGGCCCCGATGGCCCTGGCCACGTCGGCGTAGCGCGTCGGGTCGAGCCAGAAGTGCGGGTCATCGGCCCCGTGGTCGTGGCCGTCACCGGAGGCATGGTCATCGCCGGCGGGTGCCCCGCCCGACGCGTCCGCCGGCGCCTCGGCGCCCTCGCCCGAGTGGTCGTGCCCGTCCTCGCTCGCCGGGAGGGTGAGCCTGGCGGGTCCGGCGACGTCGAGGACCCGGGCGGGGTCGACCTGGCCGATGCCGTCGTCGACGGCGGGCTGGAACCCGTCGGCGTAGACGACGAGTCGGGCCTTCGTCATCGACGCGAGGTCCTGGGGCGCGAGCTCGAGGTCGTGCGGCTCGGCGCCCGGCTTGGTGAGGACCCCGACCTGCTGGCCGCCGCCGACGATCTGCTGCGTCGCGAACTGCAGCGGGTAGAAGGAGGTGACGACGCCGCCCGACGCGGTCGACCCGGTGCTGCTGCACGCCCCGGCGGTCAGGACCACGAGAGAGAGGACGGGCAGGGCGGACAGGGTGGGGCGGAGTCGGCGCGGGGTCACATGACAATGATTCTCAAAGTGAGAATCATTGTCAAAACGGGGTCCGTCAGGCGGGCACGATCCGCACCACGGCGACGGCGAGGGCCAGCAGCAGGACCGCGCCGCGCATGAGGCGCTCCGGCAGCCGCAGCCGCTCCCACGTGAGGAAGAGGAACCACCCGAGCACGACCGCGACGAGCGCGAACGCGATGCCGCCCCAGGGGCGCGGGGCGAGCACACCGGCCACGAGGACGACGGCGAGGAGGCCGAGCGACACGGCACGCGGCACGCGCGCGAGGCGCTCGAGGAGCGGGTAGGACGCGTGCTCGACGCGGGAGCGGAAACTCAGGGCCACGCATCGAGCCTAGGGGACCGGCGCCGGTGCCCCCGACCGACGGGAGGGCAGGTGGAGAATGCACTGGCGCCAGCCCGATAACCTGTCCCGCATGGCCAAGCAGACATCCACCGTGGACACCGTCGTCAGCCTCTGCAAGCGCAGGGGCTTCGTCTTCCCGAGCGGTGAGATCTACGGAGGTACCCGGTCTGCGTGGGACTACGGCCCCCTCGGTGTCGAGCTCAAGGAGAACATCCGCCGCCAGTGGTGGAAGGCGATGGTGACGAGCCGCGACGACGTCGTCGGCCTCGACTCCTCGATCATCCTGCCGCGCGAGACGTGGGTGGCCTCGGGCCACGTCGGCACCTTCACCGACCCGCTCGTCGAGTGCCTCAACTGCCACAAGCGCCGCCGCCAGGACCACCTGCAGGAGGCGTACGCGGAGAAGAAGGGCCTCGCCGACCCCGACGCCGTGCCGATGACCGAGATCGTGTGCCCCGACTGCGGCACCAAGGGCCGCTGGACCGAGCCGCGCGACTTCCAGATGATGCTCAAGACCTACCTCGGCGTCATCGAGGACGAGTCGGGCCTGCACTACCTGCGACCCGAGACCGCCCAGGGCATCTTCGTCAACTTCCTCAACGTCATGCAGGCCTCGCGCAAGAAGCCGCCCTTCGGCATCGCCCAGACCGGCAAGAGCTTCCGCAACGAGATCACGCCGGGCAACTTCATCTTCCGCACCCGCGAGTTCGAGCAGATGGAGATGGAGTTCTTCGTCAAGCCGGGCGAGGACGAGCAGTGGCTGCAGTACTGGCTCGACGAGCGCACCCGCTGGTACACCGACCTCGGCATCAACCCCGACAACCTGCGCCACTTCGAGCACCCGGCCGACAAGCTGTCGCACTACTCCAAGCGCACCGTCGACATCGAGTACCGGTTCAACTTCGCCGGCTCGGAGTGGGGCGAGCTCGAGGGCATCGCCAACCGCACCGACTTCGACCTCGGCACGCACTCGAAGCACTCGGGCACCGACCTCGTCTTCTTCGACCAGACCACGGGGGAGCGCTACACCCCGTACGTCATCGAGCCGGCAGCCGGTCTGTCGCGCTCGCTCATGACCTTCCTCGTCGACGCCTACACCGAGGACGAGGCGCCCAACACCAAGGGCGGCGTCGACAAGCGCGTCGTGCTCCGCCTCGACCCGCGCCTGGCCCCGGTCAAGGCCGCGGTGCTCCCGCTGTCGCGCAACGCCGACCTCTCGCCGAAGGCCCGCGACCTCGCCGCCACGCTGCGTCGTCACTGGAACATCGACTTCGACGACGCCGGCGCGATCGGCAAGCGCTACCGCCGCAACGACGAGATCGGCACGCCGTTCTGCATCACGGTCGACTTCGACACCCTCGAGGACCAGGCCGTCACGATCCGCGAGCGCGACTCCATGGCCCAGGAGCGCGTCGCGCTCGACAAGGTCGAGGGCTGGCTGGCCCAGCGCCTCGTCGGCTGCTGACGCAGCCGCACCGGCTCCCGTCGCCACGCCGTCGCCCGTGACCACCACGGGCGGCGGCGTCGTGCGCGACGGGACGGGCGTCCGTGCCGAGCACCCCGCCGGGGTGGTCGACGCGGACGTGGGTGGTGGTCACGGTGCGCGGCGGTCCCGGTCAGGGTGGCCGCCGCCGCACCGGTGACCCCTCGTGCCGGGAGTCAGGCCGGCGGCGCGAGCAGCTCGGCGAGCTCGTCGCGCCGGTGACGCGTGCCCGAGCGGGCGTCGAACGCCTCGGCGAGCGCGTGCGCGCGGGCTGCCGCCGTGCGGCGCAGGTCCTCGACCGCCTCGGGCAACGGCCGTGCCCCGGGGCTCCCGGGAGCACGGTGCAGCGCGCAGGCCACGGCCGAGGAGAGCAGGTAGGCCTCCAGGTCGTGCCCCGAGAAGGTCGGGTGCCCGGCCAGGACGAGCGCGCGCCGCCCGGCGGCCCGCCGGCGCCCGCGCAGGGCCAGGCCGACGACGTGGCCCGCCGCGGCCGCGGGGGCGTCCTCGCCGCGGTCGAACCAGGCCAGCACCGCGGGCCGGCCCCGGCGGGAGGCCCACCGGGCCAGGGCCTCGTCCCCGCCCCGGGCCGCGAGGGCGTGGAGGAGGCCGAACGACATGCGTGGTTCCTGGTGGCAGGCGCGTGGGGCATCGACGGCCCGGCGCAGGTCGGCGACCCCGCGCCCACGGTCCGAACGCACCCGGACCAGGGCGACCTCCCTCGCCTCGCAGGTCGGGCAGTCGGCGAGGGCATCGACGGGCAGGGCAGCTGCTGCGGCGAGGAGCAGGTCGGCCGCGGCGGCGTCCCCGCGCTCGCCCGCGCACCGGGCCCGCACGAGCGCGATGCTGCGCGTGCTGAGCCCGGCCGCGGTGGCGAGGCGTTCTGCCCGATCGGCGAGCTGCTCGACCGCGTCGAGGCCGCAGGCCGGCGTCGCCAGCATGGTGTCGAGGGCGCACTTGGCACGCCAGAGCACGGCCAGCCGCTCGGCGTCGTCGGCCTCTGCCGCCTCGACGCGGTCGAGCATCCACGTGACGTGCTCGAGGTCGGCGACCCGCTGCGGGAGACCGTGGCCCGCGTCGATGACGTGCATGCGGACCCACAGCTCGTCGTGAACGTCACGACCGCGCACCCGGTCGAGGAGCGCGTCGGCGGCCTCGCGGCGACGGGCGCCGGGCGGCAGGGCGTCGAGCCGGCGCAGCGCGTCGGCGACGTCGGCGGTGAGCCGGTTCTCGGGGTGCATGGGCGCATGGTGCCACGTCGCCACGCGCGGGCGCGCGAATCATTCCCCGCGACAAGGAGATCCGCATCCGGAGACGTTCGTCCTGACGATGAAAGTGGTTTCCAGACCTCCTCTTGACCGAACCATCGACCAAGCCGGGAACGCTCCTTGGACCGGTCTGGAGGCGCGCTTCCTAGGTTTCTCCACGCCGGCCGGTAACCACGGCCGGGAGACCGAACAGGAGAAGCTCACATGATCCGGACCCGTCTCACCGTGCTCGCCGCCACCGCGGCGGTCGCGACCGCCCTGACCACCCTTCCCGCGGCCGCGTCGACGCTCGCTGCCGACGCACCGTCGCCGACCCCCTCCGCCTCCACCGACTCCGGCCTGTCCGTCGCCGAGATGTCGGCGCGGTGGCTGGCGAAGGACCGCGGCATCACCCTCGCCGCCGCCCGCGACCGGGTCGCCGCCCAGGACGGCCAGGCCCGCACCTCCGCCGCCCTCGAGCGCTCCCTCGGGGCGCGCGCCGGCGGCTCGTACATCGACGCCGGCACCGGCCGCCTCGTCGTCAACGTCGTCGACGCCCGGTCGGTGGCTGCGGTCCGGCAGGCCGGCGCCACGGCTCGCGTCGTCGACCGCTCCTCGGCCGCCCTGGGCGCCGTCGAGCACGCCGCCCGCCAGCGCGCCGGGTCCGACGTCGTCGCCTCCTACGCCGACCCGGTGACGAACTCGGTGGTGCTCACGGTCCCGGCCGCCCGCGTCACGGACGTCCGTGGCGACGTCGCCGGCCTCGACGGGGTCCGCGTCGAGGGCACGACGGCCCGGACGACGACGCAGGCCAACGTCTACGGCGGCCAGCAGATCGAGTTCTCCGGCTACGTCTGCTCGCTCGGCTTCAACGCCACCCGCGCCGGCTCGCCCGTCTTCATCACGGCAGGCCACTGCGGCGAGGGCTACCAGACCTTCAGCAAGGGCGGCGTCACGCTCGGCTCGACGCAGGCCTACTCCTTCCCGGGCAACGACTACGCGTACTCGACGCTCACCTCGAGCTGGACCGGTGTCGGGGCCGTCGACCTCTACGACGGCGTCAACGCCCGACGCGTCACCGGCTACTCGAACGCGCCCGTCGGCACCGCGATCTGCAAGTCCGGCCGCACGACCGGCTGGACGTGCGGATCGGTGCAGGCCAAGAGCGTCACGGTCAACTACAGCAACGGTGACGGCACCTTCAGCACGGTCAGCGGCCTGACCAAGAGCAACACGTGCACCGAGGGCGGCGACTCGGGCGGTTCGTGGATGGCCAGCACGACCGCGCAGGGCGTGACGAGCGGTGGCGCCGGCTACGGCGCGAACTCGGTCTGCGGCGAGAAGGTCGGGCAGCCGAACATCGCCTACTTCCAGCCCGTCGACGAGATCATCTCGGCCTACGGCCTGACCCTCAGGACGTCGTGACGCGCTGACGTCACGACCCGCGCCGCACCCGTACCCCCTGGCGGGCGGCGGCAGCGACGGAACGGCCCGCATCGCCTCGGCGCGGTGCGGGCCGTTGCCGTACGCGCCCCTCCCGCGCTTCACCCCACGGTGTCGGACCCGACGAGCAGACTTCGAGCATGACCCCCGACGAGGTCCTCGACGCGACGCCGGCCGACCGGGCCACGGCCGCCGCCGACGCGCTGGGCGACGACGCACTCGTCCCGTGGTGCGCCGACCTGCTCACCGGCCGGAGCGCGTGGGGCGAGCCGGGGTCGCCCGACCTCGGCTGGGTCGGGGGCCGGGCCTCGCGGACGTGGGGCGCACCCGACCGGCTCGTGGGCGAGCGCGACTACTGGGCGCGGGTGTGGGCGGCTCGCACGCTGCTGTACGTCTGGGACGACCGCTACGGCGGCGACGTCGTCGCGGGGCTGGGCGACCCGGCGTGGCGGGTCCGCGAGATGTGCGCGAAGGTGGCCGCACGCTGGGGCGTCGGCGAGGCCGGCGAGGCGTGCGCGCGCCTCGTCACCGACGACGACACGACGCGCGTCCGGGCGGCCGCGGCGCGGGTGCTCGGGGCGGTGGGGGAGGCGGAGCACGCGCCCGCCCTCCACGAGGCGCGGGCGGATGCCGAGGAGTCGGTCAGGGTCGCCGCCGAACGCGCGCTCGTCCGGATGCGACGCCGCCTCGACCGCGACGTCTGAGCGCGACGCCTGACCGCGACGATTTACCGCGACGGCTGACCGTGTCCCGCCGCGTTCGCCGGCGGCGCTCAGCCGGGGGTGCGTCCGGTGGCCACGGGGCGCGACGCGTCGCGGATCCACTCGCTCCACGAGCCGGGGTAGAGCGTGGCGTCCACCCCGATCTCGGCGAGCGCCAGCACGTGGTGCGCCGCGGTGACGCCGGAGCCGCAGTAGACGCCGACGGCCCGGCCGTCGGAGGGCGCGTCGGCACCCGCGTCGGCACCCGCGTCGGCACGGCTGGGCGCCTCGGCGGCGACGACCCGTGCCCAGTGCTCGGCGAGGTCGTCGCGGAACCGGCCGTCGGGACCGACCAGCGCGGCCGTCGGTGACGTGACGGCACCGGGGACGTGGCCGGCGACGGGGTCGATCGGCTCCACCTCGCCCGCGTACCGCTCGGTGGCGCGGGCGTCGACGAGCAGGCCGGCGCGGGCGAGCGCGGCGGCGCCGTCGGCGTCGAGCGTCGGCAGGCTGCCGAGGTGCACGGTGCCCTCGCCGTGCCGGTCGGCCGGCTCCTCGGTGCTCACCGGCAGCCCGGCGGCCGTCCAGGCCGCGAAACCACCGTCGAGCACCCGGACGTCGGGCACGCCGGCCCAGCGCAGCACCCACCAGGCGCGGGCGGCGGCCATGGCGTCGCGGGCGTCGTAGACGACGACGCGCGAGCCGGGGCCGATGCCGCAGCGCCGGACGAGCCGCTCGAGGGTCGCGGCGTCGGGCAGCGGGTGCCGCCCTCCCTCGCCGGGTGCCGCGGCGAGCTCGCTGTCGAGGTCGACGAAGAACGCGCCCGGCACGTGGCCGGCGTCGTAGCCGGGGCGCCCGACGGGCCCTTCGGTGGCGGCGCGACCGGCAGTGAGCGCCCAGCGGACGTCGAGGACGACGACGTCCTCGATCTCGTGGGCGAGCTCGGCGGCGGAGATGAGGTGGCTCACCGCGCCATCGTGGCATCCTCGCGGTGTGCCCGCCGACCCGACCCGACCGCAGCTGGTCCTCGTCCACGGGTCACGCCTGTCGAGCGCGCAGTGGCTGCCGCAGCTGCCCCTGCTCGAGCCGCACGCGGACGTCCGGCTCGTCGACCTGCCGGGGCACGGTGCGCGCGCGGCCGAGGCCTTCACCCTCGACCGGTGCGTCGAGGTCGTCGACGAGGCGGTGCGGCGCAGCGGCGCCCGGGGCCCGGTCGTGCTCGTCGGGCACTCGCTGGGCGGCTTCGTCGCGATGGAGTACGCGGCCCGGCACGGAGACGCGCTGGCCGGGCTCGTCCTCGCCGGCGCGAGCGCGCGGCCGCAGGGTGCCGGGGCTGCCGCGTACCGCGTCGTCGGGGCGCTGACCGACCGGCTCGGCCCCGCCCGGATGACCCGGGTCAACGACCGCGTGCTGCACCGCCTCTACCCGGCCGAGCGCATCGACCCGGTGATCGCCGGCGGCTACTGGTTCGCCCCGACGACGACCGCCTGGCGCGAGGTCATGGACGCCTGCCGGCCCGCGTCGCTGGCCCGTCTCGCGTGCCCCGTGCTGCTGCTCAACGGCCGGTGGGACCAGTTCCGCCTCGGCGTCCCAGGGTTCCGCCACGACGTCCCCGCGGTCCGCGTCGAGACGATCCGGGGGGCCGGGCACCTGGCCAACCTCGACCAGCCCGAGGCGTTCGCCGAGGCGCTGCTGCGCTTCACCAGGGAGGCCGCCGATTCGGCCCACGGCGCCTGATGCGGGACAATCGGTCCTCGTGACCGACCTGCTGAGCCCGCCCGCCGCACCCACCGGACCCGTCCCGGTGCTGCCGCCGCTGCGCATCGGTCGCCACGTCATCGAGTCGCCGGTCGTGCTCGCGCCGATGGCCGGCATCACCAACCGGGCCTTCCGCCGGCTGTGCCGCGAGTACGGCGACGAGGGAACGGCCCTGGGTGGCGCGTCGGGGGCGACCAGCCTCTACGTCAGCGAGATGATCACCTCGCGGGCCCTCGTCGAGCGCACCCCCGAGACGATGCGCCTCATCGAGCACGACCCCGAGGAGAACCCGCGCTCGATCCAGCTCTACAGCGTCGACCCGGCCACGGCCCGCGCGGCCGCCCGGATCCTCGTGCAGGAGGACCGCGCCGACCACATCGACCTCAACTTCGGCTGCCCCGTCCCGAAGGTGACCCGCAAGGGCGGCGGCTCGGCGCTGCCGTGGAAGAAGGACCTCTTCCGCCGCATCGTCGGCGCGGTCGTCGAGGAGGGCTCGCGCCGCGACATCCCGGTCACCGTCAAGATGCGCAAGGGCATCGACGACGACCACATGACCTTCCTCGACGCTGGCCTGGCCGCCGAGCAGGAGGGCGTCGCCGCCGTCGCGCTGCACGGGCGGACGGCCTCGCAGGCCTACTCGGGCACCGCCGACTGGTCGGCCATCCGGGCGCTCAAGGAGACCGTCAGGACCGTGCCGGTGCTCGGCAACGGCGACATCTGGTCGGCCGAGGACGCCCTGCGGATGGTCGAGGAGACCGGCTGCGACGGCGTCGTCGTGGGCCGGGGCTGCCTGGGCAGGCCGTGGCTCTTCACCGACCTCGCGGCCGCCTTCGCCGGGTCGAGCGTCAGGGTCACGCCCACGCTCGGCGAGGTGGCGCGCACGCTGCGGACCCACGCCGTGTACCTCACCGACTTCTACGGCGAGGAGGACCGGGCCTGCCGCGACATCCGCAAGCACATCGCGTGGTACCTCAAGGGTTTCCCGGCCGGTTCGACCATCCGCAACTCGCTCGCGCTCGTCGACTCGCTCGCCGCCCTCGACACGCTGCTGGCCTCGCTCGACCCCGACGCCCCGTGGCCGGGTGACGCTGCCGAGGGCCAGCGCGGCCGCGCCGGCTCGCCGCGCCGCGTCGCCCTGCCCGACGGCTGGCTCGACTCGCGCGACTTGTCGCCGGAGCACGAGCGCACCATCGCCGAGGCCGAGCTGTCGGTCAGCGGCGGCTGAGCGCGCCGCCGCGGCTCACTTCAGCCAGACGCTGAGCGGGCCGAGCAGCTCGCACCCGGCCGCGGTCGCGGCCTCGACCCCCGGCCCGGCCTCCCACCCGACGAGGGGGAGCGCGCCCACGACGTCACGGCCGGCCGCAGCCGCGGCAGCCCACGTGGCGGCCTCGTCGCCCGCGCGGGCGAAGACGTTGCTGAGGCCGGCGACCGCGTCGGGACCCTTGCCGGTCACGTTGACGACGGCGCCGGCGACGACCCGCGCGTCAGACGCCGTGGACGCGTGGGCGGCGAGGACGTGGACCCCGGGCTCGTCGAGCAGGGAGGGGCGCAGGATCGCCTCGGCCTCCGGGTCGGTGGCCCAGGCGCGCACCCACGCGGCCATCCCGGCCGCACTGTCGACGCGTCGCCACACCGGGCCGGTGGGCGCCGTGACGGGCGTCGCCGGGTCGAGCCACACCCACTGGCCGACGACGATGCGGGCGAAGTCCTCGAGCGAGAGGTCGAGGCGGTTCCACGAGTCCTTGACCGAGCAGCCGTCCGAGTCGTCGACGCGCGCGAGCACGTTGTACTCGCCGACCGTGGGGGAGAGGGTCACGGCATCCGGGTAGTACGGCGGGGTGCGCGTCGCCGCCGTCCACGCGTCGGCGTCGGTGCTCGTGGTGACGCCGTGCGAGCGGGCCACGGCGTCGCACCAGAGGGCGTTGTTGAGCGCGGCGAGGGCGATGCGGTCGGTCACGTCAGGCACTCCGGTCACGCGCACGATCCTCCCAGCGTCGGTGTCGGCTGGCAGGATCGGGGTCATGCGACAGGGTGGATCACCGGAGCGGCCGGCGACGTTCTTCGAGGACGCAGCCGACTTCCGGGGCTGGCTCGAGGCCAACCACGCGTCGGCGACCGAGCTGTGGATGGGCCTGAACAAGAAGCACGTCGAGCCGCGCGGCCTGCAGTGGGCCGAAGCGGTCCGCGTGGCGCTGTGCTTCGGCTGGATCGACTCCGTGGCCCAGCGGATCGACGACGACGCGACGCGTCAGCGGTGGACCCCGCGCAAGCCCGGCAGCAACTGGAGCACCATCAACATCAACGCCGTCGCCGAGCTGACCGCTGCGGGCCTCATGCACCCCGCCGGCGTCGCGGCCTTCGAGCGGCGTCGCGAGGACCGGTCGGGCGTGTACGCGTACGAGAACCGCGAGCGCACGTGGCCCGAGGCGTACGAGGCGATGCTGCGTGCCGACGCGCGCGCCTCGGCGTTCTGGGACGCCGCCACCCCCTCCTACCGCAAGGTCGCGACGAACTGGGTCGTCACGGCCAAGCAGGAGGCCACCCGCGACAAGCGCATGGCCGAGCTGATCGACGACTGCGCGCACGGCCGCCTCATCAAGACCCAGCGCTACGGCACCGAACCGGCCTGGGTGCGGCGCGTCCGCGACGAGCTCGGCTGAGCCGGACCGGCCGCCCGTCCGGTGGCCGTGCCGGCCCCGACCGGCCCCGACCGGCCCCGACCGGCGCGGCTCAGCGGCGCCCGCGTGGCGGGATGATCTCCGTGTGGGCGGCCTTCTGCTCCTTGGCGTGCTTCTCGGCGCGCTTCTCCTTGATCGACTTGCCCTTCTGGGACATGTGCGATCGGGGTGACTTGTCGGCCATGACGAGCTCCTGCCCGCTCCGGGAGCCGTGAGCCGGCCCCACCTCGCCAGTGTGCGCCGGGTGGGCACGCACCCGCCACGGTGTTTTCGGCAGGTTGACCGTGCAACCTTTCGCGCCGTGCCGGCGTGAATCGGGTGTCACGATGAGCCGTCATCGAACAGGGGAAGGATCTCGATGCGCGACTGCGAGGCCGACGAGGAGTTCAGCTCCTTCGTCGCCGGCCACTCGGCGAGCCTGCTCAGGCACGCCTACCTGCTCACCGGATGCGCCGCCGACGCCGAGGAGCTGCTCCAGGACACCCTGGAGCGCGTCTACCTGTCGTGGGACCGCGTGATCCAGCGTGGGATGCCGCTGGCGTACACCCGGGCGGCCCTGGCGCGGAACCACGTTTCCCGCTGGCGCCGGCTGACCCGTAGGCGGGCGACAGAGCAGCGCACCCT
This sequence comes from Intrasporangium flavum, assembly GCF_001956915.1. Classification (GTDB taxonomy): domain Bacteria; phylum Actinomycetota; class Actinomycetes; order Actinomycetales; family Dermatophilaceae; genus Monashia; species Monashia flava. The sequence continues at coordinate 199,692 of NZ_MLJO01000010.1, read as the reverse complement.
GCTGGACCGTTCGGTGGCACGTGGCGAACGCGGCGACACCTTCACGGCCAGAGCCGAGGAGCGCGACGCGATGTGGAGCCTTCTGGCCACGCTGCCGCCCCGACAGCGCGTCGTGCTCGTGCTGCGGTTCTACGAGGACCTCCCGGAGAGGGCGATCGCCGAGGCGCTCGCCGTCTCGGTGGGCACCGTCAAGAGCCAGCTCTCGCGAGGCCTTGCCACGCTGCGCACCCAGCACGCCCTCGCCGACCGCCCGCTTCAGGAGGAGCTGCGATGACCGACCGCACCACGACGGCGCTCGCCGAGGCGCTCCGCGAGCATCACGGTGACGCGCTCGACGGGGGACCGACCGCCGCGACGGTGATCAGCGGAGCGCGTCGGCGGCGCACCCGCCGCCGGGTCGGGACGGTGGTCGGCGCGCTCGGCGCCGCCGCGGCCACCGTCGCGGTCGTCGTGCTCGCAGCCCACGGCCCGCGCCTCGCGGCGCCCGTCCCGGCCTCCACGAGCCCCGTCACGTCCCCGTCGAGGACGACGCCCACCGCCAGTGCTGAGCCCACGGCCCGCGATGCGCGCCGCGAGGCCTACGCCTGGGCGTCGGCCCTGCCGCTCGGTGGACCGTTCCAGCCGGTCGGCGCCCCGGTGGTGGAGGCCGGCGTCGACGGGCGGCTCAGGTACCGGGACAAGGCCGGCTCGGTCATGCTCGGCCACGAGCCGATGACGCTGCAGCACTCGCTACGCCTCGGCCTCGGCGAGAACTGGCCGACGACCACGTTCGTCGTGGGTCGAGGCCCGGACTCCTCGAGCGTGTGGGCGGTGCGTGAGAGCGCCTCACGCGCCGCGTCCAAGGTGTGGAGCGGGCCGCGGGTGCTCGACGTGCTGGGTGGCGCACGTGGGATCGCCCTCATCGAAGGGGACGCGCAGGAGGCACCGACCAGGCTCGTCACCATCGACGTCGAGTCCATGGCTGTGCGGTCGGTCGCACTGCCGCCGGACGGACCGCAGCGACCCCGCCTCGCCACGTGGGCGCAGGACGTCGTCACGATCGTCGACGGCCAGGACCCGCTCGAGCCCGCCTCCGCCGCCGAGAGCCTCTCCTACAGCTGGTCCCCGACGTCGGGCTGGCGGCCCGGTCAGCGGCAGCGGTGGTTCGGGGCCGCGGCGCCGGGCTCCGAAGCAGCCGACGCCGGTCGCAACGTCGTCCTCGTCGGTTCGGGAGGCGAGGTCTGTGCGCGCGTCATGGTCGCCTCGACCCTCGACCCCGGCACGCTCACCTGCGCGCCGGGCCTTGATGCGCAGCGCGCTCCCGACGGCAGCCTCGTCCTCGTGAGCCGCTTCCTCGGTGGGGGCGCCGGCGTCGTCCCAACGGTGTTCGACGTCGCCGACGGTTCGGCGAGGGAGCTGCCCGTGGGGCCGCTGCCCTCCCCGTTGCGCTGGGAGTCCAACCTCGCCCTCGCCGGCCAGGTGCCGGATGCCACGGGACAGGAGTCGCTCGCCTTCCGCGTCGACCTGGGCAAGGCGCACCGCCACGAGCGCCTCCCGGCCCCTCTGCCGCAAGGGTGAGGGCCCTAGCACCTAGAGTCGGGCGCGTGGGGTACTCCGAGAGCGATCGCGAGCGGTGGGTCGCCGAGGACCCTGCCCAGAAGCGCGCCGACCGCGACGACTTCGCCCGCGACCGGGCGCGCGTCGTGCACTCGTCGGCCCTGCGTCGCCTCGCCGCCAAGACCCAGGTGCTCGCACCCGGCCACGACGACTTCGTCCGCAACCGGCTGACCCACTCGCTCGAGGTCGCACAGATCGGTCGCGAGTTCGGGGCGGCGCTCGGCTGCAACGCCGACGTCGTCGACACGGCCTGCCTGTCGCACGACCTCGGGCACCCTCCGTTCGGCCACAACGGCGAGACCGTCCTCGACGAGATCGCTTCGGACATCGGCGGATTCGAGGGCAATGCCCAGACGCTGCGCCTGCTGACACGCCTCGAGGCCAAGCGGGCCCACCCCGACGGCACACCGGCCGGGCTCAACCTGACTCGCGCCACCCTCGACGCCACGACCAAGTACCCGTGGGGGCGCGGCGACGGTCCCCGCCCGACGACGAAGTTCGGCGTCTACGCGTCCGACCTGCCGGTCTTCCGATGGATCCGCGACGGCGCCGAGCCGCGACGCCGCTGCCTCGAGGCCGAGGTCATGGACTGGTCCGACGACGTCGCGTACTCGGTGCACGACGTCGAGGACGCCATCGCCTCCGGGTGGCTCGACCCGCGGGTCCTGCGCTCCGACGACATGGCCGGGGTGCTCGACGTCGCGGGCCGCACGTACGCGCCCGACCTCGACGCCGACGTGCTCGGCGGCGCGCTCGAGCGGCTGCTCGCCGCCGACGCCGTGCCCTCCGGCTTCGACGGCTCCCGCGGCGACCTCGCCCGCCTCAAGGACATGACGAGCCGGCTCATCGGCCACTTCGTCCTCGTCGTCGAGCAGGCCACCCGCGAGCGGCACGGACCCGGCGCGCTGTGCCGCTTCGAGGCCGACCTCGTCGTGCCCGACGCCCTGCGCGCCGAGTGCTCGGTGCTCAAGGCGATCGCCAACCACTTCGTCATGACCACGGACGTCCGGCTCGCCGTCATGGCCGAGCAGCGCGACGTCGTGCGCGACCTCGTCGCCGCCTACGCGTCGGCCCCCGAGGAACGCCTCGACGCGCCCTTCCGCGCCGACCACGCGGAGGCCGACGACGACGCGTCGAGGCTCCGGGTCGTCGTCGACCAGGTGGCCTCGCTCACCGACGTCCGCGCACTCTCCCTCCACAGCCGGTGGTGCCGCTGACGGGCCGGGTCGTACCGACGACCTAGAATCGCGGCAGCGACAGGAGGCAGATGGCGGGGCTGATCAACAGCGAGGACATCGCGACGGTGAAGGCGCGCACGTCCATCGAGGACGTCGTGCGCGAGTACGTCACCCTGAGGTCGGCCGGTCCCGGCTCCCTCAAGGGACTGTGCCCCTTCCACGACGAGAAGACGCCCTCCTTCAACATCCGGCCCGCGGTGGGGGCCTGGCACTGCTTCGGGTGCAGCGAGGGCGGCGACGTCATCTCGTTCGTCCAGAAGGTCGACCACCTGACCTTCAGCGAGGCCGTCGAGCGGCTGGCCCAGAAGCTCGGCATGGAGCTGCGCTACGAGGACGGCCAGCGTCCACGCGAGGAGGGCCTCGGCCGGCGCACCCGGCTCATCGAGGCGCACCGCGTCGCCCAGGAGTTCTACGCCGACGCCCTCATCAACCTGCCGGCGGCCCGCGCCGGCCGCGACTTCATGCGCGCCCGTGGCTTCGACGGCGCGGTCGCCAAGCACTTCGGCGTCGGGTTCGCGCCGCGCGGGGGGGAGGACCTCGTGCGCCACCTTCGCGACAAGGGCTTCAGCGACGACGAGATCGTCACCGGCGGCCTGGCCGGGCGCGGCTCGCGCGGCCTGTACGACCGGTTCCGCGGGCGCCTCGTCTGGCCGATCCGCGACATCACCGGCGACACCGTCGGGTTCGGCGCGCGTCGCCTCTTCGACGACGACCGCATCGAGGCCAAGTACCTCAACACGAGCGAGACCCCGATCTACAAGAAGTCCACCGTCCTCTACGGGCTCGACCTCGCGAAAAAGACGATCTCCAAGGAGCGGCGCGCCGTCGTCGTCGAGGGCTACACCGACGTCATGGCCTGCCACCTCGCCGGCGTCGAGAACGCCGTCGCGACGTGCGGCACCGCCTTCGGCGCCGACCACACCAAGGTGCTGCGCCGGATGATGCGTGACGAGGCCGACCTCGCGCCGGCGCGCGTCATCTTCACCTTCGACGGCGACGCTGCGGGCCAGAAGGCCGCCATGCGGGCCTTCGCCGACGACCAGAAGTGGGCCTCGCAGTCGTTCGTCGCCGTGGAGAAGTCGGGCAAGGACCCGTGCGAGCTGCGCCAGTCGGGCGGCGACCCGGCCGTCCAGGCGCTCATCGAGGACGCCGTGCCGATGTTCGAGTTCGCCGTCCGCACGACGATCAAGCGGTTCGACCTCGGGACGGCCGAGGGCCGGGTCCAGGCGGCCCGCGCCGTCGCGCCGATCGTCGCCTCGATCCGCGACCAGTCGCTGCGCCCGGAGTACACCCGTGAGGTGTCCGGCATGCTCGGCCTCGACGTCGAGCAGGTGGCGCGGGAGGTCTCGCGCGCCGGCCGGCTCAAGGTCGACGACGACCCGCGCGACGCCCGTGACCGCCGCGACGGTGGCGGCGACGACGCCGAACCGGCTGCAGGAGAAGGCGACTCGGGGATGCCAGCACCCGACCGGCGTGACCCGGTCGTCATGGCCGAACGGCAGCTGCTCCAGGTCATCCTCCAGTTCCCGACCGTCTTCGCCCCCAACGCGCTCGACCTGCTGACGCCTGACGCGTTCTCGGCGCCGGCGCACCGCGCCGTCTTCGACGGCATCCGCATCGCGCACGCCTCCTCCGAGACCTCTAGCGTCCGGGCCTGGACCTCCGCGGTCACCGAGGCCGCCCCGTCGCCGGTCGCGGGTCTCGTCAGCGAGCTCGCCGTCGACACCCTGCCCACCCGGATGGACGCCGTCACCGGACTGCCGACCTCGCGCTACGTCGAGGAGCTGTTCAACCGGGTGCGCACCATCGCGTTGACCCGGCAGATCGCCGACGCGCTGAGCGAGATGCGCCGCATCGAACACTCGGACGAGCCGTCCCCCGACCGCAGCCGTGAGCTCGGGCTGCACCTGCAGACCCTCCAGCGCGAGCTCGCGACGATCAAGGCGGGAATGGTCTGATGCCCCTGTTCGAACGGCGCCGCCGGGCGCCGCTGCCCTCCGACGTGCGCGACGCCGTGCCGCTCGCCGGTGGCGAGAAGGTCCTCGCGTGGGCCCGCGACGAGGAGAGCGGCGGGCACGTGCTCGCCACGACCCACCACCTGGCGTTCGTCGACGCCGGGGGCGCCCTCGTGTGGGAGCGCCCGTGGCACGAGGCCGAGTCGGGCACGTGGAAGGGCGAGACCGGGCTGCTCACCGTCCTGTGGGTCGGGCACCGGCCGACGCAGTGGCGGGTCACCGAGCCCTCGCTGCTCCAGCAGACCCTCCGGGAGCGCATCCAGGCCAGCGTCGTGCTCGCCGACGAGTTCCGCACCCGGTCGCGGCGCACGGTCCGGGTCGTCATCCGCCAGGACCTCGCCACGGGCCGTCTGGTCGAGCAGGCGATCCCGGGCAAGGGGGCGAGCCTCGAGGACCCCGAGGTGGCTGCGGAGGCCGCCGAGCGGCTCTCCCGGCTGCGCACCGAGGTCGGTCTCTGAGGTGTGCCTCTGCCCCTCGTGGAGGGCTCCCGACGGGGCCCGCGGTGGGGCTCGCGGAGGCCTCTGCGCGGGCCGAAAAGTGCCGGATGCGCCTCCCGCGGAGCCGATTTAGTCCCTGCGCGATCCTTTGCTATGGTTGCGCAGCAGCCATTCCCCTGTAGCTCAACTGGCAGAGCAGCCGGCTGTTAACCGGCAGGTTGTTGGTTCGAGTCCAACCGGGGGAGCGCCCAGTACGAAGGCCCCGACACCCATGGTGTCGGGGCCTTCGTCACGTCCGACGAGAGCCTCCCCGACGCGGTCCGGTACCGCCCGCAACCCGGTCCTCCCGCGGACGCGCGACGCCCCCGCGACCGGTCCGGTGGCGGGGGCGTCGTGCGTGAGGTGTCGGCGCGTCAGGAACGTGGTCCGGCGCTCAGGGCGCTGGCGTCGTCCATGACGCCGGGGACCGTGGCCGTGCCCTGGCGCGGGCCGCGACCGCGCCGGTTGAGGCGCCGTTCCACGCGTCCGGCCAGAGCCGTCAGCCCGAAGTTCAGGCTGATGAAGACGGCCGCGGCGAGCAGGTAGGCGGGCAGCACCGTCGCGTAGGCCGTGCCCATGTCGCGCATGCTCTGCAGCAGCTCCGGGTAGGTGATCGCGGCGCCGAGCGCGCTGTCCTTGAGGATGACGACGACCTGGCTGACGAGCGCCGGCAGCATCGCGGTCAGCGCCTGCGGCAGCTGGATCGAGCGCAGCGTCTGCCCCGGCGTCAGGCCGATGGACAGTCCCGCCTCGCCCTGCCCGCTCGGCAGGCCGTGGACCCCGGAGCGCACGAGCTCGGCGATGACCGAGCCGTTGTACAGGGTCAGAGAGATGACCACGGCCATGAACGAGTTGAGGCTCGCCACGAAGACGTTGTTGTAGGCGAAGAGCTGGAAGAGGAAGTACATCATCAGCAGCACCGGGACGGCCCGGAAGAACTCGACGATGATGCCGCTGACCCAGCGCACCGCACCGTTGTGCGAGAGGCGTCCGAGGCCGAAGACGATGCCGAAGGCGATCGCCGCGACGATGGAGACGACGGCGGCCTTGAGCGTGTTGACGAGGCCGGGGAAGACGTAGGAGGTCCACACCTCGGGGTCGACGAGCGGCTTCCACAGGTCGGCGGTCAGCTGGCCCTGGGCGTTGAGCTTCCACACGATGGCGCCGAGCGTGGCGATCGCGAGGAGCGCTCCGAACGCGGTGAGGACGGCGTACCGACGCCGGGCCCGGGGCCCGGGGGCGTCGAACAGGACGGTCTGGGTGCTCATCGCTTCACCGCCAGTCGACGAGAGAGGGACGTGAAGAGGACGCCGATGGGCAGCGTCAGGATGACGAAGCCGAGCGCGAAGACGAGGAAGACGCCGACGCTCGCCGTCTCGTTCTCGAAGATGACCTTCATGAGGGCGGACGCCTCGGCGACGCCGATGACCGACGCGACGGTCGTGTTCTTCGTCAGGGCGATCAGCGTCGAGCCCAGGGGCGCGATGGCGCCGCGGAAGGCCTGGGGGAGGATGACCTCGCGCAGGCTCTGGCCGAACGTCAGGCCGATCGAGCGGGCGGCCTCGGCCTGGCCCACCGGCACCGTGTTGACGCCGCTGCGCAGCGCCTCGCAGACGAAGGCCGCGTGGTAGACCGAGAGGGCCACGATGGCCCACCGGATCGCGCTGTCGCGCACCGAGGTCGGAGAGCTCGGGTCGGCAAGGTTGATCTCGAGGATGATCCCCACCCCGGCGAGTGCGAAGAACATGATGAGGGTCAGCGGCGTGTTGCGCACGATGTTGACGTAGACGGCGCCGAGCCGGCGCAGCACCGGGACCGGTGACACCCGCATGACGGCGACGACGGTGCCGATGACGAGAGCGCCGATCGCCGAGAAGACCGTCAGCCTGATGGTCATCCAGAACGCGCCGAGGACGTCGTAGTTCGAGAGGATGTCGAGCATGTCCCTCCTTCACGCACAAGGGATCTGGCCCGCAGGAGCCGCGGCGTCGGTGACGCCGCGGCCCCCACGGGCGCGGGCGGTCAGGAGCAGGCGGCCGGGGTGGGCGGGTTGCCGGCGCCCGGCTTGTAGCCGGCCGGACCCAGGTTGGCGTCGAGCGCCTTCTGCCACGAGCCGTCGCTGATCATCTTCTTGACCGCGTCGGTGATCTTCGTGCACATCGCGGTGTCGCCCTTCTTGAGGCCGATGCCGTAGTTCTCCTCGGAGAACGGCTTGCCGACGACCTTGAACTTGCCCTTGTACTGCTCCTGGGCGGCGTAGCCGGCCAGGATCGTGTCGTCGGTGGTCAGCGCGTCGATGGCGCCCGTCTGCAGCGCCGGGAGGCACTCGGAGTACGTGCCGAACTCCTGCAGCTGGACGCCCGGGTACTTGTCCTTGACCTTCTGGGCCGAGGTCGAGCCGGTGACCGAGCAGAGCTTCTTGCCGGTGAGGCTGTCGGGGCCGGTGATCGAGGAGTCGTCGGCGCGCACGAGCAGGTCCTGGCCGGCGATGAAGTACGGGCCGGCGAAGGAGACCTCGTTCTTGCGCTTGTCGGTGATCGAGTACGTCGCGACGACGAAGTCGACCTGACCGCTCTTGATGAGCGTCTCGCGCTGGGCGCTCGGTGCCTGCACCCAGGTGATCTTGTCCTCGGACGTGCCGAGCTCCTTGGCGACGTACTTGGCGACCTCGACGTCGAAGCCGCTGTACTCGGTGCCCTTCTTCAGGCCCATGCCGGGCTGGTCGAACTTGATGCCGATCTTCAGGCCGTTGTCACCGCCGCCGCTGGCGCCGGGCTGACCGGATCCGCAGGCGGCGAGCGAGACGGCCAGGGCCGTCGCCGCGAACGCCACGCCGATGCGTCGTGCCTTCATGTGAGTTCCTCCTGTTGTTACCGGGTGGGTTGCTCGTGGCATGCCGGTGTGCATGCCGTCCCTGTGTGTGTCGGGTCGTTCGTGCGGCGACGCGTCGGCAGGGGCGACGGCGCCGGTGTCGAGGGCGGTCAGTGGGTGAGGATCTTGCCGAGGAAGTCCTTGGCACGCTCGCTCTTGGGGCTCGTGAAGAACTCCTCCGGCGTGCCGACCTCGACGATCTGCCCGTCGCTCATGAAGACGACGCGGTCGGCGGCCTTGCGGGCGAAGCCCATCTCGTGGGTCACGACGATCATCGTCATGCCCTCCTTGGCCAGGCCCACCATGACGTCGAGGACCTCGTTGACCATCTCGGGGTCGAGGGCCGAGGTGGGCTCGTCGAAGAGCATGACCTTGGGGCCCATAGCGAGCGAACGGGCGATGGCGACGCGCTGCTGCTGACCACCGGACAGCTGGGCCGGGTACTTGTCGGCCTGCGCCTCGACGCCGACCCGCTTGAGCAGCTCGCCGGCCTGGGTGTCGGCGTCGGACTTGGACTTCTTGCGCACCTTGATCGGCCCGAGGGTCACGTTGTCGCGGATCGTCTTGTGCGCGAAGAGGTTGAAGGACTGGAAGACCATGCCGACGTCGGCGCGCAGCTGGGCGAGGGGCTTGCCCTCCTCCGGCAGCGGCTTGCCGTCGATGGTGATGGACCCCGACTCGAAGGTCTCGAGGCGGTTGATGGTGCGGCAGAGCGTCGACTTGCCCGAGCCCGAGGGGCCCAGGACGACGACGACCTCGCCCTTGCCGACGGTGAGGTTGATGTCCCGCAGGACGTGGAGGTCACCGAAGTGCTTGTTGACGCCCTCGATGACGACCATGGGCTCGCGGTGGTCCGAGGCGTGTTCGGCGGTCGCCTCGGCAGCAGGTTTCACGTCGTCCATCCGTGCAACCTATCGGCTCGGGTCCCCGGCAGGTACCTACCGGGTCCCCGACGTGCCCTAATCGTGAGTTCCGCCGTGGCGCCCCGACGCGTGAGGCCCCGTCCTCGTGGACGGGGCCTCACGCGACCCGAGCGGGTCTGGTACGGGTGCCGGACGCGTCGGCCCGGCGGCCGGGTCGGTCAGCCCGCGGCCGCCGTGGTGGCGTCGGTGGTCGTGGCCGGGTCGCTGGCGCTCGCCGCGCTCGTCGCGATCTCGCCAACCGCCTTGGCGACTGCCGTGGCCGTCGCGGTGGCCGTGGCGACGGCCGTCTGCGTGGGCGTCGGCTCGGCCGGCGGTGCGGCGGAGGTGGTCGGGTCGGCGGGCGGGTCGGACGTCGCCGGTGCCGACGTCGTCGGCGGTGGCGGTGGCGGCGGCGTGGTGGTTGTCGTCGACGGCGCCGGGGTGCCCGTGCTCGTCGTCGGGGCCGGCGTCGTCGTGCCCGTCGACGGGGCCGTCGTGGTCGTGGACGGCGTCGGCTTCGTCGTGGTCGGGACGGGCGTGCCGGTGGTCGTCGTCGGGGCCGGGGTGTTGGTCGTCGGCTTCGGAGCCGGCGAGGTGGCCGGCTTCGGCTTGCTCGTCACCGGGGTGCCGGCCGCCGACGCCGGGTCGACGTCGGAGAAGGGCACGTCGCCGTCGGGAACCGTCTGCGAGGCCGAGGTGACGACGCTGCCGCCACCGGGGAAGTAGTTCGGCACCATGCCGTAGGTCGAGGGCGCGGACGTCGAGGCCGGGAAGCCGAGGTAGGGCGCCGGGTCGACGTAGTGGTCGTTGACGATGACGTCGAAGTGCAGGTGGCAGCCGGTGGACCACCCGGTCGTGCCGACGAGGCCGATGACCTGGCCCTGCCTGACGACGTCGCCCTCCTTGACGAGGAACTTCGACTGGTGCCCGTAGGCCGTCTTGAGCGTCGGCGTGTGCTGGATCATCGTCCGCAGGCCCCACGAGGGCGTGACCCGTGCGTAGACGACCTTGCCCGAGGCGGCTGCCCGGATCGGAGTGCCGCAGGCGGCCTGCAGGTCGATGCCGGTGTGGAACATCGGCCGGTGCAGCAGCGGGTGGATGCGCGGGCCGAACCCGGACACCTCCGCCCCGGGCACCGGGTGGATGAAGCCGGGCACGCCGGCTCCGACAGGGGCCGCCACGGCCATCGCGGCGAGCGGCGTCAGCCCGATCTCGGGGAACACCAGCCCGCCACCGAGCGCGTTCGACACGGCGATGCCGGTCGGGTCGATGCCGCCGCCGAGCGCCGCGGCGGCGATGGCCGCGACCGTGCTGTCACTGCCGGTGAGCGCGTCGCGGGCGCTCTCGACGCCGTCGACCGCGGTGTCCACCGCGGCACGGTCGCCGGCCGCGAGAACCACTGCGGCGCGGGCGCCGTCGTCCGGCGTGCTGGCGCTGATGAAAGGCAGGAGCGCGAAGACCACGGTCGACGCGGCGAACGGCACGAACCGCCCGCTCATGCGCACCGTGAGGACTCGCGGTCCACTTCGTTGTGTCTCGTCCTGCACCTTAAGGCCACCCCCCTCGAGGCTGAGTTCGTCAGGCAGGGTTCTGGCCATGCCTCGACCCTAACCACCTGTTGCGCCCCCCGCAGCCGGTGGTCTCGATGTCGACCACCATAGGTGGACAGGCCGGACAGCGGGCCGTTCTCGCCGAACTCCACATCAACGGGTGACGGATGTGGCCGGTGTGGCTGATGTCGCGAACGTCTCGTCTGCGCGGTGCCTCGGAGCGTCAGCCGGTGGCGTCCGGAGTGCCTCGTCCGCCGGGGGCGGGTTCGTCGGGCCGGTCGGCGTCGTCCGCCCCGGTGGGCTCGGGCAGCGTCGGGGCGTCGGTGGGGTAGAGGCCGGCCGCGAACCCGAAGACCTGGTCGCCGCTGCGGGGGATCTGCGCGAACTCGCGCGCCAGCTGCTGGACCTGCGTCCAGAACTCGCGGGCGTGCTCCAGCGGGATGCGCGCGTGCGTCAGGGTGCAGCGCAGCTCGTCGGCGGCATGGGCGGCGGCCGACTCGGCCGCGGCCTCGGCCAGGCCGTTGACCCCGGCGACGAGCTGCTGGTCCTCCGGCCGGCCGAGCGCACCGATGTACAGGGTCCGGGCGACGCGTCCGTAGAAGCGCTCCTCGATGGCCCGGACGCGCCGGGTGCGCACGACACGGAGCAGGCCGGCATCGACGAGCTGCCCGACGTGGTAGGCGACGGTGCTCTTGGGCCGGTTGACGGCGGTGGCGAGCTCGGTGACCGTGGCAGCGCGCTCCAGGAGCAGCTCGAGCAGGCTCGAGCGCAGGGGGTCGGCGAGGGCCCGCAGCTGGGCGGGCGCCGTGACGACGAGCAGCTCGTCGAGGTCGTAGTCCGGGATGCGGGGCGCGCCCTGGTTGGCTTCCGACCGGACCCCATCATTGACCGACATCACTCGATCATTCTACTGTTGTGGATCATTCCGCACACTCCGATCGACGAGGGGCCAACCATGGCAGAGATCATCCTGTTCCACCACGTCCAGGGGCTGACCGACGGCGTCCACGCATTCGCCGAGTCGCTCCGCGCGGGCGGTCGGCACACCGTGCACACGCCGGACCTCTTCGACGGTGTCGTCGCCCCGAGCATCGACGAAGGCTTCGCGCACATGAAGTCGATCGGCGACGAGGAGCTCGACGCCCGGGTCGCGGCCGCGCTCGCCCCGCTGCCGGACTCCCTCGTCTACGCCGGGATCTCGTTCGGCGTCGGCCGCGCCCAGCAGCTCGCGCAGACGCGGTCCGGTGCCCGTGGCGCGCTCCTCTACGAGGCCTGCTTCCCGGTCACGGGGGAGTGGGCGTTCGGCCCGTGGCCCGACGGCGTCCCGGTGCAGGTGCACGGCATGGAGAAGGACCCCTTCTTCGGGCTCGAGGGCGACGTCGACGCGGCGCGTGAGCTCGTGCAGCTGGCCGGCGCCGACACGGCCGAGCTGTTCGTCTACCCGGGCGACCAGCACCTGTTCACCGACGCGTCGCTGCCGTCCCACGACGCCGACGCCACCGCTCTCGTCGTGGAGCGCTCGCTGGCCCTGCTCGACCGGATCGGCTGACGTCAGCGGGTCGCGCCGGCGCGCTCGCGCCGGTCCCGAGTGAACGGGCGTCGGCGTCCTGTCGTCCTCGTCTGGGGAACCCGTCCCCAGCAACGTCGGCAGGAGTGTGACATGCACCGAATCTCCCGTACCGCATCGTTCGTCGCAGGCCTCGTCCTCGGGGTCGGCGCCCTCGCCGCGACCGCGAGCGCCTCCGCGGACGGCGGCGGCGTCCCCCGCAGCGACATCCTGCGGGCCCCGCTGCAGGGCAGCCAGCTGTCCGACCCGCCCCTCTTCGGCCTCACCCGCGGAGGGGCGCCCTGGGTCATCTCGGAGGGCACCGCGCGGCTGCGCGCGAACGGCGACCTGCGCGTCGAGGTCGAGGGCCTCGTCATCCCGACCACGGGCGTCAACCCCGTGCCGCGGCTGTCGGCCACCGTGGCGTGCAACGGCGTCGCGCTGCCGCCCACGGCCACGGTGCCCTTCTCCACGACCGGCGACGCGGTGATCGAGGCCCACGTGTCCCTGCCGCCGCGCTGCCTGGCGCCGGCCGTCCTGCTCGACCCGAACGGCAACGCCGCCGTCTACATCGCGGCCACCGGCCGCTGAGCCGTGCACCGGGAGGCCGGGTCGCGCGTCGGCCCGGTCTCCCGGCGTGTCCCGGCGTCCCTCGACGCTGACCGGGCCGCTCGGCATTTCAACCCGGAAGGATGAGTGGGGCGCCGATCCGCGCGGCTAGCGTCGAATCACGGGCAGGCGAGGGGCGTGCCGGTGACAGAGAAGGGGACGGACCGATGTCGAGTCAGCCGTCATCGACCAAGATGGCGTGGGCCGAGGGCCTCACGCTGGCGGGCGCATCGCTGCTCGTCATGGTCGGCATCTTCCAGGCCCTGCAGGGCCTGGCCGCCATCGTCAACGACCAGCGCTTCGTCGTGACGGGCAGCTACATCTACAAGTTCGACACCACGACGTGGGGCTGGGTCCATCTCGTGCTCGGCCTGGTCGCGATCGGGCTGGGCGTGGCCATGATCATGAACCAGGGCTGGTCGTTCGTCGTGGCGATCATCGTCGCGATTCTGTCGGCCGTCTCGCAGTTCATGTGGCTGCCCTACTACCCGGTGTGGGCGATCGTCATCATCGCTCTCGACGTCGCGATCATCTGGGCCCTCGTCGCCCGGCTCCGCGGACCCCGAACCATCTGACGACGCGTGACGGCCTCGTCCGGGCCGATCGGTGCGGTGCGTGGTGGGGCTGTTGACCTTCGGCTGATGGGCGACAGTGCTGTGCCGGTTGATCCTTGCCGCTCGTGTCTGTTCAGTTTGCCGTGTTGTTGCGGGTCTTGGTCGTGGCGCCTCCCAGGGGTCTCTTGTTGCGTACGGGCCCGGTGCTGCTGCGCTTGACGGTGCGCAGGAGTTCGTTGCCGATCCAGAACTGCAGGATGTCGGGCGCGACGTGCACGTCGCAGCGTTCCCCGGCCCGGTGGCGCCCGACCGACACCTGTTGCCAGGACACGCACACGACCCCGCACGTTGACACCTTCCGGGCCACCCACTCCGGACCGGTGCGGTCGGGTTCGGGGCTCAGGGCACGCCGGGGGCCGGTGCCGTACCGCTCCGCTGGGGTGTGCATCTCGAGCGCCTGATGGGGGCGGTCGTGGTTGTAGGTGCCGACCCAGGCATCGAGCCGGGCCTGGGCCTCGGCCAGGTCCTGGAACACGGCTCCGGTGAGGAACTCGGCCCGCAACGACCGGTGGAACCGCTCGATCTTGCCGGTGGTCGTCGGGGAGCGCGGCTGGGTCAGCAGGTGCTCGATCCCGTTGGTCCGGCAGATCCGGTCGAACAGCACTTCCACCGGCGGATGGTTGAACCGGCCGGTGAAGACCCGGCCGTTGTCGGTCAGGACCTGCTCGGGCACCCCGTGGGTCGACAACGCGAGTGTGAACGCGTCACACACCGGCTGCATCCGTTCCTTGACCAGCAGCCGCGCCGACACGCAGAACCGGGAGTGGTCATCGACTCCGGTCAGGCACTTGAGCGTGGTGCCGTCGGCCAGCAGGATCCCGCCCACGACGTCCAGCTGCCACAGCTCGTTCGGGCGGGCTCGTTCCCAGCGGCGCCAGTCGCGCTGCTCACGCCGTCGCAGGCCGGGCTCGATGAGCCCGGCCCGCCGCAACGCCCGGTACACCCCGGACTCGCTGGCCACCACGCCACCCTTGCCGAGCTCGAACACGATCCGCCGCGGACCCCAGCCCGGATGCCGACGCCGCGCCTCCAACACGGCCACCTCCACCCCCGGGTCCATCTGGTGCGGACAGGACACCGGCCGGTGGGACCGATCCGCCAGCCCCTCCAGGCCCTCGGCCTCATACCGGGCCAGCCACGCATGCAGCGTCTGCCGGGACACACCCCAGGACGCCGCGACCTCGCTGACGGTCCGGCCATCGCCGATGACCGCCAGCACCGCCTTGTACCGCTGCTCCGCCACGCTCATCTCCCTCATCAAGGGAGCGTCAAGGATCAGCCGGAACAGCTGTCAAGCATCAGCCGAAACATCGTCAGGCATCACCCGAAGCCCAAACGTCAACCAACAGGCGAAGTCATACAGGTGCGTGGTGGGGCAGCAGGGGCTTGAACCCTGGACCGACGGATTATGAGTCCGCTGCTCTGACCGGCTGAGCTACTGCCCCGGGACCCGGCCGTCGACGTGGTGCCGGCGTCGGGTCGGCACGGAGTCTAGCGACCGGCGTGCCCGGGACCGCGGGTCGGTCCGGGGCACTGCCGGCTGTGTCGCGACGACCCTCTAGGCTCGCTCGCGGGACGGCTCGACCCGTCCTGCCGGGCGCGCGACCGCGCCCGGACCGCGACCGGGACGGCGAGGGGCGAGAACGCATGAGTGACGGCATCCGCGTGGCGGCGGTCGACGACGTCGAGCCGGGCGAGGCGCTCGTCCTGCCGACCGACCTCACCGGCACCGACGAGCCGATCTCGCTGTTCCGTGACGACGACGGGACCTACTACGCGCTCGACGACACGTGCTCGCACGAGGACGCCTCGCTCGCCGACGGCTGGATCGAGGCGGGGGAGGTGGAGTGCCCGCTGCACGCGACACGCTTCTGCCTGTCCGACGGCCGGCCGATGTGCCTGCCGGCGACGCGTCCGGTCGCCACGCACCGCGTCGAGGTCCGCGGCGAGGACGTCGTGCTCTTCCCCGGCGTCCCAGCCGGCTCCTGACCGGTCGCTGATGCGCACGCCCGCCCGGCGATGACCGGTTTGGGCGAAGTGCTGGTGCGCGTGTGTCTCGTGGGGCACAATGGGCGAGTGCTCCGTGCCGGAGCACGGTGAGCACGACCACATCAGACATATCGGACACTGAGTACGACCGCGCGACGGTTCCGGCTCCCAGGTGGCAGGCGTTGGGGAAGACGTCCCTGCAACTGGAGGAGGTTCGGATGTCTGTCATGCCGCGAACGGTCACTCGAGGTGTCGTGTTCGTCCACGGGGCGCCGGCGCCGCTGTGCCCGCACATCCAGTGGGCCATCGAGGCCGTGCTCGACCAGCGCGTCGCGCTCGACTGGATCGCCCAGCCCGTCGCGCCCCGGATGGTGCGCACCGAGCTGGCGTGGACGGCGGCGCCCGGCACGGGTGCCGAGCTGGCCAGCGCCCTGCGGGGTTGGGACGGCCTGCGCTACGAGGTCACCGAGGACGCGTCGGTGGGCTGCGACGGCGCGCGGTGGTCCTACACGCCGCGCCTCGGCATCCACCACACGATGACGTCGGTCTCGGGCGATGCCGTCGTCCAGGAGGACCGGCTCCGCGAGGCGATCCTGCGCACGCGCGGCGACGCCGAGGCGCTGCAGGACGAGATCGACCTGCTGCTCGGCGTGCCGTGGGACGAGGAGCTCGAGCCGTTCCGGTGGGCCGGCGACGGCGCGCCCGTGCGCTGGCTCCACAAGGTCGGCTGACACACCTCTCGCCGGCCACGGCCTCCAGCGTGGTGACGGCGGGACGACGAGGGCCCGGGCGGTTCGTGCTCCCGGGCCCTCGTCGCGTCCTGGTCACGCCGACAGCGCCGCAGTCCGGGCACGACCGAGCCGACGGAGCCGTCCCTGCCACGGAAAACCACTGGGCCGCGGAGGGTGCCGGCTGTCATCATCGACCGGGCGCCGCACCCACGTGAGCGCCACGACGGCTGCCACGAGCACCAGGCGAGTACGAGACGAGGGGAGGGCGGACATGGCCACGGCACTGACCTGCAACGCGAAGCACCGCGGGTGCCGCGTCGACGCGTCGTACCCGTTCGCGGGCGAGCGACTCATCGACGCCCCACCGGCCACCCCCGAGCATCCCCTTCGCGTCCTCGCCGACGTGCGACGAGCCTGACCGCTCCCGCCCACCGAGCCGCCACCGGATGTTCCGGTAGGCGGCTCTTCGCATGTGTCCCCAGCACCACGACGCGCACCGGCGCACGAGACGGAAGGAGCAGGCCGCCATGACCCAGGTCGAGGTGTGGAACGCCGACGAGACGCTGCTGCACCGCGTCACCGTCCGGCACGCGATCGCGATGATCTGGCGCGGCGTCGCGACCCCGGTCTCGGTGCACGACACCGAGCGCTTCGGGCCCTACCAGGTGCCGCTCGCCGTGCGGCTCGTGCGCTACGTCGAGCAGCGGTGGCTCTACAGCCGCACCCGAGCCACGTACTCACGCGAGGGGGTGCTGCTGCGCGACCGTGGCCGGTGCGCGTACTGCGGGCGGTTCACCGCCACGACGATGGACCACGTGCAGCCCCGGTCCCGCGGCGGGGCGACGTCGTGGGCCAACGCCGTCGCGGCCTGCGAGCCGTGCAACGCCCGCAAGGGCGACCGGACGCCGGAGGAGGCCGGGATGCCGCTGCGCTGGCGGCCGTACGTGCCCACCCGCGTCGAGCTGCACTTCGCGCGTCAGGCCGGGCTCGACACCGCCATCTGCGGCGCCGCCGCCGGGGCCACGAGCCGGACCGGCGTCACCACGTCCGTCACCACCACCGTCACCACCGCCGTCACCACCGCCGGGAAGGAGCCCGACCGATGACCAGGAACCGCACGACCCTTCGCCCCCAGTCCCTCGGACAGGTCGGGCTCCGGCCCGGGACGCCCGCGCCCGGACCCGACGCGTGGACCTACCGCGCGGCGTCGGAGCACCCCTTCGACGTCGGGGCGGCGCAGCCGGTCTGCGCCGGGCACGACCCGGAGCTCTTCTGGCCGGCCACGCCCGCCGAGGCCGACGCCGCGCGTGCGATCTGCCGTGCCTGCCCGCTCGCGCAGTCCTGCCTCGCAGTGGCGCTGCAGCGCCGGGAGTGGGGGGTGTGGGGCGGGCAGCTGCTCGCGAGGGGCAAGCCCACCGACGAGCTGCCGGGCAACGTGCGCCCCGAGGCGCAGCGCGCCCGCATCGCCTGACGCGTCCGGCACCCCGGCACCCCGGCACCCCGGCACCCCGGCGCCGTCACGAGCGCCGTCACGCTCAACCACCACCGTCACGACCGCGACTCTCCGGCCCCGGACCCGGGGCCGGAGAGCAGAGAGGATCACGACCATGACCACCTTCCCTGTCGCGCTGCCCGGCGCGCAGGCCTCCACCCTCATGTGGGCCGACCCCGCCGAGGTCGAGCCCGCCGCCCTCGAGCAGCTGCGCACCATCAGCCGCCTGCCCTGGGTCCACGGCCTGCGGGTCATGCCCGACGTGCACCTCGGCAAGGGCGCGACCGTCGGTTCGGTCATCGCCATGCGCGACGCCGTGTCGCCGGCCGCCGTCGGCGTCGACATCGGCTGCGGGATGACCGGCGTGCGCACCGACCTCACCGCCGCCGACCTGCCCGACGACCTCGGCCCGCTGCGCGCAGCCATCGAGGCCGTCCTGCCCGTCGGGTGGAACGCCAACGACGGCACGGCACCGGTGCTCTCGCGCGACGCCGGGCTCGCCTCGCGGTTCGACTCGCTCATGGGCCGGTTCACCCACCTGCGGGCGCCGAAGATCGCCGACCGGGCGGGTCGCGCTGCGGCACAGTGCGGTTCGCTCGGATCGGGCAACCACTTCGCGGAGGTGTGCGAGGGCGACGACGGGCACCTGTGGCTCATGCTGCACTCGGGCTCGCGCAACATCGGCAAGGAGCTCGCGGAGCGGCACATCGCCACGGCCAAGACGCTCGAGCACAACCTCGGGCTGCCCGACCGTGACCTCGCCGTGTTCCTCGCGGGCACTGACGAGATGGCGGCCTACCTCCACGACCTCTACTGGGCGCAGGAGTACGCGCTGCTCAACCGTGAGGTCATGATGACGACGATCCGCGAGGTCGTGCGGGGCCACTTCCCGCACGTCGCGTTCGACGAGCCGGTGCGCTGCCACCACAACTACGTCTCGGAGGAGACGTACGACGGTGTCGACGTCGTCGTGACCCGCAAGGGCGCGATCCGGGCGGGGCTCGGCGACCTCGGGCTCATTCCCGGGTCGATGGCCACGGGCTCCTATGTCGTGCGCGGTCTCGGCAACGACGCCTCGTTCGCCTCGGCGAGCCACGGCGCCGGACGCCGGATGTCGCGGAACGCGGCCAAGCGGCAGTTCACCGTCGAGGACCTCCGGGCCCAGACGGCGGGGGTGGAGTGCCGCAAGGACGCCGGGGTCATCGACGAGATCCCCGCCGCGTACAAGGACCTCGAGGCGGTCATCGCGGCCCAGGCCGGTGGCCCGGACCCGCTCGTCGAGGTCGTCGCCCGGCTGACGACGCTGCTCTGCGTCAAGGGCTGACGCCGGGGCACACGGCACGCGCCCACCCGACCTGCCGGCCGGGTGGGCGCGTGCTCACGCGAGGGCGTCAGACGCTGCGGATCGCGAGGGCGACGTTGTGGCCGCCGAAGCCGAACGAGTTGTTCAGCGCCGCGATGTCGCCGTCGGGCAGCTTCTGCGCCTCGCCCGTGACGACGTTGAGCGGGATCTCGGGGTCCTGGTCGTCCAGGTTGATCGTCGCCGGCACGAGCCGGTTGTGGATCGACTGGATCGTGATGACGGCCTCGAGCGCCCCGGCGGCACCGAGCAGGTGGCCCGTCATCGACTTCGTGGCCGTGACCGAGAGGTTCTCGGTGTGGTCGCCGAAGGCCCGCTTGATGGCGTTGTACTCGGCGACGTCACCGACCGGCGTCGACGTGGCGTGCGCGTTGATGTGGATGATGTCGGACAGCGACAGGTCGGCGCGCTCGACGGCGTACGTCATGGCGCGTGCCGCACCCGAGCCGTTGGGCTCGGGGGCCGTGATGTGGTGGGCGTCGGCGGACATGCCGACGCTGGCGAGCTCGGCGTAGATGCGGGCGCCACGGGCGCGGGCGTGCTCCTCGGACTCGAGCACGATGACGGCCGCGCCCTCGCCGAGCACGAAGCCGTCGCGACCGGTGTCGTAGGGGCGCGAGGCCTTCTCGGGCTCGTCGTTGCGCGTCGAGAGGGCCTGCATGGCCGCGAAGCCGGCGATCGGCAGGGCGTGCACGGCGGCCTCGGTGCCGCCGGCGACGACGACGTCGGCGCGCCCGGTGCGGATCATGTCGATGGCGTAGCCCATGCTCTCGGCGCCCGACGCGCAGGCGCTGACCGTCGTGTGCGCCCCGGCGCGCGCGCCGAGGTCGAGCGAGACGGCCGCGGCGGGTCCGTTGGGCATGAGCATCGGGACCGCGAGCGGGTAGACGCGTCGGGGGCCCTTCTCCTTGAGCACGTCCCACTGGTCGAGGAGGGTCCAGACGCCGCCGATGCCCGAGCCGATGGCGGCGCCGAGGCGCTCCGGGTCGATCTCGGGGGCGCCGGCGTCGGCCCAGGCCTCGCGGGCGGCGATGAGGGCGTACTGGCTCGACGGGTCGAGACGGCGCGTCTCGACCTTGGCGAGGACCTCGACCGGAGGCGTCGCGATGGTCGCGGCGAAGGTGACCGGGAGCTCGTACTTGGCGACCCAGTCGTAGTCCATCGGGCGGGCGCCGGAACGCCCCGCGAGCAGGGCCTCCCAGGTCTCGGGGGCCGTGCCGCCGAGCGGCGTCGTGGCGCCGAGACCGGTGACCACGACGCGTCGGTCGCGATTGGAGGTCATGTGACGTGCTCCTGTCGAGTCAGGTGTGCGGATGGTGCGAGGGGTGCCGGACGGTGCTGCGGGTCGGGCGGGTGCTGCGGGTGCTGCGGGTGCTGCCGGTGACGCCGGCCGTCGTGGCCGGGCCGAGCTGGTCGGCCCGGCCACGACGCGGCTCCCGGGAGCGGGTCGTGCGGGTCGGCCGGCGGTCACCCACCAGCCGTCCGCATCAGGACTGGGCGCCCGAGATGTACGTGACGGCGTCGCGGACGGTCTTGAGGTTCTTGACCTCGCTGTCCGGGATGCGCACGCCGAACTTCTCCTCGGCGTTGACGACGATCGTCATCATCGAGAGGGAGTCGATGTCGAGGTCCTCGGTGAAGGACTTGTCCATCTCGACGGACTCGGTGTCGAGGCCCGTCTCCTCGTTGACGATCTCGGCAAGACCCTCGAGGATCTCCTGCTCGGACTGAGCCATCTGTCTGCTCCTTGTGGTTGGGATCCGTGTCGTTCCGTTGGCCCGAATGACCCGTCGGGACCGGCGGGAGCTGGGTCAGGGGAGGACGACGACCTGGGCCGCGTAGACGAGGCCGGCGCCGAACCCGATCTGCAGCGCGAGGCCGCCGCTCGGGATCTCCTTCTCGGCGAGCATGCGCGTCGTCGCGATCGGGATGGAGGCGGCCGAGGTGTTGGCCGTCGTGACGATGTCGCGCGCCACCGGGATGTCGGCGGGCAGCTTGAGCTGCTTGACCATCGCGTCGATGATGCGGATGTTGGCCTGGTGGGGGATGAAGGCGTCGAGGTCGTCGGCCTTGATGCCGGCTTTGTCGATGGCCTGCTGGGCCACCGGGGCCATGCCCCAGACCGCCCACCGGAACACCGTCTGGCCGGCCATCCCGATCGCGGGCCAGGCGTTCTTGTCGGCCTGGGCGTCCTGCCACGACTCGCGCAGGTCGGTCCACGCCTGCTTCTGGGTGATGGCGTCGCGCTGCGTGCCGTCGGAGCCCCACACCGTCGGGCCGATGCCCGGGGTGTCGCTCGGGCCGACGACGCAGGCGCCCGCGCCGTCGCCGAAGATGAACGCGCTGCCGCGGTCGTAGGGGTCGGTGAAGTCGCTGAGCTTCTCGACGCCGACGACGAGGACGTAGTCGGCCGAGCCGCCCTTGACCATGTCGCTGGCCATGGCCACGCCGTAGCAGTAGCCGGCGCAGGCGGCCGAGATGTCGAGGGCCGGGGCCGTGGACCCGAGGCGGGCGGCGAGCTCGGGGGCCGAGGCCGGGGTCTGGTACGGGTGGGTCACGGTGGCGACGAGGACGAAGCCGATCTGCTCGGGCGCGATGCCGGCGTGCTCGAGGGCCTGCCGGGCCGCGTGCTCCGACATGTCGATGACGCTCTCGTCGGGTGCCGCGAAGTGTCGGCTGACGATGCCGGAGCGCTCGCGGATCCACTCGTCGCTCGAGTCGATCTTGTCGACGATCTCGGCGTTCATGACGACGCGCGCGGGGCGGTAGGCGCCGACGCCGAGGATGCGGGAGTGGCGGGCGGCCCCGGTGTCGACGAGGGTGCCGGTGCCCTTGGGCTGCGGTGCGGTGCCGGGTGCGGTGGTCACGGTGCCTTCTCTGTGGTCGCGGGGGTGAGGGTCAGGACGCGGACGGGCGGGCGTCGGAGGCCGAGGGGGTGGCGTCCGGGGTGGCGTCCGGGGTGGCGTCCGGGGTGGTGGACGCGGCGGCACCGTGCTCGGAGATCATCCGGCGCGCGGCCTCGAGGTCGTCGGGCGTCTTGAGGGCGAGGGTCTCGACGCCGCGCATGGCGCGCTTGGCGAGGCCGACCAGGGTGCCGGCGGGCGCGAGCTCGACGAGGCCCGTGACGCCGAGGGACAGGAGCGTCTCCATGCAGAGGTCCCAGCGCACCGGGTTGCTCACCTGGCTGACGAGGCGCGCGAGCGCATCGGTGCCCGAGCCCACGGCGGTGCCGTCGGCGTTGGACAGCAGCGTCACGGACGCGTCGCTGGGGCTGACCT
The DNA here is from genome assembly GCF_001956915.1 of Intrasporangium flavum. Lineage (GTDB taxonomy): Bacteria > Actinomycetota > Actinomycetes > Actinomycetales > Dermatophilaceae > Monashia > Monashia flava. The sequence goes on along the minus strand of NZ_MLJO01000010.1, from coordinate 177,425 downwards.
CGGCCGCGCGGGCCGCGAGGGCCTCGACGGCGGGGGCCATGTGGTGGGTGTGGAAGGCGCCGGCGACCTGCAGCGGGATGACGCGTGCCTTGGCAGGAGCGTGGGCGGCCAGCGCGGCGACCTGCTCGAGGGTGCCGGCGGCCACGACCTGGCCGGCGCCGTTCATGTTCGCGGGCGTCAGGCCGTGGCGCTCCAGGGCGGCGAGGACCTCGTCGGGGTCGCCGCCGAGGACGGCCGCCATGCCGGTCGGGGTGACGGCGCTGGCCTCGGCCATCGCACGGCCGCGGACGCTGACGAGCGACATCGCCTCGGTGGGGGCCAGCACGCCGGCCGCGGCGGCCGCCGTGAACTCGCCGACGGAGTGGCCGGCCACGACCGTGGACGAGGGGAGCGTCGCGCCGTCGAGCAGGGCGCTCAGGGTCGTGAGGCCGGCGCCGACGATGAGCGGCTGGGCGACGGCGGTGTCCTTGATCGTCTCGGCGTCGGACTCGGTGCCGTGGGCGACGAGGTCGACGCCGGCGGCCTCGCCGAGCGAGGCGAGCAGCTCGCGCTGACCCGGCAGCTCGAGCCACGGGGAGAGGAAGCCGGGGGTCTGGGAGCCCTGTCCAGGGCAGACGATCGCTAGCACGTGTCCAACACTTCCCGGTTACCGGTCAGGACCTCGCCACCGAATGTCACCAACTCGGTCGCGATTGTTTGGAGGATACCTCCAAGGGAGAACGAGCGTTCGGTCGAGAATCCTCTGGGCCGCGTCGGTCGCGGGGCGCGAGGGTCAGGCCAGTCGGCCGAGCGCGAGCGCGACCCGGGCCGCCCACGCCTCGCGAGGCGTCGTCAGGTCGTAGCCGGTGGCATCGCCGATCCGCCCGAGGCGGTACCGCACCGTGTTGGGGTGCACGAAGAGGGCGCGCGCGGTGGCCTCGAGGCTGCCGCCGTTCTCGAGGTAGGCGGTGGCGGTGTCGAGCAGCGGTGCCTGCTGGGGCCCGCGCAGGGGCCGGTGGATGCGCTCGACGAGGATGCGCCTGGCACTCGCGTCGCCGGCCAGGGCGCGCTCGGGCAGGAGGGCGTCGGACTCGACGACGCGCGGCGCGTCGGGCCACGCCGACGCGGCGGAGAGTCCGCTCAGGGCAGCGCGCGCCGAGCGTCCCGCGGCGAACAGGTGTGGCACGGTGGGCCCGACCACCACGGGTCCGGGGCCGAAGCGGTCGGCCACCGCGCCGACGACGGCGAGCGGCTCGCGGGTGCCGCCGACGACGGCGATGAGGCGGGTGCGCTGGACGAGCACGAGCGCCTCGACACCCTCCTTGCGCACCGCCCGACGCAGCTCGTCGACCGCCGGAACGGTGCTGGCCCGTGCCTCCGGGGTGGTCCCGACCACGAACGTCACGTGCGACACCTCGCCCCACCCGAGGGCCGTGGCCCGCGACTGCATCGACTCGTCCGCCTCGCCGCGGAGCACGGCGTCGACGACGAGGGCCTCGAGGCGGGCGTCCCACGCACCGCGGGCCTCCGCCGCTCCGGCGTAGACCTCGGCCGCGGCGAAGGCGATGTCACGGGAGAACCGCAGCACCGACTCGCGCAGCAGCTGCTCGTCGCCGGGGCCGGCGAGGCTCTCGACGTGCGACTCGACGACGTCGACGACGGTGCGCACGAGGTCGAGGGTCTGGCGCAGGCTGACCGACCGCGTCAGCTCCTGGGGTGCGTTGGCGAAGATCGAGATCGCCGACGGCGCGTGGCCCTCGGACCGGAACCAGGCGATGAACTGCGAGATGCCGGCCTGGGCCACGAGGCCCACCTGCGAGCGCTCCTCGGCCGACAGGCGTCGGTACCACCCGAGGTTCTCCTCCATGCGACGCGCCGCGAGCGTCGACAGCTCGCCGGCGCTGCGCTCGACGGTGCGCGTCGTGGCGTCGCTCGGCTGGACGGGTCGGTCGGTCACGGCGCCAGCCTAGGACGCGTCGGCACCCTCGCTTTGTACGGCGCTCACAAACCGCTTCGCCCGGGCGCGCAGGCGGCCTCGTGACGGGTGGGGCTGGTGGCGTCAGTGGGCCGTGAGGATGCAGGAGCGCCCGACGTAGGCGCGCGGGCCCTCGAAGTGGGGGAGGGCGGCCGCGAGGTCGGCGGCGAACGTCGACAGGTAGGCGACGGCAGCCGCGTGGTCGGGGAACGTCGCGCGCGTCTCGACGTCGCGACGCGACACGTGCTCGAAGTGGCGCGACAGCGCCTCCTCGGCGTTCTCGGCCGTGAACTGCGAGGCGACGGGCTCGCCGCCCGCCTCGCGCAGCAGGTCGCCCAGGTGCTCCTCGCCGTTCGTCGCGACGCTGAGCCGTCCACCGTCGCGCAGCACGCGTCGCAGCTCGGCGAGCGTGCCGTCGAGGTCGGGCACGTGGTAGAGCATCCACGCCGCGACAGCCCCGTCGAAGGTGTCGTCGGCGAAGGGGAGCGCGTCGCCGGGCACCTGGCGGGACGGGACGCCGAGCGAGGAGGTGGCCTCGACCATGGCGGCCGAGATGTCGGTGGCGAGGTAGTCGACGTCAGGCAGCGCGTCGATCACCGACCGAGCGAAGTGGCCTGTGCCGCAGCCGATCTCGATGACCTTCGCCGGGCGGGCGGCCACGACCGAGCTGACGAGCACCTCGGTGGGGGAGACGCCCTCGGGACCGGGACCCCACACGTCGCGTCGCGTCCGGAGGTTGTCGGTGCGCGCGTACTGCGCGTCCACGGTGTCGCGGTCGGTCATGGCGTCGGTCGGCTGCATGGCGCCCGACCCTACCCGCCGCCGCCGGACCTCGCGCGGCCGGCGGGTGGGTGGGATGGCCGGCGGCGCGAGGTGGTCGGTGGACGTCGACTCAGTCGGTGCCGAACTCCATGGCGGCGCGGTCGAGCGCGTCGTCCTGCTCGTCGACGTCGGCCGCGGACGGGTTGGCCGCGATGGCCTGCGCGCCGCCGGGGGCCAGCTCGCCGACGAGGTCGGTGGCGTCGGAGCCGAGCAGGCCCTGACTCGCGTACAGCTCGAGCTTGGCGCGCGAGTCGGCGATGTCGAGGTTGCGCATCGTCAGCTGGCCGATGCGGTCGACCGGGCCGAACGCGGCGTCCTCGGTGCGCTCCATCGACAGCTTCTCGGGGTGGTAGCTGAACGCCGGGCCGGTCGTGTTCACGACCGACCAGTCGTCACCGCGGCGCAGGCGCAGCGTGACCTCGCCGGTGACGGCGCTCGCGACCCAGCGCTGCAGCGACTCGCGGAGCATGAGCGACTGCGGGTCGAGCCAGCGGCCCTCGTAGAGGAGGCGGCCGAGGCGTCGGCCCTCGGCGTGGTAGGCCGCGATGGTGTCCTCGTTGTGGATGGCGTTGAGGAGCCTCTCGTAGGTCAGGTGCAGCAGGGCCATGGCGGGCGCCTCGTAGATGCCGCGCGACTTGGCCTCGATGATGCGGTTCTCGATCTGGTCGCTCATGCCGAGGCCGTGGCGGCCGCCGATGGCGTTGGCCTCCATGACGAGCGAGACGGGGTCCTCGAAGGTGACGCCGTTGATGGCGACCGGGCGGCCGCGCTCCCAGCGCACGGTGACGTCCTCGGTCTCGATGGCGACGGCGGGGTCCCAGAACCGGACGCCCATGATCGGCTCGACGACCTCCATCGACTCGTCGAGGAACTCGAGGGTCTTGGCCTCGTGCGTCGCGCCCCAGATGTTGGCGTCGGTCGAGTAGGCCTTCTCCGCGGAGGCGCGGTAGGGCAGCTCGCGGGCCGTCAGCCACTCCGACATCTCGTGCCGGCCACCGAGCTCGGTGACGAAGTCGGCGTCGAGCCACGGCTTGTAGATGCGCAGCTGCGGGTTGGCGAGCAGGCCGTAGCGGTAGAACCGCTCGATGTCGTTGCCCTTGAAGGTCGAGCCGTCGCCCCAGATGGAGACGCCGTCCTCCTGCATGGCGCGCACGAGCAGCGTGCCCGTGACGACGCGGCCGAGCGGCGTCGTGTTGAAGTACGTCTTGCCGCCGCTGCGGATGTGGAAGGCGCCGCACGCGATGGCGGACAGGCCTTCCTCGACGAGCGCCTGGCGGCAGTCGACGAGCCGGCTGATCTCGGCGCCGTACTGGCCGGCGCGGCCGGGGACGGAGGCGATGTCGGGCTCGTCGTACTGGCCGAGGTCGGCCGTGTACGTGCAGGGCACCGCGCCCTTCTCACGCATCCACGCGACGGCCACCGAGGTGTCGAGGCCACCGGAGAAGGCGATGCCGACGCGTTCACCGACAGGGAGGGAGGTCAGTACCTTGGACACGAGTGCAAGTATATGCACAGTCGCGCATACCTATCCAATCGGCCGAGCCGGTTCGCTCTTGGGCACCGGCTGCTCTTCGGGGCACCGGTCGCCGGGGCCCGCGCGTCGGGTGCCCCGAAGTGCGCTTTGTGGGCGAGCGGCGCTGGCGTGCCGCCGTCCACATCCCCAGCCCCGAGGTCGCGACGTTCCACAGGCCGCCCGAACCCGTGGATCGCGACCCGGCTCCACGGGCACCGTCTTGCCACGGACCTACGACTGCTGGCGCGCGACGGCGTCTTCTCGACCCCCGACGCCGAGCGCCACGGCCTCGACCGCCACGCCCTGACCCGCCTCTGCCGAGCAGGCCGGATCGTGCGACTGACTCGCGGTTGGTACGCGGTCACCGACGGTGCAGCGCCTGACGGTGAGGCCCTGCACCGCCTCTGCGCGCTCGCGCTCGGGAGGCAGTTCCGGTCCCGCGCCGTCATCAGCCACCACTCGTTGCTCCTGTGCCGCGGCCTGCCGACCTTCCGGGCCGATCTCGCGACGGTCCACCTGGCGTCGGTCGACCCAGGTACCTCCGGGTCGCCCGGCCGATCGAGCCGTGGCGCCGGCGTCCGACGCCCCGGACTGGTCATGCACCGACCGGTGAGAGGCCTGGGCCTGAGCGCGCCGTCGGTCGAGGACCACCGTCCCGCCGGGATGCCGCTGGAGCACGCCATCGTGCAGGCGGGACTGCTCGGCGGGCCCGAGGCCGCTCTGGTGCCGGCCGACGCTGCCGTGCGCGCGGCGTCGGTCGATGCCGCCCGGCTCGAACGCGCCGTGGCCGACCTGCGAACCCACTCGGGCATCGGTCCGGTGCGGGCGGCGCTGGCGTTCGTCGACGGCCGGCACGAGTCGCCCGGTGAGACGCGTACGGCCTACGTGCTGCGCTGCCTGGGCTTCGAGCTCGAGCCCCAGTACGAGGTGCGGGCGGAGGGGCGGCGGTTCCGCGCCGACTTCCGCGTCCTGGGCACGCGCGTGCTCGTCGAGTTCGACGGCGCCTCGAAGTATGCCGACGGGCGCCGCGAGACCCTCTTCGAGGAGAAGCGTCGAGAGGATGCCCTCCGACGCGCGGGGTGGGTCGTCGTACGTCTCATGTGGGCCGACCTCGACCGACCCGAGCAGGTCCGACGGCTGGTGGCCGAGGCCGTGGCATGCGCCGCCTGAAGCGTCACCGGCTGCCTTTCGGGGCAGGAACGGTCGGGGGCCGCGCGACTCGTGACGCGAACCGCAGTCGCTGCCGCGGAACGCCGGCGGCCCGGCCCCCGTCATCGGGGCCGGGCCGCAGGCGTCGGTCAGTGCGCTCGGCGGGGGAGCGTCAGCTCTCGCCGCCGGCGTTGCCGGACGTGCCGGCGGTGACGTCGTCGAGGCGGTACTTGTCCGCGGCCTTGGCCGGGATGTCGGCGTCGATCTTGCCGTCCTTGGCCAGCAGCTGCAGCGTGCGCACCGCGACCGAGGGGCCGTCGATGTGGAAGAAGCGGCGGGCGGCCGGTCGGGTGTCGGAGAAGCCGAAGCCGTCGGCACCGAGCGTCGCGTACGTGCCCGGGACCCACTCGCGGATCTGGTCCTGAACGGCCCGCATGTAGTCGGACACACCGACGACCGGGCCCTCGGTGCCCTCGAGGCACTGCGTGACCCACGGGACGCGCCGGTCGCCGTCGGGGCCGAGGAACTCCTGCTCGTCAGCGGCCAGGCCGTCGCGACGCAACTCGTTCCACGAGGTGACCGACCAGACGTCGGCGGCCACGCCCCAGTCGTCGGCGAGCAGCTGCTGGGCCTCGAGCGCCCACGGCACCCCGACGCCGGAGGCGAGGATCTGGGCCCGCGCCGGCGTGTGCTGCCAGCCCTCGGTCTTCGCCTCCGAGATGCGGTGCATGCCCTTGAGGATGCCCTCGACGTCGACGTCGGCCGGCTCGGCGGGCTGCTGGATCGGCTCGTTGTAGACGGTCAGGTAGTAGATGAGGTTGGACTCTTCGGGAGTCTGTCCCTCGCCGTACATCCGACGCAGGCCGTCCTGCATGATGTGCGCGATCTCGTAGGCGTAGGCCGGGTCGTAGTGCACGACGGCCGGGTTCGTCGCCGCGAGGAGCGGGCTGTGGCCGTCGGCGTGCTGCAGGCCCTCGCCGGTCAGGGTCGTGCGGCCTGCCGTGGCCCCGATGAGGAAGCCGCGGCTCATCTGGTCGGCGGCCGCCCAGATCGAGTCGCCGGTGCGCTGGAAGCCGAACATCGAGTAGAAGACGTAGATCGGGACCATCGGCTGGCCGTGCGTGGCGTACGACGTGCCGGCGGCCGTGAACGCGGCGAGCGAGCCCGCCTCGTTGATGCCGAGGTGCAGGATCTGACCCTGGGTGTTCTCGCGGTAGGCGAGCATCAGCTCGGCGTCGACCGGCGTGTAGTTCTGCCCGTTGGGGTTGTAGATCTTGATCGTCGGGAAGAACGCGTCCATGCCGAAGGTGCGCGCCTCGTCGGGGATGATCGGCACGATCCGCTTGCCGAACTCCTTGTCGCGCAGGAGGTCCTTGAGCAGCCGGACGAACGCCATCGTCGTGGCGACCTCCTGCTTGCCCGAGCCCTTCTTGACCTGGGCGTAGGCCTCGTCGCCGGGCAGCTTGACGGTCTCGAACCGGACGCGTCGGCTCGGCAGCGTGCCCCCGAGTTTGGCGCGGCGGTCGACCGAGTACTTGACGACGTCGTTGTCCGGCCCCGGGTGGTAGTACGGCGGCTGGTAGGGGTTGGCCTCGAGCTGCTCGTCGGAGATCGGGATGCGGAGGCTGTCGCGGAAGGCCTTGAGGTCCTCCAGCGTCATCTTCTTCATCTGGTGCGTGGCGTTGCGGCCGGCGAAGTGCGAGCCGAGGCTGTAGCCCTTGATCGTCTTGGCGAGGATGACGGTCGGCTGGCCGGTGTGCTCACGGGCCGCCTGGTAGGCCGCGTACACCTTGCGGTAGTCGTGGCCACCGCGCTTGAGGTCCCACCAGACCTGGTCGTCGGTCCAGCTCTCGACCATCTTGGCGGTGCGCGGGTCGCGGCCGAAGAAGTGGTCGCGCACGTACTTGCCGTCGTTGGCGCGGAAGGTCTGGTAGTCGCCGTCGCTCGTGGAGTTCATGAGGTGCACGAGCGCGCCGTCGCGGTCGCCGGCGAGGAGCGGGTCCCAGCCACGGCCCCAGACGACCTTGATGACGTTCCAGCCGGCACCGCGGAAGAACGCCTCGAGCTCCTGGATGATCTTGCCGTTGCCGCGGACCGGTCCGTCGAGACGCTGCAGGTTGCAGTTGATGACGAACGTGAGGTTGTCGAGCTCCTCGTTGGCCGCGAGCTGGAGCAGGCCGCGCGACTCGGGCTCGTCCATCTCGCCGTCGCCGAGGAAGGCCCAGACGTCCTGCTGGCTGGTGTCCTTGATGCCGCGGTTGTGCAGGTACTTGTTGAACTGCGCCTGGTAGATGGCGTTCATCGGGCCGATGCCCATCGACACCGTCGGGAACTCCCAGTAGTCCGGCATGAGGCGCGGGTGGGGGTAGGACGGGACGGCGCGGATCTTGCCGTCGACGATGTGGCTCTTCTCCTGGCGGAAGCCGTCGAGGTCGGCCTCGCTCAGGTGGCCCTCGAGGAAGCTGCGGGCGTACATGCCGGGGGAGGCGTGGCCCTGGAAGTAGACCTGGTCGCCGCCGCCCTCGTGGTCCTTGCCGCGGAAGAAGTGGTTCATGCCCACCTCGTAGAGCGTCGCGGCGCTCGCGTACGTGGAGATGTGGCCACCGACGCCGATGCCGGGGCGCTGGGCGCGGTGCACCATGACCGCGGCGTTCCAGCGGATGTAGCGGCGGAACTCGCGCTCCACCTCCTCGTCGCCGGGGAACCAGGGCTCACGCTCCGGCGGGATGGTGTTGATGTAGTCGGTGGCCGTCAGCGACGGCACGCCGACCTGCTGCTGACGGGCCCGCTCGATGAGCTTGAGCATGATGTAGCGCGCCCGCGTGCGGCCCTTCTCGTCCAGGACGGCGTCGAGGGAGTCGAGCCACTCCTGGGTCTCCTCGGGATCGATGTCCGGGAGCTGACTGGGGATGCCGTTGAGGATCGGGCCGGCCTCGGAAGCCACGTCGTGGGTCCTTTCTCGTCGCGTCGCGGCGCCCTCGGACCGGGTGGTCGGGGCGCTGCTCCCTTCCATCCTCTACCAAACCGTGGTAGCCGTCACACTCGGGTCCGGCAGTGGGACACCGACGCGTGTTGTAGGGCGTTGGGCCCGTTCCGCCACACCTTGCGCGATACCGTCGGAGCGAGTGCACTGGTACCCGGTGGCGTCGCCCCGCCTCACGGCGCGACCCGGCGACCACCTGCCAGCACGACGTGAACGACCGGCCCGGGCGACCTGCTCGGGCCCCCGACGGAGAGGACCGGTGACAGTGAGCGCGACCGCGGGAGCGGCGTCCCTCAGCAAGCTCGGATTTGCCAAAGGGCAGGTCATCCAGGAGTTCGGCTATGACGACGACGTCGACGACGACCTGCGGTTCGAGGTCGAGGACGTCATCGGTACCGAGCTCGAGGACGAGGAGTTCAACGACGGGGCCGACGGTGTCATCGTCTGGTACCGCGACGGCGACGAGGATCTCGTCGACCTCATGGTCGATGCCCTGACGAAGCTGTTCGACCAGGGTTTCGTCGTGCTGCTGACGCCGAAGGCGGGACGGGACGGCCACGTCGATGCCGCCGTCGTCGAGGAGGCCGCCTCCACGGCGGGCCTCGTGACGGGCGGGCAGGTCAACGTGGCGACCAACTGGACCGCCTCGCGCCTCATGCCACCGAAGGGCCCCCGCCGCTGACCCGCCCGGGTGCCGGTGGTCGTGCCGGTCCCGGTACCCGCGGGGGTGTGAGTGGGCGTGGCAGCGGGCGTCCGCGCGAGGTGCGACACTCGTGGGCATGACGAACGCGCCCTCGCTCCACGCGTCCGCCCAGCCGGCCGTCGGCGACCTCGCTCCCGACTTCACGCTGGTGGATCAGTACGGCGTCGACGTCAGCCTGTCGTCGGTCCGCGGCCGCAAGAACGCCGTCGTCGTGTTCTACCCGGCCGCGTTCTCGGGCATCTGCCGCGGCGAGCTGCGCGAGATCCGCGACGGCCTCGAGGACTTCCAGACCGACGACATCCAGGTGTTCGCCGTGTCGTGCGACTCGATGTACACCCTGCGCACGTGGGCCGACGCCGAGGGGCACTTCTTCCCGTTGCTGTCCGACTTCTGGCCGCACGGGGAGGTCGCCCGGCGCTACGGGGTGTTCAGCGACGACGACGGCTTCGCCCTGCGCGGCACGTTCCTGCTCGACCGCTCCGGTCGGGTCGTGTGGTCTGAGGTGCGCGGCATCGGCCAGGGCCGCGACTTCCGCGAGTACCGGGAGGCGCTGGCCCGCCTGCGCGCCTCGGACGCGCCGGACGCGTCGGCCCGCTAGGCTGTCCGCCGCCCGACCGGACGCTCCGCGCCCCGCCGGGAGGGGGCCTGTAGCTCAGCTGGTAGAGCACCGCGTTTACACCGCGGGTGTCGTCGGTTCGATCCCGGCCGGGCCCACGTGGTTGACGTGACGCTGCGCGACGTCGTCGCGGTCCTCGAGTCCCTGTACCCGCCCGAGACCGCGGCCGACTGGGACCGCGTCGGCCTCGTCGCCGGCGACCTCGACCAGCCGGTCCGCACCATCCTCTTCGCCCTCGACCCGACGCTCGCCGTCATCGACGAGGCGGTGCGCTGCGAGGCCGACCTGCTCGTCACCCACCACCCGCTCCTGCTGCGCGGCGTCCACTCGGTGGCCACGACGACGGCCAAGGGCGCGTCCGTCACGGCGCTGCTGGCCGGTGGGGTCGCGCTCTACGTCGCGCACACCAACGCCGACGTCGCCGACCCGGGGGTGTCCACCGTCCTCGCCGACGCGCTCGGGCTGACGAGCCAGCGACCGCTGACGGAGGTCGGCGGCCGCCCGGCGGGACGCATCGGGGAGCTGCCCGTGGCCGTGTCGCTGCACGACTTCGCCGAGGCGCTGGCCGACGCCCTGCCCGCGACGGTGGGCGGGATGCGGGTCAGCGGCCAGCCGGACGCCGTCGTGCACCGCGTCGCCGTCATGGGCGGCTCGGGCGACGACCAGTTCGACGCGGTCCGCGCGTCGGGCGCCGACGTCTACGTCACGGCCGACCTGCGCCACCACCCGGTGCTCGAGGCCCGCGAGGAGGCGCGCGACGGCACGCCCTTCCTCGTCGACGCCGGGCACTGGGCCACCGAGTCGCTGTGGCTGGCCAGCGCGCGCGAACGCGTCCTCGAGGCACTGGGGGAGGACCCGACCCCGGGCGCGGAACCGACTAGGGTCGTGGGCAGACTCTCGAGCGTGCGCACCGAGCCGTGGACCTTCGTCGTCGGTGCCAACCGAGCCCAACCCGAGCCGGGCCCTGCCCGCGACCGGACCGACCCCGGAGGTGCGTCCTGAAAGCCGACCCGTCCCGCCAGTGGCGCCTGCTCGACCTGCAGGCCATCGACACGCGACTCGACCAGATCGCGCACGCCAAGGCGAACCTGCCCCAGCTCGCGGCCGTCGACGCGGCGCGTCGTGAGGTCGGCGCCCTCGAGACCGACGTCGTCAACGCCCGCACCGCGGCCGACGACGTCCAGCGCGAGCTGACCAAGTCCGAGCAGGACGTCCAGCTCGTCCGCGACCGCGCGGCCCGCGACCAGGCCCGGCTCGACTCCGGTCAGGGCTCGGCCAAGGACCTGCAGGCCCTCCAGCACGAGCTGACCTCCCTCGCCCGCCGCCAGGCCGAGCTCGAGGACGTCGAGATCGAGGTCATGGAGCGCGCCGAGTCCCTCGCGGCCCGGGTCACCGAGGTGCAGAACCGTCACGCCGAGGTGGCCGAGCGCCTGACGCGCCTCGAGTCCGAGCGCGACGCCAGGCTCGCCGAGCTCGACGCCGAGGCGACGAAGGTGGGCGCCGGGCGCGCCGACGTCGTGGCCGGCGTCGGAGACGACCTCGTGAGCCTCTACGAGAAGATCCGCGCGTCGAGCGGTGGCCTGGCCGCCGCGGCGATGCAGCACCGGCGGTGCGGCGGCTGCCGCCTCGAGCTGAACCCCGTCGACATCGACCGCATCCGCAGCACCCCTCAGGACGAGATCATCCGCTGCGAGGAGTGCCGCCGCATCATGGTGCGCACCGCCGAGTCGGGGCTGTGACGCGCTCGGAGCCCAGCGCGTGACCGGGACCTCCGGGACGTCCGGGCGCCGCCTCGTCGTCGAGGCCGACGGCGGGTCACGGGGCAACCCCGGTGTCGCCGGCTACGGCGCCCTCGTGCGTGACGCCGAGACCGGCGCGGTGCTCGTCGAGCTGGCCGAGCCGCTCGGCCAGCAGAGCAACAACGTGGCCGAGTACTCCGGCCTCATTGCTGGGCTGACGGCCGCCGCCGAGCTCGCCGCCGGGCCGCGCGTCGTCGCGAGGTTGGACTCCAAGCTCGTCGTCGAGCAGATGTCGGGCCGCTGGAAGATCAAGCACGAGGACATGCGCCGCCTGGCGCTCGAGGCGCGCGAGGTGGTGCGTCGCATCGCCGACGCCGGCGGCTCGGTGCAGTTCGAGTGGGTCCCGCGCGAGAAGAACAAGGCTGCCGACGCCCTGAGCAACGACGCGATGGACGGCAAGAGCGTGCGCCGCGTCCTCGAGGGCGCTGCGCGCGTGGACGCCCCCGACGCGTCAGCGGCGCCCGACGCGTCGGCGGTGCTCGAGCACGCCGCCGAGGCCGCTGCGGCGGTCTCGGCATCAGCCTCCGTCTCCGCCTCCGGGCCGACGACGTCGAGCGCCGCGACCCGCCCGCTGCGGCTCCTGCTCGTGCAGGTGCCCTACGACGAGACCGTCGGGTCGCGCGTCGTGCGGGCCGTGCAGCGACTCGTCGGCGACGACGCCCGCGTCGTCGGGTCGGCCGAGCCGCCCACCGCGGACCTGGCCCGGACGCTCGCGACGGCGCTCGACGCGTCCGTCGACGTCACGGAGGCGTGGGACGGCACGGCGCCGGGGGAGGGTGCCGACGAGCGGGTGCGCGACGCCTACCGCGGCCTCGTGGCCGAGGGCGGCACCGTCGTCGCCGTCACGTCCCGCCGCGGGGTGCTCTCGGTGCTCGGCGACGTCCTCGCGACGCCGACGGCCCGGTTCTGGGCTTTGGCCACCGCCCCCGGGAGCCTGTCGGCCGTCGAGGTCTGGGAGGACGGTTCCGCGTCGGTGGCTTTCACCAATCGGACCGACCATCTCGCCTGACGGACGCTGTGCGATATTCGCTGCATGAGCTATGCCGGTGACGTGACCCCCGAGCAGGCCTGGGCGGCCCTGCGCGACGAGCCCGGTGCGGTGCTCGTCGACGTGCGAACGAGTGCCGAGTGGTCCTACGTCGGGCTGCCCGACCTCGCCGAGGTGGGCAAGGACGTCGTGCTCGTCGAGTGGCAGAGCTACCCCGACGGCCGGGTCAACGAGCGCTTCGTCGACGACCTGGCCGCGGCCGGCGTCGGCAAGGAGCAGCCGGTCTACTTCCTGTGCCGCTCGGGCGTGCGCTCGGTGAGCGCCGCCGAGGCCGCGACCGCCGCGGGCTGGGCGCAGTCGCGCAACGTGCTCGAGGGCTTCGAGGGGCCGCACGACGCGCAGCGCCACCGCGCGGTGTCCGGCTGGAAGGTCGCGGGCCTGCCGTGGGTGCAGGGATGAGCGCCGACATCGCGGGCGCGACCCAGGGTTGGCGACCCGACACCCTCGCCGTGCGAGCGGGCTTGTCCCGCAGCGGTTTCGAGGAGACCTCGGAGGGCCTGTACCTGACCTCGGGCTTCGTCTACGACACCGCCGAGGACGCCGAGGCGGCGTTCAAGGGCGATGTCGACCGCTTCGTCTACTCCCGGTACGGCAACCCGACCGTGACGATGTTCGAGGAGCGGCTGCGGCAGATCGAGGGGGCCGAGGCCTGCTTCGCCACCGGCTCGGGGATGTCCGCGGTGTGGGTGGCCCTCGCGGCGCTGCTCGGTCAGGGCGACCGCGTCGTGTCCTCGCGGGCCCTCTTCGGCTCGTGCTTCGTCATCCTCGACGAGATCCTCCCGCGCTGGGGCGTCGAGACGGTCTTCGTCGACGGGCCCGACCTCGACCAGTGGCGCGAGGCGCTGTCGGAGCCGACGACCGCGGTGTTCTTCGAGACCCCGAGCAACCCGATGCAGGAGCTCGTCGACATCGCCGCCGTCAGCGAGCTGGCCCACGCCGCCGGCGCCAGGGTCGTCGTCGACAACGTCTTCGGCACGCCGGTGTTCAGCAAGCCGCTCGAGCACGGGGCCGACATCGTCGTCTACTCGGCGACCAAGCACATCGACGGCCAGGGCCGGGTGCTCGGCGGGGCGGTGCTCGGGCCCAAGGAGTTCGTCGACGGCCCGGTGCAGAACCTCATGCGGCACACCGGCCCGTCGATGTCGCCGTTCAACGCCTGGGTCCTCGTCAAGGGCCTGGAGACGATGTCGCTGCGGGTCGAGCGGATGGCGGCCAGCGCCCTCGAGGTCGCCCGGTTCCTCGAGTCGCACCCGCGGGTCACGCGCGTCGTGCACCCGTTCCTCGAGTCCCACCCCCAGCACGAGCTGGCCAAGCGCCAGATGCTCGGCGCCGGCACGGTCGTGACGTTCGAGCTCGACGGTGGCAAGGACGAGGCGTTCGCGCTCATGAACGCCCTCGAGGTCATCGACATCTCCAACAACCTCGGCGACTCCAAGTCGCTCATCACGCACCCGGCCACGACGACCCACCGCCGGCTGGCGCCGGAGGCCCGGGCGGCTGTCGGCATCACCGACGGCGTCCTGCGGGTGTCGGTCGGCCTCGAGGACGTCCGCGACCTCGTCGACGACCTGGGCCGCGCCCTCGGCTGACGCCGTCGCACCGGGCCGGCTCGGGCGAGCCGCCGGGCCGGGCCGGACGCGCTCAGCCGTCGGTCGGGACGGAGAGGATCTCGCCCAGCACCGCGGCGAGGCGTGCGGCGTCGACGGAGCCACGGCCGGTCAGCTCGACGGTCGGGGAGTCGACGCCCGAGCCCTCGGTCGAGAGCCGGGCGCGGTGCGTCGTGGCGTCGACGTACACCCAGTAGTCGATGCACGGCGGCGGCCACTGGCCGCCGTACGACTCGACGACCCCGCTGGCGGGGTAGCGCTCGAGGAACCGGATCGGGTCGGCCTCCCACAGCAGGTCACCGACGACGCCGTCACGCGGGTGGGCTGGGGAGGACCGGGAGAAGCCCGCGGACGCGCGGAGGAAGAGCGCGTCGAGCACGGCGCACACCGTCGCCGACCAGTCGTCGTCGAAACCCTCGGGCACGCGCCCACTGTAGGTCGCCGTCGCCCCGGTCGGGCGACCTCGGGGTCGGCGCGCCAGGTGGTCTCGGCGACGCGTGAACCGTTCAGGCCGTCGCGGCGAGCGTGAGCGTCGTGGCGCCGACGACGACGACCGCGCAGAGCAGGCCCGTGCGCGCCACGCGTCCGGCGTCGACCGTGAGCCCGGCCGAGCGGCACCGCTGGGCCCAGAGCAGGGTCGCCACCGAGCCCCACATGGTGACGATCGGGCCGGTGTTGACGCCGACGAGGAGGGCCGCGAGGCGTGCCGGGGCGTCGGCGACCGTCGGCTCGAGGGCCAGGTAGGCCGGCAGGTTGTTGATCCCGTTGGCCGCGAGCGCGCCGAGCCCGCTGACGCGCAGCAGCGCGGTCGCGGTCGTCCCCTCGCCGACGAGCGTGCGCAGCCACTCCTCGAGGCCGGCCCGCAGGGCGGCGTCGACGACGAGGAAGAGGATGCAGATGCCCATGACGGTCAGCCAGGGCATCTTGATGCGGCGCAGCAGCTCGGGGGCGCGCCAGTAGGTGACCGCGAGGAGGAACAGGGCGGCGGGGACCGAGGCGAGGGCCGGTTGCAGCCCGGACACGAACGCGACGGCGAGGGCGCCGCAGGTCCAGGCCGTGATGACCATGAGGAGGTGGTCGTGCGGCTCGGCCCGCGGTGGGGTCTCGTACCGGCTGCGCAGCTGGGTGCGGTGCAGCAGCCACAGCACGGCGACGGTGGCGAGGATCGCGGCGAGCGCGGGGGCGGCCATGAGCCGCAGGTAGCCCCACGTGGAGACGCCGAGCGCCGCGAACGGGTGCAGGGACAGCAGGTTCGTCAGGTTCGACACCGGCAGCAGCAGCGAGGCGGTGTTGGCCAGCCACAGGGTCGTCATCGCGAAGGGCAGCGCGGGCGCCCCGACCTGACGCGCCACGGTCACGGCGACCGGCGTGAGCAGCACGGCCGTCGTGTCGAGGCTGAGCACGACGGTGGAGACGACCGCGAGGGCGACGACGAGCAGCCACAGCACGGCGACCCGACCGCGGGCCAGGCGCGCGGCCCAGTGGGCGGCCTCGTCGAAGAGGCCCGCCTGGTCGCAGAGCTCGGCGACGAGCGTGATGGCCACGAGGAAGACGAGGATCGGGGCCACCCGGTCGACGAGCTGCGCGAGGTCGAGCACGGATCAGTCCTTCGCGGTGGCGGCCAGCTGCCACGTCTTGCCGGGCCGCTCGGGCGGGGTGAGGGTCACCGCGAAACGCTCGGACAGCGCGTCGGCCAGGGCCTCCGGCGTCCGCGGGGCCTCGCGGCCGACGAGGTCGCGCGTGACGAGGCCGCGGGTGTGCTTGGCCATGTGCGAGGCCCCCGGGACCGTGACGTGGACCGTGCGGCGGGCGACGTGCGCCGGCGGTCGCCACATCGACGCGTACGTGCTGGAGCGGCAGTCGACGACGAGGCCGCGCTCGCCGGCGGCGCGCTCGAGCACGGGCGCGAGGTGGGGGCGCCACACCCGCTCGAGGTGGCCGATGCCGGGCAGGTCGGCGCAGGCGTGGACGCGGTAGGCCGGGATGCGGTCGGTGAGCCGCACCGCGCCGAAGAGCGCGGACATGACGACGATGCTCCGGTTGGCGCGGCGGCGGGCCGCGGCGTCGAGGCTCGGCAGGTCGAGCGCCTTGTAGAGGACGCCGGAGTACACGTCGGCGGCGACGCGTGCCGGTCCGGTGAGCAGCCGCGTGTTGCGCTCGACGTCCTCGACGAGGTTCGGGCTGACGCGGAGCACCTCGGGGGCGCCCGGCTCGGCGCTGATCGCGGCGACGGCGCGCACGGTGTCCTCGCGCAGCGGCGTCAGCTCAGGGAAGGACAGGGAGCCGAGGTCGAGCGGTCGTCCCCGGCGGGCCGGGGTCTTGCCCTCGGACGGGGGCAGGAGGATCAGCACGGAGGCCAGCCTAGGCACTTCGGGGCAAAGGTGGCGCACCCCTCCCACGGCGCGCTGGCGCCCGTGCCTTCCGGCCGCGCCTCCTCGGGACGCAGCGGACGCACGGGGCGCGTCGGCGCCACCGGTGACGCGGCGTGCATAGGGTGGCGCCATGCCCTCGAGACACATCGTCTTCCGCCCGGCACCGACGCCCGGCGACGTGGCCCAGGCCCTGACCGCGCGCTTCGAGGAGATCCGGCGCGAGGCCCAGCTGCCCGACGCGTTCCCACCCGAGGTGCTCGCGGAGGCGGCCGCGGCGGCCGGGGCCGCGCAGCTGCCCGAGCGCGACGAGACGGCGGTCCCGTTCGTCACCATCGACCCCCCGACGTCGATGGACCTCGACCAGGCGATGCACATCGAGCGGGCCGGCGACGGCTTCCGGGTGCGCTACGCCATCGCCGACGTCCCGGCGTTCGTGCGGGCCGGGGGAGCGGTCGACACCGAGGCACGACGCCGGGGCCAGACCGTGTACTGCCCCGACGAGCGGGTGCTGCTGCACCCCAAGGAGCTGAGCGAGGGCGCCGCGAGCCTGCTCCCGGACCAGGTGCGGCCCGCGTTCGTGTGGGACATCACCCTCGACGCCGACGGTGAGGGCACCGCGGTCGAGGTGTTCCGCGCCCTGGTGCGCAGCGTCCGGCGCTACGACTACGTCGAGGTGCAGCACGCGGTCGACGCCGGCACGGCCGAGGCGGTCCTCGTGCTGCTCAAGGAGGTCGGCGAGAAGCGGATCGCCCTGGAGCGCAAGCGCGGCGGGGCCTCGCTGCCGATGCCCGAGCAGGAGGTCCAGGAGGACGGCTCGGGCGGGTTCACGATCTCCTACCGCCCCCTGCTGGCCTCCGAAGACTGGAACGCCCAGATCTCGCTGCTCACCGGCATGGGCGCCGCCGACCTCATGCTCCGCGGGAAGGTCGGCATCCTGCGGACCATGCCGACTCCGGACCCCCGCGACCTCGCACGGTTCCGCCGGCAGGCCGCCGCCGCCGGCGTCCCGTGGCCCGAGGGCCTGCCCTACGGCGAGTTCCTCCGCACCCTCGACCGGGCCGACCCCAAGCACCTGGCGCTGATCCACGAGGCGACGACCCTCTTCCGGGGTGCCGGGTACACGCCGTTCGACGGCGCGGTGCCCGACCAGCCCCTCCACGCCGCCGTCGCCAACCCGTACGCCCACGTCACGGCACCGCTGCGCCGGCTCGTCGACCGCTTCGGTCTCGTCGTCTGCGAGGCGCTCTCGGCGGGTACCGACGTGCCGGGCTGGGCGCGTGAGGCGCTCGCCGCGCTGCCCGAGGTCATGTCGGCCTCGGACCGGCGCGCCGGCCAGGTCGAGCGCGCCTGCACCGACGCCGTCGAGGCCGCCGAGCTCGTCGGCCAGGTGGGCGCGGTGCTCGACGCGGTCGTCGTCGACGTCAACGGCAAGGGGGTCGTCGTGCAGCTCGTCGACCTCGCGATCGTCGCGAAGGCCACGGGTACGGCGCGGCCGGGCGACTCGGTGCGCGTCCGCGTCGAGACGGCCGACGTGTCGACGGGCGCCGTCGGGCTCACCGTCGTCTGAGCTGGTCGACGCCCGACGCGTCAGGCGGGGACGGGCGTGCGGCTTTGCGGGTGTCAGGGTGTGGGCTGGGCCGGGTTCGCCGGGAGGGTGCCGGTCGAGGGCGACTGCGGGTCGGTTCCGCCGGTCGGGGCGGTCGTCGTGCCGGTCGCGGACGCGTCCGAGGTCGAGGTGCCGGTGGGGGCGCCGGTGCTCGTGCTGCCGGCAGCGCCACCCGACGCGGGAGCGTCGGTCGTCGCGGCAGGGGCCGGGGTGCCGGTGGTGGTGCTCGTCGGCGTCGGGCTCGTGGTCGCCTGCCGGGACGCGTCGGAACCCGAGGAGCCGGACGTGCCCGACGCGTCGGATCCGAGCGCCTCGACGACGGGTGCCGCGGCGGCGCTGCGACCGATCGTCGTGCCGGTGACCTGCGCCCCGGTGGTCAGCTGCACTCCGGTGAGGAAGGCGGCCGCGACGGCGAAGAGGGCGCCGGTGGTCGCGATCAGGCGGCGGGCACCGGCGCGGTCGGGCAGGCGCCACCACTCCGGGCGGCGCGAGGCGACGGTGCCGCGGTTGTAGGCACGGGCGAGCACCATGGCCTCGCGTGCCCGGGCCATGGAGTTCGTGTAGAGGTTCGCGGCAACGGCGGTGACGACCGATCCGATCGCGGCGCCGGCGATCGTGCCGAGCAGGCCGAGCCGCGAACCGAGGGCGGCCGCGGTGGCGGCGGCCAGCGAGCCGCCGAGGATCTGGGTCAGCGAGAGGTCGAGCAGGCGCGAGCGAGGGGAGCCGTCCTCGGGCTTCGTGACGGGCAGCTCGCTGGTGCGGTCGGCGGCGAGCACCTGGGTGTCGTCGAGGGAGGGTCGGGCGGTCGGGGGAGCGGTCTGGGTCATCGTCCTCAGGGCAGGTTTCCGGTTGCGGGGCGGTCCACGTCCACGCTGACGAGCAGGGACGTGCGCGCCGTCCCTCTCAAGGACGACGAGCGACGGGCCGGGATCGTTGACGCAGGCGCCCGACTGTGACTCGGGTCACAGCCGGTCGTGCTCGCCGGTACAAACGTGGGGCCCGGAAACCGGTGACGGCGACCGGTCCGCGGGCCTACGGTTGGAAGGTCCGGGGGGAGGGAGGAGTCACGTGGACGTCTCGGTATCGGCGGGGGACTCCAGCAGCCTCGTACGGCTGGCCGGTGAGGTCGACACCTACACCGTGCCCGACGTGCGCGCGGCGTTCGACTCCGTCGCCCTGGCGCCCGGCGCCACCGTCGTCGTCGACCTGCGCGACGTCACGTTCCTCGACTCCTCGGGCCTGGGCGCCGTCATCGGGCTCTACCACCGGGCCCGTGCCGCCGGCGCGACGCTGCGCCTCGTGTGCGACGGGGTGTCGCTGCGCCTCGTGCGCCTGACGCGTCTCGACCAGGTCATCGACGTCGAGGCCTCGCCCCGGGAGGACCACGCCGTCCACTGAGGCTCGCCGCCCGTTCGCCGGCGCGACCGATCGTTACCGGCTGGGCGCGCGCGAGGGTCGCGACGGGAGGTTGACGTGCAGGCGCACCGTGGTGCGCGCCGGCGTCGACTCGATGACGAGGCGGTCGGTCAGGCTCTCGGCGATCCACAGCCCGCGCCCGCTGACGGCCTGGTGGTCGGCCTCGCGCACGACGGGTGCCGAACCGCCACCGTCGTCGTCCTCGACCGTGAACACGAGTGACTCGTCGAGGGCGTCGATGCGCAGGTGACCGTGGCCGCCCCCGTGGACGATGCTGTTGACGGCGACCTCGTGCACCGCCATCTCCGCGTCGCCGACGCGCTCGGGGACCCGATCCTGCGTGACCGTGCGTACGACCTCGCGGACCCGGCGCAGGTCGTCCGGGCCGAAGTCGAGACGGACGAGCTCGGTGTCGCCGTCCACCGTCGGCGTGGTCACCTGTCCATGGTGGCACTCCATCGTCGTTATCGGGGACGACGACGCGGCCAACTGCCAAGATGTGCGCATGACTGCGACGGAGCCGGGCGCCGGCGGCGTGACGCCCGGCGTCGCGCCACGCCTGGCCGCGCTCGCGCGGATCGTCGCCCAGCTCGGCGCGGCGGCCACGATGGACGACCTCACCGAGATCGTCACCGAGCGCGCGTCCGACGTCATCGGCGCCTCGCGGGCGGTCTTCGCGCTGCGTGACGGCCCCGACCGGCTGCGCCTCGTCGGGACCCACGGCATGAGTGCCCGGCTGGTGCGGCAGTGGGCGATCTTCGACCTCGCCCACCGGACGCCGATGACCGACGCGGTCCGGCTGGGCAGGACGATCGTCGTCGAGAGCCGTCAGCAGATGCTCGAGCGCTACCCCGACCTCGAGGACGAGGCCGTCGAGCGCTCCAGCGTCACCCTGGCCCTGCTCGAGCCGGCCTCGCACGAGGCGATCGGCGCCGTCGGCTTCCGGTTCGACGGACGCGTCGGCCCTCCCGACCCCGAGGTGCTGTCGGTGCTCGGCGTCCTCGGTGACATGTGCGCCCAGACGATGCTCCGGCTGCAGGCCGAGGAGCGCAGCGCGTCGCGGGCCGCCCAGCTCGAGTTCCTCGCCGACGCCTCCCAGGCTCTCGCCGGCAGCCTCGACTACCGCGAGACCCTTCGGCAGGTCGCCTCGCTGGCCGTGCCGACGCATGCCGACTGGTGCTCCGTGCAGCTCGTCGACGACGGGGTGCTGCGCACGCTGGCCGTCGCGCACGTCGACCCGCAGAAGGTGGCCCTCGCCAAGGAGCTCGAGACCCGCTGGCCCCCCGACCTCGACCGTCCCGGTGGGGTCTCCGAGGTGGTCCGGTCGGGCACGAGCCTGCTCGTCGAGACCGTCACCGACGAGATGCTCGTGGCCTCGGCACGCGATGACGAGCACCTGCGGATCGCCCGCGAGCTCGGCCTGCGCAGCGCCATGTCCGTCCCGCTCATGGCGCGCGACCGGGTGCTCGGGGTCATGACGTTCGTCGCGGCGGAGTCCGGGAGGCGCTACACGCCCGAGGACATCGTCTTCGCCGAGGACCTGGCCCGTCGCGCGGGGCTGGCCATCGACAACGCCGACCTCTACTCGCAGACGCGTCGTACTGCCGCGGTGCTGCAGGCGACGTTGCTGCCGCAGGAGCTGCCCGACGTCCCCGGCTGGGGCTTCGGCGCCGTCTACCGCCAGGCCGGCCGCACCGACATCGGCGGCGACTACTACGACGTCGCAGCACTCGAGGACCAACGGCTCGTCGCCGTCGTCGGCGACGTCATGGGCCGTGGCGTCGATGCGGCCCTCGGCGGCTCGCGGATGCGCTCGGCCGTGCGCGTCCTCGCCACCCAGCACCCCGAGCCCGACGCCCTCGCCCGCGCGGTCGACCGGCTGATGGCCGTCGAGGCGCCGACGCCGATGGCCTCGGCCGTGTACGTGCTCTTCGACCCGGGCTCGGACAGCCTCTCGATGACGATCGCCGGCCACCCGCCGCCCCTGCTGATCCGCAGCGGCGAGGGCCGCTACGTCGAGGACGGCTCACCGCTGCACGGCATCGGCACGGTCGCGCGTCCGGTCGTCAACCTGCCCTTCGGCATCGGCGACGTGCTGCTCCTCTACACCGACGGGCTCGTCGAGCGTCGCGGGGAGGGGATCGACACCGGTCTCGAGCGGCTGCGCGGGGTGGCCGAGAAGCACTTCCGCGACATGCCCGCCGACGCCGACCTCGACGAGGTGCTCGATGCCCTCGTCGAGGCCGTGACCGATCCCGACCGGCACGACGACGTCGCCCTCGTCGGCTTCCGACGCGTCGCGTGACCGTGGCCCCCCACGCGGCGGGACGCGTCGTCCGGAACGTGCCCGATGCCCAGCGAGCCTGCGCTGGTTGGGAGCCCACGCGTCCGGACCCCTATGCTGGACGCGGATGAGTCGGCCAGGCGGTCGCGTCAGGGCTTCGGCCCTGCCGAGGAACGTCCGGGCTCCGAAGGGCAGGGTGGTGGCCAACAGCCACCCGGGGTGACCCGCGGGACAGTGCCACAGAGAACAGACCGCCGGAGGCCTCGGCCGCCGGTAAGGGTGAAACGGTGGTGTAAGAGACCACCAGCGCTCCAGGTGACTGGAGCGGCTCGGTAAACCCCACCCGGAGCAAGTCCAGACAGCGCACGATCGACGCCCTCGGGCGTCGGGAGACCGGCCCGGTCGAGTGCGCGGGTAGGACGCTCGAGCCGGCCAGCAATGGTCGGCCTAGATGGATGGCCGCCACCGCGGATGCCGGTAACGGCGCCGCGGGACAGAACCCGGCGTACCGGCCGACTCATCCGCTCAGAAGCCGCTGTTGGTGCTTGATCTGGCGCTGACCTGCGGAAACGCGCTGGGAGCGGCTGGGAGTCGTAGGGTGCGGCGGGGTGGGATTCGGACGGACCTAGACGGACCGGGGCGGTTCGGCGAATGCTGGGACGGACCAGAGACGGACCAAGATCGAGGCTCGGAAGGCTCGGCATCATCGAGCCATAGTTAAGGTTCCGCGGAAACCTTGTTCATGGGGCGGTCGGATGATTCGCAACGCGGTCAGGCCGCCGCCCGGGGGATGGGGGCGACGGCCTGACTTCAAACGCCTCTGAGGGACGAGGCGTCGACGCGCAAGCTGGGATGGCTGCGCGTCGGGTGATCGGATCGTCGCACACAGTGGATGCACAGATCGGACAACGGCTCAACTGTCATACCTCCTCAAGGCCGCGAACGGCCGCAGCCTGGTCACGGGGTTGGGCTGGAGGTCCGGGGCCTTGCGCGAGCCTGCCAGTCGCGCCCACCATGGCCGCATGGATCGAGCGGCTGAGATGAAGGCCTTGGAGGAGGTCCGCGCCCGGCTGGCGGAACGCTTCCCACACGTCCACGAAGACGTCATCGAGGCTGCGGTCCGGCTCGCGCACTCGGAACTCGACGGGCCGGTGCGCGACTTCGTTCCGGTGCTGGTCGAACATGCGGCCCGTGACCGGCTCGCCTTCGCGAGCCGCGACGAGCTGCCCCCTCCCGGTGTGGGTGAGGTCGTCGTCGGCGCCTCTCACGAGACTCGCGTATAGCCCTGATGCGGCTGAGGTCACTGCCGATGGCGTTTCCGCGATTCGCTGACGCGCGTGCATGCTCGGTGACAGCCTTGAAGGCAGAGGTGGCCGGGGCGTTGAAGGTTTAGCGTCGGCGCCGACGGGAGCACCCCCACCGCGAGGGGGGCTGCCGGTCCGGGACGCCGGGCACTCGCCCGATCTGCTCGTCTCGGATGACGGCAACGCCCCCGCCACGCAGGCAGCGCGGCGGGGGCGTCCGTCTGTCACGAGCGCGGCGCGACGGGTGTGAGCTGATCGGCACGGAACCACTGGTCGACGACGGCATCTGCCTCGACGACGAGGTAGGTGACCCGGGCCCACCATTGCCCGTCGCGCTGCTGCCAGGCGGTGACAAGCCCAGGGTGCGGGCCGCCGTGCTCGCGCGTGTGGTTCACCCAGCAGTGCTGGCGCGCCGGCGGCACTGCTGGGGTGGGGTGCTCGTGCCCCCGTCCTGATCCGCCGGCCATAGATCCAGTATGGCGATCGATAGAACACGCGTTCGAGCACCCATCACTCTTCGAGCAGCTCCTTGCGCATTTCCTCTGGGATCAGCCCCTCGGACAGTGCGGTGAGCACAGCGAACGGCTGCAGGAGCGGGTTCCGAAAGCGATACGTGTAGCGCCGAGGAGTGCCTTCGCGCTTGAGGACGGACCCCCGGTCGGCGTCGGTGAAGGCCTTGAGGTGGGGAGCGAAAGCAGGGATCTCGTAGACCCGTCCCATGATGCGGCTCAGCGGGTCTCTCACGGCACGCGAGGTGAATCCGCCCAGTCGGTTCTTCTCGGCAAGGGCACACGAGGTGAGGACGCGGGCGAACAGGTTGTCGGGTCGAGGACTCTGGATCGCGGTCTGATACTCCTTGGCCAGGGAGTGCTTCGCTACCGCGACGGAGATGGCGTCCTCGACGTCGCCGGTGGTGATCGTGGTGCGGTCGTCTTGGATCGCACGCAGGGTTGCCTTCTGAGTGAGCAGGTGCACGTAGTGGGGAAGGCCTTCCGCGAGTCGGCCGATCTGCGTTCGTGCCTGAGACTCGATCCCCATCTCGAGCACAGGAAGCCCGTTGTCGATGATCGAAGTCATGTCCGCTTCGGTCATTCGGGGCATGGCTACTTCGGCGATGGCTCGTTGCACGGACTCGTGCTCTCCCACGAGCTGGTCGATGGAGTCGGCCACGCCGACGATGACGAGCTTCGTGGGCACGGCATGGTCCGACAGCGCCTTGAGCGTGTCGGCCATCAGGCTCAGGGTGTCGTCATCTTCGATCCGGTCGAACTCATCCATGATGATGACAGCTGGTGGTTTGATGCCCGCCAACATGACCCGGATCTCATCCGGATCCGGGCTGCCGTAGGTCCAGGACTCGGGGATCTCGAGCTTGAGCTGCCTGCAGACCTTGGTCCACAGGGACGTGAACTTGTCGACGGTGCTGCAGTTGATCTTGGCGGGCTGCACACTGATCCCCATGATGGGCGCGACGAGCTCGTGGAGCACGTTGGCCAACGAGGTCTTCCCGACGCCGCGCTCGCCATAGATGACGATGTGTTTGCCCGGCTCGGCGATGGCCGATGTGATGTCGAAGACTTGCTCGAGGCGGCCCGCGAAGAGATCCCGACGCGCGACGGGAGCGCTCGGAGTGAAGACCTGATTGAGGCGTCGCAGGCGTTCGTCCTTGGACAGAGTCGTCTCCATGCCATGCATGCAACCAGAAACAGTGACTCTTACAGACTGAAACGACGCTGACACGCCGCCGCACCTAGAAAGAGCCCCGCCCCGAGAAGGGGGGCGGGGCTCTTCGGTGCCGGCCGGTGGTTGGCGTGGGGCGCCGGGCCGGCACCTGCGATTCGGGGTCGCGTCGGTGACGCTACCTCGAGGGTCCGACAGTCAGTCGGCGTGCTTGCCCTGATACGGCTGGCTGAGGGCGTGGTCCACGAGGTCCTGCGCCGAGTCGGTCTGCTCGCCGGCGGCCGCGGTGCCGTCACCGAGGGACGCGTCCTGGTCGACGCCCTCGACCTCGGTCGGGTCTGGGATCGGCGGCAGCGCGTCGGCGGGAGCGACGTTGTCGATGACGGGGGAGGTCTGGGACCGCTGCACGAACGCGACGACGACCGCGGTGACCGCGAGGACGGCGCCCACCTGCGAGTCGGAGAGCGTCAACCCGTAGACGGCGACGAGGGTCACGAGGGCCTTCACGAGCCCGACGATGACGCCGAGCATCGTGTCCTTCGTCGCCCAGGCGCTGTATACGCCGACCATGGCGGAGACGACGGCCATGATGGGGCCGAAGGTGTCTTGGCTGATGCCCAGGCCGAAGGCGAGGGCGACGCCCAGGACTGCCTCGATGAGCCCGAGCCAGGCGGCGGGCTCGCGGCCGAAGATGGTGATGGCCTTGGGTGGGTCGACGATGACTCCCTCGAGGGGGAGGCGCGTCAGGTCGGTGGTGCTCATGCTGGCTCCTTCTGGGTGCTGGCGCTGGCGCGCGAGTAGGCGTGGTTGACGGCGGCGACGGCGGCGACGGCGGCCGCGCCGCCGAGGACGGCGCAGGCGAGGATGATCGCCCCGCCGACGTAGACGGCCTGGCGGGCCTTGATCTCGAGCGCGGGCCGCGCTCGGCGGGCAGGGTCTGCCGAGCGGCTCACGGCCGGTACGCCTTCGCCCGGAGCGCCCGGTAGGCGCGGTCGGTGACGGGGCCCCAGACGCCGTCGGCGACGACACCGAGGGCCTTCTGGACGACCTTCACGGTGGCGAGGTTCGCGGCCTGCGTCTGCGACCCCCAGACGCCGTCGATGACCCGGGCGCCCCACTGGCGCTGCATCGTCTTGCGCCAGGTCGCGTTGTACTTCACGAACCGGGCGCGGCCCTCCTTGCGGACGATCCACATCTGCCACAGCGCCGCGTCGGTCTGCGGGCCCCAGACACCGTCGACCTTGAGCCGGAGTGCCTTCTGGATGAGCTTGACCCGGGCGGCGACCGCGACGGTCTGCCCGACGTTCGTGACGGCCGCGGCCATGAGCGCGACGTACTGCGCGTAGGTCCGGCCGACGACACGCCGGTCGCCGTCATCGGGCTCCGGGCCCGACAGCCCGTCGCCGCCGGCGAGCCACTCGGCCCACTGGTCGCGCATCGCCTTCGACGCGTCGGCGGACTTGTAGAGGCCGCAGTGCACGTGCCGCTGCCAGCCCGGGACCCGGAGCCGGCCGAGCCAGCTCGACCACCAGGAGCGGCGCCGGAAGTAGGCCATGATGCCGACCCGGCGCAGGTACAGGACCCACCGCTGCGCCTGGGCGTCGGTCATGCCCTCGGCGTTGAAGTCGACGTGCCCGGAGCCGGTGTCGGTGCCGCCGGAGGCTGCGTTCTTCCGGTACGAGCCGTAGCCCCTGATGATGACGAGCTTGGTGCCCCTCGTCAGCGGGTCGGCGGCGCCGAGTCGGCGCGCCTCCGCGATCGGGGCCTTGAGGTCGATCGACAGCATCGTGCCGTTCTCCTCGTAGGTGGCCAGTGCCATGGACGTCTCCTCGGGCATGAGGAAGGCCCCGCCGCGACGGGGTGTCGCGCGGGGCCCTCGGGCTGGGACTGCTGGGGCTACAGGTCCTCGTCGAAGCGCCAGATCAGCGCGACGAGAAGGCCGAAGAGGGACAGTGACGTGAGGACGACGCGGTAGCCGGGCGGGGACGCCTGCGAGGCGGCCTCCCAAGATCCGTAGGCGCCGACGGCGAGCACGCACGCGAACGCGACGCCGATGCGGTGCAGCCGGCCCGTGAGCAGGTGCCAGCGGCGCACGAGCGTCGAGACGAGCAGCGCGAGGGAGACCATGGCGAGGCCGACGTTGACGTAGCGCATCGGGAAGAGCACGAGCGCGACGATGAGCAGGGCTGTCGCAACGGCGAAGACGATGACGTCGCGGTACCTCACTTCGTCACCACCGGGCCGCAGTAGGTCGTGGGAAGTGGCGGGTAGGGGTTCGTCGCCTGGGCGTTCTTCACCTTCTGCCGGTTCGTCACGTAGTTGGCGACGGCCTTGCGGAAGCCCTCACGGTCGGCCGAGTAGACGGTGACCACGATCCGGTCGAGCGCCTCGTTGACCTGGGCGGAGGCGTCGAGCCTAGCCTTGTACGCCTCGGCGAAGCGCTGGTTGTAGTCGGCGACGCACGAGCCGAGCTTGTCCAGGTCGTTGCCGGCGCGGACCAGCTGCAGGCTGGAGACGCCGGAGGCCGCCATGGCGAGGATGACGAGCCACGGCATGACGACGTCGAACCGGGAGCGGACGCCGTCGCGGGTGGCCTTGCGCTGCATGAGCCGTGCCCAGGCGCGGGCGCGGATGCTGGCCCGGTGGAGTCGTTCCTTCATGGTGCGGTTCTCCTTGCCGAAGGGTCGGTCTGCGAGGTCGTCGACGATGACCCCGGCGATGAAGCCGAGCGCGAAGACGCCGGCGAGGATGACGGGGCTACTCATCGCTGCCGTCCTTGGGCCGGTTGCCCTTGTCGCGTTCGCGCCAGTAGAGGCCGGCCATCGTTCCGGTGAGGACCGTGGCCAGGGTGGCGACGGCCCCGTTGGGGTTGAGGTCGCCACGCCAGAGGCCAACGATGACGACGAGTGCGATGAGTCCCAGGACGACGGAGACGAACCAGATGGAGGCCCTGGGGCTCATCGGCGGGCCTTGGTTTCGCGCATGGTGCTGCTCCCTCGAGTCGGTGCGCTGGGTGGGCCTCGGTGGAAGGGCGCCGCGGGGCGGCTCGAGGTGGTCAGAGGTCGAGGACGAGCCACGCGACGTGCGTGAACGATCCGTCGTAGAGCAGCACCCACAGCGGGTGTGAGCCGAGGGGGCCGACGGTGCCGGTATCGAGCCAGAGCTTCCCGGCGGGCCAGTCCCGGTGCGGGTTCGCTGTGACGGCGACGAACGGCGGCTTCGGCCTCGGCGCCGGCTCGCCGCGGCGCGCAGCTGCGATCTCAGCGTCGACGCGCGCGACCTCACGGCGCAGTGTGGTGGTGCTCATGACCAGTCCGGGGTGAAGTCGGGGAGCGGCCCTGCGACGGAGGCGTACTCAGCGAGCGTCATGTCGCGGTACTGGCCGAGCGCGGTGGAGACGGCAAAGACGTGGCCGTCGTCGTCGGCGGGCTTGCCGAACCCAACCGCCCGGTCGATCCCGTCGATGCGGACGAAGAACTGCGGCTCACGGCCCACCGCGTCGGGGGACGGGACGAAGACCGGCACGCGGTAGCGGTAGTCCGGCATCTGGTGCCAGATGTAGATGGCCGTGCCAAGGGACCCGCCGTGGGGGCGGACGTCCCACTGCTGCCACTCGTCGTTGACGGGGTAGGCGCCGACTGCCATGTCGGTGTAGGCAGTGATCGTCCAGTCCGAGCCGGGCGCTGGGGTCATCGGCAAGAGGGGGTCGATGTCAGGGGCGTGCGGGGCAGGCAGGTCGACGACCTGGGCTCCGAGCGGGGGCGGCCAGGACCCGAATGACCCGGTCCAGCCTGAGACGGGCGCGAGAAGGATGCCCGTGGCGTAGCCGATGTTGCCGGAGATCTCGTCGCTGCCGCCGCCGGCGGCGACGACGTCGAGGTAGATGTCTGCCCAGCGGATGCCGACGGTGTGGCCGTCAGGGTCGAACTCCACCGAGCCGGTCCACGTGAAGTCGCTGGGGTTGATGGGGACCCAGTCACGGCCGCGCTTGAGCAGGCTGAACTCCGGCGGGAGCTGGCGGAGGGTGGGTCGCTCGCGCCAGTAGCCGTTGGAGTAGCCGATGTTGAGGTCGGCATAGCTCTCCGGCGGGCTCGATAGGACGGCACCGGAGCGGTCGTACCCGGTGGCGGTGGCTGCGGTGGCGAACAGGTCCCCGTCTGTGGGGCCGAGGCTCATGTAGGAGTACGGAGCCGTACCGGGCGGGGCGAGGCTGCTGCCTCGGGTCGCGGACCCGTCGTGGCGGACTGCGTCCATGGCGTGGTTCGGATCCGCGTCGTCGGGGATGGTGACGCCTGCGCCGGCGTTGCCGTTGCCGGCGTCGGCCTTGGCGGGCACGAGGCCCGGCTCGGTCCACGTTGACCAGGTCCAGCCATCGAGGACCTTGAGCCCGTCTGGGGGCTCGACCTGCAGCCACGCCGCGCGCAGGGTCGCCGAGCCCGAGATGACGGTGACCCGCAGCAGCGGCGCGCCGTCGTTCCAGAGCCGCTCGAAGCTGCGGTCTCCGGCCGGGAGCGGCACGACTGCTCGGCCCGCCACCAGTGACGAGACGGCGGTGGGCGCCCAGCCGAACGGGGGGCTGTAGGACCAGTCCGGGTCGAAGCCGGTCTCGACGGTGACGGAGGCGGCGCCGGCCGTGACGTCGATGATCCAGTTGCACTCGCCCAGGACGTCGCCCGGGATCGCGAGACGGGGGATGTCGGAGTAGAGGTAGAACTGGTCGCCGGCGTTGACGGTGACGGTGGTGTCGGCGCTCTCTCGGACGTCGAGGGCGTAGTACAGGTCGCCGTAGGGGTCGAGCGGGCCGGCCTCGACGACGACGTCGTAGAGGGCGAGCTGCTCGCCCGGCCACGCAACGGTCACGGCGCGCCGCCGCCAACCTCGCCGGGCCGCTTGATCCAGGCGACACCATCGACCCACGAGGAGGACGCTTGCTCGCGGATCAGGACGAGGCCTTCGACCTCGTTGTCCTTGACGCGGTTGCGGCGCTCGGCCGCCACGGCGTCGTCGAGGCGTGCGACCTCGCTGCGTGGGGTGCGACGATCACTCGGGCGCTCGGGCTGTCCCATGTCACACCTCCTGGGCGAGCTCGTAGGTGATCTGCCTGCGCGCGAAAGAGATGCGGACCTCGGTGACGCGGTGGTCGCTGTCGGCGTTGACGCCGCCCTGCTTGACGGTGGTGCGGCACACGTCGCCGACCCAGACGCGCTGCAGCAGCATGAGCGTCTTGGACGGCTTGCACGTTACGGAGGTGATGTCGTCGCTGGTGCTGCCGTAGCGGATCATCTGGCGGGCGATCTGCCCGGCCCGGGCGACGGTGCGGTTGGGCTCGGTGGCGCGGGTGCGCTCGAAGGCCAGGCCGTTGACCCTGGGGCCGCGGGCGTAGGCCTCGAGCACGGCGCCGCCGTCGATGTCGGAGGTGACGATGCCGACGGTGGCGCGCTTGTCGGCGTCGCCGCCGGTGGTGAAGTCCTCGACGACGCCGCCGAGCTCGAGGTGCACCTGGGATCGGCGGCCGCGGCGGGCGGCGGTGCGGGCGATGCGCCGGGTGGGGGTGGTGTCGATCCAGAACTCGGGGGAGTCGTCGGCGGAGAGCTGCTCGGCGAGGGCGTCGTTGACGGTGCGGTGGCGCTTGTGCTCGTACTCGTAGTCGTCGCGGATGCCGAAGGAGGGGCAGTTGGTCTCGATGTTGAGGTCGACCTTGCCGAAGGTGGGGTCCTGGGCGTGGGCGATGAGGCCGGCGTAGAGCGTCGGGCGGGTGACGTTGTACCAGGCGGTGAGCACGTTGGGCTTGACGGACACCTCGTCGAAGATGGTGTCGCCGGCTGTGCCGTAGAGGCGCAGCTCGTAGATGTCGGTGCTGTTGGCCGGTGCGTCGATGGAGAAGCTCTGGGGTGTCCAGCGCTGCTTCGGGAAGGTGGGCGGCAGGGTGACCCACTTCTCGTCGAGGATCTTGTGCGGGGCGCTGGCGTGGCGGCGGTTGATGTAGCCGAGCCAGCCGTCCTTGGAGGGGCCGACGTAGTCGATGAGGTTGGCCCACAGGGAGATCTCGAGAGCGGTCGGGACGCGGGTGTCGTTCTCGAAGGTGAACCACTGGTTGTGGGCCTGCCGGTGACCGATGCGGGTGCCGTCCCACGTGAGCAGGATGCGGCGGTTCTTGGCCTGGTTGGCGGGGGTGTCGTTGGGGGCGACCTGGACGGTCTCGCCGCGGCCGTAGTCGTTGACGTGCAGGTCCGGTCGGGCGGCGAGGATGGTGGCCTTCGCGGCGGCCGCGCGGCGCTCGGAGAGCTTCTGGCCGTTGCCGGAGTCGACGTCGGCGGTGAAGGCCTCGAGGGTGATCGTCTGGCCCTTGGGGATGTCGGCGACGAGGTTGCGGATGATCTGCTCGCCGCCGGCCAGGTAGCCGGAGGCGAGCGGGCTACCGGCGTAGGGCTGGTTGCCCTTGAAGATCGCGGCGGTCTTCTCCTCCTTGACGACGACCTTGAGGACCGCGGTGGTGCGCAGCGCCTTGCCGCCGGCGAGGGCCTGGGCGCCCTTGACGATCTGGCTGGTCGGGGGAGCCATGGAGGCTGAGCCGGGGAAGACGACGGGGTGCCAGTGCTTGAGGTTGTCCTCGAAGCCGCCGTTCTTGAGCAGCTCGGGGCGGGGCCGGCCGATGATGGCGTTCCCCAGGTGCCAGCGGGTGCCTTCGCACTTGAAGGTCCAGGTGGGGCCGCCGTCGGTGGGGTCCTCGACGATGACGAACCACGACTCGCGGATCATCTCGTCGCCGGACCAGATTTGCACCTCCGTGCCGATGTCGAGCAGGTGCGCGCGGGGGTGGTTCTTGCGGATGGTGAAGGAGAAGGTGAGGACGCCGCCCTGTGCGTAGGTGGCGTCGCCGAGCTGGGCGCCCTTGAGCTCGCCGAGCGGGGTGCCGGTGCGGTCGACGACGAGGAGCCGGAACTGGGGCAGGTGGGTGGTGGCGTCGATCTTGAAGAGGCGCAGCGGTGTCGCGCTGGTGCTGAACCGGGTGGTGCCGTGCGCGCTGACGTGCTCGACGTCTCGGGGCAGGCCGAGGTGGCTGCTGAACCGGGTGGTGCCGTGCGCCGCGACGACGTCGGGGGTGGTCGGGGTGCCGGCGTGGCTGGTGAAGCGGGTGGTGCCGTGGGCGGCGAGAAGGTCGGCCTCGGCGAGCGTGCGGCTGCTAGATCCGACCCCGATCGGTGATGTTCCAGTGGTCGCGAGAATGACCGCGGTCGTGCAGGACGAGCTGACGCTGACTGGGGACTCGCCGGTGGTCGTGGGTAGGACGAGTTCGGTGCCCGACGACGACTCCACCGTGACGGGCGACTCACCGGTGGTGGTCTGCGCCACGCCCTCGGTCGACGTGC
The DNA here is from genome assembly GCF_001956915.1 of Intrasporangium flavum. GTDB lineage: Bacteria > Actinomycetota > Actinomycetes > Actinomycetales > Dermatophilaceae > Monashia > Monashia flava. The sequence goes on along the minus strand of NZ_MLJO01000010.1, from coordinate 145,199 downwards.
TCGAGGAGGACTCGACGGTGACGGGCGCGGTGCCGGAGGTCGTCGCGACGGGGATCGTGCGCGCGGACGACCCAGCGCCGACTGGGCTCATCCCCGTGGTGACCGGCACGAGGCTCGAGGCGGATGACGACCCCACCGACACGGGACCGGAGCCGGTCGTGGTCGCGGCGTCGATAGCACCTGGGAAAGTGCTCGCTCCGGGGAAGGTGCTGGTACCGGGGTAGGCCACGGGCGTCCTTCCTTGCTAGAGAGCCTCGGTCGGACCGACCAGGGTCCATACCTTGAGGTTGCGCCAGGAGGCTGCGGCCGAGTAGCAGACGAGGCCGAGGTAGGGCCCGTTGTTGCCCCAATCGACCTTCGCTGTGGTCAGCAGCGTGTCGTTGATGGACACTGCGAGGGCGGAGCCGTGGATCTGTGCTCGCAGCTTGATCCACGTGCCGTAGGCGATCGAGGAGTCGAGGGCGTAGGTGCCTTGGGCTGTGAACGCGTCAGACTCGAAACCGACCGCGGTGACGTTCGTGCCGTCGCCCCGCAGGTCGACACGCTGGCCCTGCGTTACGTCACCCGGCCCGGTGCGCAGCGTCAGACCGGCATTGCCGGCGCCGCTGTCGAGTCGGACCTCGACCTCGACGACCGCACTGGCGAGCTGGATCCGCGAGGCGGTGTACCGCAGGCGCTTCGTCGAGGTGGAGGCGTCGGTCTGGTGGATGCCGTTGGCGTCGGCGGTCCATGTCCCAGTGCCGGCCGTCCAACCCGTGAGGCTGGTCAGAGGAAGCGCCGCGCGACTGCGCCACGGGTTGAGCGCCGCGTTGACCGCGTTGAGCCACGCAGCATCGATCGGGGTGCCGCCGCCTGATCCGTCGACGAACGTCGTCGTGAGATTGCTCATGGCGTCGCTCAGGCGCCCGAGAACGGGCCGACCGCGATGGAGTGCTTGATCTGGGCCTGCCCGGTCGGGGACTGCGACGCGCTCAGCGTGTTCCCGAGCCGGTAGGTGCCCGACGTCGACGCCGACCAGGCGCCCCAGTGCGAGTAGGTGCCGGAGGCGACGTCGAAGGTGACCTCCGAGGACCAGGCCACGCCGACGGTGGCCGGCTGCAGCGTCGGGCCGAGCGGGCCCACGGCACCCGCGGCGTTGAAGGTGACTGCCTTGCGCGCGTAGGCGGGGGACCCGCCGCTGGCCTCGCTGGCGCCCGTCGTGCCCGGCGAGGCCGTGTGCAGGGACAGGTGGGTGATGCGCGCGGCCTCCTGGTCGGCCAGGTAGTTGCGCTCGGCGTCGGTGATGAGGGTGGCCATGGGGTCTCCTTGTGGCTCAGGCGATCTCGAGGGTGTGCGTGAAGTCGCCGGGCGGGAACGTCTTGTTGCCGCCGTCGACGAGGGTGATCGGGCCGCCCGCGATGGGCTCCTTGAACCACCGGTTGCCGCCCGAGAGCGAGTCGTAGACCCAGATCTCGTCGGCGGTCCCGTCGGGGGTGTCGAGGCTGATGGGCGTCTCGTTCGCCAGGTCGATCTCCGTGTCGGAGACGACGTCCGGTTCGGCGAAGTAGAAGGCGGAGCGCACGATCCCGGCCACCTCGCTGCCGCTGTTCGCGAAGGTCGCGTAGTACGTCGGCATGTCCGGCGGGGATGCCTTGCCGGCGAGGTACTTCGCGAGGATGAGCAGGGCGAAGATGTCCACGTGGACCCCTCTCAGTACGTGTCGTAGCAGGACACCGTGACCGGCGCCGTGCCCTGGTTGGTGAGCCCGGTGTCGGCCGGGATGGTGAGCGTGCCGCCGGGGATCGAGAGCCACTCCGACGGTGAGCCCATCGGGAAGATGTCGAGGCCGGCCGACGTCGTGACGGACTGCTCGCGGCAGTCGAAGACCGTTCCGGTGGCGACGCTGGTGCGGGTCCGCATGACCTGGCCGGAGGCGTTCTGCCGCAGCTGGACGGTGCCGGCCCCGGTCGTGGTGACGACGAGCGTGGCAGCGCGGGTGCCGGCGTTGCGTAGGGTCTTCGTCTCGCCGGGGGCCAGGGTGATGGAGCGCTCGTCGGCGCCGCGCTTGAATGGGACGAGGGCGGAGAGCTCGACCTCGGCGAAGACCAGGAGGTTGCCGCGGGGCTCGGTGATGTCGGCGGCGGTCTGGATGACGCTGACCCACTTCGGGACGGCCTCACCGACGAGGAGCGTTGCCGCCCTGTCGAGCCCGTCGCCGGGCATCTCGTGGCACCGGTTGTAGGTCGCCCACGCGGTCGCCTCGTCGGGGCAGCGGACGCGCCAGCGGGCGAGCAGCGGCCAGGGCTTGCGACGGTTGGAGGACTGGTCGCCGCCGGGGGCCACGGTGGGCTCGGTGACGTCGACCTGCTGAGGTGGGCGCCCCCAGCCCTGGGGGACGCGCATCGACCAGAGGCACCCGTCCGCGTCGGGCTCTCCGGTGTTGAAGGTGACGCCCGCGAACTCGATCAGCGTTGCCACGCCGTCACCTCGCCATCGCTGCGCGCTGGATGTCCTCGACGGACGTCACCGGGTTCGGCAGGGCCCGCATGACCCGCTCCATGAGGCGTTCGAACCGCTCGTAGTCGATGTCGCGGCCGCCAGTGGCCGCGCCTGCCGCCGGAGCGGCGCTGCGGCTCGCGGCGGGCAGGGGCACGACGGCGCCGCGGCCGGCGATCATCGACCGGACCGACGCGGGGACCATGCCACGGTCGAAGGAGCCGTCGTTGATGGCCTTGAGCAGCGCGCGGTGCTTCTGCGCCGGGCCGTTCTGAATGACCTCTTCGCCCGGGGACAGCGCCGTCAGAGCACGGTCCTCGCGAGGGCCTCCGGGGCCGCGGACGGTGCCGCCATGCGAGTGGCCGTAGTAGACGTCCGAGCGGCGGGAGGCCTGCGATGCCGCCTGGGCGGCCGCCTGGCCGTACTTGCCGTAGACGGCGCTGATGGTGATGGTCTTGCTGGCCACGCCAGCGATGGCGTCGGTCAGGGTGCCCAGGGCGGCGAGGGCGTCGCCGGTGTTCGCCTTGAAGGTGGTCTCGCGCCAGGTGGGGACGCCGTTGATGACGCCGACCCACTCCTTCGTCTTGCCGGTGGCCGGCGCGGTGTCGGCGTCGAACTTCGTCGGGGTCGCGTGGTCGGGGACCTGGGCGATCTTGTCGAGGAGCTCCTGCACCTGGTCCTTGTTGAACCCGAGGGCGGTCGCCTGCTTGAGCACGTCGGCGCGCATCTGGATGAACTTCTGGCGCGCCTTCTCGTTCGAGGAGGCGAGGTCGCCGTTGGTGCCGGCCGCGATCGAGGCGGCCTTCACCATGCCGATGATGTTGTCGCGGTTGCGGACGGCCTCCTCGGAGGAGCCCTTGAGGCTGAACTGCGCCGCGAGCGTGGCCTTGGCCTGGGCCACCGCGGCGTTCGCCGAGTCCTTCTGCTCCTTCGTGGCCGCACCGGTGACCTTGCCGGCCTTGCCCTGGGCTTCGGTGAGCCGCAGGGTGGCCCGCTCGACGCGGTCCTGCGCCGACGCGAGCTGCTCGGCGGTGGCCTTGCCGCTCGACTGGAGCCGGGTGAGCTTGTCCTGGGCCTGCGTGAGCGACAGCTGCGCCGAGGCGACGCCGGAGCCACCGGTCGTGTGGCCGGTCTGGTTGGCGACGTCGCGGGCGCGCTTCTGAGCGTCGGCGAGGGCCTTCTCGGCGTCCTTGATCGGGCGCGCGAGGGCGTTGCCGGCGCGGTCGTAGGCGTTGACGGCCTCCTCGTTCGACAGCTGCTTGCCGTTGAGGAGGTCGAGCTGCTGCTTGAGCAGACCGGCAGCGTCGTTCTGCTCCTGCATCTTGACCGTGGCGATCTCGGTCTGGTCGGCCGTCTTCTGCTGGGCGTCGGCGACCTGCTGGAGTGTCGTGGCGGTGATGCCGTACTTGGAGGCGGCGCGCTCGTTGGCCTCGACGGAGCCCTGCGTCTGGGAATTGGCCTGACCTGTGGCGTCGGCGAGGTCCTTGTTGGCCTGCTGGGCGTTGCGCAGCTCGGTGTTGTTCTCGCCGAGGGCCGAGCGAAGGTCGTGGGCGGCGCCCCAGAGGTCGCGGTGGTTCTGGATGGCGTCCATGACGACGACGTTGACCCGGCGCATGGCGTCCTGGTTGCCCGTCGCCGCGAGGGTCACGTCGTCGAGGCTGATGCCGAGCTTCTTGGCGGCGTCGATGGCGCCCTGCTTCTGCAGGGTGTCGTAGGCGACCTTGCGGATCGACTCGTCGATGACGCCATTGGAGCGGCGCAGCGCGTCGGCGTAGTCGTCGGTGGCCTGCTGGGCGTTGCGCTGGCTCTCGGCGTTCGAGGAGATGACGTAGGACAGGGCCGCCAGGGCGATGCCGATGATGCCGGCCGAGGTCTGCAGGGCCCGGAGGCTCGTCGCGGCCCGGGTCGACATGCCCTCGACACCACCGAGGGCGGTCTCGAGGGCCTTGATCGGTGCGGAGAGGCCCCGCCAGGCCTTGAACCCGATGAAGACCGACCCGGCGACCTGGGCGATGTCCGCGAGGGTGTCGGTGGGGATGGCGTTGATGGCGTCGGCGAGCAGCCGCAGCATGGCCAGGGTTCCGGTGCCGAGCGGCGCGAACGCGGTGACGAGGTGCCCAGCGAGGGTGACGAGGGACTCGACGGCGTCCATCACCTGCGGGAAGACGGAGCGGATGTAGTCGCCGAAGGCGACGACCCCGCCGCCGGACATGGCCTCGTCGAAGCGGCGCGACAGCTGGTAGACGTACACGCCGGCGTCGCGCAGCATCGGCTCGAGCGCGATGAGCGCGGACAGGAGCCCGGAGGTGAGGTTGCCGGCGGCGTTGCCGGTCATCGTGGAGAACTCGCCGACGATGCCGTTGAGCTGCGGCATCCGGGACTGCAGGTCGGCGATGGCGGCCTGCAGCGGGCCGAGGATGTTGCTCGCGGCGGTGTGCGCGAGCCCCATGATGGCGGCCTTGCCGTCGTCAAGGGTGGCCTTGTAGGTGAGGCCGAGCGCGGTGCCCTTCTTCATCTCGGCGTTGATGCCGACGAGGGCCAGCACGCCCGCCGCGCCCATCGTCGCGAACCCGCCGGCGAGGGCAGTCGTGCCGGCCGCGACGGGCACGAGCGCGGGCCCGAGGATGCCGATGGCGGTGATGAGCGCGCCGGTGCGGCTGTGGGCGTTGCGGCTGGACCGCTCGACGCGCTTGTTCGACTCGTCGACCCGGTCGTTGGCCTCGGACAGCTTCCGGGAGGCGTCCGCGGCTTCGCCGGTGGCTGCCGCGACGGAGCGGCGCGCGATGATGACGCCGCGCTCGGCCGACAGGATCTGGGACGCGCTCGCGTTGCCCCGGTCGCGGACCTCGTTGAGGCGTGCCTGGGCGATCGCGAGCCGGAGGTTGGCGTCCCGGACCTTGTCAGTGGAGCCGCGGACCGCGTCGAGCGAGGCCATCGCCTTGGCGACGCCGTCGACCTCGACCCGGACGTGGGCGTCCTTGCCGTCGAGCTTGTCGATGGCGGCGTCGGCCGCGGCGGTCTCCCGCATCCAGTCGGAGTTGTCGAGGCGGAGGTATCCGACGATGGCGCCGACGCTGGTCTCGGTCACGTCATGTCCTCCCACTCGGTGTCGGGCTGGGTGCCGGGGTCGCCGGCTGGGGTGGGCGTGAACGTGCGGGCGATGCGGCTGTGCGGCTCGGACAGCAGGCCGTAGAGCCGGCGCCGGAACTCCCACCAGGTCAGGTGGTCGGCGTGCTCGAGCTCGGTGCCGTAGAACTGCTGGAAGTCCGCGACGATCAGGTCCTCTTCGTCGAGGAGGTCTACGAGGCGGAGGCCGGGACCGGTGAGGGCTCCGTCGGGGAGCTCGTACCACTCGTAGACGCCGTCGCGGCACTCTCCTCGGCCGTAGCGGGCGAGGTCGTCGTCAGGTTGGCCGCCCCCCAGGCGGCCACTGCTTCCGGGTGGATGCCGGACTCCCAGATCGCTTCGGCGGCAAGCATGGCCGCGGCGTGGATGTCGGCGAGGGGGCCCTGCCCCTGGTCGACGATGCGGAAGTGGGCGAGGGCGGCCATGCCTGCGCGCCAGGCGGCGTCGATGGGGACGCTCTCGGTGCGCATGCGGTCCCAGAGCTCGTCGGAGAGCACGAGGCGGAAGAGGTCCTCATCGGTCTCGTCGGCGGCGTCGAGCTCGGCCTGGCTCTTGGACATGAGCTGGGAGAGGCGCCAGCCGCGGTCGATGTCGACCGGGGGCACCTCGTAGTCGGTGCCGTTCGGCATGGGGAAGATGAGAGGTTCGGGTGTGAAGCGCTTGAGCGCCATGGTGCTGCTCCTTGGCTGGGTGGCTGGGAGTGGCTGGGATGGTGGAGCGCGGGCGGTTCCCAGCCAGGGCCGCCCGCGCTCGTCCTGGGCTCGAGGACTACGCGCCGCGCGTGTAGGCCAGAGCGTTCGAGGTGCCGGCGGCCGTGGTGACCGTGACCGGGGCGGAGCCGGCCGATCCGGCGGGGACGGTGGCGACGATGTGCGTGTCGGACACGACGGTGAAGACCGTCGCCGAGACGGCGCCGAACTTCACGCCGGTCGCGCCGGTGAAGTACTGGCCGCCGATCGTGACCTGGGCGCCGGCCGCGGCACCGCTGGGGGTGGCCGACAGGACCGAGGGGAGGGTCGAGTTGCCGGGGTTGGCGATGTCGACGAGGATCCCGTCGCCCTTGAAGTTGACGGAGATCTCCTCGATGTCGGCGACGCCGGTCTTGGACCGGTTCCACTCGACGAGGGCGCGGCCCTGCTTGCCGTCGTTGCGGCCGTTGCGGTCGTACCAGCGGACCCAGACGCGGGCCGCGTCGCCGAACTTGAAGCGGGCGGCGCGGATGATCTCCTGGACCGGGTCGAAGACGCCGGCGTTGCTCTTGCGGTTGAACTTCACCGCGAGCAGCCAGCCGTGCATCGTGACCTCGGTGGCGGCGAAGCCGTCCGTCTCGTACTCCGAGGCGTCCTGCTCGGTCATGTTGTCCTGGTCGTTGACGTCGGTCGTGCCGACCAAGCGCGCCCAGGTCGTGTTGTCGGCCGAGATGTCGACCGCGAGCCGGCGGGCGAGTTCGTTGCTCATGTCGGTTGCCTCCTACAGGCGTGCCGGATGACCCGCTCGCGGTCTTGCGGCGGGGGACTGTGGGGTGGGTGCTACTCCGTGTCGCCGTTGTCGTCGGCGGCCGGCACCGGCTGCGACTCGAGGACGGCGGGCGTGGTGTCGTCGGCGCCCGGCTCGTCGTCGCGGTCGGCGAGGGTGGCGAAGTGGGCGCGGATGGCCTTGACGCGGTCGGCGTTCGAGCGGCAGCCCGTCAGGTCGATGCCGTACTCGGTGGCGTATCCCTCGAGCTCGGGCTTCTTCATCTGGTCGAGCTCGTCGACGACGTGCTCGACGACGTGGAAGTCGGCCGGCAGGGCGCGCATGGCGTCGATGACGGCGTCGTCGTCGGTCTCGAGGACGAACTGGTCGCCCTCGGGCTGGAACCGGACGGCCGGCTCGGTGAAGTGCAGCGGGTGGATGCTGGTGAAGCGGGCCATGGTCGTCTCCTACTCGGGCCGCAGCGCGGTGGTGGGCGGGTTGATGTCGGCGTACAAGTTCGCTGAGTGCTCCCAGCGCTGGTCGGTGTCGGCGCCCATCGGCACGGAGGTGCGCCGCAGCAGCTGCACGAGGTGGCAGGTGCCGTACTGGCGTCCGGTGAGGCCGTGCAACGCCCGGAAGATGGCGACGTTGAGGTCGTTGGCGTCGAGGTAGGACTCGGCCCGTGAGCGGACCTGCACGCCGACCAGGGAGAGGGCCTCGCGGGGCTGGTCGGTCAGCGGGTAGGTCGTGAGCGTCACGCAGCGGTCGGGCTGGTCGAGCATGGTGCCGAAGGTGATGGCGGTCTCGCCGTCCTCGTAGGGCGTGTCGGGCCGATAGACGGCGACTCCGGCGTCCTGCAGCTCCTGGGCGAGGCCGGCGAGCAGGTCGCTTTCGTAGCCGCGCTCGCCGCTCACAGGGCCCGCCTGATGTCGGTGGCGATGATCTCGAGGGCGGTGTCGGCCTCGCTGAGCAGCGCGGACTCGAGGAACTTTGCCTGGCCGGTCTCGTGGCGCAGGTCGAGGCGCTCGTGCTGGTAGCGGGCGTAGGGGCCGTCGTAGGTGATGGAGGCGGTGGCGTCGCCGTCCTGGTGGTCGAGGTGTACCGCGGCCGAGCCGGCGAGGCGCCCGGTCTCGACGGGCGTGCGAGCGACCGAGACGGCGCGGATGTGCTCGCCGGCGCGCGCGACGGCCGCAGGGGCGACGGCGGCGACCTCGGCGGACAGGCTGGAAAGGTCGAGGTGGCGTTCGATGCGCAGGCTCATGTGAGGGTCACCTCGAGGTGGTCGACGTCGGGGTCGCCGATGACGTGCCGCTTGGCCAACAGGACGCGGGCGGTGCGGCCGGGCAGCGCCACCTTGGAGTCGGGGGTGAAGACGGCGGCGTCGGCGACGTCGGCGTAGAGGGTGGTCTCGGAGACGACCTGCTCGCCGGTGGCGTCGCGGACGAGCTTGCGTGAGTCCTCGAGGAAGACGTCGCGGTCGACCGAGGCGCCGAAGATGTCGCCGTTGGCGCCGGAGCCGGTCTTGGTGCGGACCGTGACGGTGGTCAGCTGGAAGTCCTCGGCCGCGGCGAACATCAGCCCAGGACGCTCGGGGTGAGGCCGGCGGCACGCAGGATGCGGATCGCCTCGGGGCACAGGACGTCGACGAGCCGGGCCCGCGCGGAGGCGGCGTCGGCGGCGCCGGCGTACTCGACCTCGGCGGTGCCGACCTTCTTGCGGACCGCGGCACCTGCACCGACGGCTGCGCCAGCGGCCGGGTCGACCTTGGCCGCGGCCATGGCGGCCGCGTGGGCGCAGGTGGCGTCGCGGAACGCGTCGAGCGTCGCTGTGGCGGTGGGGAGCCCGGCGCTGTCGGTGGCGTACCAGGCGGTGATTGTGGCCTCGGCGACGAGCCCGGACGCGGTGCGCAGCAGCTGCACGGCGTTGGCTGGCGCGCTCGCGCCGGTCCAGGCGGCGAGGTCGTCGGGGGTGGCGTAGGTGGGCACGGCTACCTCCGAGAGGTGTTCGGGTGGGGCGCAGGTCGGCTCATGGCAGGGAGCGAAAGGACCCGGGGTGAAACTCCCCGAGCCGCCTTCGAGACCAGGTGCTCACGCTCACGGTTGCGTTCCCGGGGATCTCGTTGACGCCCCACCCGATGGCGGGTCAGGCGCTGCGGTGCTCGGCGAGCCGCGCGCGCTTCTCGTCGGCCGTGCCGGTCTTGGACAGGCCGGCCTCCTCGAGCGCCTGGTCGAGCGCGGCGCCCTTGAGCTCGAGGGCCTCGTCGGGCGTCTCGCCGGTCGGGTCGGCGCTGTCCGGGTTGGCCTTGGCGCCGATGTCGGCGAGGACCTCCGGGACGGGCTCGTTGCCGACGAGGGCGCGCTCGGCGTACTCGGTCTCGCGCTTCTCCTGGGCGGCCGGGTCCGACAGGACGACGCCGACCTTGCCGGTCACGTTGCCCTCGTCGTCCTTGACGTCGTGCTCCTCGTAGGTGCCGACGGGGCCGGGGACGACCGGCTGGCCGACGGAGCCGTGGATCTGCGGGGAGACGACGTTGGGGCCGTGGGGGTTGCCCTCGGGGCCCTCGGTGCCGGCGTTGGTCGGGGCGAGGAAGTCGCCGTCCTTCGGGTCGACCGCGGCGTCACGCAGCGGTGTGCCGACGGACTCGTGGGTGACATCGCGCGGGTCGGGCGGCGCGGGGGTGTCCTCGGGGTCGGCGGGCTTCTTGGAGCCGATGCCGTAGCCGGCGCCGAGCATGTACTGGCGCACGCCCGCGGGGAGCTCGCCGTCGAACTTCGCGACGCCGTCCTCGAACTGGAGGACGACCTCGCCGTAGCGCGACTCGCCCGTGTAGGTCTTGTCGGGGCTGCTGATCTTCATGGTGCCCTCCCTGGGCGGTTGTGGTTCCGGTTGGAGCGGGGCCGGTTGTCTCTCCAGCCCCGCTCCGCTCAGGGGGTCCGGGTCACTGGACCTTGACGTTGCGCAGGACGGCGACGGACTTCGTCCGCTTCACCGCGACCGCGACCGGGCCCATCTCCGCCTCGCCGGTCTTCACGGCACCGGCGGTGGTGAAGTCGGGGAGCCAGTTCTGGACGAGCGGGCCGTCGGCCATCGAGACACCGTGGACGCCGTCGAGGCCGAAGCGGACCGCGAAGATGTCGGCCAGGCCGGTGATGTTGCCGCCGGCGCCGGCCCCGTCCGCGTCGCGGGTGTTGAGCGCGAGGATGTCGGTCGCCGAGCCGTCCTTGGTGCCGGGGTCGACGAGCGGGATCCCGTTGTAGGACTCGATGACCTGGCCGACGTCGTTGCGGTCGACGGAGTACTGCCCGGCGAATGAGGCGACGGTCTTGAAGAGCGCCTTCGCCTTGCGCGGCAGGTAGATCGCGTCCGGGCGGCCGTCGAGCAGGCCGAGCCAGGCGTCGATGTGCGCGATCGTCGCGAAGGCCAGGGCCTGCGTGTTGATCGCGGTCCAGTCGAGGTAGCCGGCGGCGACCCCGTTGCTCAGCGGCAGGTACTCCGTGGAGGTGCCGGTGACGAGCTTGGAGATGCCGTCGAAGCCGTTGGCGTCGACCGCGGTGTCGCCGTTGAAGAAGGTGTCGCTGAACTTGGCGCTGGACGCCTTGAGCAGCTCACGCATCTGGAAGGCGGTCTCCGCGGCCTGAGCGACGCGGTTGAGGACGCGGTCCACCTGGAAGGACCCGCCGAGCGGCTTGAGGTCCACGGTGTAGCGCGCCTTCGTCGCCTCGGTGGGCGTGTACTCGCTGTTGATCGCACGGAAGGCGGCGCCCCGCTGCGTGATCTGGCGGGTGTAGCCGTAGGTGAGGGTGGCGCCGTTGCCGGCACCGGAGACGACGTCGTCGAAGGTGATGCGGTTGAGGACGTCGTTGCTCTTCTGGAACTCGTCGATGATCTGGACGTCGATGTCGTCCGTCGCGTTGAGCTTCGCCTGGGCGAGGGTCACGGGCATGGTGTGCTCCTGAGGTCAGCGCGCCATCTTCTGCGTGATGGCGTCTTCGAGGGTCTTGGGCTTCGCGGCACGCTCACCGGATCCACCGGTTCGGTCCGCACCGCTCGCGCCAGCCGCCCGGGCCGCCTTGAGCTTGGGGTTGTCCGCCACGGCGGACTTGATCGCCGCGTCGACCTTGGACTGGAAGTCGTCGGCGGACGGGTCGAGGTCCGCGACCTTCGCCAGGAAGGCTCGCGAGTCCAGCAGGGCGTCCGGGTCGCCGGAGTGCTTGCTGGCGGTCTTGTAGACGGCGAGCTCGACCTTGGTCTGGCGGCCGTCGCGCTGGCTGTCGGTGAGCTGGGCGGCGAGCTTGACCGGGTCGGGCTTCTCGCCGTCCTTCTCGGGGTTGATCGCCGCCATGATGGCGTCGAGGGTCTTCTTGGCGACGCGCTCGTCGCCGTCGGCCTTGCGCAGGTCGGTGATGATCTTCTGCGCGCCGGCGGGCAGGGAGTCGACCTTGCCGTCCCAGGCGTCGGGGTTCCACGTCGCCGTGTCGGCGGTCTTCGTGTCGCCGGTGGCCTTGGTGGCGTCGGTCTTGGTGTCCGTCGCGGTCGAGTCGCCGCCGTCGGTGGTCGTGGCGTCGCCGCCGTCCGTGCCGTCACCGGTGGCGTCCATGCGGGCGTCGCCGAAGCGGGCCTTGTGGAAGGCGAGGAGCTCGTCGACGGTCATGCCGTTGGCGGTGAGCGGGGCGGTGAGGGCTGCGGTTCGCGCGATGGTGCTCATGGCTGGGATCTCTTCTCTCCGGCGCCCGGCCGGTTGTCGGTGACTGTCATAGACCACAGGTACGGTCTGGGGCGGACCGTCACGCGCCAGGCGGGACGGCAGTTCGAGGGGAGGCACTGTGGCCGAAGGTGACGCCACGAAGAAGCAGAAGCGGATGGTCGTGGGCTTCAACTGGCTGACGGAGCAGGGGCTCCAGCATGAGAGGTCTGTTGCGGTCGGCGACGAGGACATCGAGGCGCCGGAGGTGCTGCGCGACGCCGCAGTTGGCTTCCCCATCCAGGTCACCATCGCCTCGACGCGACGCCTGCTCTACAGCGAATGGTGGGGTGCTAAGCCAGGCGAGGCGATCGGCGCCGAGGTGAAGGAGGGGGTGCTCTCGATCCTGATCGCGGGCAAGATCCGGCATGCCTACGCACCGGGCGTCTGGCGAGAGGTTCAGTTCGATCAGGACTAGCCGTTGCCGAGGTCGAGCTGCTCGCGTCGAGGACGCCTGAGTAGCCCGGTCGCAGCCACGTGAGCCCGGACCCGGGCCTGCGCCTTCCGAACGTCGGCGCGGGCCCGGGCACGGTCCGACGGGGTGAGCGCCGCCTGCTCGCGCTGCTTCGCGGCCCGCACCGCCCGCTCGAACGTCCGCAGCCGCTGCGCGTCCCGGTAGGCGCGTTCGTCGGCCGAGGTCCAGTCTGGCGCCGGAGGCATCCGCGTCACGCCCGGCAGGTACGGCACCAGGGTGTGCGTGCAGTTCGGGTGGAACAGGCCGGCCGCGCGTGCCTGGTCGACGGTGCCGGCCACCTCGAACGTCACCATGACATCGCTCAAGGCCGACTGCGTCGTCGTCTCCCCGGACGGGTACCGGCTCGACAGCACTCGGCCCTCCCACGGCCGACACAGCGGGCACGGGTGCGCGTGCGGGGCGACGGTGAAGAACGAGATCCCGGCGGCGGCCATGCGCGCCTCGTGGGCCTCGTTGTAGGCGCGCTGCACCGCAGTCCGGGTGGCCATCTCGACGTAGGAGGCGAGGTTCCATCGGCGGCCACGCGAGTCCTGGAAGCCGGTGATGCCCTGCGACGTCAGCTCGTCCCAGGCGCCACGCTGGGCCGCGGCCGGTGCGATGCCGTGCATGATCTCGGACTCGGCCGCTCGCGCAACGGCTGCCCGATAGGCGTCGTCGCCGAAGCGGGTGACGCGGGTCGCGGCGTCCTCGAGGTTGCGCTGCAGGTCGAGGCGCATCGTTATGACCGAGGAGAGTGCGTGCGCGGTGACGGGCTCGGGCTGGGGCGCGGTCAGGGTTCGCAGCAGGCTCGGGTGGGCGCCGGTGAGCCGGGTGAGGGTCCGCAGGGCGGCCGCGGCGCCGGAGCGGCGAGCCTCGTCGGTGACGCGGCGTGCGAGCGGTGTTGCGCGGGAGCGGAGCTCGGCGGCGACACGGTGGGCCGCGATCTGCATGCGGCGCAGCATGTCGAGGCGGGCCGCGGACCCGACCGGTGCGGCGAGGCCCCGGCGGGCGTAGTCGGCGACTTCGGCGATGAGGTCCTGCTCGGCGGACACGTACTGGGCGACGACCTGGGCGGCGAGCAGGTCGACGACGCGGGCGAGGTCGGCTGAGTCGTCAGCTGGCCGGGACGGCTGGGTCGCCACCGGTGTCGCCGTTCAGGTTGCCGGCCTGCTGGGTCGGGTCGTTGGGGTTGGCCGGGGGCGCGAAGCCGCCGAGCGGGTCGGACAGGCCGAGGGCCTTGGCCTCCTCGATGATGAGCTTCACCTCGTCGTCGACCTGCTGGTCGTCCCACTCGGGGTGGATCATCGCGACGAGCGTCTTCTTGGAGGCGGCCTCGGCGCCGGAGAGGGCCTGCGCGGTCTGCGCGAGCACGAGCGGGGAGTCCTGCACGCCGTCGGGGAACTGCACGTCCGGGCGGGCCGGGACGACTGCGGTGCCGAAGATGGCCTTGTCGACGGCGAGGAGCTTCTCGATGATGTCGGCGATGCGGGGCCGGGCCACGCGCAGCTTCCGGTCGCGGGTCAGCAGGGACCGCTGCTCGCGGGCGGAGACCTCGGTGGCGGTGACGGCGGCGCCGTACCCGTCGGCCTCGCCGAACGTGGCGGCGGAGTAGCCGGCGGTGCGCAGCGCGGTGAGGACGAGCTCGCTGACGGTCCTCTGGTGGGCCTCGTAGCGGATCTCGAACTGCTGGGCCATGAGGAAGCCGTTGGCGCTGCCTGTGCCGGTGGGGTTGAGGGAGCCGACGGCGGTGCCGAGCGGGGAGAAGATCTCGCGATCGAGGTCGAGGCTGGCGCCCTGGCCAGGGCCGTTGGAGTCGAGGAGCTCGCGGGAGGCGAAGACGCGGGCCTTGCCGAGGCGGATGTCGCGCATCCACGACGTCCAGGCCTCGTCGACGGCGTCCATGAGGCCTTCGATGCCGTCGAGGTCGGAGCGGCCGAGGTGCCGGCCGATGGGGTCGTTGCGCCAGCGCCGCTGCGGGGTGACGTTCGGGATGTAGACGACGTCGAGGCCGGGGGATTCGGTGGAGATCGACGACTCCTGGTCGATGTGCTCGGCCAGGCCCGCGGTCGAGGAGTGCTCGGTGAGCGGGACCTTGGTGCCGAGCTTGTCCTCGGTGCCTTCGTACAGGCCGTGCAGGATGACGCCGACGCCGTTGCTGTCGAGCTCGTGCCGCTCGACGTGCCGGGTGACCTTCTGGCCCTTTCGGGCAACGACCCACCAGAACGTGACGCCGATGAGGTGGCCGTAGCGGAACTCGGGCCAGGCGGCGTCGGCGTCGACGAGGGTGAGGAACGGGGCGTCGGGGCGGATGGTCCGGTCCCAGGCGACCTTGAGGTAGTGCCCGCTGAGGGCGGAGCCGAGCTCGGCACCCTCAGCGAGTGTGTGCAGGGCGCCGTCGTCGATGAGCTCGTCGAGGCGCTTCTGGGTGGCCTCGTCGTCGACGGTGATCGCGGGTGCCTCGGACCAGAGCAGGTCGGCGGAGGCGCGGGCGATGTCGGAGGCGAGGGGGATGTGCAGCTGGGTGCCGGGCTTCTGCAGGTCGCCGACGGGGCGCCCCCAGAAGAACCGGGCGGCGGCGCCGGCGATGCCGCCGCGGTACTGGGCTGGCCGGTCGATGCGGGCGGCGGTGGGTGTGCCGCGGTAGACGGTGGTGAGGGTGTCGGGGTCGCCGACGTACCAGGCGTCCCAGATCCGCATCCAGCGCGTGATGGGCTCGAGCTCGGCGGGGGGCCAGGCGATCCCGTTGTCCGGCAGCGGCATCAGTCGTCCTCCTCGCTGGCTCGGTGACGGGCCTCGCAGTCACGCGCGAGGGGCTTGATGGGGTGGTGGCGGCCGCACGTCTGGCACTGCCACGGGTTCCCCGGGTCGATGCTCACGCCGCGGCCAGGATGGGACGCCACAGCGACTCCGTGGTCGTGACGACGTAGCGGGCGCCGTCCAGCGAGTGGTCGGCGACCTTGATCGGCTTGTCCTGGCCCTTCGCGGTGGCCTTGGGGTCCCACGAGTAGCCGGGCGCCTCGGCGATGAGGCCGGTGCAGCGGTCGGAGACGGCGAGGTCGCCGGTGCCGAGCAGGGAGGCCATGGTGCGGATGCCGTAGGAGACGTCGTTGTCGGCATCGCGCAGGTTCGTGACGCCGTCGACCTGCAGCTGGGTCTTGAACGAGGCGGCGGACGGGTCGACGAACAGCCACTCGGCCGGCGGCTCCCCGGGGGCGGGCTGGTGCTGCTCGCCGACGAACGCGCGCAGGCGCTCCGACAGCTGCTGGTCGGTGAGCATGTGGCCCTGCTGGGTGCGCCACTCGTCGAGCAGGAACAGCCGGGGGCGCAGGCCGAGGGCCTCGTCGGGAACGTCGGCGACGCCCAGGACCAGACCCGTGGCGGGGTTGTTGGTGCCGTAGTCGACACCGACGCCGAAGACGCGCCGCATGCGGGGCAGCGCAGCCCAGGGCACGACGTGCCGGTCGGGGTCCCACATCGGGAAGATGGCGCCCTCGGCGGCGACCCACTCGCCGAGGATGAACCGCCGGTACCAGAGGCCGGTGAACTCGAGCTTCTTCTGGGCGACGTACTCGGGCGTGAGGGCCGGGTTGTCGTCCATCGTGAAGTGGAAGATCCGCCAGTGGGGGAGCAGGTGGTGGCGGTCGATGAACTTGGCCTTGAGCCAGTGGGCGGGGTTGTCGGGGTTGGTGGTCCCGAAGAGCTTGGCGCCGCGCACGGACATGCGACCGAGCAGCTGGGTGAAGAACTGCTCGGGCAGCGTGGTGACCTCGTCGACGTAGGCGCCGGCGACGGTCATGCCTCGGATGACGAGCTCGGCTTTGGCGTCGGAGGCGCCGAGGACGTGGACGCGTCGGCCGAGGATGCTGACGGTGGGGGCGCCGTAGTTGCCGACGACCTGGGCGGCCGCGTATCCGGTGAGCGCTGGGTCCTGTAGGGGGCCGATGACGTTGCGCCAGACGGCGTCTCGGGTGCGGCCGACCATGACGAGCTCGCCGCCGCGGGGTGCGTTGGCGATGAAGAGCATCCAGCGGACGAGGGAGCCGATGGTCTTGCCGGCGCGGATGGAGCCGTGCCAGAGGTTCACGGAGCCGGTGGCGTTGCGGACGCTGGTGAGCTGCTTGGGGGAGAGGCTCACGGCTGGGTGTCGGTCTCGTCGTGGATGCCGAGCGCGGCCGCGGTCTGCTGCAGCAGGCCGATCACGGCGGTGGAGCCGCCGGCGTCGTGCAGGTCGAGCTTGAGCGCGCGGTCGATGGCGATGCCGGTGGCCTGCATGATTTTCAGCTGGTCGGCGAACGTCGGCTGGTCGAGCTGGTGCTCGTTGTAGGTGTTGTCCTTGCCGCCGAAGTTGAACGCGATCGTCGGCTGCCAGGCCTGCGCCCGGAGCCGCTCGGCGTCCTCGAGGAGCGCGAGCTGGAGCTTGGCGCGGCGGGCCTTCGCGTCGAGGGTGTTGGCCTTCGTGGCGGCCTCGGTGCTCGAGCGGTCGAGGGTGATGCCGAGCGCGCGGAGCCGGCGGTCGATGGTGCTCTTCGTCGTGCCGATCTCGGTCGCGATGTCGCGGACGGACCGGCCGGCGGCCGCGAGGTCGCGCAACTGCTGGTCGAGGCCGTCGGTCCAAGGGAAGGGAGCCGCCATGGTGACTCACCTGCCTCGGGGTCCGCGCAGGCGCCAGGCCTGCCCACGGTGGACGGTGGATGGAGGGGCCGGTGTGGCGAGGGGTGGTTCGTCTCCTGGCCGGCCTCGTCTCCCAGGGCGTGGGTGCGGCGAGGCTGCCGGTCCCGTGGTGCGACGACCCGACCGGCGAGGTGTGGGTCAGGCGCTGCGCGGCGCCTGGTTGACCGAGACGGTGATCTGGTCGGGCGACCAGCCTGCGCGCGGCTTGTGCTCGGGGTTGGAGTGACCGCTGAGCGACACCGTCCACGGCCCCTCGCCGAGGGCGCCGGATTCGATGAGCGCGCGAGCGGCCTGGGCGGCGTTGGTGATGGAGTCCTGGGTGTGGTCCTCGCCGAGGTAGGTCGCGCCGTTGCCCTTCATCTCGTCGACCTTCTCGGTGACCGCGGCGTCGAGCCCTGCGGGGTCCGTGACGGTGATTCCGCCGATCGAGTAGCTCATGACGATGCTCCTTCGGTTGGGACGTGGGCGCCGCCGACGCAGGTGAGGACCCTCCACGGCCAACCCGCGACGACGGACGAGGGGCCCGACGCTCACTCCGGGCGCGCACTCCCCACGGGCCGCTCGAGGCGGGCACATTCGTCGGAGATGGCAGCTCGCGGTGCGGCGGCGGGGGCAAGGGGAAAGCCCCGGCTCAACGTGAGTCCGGGGCTTGCTGTGACCGTCAGGCTGGGGGCGCACTACACCCCTTGCCGTGTCACACCCGAAGAATGACATCCGTGTCATTCGATGTCAATCAGGACGCTTCGTCGCGCCTCCGCTCCCGGTCGAGCAGGGCCGCGAAGACCTGCGTCCGGTCGTAGAGGGCGTGGCCCTGGGCCGAGTAGCCGCGCGTCGAGATCATGCCCCGGCGCGACCACTGGCGCAGCACCGCCGGCTCGTAGCGCATGCCGAGCTGCTGGCGGATGTCGGCGACGAGCTGCTCGGCGGTGAGCAGCTGCGTGGGGCCGGCCATCCGCTCCCGCCAGCCCTCGAGGGTGTCCTCGAGGCCGCACCGGCAGGCGATCGGCTTGTCCCGGTCGGGCCGGTACTCGGCGTCATCGGGCACGACCCACACCCAGTCGGGGTAGGCGGCCGGGTCGGTCGTCGGCTGCGGCAGGTGCACGGGCCAGCGGCGCCACGTCGGGGCCTTGACCCGGACGCGGCGGCCACACTGCGGGCAGTCACCGATGACGATCCGGTCATTCTTGGGCGGCCAGGCGACGCGCTTGACGGCGCGGGCGAGCTCGTCCAGGTCGGCGACGAACGTGGTGCCGTACTCGTGGCCGGCGTCGGACCAGGCGGTGATGCGGTCGGCTTCGCGGGTGAGGAAGTCGACCATGGCGTAGATGTCGCCGCAGTCGATGGTCTCGGTGGTCTCGAGGCGGAGCTTGCCGTCGGGGCCGGGCTGCAGGGTCTGCAGGGTGACGGGCCACTGCTCGATGGCGGCGTGGACCCAGAAGGCGAGTGTGACGGGGGTGTCGAGGCGGGCGTCGGGTGGGAGCTCGACGTCGTCCTCGGTGGCTGGTCGGATGACGGCGGCGCTGGTGAACGTGCCGCCGGCGCGGACCTCGATCGGGTCCAGGACGTGGCGCCAGCCCTTGCGGATGGTGGCGAGGTCTTCGCGGGCTGCGTCGGCGGGGCTAATGGTCTGGGGGTCGGTGGTCGTATCGGTCATGCGGGCGCTCCTCCGAGTCGGCAGTGCATGAGCGGGCAGTGAGGGCAGGAGAGGCCGATCGCTCGGCGGCAGTCGGGGGCTGAGGTCACGGTCGCGCCTCCCCCAGGAGGCCGGCGTGGGCGGGCATCATCGCCGTCATGGACAACACCGTGGTGGCCGCGTGGATCGGCTTCGGGGGCGCCTTCATCGGTGGCGGGATGGCCTGGCTCGGTGGCTGGCTCACCATGCGATCGCAATGGACGCGAGAGCGCTCAGCGCGCCAGATCGAACAGCTGGCCGACATGCTCGACACCACCACGCGACGCCTCGCCGACAATCCACCCCGGAACGAGGGCTCGGTCTGGGTCACCGACGTGACCCAGGAGTCGATGCGCAACCTGCACTTTGTTCGCGTGATGGCAGCCGCTGCGAGTCCGCACCTGTTGCAGCTGGTTGAGGAGATCTTCCTCGACGAGGACGCGGAGTATCGGCCTTTCATCCCTTCGACGGACGTCCGTGTTCTCAACGGCATCGTGGCCCGCTGGTGGCCAGACCCCAAGGGTTTCGAGGAGCGGGCCGCATCGCTGGAGGAGTATCGGCTCGAATTCCCATGGACGGCTCTGACGGATCGCCCGGCAGACCCAGTGACGTCCATGGCTGTGCGCATCACGCACCGTCTCCGTCGCGGGAAGTGACGATCGCTCCAGCCTCGTCGTGTACCGTCTCGACCGCGGCGTCGCCGCCAGCAGGATGCTCCCCTGTCTCCTGCATAGCGGCGGCGCCGTCCACACGTCCAGCAGCCACCACGGCGTCAGCGACCTCACACTCGATGTGGCTCCAGAGCGCGGATGAGTCGGAGACGAACTCGCCGCAGCGGCACGTCCAACCGCCAGCCACACGCGTCGCCCGATCGTGCTGGTGCCGGTAGATCGCTGCGCGGGCTGCCTCGACCTGGGCGGGCGTTGCACGCGCGGCGACGAATCGGGACGTCCCCGGCTGTCGGGGCGCCGAGCCCGCCATCGTGGACGATGGGGCGTTGGTCCAGTCCACGATGCTGGCGAGGACTTCGGCGCGCGGGTCGTACTGCCCGACGTGGTCGGCGAGCATGGCCTCGAAGCTCGGCTTCTCGGAGTGGTCTCGGTCGGCGTGTGGTGTGGTCATCGGAGGGTCCTCTCGCTGGTCGGGTCTGGCTGGTGTCTGCGGTGACGTCGCCCCGGGTCGGGGCGAGGTCGTGACCTCGCCCGCTCGCTGGGGCGAGCTGGGTCCTGTTTCGTGCTCACTGACCTCGCCCCTCGCCTAGAGAGGCGGGCGAGGGGGCGAGGTCGTTCTGGTGCCCTTTCGGGGCGAGGTCGGGGCGAGGTGGGGGCGAGGTCAGCGGGCATCGTCTTCGTCCTCTCGGAACGTCGCGATGAGGCTGTGGTTGTGGGTGCCGCGCGGGCCTGCGGTGGTGGTCAGGAAGCCCTCGCGGACGAGCGCGTCGATGGCGAGGCGGACGTACTCGCGCTTGCCCTGGACGCCGTCCTCGATCTGGCGGCGGGAGGCGCCGGGGGTCATCTCGACATAGCGGGAGACCTTCTCCATGAGGTGGGTGGGTCGCATGCCGCCGTCGGCGCTCTTGGGCATGGTGGAGGGTTCTTCGAGCCA
This sequence comes from Intrasporangium flavum, assembly GCF_001956915.1. Taxonomy (GTDB): domain Bacteria; phylum Actinomycetota; class Actinomycetes; order Actinomycetales; family Dermatophilaceae; genus Monashia; species Monashia flava. Next base: position 125,000 of record NZ_MLJO01000010.1, on the reverse strand, counting down.
GGCGGCCATGGTGCCGTCGCGGGAGTCGATGACCAGGTGCGCGACGGCGTTGCCGAGGGCGATCTCGCGGACGGCGCCGGGGCGGTCCTTGTGGACGGCGATGGCGGCGCGGCCGATCTTGCCGCGGCCGAAGGGCTCGAGGACCTTGACGCCGTAGGCGGCGCCGTCGAGGCCGGCGAGCTTGTGTCCGGCGCCGATGGCCCAGCGGCCTTGCTTCTCGCTGTCCTTGACGACGTGGTCGATCTGCAGGACGGCGGGGCCGTGGTCGGCGAGGTGGCGGGGGAGCAGGTCGAGGTAGCGGGCGGCGTCTTCGTTGTCGAGCAGCGAGAGGCCGTGCATGGTCATGGCTTCGGTGACGCCGTCGATGACGGCGAGGCTGGAGGTGGCGGCGTACTGGTCGAGGAGCTTGCGGCCGGCGTGGTCGAGTGCCTGGGATGGTCGGATGTAGTGGAAGAGCTCGACGATGGCTTCGGCTGGGGCGCCGAGGTGGACGAGGCGTGGGACGACGCGTCCGGCGCGGTCCTCGAAGTCGACGTAGGTGACGTGCTCGCCGTTGCGCAGCGACTGGGCGGCGGCGATGAGCGCGACCCAGGTCTTGCCGGACTCGGGTTCGCCGCTGATGGAGTGGATGGCGGAGGGGTAGAGCAGGCACTGCCCGTCGTTGCGGGCGAGCTCGGTTGGCTGCTCGAGGACTTCGCCGTTGCGCAGGATGTCGGCGAGGTCGACGGGCGCCCAGGAGCTGGTGGCGACGTGGTCGACGCCGGGGACCCCGCGGGGGATCTGCTCGAGGTGGTCGGTGCAGCGGGCGTAGAGGTCGGCGGCTGGGGTGTCGCCGCGGTTGTCGATGTCGGCGAGGCCCTTGAGGTGGTGCTGCTGGAGGCGTCGGAGGGCGGCGTGCTCGGCGACGATCTGGGCGTGCCAAGAGCCGTCGATGACCCCGATGCCGAGGGTGGTGAGGTGCTCGAGGTAGGCGCGGCCGCCGGCGCGGTCGAGGTCGCGGCCGAGCTGGTTGGCGACGGTGATCTTGTCGACGGGTCGGGTGCGCGCGTAGAGGTTGAGGATGGCGTCGTAGATGAGCTCGTGGCGCAGGTCGTGGAAGTCGCCGGGGGCGGTGACGAGGCTGATGTCGTCGAGGGCCCGCGGGTTGGTCATGGCGGCGCCGAGGGTGGCCTGTTCGGCCTCACGGTCCTGTGGCGGCTGCCAGCCTGGCTGGTCGTCGGGTGGCGGCGCGACGGTGAGGTGGCGGTCGCGTGGTCGGTCGGTCACCGGCGCCCTTTCGGCTGGTTCGGATGATTCGGGGCGCCCGCCCCGGGCTGGGTCCCGGGGCGGGCTGCTCCGCCAGGGGTGCGGAGCGGGTGCGGCCCGTAGGGGTCAGGCCGCCGTCTCAGGCGTCGCGCCGCAGGAGCAGTCGACGCGCTGGCCTGGTCGGGAGGGACTGGTGCACACCGGCTGGCCCGAGCTCGGGCAGTCGATCGCAACGCCGCCGAAGGTCTTGGTCTGGTGGTAGCGCCAGACCAGGTGCAGCCCCTGCGGCAGCAAGCCAGTGCGCTTCGCACTGCCGTCGTCGGTGTGTCCCGGGCAGATGCCGAACTTGACCGAGCGCACGGAGGCTCGGCGTTCTGAACCTTCGACGCCCCCCCTCGCGTCGATCTGGAAGGGCAGCGGCTCGTGGTCATCGGCCGGGTCGTAGCGCTTGGGCGTCATGCGGCTGTGTCCTTCCGATTTGCCTGCCCGGGGTGGGCGAGGTCTGCGTTGCGAGCGAGCAGTGCGAGGAGGTCCTGGCGGCCGGCGCGCGCGAGGGCGTTCTGGACGCCGGAGCGGTCGGCATAGCCCAGGCGGGCGGCGATGCGGTCCGCAGTGGTGAGGGGGTCGAAGCGCAGGAGGTCCTCAACGTCCTCGAGCAGGTACTCGATGGGCCGGCCACCGTTTCGGGTCGCGTCGTGGACGACCTGGGGGATGGCGGCCGGGTCGTCGATCGAGTCGTCGTCCCACGCCATCGGCGGGGCCCAGCCCTTCTTGGCCGCGAGCCGGCGGATCTTGTCGCTGCGGCCGGGCTGGTCCCACAACTGCTCGTAGGCGACGTGGATACGGTCGCGGTTCATGGCTGAGACGTAGGGCCCGACCTGCAGCATCAGGTTGTGGATGATCGGCACGGTCGCGCCGGCGGCCTCGGCGATGGCCTCGCAGGTGTGACCGATGGCCTGGAGTGCCTGCAGCCGGCGGACGACGCCGACTCGTGGGACGAAGTCGTCGCCGGAGCGGTCGTGAAGCCGCGCCGGTCGGACCGCGAGGATCTTGGCCGCGATGGTGCGCGTGATGGTGCCCTGCTCGTGGCGTGTGAGCGCAGTGATCGTCGTCGGGGAAACGCCGGCGGCGGCCGCGATGGCTCGCTTGGACGAGCCGGACGCGAGCAGCCGCTCGATGTGCTGCTTGACCGGGTCCGAGTCGACGCAGCGCTTGATGCCGCGCTCGCGGTCGAGCCGCCACTTCTTCGTGTAGTGGTAGTCGTAGCTCACGCGATCGCTCCTCGACGAAGCTCGCGGCGCTCGTCCTCGGTGAGGCCGCCCCAGACGCCGAACTCCTCGCGGTGCTTGAGCGCCCACTCGAGGCAGGTCTGCCGGACCGGGCAGGGCTGGCACATGCGGACGGCGTCGCCGGCGTCGCGGTCGCGCTTCGGGTAGAAGGCGTCCGGGTCGTCGGTGCCGCGGCAGGCGCCGTCGTGCATCCAGTCGGGGGTGCCGTGGATGTCGACGACCTTGTTGCGGCGGGCGGCTCGGCCGGCCTCCTTGGCGGTGACGCGCTCGGTGGCACGTTCACGGCGGAGTGCCCTTCTGGTGGAGGAGAGCCCGGCCTGCTGGAGGTAGTAGTTGACGGTGGACGTGGAGACGCCGTGCTCCTGGGCGATCGTCATGAAGCGGTCGCCGGCCGCGAGCCGGTCGATGATCTGCTGCTTCTCGGCGGCGGTGAGTCGGCGGGCCATCACGCCACCGCCGTCGCGTACTGGTGGCCAGGCGGCCGTGTCGCCGCTAGGTCGAGGGCCTGCCGATCGCGGAGCACCTGGCGGTCGGTGCAGTTGAGGCGGTTGGCGACTTCGCTGTCGGACAGCCCCTCGGCCACGAGCCGGCGGACGCCCTCCAGGCGGTCGACGCGCTGCATGGGCAGTCGCTCACCGGAGAGCACGCGATCGACGAGGGCCTCGTCGTGCGCCGGGACGACCTCGAGCTCGCCGCGCTCGTCGGCGCGGATGGCAGCCTCCCAGCACTGCCCGCAGGCGACCCCGCCGACGACGGTTCGCGCGTCACCGTGGTCGCAGACGATGGACAGGGCCAGACGGTGCGACCTGGTCAGCCAAGAGGACCGGCTGGACGACCTCGTGCTGGCAGAGCCAGACTTCTTGGACCTGACCTGCTTCGCCAGGTCGGTTGCCTGCCCGATGGTGAGCTCGTCGTTGTCGACCATGTCCTGCGCTTCGATCGGCAGCTCGAGCAGCAGCAGTCGGGCACGGATCAGCGCGACGCGGTAGCCGGTGGAGCGGGCGATGTCGGCGACGGCGACGCCCTCGTCCTGGAGCGCCTTGAACGCGCGGGCCTGCTCGATCGGGCGCAGCTCCTGGTGCATGGCGGCGGCGAGCATCGTCGTGGTGACGGAGCGGGCGTCGGCGCCGATGGTGACGAGGCACGGCACGGCCGGCACGCACGCCCGCTGGCAGGCCTCGAGGCGGCGGTGGCCGTCGGTGACGACAAGCAGTCCGCCCTGGTCGTTGACGACGAGCGGCTGCAGGAGGCCGTTGGCGCGGATGCTGTTGGCGAGCTCGTCGATGTCGAAGAGGTGTTCGCGGACGTTGCGCCGGTTGGCGACGAGGTCGCGGACGGGGATGGTGCGCAGCTCGACTCGGGTGGCCATCACGCCACCTGCCGGTCGGCGATGTTGCGCACCGTGTAGAGGTCGATCGTGGCACCCGGGATCTCGTCGCGGGCCGCGTACACCTTGAAGGCGTGGATGGCGACGATGAGTGAGTCGTCCGCGATGACCCCGGCCGCGGTGAGCGCGTCGAAGGTGGAGCGTTGCAGCTTGTCGCCATCGCCGGCGCCGCGGCTGGTGACGTACATGGGGGCGTCGTCGCGGAGCAGGTGGGCGTTGCGGCCGGTGCGGTAGTGGCTCTTTGGTCGGGCGAACCGGAAGGTGATCTGGACGCCGATGGCGCCGGTGGCGCGGTCCCACTCGTCGGAGGCGAGGTGGGCTGCTTCGGCGGCGGCCTTGACGTCGGCGCGCCAGGGCTTCACCTTCTTGCTGGACTCGAGGAGGATGCCGTTGCCGACGTGACGCTTCGAGCCCTGTGCGCCGGGGGTGCCGTTGACGTTGAAGGTGAGGCGGCTCATGCGACGGCCTCCTGCTCGGTTGCGGGAGTGGGCAGCTGGTCGGGTGACCAGTCGGCGGGGAGCGGCTGCACAGGCCACTCGGTGCAGGCGACGAAGGCCGGGTCGACGTCGTCGGGCTTCTTGCGCTGCTCGCCGCGCTTGTACGCCTGGAACGAGGTGGCCGAGCGGGCGTACTGGGCGCCCTGCCAGTCGTGCAGCCGCGCGAGGTCCCAGTCGCCGGGGTTGATGCGGTCGACGCCGCGCGGGCCGTCGAACTGCTCGAACCGGTACGGGTCCGTCGCGAGACGCCAGGCGAGGCGGCCGGCGGCGAGAGCGTCTGCCTCGGCGCCGTGGGCTTCCTGCGCGGTGAGGTCGACGCCCCAGAGGCGGCAGCACTCGAGGAGGGTGTGCGGCCCGCAGGCGGCGTCGGGGCGGCGGCCGTTGGGCTTGCCGGGCCGGTACGGGTCGAGCTGCTTCTCGAGGACCATCGTGTCGATGACGGGGCGGATGCCAGCGAACGCGGCCGCGAGGGTGGTGTGCCCGTGTCGGACGAGCTCGGCGTGCAGGAGCGTCAGGTCGTAGACGACGTTGTGGCCGACGACGGGCAGCCCGGAGCCGATGCAGGAGAGCAGGTCGGCGGCGAGCTCGCGGACGCCGGTGGAGGCGTCGCGGCCGTCGAGGCGTGCCATCTCGGTGGTGATGCCGTGGACGTCGGTGGCGCCCTGCGGGATGTCGATGACGGGGTTGAGCATCCACGAGCGGGTCGTGGTCTTGACCCCGGCGCCGGCCTCGATGATGGCGGCGGTGACAATGCGGTCGCGGTGCGGGTCGACGCCCGTGGTCTCGAGGTCGAAGAGCGCGAGGCGGCTCATGTGCCAGCCCATGTTCACCACTCCGGCTCGGTGGTCGGGTCGCCCGACTCGTCGTAGGAGGCGTACTGGCCGGCGGGCGGGTCCTGCTCGTCGATGACCTCGCCGGTGACCTCGTCGGCCTCGTAGTGCTCGCCGCCGACCGGGTCGGCTGCGCGCTCGAGGCCGGTCTCGGTGACGGGCTGGTCGCGGACGGCGCCGATCGAGCCGGGCCCGACCTGCTCGGCCTCGACAGCCTTGACCGCGCGCAGCTGCTCGCGCATGTACTCGGCGGACGTCGGGACCCACTTGGCCAGGCGGTGCGCGGCCGTCTTGAGCCACATCGACTCCTCGTGCTTCACCCACGGCGAGTAGGCCGAGGAGGCGCCCTGCGACGAGGCCTTGGCGCGCTCGATGTCGTCCCGGTTGAGGATGACGACCTTCGACGTCGCGCCGTCCTTCATCACGGCGTAGGCGTAGGCGCCGAGGAGCTCGCCGCGGCCGCCCTTGCCGAACCAGTCGATCTCGTGGGTGGGCCGGTCGTCGCGGCCGGGCACGTAGGAGAACTTGTCGTTCTCGCGGACGACCTCGACGATCACCGAGGAGACGGCACCGGCGCGGTAGATCAGCTCGACGACGCCCTGGTAGCCCATCTGGCCGCGGACCTGCATCTGGCCCTTCACCTTCTGCGGCACGAGGTAGTACTGCTCGGTGCCAGGCTCGAGACCGCGGCGGGCGGCGTCCAGGAGCGCGCCGAGAAACGACGCCGGGTCCTGCCGGGCGGCCTGCTCGAGGTTGCGGTCGCGGCGCAGCGCGCCGATGGCGACGCGGCACCACGTCTCGGGCTTGATGTGCGACGGCAGAACGACGGCGAAGTCGCCCTGGTACTGCTGGACGAGCGCGGCCGGGGTGTTCTGCTCGGTGCGTGCGACGGCGGTCATGACGCGGTCCTCTCGGTCAGGAGTGCGGCGGTGAGGCCGCGGGCGGGGTTGAGGTACGGGGTGGAGCCGGCGCGGCCGGCTCGGCGGTAGGCGACGGTGAGCCCGGTCGGGGTCTTGGCGACCCGGCCCGTGCCGAGCTCGTCGCTGATGCGGGCGGCGGCGCCGCGGTAGGCGGTCTCGGCGTCGTCCTTGGCGGCCTTCGCGGCGGCGTACTCGAGCGCGAGGGACAGGTCGATCTCGACCTCGGTGTCCTCGATGTCGGGGTGCAGCTGCCGGATGGCGCGGTAGGTGGCGTCGTGCTCGTCGATCGACGGGACGTGCCGGCCGAGGGAGTCCATGAACGCCTCAGCCTCGGTGACGAGCCACGCCTGCTTCTGCGGGTCGGCGTCGACGACGTACTCGCGGAACTCCATGAAGGACGTGAGCACCGAGAAGTAGCAGCGCCGCCGGCCCGTCACGAGGAGCGTCCACTGCGCCTGGTCGTCGTAGTAGACGGGCACCTCACTGGTGCCGGGCTCGCCCCACTCCCAGTCCTTCGTCGAGGTCTTGCACTCGAGCAGGTCATCCACGTCGACGAGGGCGTCGGGGGAGGCGACCTGCCACGGGAACAGGTCGCGCTCCCACGTGCCGGTGCGCTCGACGCGCATGTCGGGGTGCTGGTCGCGGAACCACTGCCGCAGCGCGGGCTCGAGGTAGTGGCCGCGGCGCTTCTCGTCGGCGTTCTGGCCGTCGTCCCAGGCGAGGTTCCCGGTCATCTTGTGCCACAGGGAGAACCGGGACTCGTAGGGCGAGTGGCCGACGACGCCAGCGATCTTCGAGGCGCTCATGCGCTTGGCCCACTCGGGGCTGCCGGGTGCGAGCGTCGGGATGAGGGTGGCGGTCATGCGGCCACGTCCTTCGCGGTGGCGTCGAGGACGTCGACGCAGCGGGAGCAGGTGACACGCGGGTCGGTGAGCGCGTCGACGAGCTCGGCCGGGGTGAGACCGGTGCGCAGCTCGCGGCGCCGGCACAGGACGCACTGGATCCAGGCGGTGAGCCCGTGCTGGGCCTCGACGGCCGCGGCGGCGCGGTCGGCGTGGTGGCGGCCGCGGAGCTTGCCGGCCGGGTGGGCCGCGCGAGCGGCGGCGAGCCGGACGCGACGTGAGTGCTTCATCGCCAGGGCGACGAACGCGAGCACCCCCAGGACGGCGAGGTACATGAGCATCTCGCTGCCGGCGGTGACGCCGTTGGCCGGCAGGGTCAGCGTCCCCATGTCCGCTCCTCCTCTAGGCGAAGCGCGACGCAGTCGGCCTCGAACGCGCACGTCTGCCACGGGGCGGCGTGCTGGTGGTCGCAGTCGGCCTTCCAGTCCTCGTCGGCGTCGAAGGACGCTGCGAGCCCGGCGGGGGCCTCGATCCACTGGCCGGCCGAGGTCTCGCTGTCGCGCCAGAAGAAGACGCGGCCCTCGTCGGTCTTGACGGCGGGGTAGGACCAGGAGGCACCGGCGCCGTGGTTGCGGCCCACACGGCCGGGCTGGCCGGCCGGTCGGGCACCGGCGGCGACCCAGTCAGCGACGACGGGCTGCTCGAGCGCGGTCACGAGTGGAGCTCCTGGCTCAGGGCCCTCGCCGAGGCGTGCTGCTGGGCGACGGTGGTGGGCCAGTAGTCGACGGCGAGCTCGGCGTCGGTCGGGTCGAAGTCGTCGTCGACCTCGTCGTCGCCGGCGACGGCCCCGGACTCGAGGGACTCCTGAACCCGGCCGAGGATCTGCTCGACCTGCTTGGGCGACAGGGCGATGAGCGCCTGGTCGTGGTCGCTGGTGAGCAGGACGTAGGGGTCGGTCGCGCGGAGGCTGAGGCTGACCGCGGCGTCGTTGATCCCGTCGAGATTCGTCATCGGCAGCGGCATCGGGCGCCGGATGGGCGAGCGGTGCCGGCCGACGTACTCGGCGTTGCGGGCCGTGGTCGTCATCGGGTCACCGACCCCTCGGTCGAAGGACCGAAGACCTCGACCTTGGCGCCGGCCAAGCCGGTGACCGGGCTCGGGCCGACGATGGTGATGCCGCCAACCGTCGAGCGAACGCCCTTGAGCTGGAGGTAGGCGGCGACCTTGCCGATCTCGGCGAACGTGTCGACGTGGAGCGAGACGGTGACGATCCCGGTGTTCGCGTAGGTCGTCCCCTGGATGCCGACGACGTCGAAGTCCTGGATACGGATGCGCTTGGCGACGGCGTCGATGGCCGCGCGGATGCGCTCGGCGTTGCTGGTGCTGGTGCTGGTGGTACTGGTCTGGGTCGTCATGAGACGATTCCTTTCGTCGCGAGCACCCGTTGATCCCTTCGCCAGGAGCGGGTGCTCCGTCATGTGCTGAGTGGTCTTGCTCCGGCCGCCGGTCGGGGTCGAGTCGGCTGGCGGCCGGATGTTCAGGCGGCCCTGCGGGAGTCGATCCAGCGCTCGAGGAGCCGCTCGTCGTAGCGCCAGATGGGCCGGTTCTGGGTGCCGAGGTTGATCGCGAAGGACGCGAAGTCGCCTCGGCGCGTGCGCTTCCGGGTCGTCTTGATGTGCTCGCCCAGGCGGGCGGCGACCTCGTGCGCGGTCAGCAGGTGGGTGGGCGGCTTCGTGCTCACGCCGGCACCTCCTCGTAGCCGAGCTGCTGGAGGGCCTCGCCGTGGTTCGCGACCTCGAGCACCGCGAGCGGCGCCCACGAGGTGACGCGGCCCTCCTCGTCGGCGGCGACGACGAGAGTCCCGTGGTCGCCGTTGGTGAGCGGGCCGATGGAGATGACGACGTGCTCGACGGACTGCCCGGTGGGCAGCTCGATCGGCGGGTCGAGCCGGAAGAGCACCGCGTCGTTGACCCAGCCGAGGTCGCGGATGCGGGTAGCGGTGTTCATGCCGAGGCTCGCTCAGTGTGCGACTGCACGTTGCACATCGTGGGCTCAAAAATCGTCCCGGGAGGGACGTCGAGAGCCCTTTCGATGGAACGTGCGGTCTCGGGGGAGCAGGTGGTCCGCTCGCCGGAAGCGAGGTGGCCGATGGTCGAGGGGCTCAAGCGCGGCTTCGTGGTCTTGGCGGCGAGCCCTCGGACGGTGAGTCCGCGGTACGCCATGTGCTGGCGGAGGGCCTGGCGGTGGACCTTCACGTAGAGCCTCCTTTCAGCTGTCATGTCGGATTCCTTCCAAATGTAGACGACTGTGCGCTGTGTGACAACACACTACACAGCGTAGACGTGTTTGTCTACGAAATCCGGGGGAGAAGTAGTGCCCCGACCTGCGCGTCTACAAGTCACAAGCGTGTGAGTTGTAGACAGCGCGTCTACAGTGGCCCTTGCCGATGCCGTCTACACCCCCTCAAGGTGAGCCACGTGAGCGAGTTGTCCCAGGCCCTCAAGGCCGCGCAGAAGAAGCGCAGTGGATGGTCGCTCCGGAGGATCGAGGAGGAGATGGAGCATGCCGGCCACAAGGTGTCATTCGCCACCATCGGGAACTACCTGCGCGGAGACCACGGAGTCCCAGACGACTCCACGCTCCAGGCGTTCGCCGCAGTCTTCGACGAGCTCGACATCGTCACACTGCGGCAGCTGGCGCAGGTGCCGGCGGGAGAGGGGGAGCCCTACGTCCCGCCGGCCGATGCGTCCCGTCTCTCGCGGACCCAGCGCGCCGCCATCGACGCCGTCATCGCAGCGATGCTCGAGCAGCCCGAGTCCGGCGCGGTAGTCACGCGCCTGCCCGGCCCGAAGCCGCCCACCATGGAGGACATCCAGGAGGGCCGCGCGGCCGCGCACCGCACCCGACGTCATCGCCGGGAGGACCGTCAGACCTGACGGTTACGTTGCGGTCGCGGCTCAAGCAGCGGGCCCACCAGTGAGTCAGGGGGCAACGTGGCGCAGCACCATCCGTGGAGGGCCATCCGGGCCCTGGCCGACTGGACGGTGCACTGGACCGGGGAGCTGCCGGAGGGTGTCGACGCCGCGACCAGGTGGGCCGATCGCACGATCTGGCTGCGCTTCGGGCTCTCGCAGGTACAGCGTCGCTGCATCATCGAGCACGAGCGGCAGCACATCATCCGCGGCCCCGGCGGTCACGAGCTCTACGAAGAGCGCTCGGTCGACGTGGCCACGGCTCATTCGCTGATTCGCCTCGACGAGCTGATGGATGCGGCAAGGTGGGCCCGGTCGATGCCGGAGCTCGCCGACGAGTTGAACGTTACTGAGGACGTGGTGCACGTCCGGTTGAGACACCTGCACCCGTCGGAGCGAGCGTTGCTTCGGCGGGCGGCAGTGGAAGCAGGCGAAGAGTCGACGTGCTGAGAGGTCACCAGACCTCGTGACTTGAGGAGACAGGGAATGAAGCGCATCACAGGGGCCGCCGCCGTTGTGTTGGTGTTGGCGGGATGTGGCAAAGGTGAGGTGCCCGTCGCGACGGCGAGCCCGACCGTGTCGGTGACTACTACGACCACGACTCCGACACCGGAGCCGACAACGACTACCAGGCCGGCGGGGCCAGGTGCCTTCGTTGCTTGGGCCAAGACCGCTCGGTACGGGACGCTGGATCTGTCGAGCGTGGGCGATGAGCAGCTACTCAAGATCGGGAACAGCTTCTGTGAGGTCATGGCGACTCAGTCTTCTTTCGGCGACGCCGTTCAGGCGATGCTGACCGGCAAAGAGCATTCGGAGACCGCCGACCAGGTCGACGCGCTCTTCAGGCAGTCCGTCATCAACTTGTGTCCCCAGCACAAGGACATGCTGCCGTGACGGAAGAGCTGCTTGCGTTCGAGCGCCGGTGGCTGAACGATCCGCGGGCCAGCGACGGCCGGAAGGCGCAGGCGATCCAGGCCGAGTTTGGCGTCTCGGAGACGAGGCACTACCAGAGGCTCGTCGCGGTCCTGCACACCGATGAGGCGTGGCGGGCCGACCCCGCGACGACGTCAGCGCTCCTGGGCCGGCTCAAGGCGCGAACACGGGCGAGGCGCAGCGGCTGATGGGCCATGTCAAGGACCGGTGGACCCGCCCGGGCGACCGAGGCCGACGGGTCCGCACCGAGCGGTGGGGCCGCGGCAAGCGGTGGCTCGCCTCGTGGATCGAGCCCGACGGTGGCGAGAAGACGGCCGCGTTCGCGACGAAGGACGCCGCCGAGGCGCACCTCGCAACCGTCGACACCTCGATGCGCGCCGGCACCTATGTCGCCGAAAGTGCCGTGACCTTCGAGCAGCATGCGCGCACGTGGCTCGGCCGGCAGCTGCAGCACGAGCCCGGCACGGCTGAGACCGCCGAGCGGCGACTGCGCCTGGACGCCTACGACGCGTTCGGCCACAAGCCGCTGCAGCGCATCACGAAGGGCGATGTCCAGGACATGGTCGCCGCCCTCGCGCGGCGCGGCCTGGCGCCGGCGACGATCGCGCTGTCGTTCGTGTACGTCCGCGCGGTCTTCAATGCTGCGCTCGACGAGCGGCTCATCGTCGTCTCGCCGTGCAAGGGTGTCCGGCTGCCGAAGGCGGACCACAAGCTGATCGCGCCCATGACCGTCGAGCAGGTGATGACGGTGGGGGAGCGCGCGCCGGCGCACCTGCGCCGGGCGGCGGTGTTCGCGGCGGGTACGGGGATGCGGCCGGGGGAGTGGCGCTCGATCACGCTGGACCGGGTGAAGCCGGGCAAGGTGCACCTGGACCGCCAGCTCGCCCCGGGCACGAGCGCGTCGAAGGTGGTCTGGGGGCCGCTGAAGACGAAGGCGTCCTACCGGTGGGTGTCGCTGTCGCCGTCGATCGAGAAGGTGCTGCTCGAGCAGATCGAGATGGGGACCCGGGGTCCGGAGGGTCTGGTGTTCTCGGGGCTGCGCGGGGCGCCGCTGCGACGGCAGCAGTTGCAGTACGCCTGGGACAAGGCGACAGCCGGCATGGACTTGCCGGACCGGTCGGGGTGGCACGACCTGCGGCACTTCCACGCGTCGCTGCTCATCGCCCAGGGCGCGTCGCCGCGCGCGGTCGCGGACCGACTGGGGCACAAGGACCCGTCCGAGACGCTGGCGACCTACTCGCATCTGTGGCCGTCGGACGAGGGTCGGATCTGGGCCGCGGTTGAGGGTGTCTTCGGACTCTCGGACGGACCCGAGACGGACCAGCCTCGGTAACGCCGCAGGTCAGAGGCTGGTTCTTGGGTTACCCGGCGTACCGGCCGACTCATCCACCCCCAGGGCCTGGGCTCGACCTCGCGGTCGTTCACGCGTCCATCCCCGTGGGGAGGTGACGATCGTGCAGGCCCTCGAGCGTCGGGCTCATCGCACCGTGGGGTTCTTCTGCCGCCACTCGGCGGAGGCCGGTGTCGACAGCCACTCCTCGGAAGGGATCAGTGTGTCGACGCCGTAGTAGGCCGTGGCGCAGTTGCGGGCCCAGTCCGGCGAGGTGGTGAGGCGGAACGGCTCGGTCGAGCCGGAGATGGGAGTGGGCGTGAACCGCACGATGCGCCTGCCCTCGCGGATCTGTGCCTCGACCGCTGCGTTGTTCTGGTCCCAGGCCTTCGCGCGGACGGACATGTCCAGTACCAGCGCTGTACTACGCGGCACGATGGACCCCAACAACACCGTGCCGAACAGGGCCGACGCCCCGAGCAGTGCCGCCATGGCGGGAACCCTCGCGTTCTGCTGCCAGCGGCCGGAGCGGCGGCCCAGCCAGTAACCCGCCGCGGCGCCGTAGAGGGCGGCGGTCACCAGGGCGGGGATCAGGAAGCTCGTCCAGGCGCGCTGGAACCGCCAGCCCTCGGGTCCGTAGCCCTGCCGCAACCCGGCGATGACGCCGAACGACGCGATCACCACCAGAACCGCCGGCAGCACCACCACGAGCAGCGTGCGCGGACGGGTCCACGAGCCCCCGGCGAACGGCAGCGACGTCCTGCGCAGGGGCGCGCTGCTGGCGAGCAGACCGACCAGGAGCCCGGCCACGATCGCTGCGTAGTACGCGGGCTGGGAGAGGATGATCGCCCACGAGCTGAGCCAGCCGTGAACCGTCTCCGAGAGGCCGTGGAGCGACACCAGCGACTGCTGTTCGTGCCGGTAGGAGATCTGGGTGCGCAAGCGCTGGCCCGGCGAGAAGTAGAGGACGACGAATCCGGCGAACAGACCCATGAGCCACACGGCGAGCCACGTGATCGGGAAGCGGGCCCGCCGGTCCCGCCACGCCAGCAGGGCAGACAGCAGGGCCGTCACCGCGTACACGGCGCCGACCACGAAGAAGGCCTCGCCCAGCGATGCGATCACGAAGCCCATGAGCAACGCGAGCACGACCGCCGTGACGCGCACCCATCGCCGGGGACTGCGTGCGGCGACCACGAGGATGACCACGTTCCAGACGCCCAGGATCACCGGGACCGTGTGCGTGACGGTGGCAGCCGACCAGAAGAGGACCTGGTACACCACGTTGCCGGCGAAGAACGTGAGAGCCGACACGACGACCGCGAGGAGCCCAGCGGCCGCCGCCGGCCACCGCCACTGCAGGTGGCGCAGCGCCAGGTACAGCACGGTGAAGATGCCGACCGTCAGCGTGACGACCAGGACGAACGGCAACAGGCGAATGCCTCGGAGCCCGTCGGCGAAGACCAGGACCTGGCCCACGTGGTAGGCCAACCGGCCGTTCACCTTGAAGTAGTAGTAGTCGATGAAACCCAGTGAGCCGTAGTCGCGGACGCGTGTCGCCGCGCACCAGTCCTCCGCCGCCAGGCGAACGGTCCGGCCGGCGAAGGCGCCCAGCGCGAGCAGGTGCACCGCGACGGCGGCCGGCGGAAGCATCAGCAGCGCCCAGACCCATGGCCGGCGGCGGCTTCGGACGGTTGACCGCTCGTCGTCAGCACCCGAGGGTTCCGTGGCGTGTTCGGCCCCAGCAGGGGCAGGAGAACTCATCGCATCCCGACCCTTCGACGGACCTTGCGGCATCGAGCACGACCCGAGGGACGTGAACAGGCGGACATACGCAACTTCCGATGCAGGTCTAACACGGCGCTTCGGAACGCGATGCCTCAATGGCGCAAACCTCCCGGCCGCGCAACCGACGCCCAGGTCCCATGACCTTCGACTCACGTCGGCCGCCCGAAGAGACACCCTGAGAAGTCGCGCATCCGGATGGTCGGACGAACGTCCTACCCGCGGCCTGAGCGAACGTTCAGTCGAGCCACGTTTCGGATCAGGAGAGTTCGGCTTCCGTGCGTCGATTCGTCTGGCGGTCAGCAGTGGTCGGCTCAGGCGCCGGTGGGGGATCTGTCCGGCTTGAGCCGCAGACGTTCGGTGTCATTGCCACGCGTCGTCCGAAAACGTGAGACGTGGTGCACGCAGGCGCCCATACTTGAGCCGGGGGAAGGACGGGGGCCCATGTGATCGGCCACCGGATCGCTTTGGGGAGGCAGGGCGGATCATGAGCGTGACGGCAGGTCTGCGGGCCGAAGGTGACATCGTCGGAGAAATCATCCGGGTGATGGTGGTGGATGACCACCAGACCGTCGCGGCCGCAATGGCCCTGGCGATCGACATGGAGCCGGGACTGAGCTGCACCGGCTCGGCCCATTCCGCGGCAGAGGCTCGTCGTCAGGCCGCCGACCACCGACCCGACGTCATCGTCATGGACGTCAACCTCGGTGATGAGGACGGCATCGAGCTCGCGGCCGAGCTCATCCGTCAGAACCCCTGCCTCCACGTCGTCGTCCTCACCGCCGACATGGGCGAAGGGCTGCTGCGGCGCGCAGCCGCTTCGGGCGCGGGCGCCTTCCTCCTCAAGGACGGGAGGCTGACCGAGCTGTTGGAGGCCATCCGCAACCGGGACGGCGACGGGCTCGCGGTTCAGCCCCGCGTGCTTCGTGACGTGCTTCGCGAGTCACCGCCCGCGAACAGCCACACTCCGCTGACCGCACGGGAGGCCCAGGTGCTCACCCTCCTGTCCGAGGGTCACAACACCGCCGCCATCGCGCGACACCTGGGCATCACGCGCCTGACCTGCCGAGGCTATGTGAAGAACCTCCTCGTCAAGCTGCAGGTGCACTCACAGCTCGAAGCGGTGGTGACCGCCAGGAAGCTCGGCCTGATCGGTCCGTGACCGTGCGTCACCCGACCTCGATCGGTTCCGCGGCGCGTACGGCCACGGTACGGAGCCGAGCGGTCCGTCGCTTCGTCTGGTGGAGCCTGCTGGCCCTGCTGGTCTGTGCCGTTGGCGTGAGCCTCGCGGTCAGAGCGGCTGCCGCGGACATCGCGGTCCTCGACGCGAGCAGGCACGGCGCGAACTTCGCTCGGCACGCCGTCGCGCCGTTGGTCAACCAGGCACTGCGCGACGGTGAACCCACTGCCGTACGTGCCTTGGAGGGGCGGATGGAGAGCCCCATGAGGGACGGCTCCATGGTGCGC
This sequence comes from Intrasporangium flavum, assembly GCF_001956915.1. Taxonomy (GTDB): domain Bacteria; phylum Actinomycetota; class Actinomycetes; order Actinomycetales; family Dermatophilaceae; genus Monashia; species Monashia flava. The sequence goes on along the minus strand of NZ_MLJO01000010.1, from coordinate 109,503 downwards.
ATCAAGGTGTGGGACCAGGGCGGTCACGTGATCTGGTCCGACGCTCCCGCCCTTCACGGCGAGAGCTTCGACCTCGAGCCAGAGGAAGCAGCGCTCTTCGGAACCGATGCCGTCCTTGCCCATGTCTCCGACCTCAGCAAGGAAGAGAACGCGACGGAACAGGCCTTCGACGAGCTGCTCGAGGTGTACGCCGCGACGTCGGACGCCGACGGACAGCCGATCCTCGTCGAGTCGTACTGGGGGACCAGCCGCATCCTCGACGACGAGATCGTGATCTCCTCGCGAATCGTGCCCCTGACCCTTGCAGCGCTCCTGCTCTTCATGCTGGCCGTGATCCCGCTGGGTCTCTCGTTGGCGCGACGGGTCGATGCAGCACAGGATGAGCGTGCCTCGCTCCTGCGCCATGCCCTCGCCGCCTCGGACATCGAACGCCGCAAGGTCTCAAGAGAGCTGCACGACGGCCTGATCCAGGACCTGACCGGACTCGGCTACTCGCTGCCTGCGATAGCTCGACAGCTACCGGAGGATGCGGCGGAGTCGAGGCAGGCCCTCGAGACCCTCAGCCAGCAGCTGCAGACGGACATCTCGGCCCTGCGGGCCATCCTGACGGACCTGTACCCCGTCAGCCTGACTCGAGAAGGCCTCGCGCCGGCGATCGAGCAGGTCGCCGCACCCGTGCGGGCGGCGGGCATCGACGTGGTGATCCACATCGACCCGACCCTGAACGTCGTCTCCCGCGAAGCAGTCGAGCTCGCCTACCAGGTGGCCCGTGAAGGACTCCGCAACGTCGTCAAGCACGCGCGGGCGACCACCGCGTGGATCACCGCGGACACGGTGGGGGACGAGGTCGTCGTGACCGTGACGGATGACGGCGACGCCCACGCCCTCGTGCCATCCGGTGAAGGACATCTCGGCCTCAGGCTCATCGAGGACAGCGTCACCGACATCGGTGGCTCGTTCAGTGCAGGCCGGGCGTCTTCCGGCGGGGCGCAGCTGGTCGCGCGCTTCCCCAAGATCTTCGTGTGGTCCTGGGCACGGTGAGACGCCCGCACCCTCATTTGCGGGTGTGAGTCATCCCCCTCGGTGTGGGGGCTTGAGGACCCCTCACCGGGCACTGTTGCGGCTCAAGGGGGTTCGAAACGATTGCCCCATGGGGAACGAGCGCGCACTGGGGACGAGGAAGCTGTTCGAACACGTGCGCAGCGCGAGTCCGGGCCGCTTCGCCCCGGGATTCCCCCGATCCCGGAACGCCGACCCCGGCCGGTCCGCAGGCCACTCGACTCCAGGCCGGTTCCTACCAGTGACGGTGGAGCGTCCTGGTACGGGCCGCCGACGCGTGCCTTCCACAGCATCCGACGTCGAGAAGACAGGCGATGGCTCGAACCGGGCGGCCTGTCCGGGATCCTCCCCTCCCGACTCGCAACGCGATGCATTGTCCCGGTGGGAGTTGCGCGGCGGGCGGTCAGGTCGGCGGCCACGCCGCCGGCCTGACCGTGCACCTGCCCACGCATCCGGCGGCCGCCCATGAGCGGGGGAGCGATGTCCGACACCTCGGCCGTCGTGCCAGGCTTCGGAGCGTCCCACGCCATCCGGATCACCCTGCTCGGCGGGCTGCGGGTGCAGACCGGTCAGACGGTGCTCGGACCGCGACAGCTGGGCGGCGCCAAGCCGCGGCACCTGCTCATCGCTCTGGCACTGGCCAGGGGCCTTCCGCTCTCCAAGGAGCACCTGGTGTCCCTGCTCTGGGAGGGGCAACGGCCGGTCACGTGCTCGGCGACCATCGAGACCTACGTCTGCGTCCTTCGTAAGCACCTCCACCTGCAAGGACAGGTCCGAGGCGGCCCCATCCAGACGCAGTCGGGCTGCTATGCGCTCGACATGGACCACGTCGATCTCGACATCGTCGACATCGCCCGTCTCGTCGAGCGCGGCCTGCACCCCAGCGTCGACCCGGCGACCGCACTGCCACTGCTCCGGCGCGCGCTGGCAAGCGCATCGGTGCCGCTCCTGTCGGACGAGCCACGGGCGCGGTGGCTCGATCAGGTGCGCGCCGAGCACGAGCGGTTGACGTCGGAATGGCTCGTGGCGGCGGCGGAGAAGGTCACCGCGGTCGCCCCCGTCGAGGCAGCGAGATGGGCGCGCCAAGCGCTGGACGCCGATCCGCTCGACGAGGAGGCCTGGTACGCCTACCTGCACAGCATGGAGCGGTCGGGGCGCCCGGCCGAAGGCCTTCGCGCCTATGACCGCTGCAGGAGGCTGCTCGCCGACGAGCTCGGCTGTGCTCCCGGAGAGAGACTCCAGCAGCTGTACGCGCGGCTACTCAGACAGTCGGCGACGACGGACACCGACCTGGAGCAGCTGATCGACGCCGTGGTTCGGCTGCACCAGGCCACCCACGACTGTGAGGCGGCCGCTGGTTCGACGGGCGCCCGCGCCGGTGGCCCTCCGCTCTCGGTCGAGCAGGCTCGGCGCACCTTGAGCAGGCTGCTGCGCAGCGCCTCCGAGCCTCGTCCGCGGCTCATCCGGACGGCCGGCGCATGACGGTGCACATCCCCTCCCGGGCGGGCGTCCGTCGCGCGACGCCACGCGCCGCCGGGGCCGCGCCAGAAGGTTTTCCAGAAGGTTTTCAGAAGGTCCCCACAGCACCGTGAGGCGAACACAGGAACAACTCAGGAGGCAGGTGTGCCATGAAACACTCCATCTGGAAGTCGCCCGGGCGTGCCCCCACCCGTGCCACAGCGACGCACGGCCGTATCTGGTTGCCGTCGCTGACGATGCGGTTCCGCCGCGTCGCCGCCGGCATCGCCTTCGTCGTCCCGGTGGCGATGGTGGTGCCTTCGGCGGCCTCGGCGGCGACGGCGCCGACCGGCAACGGGTTCGTCGTCACTGCCGGTGACCTCACGTTCATCCTCAAGCAGATCAAGATCGCCGAGCGGCACTCGGTGACCTGGACCGCCTCGAACCCGTGCGGCACTCTCGTCGGGCCGGCGTCGGACCAGATCCCTGACCGCCTCACCTCCTACGGACTGCGCACGACCGACGGGTCGTGCAACAACCTGTTCCCGGGGCGCGAGACCTTCGCTGCAGCCGACCAGCCGTTCCCACACCTGGCCACGCCGACGTTCCGTGACGCCGAGCCGATCACCGCCTCCTTCCCGGTAGGCCCTCCCGGACCGACGAGCTACAAGCAGCAGAGCCCCGGCAACGTCGTCGTCGACTCCCAGCCGAGGACAGTGAGCAACCTCGTCGTCGACCAGACCTCCACCAACCCTGCGGCCATCGCGGCTGCGGGGTTCCCGGTGCGCAGCCAGGGCAACCCCGGCAAGTTCCCCTGCACCACCGACCCGGACCCGCTGGCCGACCCACCGGTCGACGGCGTTCCGGCCGGCTGCGTCCCATCGCACCAGACCCTGGACATCCCCAACGTGACGACCGACGTCGGTCTGTCACCACCGTTCAACTCGATGTTCACGTTCTTCGGCCAGTTCTTCGACCACGGTGTCGACCAGACGGTCAAGGACCAGGGCACCGTCTTCGTGCCGCTCAAGGCCGATGACCCGCTGCGGACCCTCGGCCCGGACGGCAAGGCCAACACCGGCGACGAGGTGCCCGCCTCCCAGGCGTTCATGGTGCTCTCACGCGCGCAGGTCAGGCCCGGACCCGACGGCGTCTTCGACGACAACCCGGCCACCTCGGTGGACGAGACCGCCGACAACGTGCCGGCGGACAACACCGACTCCCCGTGGGTGGACCAGAGCCAGACCTACACCTCCCACTCCTCGCACCAGGTCTTCCTGCGCGAGTACTCGTTGGTCGGTGGAAAGCCCGTCTCCACCGGCAAGTTCCTCGGCGGGCTGGCCGCCGGCCAGACCTACCCCGGTTCCCCCGACGGCACGGACGGCATCTCCACGTGGGCATCGGTCAAGCGGCAGGCAGCCCAGAAGCTCGGCCTGCTGCTCGTCGACCGGGACGTGACCAACATCCCGATGCTGGCCACCGACCCCTACGGCAACTTCATCCCGGGCCCGGCTCGTGGACTGCCGCAGTACGTGACCGCGACCGGTCTCGTCGAGGGCGACATCGCGAACCCGGTACCGGTCCCGGCGAACGTCGCGCACTTCAACACGCCCTTCCTGACGGACATCGCGCACAACGCCGACCCGTCACCGCAGGACACCGACCACAACCCGTCGACGCCGCCGGTGGCCCCGACGCCGGACGCGGACACCAGCCCCTCGGCTGACTTCGCGAACCAGCCTGCCGGCACGTACGACGACGAGATGCTCGACGCGCACTTCGCCTGTGGTGACGGCCGCTGCAACGAGAACATCGCGCTGTCGACGATCCACCAGATCTTCCACTCCGAGCACAACCGGCTCGCGGACGACATCACGAACACGCTCAACGACCCGGCCAACGCCGCACTGCTGGCCGACTTCCAGGCGCCGCACCTGGTCAACGGGACGGATGCCAGCTACGGGTTCGGCGGCCGCCTCTTCCAGGCCGCCCGCTTCGTCACCGAGATGGAGTACCAGCACCTCGTGTTCGAGGAGTTCGGCCGCAAGATGGTGCCGGCGATCCGGCCGTTCCACGTCTACTCGCCGGACATGAACCCGGCGATCGAGGCCGAGTTCGCCCACGCGGTCTACCGCTTCGGCCACTCCATGCTCGACGACCAGGTCGCGCGCACCGACACGAACCCCGACGGGTCGAAGCTCGACAACAGCCTGCCGCTGCTGACGGCCTTCCTGAACCCGCCGGCGTTCTTCGACAACAAGGTCGACCCGACCCACCCGGTCTACACGCCGAGGGAAGCCGCAGGCGCGATCGTGATGGGCTCCTCGGACCAGACCGGCAACGAGATCGACGAGTTCGTGACCGAGACCCTGCGCAACAACCTGCTGGGCCTGCCGCTCGACCTGCCGACTCTCAACATGACGCGTGCCCGCGACGCCGGGGTGCCTCGGCTCAACGAGTTCCGCCGGGCGGTGTTCGCCGACACCAACGACGGACAGCTCACGCCGTACACCAGCTGGAGCGACTACGGACAGCACCTGAAGCACCCGGAGTCACTGATCAACTTCGTGGCGGCCTACGGCACGCACGACACGATCACGTCGGCGACGACGCTGAAGGCCAGGCGGGACGCCGCACGCGCGATCGTGGACCCGCGGCCGGCCGTCATCGACCCGACCACCGGAGCGATCATCACCCCGGCCGACGTACAGCCCGCGGACGCAGCCGACTTCATGTTCGGCACGGGCGCGTGGGCCGACGCGAACGGACGGACCACCACGGGCCTCGACGACGTCGACCTCTGGGTCGGTGGACTCGCCGAGGTCACCAACCTCTTCGGCGGCCTGCTCGGCAGCACCTTCAACTACGTCTTCCAGACGCAGCTGGAGAAGCTGCAGGACGGTGACCGGCTCTACTACCTGGCACGCACGCCGGGCATGAACCTGCGCACCCAGCTCGAGGGCAACTCGTTCTCCGAGATGATCCAGCGCAACACCGACGGCGCCGACACTCTCAAGGCCGACGCCTTCGCCACGGCCGACTGCAAGTTCCAGCTGTCCGCCCTCAAGGGAACGGCCGCCGACTTCACGGCGCTCGGATCCACCGTGGCGGACGACCCGAACACACCCGACTGTGACGAGAGCCTGCTGCTGCTCCGTTCGCCGGACGGCACGATCTCCTACCGGCAGCGCAACACCGTCGACCCGCCCGGCATCAACGGCCAGTCCGTCTACAACGGCACGGCCGGCGTGGACCGCATCAAGGGCGGCAACGACAACGACACCTTCTGGGGCGGCGCCGGCAACGACGTCATCGACGGGCAGGGCGGCGACGACATCGCCCTCGGTGGCGACGGCAACGACATCATCACCGACCTCGACGGTGCTGACGTGCCCAAGGGCGGCCCGGGGAACGACGCCATCGACGCCGGTCCCGGGGACGACATCCCCATGGGCAACGCAGGCCAGGACTTCATCAACGGCGGCGCCAACGACAACGAGACGTTCGCCGGTCCGGGCAACGACTACGTCATCGCAGGTCAGGGTGCCGACGCGGTGTTCGGCGATGGTGGCGACGACTGGATCGAGGGTGGCTCCGGGCAGGACCTGCTCCAGGGCGACCACGGTGCCCCGTTCTTCGACGACCCGGCCGAGACGGCTCCCGGCAACGACATCTTCGTCGGTCAGGTCGGCGAGAACGACTACGACGCCGAGGGTGGCGACGACATCATGGCGCAGAACGCGGCCGTCGACCGCAACGCGGGCGCGGGCGGCTTCGACTGGGCGATCGGCCAGTACAACACCGTGGCCCAGAACGACGACATGATGATCAACAACAACCTCGGCGGCCTGCCGATCCAGATCATCGTCAACCGCGATCGGTGGCAGGAGACGGAGGCCGACTCGGGAACCTCGTTCGACGACATCCTCAAGGGCACGGACGGCGTCCTCGCCTTCCCGCGCCTGATCGGTGGCGGCGGGTTCACGGGCTGCAACGCTCTGGACCAGGCCGGCGTGGCCCGGATCAAGGGACTCGCCGCGCTGCTCCCGCCGGTCGCGCAGTGGCAGGGTACGGCGGCCGAGACGGCGTCCCTGTCCGTCACCGGCACCTGCCCGCTCAGCGGTCCGGTCTGGGGTGAGGGTGACATCCTGCTCGGAGGCCCGGGCAGCGACACCTTCACGGGACGTTCCGGCAACGAGATCATCGACGGCGACAACGAGCTGCGTACCGCCATCAGCGTCACCGACGGCAACGGACACGAGTTCGGGCGCACCGACCTGATGGAGAACAAGGCCATCCCGGGCGTGGGCGACGGCAACTTCGGTCCTGGCACGACGGGCATGACGCTTCAGCAGGCCGTGTTCGCCGGACTCGTCGACCCGGGGCACCTGGTCAACGTCCGCGAGGTCGCCGACAACGTGACGACGCGCGCAGACTGCTCCGCTGCCGTGCCGCTGAACTGCGACACCTCGGTCTACGCCGGACCGCTCTCGCAGTACACCGTCACGACGAACGCCAACGGCTCGATCACGGTGGCCGACGCCAACGCGACGGTGCCGGCTGTCGGCGCGGCGCCGAAGGACGACGGCGTCGACACCCTGTGGAACATCGAGCAGCTGAAGTTCAGCGACACGACGGTGACCGTGGCGACGCCCTCGGCGCCGACCATCACCAGCCTCGTGCCCGGCAACGGGTCCGTGACGGTGAACTTCACCGGCCCGGCTTCCGCCACCAGCTTCACGGTCAAGGCGTTCCTCGGAACCGACGTGACCGCGGCGCCGGTGCGGACGATCACCGGGATCTCCCGGACGGCGACCTCGGCCACCGTCACGGGGCTCACCAACGGCTCGCTGTACACCATCACGGTGGCGGCAGTGAACCAGTTCGGCACCGGCGCCTCGGCGTCCGGGACGGCCACCCCGTTGGCTCCGACGCCACCGGCAGCACCGACGATCGGCGCGGTGACGTCCGGCAACACCACGGCAACGGTGAGCTGGACCATCAACGCCACACCCGCCGCGCCCGCGAGCTCGATCACCTCGTTCCGGGTGCAGGTTCGCCTGGCGACGACGAACGCGCTGGTGCGGACGGTCACGGTGACGCCGGGCACGGCGACGTCGACGACCGTCACGGCGTTGACCAACGGGACCGCCTACCGGTTCCAGGTCATCGCGGTGAACGCCGTCGGGTCGAGCGCGCCGTCCGCGCTGTCCGCGTCGGTCACACCGGCGACGGTGCCCGGGGCTCCGGTCATCGGGAACGCGGCGAACGGTCGGCAGGGCGGCGCCATCACCGCCATCGCCAACTGGGCTCCTCCGGCGTCCAACGGCGGCTCGGCGATCACGGGCTACCGCGTGACCGCGCTGCGGATGGGTGCAGGGAACACGGTGCTCGGTACGACCGTGTCCGCCCTGCAGCCTGCTACGGCTCGGCAGCTGGAGATGACCCTCCCGCAGACCGGCAACTACCGGTTCACCGTGCAGGCAGTCAACGCAGTGGGAGGCGGGGCCCAGTCGGCCCGCTCGAACCAGGTGCTCGGGCGGTGACCCTAACGCCAGGTCCCGACTGAACCGGGACGGAGGGTGGTGGCCCCGGCCACCACCCTCCGTTCTGCGTGCGCCGGGCTTCGGAGGCGGGCGCGGCCCCCCCAGCGGCTTCACGTCACGTCGGCAACCACCGGCACCGTGAACGAGATCGTCGTGGGGTCGCCCTCGGCCGGCGTCACGACGAGGCGCACGAGCCAGGGGCCGGAGTCGGGGAAGCTGAGGCCCACTTCCGTGGCTCCGCTCGAGGCATCTTCGTCTGGACCCACCGGCAGCGGCGCCGGCGTGGGGGAGAACCCGGGGCGGCTGATCGAGCCAGCGACTGACGCGATGCTCTGGCGACCGGATGGCGCCGCCAGCGTGACCAGGGCGACGGTGTCCCCGACCCGCGGCTCGGGCACCTGCACGGACACCGTCGATCCGCCTGCAGAGATGATGCCGCTCCACGGCTCCACGTAGTCCGACCGGGCGGGCACGATGACGACCAGTGCCGCCGTCAGAGCGAGTACGGCGCCCGCCACGGCCGTCTCGCTGACCAGGCCGAGCCGCAGCCGTCTGGAGCCGACGACCTGCGGGGGAACCATGAACCCCTCGTCCGCGCCCTCGTCGGCCGTCGGCCCGGCCGTGGCGGAGGCGCGGGCGGCCGTGCGGGAGGTGTGCTGTCGCGGGAGCGCCACGCGATGGTGCTCCACCCACAGGCGAGCGATGTTTCCGAGGGCGACGAGCACGACGACCCCGCCCACCTTCGCGAGGAGCACCGCCCCGTACTCCGTCGAGGTGACGGCAGCGAGCGACCCCACCTCGGCCCAGGCGAGAAAACTCCCCGAGACGACGAGCACCGACACCGAGACGAGCGCGACGGTGGAGAAGCGGGGGAGCGCTCGACCGATCGCCTCGCGCTGCGCAGGCTCGCCGGACCCCACGACCAGACCGACGAGTCCGCCGAGCCAGACGACCATGGCCAGCATGTGAAGGAGGTTGAGCCCGAGGGTCGCCAGGGGCCAGCTCGTGGCAGCGGCGTGGCCGGCCGGCGGCCAGGTGGCGACCAGGACGACAGTGAGCACCACGGCTGTCGCACGCAGCGCACCCATCAGGCGTCGGGTCCCGCGCGGCCCGAAGGACAGCGCGGCGACGAGCAGGGCGGCAAGAGCCACGAGGAGGAAGGCGCGCACGGAGTGCACTGCGTCGAAGGTGCGTGAATGCGTGTCCAGTGTGTCGGGCGCCGTCCAGATCGCCTCCAGCGGTCGCCCACTCGCGTAGACGCCCTGGACCAGCATGCTCCCGACCGTGCTCAGCGCCAGCGCGACGGCGCCGACGACCAGCACGCGGCGGATCCGCCGAGAGGAGAGCCCCTCGGGCCAGAGCCACACGACCATGAGCAGCACCCCGGGGCAGAGCACGCTGCCGGCATACCCGAGCCACCGCAGCGGGCCGAGCAGAGCCCCGGCCGTGTCGTTGTGGCTGTCGTCGGGTGGGTTGCCCTGCACGGGGCTGGGGGCGCCGATCGAGAAGCGGAAGGTGCCCGTCACCGGATGCGTGTCCGCCGAGCTCGACTGCCAGACCACGACATACGTGCCCTGGTGCAGGCCGGGCCGGAGGGCGACCTTCAGGGCGCCCGACGTTCCCCGGACGGCCACCACAGGCCCCGCGTCGACCCGTCCGAAACGGTCGTCGTAGACGCGGATCGCACTGTCGGCGGGAGCGACGGACTCCCCGAACGTCAGGGTCACGGCATCGGGGGCAGAGGTGAGCACGGCGCCGGCCCGCGGGTCCGAGGACCGGAGCCGGGCGTGAGCGTCGGCAGGTCCCGCCACCACGAGCATGACGAAGCACGACAGCACCGCGACGAGCACGATGCGTCGCGGCCTGTGCACCGGCGTCGCCCTGGTGCCCCCCATCGGCATGCGGCTCGGCGCCCCCATTCATCGAGGGTAGGGCGACAGTGCTGCACCCGGGCGCCATTCGCGGGCAACGAGCGTCGGGCACGGCGCTCGTCCAGGGGCTTCGGTGGCTCCGGCGCCCACGAGGTCGGTGCTGGCCAAAAGGAAGGTAGAAGGTCGGCTCGCCACGCTGGTCGCATGAGCAGATCCTTGTCCGCGATCGGCCGCAAGGTGGGCACGGTCGTGCTGTGCGCCCTCCTGGGAGCCGCCATGTTCCTCGGCGGTTGGCGAACCCAGGTCCTGCTCTCGGGCCCACCGGACCCGAAGACGCTGACGGTCGGCAGTGTGACCTACACCGTCACCGATGCGGTGGAGGTGGCTGGTCTGTCCAGCGCGGACCTCGGTGGAATGACGCACGGCGTGCAGAGCCTCGTGAGCGACGACAAGGCGCTCGTCCGCGTGGCGTTGAGGGTCACCGCCGGTGACGTGGACACCGACTACGACGCATCGGTCCTCCAAGCCGTTGTCGAAGGACAGACGAAGGGCATTCAGCCGGTGGGAGGTTCGCTGCCGGTGCAGGGCCACCTCGCCGCGCACTCCCACCTCGAGGGATCACTGTCCTTCGTCATTCCTCGCGGGAGCGCCCGCGTCGTGCTGACCTCGGCCACCGCAGCGTTCCAGGTGCCCCTGCTCTACCTCTCACCGGGCGAGGGCGACTCGCACGGGGACTCCAACGGGGACTCCAACGGGGACTCCCACGGGAATTCACACGACGCCCAAGGGCCGCCGGCCGGGCCGTCCGCTCCCACGACCACCGCACTCACGCCCGGGTTCTCCGCAGGCTCTCGTTGAAGGCAGGACGTCATGGCCTCGACATCACCACGCACACCCGCCGGCTCGCTCGGACGGGGCGGCCTTCCCGACGTCCTCATGGCGCTGGTCGTGGGGGTCACCGGGGGAGCCTGGCTCTCCTGGCTCGACCTGCATTCCCCGGCCGCCGCAGTCTCGCAGGGCCCGGTGGGGCACACCGTCACGGTGCTCGCCTTCACCGTGCCGCCGGTCCTCGCGATCCTCCCCGTGACGTCGGCCTCGCTCCGCGGCAGGGTGGGCGAACCTTCGGCGGTCCTGCGTTGCGTCATCGCCGTCGCGGTCGCCCTGGCCGTGGGGAACCAGTTGCGGCTGGTCGTCCTCGACGATGCACCCGGCGGACTCCCGGTCCTGAGGCTCTTCGGGGACGCAGCGGTCGTCCTCGTCGTCATCGTGCCCGGTGTGGTCCTCATGAGGATGATGCAGCGAGCACCTTTGCGGCCAGCAGGGATTCGACGCCGGATCTCCCGGGCCTCACGGGTGTTCGCCGCCGGCTTCGCCGCGGTGGCCGTCGTCCTGGTGGCCCCGGTCGCTCAGGCGTCCCCAGCTGCCCCGACCGCTGCAGGTGCTACCGGTGCGGCAGGGTGCCTCGACGGCGGCCCCGTCGACCGGTCCTTCGACGTCACCGCCATCGACGTGAACATCCCGATCAACAGGTTCGGGGACCACGACCCGCTGGGCAAGATGTACGTCCTGACCTCGAAGGTGGCCGCCGTCCGTGCCCAGGAGGCGTCCCAGAAGGTCTCGGTCGGGCTGCGCGACGACGCCATCCAGCCGCTGGTGATCCGCGCGAACGAAGGCGAGTGCGTCCAGATCCGCGTCACCAACTCCGCATCCGGGGGCTCGTTCGGCCTGCACATCGACGGCCTGGAGTTCGCGTCCGGGTCGTCCGGTGACGCCGTCGGCCAGAACGCTGCGTCGGACATCGCCACCGGGGGGAGCCGCACGTACCGGTTCGCGATCCCGCTCGACAGGCGTCTCGAGGGCGGCCACTACATCCACCCCGGGCCCGGCTACCGCGCGGCAGTCGCGCACGGCCTGTTCGGTGCCCTGGTGGTGGAGCCGCCCGGGTCGACGTACTGGAACGCCTCCATCACGGGTCAGCCTCTCGAATCGGGCTGGGAGGCCATCATCAAGCCCAGCGCACCCAAGGCGTCCTGCGTGCCATCAAGCGCGTCCCCGACCTGCGCGTTCCGGGAGGCAGCACTGCTGCACCACGAGATCGGCAACGACAAGGAGCTGCTCAAGGACGCCAAGGGGCTGGACATCCCCTTGGTCGACAACCTGACGGGGACGTACCGCCCGGGAGCCTTCGCGCTCAACTACCGCTCGGAGCCGTTCCGCAACCGGCTGCTCGCCTTCCCCAAGGAGAAGTCGCACGCGTACAGCTCGTACACCTTCGGCGAACCGGCGACGCCCATGGTGCGCGGGTACCTCGCCGACCCGACCAAGATCCGGCTGATGCACGTCGGCAGCGAGAAGTTCCACGTCTTCCACCTCCACGGTGGGGGTGACCGCTGGCGGTTCAACCCGGTGTCGGATCCCTCGTACAACTACGCGGACACCGGGCTGCGCAAGGACCCCACGACCGTGCTGTCCGCCTCGCAACGCCTCGACTCCCAGTCGATCGGTCCGGGCGAGTCCTTCAACCTCGAGATCGAGGGCGGTGCCGGGGGCGTCCAGCAGTCCGTCGGCGACTTCCTGTTCCACTGCCACATCGCCAAGCACTACAACTCGGGCATGTGGGGGCTCTGGCGCGTCTACGACACCGCCCAGCCCGACTTCGCCCCTCTCATGGACCGCCCGGCGCCACCTGCTGCGGTCGACTCGACAGGCCTCATCGGCAAGACCATCAACGGCACCAAGATCACGGCCACCAACCTCGACAGCTGGATCCGTCCGCAGCTGCCGCCGGCCGGCGTCCCACGCAACGGGCAGGATCCGACCGTCTGGAACTGGAAGGTCGCGGGCTCGGGCGCCAAGCCTCTGTACCTCGGTGCGCCGGCCGACCCGACCAGCTTCGCGGACTCCCCGAAGGTGCTCACCGGCCAGCCCAACCTGCTCCTGGTCGACAAGAACCGCCTCGTGTCCGGCAAGGACGGCACCCGGCCGACGATCCTGTTCAACCCGCTCAACGGCAGACCGGCCTACCCGCTCTTCCGCCCCGCGATCGGGAAGCGCCCGCCGTTCACCCCCGCCGGGCACACCGGCACGCCGTACCTCGGTCCGAACGCGAACCAGTCCTCGACGTCGATGAGCCCGTGGAACAACCGTGCCGACGGGCTGTGCCCCGCCCAACGACACCTGCGCACCTTCAACGTCGTCGCCATCGGCAAGACGATCCAACGGACGCCGACCCTGTCCGACCCGGAGGGCAAGCTCTTCGTTCTCGCCAAGGACAAGGCCGCCGTCGCTGCCGACCCGAAGCGCTCCGACCCGCTGGCCATCCGCGCCAACCAGGGCGACTGCGTGGCGATCACGCTCACCAACGAGATCCCGGACGCCTCCGCCTTCGACAAGTTCTCCAAGACGACGATGCACATCCACCACGTCCAGTTCGACGTCCAGGGATCCGACGGTGTGAGCGCCGGATTCGCGTTCGAGCACTCGGTCCGGCCCTACCAGGTAGAGGACGCTCAGCTTGCCGCCGCGGGCGCCGCGGGTTCCACCACGCTGGCTCTGACCGACGTGGCCAAGCTCGTGGGCGTCGACGCCAACGGCAAGGCCACCAAACCGTTCATCGGGGTCGGCGAAGGTCTCGAGTCCATCGAGATCCATCAAGTCGTGGCGGTGAACCAGACCTCGAAGACGGTGACGCTGGACACGCCGCTCATCGCCACCCACGCAGCCGGTGAGTTCGCCGGTACGGAGTTCATCCAGTACCGGTGGTATCCGGACGCGCTGCTGGACAACGTCTTCTGGCACGACCACGTGGACGGGATCCACGGCTGGGGGCACGGCCTCGTCGGTCAGCTCATCGTGGAGCCGTTCGGCTCGACGTACCACGACCCGGCCACCGGCGCCGAGGTGGACTCCGGCACGATCGTCGACATCCACACCACGACGTCCCTCGCCCCGGGGCTCGTCGAGGGCAGCTTCCGTGAGCTGGCCCTGTGGACCATCAACGACAACGACGCCGGGCAGTACTCCACCCTCAACAACAGGGCGAACCCGCTGGTCGACCGGCCTGACACGGCGCACCAGTTCAGCTCGTGGACGTACGGGGACCCGATGACGCCCTTGCCCCGGCTCTATCCCGATGACCCCCTGGTGGTGCGGACGATCAACGTGTCGCCGACGGTCGACTCGCTCCACCTCCAGGGCGGCCGCACGCTGCTGGAGCCTCGCCAGACCGCCAGTAGCGGCACCGGCTCAGCGACCCCAGCGGGGTCGATCATCGACACCATCCACTACGGCGTCAGCGAGAAATTCACCCTCGTCTTCAACGGCAACGCGCCGTACATGCGGATGCGCCCGGGTGACTACCTCTACGCCAACGGCGTCGAGAAGCACACCCAGCAAGGCGCCTGGGGCATCGTCAGGGTGCTGCCCGGCACGGTCGAGGACCTTCGCCCCCTGCCGGGAGTGCCGACGCCGCAGGCCGCCTACACCCCGCCCGTGGCCACCGGCGGCCCTCCTCCATCGTCCTTGACCACGGAGACGCCGTGCCCCGCCTCGGCGCCGACCCGTCGCTTCGACCTCAGCGCCGTGGACAAGTCCCAGGACCTGAACGGCGGCCGGACGGCCTTCGTGCCGAACGGTGACGTCCAGGCGATCAAGAACCGCCTCAAGAAGCCGGTGCCCCTCGTGCTGCACGTGGTGGCGGGCGAGTGCATCACCGTCAACGTCACCAACCTGCTGCTGACGCCCGTCGGCTTCTCGGTGGGCAAGCTCGACCGCGCGGCCGAATCCGGCGGCGTGGACGTCGGATTCGCGCCCGAGCAGAACGTGGCCCCCAACGCGACGCGCACCTACACCTACTACGCGCCGACGGACCGGGTCGGTAGCGCGGTGATCACCGACCTCGCGGCGCCGGGGTCGGAGAAGAACGGCCTCTACGGCATGGTGGTCGTCGCACCCAAGTCACCCCTGGACGGCGCGCGTACCGAGTTCAGCGATCCCGTGTCCGGCCTCGCACGTGACATCGGCGCACAGGTCCTCGTGCACGTCCCGGGGGCAGCAGTGCCCGACTACCGGGACCTCACGGTGACGATCGCCGACGACGACGAGCAGATCGGTCAGGACTTCATGCCCTATCCGGCCGGAGCCAACGTGGGAGCGTCCCTGGTCAACTACCAGGCCGCACCGGCCGGTGACGGCGCCAACGCCTTCAAGGACCCCGGCCAGGTGCCACTCCTGACCGCGTTCGCCGGTGACCCGGAGCTGGTCCACGTCATGGTGGCACCGGGCAGCGAGAGCGCCCACGTGTTCTCGCTCGGGGGCCTGAGCTGGCCGCAGGACCGCAACATCGCTGGTTCGAACCTGGTCAGTGCCCAGGGCATGGCGCCGTGGGAGTCGTTCGACCTTGCCGTCGAAGGCGGAGCCGGGGGCACGCAACGCGCAGCCGGAGACTACTTCTACGGCGACCTGAGGCGGCCGTTCACAGCGGCCGGGGTGTGGGGCCTGCAACGGGTCCTTCCCGTCACCACGACGACGTGCCCCATCCTGCGGGTCGACGGCAGCACGTGCTGAGGGGGAGGCCGCAGCGGGCTCGGGGCGCTGCGGAGGTGTGACCGCCCCATCAGGAGGGTGCGTGAGGTCTTGGGCGACGCCGCCGGGCCGTCCTCCGGGGAGTGGAGCGGGCGGCCCGGCAGAGTCTGGCGCGCACCCCGAGGGTCGGGTGTGCGCCGCGGTCCGACTGGTGGTGGCAACCTGGTTCTGCCGACAGTTCTCGCGTGCCGGCCGACTCATCGGCTCGCGCTCACTCGTTCTTGCACCATGCGCTCGGCTTCCGGCCCTACGGTGACCTGCATGACCGATGTGAGTGTTCCCGAGCGACGGCATGCGCATCCCGCCTTCAACGCCGTGCTGCAGAAGCGGGCCTCAGACTTCCAGCTGCGGACCGCCGACAAGATCACGGCCTTCGCAGGCTCCATGAGCTTCGTCTACCTGCACGCAGCGCTGTTCGCCTTGTGGATGGTCTTCTTCGAGAAGAGCCCGTGGCCGACGCTCACGCTCGTGGTGTCGCTCGAGGCGATCTTCCTGTCGACGTTCGTCATGATCGGGCAGAACCGCCAGGCCGCTTTCGCATCCGCCAAGGCGGCCCACGACTTCAGCGAGTCAGAGCTCGAGCTGAAGACGAACACCGAGCTGACGCGTCAGATCCACGTGCTCACCACGGAGCTCCACCGCCGGCTGCTGGCGGATGCCGGTGACGGAGCCCGGCCGGTGACGCCGGAGCGCTGACGCGGGGCGTGAAGAGCCGCGTCACCGTCGCCTTGCGCGCGGCCGCAACGATGCCCGGACGACGCCGTCAGCGGGTCGGGTCGGGGGCGGGTTCGGCCACCCGTTCGTCGGTGCTGATGAGCGATGGAGGCGCCACGGCGGGACCCTCCTCGGCGTCGGGCGCGGCCGAACGGGCGTCGGCGAGGACGTCGGCCGGCACGTGCCGCTCGAGGAACCGTCTGGCCAGCCGCGTCGAGGGGTGGATGCCGATCGTGGCCACGACGACGATCCCGGCGATGAGCAGCCAACCGCCGGCCCCCCAGTTCATCGCGAGGAAGGTGTAGAGAGCGGGTGCCCAGACCCGGCCGAGCGTGCCACTGAGCTCGGCGGCGCCCTGGTAGGCCCCGCGCTGGCGCGGGTCCATCAGCTCGGCCTCGAACGACCAGCTGGCCGCGGACAGGTAGAGCTCCGCACCGGTCACTGTCACGTGCCCGAGCCAGACGAGCGCGATGGTCAGCCAGCCGACGGTGTCGTGCGTGGCCAGGGTGATGATGCACGACACGACGAAGAACACCGATGACACGCGGATGGCCCTGAGCGCCGTCGGCACGTCCCTGACGCCGCGCGAGGTGACCATCGGCAGGAAGATGCACATGACGGTGTTCGTGCCGAAGAGGAAGGCCAGCAGCACCCGTGGGGCGTCGGTCTTCTCGACGAGCCAGAGCGGGATGACGACGTTGAGCAGCACCTGGTTGGTCCAGAAGACGCCGCTGAAGAACGTCGTGAAAAGCCAGCCGAGGTTGCGCAGCGGCCCGGGGCCGGGGACCTTTACCTTGCGGTCCTCGGGGCTGCGCTCGTCGTGGGAGGCCTTGGGCAGGCGGGTGATCGCCACGGCGTTGACGAGGAAGGCCACCGACGTGAACCACGGCAGGGCGTGGAGCACGTCGTTGGAGTGGAAGGCCAGCGCGATGCCGCCGAGCATCGAGCCGAGGGTGAAGCCGACGTTGAGCGCCGAGTACATGTAGGCCCGTGACCTCACCCGCTCGGCGGCCGGCAGGACGTCGATCGTGTAGGCGCCGTACGCCGCGCCACCGAGCGCTCCGATGACCTCCATGCCGACGGCCATCATGACGTATCCCTGGAACCCGTCGATGAGTGGCCACAGCGCGAACATCGCGGCCTGGCCGGCCGCGCTGACCGCCCACATCCTCTTGGGGCCGAAGCGGTCGACGAGCTTGCCCATCGGCAGGGCGGCCAGGAACGCGGCGACGCCGGCGATGGTCAGGCCGAGACCGACCTGTGCGGCCGACAGCCCGACGATCTGCGTGAAGAACACGGCCGACCCGGTCATGAAGGTGCCCTCGCCCAGCGCGAAGAGCAGCGACTGGACGGACAGCCGGCCCGCCAGCGGCGACGGCGGGCGGGTGTGGCGCAGGACGGCGTCGAGAATCACCCGAGGATTCTCCAGACGCAGCCACTCGGTGTCACGGCAATTACCCGGTTCGCGCCGGCGTCGTTAGCCGCCGAAGTCGTCCGCGCTCATGCCGTCGGCGTGACCGTCGGGCCACTGCACGAGCTCGATGCGGTAGCCGTCGGGATCGGTCAGCCACGAGGTCCAGAAGTCCGGGGAGCCGTCGGGCGAGTGGGGCGTCTCGGCGACGACTCCAGCGGCCGCGAGTTTGGCGACAGCGGCGCCCATGGACTCGACCTGGACGACAAAGTGGTTCAGACCCTGCGGGTCGATCCTTCCAGCGCCGGGGCGATGCGCGAGCTCGAGGGCCACGAACTCGTCGCCGGGGAGCTTGAGCATCGTCAGGCTGCCGAACTCCGTCTCGGGCACGGTCCCGACGACCTCGTAGCCGAGTACGCGGTAGAACGCGAGGGAGCGGGTCAGGTCGGAGACCCTGAGCCCGATGTGCAGTGTTCTCATCGACCAGTCCTATCGCTCCGGGACGGCAGAGGAGTGGTGTGTGTGCTCGCCGAACGTGGCGCGACGGGCATCGAGCGTGCTCTGGTGCGAGCATGGTGCCCTTGTCCGCGTCGCCCGAGAGGCCCGTCGATGCCGAGCACCCTGATCGAGGTCCGTCGCAGCTACACCCCGGCCCAACAGGTCGACCTCATGGATGCCGTGCACGGCGCGCTGGTCGCGGCCTTCCGGATCCCGGAAGAGGATCGCTTCATCCGCCTGATGGAGTTCGAGCCGCACGCCATGGTCAACGGGCTCGAGGAGGGGGTCGCCGACACCTATCTGCGGGTCACGATCGACTGCTTCTCCGGGCGGTCGATCGGGGCCAAGCGCGAGCTCTACCGGCAGATCGTGGAGCGGCTCGCCGAGCACGGCATCCCACGGGAGCACGTCTCGATCCTCCTGCGCGAGAGCCCTCCCGAGAACTGGGGATCGGGCGGAGTCGCCGCCAGCGACTACGACCTCGGGTTCGAGGTCAACGTCTAGGAGCGTCGCTGCGAGGACGAGGAGGGGGCGCGGCAGTTTTCGGCGACGAGCTCGGCCACCTACCCTGATGGGGTGGTGCACTCAGCCGACGCCGGGGCCCCGGACGGGGACACCTGGGTGCGGTCCGCGCTCGCGGAGCTCAGTGCGATGCCCGGCGTCCACCGAGCCGGGCTGGCGCTGGCCGAAGGTGGTGGACGACGACTGCTCTTCAGCGCCAGCGACCGCGACAACGGGGTCGCTGTCGACTGGTGTGAGGTCGATGCGTACGAGGACGTGCCGCTCAACCACTCGGTGCGCACCGGCGAGCAGGTCGTGGGCACCCTCGATCACCTCGCCGGCGAGTATCCCGCCTTCATCGGCCGACAGGCCGCGAGCACGTGCGCGATCGCTTCCGTGCCGATGGTGTCGGCCGGACACGTCCACGGCGGCTTCGCCCTCTTCTACGACACTCCTCAGCCGTTCGACCATCAACAGATGCAGGGCCTCGAGGACCTGGGGGCGAGGTTGGGTGCCGGGCTGCGTCGCGCCCAGCGCGCCACGACGCACGCCAGCCGGTCCCTCACGGACGAGCCGGTCCCGGAGGGGGCAATGGCCGCCACCTACCGGGTCGTCGCGCACCCCTCGGCGGTGGGGCCCGCGCGGGGCTTCATGAGGAGCAGCCTGTCCGGCTGGGGCGTGGACGCGGACACGATCGAGGACGCGGTCCTGTGCCTGAGTGAGCTGGTCACCAACGCCGTCATCCACACGGAGTCCGGGTGCGAGCTGCGCGTCGTCCTCGACCACGGCGTGCTGACCACGACCATCCGCGACGGCGGGTCGAGCCGGGTGGTCGACCTCAGCCGGGTCTCCGTGGAGCCGCTGGCGGTCCACGGTCGCGGTCTCCAGATCGTCAGTGCGGTGGCAAGCAGGTGGGGCTCGGAGCTCGACGCCGTCGGGATGACCGTGTGGTTCGTGCTCGAACCGACCGTGGAACCGAAACTCTCAGAGCCGGTCTAGGGCCCCGAGGTAGCGCTGCGTCATCCGGTCCTGAACGAGTCGAGTGACGGGCCCTCCGAGTCTCGCGAGCACGGACGCGGGCCTGGACACCCCGGTGACCGTGAAGCGGATGGCACCGTCGGTCTGGCGCTCCAGGACGAACCGCTCCTCGCCGGACTCCGGGTGCCCCGGAAGTGTGCCGTAGGTGAACCCGCGCCGGTCTGGTTCATCGACGACCCGGACGACACGGCAGGGAATCCGGAGCGACAAGGGGCCAAGCCCGAGCCGCATCACGACAATGGCGCCGACCTTCGCGGTGGCAACTGAGGCGCGGACACGAAGACCCGCCCTTTCGTGCATCCGCCAGCTCATCAGATCGCTGGCCAGGCCTTCGAAGTCCCTTCGCGTGAGCAGCGCCGTGGCCTGAAAGTGCTTGTAGCCCAGCGGCGCCCGGCCGGCTTCTGTCGCGTTGGCCGGGTAGGACAGGGGAACCGCCTGGAGCTCGGCGACCTTGTCCGGGCAGATTGAGCGGACTGGCATGCGTTCATCATCTCTGACGACCGGCAGCCCGCCCGAAGGGTGGACTGACCCGTGCGAACGTGGCCGCCACGCGCGGCCTCAGCGTCCGTCTGTCCCGGACGCGGAACAGGCAGCGCGCGCAGTCGCGTGCATCGGAGGTCGAGCGGGAGTCAGATGGAAGGAAGGCGCGGGAGCACGACGAAGGTCATGACCGCGCCGAGAACGGCCAGGGCCAGGCCGGAGAGCCACGCGATGAACCATCCGCGGTGGCTCGATCGCACGGCCATGACTGGGTCCCAGACCGACGTGGCGGCCGCGGCGCCGAGGAGGAACGTCATGGGCAACACGTAGGTGACGGACACCACGACGGAGCCGACGATCAGGAGTCGCTGCTGGAGCGACAGGCCCCGAACCACGATGCCTCCCTCCTTCCGAATTGACGTGACCAGCCACGCCGAACGGTACGGCCAAACACGGGAAGGGTGTCGGGTACGCCTTGGTTCTCGAACCGATAGCAGCTCTCGACGAGGGACCTACCCGTGCGCTGCGTCCCCGGAGCCCGGCCCTACTGGACCAGGAGGCAGAACGGGTGGCCCGCGGGATCGGCGAGCACGTAGAGAGGCTCGCCCTCGTCCTTCGACCGGTCGTGGAGCAGTTGGGCGCCGAGATCCTCCGCGCGCTCCCGATGCCGCTCGAGCTCTTCAGCGGTGGGCACCCTGAAGTCCATGTGCATCTGCATCGGCACCTGCTCCGAGGGCCAGGTCGGGGGAGCGGTGTCGGTCTTTCGCTGAATGGTCAGGACGCGACTGCCGTTGCCGTCGAGCAGAACCAGCCAGTCGGCGTCGTCGGGACTCCCATCCGTCGGCGGTTCCTCGCCGGCCCGATAGTGCAGCCCCAGCAGCTGACGATAGAACTCGGCGAGTGCCCGGCAGTCTCGCGCGTCGATCGCGGTGTGGAGCAGGACGGGAAAGGCAGACACGGTGACTCCTTGCCGTAGGGCTCTCAGGCTAGCCTCGCGGGCTTCACTGGCACGTCAGCAGAACCGCTCGGCGGAATCACCGCATCTGCGTGCCGTGCCGTCGAGCCCTGGAGGGGGTGCCTTGCGCAGGCGCTACCTTGCGCAGTCGCTGCGCACGCCCGGCGCGGGGCGTCGGTCGACTCTGGGTCGCAACCCGCTCAGGTGTCGTACTCGTAGCCGTCCCACGGCTCGTAGTAGCAGATGAAGTCGCCAGGCTCGATGTTGATCGTGACCATGCCGTCGGAGTGGTTGACCTTCCATCCGAACTCGACCCCGTCGATCGTCGTCGTGAACGGCTCGACGGTGATGGGTTCGGAGACGTAGTGGCCGAGTCGGGCGAGCTGCTCCGCGACCGTGTCCTTGCCGTGACCGGGGGCCGCCTGTCCGGGAGGTACTCCGTCGGTCCTGCCGAGACGGGCGACCTGGACCTCGTCGAAGGTCCCATCTGGTTTCCACCAGAACAGGCCGACCCAGGCGAGGCCGTCGTGGGTGAACAGCTCGTCGCTCAGGAAGAACTTCCGGCCGTCATCGGCGGTCCCCGCGTACGGGACGTGGTAGTCGTCCGGTCGAATGGTGAACCGGTCGGGTGCGCCGGCTGCTGGTGCCTCGTCGGCCATGAGCGTCTCTCCGTCGTGGGGTCCTCGAGCGGGAACTGCTCCGCCCGCCATCCGTCGTGCGGCCGCCGTCAACGCGGCGTGGCCGCTCACTCGCTGCTCAGCAGTTCCTCGATCCAGGCGTCGAGACGCCGCCGGAGGACGGAGCCGGTCAGGTGTCCGCGACCGATCCCCGCGTAGTTGGCGGCCCACTCCTCGACGACCGGTTCGGCCTGGGCAGCGGCTCGGCGGTCCCACGCCGCGATGTCCTGGACCTGCTGTCCGGAGGCGTTCCGGTACGCCGTCAGCAGCGTGTCGGCGGCGTCGCGGTCTCCGAGGAGCACCACGTCCTGGCGGCTCCAGGCGAGGTCGATGCCGCGAGGACCGTGACGGGCACCCGACCAGTCGACCACTCCGGTCAGGGTGTTGCCGTTCCACAGGGTGTTGCCGCTCCAGAAGTCCCAGTGCGTCAGGACCCCGTTGCCCCGGTCCAGATCGGGCCAGTCCTGCCGCGCTCGCAGGGCGATCGGGCTGTCGCCTGCCGGAGGTGCTTCGGGGACCGCACGCAACCCGGTGCCGGCCACAGCATGGATGCGGGCGAGGACGGCACCGAGCTGGTCCGCGATGGTGTCGATGGCCAGGCCTTGTGACGGCGGCGTGCCGGGCAGCATGCGGGTGACGATCGCGGGCCCGGTGGCCGAGGCGTCGTGCGCGACGAGAGCCGGCACCAGATCTCTCAACCCCTCGAGTCGGTCCAGCACCAGCACCTCGTGCCGAACCGCACTGTCGCCGGGTGGGAACCGGCGCACCACGTACATGTCGATGCCATCCGTGACGGTCGCGGTGACCGCGTGCTCCCCGCCCGACAACCGCGCCACGGCCCGAACGGGTCTGCCGAGCAGCCGGGACGCTTCGACCGCGTCGATATCCAGCGCGTCCGAGGCCACCCACCCATCATCACAGAGCATGGCCATCTCGTCGGAAAGTGGGCGCGGGTTCAGGAGCGGGCGGCCGCCCACGTCATCTCGGCGTCGACGTTCCCGCTCCAGAAGTCGTCGTCGTGCCCGCCGGACGTGAAGTGCGCCTCCGCTGTCGGGAGACGACGCGCCAGCACCCGGTTGGCCGAGATGAAGGGGTCGGACGTCCCGCAGTCGAGCCTCACCGGGATCCCGCGCAGCAGGTCGAGGCGGTTGAAGATCGAGTACCGGTCGAAGTCGGCCCGTCCGTCGTAGGCGGCTGCGGGCGTCTCACTGCCCTTCTGCCAGAGGGCCGCGCTGGCCGCGACCACCCCACTGACTCGCGTCCGGCCGAGCTCGCTGGCGAGCAGCAGGGCACCGAAGCCACCCATCGACCAGCCCAGCAGGACCACGCGTGAGGACGGTGCCAGCCCCGACGCCTCGAGCGCCGTCGGGATGAGCTCCTCTCGGACCAGCGCGCCGGTGTCCGTGCCGTCGCGGCGTGGGTGCCAGTAGCTCCTCCCGCCGTCGACGGAGGCGAGTGCCATCCGCGACCGCTCGACGGCGTCGCCGAAGCCGAGGCCGAACGCGTCGTCGGCGCCACCGCCGAGCCCGTGAAGGGCGACGACGAGCCCACGGGGTTGGCTCGTGCGCGGCACGGCCAGCCTCCAGCGCGCGGACTCGACGCCGAAGCGGCTCGGCATAACCCCCTCGCTGAGGGTCGGCCCGTCGGTGCCGGAGCAGCCGGACAGGCCGGCCGCGGCTGCGAGGGCGAATGTCCCGGAGAGCACGGTGCGCCGCGACGGACCCGACCCTGTGGTCATTCGGCGAGCCTAGGGGCTGGACCGTCTGCTGACGGCGCGACGCGGCGTGACCGGGCGAGCCCAGCAGCCCTGTCACGCAAGGTGCCTCGCGATCGTCGTCAGGGCGTGGTCGCGTTCGGCGGCGCTCCATCGGCGGCCACCGAGAGTCACCCACGCGACCCGGTCGCGCGTGACGAACGCGACCAGAGGCACGTCGCCGACCCCCGCCATCGGTGTGCTGCCGACGACGACGGGAATCCCCTCGACCATCTGGAAGTCCCCGTGGGCGCACTGCGCGAATGCCGTCTGGATGAAGCTGTAGAGGTTCATCGGGTCGCCGACGACCATGGTCACCTCGACGTAGGCCACCGACCGGGACGCCGAGTAGGCGCCTGGCGTCGGCTCGCCTTCGTCGGTGCGGGCCTCGACGCGGCGGATGCGTTCGGCCCCAGCGGCGTTGACCAGGTTCTCCCAGGACCGGCCCGCCCACGGTGCCGGCTGGTCGCAGGACACGGCGTCCGGGTCCGGGAGTGCGTGGCGGCATCGGTCGGCGTCGCCGGCGTCCGGGCCGGGGAAGATGACGTCGTTGCGTTCGATGGCCGTGGGCCGGTCCGCGCCGAAGATGGCCACGACGGGGACATCGGACAGGTCGCTGGTCGGGGCGCGGCCGAGGTCGTTCTGCGTCGCGCACCGGGCGGCCTCACCGACCGCGGTCATCGTGGGCGCGGCGGGCGTCGTCACGGATGGACCGGTCGGGCGCGGCGCCGACCGGCCCGACGTGCAGGCGGTGAGTGCGACGGCCAGCGCTGCGAACGTGCACGCGAACCGCGCTGTGCCGCCGACCGTTCGCGAGCGTCGTGCCTGGCGGTGCCCCCCTGAGTGCATGGTGCAGAGTGTGCCAAGGCCGCCGTCATCTGCGTCGTCACCTCGCCGGCGCGAGGGGGTCGAGGACGGCGCAGATGATGGCGGTGTCGTCCCGCCGCGGGAGGTTGGGCATGCACTTGTTGAGCAGGGAGGCACACAGGTGCTCGGCGGTGGCCGCGGGGCTGTCGTCGACGACGCCCGCGAGTCGCTGCAGTCCGGCGTCGATCGGCTCGCCCTCTCGCTCGACGAGTCCGTCGGTGTAGAGGACCAGGGCGCTGCCCGGTAGGAGCCTGACGGTGTGCTGCCGTCGGGTGGCGAACATGACGCCCAGCGGCGGGTCCGCGTGGTGCAACGGTGTCGTCGGTGAGCCCGGGGTGCGCAGCAGCGGGGGAGGATGGCCGGCGAGCGAGTAGGTCAGACTGCCGGCGCGGCGGTCCAGGACGACGGCGGCGGCCGTCACCATCGTCTGGGTGGAGGTGGCCGTGACGAACCGGTCCAGCTCCTCGAGCAGCCTGGCGGGTTCGTGGGTGGGTGCCAGCGCTCGGGCCGCGGCGCGGATCTGGCCCATGGCCACGGCCGCGCTGGTGTCGTGACCCGCGACGTCCCCGATCGTCAGCAGGGTGCGGCCGCCGGCGAGCGGGATGGCGTCGTACCAGTCGCCGCCGATGCCGTATCGGGCGTCCGCGGGCAGGTACCGAGCGCTCACCTGCATTCCGGGGAGGTCGGGCAGGGGCTCGGCCAGGAGGCTTCGCTGGACGAGCATCGCCAGGTCGTGGTCGCTGTCGTGCTCGACGGCCCGGCTGATGGCCTCCGAGAGCGCGGCGCCCAGGCCGGACAGCACCGTCAGGTCGGTGGGGGTGAGGGCGTTCTCCTCGTGGAAGCCGAGGACGAGGGCGCCGAGGGTCCGCGAGCCGATGCGCAGGGGCAGGCCGAGCCAGCACGGTAGGGCGGCTCGTGCCAGGGCCGCCCGGGCGTCCGGGTCGGGGACGACGCGGTCGGTCAGGGTGGGCAGGTACACCGTGGACACGGTGACGCGTGCGTCGGACAGCGGCGAAGGGGCCGAGCCCGGGGAGGGCTGCCAGACGACCTCCAGGTCGTCGGGGAGCCCCACCTTGGCGATGGTGAGGAGCGCCCCGGGGTGGCGTTCGTCGACGAGGGCCAGGCGTGCGGCCGCCGCGTCGTAGGGGGCCGTGCCGTCGACGAGCACGGCTCTGGTCACGTCGGTGAGCGATGCCGACGCGACGAGTGCGGTCAGGACCCGGTGCAGGTGTTCGGTTCGTTCCAGTGCGGCTCGTTCGGCCGTCACGTGCTGGGCCCGCACGAGCGCGCCGGCGACGAGGTTGGCGAAGACGCGCAGCTCGTCACGCTGCGCGGGTGGGAAGGTCTGTGGGGCGTCCCAGCCGAGGCCGAGCGCGCCGATCACCTGGTCGTGCCCGACCAGCGCCAGCGACGCGGTCGCAGCCAACCCTGCCGCGGCGGTGTCGGCCAGCAGGAGCGGGAACTGCGCCCCGAGCTGCGCCAGGTTGCCGAGCCACACCTCACCGCGCCCGGCCATCGCAGCGCCGAGCGGGGTGGAGCCGTCGACGGGGATGGTCGGGTATCGCTGTGCGACAACGGGCGTCAGGGTGGACAGGTGGTAGACCCGCGCCACGTCGTGCGCCGCGCCCACCTCCCGCACGGCGATGTTGGAGAACGTCGCACCGAGCGCCGCGGCGCTATGCTCGGCGACGGCACGCGCCAGGTCCTCGATGGTGTCCGACCCCGTCAAGGCCTGCACCAACGGCGCCAGCGCGATGGTGGGAAAGGGCGTCCGGTCGACGGACGCGTCGTCAGCGCCGTCTCCGTCGCGTCGCCAGTGCTTCAGGTGCAAGGCACAGATGTCGGCCAGCGCCAGCAGCAGCTCACGGTCCGATTGGCTGAACTCGTGCGGCTCCACCCAGCTGATGCCCATCACCCCGAGGAGGACGCCGGCGGTTCGCAACGGGAGCACCGCGTAGGCGCGCTCCTTGCGGGACACCAGCTCGATGATGCGCGGAAACCGCTGTGCGGTCTCAGCTTGCGAGGCCAGCCACACCGGCTCCCCGGTCGTCGCCGCCCAGGTCAGGGGCAGGGACAGGTCGCCCACCTCCAGCGGACCGCACGCCTGTTGTTCCGAGCGGGTGTACCCGAGGCTGGCCAACGGCTCGACGGCGTCGTCGTGCACGAGAGCGACAACGCCGCCGGCCGCGCGCAGTGCTGCGACGGCCTGCGAGATCACCAGCTGGGGCGTCTCGGCGTCCACCGGAGCGGCGGCGAAAGCCTCCAGGACCACCATCAGACGCTTTCTCGGCAGCAGGGAGTGCTTGGACGGCGGGTCGACGCCTGGGGGCTCAGCTTTCGACATCACTCACTCCGTATGGCCTGCCGCACCGTCGA
This sequence comes from Intrasporangium flavum, assembly GCF_001956915.1. Taxonomy (GTDB): domain Bacteria; phylum Actinomycetota; class Actinomycetes; order Actinomycetales; family Dermatophilaceae; genus Monashia; species Monashia flava. The sequence continues at coordinate 82,716 of NZ_MLJO01000010.1, read as the reverse complement.
CGTGGCAGCCGCCGATCCGGCCACTCCTCGGCAAACCGGGAAGCCATGTCAAGCCTTGCTCGCACTCCCATCACCGTCAGCCCTTCCGCCGAAATCAGGCGTGGCTGCGGGGGCACATGCTGGACCATCTGGTGCATAGCGCTCACGGATCGTCATCGACCGACGAGGCGCGGGACGCCCGACCTTCGGCGCGCTGGGGGCGGCATTTCACACGACGCTGTGCGAACAGTCGTGGGCGTCCGAGTGCATCGGGTCGCACGGTTGCGTGGACACCCAAAGGGATCGACGCAGATCGCGGTGTCAGGCCGGACTCGGTCGGTGGAGGCCTTATCCTTGCCGCGATTGCGCCCGCGGGGCGCGCTGGACAAAACAGGGGTGGATGGTGCGGCGTACTCGCGTGCCTGCGATGGTCGGGGCGGTCGTGCTGGGTTGGGTGGCGGCGGTGTCGGCTGCCGCGCCGTCGGCCCACGCGGCCACGGCCGCCGACGTCGCCGTGATCGGTGACCAGATCACCTCGACGCGGCTCTCGTCCTCCTCCGCCACGTACCCCGAGGGGCCGGTGGCGGGCGTCCCGGCAGCCCGGGTCGACCCGGCGTCCTCGACGGTCACCGTCTCGGTGCAGGACCCCGTGAACGGCGGCTCGGCGACGATGACCATGGCGTGGCCTGCACGCACCGGCTCGTGGGCGCTGGACTTCCGCGGTCCCGACGCCGAACAGACGGTCAAGCTGACTCGCGGGACCCGGAGCTGCACCTTCACCTCGGGCACCCTCCAGGTCTACCTCGCCGAGACGACCGCGACGGGAGACGTGGCTGCGCTGTCCGTCGACGCGACCGGCTCGTGCGGCCTGTCCGGAAGCGGCTTGTACGCCGGCGCCCAGGTTCGCATCGGGGACAACGACCCGACGCGCGTCGTGTCCGTCCCGCGGGCGACCCCGGCCAGTGTCTCCACCGGTGCGGTCAACGGCACCGTGGTCACCCGCGACGTCACCGTGACCAACACCGGTGACCGGCCGTGGACGGTGCGATCGGCCGTGGTCGCCTCGGCCTCTTCCCCTTCGAAGTTCACGGTCACGCCGGACGGAAACCACTGCACGGGACTGACCCTGACGACCGGGCAGACGTGCACCGTGCAGGTCACCGTGACGGCCAGCTTCTACACCGTCTGGGAGGACCTCGTCGTCGGCGGCGACAGCCCGATGACTCTGGCCGTGCCGTTGACGCTCGAGGGCTACAACCCCGTGGAGCCACCGTCAGCACTCGCCGCCACCCCGGGGCGGCTCTCCGCCACCGTGTCCTGGCAGCCGCCGAGTAAGCTGCCCGTCGTCGGCTACCGCGTCTACGACGTCACCGCCGGCTCGCGCACCCTGCTGGCCAGCGCCCCCGCGTCGGCCACCCAGGTCCTCGTGCCGGGGGCCGGACCGCGCACCCTGGCCCTCGTGGCCGCCAACGGACGCTACGCCGAGTCGCCGGATGTCGTCGTGGATGTCCCGGCGGTGACGAGCGAGGTCGTCGCCAGCGACCCGTACGGCAGCACCGTCTCCTTCGCCACCGACCCGGCGTCGCCAGCGGAACGCGCCCTGACACTGGAGCGGGTCGATCTGGACGCGTCTCGGACACTGTGGGTCTCGTCGGGCGGCGTCGGCGTGCGGGTCTGTCCGGTGGCGACCGAGCAGTGCGTGACGGTGCCCGGCACCGACGGCACCGCCAACCCTGACGTCGATTCACCCACCGAGGCGCGGTGGCTGCCCGACGGCAGCATCGCCTTCCTGCGCGGGAACTCAGACCAGCTCCGCACCCTCTGGGTCGTGCGCTCTGATGGCACGGGACTGCGCAAGGTCGCGAACGTCCCGAACCACGACCAGCTGGCGCCGGCTCCCGATGGCACGCAGGTCGTGCTTCGCAACAACGACGGATTCGGCCGCTTCGAGCGTGTCCGCCTTTCCGACGGCAGCATCACTGCCATCCCGGGCACCGACGGGGCCGACAACTTCACCGTGTCCACCCGGGGCCAGCTGGTCGTCGAACGCCGGGTCGACACGGCCTCAACGACCGGCCCACGCACCGCCACGGTCATGAATCTCGACGGATCCGGGGCTCGCCGGCTCGCCCTGCCGATCGGGGACAACCGGGCAGTCACGTTCGATCCCACGGGCACCCTGGTGGCGTTCGCGCGGTACACCGGCGACTTCGAGGCGACCATCTGGGTGGCCGCCGCCGACGGCACCGCGGCGCGCCAGCTGTCCACCTCGACCGGGTGGTGGCTCGGCCTGAGATGGTCCGTCGATGATCGGATGTCCCCGACGGCCGGCATCGCCGTGCCGGCCTACACCACCCGCAGCGCCGCCCTGACGATCGGCGCCGCCGACGGTGACGACCCGGTCGGGTCGCTGCGCCGCGAGTGCCGCCTCGACAGTGCAACCACCTGGAGCCCGTGCGGACCGACCCTGAGCCTCACCGGGTTGACTGTCGGAACCCACTCGGTCAGTGCCCGGGTCACCGACCCCGGCGGCAGGCAGTCCGGCGTGGTGTCCAAGAGCTGGGTCGTCGACGCCAGTGCGCCCACCGCGGCGATGACCGCGCCCGCGTCGGTGCAGACGCGGACCCCGGTGACTCTGACGTGGACGGCCACGGACGCCGGTGGCTCGGGCGTCGCGAGCTACGACGTCCGCTCCCGGTACGCCTCGTCGTCAACCGGTTTCGGCGCGTACGGCTACCCCTCGGCCTGGCAGAAGCTGACGGCCACATCGCTGAACGCGACGCTGGGCGCGGGGAACCAGTACTGCTTCTCCGTCCGAGCCCGGGACCGGGCCGGTAACACCGGTGCCTGGAGCGCCGAGCGCTGCACGTCGATGCCGTTGGACGACCGCGCCCTCAGCGCGTCGACCGGGTGGACGAGGGGCAGCTCGACGAGCTACCTGTTCAACACCTACAGCAAGACGGTGAAGACCGGCGCCCAGCTCACGCGCAGCGGTGTCCAGGCCCGACGCCTCGCCGTGGTGGCCACCACCTGCTCGACCTGCGGGAGCGTCGACGTCTACCACGCCGGCGGCAAGCTGGGCCGGCTCAGCCTCTACTCCTCCACTACCAGGACTCGGCAGGTGCTGTGGCTGCCCGTGCAGACGGTGACCCGTACCGGCACCGTGACGATCCGGAGTCTGAGCACCAAGCAGGTCCTGATCGACGGACTCGCGATCACGCACTGAGGTCGCTACGCGCCGAGTCGACGGCAGGAGATCGCCGTCGTGGAGTCCCGGCATCCACCGCCAGACCCGACGCGTGCGGAAGGAGGGCCATGGGCTCTCTCGAGGGCTACTACTGGACGCATTCTCGGCCGGGCCGGCTGGGGCGGATCAGCCCGGTGGGCTTCGGCGCCTTCGGCGTGGCCGGGGCAGCGGCGGGCCTGGCGCAGACGGTCTCGTCCAGCGGGGTCGCGTTCAGCGCGCTGATGGCGGTGGGCTGCGTCAGCTTCCTGCTCATGGTCTGCGACATGGTCGTCGCCGGGCTCGTCGGGCGGCCACCGGCTCCCGTCAGGGGTGCGGTGCGTCCGCTCGGACAGACGCGCACCTTCAGCAGTGACCGTCAGCTGCTGGTCGGGTTGACGCTCGGCGTCGCCGGTGCGGCCCTGACCGGCTACGGGTTTCCGCCACCAAGCGGGGCGCCGTGGCTGCGTACGGTGTTCGTGCCGCTGTTCGCCGTGGCAGCGGCAATCGGGGCCGTGCTGACCGTGCGTAGCCGGTCGCTGGCCGTGCGCATCGACGACGCTGGCGTCCACGGCAACACGTTGCCGTGGGGGCGGCGCTTCGCCACGTGGGAGCAGATCGCCGGCGCCTCTACGCAGGCCTACGCCGACTCGCCGGGGGCGTGGCTGGTGTTGCAGCTCCGCGAGGAGTCCGAAGGGCCCGTTGTCGCAACCTCGGGCGGCTGGAACTCGCCCAAGCCGGCCGGACGCCGCACGTGCCGGATCATGACGGCGTACCTGCTGGCGAGCAGCCAGGAGGTGTGCGAGGCCATCACCGGCGACCCGATGTTCCGCGGCCCCGCAGTGGTCGAGGTCGACAGGCACGGGTGACGCCCACCACCCGGCGTCGCCCACGGTCCGCCAGCGGCACGGAATGGCGTTCTGCGGCGGCCCGGCTCGGATATGTGTCGACTGAGTAGGTGCCACCGTGCATGATCTCGCCATGTCCTTCGTCTTGCTCGTCGACGACACCCGCACCTTTCGCGACGGCCGCGAGCACCTGCGGGCGCGGACGAGTGTGGAAGCCTTGGGCGGCCTTGGGACAGGTTCGTGACTTCAGGCATGGGCAGCTGTGGCTTGACCATGACCTGGGCATCGTGAACGGCACGGTTGACAGCACCCTGCCTGTTCTGGACGAGCTGGCGCGGGCGGCCAGCGAGGGAGATCCATATCCGTTCGACCTCGTGGTCGTCCACACGGCCAACCCTGTGGGAGCGGCGACGATCATGCAGGTCCTGGAGCGATGGAGCTACCCGTCCCGTCGGGTGCCGAGCGCGGACGAACTGGTGGACGAGACCTGACGTCGAGGCATCGCGATGCGCGGGAAGTTGCGGGCGGTCCCCGAACTGGCCGCTGCCACGTGCTCTCGCGGCTAGTGTCTGGTTGGTGAATGGGGTCCACGACGGAGAGCAGGCTGATGAGCGCGCGGTCTGGCGTGCCGAGTCGGTAGCCGTGTGTGCCGCCCTCGGCGTCCTGCTCGTGGTTTTCGGCGGCTACCTTGCCCTGACCGCACTGCTGCCCGATGGCGCCGATTGGGTTGTCCGGACGGGCTCGGCCGTCGCGGGCTTCGGGGCGGCGACTCGGGCCTATCGAGGGTTGCTTCGTTCCCGAGGTTTCGAACCGACCAGTCTTGGCGTCCGGCTCCGGCATGAACGGGCTACGACCGGGCACTGAGGCAGCAGCATTCGCGACGTGCCGCATGAGCGATCGGGGCTCCATGGCGTTCAGGCGTCAACGAAACGGCCTAGCCCCGTGAGGTATTCGCGCATCTGCTGATCGTTGGCTAGCCGATGGGTATCCAGCGCGACAACGAGTTCTCGCAGGAGTGGTCGTGTCGATTCCTCGAGGCTGTTCGGGCCCATCGGTGTCCATGGCTATCTGGCAGTCGACGACGGGCCCGAGGACTACACACGTCGCCATGTTCGCCGGTAGCCGAGCGGACACACCGGCAGGGCTCAGGACCTTGGCGCCCAAGGGGCGCACGCCGCGGTGACCGCCTCGAGCGCATCCCGGGTGCTCTTCACGTAGGGGCCGCCGTTGCCCATCGCTGTCATCGCCGTCGCGGCCGGCTCGAACACCTTCTTCGCGTCGGCGTCACCGGTCTGCGCGGCCTCGCCGTACAAGGCGCCGAGGCGCTTGGAGTACTCGGTCATGTCCGCGGAGTACACCTGTGCGTTCGTCTCCTTGTACCGGGCGAAGAACGACTGGCATGACTCCTGCAGCGGCTTCCCACCGGCGGAGCAACCGGCCAGGGCGGCAACGCCACCCACGACGCCGGTCAAGAGCCCCGCCGTGAGGCGCAACCTGACGACACTCTCGATCGCCTTCGACTGGCGCACGTCTTCCCCCTGATCCGCATGTGTGATCGGCAATCTAGCCCGCGTATGGGCGTGGAAGCGCCCGATTGCCGACGGTACGGTCCTTGGGGCACCCTGGCTGCTCGACGTGCGCTGGTGGAGCGGCCGTGACCATCCGCATTGCCGCTCGTTGGGACAGGGCAATCCGGAGGCGCCTCTGAGGCGAACCACGGACGCGCCCCCACGTGCAGCTCGCCATCACCCCCGGCCCCCGGCCGCGCGTGCGCCTTCCGAGAAGGGACCCCTGTCGATGACGACGATCTCTGGCCAGCCGCACGAAGAAGGCACCGGACGAGCCTCTGACCCACCAGCACGGGGGGTATCCCGGAGGAGGTTCATCGGATTCGTCGTGGCGGGTGCCACGCTCACCGTCGCGGCCGAGATCGGGGGAGCCGAGGAGGCCGTCGCGGCGGTCCCCAGCGTGCCTCAGATGCCCGAGCTCTACGACCTCGGCGACCTGCAGACCCACTCGGCGCTGCCGACCTCCCAGCTCATAAGCATCACCGTCGACGACAAGGGCATCGCCCACTTCGCCATCCCTCGCATGGAGGTGGGCCAGGGCATCACGACGGCCGCGGCCATGATCATCGCCGAGGAGCTGGCGATGCCCGTCGAGGACGTCCGGGTCACGCTCGCCCCCGCCCGCCCCGAGCTGGTCTTCAACCAGCTCACCGGTGGTTCCAACACGATGCAGTCGATGTTCACGCCGATCCGGGTCGCGGCCGCAGTCGCCAAGGGGGCCCTCCTGCGCGCCGCCGCGACGGCCCTCGGTGCCACGGTGTCCTCGCTCGTGGCCAAGGGCGGCGTCGTCACGGCCCCCGACGGAAGCCGGCGCACCTACGCCGAGCTGTCGGGGCTCGCGGCCGCGTCCACGACGACGGCCGTCGACGTCGAGCTCGACCCGAGCACGTCGTTCGACGTGATCGGTACCCCGCGCAACCGCGTCGACGCGCTCGAGGCCGTCACCGGTCGCAAGCAGTTCACGATGGACCTCGACGTGCCCGACGCGCTGCCGACGATGGTCTGCCGACCCCCGACGCTCAACGGCTCGCCCCGCAGCGTCGACAACCTAAGCGCCGTGCAGGGGATGCCGGGCGTCACCGACGTCGTCGTCGTCGACACCGGCGTCGCGGTGCGGGCCGAGACCTTCGGCCAGTGCATCGACGCCGTGCGCGCGCTGCGCGTCACGTGGGCCGGCGGGCCGGTCGAGGGCGAGTCCGACGACTCGGTGCTCCGACGCCTCAAGGCCGCCGAGCTGCCGATGGCGGTGCCCAAGGTGCCACTGCTGACCCAGACCGTCGACATGCGGTTCGAGTTCATGTTCCGCAGCAGCGCCGCGCTCGAGCCCAACTGCGCCATCGCCGACGTCCGCGACGACCGGGCCACCGTGTGGGCCGGCCTCAAGGCGCCGATCGTCGCCCAGCGCAACATCGCCAAGGCCGTCGGCCTGCCGATCGCGAAGGTCGACGTCAACGTCGTCACCGGCGGAGGGTCCTTCGGGCACAAGCTCTTCGGCGACGCCGCCATCGAGGCCGCGAAGATCTCCAAGGCGATGGGCAAGCCCGTCAAGCTCATGTGGCACCGGGCCGACGAGCCCCGCCAGGGCCGGACGCACCCGATGGCCACCTCGAGGATCCGGGCAACCGTGCTCGCCGGTGAGGTGCTGACCTTCGAGCAGCGGCACACGAGCATCAAGACCGACTTCGGCCACGGCCTCGGTGAACGGCTCACGGCCATGGCCTCCGAGCTGCCGGCCGGCCTGGGCAACCTCGGCCTCGCCGAGTCGATCTTCACCTTGACCCAGGAGCTGCCCTACAACTTCGGTGTCGTCACCCAGCTGCTCGACGAGGTCGACATGGGCTTCAACACCGGCAGCATGCGCAACATCTACTCACCCGACGTGGCTTGCGCCAACGAGCTCTTCATCGACCAGCTCGCGAAGAAGCTGGGCAAGGACCCGCTCGCCTTCCGCCTCGCCTTCCTGCGCAACGAGCGCGTCAAGGCCTGCCTGCGCAAGGTCGCCGAGGCCGGCCAGTGGGGTCGGTCGATGCCCGCAGGCACGGCACAGGGCGTCGCGATCCACTCGGAGTACAAGGGCGCCACTGCGGTCCTCGTCGAGATCGACTGCCGGCCCGAGACGGTGAACCGGCAGGTCCGCGACGCGGTCACCGGCCCGCGCGTCACGAGGGCCGTCATCGCCATCGACGCCGGCCTCGTGGTCAACCCACGCGGCCTCGAGGCGCAGATGATGGGCGGGGTGTCCGACGGCATCGCGCTCGCGCTGACGAGCAGCAACCACCTGCAGGACGGTCACTTCCTCGAGGCGAGCTGGGACAACTACTTCTACACGCGTCAGTGGAACGTGCCACCGAGCTTCGAGTGCATCGTCATGCCGTCCGACGCGCAGCTGCCCGGTGGGGCGGGGGAGGCCGGCGTTGCGGCCACGGTTGCGGCCACGGCCTGCGCGTACGCCCGGGCGACCGGCACCGTCCCGACACGCTTCCCGATCAACCACAGCACCGTGTCGTTCACCCCCAAGACCTTCGTGCCGCCGGTGCCGGCGTCGCCCACCGACGGTCTGGCCCACACCTACTGAGGAGCACCCCCATGGCACAGCACACCTTCAGGGTCAACGGCGAGCCCGTCACCGTCGACGTCGCCGACGACGTACGGCTCCTCTGGGTCCTGCGTGACGTGCTCGGCATCACCGGACCCAAGTACGGCTGCGGGATCAACGTCTGCAAGGCCTGCACCTCGCACATCAACGGCAAGGCCTTCAACCCCTGCTCGGTCCAGGTCAAGGACATCGGACCCGACGACGAGATCACGACGATCGAAGGCCTGCCCGACACCGTCGGTGCCGACCTGCACCCGATGCAGGAGGCCTGGCTCGAGCGAGACGTCGCCCAGTGCGGCTACTGCCAGCCCGGGCAGATCATGGCGGCGGTCGCGCTCGTCCGCAAGGTCCGAGCCGAGGGACGCCAGATCACCGACGCCGACCTCGACGGCATCCGCAACGTGTGCCGATGCGGAACGTACACGCGCATCAGGGAGGCGGTCCGGGACGGCGCCAAGCGCATGTAGCTCAGCGGCCGGCCCCCGACGCCCCACAACCCGGGACCAACGCCACGACCGATCGGTAGCAGATCCGGTAAAGGGGCTCACGCCGACGAGCGACGTGAGTCCCGGGCGCGATCATTGCGGCGGTGCGCCGTCGCCGGGGAGGGGAAGACTAGCTCCTGCCGCACGGCCGATGGGGCTCGCAAAGTCGTGCACCCGAAGGGCGGTAGATCCGGTAGATGGCCGCGGCCGTTGGGGAGTGCGGTCTACTGGCTCCTTGAGCTGGGGTCGACAGCGCGGGAGCCCGTCGCTGCGTTCGGGTCAGCGGTAGCCCAGCTGGCGAGGAAGCTGAGCGCTTCGGCGGAGGCGCTGAGGGGCTCGACGGTGTAGGTGATGATCGTGAGCCCGGTGTCGCCCGGCAGCTCAAGGGCTTCGCCGGTGAGTTCGAGGTCCCCGATGACGGGGTGGTGCATCTGCTTGATGGAGGTGCGGTGGAGGCGGACGTTGTGGCTGGCCCACCAAGTGCGGAACTCCTCGCTGCGGGTGGAGAGCTCGCCGATGAGATCGGTGACTCCGCGGTCGTAGGGGTTGCGGCCGGCTTCGATGCGCAGGGCGGCGACGGTGTCCTTGGCGACGGTCTCCCACTGGACGTAGAAGTCGCGGGAGCGTGCGTCGAGGAACATGTACCGGGCGAGGTTGGGTCGGCTGCTCTCGTCGGCGTAGAGGTCGGACAGCAGGGCGCGGCCCAGTCGGTTGACCCCGAGGAGGTCGAGTCGGTTGTTCCTGACGTAGGCGGGGGCGCCGATGCTGTCCAGGATGCGTTGGACCCCCGGACGGAAATGCTGCTTGGGCCCGGTGCGTCTTTGACGGCCGCCAGCGTTGGCGGCGCGGGCGAGGTCGAAGAGGTGGGTGCGTTCGGACTCGTCGAGCTGGAGCGCGCCGGCCAGGGCGGCGAGCACTGACTCGGAGACGCCGGTGAGGTTGCCGCGCTCGAGCCGGACGTAGTAGTCGGTGCTGACCCCGGCAAGCATCGCGACCTCCTCACGGCGCAGCCCGGTGACGCGGCGGTTGCTGCCGTAGAGGGGCAGCCCGGCCTGCTCGGGGGTGATCCTGCCCCGGCGTGAGGTCAGGAAGTCGCGCACCTCGGCTCGGTTGTCCATGCGACCGACCGTACGTGGCCGCTGCGGCGGCTGGGAGGGTCTGGCGTTACCGGTAAGAGCCGGCACTCCCGCGCGGCGCGCGGTGGATGTTGTCTGGACGTGTCGCCGAGGGAAACCGGGCCCCAGGCCCGGCGCTCCCATCTCGAGCTGCCCTGCACCCTCCCGGAAGTGATCGCGCCATGTCGCAGTCAAGTACCACCGTGCCCGAACCCATGTCGGAACGCGTGTCCCAACCCTCCGCCAGCCCTGCCGTCGGGCATCGAGCATCTCTGTCGCGGACCCAGGAGTCGGCTGCGCTGGGGGTGGCGATGCTCGGGTTCTTCGTGGTCGCCCTCGACGCGCAGATCGTGAACGTGGCGCTGCCCGACATCGGCAAGAGCCTCGGCGGCGGGCTCTCCGGGTTGCAGTGGGTCGTGACGGGCTACACGCTCACGTTCTCCTCGCTGCTGCTGTTCGCCGGCACCCTCTCGGACCGGATCGGGGCCCGGCGCGGCTACGGCATCGGGATGGGGATCTTCGTGCTGGCCTCGGTGGTGTGCGGTCTCGCTCCCACGCTGCCGGTCCTGGTGGCGGCCCGCGTCGCCCAAGGCGTCGGCGCTGCGCTCATCACCCCGACCTCGCTGGCCCTGATCCGCGAGGCCTACCAGGACGCCCGTCGACGAGCCAAGGCCGTGGCCTACTGGGCGCTCGGCGGCTCGGTGGCGGCCGCCGCCGGACCCATCCTCGGCGGCGTGCTGACCGAGATCGACTGGCGCATCATCTTCTACATCAACCTGCCGGTCGGGCTGCTCGCCCTCGTGCTGCGCAGCCGGGTCGCCGACTCGCCTCGCCGCGCCCACCCCGTCGACCCGATCGGCCAGATCTCGGCGCTGGCCGCGCTCGTCGGCCTGACCTACGGCCTCATCGAGGGCGGCAGCCGCGGCTACGGCAGCCCCGACGTCCTGGTCGCGTTCGCGGTCGCCGCGGTCGGCGCCCTCGCCTTCCTCATCTCCCAGGCCCGCGGCCGGCACCCGATGGTGCCGTTGGACCTGTTCCAGTCCCGGCCGGTCGCGATCTCCTTGGCCGCCGCCTTCCTGACCATGGCCGGGTTCTACGGCGTGGTCTTCGTCCAGAGCCTGTACTTCCAGCAGGTCCGGGACGCCTCACCGCTGCAGACAGGCCTGCTCTTTCTGCCGATGACCGCACTGGTGGCGATCCTCAACCCCGTCGCCGCCCGCGTCGCCGTCCGGTTCGGGTCCCGGGTGCCGATCGTGGGCGGCCAGGTCCTGATGGTTCTGGGGCTGCTCGGGCTGGCGCTGGCTCCGCTCGACCTGCCCCTGTGGGCGATCGCGCTGTTCATGGTCCCGGTCGGGGTCGGCGGGTCCTTCACCGTGCCGCCGCTGACGTCGCTGCTGCTCGACGCCGTGCCCGCCCCCCGAGCCGGCACCGCCAGCGGTGTCCTGAACACCGCCCGCCAGGTGGGCGGTTCCATGGGCGTCGCGGCATCCGGCGCGGTCATCGCGCACATGGCCGGCTTCATGGACGGGCTGCGCGTCAGCCTGGCGGTCATGGCCGTGCTCGTGGCTCTCACCACCGTCCTGAGCCTCCTGCTCCCGGCCGGCAAGGACCACGCCTGATGAGCCACCGATTCTGAACCCAGCTCGCGCGGACGGGCACCGGTGCGACACCAAGCAGCAGCCGCGCGACACGATGAGCCGCCGGCTGAACCGGCTGGGCATGGCGCACGACGTTCACCGGATCGAGGAGGGGACTTCACCGGCAAGACGGTGCACCCGTTCACGACCCACGCCATGAGCGGCCTGGGCACCGCGATGCGCGACTACGCCGAGGTCTGCCGCGGCGCCGCCCTCGGCGAGGGCCTGGCCGTGCACGGCGAGCAGGTCCGGCAACACGGACCCCGCGCGGTCCCCGCATGGCTGCAGCGCCTCGACCTCGCAGAGCCCGCCGGCCAGGCCGGCGGATGGCCATCCGCCAGCCTTCTCACCCGCCCCCGCCCGACGCGACCCCGTCCGCGAAGGGGGTAACACCAGCCCCTCCCGGTAGCCGCACCGGCTGCCTACCGTCGAACCAACCAGAACCACAGGAGAGCCGCATGGACATGCTGAAGCTGAACAACGACGTCAAGATGCCGGCCCTCGGGCTCGGGGTGTTCCAGACCCCGCCGGAGGAGACCCGCGCCGCTGTCGAGGCCGCCCTGAGCACCGGCTACCGCCACATCGACACCGCCGCCGCCTACGGCAACGAGCGTGAGGTCGGCCAGGCCATCCACGGCTCCGGGGTCGACCGCGACGAGGTGTTCCTCGAGACCAAGATCTGGATCAGCGACTACGGCTACGAGGAGACGCTGCACGGGTTCGACAAGAGCGCCGGCAAGCTCGGCGTCGACCAGATCGACCTGCTCATCCTGCACCAGGCGCTCCCGTCGGAGTTCGACAAGACCATGGAGGCCTACCGCGCCCTGGAGACGCTGCTGGAGCAGGGCAAGGTCCGCGCCATCGGCGTCAGCAACTTCATGGTCGACCACCTGACCCGGCTCCTCGACACCGCGACGGTCGTCCCGGCGGTCAACCAGATCGAGGTTCACCCCTACTTCCAGCAGCGCGAGGTCCAGGCGTTCGGCGCCGAGCACGGGATCCTCACCCAGGCCTGGTCACCCATCGGTGGCATCACCTTCTACCGCGACGGCAATCACGGCAGCACCCTCGAGGACCCGACCATCGTCGGCATCGCGCAGGCCCACTCCAAGAGCCCGGCCCAGGTGATGCTGCGCTGGCACCTGCAGCGGGGCCGCTCGGTGATCCCCAAGTCGACCAAGCCGCACCGCATCGCGGAGAACGTCGACGTCGTCGACTTCACCCTGACCGCCGAGGAGCTGGCCGCCATCGACGCCCTGGACACCGCCCAGCGCGGCGGACCCGAGCCCGAGGACATCACCCTGGAGAGCTTCGGCCGCCCGATCCCCGAGGCGTGAGCGCGCCTCGTCCCAGCGACAAGAAGGACATCGAATGAGCAACCACTCCGACAACCGGGTCGCCGTCATCACGGGGGCCTCATCCGGGATCGGTGAGGCCACCGCCCGCACGCTGGCAGCCGGTGGCTACCGGGTCGCGCTGCTGGCACGCCGGACGGACCGCATCGAAAACCTGGCCGCCGAGCTCGGCCAGGGCGCCATCGCCATCAGCGCTGACGTCACTGACCGTGACAGCCTGCTCGCGGCCGCAGACCGCGTCCAGCAGGAGCTCGGTGGTGCCGACGTGCTGGTCAACAACGCCGGCGTCATGCTGCTTGGCCCCTTCGCCGCTGAGCAGCGGGCCGACTTCCGGCAGATGATCGAGGTGAACCTGCTCGGCGCCATCACGACCACCGAGGTCTTCCTCGGCCAGCTCAAGACCGCCGCCGGTGAGCGCGGTGGTGACATCATCAACATCTCCTCCGTCGCCGGCCGCACCGCCCGCGCCGGCAACGGCGTGTACGCCGCCACCAAGTGGGGCCTCAACGGCTGGTCTGAGTCCCTGCGCCAAGAGCTCCTGCCCGACATCAGGGTCACCCTGATCGAGCCCGGCGTGGTCGCCACGGAGCTACCCACCCACATCACCCACCCAGAGACCCGAGAAGGCGTGGGCAGGCTCTACGACCGAGCCCAGGTCACCGCGGAAGACATCGCCGACGTCATCGCCTTCACCCTCGAGCGGCCGCGGCACCTGGCCATCAACGAGATCCTGCTGCGTCCCGCCGGTCAGCTCTGACCGCTCCCGTCACGAAAGAAGAACCGCACATGAAGACACGCACCCTCGGCAGCCAAGGGCTGAAGGTCTCCGCCCTCGGTCTCGGCTGCATGGGCATGAGCCAGTCGTTCGGTCCCCGCCCCCCACGCGAGGAGATGATCACCTTCCTGCGCGCCGCGGTCGAGCGCGGCGTGACCTTCTTCGACACCGCCGAGGTCTACGGCCCGTTCCACAACGAGGACCTCGTCGGGGAGGCGCTGCAGCCGGTCCGCGGCGACGTCGTGATCGCGACGAAGTTCGGCTTCGCCTTCGACGAGAACGGCGCGCAGAGCGGCGTCACCAGCCGCCCCGAGAACATCCGCGCCGCCGTGGAGGGCTCGCTGCGGCGGCTGCGCACCGACACGATCGACCTGCTCTACCAGCACCGCGTCGACCGGCAGGTCCCGATCGAGGAGGTCGCCGGAACAGTCAAGGAGCTCATTGACGCCGGCAAGGTGCTTCACTTCGGGATGTCGGAGGCCGGCGTGCAGACCATCCGCCGTGCGCACGCGGTGCAGCCGGTCACAGCCCTGCAGAGCGAGTACTCCCTGTTCTGGCGCGAGCCGGAGGAAGCGATCCTGCCGGCGCTCGAGCAGCTGGGCATCGGGTTCGTGCCCTTCAGCCCCCTCGGACGCGGCTTCCTCACCGGCCAGGTCACGAAGACCACGCAGTTCGGCGAAGGCGACATCCGCGCCTCCCTGCCGCGCTTCGAGCGGGAAGCCCTCGAGGCCAACCTCGCTCTCGTCGACCGCATCAAGACGGTCGCCGAGCGCAAGCACGCCACCGTCGGGCAGGTCGCCCTCGCGTGGCTGCTGGCCCAGAAGCCGTGGATCGCCCCGATCCCCGGCACCCGGAGGATCGAACGACTCGACGAGAACCTTGAGGCCGCAGACCTCGAGCTCAGGCCCGAGGACCTCGCCGATCTCGACGCCGCAGCCGCGAGCGTGCGGGTCCAAGGAGCGCGCTACCCCGAGGCGATGCAGCAGATGATCGATCGCTGAGGGGGCGTCCGGCTCCGCCACGTCGTCCCCGTGACGGAGTCGCGGGTCCGCTGCCCACCCTCGGGAAGTCAGCGCCGCGACGTCGGGGCGCGCTGTACCGCGAGGCACCCAGGCGAACTTCCTGCTTCGGCGAACTCTCCGGCTGCGGATCGTCCGCAACGACTCTTAGCGTGCGGTCATGGCAGCGTCCACCCGGACAGCGTGCCGTTGCCTGACGAGGGGGAGCGAACGATGACCACGGTGCGCGTAGTGCCGGCTTCGGCCGAGATGTGGCCACAGCTCGGCCGCGCCTTCGGGCCACGGGAGAGAAACCCCGATTCCTGCTGGTGCCAACGCTTCTGTCGGCATGACGGCCCCGACAACCGGGAGGCCTTGCACCGCGAGGTCCGTGAAGCCGAGGTCCCGATCGGCCTGCTGGCGTTGCTCGACGGCGGTGTCGTCGGCTGGACGCGGGTGGTGCCGCGATCCGTGCTGCCGGGCATCACCGCGCACCGGGCGCTCGCCCGCATCCTCGACGAGGACCCGGACGCGTGGTGGGTGGCCTGTTTCGTGGTGCGCCGGGAACACCGGGGGAGCGGCATCGGAGTGGCGCTGCTCGAGGGAGCGGTGGACTGGGCCAAGCGGCACGGCGCGTCGGTGCTCGACGGTCACCCGGTCGACGTGGACCGGCTCGCGGGGACCCCGTCGCCGGCCGGCCTCTTCACCGGAACACTCGCGATGTTCCGGCAGGCCGGTTTCGCCGAGATCGGCCGTACCTACCCGACCCGGCCGGTGATGCGGGGCGAGCTCCGCGCTCGGTGAGCAGCGCGGCACACCAGCAGGACCGGGGCGAGCCTGGCGGCACGCGCAGAGCGCTCGTCAGCGGAACTGCTCGAGGATGACCGGGTCGGTGATGGCCGCGTCGTCGGCCAGCAGGAAGGCCTTGGAGAGGATGACGTCGAGCAGGCCGTCGTCCTGCTCGAACGGGAGGAAGAGCGTCGGATGGCGGCGCGTGTGGTCCGGGACGATGCACAGGTACCTGTCGTCCGGACTCATGAGGACGTTTCCCGACCCGAGGTGGATCCGGTACGTGCGCACGGATCCCTCGACGACGAGGAAGGGTCCCTCGATCCTGGCCCGGTCGGCTATCCGGGTGCGGGGCAGCAGCCGCCGCAGCGCCTCCCGGCGGATCTCGGCGGACGCGTTGAGGGCACCGACGCTCGCCGTGCCCCAGTACGCCCGGGCGCGACCGACGCCGCCATCGGCCCAGGTGGGGTCGGTGGCGATCGTCGTCACCCCGACGAAGAGGTCGACGTCGCGCATGACCTCGGTGAAGACGCGCGGTGGAACGGTGTCGAGCTCCTGCTCCACCCACCGGGCAGCGCGTCCGTCACCCTCGAGTCGCTCGAACCGCACGCGGTCGCTGCTGCAGAGTGACGCGTGGCCGAGCGGGCCGCCGACGTCCTCGACCAGGTCGTGGTGGAAGTGGGCTCGCCAGCCCGTGTCGGCGACCGTGCGCACCGCCTCGCCGTTGTAGCCGCCGTCCCAGCTGCCGAGCTGCTTGGCGTTCCAGTCGCGGGCGAGCATCAGGGCACGCGCCTGCGGGTATCGCAGTATGTGCCCGGCGAACCGGTTGGAGTGGGTGCGGGTCTGCTCCTCCGCCGGCGTCCGCCGGTAGGTCTCGCGGAAGGCCTGACGGAAGGGCTGGGGCGTGCCCGTCTCGAGCAGGTGGTCACGCCAGCGGCGGATCTCCTGGCCGTCGACCAGCAGGGGATGCCACAGCAGCAGCCGCTCGGACGCGTCCACCCGGCGGGCGCTGCCGTCGTGGGCGCGCAGGTGCCAGCCCCCGTCGTCGTGCCGGGGCAGGCCCGAGAAGCAGGATCCGTCGGCGGCCCGAGAGGTCCAGATAAGGCCGCGTGCCGTCCACCCCACGACCGGATGGCCCACGTAGAGGTCGGTCCACTCGGCGACGGACCACGAGTGCTCCTCGGCGAGCAGCTGCTCGAGCCGTCTCCGCTGCTGGCTTGCCAGCTTCCTGGCTCGCGACGCCGTGGCGCGCAGGTCGGCCAGCTCTTCGGGGTGCGCTCGCACGTCGGCCGGTACGGACGCCGTGACCTGGCCGGACGCGTCCCGCCACCGAATGGACACCTTGGGCGTCGCGTCGCCGCACAGCTGCAGGAGCGCGACGTGGCTGCCGACAACCCGCTCGGCGGTGCCGTCGGGGCGGAGGTCGAGGGTGGGCACGGACCGTTCGACGAGCTGGCCACGCGTGACACCGGACGCTTGTGCGACGTCCGCGAGGGCGCCGTCGACGGCCTTGCGCACCGTCCTGTTCGCCACCTGGTCGCGGACCCGACCGAGCGCCGCCGCCACCGCCGCCACCGGCGCCGATGTGCTCTCGGCCGTCGTGGCCATCGAGGCCAAGGCGGCCACGGCTGCCGTGGCCAGCCCCTGGCACACCGCCACGCCGCCGGAGCCGCCCACCCCGATGCCGGCCCGCACGGCGACCTCCCCGACGAGCCGCGCCGTGTCAGCCGTGGGACACGCTCCGACGAGCATCCAGACGGCCCCGCGCGCTGCGTGGAGGCTCTGGTCGGTGAAGACGATCCGGACGCGCGGGTCCACGCCGCGCTCGGCGACCATGAGCGCGATGCCGACCAGCTCGCGTGCCATCGCGGCAGCGCCGGGGTGCGCCGAGACCGCTGCTCGGGCGTCGGCCCGCCACCTTGCGGTCGGGCGGACGCTGGTGCCGTAGGAGTCGAGGCAGGCGCTGACCGCGGCGGAGACCATTGCCGGGTTGGCGTCCAGGATCTCGCGCGCAGCCGGCGCGAAGCCGTCCGCGTCGTGGCGCAGTGCAGCGGGAACGGTCGGGTCCGAGGCGGCGGCGAGGAGGGCCGAGATGCTCAACGTGAGCTTCACCTTCGCGGCGTGGGTCAGGTAGCAGCTGTCGCCGATGCGGGCCACGAGGTGCTCGACGTCGGGTCGGAAGCCCTCGTGCCCGGCGAACCTGCGGCCCGCGGTGAGGGCCAGCCTGAAGTACTCCTCGACGTAGATCCCGGCCCCGGGGGTGAATCTCTCGGAGGCGTCGCAGCGGCGGACGCTGCGCCCGAGGAGCCACTCGGCGTCCGCCACGGTCCACGGCAGATCCTTGCGTTCGACGGCCCTGATGACGATCTCGCTCGTGCCTCCCGAGCCGAACTGGCTCGACTCGTGCAGGACTGCCGCCGCAGCGGCTGCCCGCTGCTCGTCGGGACCTGCCGCGCGCAGCCGGGCGCGCAGACCCTTGGCCTGTTCGGCCGTTGCGCCCGACCCGAGTCGGAGCGAACGCACGAAGCCCTCGTGCGCGCGCATGAGGGCCAGGAGCTCCTCGGGCGGGTCCGCTCGGACGACCGCGTGGTTCGCGCTCCAGACCTGGACCATCCGCGCGTCAGCCCCCGACGAGGGGGACGAGCCTGACGAAGGCGACGTGCTCCCCGGCGGCCAGGTCGATCTCCTCGTCGAGCAGCTCCACCTGCCGGTCACCGACGAGGACGAAGAACCCGTTGCGTTCGAAGGCCCGCTCGGCGATGTCCGCCTGACGCTCCCAGTCGACGCGCACCGGACCCGGCTCGGGGGCGGACGGCTCCGCCGGCGTCACCAGTCCTCTCCACGGCCTCGTCGGGCCGGCGTTGTAGCGCGCGACCTCGGCGCGCACCCGGTGCCGGATGAGCTCGCGGACCGTCACCCGGTCCGGGAGGTCGACGAGCTCGAGCGTGTCGACCGGTCGACCGGACGCCGTCTCGTCGTGAACCACCATCGTCGCCATCGTGCCCCCTGTGCTGTGCGGTGTCCGGAGCGTAACCGCCAGGGCCGACGCGTCGGCCTGTTCGAGGGGAGCTCCTGCTAGCCGGGCTGCCAGGCCGGCGCGACGTCACGGTGGTAGGACCGGCCGGCGAGCTTGCTGAGCAGGAAGGTCACCGGCGTCGGGATCGCGGAGCGAAGGTAGGCCCGCTCCGCGTCGGGCATGCCGTCCTGGACCCAGGCCATGAACCGACCCGACTCGGTGAGGGAGGCAGGGCGCAGCTGCTTCTCGACGGCCTTCCACTCGGGCGTCTCGAGGTGCGGCAGCAGGAGCGGCTCGAGGTCGTTCTCCTCGTGGTGCAGGTGCCGCTCGACGACCTCGTGCGCCGTCAGGATCGCCTCCCTCGCGGCGTGCGCGTCGCCGGCGCTCCCGGTCGAGGCGTAGGTGTCCATCGCCGTCTGCGCCCCGGCCAGGGCGTCGGCCATGGCCTGGTGCTCCGTCTCCATGACCTCGACCAGCTCGGTGGCACCTTCCACCGTCGCCAGGAAGGGGAAGACGTGGGTGTCCTCGCCCTCGTGGTGGTGCTTGAGCTGGTCGTGGAGGTTGGCGTAGGCCACCTGCAGCTGCCGGGCCCGTGCCCGGTCGCCGTCGGGCGCGGTGGCGAGGGCGGACTCGAGCCGACCGAGGTCGCGGCGCACCGCCGCGTGGATGACGCGGTTCATCGTCATGGGACCTGCCATGCTCGAGACCATAACCATCCGGACCACGGGCGTGGGCCCGAACGGCCCGCTCACGTCCTTGCCCCCGGCACCCGCGGCGAGGGCCCGGACGGCCGTGGGCGACCGGAGTGGCCTCCGCGAATGCCACCGTGGCGTGCCATGGGTCCTCGATACTGGGTGGCATGGGCACCGAGACGTCCGGCACGGACGACCTGACGCGTCGCGTCGATGAGCTCAGCGCCCAGCTGGCCCTGGCCCGCGCGGACATCGACCTGCTGCTCGAGAGCAGCGGCCGGACCGGTCTCCGACTGGATGCGAATGAGGTCGAGGCGGGCCGGACTCGGGGACAAGCGGATTCGGATCGTGAGCGCATCAAGCTCCTCGAGGACCGGGCCGTCCTCGACCGTGAGCTCCTGGCCGAGATCAGGCGTGAGGGCGTGCTGCTGGAGGGCGAGAACCGGAGCCTGCACGAGGCGCTGCAGGCGGCGCGCGCCATCGGTGCCGCCGTGGGAATCGTCATGGCGCTGCGCGGGATCCGCGAGGTCGAGGCCTTCGGAGTCCTGCGTGTCGCGAGCCAGGCGCGCAACCGCACGCTCCGCGCGGTCGCAGACGACGTGGTCGCCTCGGGGGACCTGAGCTCGTTGCCCGAGATCTGACCTGCCGGCACCGCCACGCGACGTCCCTCACCCACGGTTCCGACGCCGTTCACCCGGCCGTACGGAGGAGTCTTCCCGGCTCCGTACCGTGCCGGGCCATGAGAGCTCATCGAGTCGCAACCGCAGCCCTCGCGCTGGCTGGTCTGTCCCTGGTCGTCTCCGGTCCCGCGCAGGCGACGTCGCCCACCCCGGGCCCCGGCGTCCTTCCCCAGAAGACCCAGTTCGACCTGCAGGCCCACCGAGGCGGCATCGGCATGACCACCGAGGAGTCGATCCCCGGCTTCGCCAAGGCCCTCCGGCTCGGCGTCAGCACGCTGGAGCTGGACACGCACCTCACCAAGGACGACAAGGTCGTCGTCAACCACGACCGCCAGATCAGCGCGCAGAAGTGCAGGGACACCGGCCCGGCCTTCCCCGGCGACCCGATGTACCCGTACGTCGGCAGGTACATCAAGGACCTGACGCTCGCCGAGATCAAGACGATGGACTGCGGCTACCAGCAGCTGCCCGGCTTCCCCCAGCAGGAGCAGGTCAAGGGCTGGCGCATGGCCGAGCTCAAGGACGTCCTCAACCTGGTGAAGGACTACCGCGCCAACCAGGTGACGCTGAACATCGAGACCAAGGTCGAGGCGGGGGCGCCGGACCAGACCGCGCCGCGTGAGCAGTTCGTGCGCCGGGTGTACGAGGAGATCCACGCGTCGGGCATCGAGCGCCAGGTCACGATCCAGTCCTTCGACTGGGGTGCGCTGCAGCAGATGCACCGGCTGGCGCCTGCCTGGCCCCTCGTCGCCCTGACCAACCACGACTTCCTCGAGGTCGGCAAGCCGGGTGCGTCGCCGTGGCTGGGTGGCATCGACGCCGACGACTACGACGGCGACGTGGTCAGGGCGGCCGCGGCGGCCGTGCCGGGCCTGGCGGCGATCTCGCCGAACTACGGCTTCCCGCAGAACGGGAAGGTCGGCGACCCCGGCTTCCGGTTCTACCCGGACGCCCGAATGGTGAGCGAGGCGCACCAGCGCGGGCTGAAGGTCATCCCGTGGACGTGCGACGACGACGCGACCGTCGAGGCGCTGATGGACATGGGCGTCGACGGCGTCATCACCAACTACCCCAACCACGTCCGCGACATCATGGCCCAGCGGGGCATGCGACTGCCGAAGGCCTACCCCGCACCGTGACGCGTCGATGCGGGAAGCGCGTCCGGCCTCCTCGGCCGGACGCGTTTGGGCCCGGTGGGAACGGGCACGTACGGGTATGCGCCTTCGCGACCACCACAAGGGAGACCTGGCCCTGGCGGCCCTGACCGTGGCCGCCGGCGCGGCGGCCGTCGTCAACGAGGCGGCTCGCTGGGCGGCCCGGCATCGCCGCCGACGCCATGCGGCCCGGCAGGTACGGCGCTCCTCGCCGACGTAGCCGCCCTTCGACGCTTCTTGCCCACGTCGGCGGCTGGGCTGCGGCACCATTCGGAGTAGGGGAGTCGGCCGCCGGTCCCGTCGGCCGTCCGTCTTCCTGCGGGTTTCCGGATGTGGTCGAGGGATCGGGAGCGGCGTGGACTTCAACGAGGCGATCGAGCTGGCCGGCAAAGGCATCGACGTGGCCGGGGTGGGCGTCCTCGTCGTCGGCGCCCTGCTGGCGGCGGTGCGCGCGGCCCAGGGCGTCAGGGCTCACCAGCCCGGTGTCTACCGGCGGTTCCGTCAGCAGCTCGGCCGCACCATCCTGCTCGGTCTCGAGCTGCTCGTGGCCGCCGACATCATCCGCACCGTCGCCGTGACCCCGACCCTGGACAGCGTCCTGGTCCTGGCGCTCATCGTGGCGATCCGGACGTTCCTCAGCTTCTCCCTCGAGCTCGAGATCACCGGCCGGTGGCCGTGGCAGAAGAGTCCGGACGGTCCCGGCGCGGACTAGCCGGGCCGTCTCGTCCGGAAGGTTTGCGACCATGGGACGGTGAACGACTGGGTCACCACAGCGACCGGCCTGCTGCGCGACCATCCCGCGGTCACCAGCATCGAGTTCGCCGGCTCGCGCTCACGCGGGACCAACGCGGAGCTGTCCGACTGGGACTTCGCCGTCGAGACCTCGGACTTCGCCGCGCTCGCCCGCGACCTGCCGGCCCTCGTCGAACCGCTGCACCCGCTGAGCCGGCAGTGGGAGCCGATGGGCCACTTCCCGGTCTACCAGGTGCTGCTGCCCGGCCTGACGAAGATCGAGTACCTCTTCCTGGGCCTGACGCAGGAGCCGCTCCCGGCGCGTGCACCGACGCCGGAGACGCTGGCGGCTGTCGACACGCACTTCTGGGACTGGATCTGGTGGATCACGACCAAGGCGGCGCTCGGGCTCGACAACGTGGTTGCGGACCACCTCTCGCAGCTGCACGCCCATCTCCTCGGGCCCATGGGCGTGGAAGAGGTGCCACCGACCATCGACGCCGCGGTCCGGGCGTTCGTCACCCGGCGCGACGCGTTGGAGCGGGAATACGGGGTGTCGGTCGACCGAGCCCTCGAGGACGAGGTGCGCCGCGGGATCCACCGCGTGCTCGGCGGTCGGTGACGCCAGCCTCGTGGGCTGCTCACTCCTGCGGTGCCGCCGTGACCGTGATCGTCGCGGGCGAGTCCGGCCGGAGCGGCTGGGGCGCGACGTCCGCCGCGAAGCGGGCCCGGGCCGCGGCGTCCACCCAGAAGACCCGCCGGGGCCTGCGGGGCACCGTGGGCCGCCAAGGGTTGCCGGTGCGTTCGAGACCCCCGCCGAGCATGTCGAACATCGCGCTCTCGGGGACCTCGAGCGCCAGCTCCGCCCGGACGGCCCCGACCGCGTCCCGAGCCAGCGACGCGTACTCACGGTCGTCGATCTTCCTGGTGCGCAGGTCGTCGACGACCAGGTAGGCGCAGAAAGCCAGGAAGAGGATGAAGGCGACGTTCCCGACCCAGCTCCTCCAGAACATCCCGACAGCGCCGAGGACCACCACCGTCGCCAGGCCTCCCCGGAGGACGAGCCGGTAGCCGCGCTCGCGCCACGGGTCCAGGCGCGCGAGATCGGGCACGCGGACCTCGACCGTGCCGATGAGACGCCCCGTCGGGTCCTGGCCCGGCTCCAGCGGACGCAGCGTCGTGGCCTCGATGACGCCATCGGGTCGCAGTCGCCCACCGACGGCGATGGCGGCGCCCGCCCCGAGACCGACGTCGTCGACCTGCTCCGCGTGCCTCGCCGGCACGAACACCCGCGCGGCCTCGGTGCGGGGCTGCCGTCCGGACTGCAGCCAGAACACGATCCCGAGCTCGCCGTCGAGCTCGGTCTGCTCGGGCGGCGCGGTGACGATGCCTTCGTCGGCCCACGGGGTGCTCACCGCTGGATCATGACAGGCCCCCGGCGCGTCGACCACGCACGACGCGCGCCGTCCGAGGAGTCCCATCCACCCGCTGTTCTTGTGCCGCAGCCCGATCCGTGGCGTGATCCCTGGGGTGCCTGCGCCCGCACGGGGCTCGCGAGGTGTTCGATGGGACGGTGGCGAACGTCTCCGACCGGCTGATGGCCCGAATCCACCGTGACTTCGGACCCCGACACGTGGACGCGGTCGTGGCCCGTCTCGGGAGCATCCCGGAGTCCCTGCCCCTCGGGGGCCGCCAGGACCCTGAGCGGCTGCAGGCCGCGCTGGTGCTCCCGGCCCACGGGAGCTTCGAGGCCTTCCTCGACCTCGTCGACCTGGCCGAGAAGGACTGGCGCGACCTGCTCGTCGGGGCCGGCCTGGCCGGCGCCGACTGGGCAGAGCGCCTGGACGACGCGCTCGGTGGGGGCTGACCTTCCAACGGCGCGCCTCCCGCGGGACCGGCCGAGGACTCGTCCGTCGGTCGCGACCGGGCTCGCGTCGTTCCACGGTGTGGCACGATCTCCCGGTGCTGCGACTCACGGACGTCATCATCGACTGCCCGGACACGATGGAGCTGGCGGGCTTCTACTCGGAGGTGACGGGCCTGCCGGTGAAGCCCGGCAGCGACCGCCACTGGGCCGGCATCCGGCTCGGTGACCTCGAGCTGGCCTTCACCCGCGTGGAGGACTACCGCGCACCGCAGTGGCCCGACGGCCAGCATCCCAAGCAGTTCCACCTCGACTTCGAGGTCGATGACATGGACGTGGAGCAGAGCCGCGTGCTGGCCCTGGGAGCCACGCTGCGCCAGGACTCCGTCGGACCCGACGGCTTCGGCTGGCGCGTCTACGTCGACCCCGTCGGTCACCCGTTCTGCCTGTGCCGCAACAAGGGAGTCACCTGGACCGACCGCGGCCCCACCTGGCCCAGCG
Source organism: Intrasporangium flavum (assembly GCF_001956915.1). Lineage (GTDB taxonomy): Bacteria > Actinomycetota > Actinomycetes > Actinomycetales > Dermatophilaceae > Monashia > Monashia flava. The sequence continues at coordinate 58,709 of NZ_MLJO01000010.1, read as the reverse complement.
CCGGCTGAGGCAGGCACCCGACGACGCATGCCGGGGGAGTGCCGACCTGTCCGGGTCGCGCGAGAACGCCCCCTCTGTGGGTGGTTTCAGGGTTGTGGCCGGACCGGCTCGGAGGCGAACAGGTTGAGGCCCAGCCGCTCGGACAGGAACTTCGTGACGAGCTGGCCGCGCACGCTGTTTCCGGCTGGGTCCAGGGGTGGCGAGAACGTGGCCAGGCCACCCTTGCCGGGAGACACGGTGACCACGCCTCCGCTGACGCCGCTCTTGCCGGGCATGCCGATCTCGTACAGCCAGTCCCCGGACAGCTCGTAGAGGCCCGCGGTCGCCATCACGGCGAGGACGCGTCGGCACACGCCTCGGGCGATGACGGTCTCCTGCGTCTGCGGGTTGACGCCGCCGTTGGCCAGGGTCGCCGCCATCACGGCGAGGTCGTGGACGGTCACCTCGACCGAGCACTGGCGGGTGTAGGCCTCGGTGGCCCGGTCGGGGTCGAAGTACAGGCGGCCGTAGCTGTGCAGCAGGTGCGCGATGCCCTGGTTGCGCATGTTCGACGCGGACTCGGAGGCATACACCTCCTCGCTCACGCTCAGCTCACGGCCCGCGAAGCGCGAGAGGCCCTCCCGGATCCGCTCGAACTTCTCCTCCGCGGTCGTGCCCGGCACGAGGCTCGTGGTGGCGATCGCCCCGGCGTTGACGAGCGGGTTCATCGTCCGGTCGTCGTTGAGCTCCACGGCCATGAGCGAGTTGAAGGGGAACCCGGTGCTGTTGACACCGAGCCGTCGGCGCGCCGCGTCGTAGCCGACCGCGTCGCACACCAGGGCGAAGACGAACGGCTTCGAGACGCTCTGGATCGAGAAGTGCGTGTCCACGTCGCCGATCTCGAAGGAGCGCCCCCGGGCGCCGACCACGCAGATCCCGAACCAGTCGGGTGACGCCTCGGCGAGCACGGGGATGTAGTCGGCGACCTGGCCCTCCGTCGTGGCGCGGTAGCGCTGGTAGGCCTCGGTTACGAGCCGCTCGACCTCCTCGGCCTGCGGTAGCTCGCCGGTCGAGACCCGCGGCGGTGTCGTCGCCTCGTCGAAGGGAAGCCGCTGGTGCATCGACAGCTGGGTCATGAGGTCCCGCCCTTCGGCGTCGTCGTGCTGTCGACGGTAGTCCGGGCGTGGGAGCGCCGAGGTGGGATCGCGAAGGTGGGATCGCGAGGGTGGGATCGCGAGGGTGGGATCGGCGGTGGCCCGGCGCTGCTCCCGCTCAGGCGTCGACGTCGCCCGTCGGGCGCCACGGCTCGTGCTGGTGCGCCAGCCAGACCTCGTCGGGGTCCAGGCCCCGGACCAGCCGTTGGCCCTCGGTGCGCGGGTCGTCGAGCTCGTCGAAGAAGACGGCCGTGTCACCCGCGATGACGATGGTGCGGCCGGCGGCTTCGACGACGACGACCTGCGAGCCGCGGGTGTGGCCGGGCGTCGGGACGAGGCGGACCCCAGGCAGCAGCTCGTGCGGGCCGTCGACGGGCACGTACTGCACGCCTGGCGCGTCGACCCACTCGCGGATCGTGTAGTCGTCCTGCCTCCGGGCGTCGTCGAGCTCCTGGCGTTGGACGTACACCGGTTTGCCGGTGAAGAGGTGGTTGCCGCCGCAGTGGTCGAAGTGCAGGTGCGTGTTGACGACGACGTCGACCCCGGCCAGGTCGAAGTCGGCCTGCTCGCTCAACGGCGTCAGGAGCGGATCCATGTCCTCGACCGCCGGGTGCCGCTGCGTCAGGCCGGTGTCGACGAGCACGCGGGCACCGGGGTGCTCGATGACGTGCACGTAGACGGGCATCCGGTCGCCGTCGGCGAGCAGCTCGGCCACGAGGACCGGCGTGACGGTCGGCGTGGAGGCTTCGCGTCGCGGCGTCGCACCCTGGTCGGTCCCTGAGTCACCCATGCCCGAGAGTCTGGCGCAGGCTGCCGGCTCGTGGTGCCCGAGCGACGCGTCATCGCGGTTCGCCGTAGAGTTCGAGAGGTCGGTTGCCGTCGAGAGGATCGCGCCATGGACCGTGCCGGCCAGGTGGATGAGGCGACGTGGGCCGCCCTGCAGCACAGCCAGATCATCGACCTGACGACGACCGGTCGACGCACCGGCAGGCCTCGACGCATCGAGATCTTCCTGCACCACGACGACGACCGGCTCTTCGTCACCGGGATGCCACGGGCGGACCGGAAGCGTGACTGGCTCTACAACATCGAGGCCGACCCGCACATCGTGGTCCACCTGAAGCAGTCCCTCGTCGCCGACGTGCCGGCCACGGCGCGGGTCGTGACCGACCCGGGCGAGCGCAGGCCGTTCATCGAGGCGGCGGCGCGGCGATGGCGGCGCACGGACGTCGCGGAGATGATGCGGCACAGCCCGCTCGTCGTGCTGTCCTTCGACGCCCCCGGTGACCACGCGCCGGAGCGCTGACACCGGTCCGGTCGCAGGTCAGCCCTGCAGCGCGCTCTCGAGGGCGCTGCGGATCGTCGCCGGCCAGTCCGCCTCCCGGGCGACGGTCACCAGCCGGGAGGCCGACGACAGCCCGAGCAGTCGGCTCTGCGCCTGCTGCAGGGCCGTGTTCACCTTCTTCGTGTCGACGGAGGCCGGCCACTGCGGTTCGAGCGGTGCGACGAGGTCGTAGAGCGGTGTGGACGCCGGCGGGAGCCTGAGGTAGGCGTCCCACGACCTGGGGTCGAGGCTCTCACGGTTGGTCGTCGGGTCGTTGAAGCGGTCGAGGTCGGCCTGCAGGTTGCTCAGCGGGAGGTCGCCCGCGTCCTTCGGGGGCAGCAGCCGGGCCAGCGCCCCGCGGGGTCCCATGAACCCGGGAGGTGCCGCATTGACGAGCACGACGGCGCGGGCGTCCTTCTCGTGTCGACTGATCCAGGTCAGCGCGATCGGTGCGCCCACCCCGTCGCCGACCACGACGAGCGGACGCGTGAGCCCGAGCTTCGAGATGACGCGGTCGAGGTCGTCGGCCAGGGACTCGAAGGTCTGCGTGCTCGGCGCGGAGTCGCTGCGGCCGACGCCGAGCCGGTCGTAGAGGCACACCTGCGCGTGCGGTGCCAGGTTCGAGATGTAGGGGCCGGTGTCGTCCATGGACCGCCCGTAGTCGGCCACGAGGACGACCGCGGGCCCGGTGCCGTCACACCGGGCGTGGACGTGCCGGCCGCCGACGACGAGATCACGCTCTGGGCCGGGCGTCGAGGTGGCTCCTGGCGTCGTGGCCGTCGCCGTGCCCGCCGCCGAGCCCGAGGCGGCGGACGTCCTCGACGCGACCGGGACGGTGCCGGCGGTGCAGCCGGCGAGGCCGAGCCCGAGGGCCAGGCCGACGGCGGCGCTGATGCAGGGGTTGGGGTGAGGCCTGGGCCGGCCGGTCGTGGTCGTCATCGAGAGCTCCTTGCGGGTGCCGGACCACCTGCGGTGGTCCATCTCGACGATGCCGGCCCGTCACGCGTCCGTCTGTGCTCGCGCCGACACAGAGTGCCGACGCGTCACGCCGCGCGGCACCCGGCAGGACCGTAGGGTCCGGGCGCCGCGTGCGGGTCAGCGCCGGCGCGCGATGGTCAGGCCGTCGAAGGCCGTGAGGACCACGGCCTCCACGCGGTCGTCGGCGGCCACGACGTCGTTGAAGGCGCGCAGGGCGGTGGTGTCGGCGTCGGTGGCGTCCGGGTCGGTGATCCGACCGCTCCACAGCACGTTGTCCGCGAGCAGCAGGCCGCCGGGGCGCACCCGCGGCACCAGCTCCTCCCAGTACCCGGTGTACGAGGGCTTGTCCGCGTCGATGAACACGAGGTCGATGTCGGCGGTGGCCGGCAGGGCGTGCAGGGTGTCGAGCGCCGGAGCGATCCGCAGGTCGATCCGGTCGGCGAGTCCGGCTGCGGCCCAGGCCTGCCGGCCGATGTCGGTCCATTCGGCGCTGACGTCGCAGCACAGCAGCGAGCCGCCCTCGGCGAGCCCGCGGGCGATGCACAGGCTCGAGTAGCCGGTGAACGTTCCCACCTCGACCGCCCGGCGGGCGTCGACCAGCCGGGTGAGCATCGTGAGCAGCTGGCCCTGGTCGTCGCCGATCTGCATGCCTGCCGGGTCCCCGAGACCGGCAGTCTCCGACTGCAGGTCACGAACCACGGCGTCGGGGCGCCACGTCCCGTGCGCGACGGCGTAGGAGCGAACCTGGTCGGTCACCGGAAAGCTGCGCATCCTCGGACGCTACGCCTCGCGCCGGGCGCTGCGGGCCGATCCGGGGAACCCCCGGACATCCACCCCGCCCGGCCCTCAATCGACCGGTTGTGCTGACGGGGACCGGTACCACCCCACAGACTTCAAGCATGGGTCTCACGACCACACCCGAGAGCGACCTGTGAACGTCGTCTGGGGCCTGCTCATCGTCGTCGCCTTCACGGCGGTGACGGTGACCGTCATGCTGCTCGTGCGCCGCACGGCCCCGGTCGGCGGCTACTTCAGCGACGGCGACCGCGCGGCAGGCGTGTTCGGCGTCCTCGCGACCGGCTTCTCGGTGCTCCTCGGCTTCATCATCTTCCTCGCGTTCCAGTCCTACGACGGCTCGCGGGCGGGGGCGGCGACGGAGGCGACGATCGTCGCCGAGATGACCCAGACCGCCCAGTTCATGCCCGCCGACGTCTCCGGGCCGCTGACGGGCCAGCTCGTCTGCTACGCGCGGTCGGTCGCGGGCTCCGAGTGGGACGCGGTGGACGCCGGCACGCTCGGCGAGGCGGTCAACCCCTGGGGCGCTCGCATGTTCCTGACGATCAAGGGCGTCCAGCCGAAGACGGCGACCGAGCAGTCGGCCTACGACCGGTGGATGGACCAGACCACCCAGCGGCAGGAGGCGCGCGACGCCCGCCTGCACTCCGCGTCGGGGATCATCCCCGTACCGCTGTGGATCGGCCTCGGCCTGCTCAGCCTGGCCCTCTTCGGCTTCATGCTCTTCTTCGCCGACAGCGGCGAACGAGCCCTCACGCAGGGCGTGCTCATGGGCACCGTGACGATGGTCATCACGGTGCTCATGCTGCTCGTCGTGTTCTTCAACCACCCGTACGGCTCCGGGATCGGCACCCTGCGACCCACGTCGATGCAGCGCACCCTCACCCTCATGGACACCCAGCTGCACGTCGTCGGCATCACGGTGGACCCACCGTGCGACGCACGCGGCGTCGCTAGCTGACCACGGGGCGCTCGGGCGGGCTGGTCACGAGGATCACGACGCTCACCATGAGCACCCACGCCGGGAAGATGAGCTGCACCCACTTGTGCTCGCCGGCGGCCACCATGAGGCCCAGCGCGACGACGTAGCCGCTGTAGGCCACCCAGCGGGGCAGCGCTGCGGTACGGATGCCGACGGTGCTGACCGACAGGGTGAAGACCGCGGCCATCCGCAGCGCGTAGACCGAGATGAGGCCCTGCGTGGTGACGCGGCCGTAGTCGAACAGCTCGGTGTTCGGGGTCTGCACGGCGACGAGCGACATCACCGTGCTCGTCGTGACCGAGCCGACGAAGAGCATGGCGAGGAAGAGCAGGCCGCTGCCGAGGAAGACGGTCGAGAAGAGGCGGTCCTCGACGTCGCCGAGCTGGTCGCGGACGACGCCGATGAACCAGAGGAACGCGATGCCCGCGAACGGGACGAGGTTGAGGCTCAGCCCGATGAGGGCGCGCCTGGACGGGTCGGACTGCAGCGCGGCGATGGTCGTGTCCGCGAGGGCCAGGCGCACCATCGTGAGCGCCGCCAGCAGCAGGATGCCGAAGACGATCCCGGCCACGGCGGCGGACCGCCGGCCCCGCCAGAACCGCGCCGTCAACCTGCGAGGAGCCGTTGCCCGACTCATGATCCGAGGTTAGTTGACGACGGCCACGCTCCGAGGCCGATGCGCAGACACGCGCGCCCGGGCCGGATGCCGGCGGCGCGCCCGCGGCCCTCGGACGGTTGTCAGTGGCGTCGTGCGGGCAGGCGCAGGGCGGCACGGCGTCGGCGCAGGGCGCCGATGACACGGCGCTGCTGCTGCAGCAGCAGGCGTCGCTCCGGGTTGGCCACGAGGCGGCCGCGGAAGGTCACGAGGTTCGGCACGGATCGCAGGCGCTCCTCGGTGGTGGCCAGTGCGCCGATGAGCTCTCGGATGCTCATCTCGGCCACGCGCGAGGCGTGGTCGTCGACACGGGTGGGGAGGGCCATGGCGTGCGACATGCGGTGCTCCAATGCCGTTCGGTGCCGTGCGACGCATGACGGAGTCGACGTCGCCGGCGCGCGTCAGACCGCGATCTGGCGCCTTCGTGCAGGTCGTGCTCGGGACCGTACGGTCCCCGGACGCGGCGTGGCAGGGACCTTGGTCCCGGGCCACGCGCACCGCCGGGCCCACCGCCGGGCCCACCGCCGGGCCCACCGCCGGGCCCACCGCCGGGCCCACCGCCGGGCCCACCGCCGGGCCCACCGCCGGGCCCGGCGCCGCCGGTGCGGCCGTCAGCGCCCGAGCTCGGCCGCCACCGTTCCCGCGGCGACAGCGCTGGACAGCTCGCCGTGGTCGTGGGCGTTGCGTCGGGCGTAGGCACGGGCGAAACCGACGAGCGCCCGCTCGAACTCGTCGCCGTCGCCGAGGTAGGCGGAGATGGCGACGCGGTCGCCCGACCTGGCGTGGGCCCGGGCCAGCGTCCAGGCGCAGAGGATCCCGAGCATCTCGAGGCTCTTGGCGTCGATGGCCTCGAGGTCGAAGGAGCCCTTCCAGTCCCGGAACTGCCGCAGGTAGTAGTCGTGGGAGTCCCCGTCGACGCCGACGACGCGCTGCCAGCCGAGGAACATGTCGCTGCTGGCCTGCATGAGCCGCTGCCCCTCGACGACGCGCTGGCCCTGGTTGGCCGGCCCGGGCGCGGGGGAGTACGGCTCCAGCACGGAGGCGACCGCCTCCTTGGCCTGGAGCACGAGCGGTTGGGCGTCGCCGTCGAGCAGGAGCAGCACCCAGGCTCGGGTGCCGACGCTGCCGACGCCGACCGCTTTGCGCGCGATGTCGACGAGCCGGTAGCGGCTGACGAGCAGCCGCCGGTCCCGCTGCAGGGTGGACTGGTACTCGGTCAGCAGGTTGCCGGCCCACTGCGCGATGTCCGCCGCATCGACCGGCACGAGGTCGCGCAGCGGCACGAGCAGCGGTGGGTCGCTGATGAACCGCACCGCGTCACCGGCGCTGTCGGTGAGCTTGACGAGGGCCGAGCTGGCGTCGCGCCGCAGCGAGGCGCGCGCGACGCGGTCCGCCGCCCGCCACGCCGGCTTCGACACGTACTCGCGCAGCCGGGGCAGCCCGGGCTGGATCTCCATCCGCGAGTACCAGACGTCGAGCATCGGCAGCGCCGCGAAGGCGGCCATGCTCATCCGGTACGAGCGCACCATCGCAGTGACGAGCCGCTCGCGGCGCGCCCGCTTCCAGCCCCGGTGGCGTCCGGCGATCTCGAGGCTGGCCGCGAGTCGCTTGACGTCCCACTCGAACGGTCCCGGCCACGTCTCGTCGAAGTCGTTGAGGTCGAACAGGTGGCGCCGCTCGGCCGAGCCGAACATGCCGAAGTTCGACACGTGGGCGTCGCCGCACAGCTGCACTAGGAGCCCGCTCGAGGGCGTCGAGCCGAGGTCGGCCGCCATGAGGCCGGCAGCGCCGCGGTAGAAGGTGAACGGGTTGGCGAGCATGCGGCCGTACCGGATCGGCACGAGCTCGGGGATGCGCGTCGTGGCCTGCGCCTCGAGCAGGGCCACGGCGTCGCGGTCGTCGGGGCCCTCCGCCCCGCCCGGCACGTCGGCGTGGGAGGCGAGCGGTGCCCGTTCGCGAGCCTGCTCGGCGCGCGTCAGTGCCTCGTCGCGGTCGATCGGCCCGGTCGCGAGCGGGTCCGGGGCCAGGAGGTCAGGTGCCGGGCCCACCACGGGGCCACTCGCGGTCACGTCGGTGTCCTCACGTCGATGTCCTTTCGTCGGTGTCCTCTCGGGCCCGGGCTCAGGCCAGGGCCTTGGTCTTCAGGGCGTCGAACTCCGCGGCGCTGATGGTGCCGGCGTCGAGCAGCTCCTTGGCGCGGGCGATCTGGTCAGCGGGGGAGGGGCCGCCGGCGGCGACGCTCCGGATGTAGTCGTCCTGCGCGGAACGGACGGCGCGCGCGTCGCGCGATGCCCGCTCCGTCATCGACCGGCCACGCACGATGAGGTAGACGATCGCGGTGATGAAGGTGAAGAAGATGAGGCACGCCACCCAGACCGCCTTCATCCAGCCGGACACCTCGGGGTCGCGGAACAGGTCCACGACGATCGAGAAGAGGACCATGAGATAGGTCGCGAAGGCGAAGAACACGATGATGAACCAGATGATGTCCCAGAACGACATGGCGAGCCTTTCCTTCGGCCGCGCCGACCTTTCCGGGCTGTGCGACCGGTCCGGTCGACGCTGAGGGGTTGCTACCCAGCCCTTCGATCATCGCCCTCCGCGGGGCGCCCCACGCCGTTTCGGCCGATCACCCCGTTCGGTCACCCCGTTCGGTCACCCCGTTCGGTCACCCCGTTCGGTCACCCCGTTCGGTCACCCCGTTCGATCACCCCGTCCGGTCACCCCGTCCGGTCACCCGGCCGGCCGTGTGGGCGGCGCACGACGGGACGACCGTGACGGGGCACGACGCGTGGTCGAGCACCGTGGCGCCGACCGAGCCCGACGCGACGCGCTCGAGCGGCCCGAGCCGCCGCGAGCCGAGGACGAGCAGGCCCGAGCGCCGCGAGTCGTCCTCGAGCGCGGGCGCTGCCGGGGTGCCCGGGGTGAGCAGCTCCACCGCGAGGTCGGGGGCGACGCGCCGGGCCTGCCCCGCAGCCTCCAGCGTCGCCGCCCGGGCCAGGTCCTGCCGGGCGCGCGCGCCCTCGTGGACCGGGCGGACGCCGAGGTGGGACAGCCCCAGGGCTCCCTGGCCGGGCTGGGCCCAGGCCGAGACGATCCGCAGCGGGACCGCCCACCGGGCCGCGAGGTCGGCGGCCAGCCGTACGGCGGCCGGAGACGGTTCGAGGTAGTCGACCCCCACCGTGACGGGGCGCCGGTGGTCCGGGTCGTCCACGGTGCCTCGCACGACGGTCACGGGACAGTGCGCGTGCCGGGCCACCGTCGAGGACACCGAGCCGAGCAGCGCCGTGCCGAGCGCCCCGTGGCCGCGGTTGCCCACGACGACCATCTGCGCCCGCTCCGAGGCGCGGACGAACGCCGGCGCCGCCTCGCCGACCACCGAGGTGACCTCGACGGCGTCGTCGGCGAGGACCTTCGCGGCCATCAGTCTCGCCTCCTCGAGGACCGACTCGGGCACCGGGTGCCGTCGGCCCGGGACGACCGACGACGACAGGCCGATCGGCGCCGCCATGCCCTCGGGCACGGGCGGGAGCGCGGTCAGAACCTCCAGCCGGCACGAGCGGCTCGCCGCCGCCCGGGCCGCCCACTCGAGCGCGGTCCCGGCCGAGGTGGACCCGTCGTAGCCCACGATGATCGGCGGTGCTCCGGTCGGCGTCGACGCCTGCGCGTGCATGTGATCCTCCTCGGTGGCAGGGGGAGGGGCGCCGCGCTCGGGCGGGCGCCCACGCCCCCACTGTCGGGCCCGCGCGCCGCCTGGGACCGGGCCGTAGGTCCTTGGTCCCGGCCGGGTGTGACCGAGTCGGCGCAGGATCAGGACATGACCCAGGAACTGACCGACACCGACCACGCCCTCAAGCTGCGCGTCACCGAGCAGCTGCGGCTCGCGCCCGAGTTCGACGCCGACCACGTCGGGGTCGCGGTCACCCACGGGACGCTCGTGATCGCCGGCGAGGTCGAGTCCGAGCACGAGAAGGAGGCCGTCCTCCGGGCTGCCTTCCGCGTGGAGGGTTTGCGCGCGATCGCCGACGAGCTGGTCGTGCGGCGTCGACCGGGTGGCTACGAGGACGTCGACATCGTCAGGGCGGCGGGTCAGGCGCTGGCGGCCAACGCGACGATCCCCGAGGGTGCGGTGCGCTTCACCGTCCACGACGGCCGGGTGCTGCTGACCGGCTGCCTCAGCTCGACCGAGCAGCGCATCGCGGTGGACGGCGCGATCCGGGCCACCCCGGGCGTCACCGCCGTGCTCAACCTCCTCGACATCGAGCCGTACACGTCACCGACCGCCGACGAGGCCGCCGGGCAGATCCTCTCCGCCCTCGTCAGGGACGCTCAGGAGACGGCCGCGGGCATCCGGGTCGAGGCGGAGGGCACGGTCCTCGTGCTGACCGGCACGGTGCGCTGCGCCCACGACCTGCGCCGGGTGGCCCAGGTGGCCTCCGGCATCGCCGGCGTCACCGCGGTGCGCAACCGGCTGACCGTCGAGCCCTGACGCGACGCCTCCGGAGCCGCCACACCTCGTCGACGCCCCAGACCACGAAGGGCAGCGGGAGCAGGGCGGCCAGCTGCCACGGCTCGGGGACCGCCGTGCCGAAGACCCGCTGCAGCGGCGCCCAGGCCACGATCGCGGCGGCGAACGCGATCTCGAAGAGAAAACCCCACCAGAGCAGTCGGTTGGTGAACAGCCCCACCTCGCGCAGCGAGGCGTGCTGGGTCCGTGCGGCCGTGGCCGAGCCGACCTGGCAGGCGACGATCCCGAGGAAGGTCATGGTCGTGGCCTGCTGCCAGACGTGCTGGAGCGGACCGGTGCCGACGTCGTCCCCCGGCCGCCAGCCGCCCGACAGCAGGGTTGCGAGGTAGAGGGTCAGCACGAGGGCCGCGGAGACGCCGCCGAGCAGGCCCCACGCGCGTCCGAGCATGGGTGGGTCGATGACCCCGTGGCTGCGACGCCGGGGCGGGGCGTCCATGAGCCCGGGCTCGGGTGGCTCGCGTCCGAGCGCGAGGGCGGGCAGCGTCTCGGTCCCGAGGTCGATCGCGAGGATCTGCATCACGGTGAGGGGCAACGGGATCCGTCCGCCGGAGAGCGCGTACGCGAGGAACGGCACGACCTCCGGTGTCGCGTGGGCGAAGATGTAGACGATGAACTTGCGGACGTTGTCGTAGATCTGGCGACCGGCACGGACGGCGGCCACGATCGTGGCGAAGTTGTCGTCGGTGAGCACCATCGTCGCGGCCTCACGGGCCACGTCGGTGCCGGACCGGCCCATGGCCACGCCGATGTCCGCGCGCCTCAGCGCGGGAGCGTCGTTGACGCCGTCGCCCGTCATCGCGACCACGTGGCCCTGGGCGCGGAGGGCGTCGGCGATGCGCAGCTTCGCCTCGGGCGAGCTGCGGGCGAACACCAGCTCGCGGCTGCGGGCCAGCAGGTCCTCGAGCTCGCCGTCGGACAGCCGGTCGAGCTCGGCCCCCGTGACGATCGGCGTCGCGTCGTCGCCGATCCCGACGCGGCGTGCGACCCCACGCGCCGTGAGGCCGTGGTCGCCGGTGACGATGATGAGCCGCAGCCCCGCCCGGTGGCACGACGCCACGGCGTCGGGGACCTCGGGGCGTGCGGTGTCGCTCATGGCGACGAGGCCGAGCAGCACCAGGTCGCGTTCCACCTCCTCCCGGTCGAGGGGGCCGGAGGCCCTCTGCGGGAGCGGACGGGTCGCGACGGCCAGCACCCGCAGCCCCTCGGCCGCCCAGTCCTGCACGAGCGCCGCGACGTGGTGCGCGTCCGCGGCGCCCAGGGGAGCGTCCCGGTGGTCGCCGGTCGCGATGCGGGTGCATCGGGGGAGCACCTCCTCCGGAGCCCCCTTGGTGTGCACCACGGCCCGACCGTCGACGACGTCGATCGTCGACATCCGGCGCAGGAACGGGTCGAAGCGGTACACCGGCCGGTCGGCGTCGTGCACCGGCGGCCCGAGGGCGGCCCTCGGCCCCAGCCGCAGGAGCGCGACCTCGGTCGGGTCTCCCGACTCGTGGTCCGCGTCCTCGGGCGACCACTCCGCGAGCGTGCACGCCGTGGCGGCCGCCACCAGCCGGCGCCCGACGCCGTCGGACCGGGTGAGCCCGGGGTGCGCGTCCGTGGTCACGGGGTCCAGGCGGACCTCGCCGTCCAGGGTCCAGCAGCGCACCACGCGCATCCGGTTCAGGGTGAGTGTGCCGGTCTTGTCGGTGCAGATCACCGTGGTCGATCCCAGGGTCTCCACGGCGGAGATGCGCTTGACCAGGGCCCCCTGCCGGGCCAGCGACCGCACACCGAGGGCGAGTGCCAGGGTGATCGTCGGGAGCAGCCCCTCGGGGACGTTGGCCACGAGCAGGCCGATGGCGAACTGCGTCGTGTCCTGCAGCGAGAGGCCGGCCACGAGCGTGCCGAGCGGGATGAACGCGAGGCCCATGGCGAGGGCGACGACGCCGATGAGCCGGGCGACGTGCTTGACCTGCCGCTCCAGCGGGCTCTGCTCGCGCCGCACGTGCTGCGACAGGGCGGCGATGCGTCCCAGCTCGGTGTGCATCCCGGTGGCGAAGACCACGGCCGTGCCCTCGCCGGACAGGCACGACGTGCCGCTGAACAGCAGGTCCGGTGCCTCGAGGAGCGGGACGTCGTGTCGACCCTCAGGTGCGCGGAGCACCGGCAGGGACTCCCCGGTGAGCATCGACAGGTCGACCTCGACCGAGCCGGAGAGCACCCGCGCGTCGGCAGGGACCTGTTCTCCCTCACCGATCTGGATGACGTCCCCGGGCACGATGCCGGTCGCGTCCACGCGCTCGGCGCGACCGTCGCGCAGCACCCGCGACTGCAGCGGCAGGTAGGCGGTCAGGGCCTCGACGGCCCGGACCGCCTGCTGCTCCTGGGCGAACGCGAAACCCGCGTTCACGAGGATGACGACGACGATCGCCCCCGCGAGGGGCGCGCTGCCGTCGAGCCACGCCAGCGCCGCGGCGGCCCACAGCAGCAGGGCCAGCGGGTGCGTCAGCTGGCCGAGCAGCTCTCGCGCCCAAGACCGCTCGGAGTGCCCGCTCAGCGAGTTCGGCCCGACCACCTGGAGCCGTCGGGCGGCCTCCCGGCTGCGCAGGCCGAGCCGGGACGTCTTGAGGTCGCGCAGCGCCCGCTCGGCAGGCTCCCGGGGATCCAGGTCCGCGGGGCCGCCGGGCGCACCCTCCGTCCGGGGTGTGCTCACGCGCGGGGGGAGGCCGCCGGTGCCGGGGCGCCGGTGACGCTCAGGTCGCCCGCACCCTCACGTCGTGCTCCCCGGTGAGCGTCTCGATGTCCCCCTCGGCGACCGCGATCAGCTGGTCGGCCAGGTGGCGCAGGGCGCGGGCCACGGCGATCTCGTCGCCGATCTCGGGGACCGGTTGGTCGTGCGTGCCGCGCGTGCTCTCGCCCCGCGCGGTGAGGTGGGCCGGGGAGTCCGACAGGAGAACGACGTTCGCGTGGGTCTCGTCGTCGCTCTCGAAGATCGTGACGCGCACGTGCCAGTCGTGGACGCGTGGCCGACGCGTGGGCTCGGTCCGCTCCGCGGAGGCCCCGGCTGCCGTCGGGGCCGGTCCGGCGACGGGCTCGGGGCGCTCGGGCTGCTCGGGCTGCTCGGCGTGCTCGGCCCCGACGCTGAGGACGGCTCCGGGCCCCGGGTAGAACAACCCGGTGTGACCGTCGCTCCACCGGATGAGGAAGGGCGGCGTGCCGCCGGGTCCCCGGGTCTCGAGGACCTCTCCGTCACGCACGGGCGCATCCACCGTCACGGGTGCGAGCACGATGCGGTCGCCTTCGTTGGCCTTCATGGCAGCCTCCTGGCGCCCCGACTGCAGCGGGGCCGTGGACTCGGGGGTGGTGGTGCTGGTGGTGGTGCCAGCGTCGGTGCGGGTGCCTGCCGCGGGTAGAGGCGCAGGTCCCGTGTCGGCGTGAGCGGGTCGCCCGGGTGCTCACCCGTGCACGACGCGGATCGGGACCTTCGCGCGTCGCACGGCGGCGCGGCTGACCGACCCGAGCACCATCCGGCGGAAGCCGCCGAGGCTGCGGCTGCCGACCACGAGCAGACCCGCGCCTTCGCACGCGTCGATGAGGGCGGCCGCCGGCTGGGTCTCGACGACCTGCCGCCGGCCGGTGCGGCCAGGGTGCAGGGCGGCCAGCCGGGTGGCTGTCGCCTCGAGGGACAGGCGTCCCGCGCCCTCGAAGTAGGTCGGCTCCTGGACCGGGCCCTCGATGCCCTCCCGGGGGTCGAACCACTCGCTGCGCCGGCCGCCCCAGGCCTGCACGAGGATGAGCACGGCTCCTCGTTCGGCGGCGATCTGGGCGGCCCGGCGCGCGGCCCGGTCGGCGCCGTCGCTGCCGTCGACCCCGACGACGACCGGATGGTCCGGACCGACCAGCACCGGCTCTCCCGGCGGCACGACCACGACGTCGCACCGGGCGTGCATCGAGACGGCCAGCGCGACCGACCCGGTGGCGTACTCGCGCGCCCGGCCCTGCTGGCGGTGCCCGACGACGACCAGGCCGGCGTCCGCGGACTCGCGCACGAGCGCGACGGGGGCGTAGCCCGGGATGACGACGGACTCGAGGCGCGAGTCGTCGAGCACCGTCGCGGCGCGCCGGCGACCGTCGGCGACGACGTCGTCGGCCCGGTGGTTGCCGCGAGGGGGGACCGCGCCGGCCCCCGGTGCCCCGTAGGACAGGGGAACCCAGGGCTCGGCGGTCACGACCCTGAGCGCGACACCCCGGACGGCGGCCTCGTGGGCGGCCCAGTCGACCGCGGACCCGGCGCCCGTGCTGCCGTCGAACCCGACGACGATGTCGGTGCTCATGGCAGCCGCTCCCCGGTGAGGCGGACGGTGCGTGACATCACGGCCCCGATCAGCGAGCCGGTGCAGATGCCGAGCGCCAGGTTGATCGCGGCCGTCGCGACCTGGCTCGAGACCGCGGTGTCGAAGGCGAACGGGGCCGCCACCCCGCACACCGTCGCGAGGCCCACGATCCACGCGAAGAACGTCCGAGGTCTCGGCGTGGTCAGCAGGAGGCCGTGCGCCAGGCCCGTGGCGACGAGCGCCAGGACGAAGGCGGTGACGGCGTAGTCGACCGCGAACGAGTGGGCGAGGTCGAGCAGCAGGGCCGGCCGCACGAGCCGCACGTCGAGGACGTCCTGGCAGATGAGGACGCCGGCCACGGCCAGGAGCGCGGCCACGCACGCCGTGGCCACGCCGCCTCCCCAGAGTCGACCGGCGTCCACCGAGACCCGGGTCCCCGGTGGCGGGCTCGAGACGTTCGAACCGGTCATGGGGGTCACCCCCTCGCACGTCCCCCGACGGGTCCGGCTGACCCGTCGACCGGGCACCAGCGTGCGTCACCCGCCTCGGCGGCACATCCGTCGGGACGGATGATCTGGCCCGTCCCGACGCGTTCGGCCCGGTCGGGTCAGGAGCGGGTGTCGAGCTCGGCCGCGACGGCCGCGGCCGCCTCTCGCAGCGGGCCGACCGCCTTGTCGATGACGGCGTCGCCCATCCGGGGCTGCGGCCCCGAGATGGACAGGGCGAGACGGTGGTCGCCGGGCACGGCCACGGCCACGCACCGCACGCCGAGCTCCTGCTCCTCGTTGTCGAGCGCGTAGCCGCGCTGCCGGGTCAGGCCGAGCTCGTCGATGAAGGCGTCGGGGCTGGTGATGGTGTGTACGGTGCGCGTGCCCATGCCGGTGCGCGCGAGCAGGGCCCGCACCGAGGCGTCGTCGTCGTGGGCGAGGATCGCCTTGCCGACCGCGGTGGTGTGCGGGTCGACGCGCCGGCCGACCTCGGTGAACATCCGCATCGAGTTCTGCGAGGGCATGACCTGGCCGACGTAGACGATCTGGTCGCCGTCGAGCATCGCGAGGTTGACCGACTCGCCGACCTGGGCGACGACGTGCTCGAGGTGGGGCCGGGCCCACGACGCGAGACGCCGCGAGGTCAGCTCACCGAGGCGGATGAGCCGCGGACCGAGGGAGTACTGGCGAGAGGGCTCCTGGCGCACGTAGCCGAGGTCGACGAGGGTGCGCACCAGGCGGTGGATCGTCGGCAGGGGCAGCCGCGTGTCCGACGCCAGCTGCGAGAGGCTGATGACACCGCCGGCGTCGGCGATCGTCTCGAGGATCGTGAACGCGCGGTCGAGCGACTGCACGCCGCCGGACGCCTTGGCGCCGCGGACCCCGTCCGCGGACGACGACGCGCTGGACCGGGTGCTCGAGGAGGTCCCGGAGATCGACGTGCGTGCCGGCATGGAATGCCTCTCGGGTTGGTGTCTCACGAGGAGAGGTGCTGTTTGTGAGAAATGATTTCCGTATGATGAAATCATAGCGAGCGGATCGCCCGAGTCGGGGACCTCGCTCGGCCCAAGTCTTGCAGGACACCCGGCACCGTCGCCGACGCGGCCCGCTGCGTGTCCCCGTCCCACGGAGGAGCACGCATGCCAGCCACCACGTCGTTCACGATCTCCGGCCCTGACGTCGACCGGCAGGAGGAGGTCCTGACCGCCGAGGCGCTCGCATTCGTGGCGGACCTGCACCAGCGCTTCGCCGCCCGGCGCGACGAGCTGCTCGAGGCGCGCTCGCGCCGCCGCGCCGAGATCGCCGGGGGCGCCGCCCTCGACTTCCGGCCCGAGACGGCCGACGTGCGCGCGTCGGAGTGGACCGTGCCCCCGCCGGCGCCCGGCCTCGAGGACCGCCGGGTCGAGATCACCGGACCCACCGACCGCAAGATGTCGATCAACGCGCTCAACTCCGGTGCGAAGGTGTGGCTCGCCGACCTCGAGGACGCCAACACCCCCCACTGGGCCAACGTCGTCGGCGGCCAGGTCAACCTCCGCGACGCCGTGCGCGGCACCATCGCCTTCACCGACCCCGCCGGCAAGGAGTACGCCCTCCGCGACCCGGCCTCGACCCCGGTCATCGTCCCCCGCCCGAGGGGCTGGCACCTCGACGAGGCCCACCTGCTGCTCGACGGCCGCCCGGCTGTCGGCGGCCTCGTCGACTTCGGTCTCTTCGCGTTCCACAACGCCCGCGAGCTCGTCGACCGCGGGCGCGGGCCCTACTTCTACCTGCCCAAGACCGAGTCGCACCTCGAGGCGCGGCTCTGGAACGACGTCTTCACGCACGCCGAGCAGGTGCTCGGACTCGAGCCCGGCACGATCCGGGCCACCGTGCTCATCGAGACGATCACCGCCGCCTTCGAGATGGACGAGATCCTCTGGGAGCTGCGCGAGCACGCCGCGGGCCTCAACGCCGGCCGCTGGGACTACCTCTTCTCGGTCATCAAGAACTTCCGCGACGCCGGTCCGTCGTTCACGCTGCCCGACCGCAACGACGTGACGATGAACGCGCCGATGATGAAGGCCTACAGCGACCTCCTCGTCGCGACCTGCCACCGGCGCGGGGCGATGGCCATCGGCGGCATGGCGGCGTTCATCCCGAGCCGTCGCGACGCAGAGGCCAACGAGCGCGCCTTCGCCAAGGTCCGCGAGGACAAGTCGCGCGAGGCTGCGGCCGGGTTCGACGGGTCGTGGGTCGCCCACCCGGACCTCGTGCCGCTCTGCGCCGAGATCTTCACCGAGACGCTGGGGGAGCGGCCCAACCAGCTCGACCGGCAGCGTCCCGACGTGTCGGTCACGGCGGCCGACCTGCTCGACGTCGCCTCGACGCCCGGCTCGCGCACCCTCGACGGCCTCCGCGGCAACGTCGCGGTCGGCATCCAGTACGTGCACGCGTGGCTCTCGGGCAACGGTGCGGCGGGGATCAACAACCTCATGGAGGACGCCGCCACCGCCGAGATCTCCCGCTCCCAGGTGTGGCAGTGGGTGCACAACGACGTGACGCTCGGCTCGGGCGAGACGGTGACGCGCGCCCTCGTCGAGGACGTCGTCGAGCAGGAGTACGCGGGGCTGCGCGGACGCGTCGGGTCCGACGTGTTCGACGCGGACCCGTTGTGGGACAGAGCCCGTCGGCTCTTCGTCGAGTCGGCCCTGGCCGACGACTTCCCCGACTTCCTCACCCTGCCGGCCTACGAGGCGCTGCTCGCCGACGAGCGGTCCTGACGGGCGGTCCTGACGGGCGACGCGGCACGCACCGGGCCCGGTCCTGTCGGACCGGGCCCGTCGCGCTAGCCCTTGACGCGGTCGCCGCCGACCCACACCCCGGCCACGTGGCCCGGTGTCGCGAGGGCGAACGTCTTGGCCAGGGCGTCCTCGGCGCACGAGGCGTGCCGAAGCCCGACGTCGAGCGGGTCGCCCGCCGGGGGACGCACCCACACGGCGTCGAACTGGCGGCCGACCGACAGGTCGCCGACCTCGTGGTCGAGACCGAGGGCGAGGGCGCCGGCACGGGTTGCGAGGAAGAGCAGGTCGGGGGAGGCGAGCGGCAGCCCCGCCGCGCCGAGCAGCTGCTGCATGAAGTAGGCCTGCAGCCCCTCCTTGAAGAGGGAGAAGCCCGTGCCGGCGCCGACGTCGCACCCGAGGGCCACGCGCACGCCGTGCTCGGCGTGTGACCGCAGCGGGAACAGGCCGCTGCCGAGGGCGGAGTTGCTCGTCGGGCAGTGCGCCACCGAGGCGCCTTGTGCGGCAAGCAGGCCCAGCTCGCGGTCGGTGGCGTGGACGTTGTGCGCCAGCACCGTGCTCGGTCCGACGAGGCCGTGCCGGTCGTAGGTGTCGACGTAGTGCTCGGCCTCGGCGAACAGCCGCGCCACCTCGGCGATCTCGGCCTGGTTCTCGTTGACGTGCGAGGTGAACCACGTGCCGGGCACGTCCTTCATCACCGAGGCGCACGCATCGAGCAGGTCGTCGCTCGCGGAGTAGGAGAAGCGCGGGGTGACGGCGTAGCGGGTGCGCCCCCGGCCGTGCCAGCGTCGGGTCAGCGCCACCGACTCCTCGTAGGTGCGCTCGGGCGTCGAGAGCAACGGCTCGGGCAGGGAGCGGTCGCTGACGACGAGGCCGGCCGTGACGCGCAGGCCCACCCGGTCGACCTCCTCGAAGAGCACGTCGACCGCGCTCGCGAAGTGCGACCCGAAGACGAGCGCCGTCGTCGTGCCGGCGCCCACGAGCCCGCCCACGAACTCCGTGGCGACCTCGCGGGCGTAGCCGACGGACGCGAGACGCGTCTCCTCGGGCAGCGCGCAGCGGTCGAGCCACTCGAGGAGCGGCATGCCGAGAGCGCCGATGGCCCGGACCTGGGGGAAGTGGACGTGCGTGTCGACGAGCCCGGGGAGCACGAGCCCCTCGCGCAGGTCGACGACGTCGTCGTCCGGGTGCGCGGCCCGCAGGTCGGCGACCGGGCCCCGCGCGGTGATGACGCCGTCGACGACCCGGAGCGCGGCGTCCGTCTCGGTGCGCAGGCGCACGCCCGAGGGGCCGCTGGCATCGGGGGTGTCGAGGAACGTCCCGAGGTAGAGGGTCATGCCCGCACCTCCCCGGCCGCGCCGGTGGTGGCATCGGCGGTCGTGCCCGCGGGCCGCGCGGGGGCGGCCTCGGTACGGAAGACCTGGACGAGCCGCGCGGCGACGCTCACGGCGATCGTGGCCGGGTCCTTGCCGGCGATGTCGGGCAGTCCGATCGGCGTCGTGATGCGCGCGAGGGCGGCGGCGTCGTGACCCTCCCGGCGCAGGAGCACCTCGAACCGGCGCCACTTGGCGCTCGACCCGATGAGGCCGATCGACCCGAGGTGGGTGCAGCGCAGCGCCATGTCGCACAGCGCGGCGTCCTCGGCGTGGTCGTGGGTCATGACGAGCACGTGCGTGCCCGGCGGCACCTGGCCGAGCACGACCTCGGGCACGGGAGAGTGGTGCACGTGGACGCGTGCCACGGCGTCGGACAGGCACCTGAGCCGGGCGGGCTCGACGTGCTCGGCGCGGGAGTCGACGAGGTGCAGCTCGACGTCGTGGCGGGCGAGGATGCGGGCCAGCTCGAGGCCGACGTGGCCGACGCCGAAGATCGCGACGGCGGGCACGACGGGCAGCGGCTCGAGCAGGAGGGTCACCTCACCGCCGCAGCACTGCTGCCCGTGCTCGCTGGGCGCCTTGTCGCTGAGCGACATCGCCAGGGTCTCCGGCGCGGTGGCGCCGGTCGTGAGCAGCTCGCGCGCCCGGGCGACCGCGGTGGCCTCGAGGTTGCCGCCGCCGATGGTGTCCCACTCGGCGTCGGCCGTCACGACCATCTTGGCGCCGGCGTCGCGCGGCGCGTGGCCGCGGACCGTCGTCACGGTGACGAGGACGCCGGGCCGACGCTGCTCGCGGAGTGCCTCGACGGCGCGCACCCAGTTCACGGCCGTGCCCCGGCGGTGACGGCGCCGTCGAGGGCGCGCTCGGAATCGGGCTCGAGGGCAGGCGCGCCGGGGTCGGGCTGCTCCGGCTCGACGCCGGCCCCGCCCACGACGAGGTGGGCGTGCGCGGCACGGGCGGAGAGGGTCTCGTCGCCGGACTGGGCGCGGGCGGACTCGACGGCCCAGTAGACGGCCTCGGGGGTCGCGGGGGAGGCGAGGTCGACCGTGGCACCGGCCGGACCGAACGCCGCCGCGGCCTCGCGGAGCGCCTCGCGCACCGAGAAGGCGAGCATGAGCGGGGGCTCGCCGACGGCCTTGGAGCCGTAGACGACGCCGTCCTCGTGGGCGTGCTCGAGCAGCGAGACGTTGAACTCCTGCGGCATCTCGGAGAAGGACGGCAGCTTGTACGTGCTCGCCGCCTGGGTGGCGAGACGACCGCGCGAGGGGCGGTCGGACTCGTCCCAGCGGAGGTCCTCGAGCGTGAGCCAGCCTGCGCCCTGGACGAACCCACCCTCGATCTGCCCGATGTCGACGAGCGGCGAGAGGCTCTCGCCGACGTCGTGGACGATGTCGACCCGGCGCGTCGAGTAGGTGCCGGTGAACCCGTCGACCTCGACCTCGGTGGCGGCCACGCCGTAGGCGAAGTACTTGAAGGGCGAGCCCTGCATCCGCGCGGAGTCCCAGTGCAGCCCCTCGGTGCGGTAGAAGCCAGCGGCCCATAGCTGCACCCGCTGGAAGTACGCCTGCCCCACGAGCTCGTCCCACGGGACCGACTCGCCGGCGTCGCCGAGGCCACGCACGCGACCGTCGACGAAGCGCACGTCGTTGGGGTGCACGCCGAGGCGCCCGGCGGCGACGGCGGTGAGCCGCTCCTTGATCTGCTCGCACGCGTTCTTGACGGCGCCGCCGTTGAGGTCGGCGCCCGAGCTCGCCGCTGTCGCAGACGTGTTCGGCACCTTGTCGGTGCGGGTGGGGGCGAGGCGCACCCTGGCAAGCGGGATGCCGAGCGTCGTGGCCGCGACCTGGAGCATCTTGGTGTGCAGGCCCTGGCCCATCTCGGTGCCGCCGTGGTTGATGAGCACCGAGCCGTCCTTGTAGACGTGCACGAGGGCGCCGGCCTGGTTGAACGCCGTGAGGTTGAACGAGATGCCGAACTTGACCGGTGTCACCGCGAGCGCACGCTTGACGTCGGCGTGGCTCGCGTTGAAGGCGGCGATCTCGGCGCGGCGGCGCTCGACCTCGCCCCGGGTGAGGACGCCGTCCCAGGCGGCGACGATGCGCTCGGGGTGGCGCACCGGCTGGCCGTAGGGCGTCGACTGGCCCTCGACGTAGAAGTTGCGGCGGCGCAGCTCGACCGGGTCGAGACCGAGGAGCGGCGCGCAGCGGCCGAGGAGGTCCTCCATGACGAGCATGCCCTGCGGCCCGCCGAACCCGCGGAAGGCGGTCTGGGAGGTCTTGTTCGTCCTGGCGATGCGGCCGTTGACCCGCACGTCGGGCACCCAGTACGCGTTGTCGATGTGGCACAGGGCGCGCGCGAGGACCGGCTCGGACAGGTCGAGGCTCCAGCCGCCGTCGGCCGTCAGCGTCGCGTCGAGCGCCTGCAGGCGGCCGTCCTCGTCGAAGCCGACGCGCCACTGGGCGTGGAAGCCGTGGCGTTTGCCGGTCATCGTGAGGTCCTGGGTCCGGTTGAGCCGCAGGCGGACCGGGCGTCCGGTGAGGGTGGCGCCCAGCGCGGCGATGGCGGCGAGGCCGTGCGGCTGCATCTCCTTGCCGCCGAAGCCGCCACCCATGCGCAGGCACTGGACGGTCACGGCGTGGCTCGGCAGGCCGAGCACGTGGGCGATGATCTCCTGGGTCTCGCTCGGGTGCTGGGTGCTCGACTGGGCGAAGACCTGGCCGTTCTCGTCGACGAGCGCGAGGGCGCAGTGGGTCTCGAGGTAGAAGTGCTCCTGGCCGGCGAACTCGAACTCGCCGCTGAAGACGTGCGCCGACCGGGTGAGACCCGCCTCGACGTCGCCGCGCTCCATGTGCGGCTGCGCGCCCTGGAAGGCCTCGGCGGCGATCGCCTCGCGCACCGTGACGATCGCGGGGTGCTCCTCGTACTCGACCTCGACGGCCGCTGCACCGAGCCGGGCCGCCTCGAGCGTCTCGCCGAGCACCCAGGCCACCGCGTGGCCGACGAACATGACCTCGGTCGGGAACAGTGGCTCGTCGTGCTTGACGCCCGCGTCGTTGACGCCGGGCACGTCGGCGGCCGTGAGCACGCGCACGACCCCCGGGACGTCGTAGGCCGGCTCGACGCGCATCGCCGTGACCGTGGCGCGGGCGTGCGGCGCCTGGACGGGGTGGGCGTGAAGGCAGCCGGCGGTGCGCCCGACGAGGTCGTCGGTGTAGAGCGCCGCGCCCGTGACGTGCAGGGCGGCCGACTCGTGCGGCAGGGCCTCGCCGACGACGGCGTGCTCGGGGCGGTCGGACAGGGTGCTCATGCCCCCACCTCCTGTCGGGTCGTGGTGGCGGAATGGAGCTTGAGCAGCGCGCTGCCGAGCATGGCGCTGCGGTAGGCCGCGCTCGCGCGGTGGTCGTCCATGGGTGTGCCCTCGCGACGCATGACGGACGCGGCCTCGCGGACGACCTGCTTGGTCCACGGCCGGCCCTCGAGGGCGGCCTCGGTGCCGGTCGCCCGGATCGGCGTCGCGGCGACACCGCCGAGCCCGATGCGGGCCTTGGTCACGAGGCCGTCGTCGACCGTCAGGGCGAAGCCCACCGCGACGCTGCTGATGTCGTCGAAACGGCGCTTGGCGATCTTGTGGAACGCGGCGATCGGGCTGAGCGGCAGTGGGATCCGCACCGCGCGGATGATCTCCCCCGGGCCGCGGACGGTCTGCCGGTAGCCGGTGAAGTAGTCGGCGAGGGGCACCTCGCGCTCGCCGTCGGCGGAGGCGAGCACGACGGCGGCCTCGAGGGCGAGCAGGGCCGGCGGGGTGTCGCCGATGGGGGAGCCGGTGCCGAGGTTGCCGCCGATCGTCGCGCCGTTGCGGATGAGGCGCGAGGCGAACTGCGGGAAGAGCTGGTCGAGGAGCGGCACCCGCCCGGCGAGGCGCGACTCGGCCTCCGAGAGGGTCAGGGCGGCACCGATCTCGACCCACGCGTCGGTGACCTCGAAGGTGCGCAGCTCGGGCACCCGGTCGATGCCGACGACGAACGGGGCGCGTGCACCCTTGAGGTTGACGTCGACGCCCCAGTCGGTGGAGCCCGCGACGAGCACGGCGTCGGGGTGCTCGGCCATCAGCGCGAAGACGTCGGCGGCGTCGGCGGCCCGTGCGTACGACCCGCCGGCAGCCGCGACCCGGGTGGGCACCGGAGCGGGGGCCGGCCGGTCACGACGCTGCGCGAGCGCGTCGTCGCCGGCGGGCTCGCCGAGCGCGTACGCGGCGTCGCGGATCGGGCGGTAGCCGGTACAGCGGCACAGGTTGCCCGAGAGCGCGTGCAGGTCGAAGCCGTTGGGGCCGTGGTCGTGGGAGTCGGGCCCGTCCGTGGGCCCGTCCGTGGGACCGTCCGTGGGACCGTCTGCGCCATGGCCCTCGCACCGCCCGGGCCGGTAGTACTCGGCGGCCATGCTGCACACGAAGCCCGGCGTGCAGTAGCCGCACTGCGAGCCGCCGCGCACCGCCATCTCGTGCTGCACCGGGTGCAGGGAGTCGGGGCTGCCGAGTCCCTCGGCCGTGACGACCTCCTGGCCGTCGAGGGACGCCGCGGGCAGCAGGCACGCGTTGATCGCCGTCCACGTCGTGGTGCCCTCGGTGCCGTCGGTGGCCGGGCGGGCCACGAGGACCGAGCACGCGCCGCACTCGCCCTCGGCGCACCCCTCCTTGGCGCCCGTCAGCCCGGCGGACCGGAGCACGTCGAGCGCGCTCGTCCAGGCCGGGACGCCGGCGAGGTCGACCGGCCGGCCGTTCACCGTGACCGAGGGTGGGACCACCGTGGCGGCACTCGCCGAGCCGGGGGTCGGGGCCGCGGGTGCGGCGGGAGACAGGGACGCCATCGTCAACTCCTCGTGGTGCGTCGTGCACCGTTCGGACCGGCCCGGAGGGGTCGGCCGCATGGTTGGGAGTGAACCGACCCGCTGGTTATCCATGCCGAACAGCGGTCGGGCGCTGCATCGATGGTACGCGCGAGGGCGTGCCAGAGGAAGGGTTCGGACTCCAGTTTTTCCGCGATGTGGACTAAAGGTTCCGATCAGAGGAACTGGCGCGAGAGCTTCGCGTGCCGGTTCACGTCCTTGTAGAGCAGGTAGCGGAACCGGCCCGGACCACCGGCGTAGCAGGCCTGCGGGCAGAAGGCGCGCAGCCACATGAAGTCGCCCGCCTGCACCTCGACCCAGTCGTTGTTGAGCAGGTACATCGCCTTGCCCTCGAGCACGTAGAGCCCGTGCTCCATGACGTGCGTCTCCGGGAAGGGGATGACCCCGCCGGGCTCGAACGTCACGATCGTCACGTGCATGTCGTGACTGACGTCGAGCGGGTCGACGAAGCGCTTCGTCGTCCACGCGCCGTTCGTGTCGGGCATGGGGACCGCGTCGACCTCGCGCTCGTGGGTCACGAACGGCCAGGGCGCGACGATGCCCTCGACGGGCTCGTACGCCTTGCGGATCCAGTGGAAGGTGGCCGGCTCGCCGGCATCCTCCGCGACGTGCAGGCTCCAGCGCACACCGGCCGGCAGGTACGCGTAGCCGCCCGGCTCCATGACGTGCTCGTCGAGGTCGATGCGCAGCCGCAGCGACCCGCTGACGACGAAGAGCACGCCCTCGGCGCCCGGGTCGAGCTCCGGCTTGTCGCTGCCGCCACCGGGGGAGACCTCGACGATGTACTGCGAGAAGGTCTCGGCGAAGCCCGACAGCGGACGCGCGATGATCCACGTGCGGGTGCGTTCCCAGAAGGGCAGGGCGCTCGTGACGATGTCGCGCATCGTGCCGCGCGGCAGCACGGCATACGCCTCGGTGAAGACGGCGCGATCCGTCGTGAGGTCGGTCTGGGCGGGCAGGCCGCCCCTCGGGGCGTAGTAGCGGGGGGTGCTCATGCCTCTCCTCTGCTGATGAGCCGGCCGCGCGGGCCGGCGTCGAGGTCGACGGGGGCGCCGGCGAGCCACGTGCGGCGCACGACGCCGGTCAGGCTGCGGCCCGCGTACGCCGACACGGGGTTGCGGTGCTCCAGCGCGCCGGGGTCGACGACGAACGCCTCGTCGGGGGCGAGCACGGCGAGGTCGGCGTCGGCGCCGACGGCGATGCGTCCCTTGCGCTCCAGCCCGACCTGCCGGGCCGGCGCCTCGGCCATCCAGCGGACGACGACGGGCAGGCCGAGCCCGCGCTCGCGGGCGCCGGTCCACGTGGCGGCCAGGCCGAGCTGGAGGCCGGCGATGCCGCCCCAGGCGGTGCCGAAGTCGCCGCTGTCGAGGGCCTTCAGGTCGGCGGTGCACGGCGAGTGGTCGGTGACGACGAGGTCGATGTCGCCGTCGACGAGACCCTGCCAGAGCCGCTCGCGGTTGGCCGACTCGCGGATCGGCGGGCAGCACTTGAACTCCGTGGCGCCGTCGGGCACGTCCTCGGCCGTGAAGGTGAGGTAGTGCGGGCACGTCTCGACGGTGACGCGCACGCCGTCGGCGCGGGCCGCGTGCACGGCCGGGATCGCGTCGGAGCTCGACAGGTGCAGCACGTGCGCGCGGCCGCCGGTGCGTCGCGCCTCGTCGACCACTTGGGCGATCGCGAGGTTCTCGGCCTCGCGCGGGCGAGAGTGCAGGAAGCCCGCGTACGCGCGCCCGTCGGACGGCGGCGCGTGCTCGATGGTGTGGGCGTCCTCGGCGTGCACGATCATGAGGGCGCCGATGCGACCGGTCTCGGTCATGGCAGCCGCGAACGCGTCGGGCTCGAGCGCCGGGAACTCGTCGACGCCCGAGTGCAGCAGGAAGCACTTGAAGCCGAAGACGCCTGCGGCGTGGAGCGGTTCGAGGTCGGGCACGTTGCCGGGCACCGCCCCGCCCCAGAACCCCACGTCGACCCAGGCCTGGTCGCGGGCGACGTCCTGCTTGGTGCGCAGCGCCTCGACGGTCGTCGTCGGCGGCACCGAGTTGAGCGGCATGTCGATGATCGTCGTGACGCCGCCGCGGGCTGCCGCCCGGGTCGCGCTCGCGAAGCCCTCCCACTCGGTGCGGCCCGGCTCGTTGACGTGGACGTGGGTGTCGACGAGGCCGGGCAGGAGCACCTCGTCGTCGGCCAGCTCGACGACCGAGGTCGCGTCGAGGTCACGGGCCGCGGCGCCGGACGCAGCGGCGTCGAGGGTGGCACCCGTGCGGACGAGCGCGATGCGCCCGTCGCGCAGGCCGACGAGCGCCGCCGTCTCGGCGCCGTCGACGACGGCGCGGGGGGCGCGGATCAGCGTGTCGAGAGCCATGCGGCCGACTCCTTCGTCGTGGTCTCGTGTCCGACCGTATGCCGTGCGGCGGCGATCGGGGAGCGTTGCCGCCCCAGCGCGCCGCCGTCGGCCTCGACGACGTCGCCGTCGCGCAGGTACGGGCGCGGCTCGGCGGCAGCCATCGCGACGCCGGCGGGCGTGCCGGTGATGACGACGTCGCCGGGCTCGAGGGTCATCAGGGTGCTGACGTGGGCGAGGCAGGCCGCCACGTCGTGCACCATGTCGTCGGTCCACCCGTCCTGGCGGCGGACGCCGTTGACCTCGAGGCGGAGCCGGACGCCCGTGCC
Organism: Intrasporangium flavum; assembly: GCF_001956915.1. GTDB lineage: Bacteria > Actinomycetota > Actinomycetes > Actinomycetales > Dermatophilaceae > Monashia > Monashia flava. The sequence goes on along the minus strand of NZ_MLJO01000010.1, from coordinate 31,785 downwards.
GTCGGGGGCGGGCATCGCGTCGGGCAGGACGAGCCAGGGCCCGAGCGGGCAGTAGGTGTCGGCGCACTTGCCGGGGGTCCACGTGGCCGCGCCGCCGAGCTGGAGGGTGCGGTCGGTCAGGTCGTCGGCGAGGGCGTACCCCGCGACGGCGTCGAGCGCCTCACCCGGCGACGCGCGTCGCAGCACGCGACCGACGACGACGGCGAGCTCGACCTCGTGGTCGGTGGTCGTGGACCCGTCGAGCAGGCGGACCGTGTCGTCGGGCCCGCACACCGACGTCGAGGCCTTGAGGAAGACGACCGGCTCGGCGGGCTCGACGGCGCCGATCGCGGCCGCGTGGCAGCGGTAGTTGAGGCCGATGCCGACGACCTTCCCCGGGCGCGCGACGGGCGGACCGAACCGGGCCGACGCGCCCTCCGGCACGGGGGAGAGGCGGCCGGCGCGGACGGCGTCGCGGACGACGGACCCGCCGGTGGCGGAGAGCCGCTCGAGGAAGGCGGCGTCGACGTCGTGGGTCAGGGGCGTGAGGTCGAGCAGGGTGCCATCGCGTGCCTCGACGACGGGCAGCTCGCGGCCCGGGGCACCGATGCGTGCGAGCCTCATCGTCCGGCTCCGCCCGCTGCGCCGGCTCCGCCCGCTCCGCCCGCGCCCGCCGTGGCGAGTCGCTCCGCCAGCCGGACGCCGAGGCGCCGCCCGATGCGCTCGAGGGCCGGGCCGGGGTCGGCGAGGGAAGCCTCCTCGGAGCCGGCCTCCTCCGTCGTGGTCAGCACCTCGGCGAATCCGGCGTCCTCGGCGTCGGCCGCGTCGACGAGGCACCGCCCCGCGACAGCGACGACCGGGACGCCGTGCTCGCGGGCCAGACGGGCCACCGCGGTGGGCGCCTTGCCCCGCAGCGACTGTGCGTCGAGCGAGCCCTCCCCGGTGACGACGAGGTCGGCGCCGGCCACGGCCTCGGCTAGGCCGGTCAGCTCGAAGACGAGGTCCGCACCCGGACGCGTGCGCGCGCCGGCCACGGCGAGCAGCCCGAACCCGACGCCACCGGCCGCGCCCGCCCCCGGCACGTCGCGCCGGTCGACGCCGGTGACGGAGGCGACGAGGTCGGCCCAGTGGGCGAGGGCGGCGTCGAGCCGGTCGACCTCACCGGGCGAGGCCCCCTTCTGCGGGCCGTAGACGTGGGCCGCGCCGGCGGGTCCGGTGAGGGGGTTGTCGACGTCGCACGCCACGACGAGGTCGACCTCGCGCAGGTGCGGGTCGAGGCCGCCGGTGACGACCCTCTCGACGCCGGCCAGGGCGGCCCCGCCCTCGGCGACGGGGTGCCCGTCGTGGTCGAGCGTGCGCAGGCCGAGCGCGCGCAGCAGGCCGGCCCCGCCGTCGGTGCAGGCGCTGCCGCCGATGCCGACGACGACGCGTGTGCACCCCGCGGCGAGAGCCGCGGCGACGAGCTCGCCCGTGCCCCGGCTCGTCGCCGTGAGCGGAGCGGGCGTCCCGCCCGGCAGCACGTCGAGGCCGCTGACCGCCGCGAGCTCGACGACCGCGTCACCGCCGCGTCGCGCCCACGCCGTCCCGACCGGCTCTCCCGTCGGGCCGGTGGCCACCGCCGGCACGCGCTCGAAGCCGGCGGCGACCGCGGCCTCGACCGTGCCCTCGCCCCCGTCGGCGACGGGGGCGAGGGTCACCTCGAGACCGGGCACCGCGGCGCGCAGGCCGGCCGCGAGGTGCGTGGCGACCTCGGTGGCGGTGAGCGACCCGCGGAACTTGTCCGGGGCGATGACGACGCGGGGCACGGCGGGTCTCCTCAGTCGAGGTTGGCGTAGAGGGCGGTCGGGGCGTCGAGGTCGCTCGTCGCGAGCTCCTCGAACTCGGTGACACCGGCGATGGAGGTGCCCATCGACACGTTGGTGACGCGCTCGAGGATGACCTCGACGACGACCGGCACCCGGTGCTCGACGAGCAGCTTCTTCGCCTGCTCGAGCGCGGGCAGGATGCCGTCCGGCTCGAAGACCCGGATCGCCTTGCAGCCCAAGCCTTCCGCGACCTTGACGTGGTCGACGCCGTAACCGTTGACCTCGGGCGCGTTGATGTTGTCGAAGGACAGCTGCACGCAGTAGTCCATGTCGAAGCCGCGCTGGGCCTGCCGGATCAGGCCGAGGTAGGCGTTGTTCACGAGCACGTGGATGTAGGGGATGTTGAACTGCGCCCCCACCGCCAGCTCCTCGATCATGAACTGGAAGTCGTAGTCGCCCGAGAGCGCGACGACGGTCGAGTCGGGGTCGGCCGTCGCGACGCCGAGCGCGGCGGGAACGGTCCAGCCGAGGGGCCCGGCCTGTCCGGCGTTGATCCAGTGCCGGGGGCCGTAGACGTGGAGCAGCTGGGCGGCCTGGATCTGCGAGAGCCCGATGGTGCTGACGTAGCGCACGTCCTTGCCGAACGCCGTGTTCATCTCCTGGTAGACCCGCTGCGGCTTGATCGGAACGGCGTCGAAGTTCGTCTTGCGCCACAGCGTGCGCTTGCGCTCGGCGCAGTCGGCCGCCCAGTCGGAGCGGTCGGCGAGGGTGCCGGCGTCGCGACGCTCCCTGACGGCCTGGACGAACAGCTCGAGCGCGGCCTTCGCGTCGGACACGATGCCGTAGTCGGGGGCGAAGACCCGCCCGATCTGCGTCGGCTCGATGTCGACGTGCACGAAGGTGCGTCCGTCGGTGTAGGTCTCGAGGTCGCCGGTGTGGCGGTTGGCCCAGCGGTTGCCGATGCCGAGGACGAAGTCGGACGCCAGGAGCGTCGCGTTGCCGTAGCGGTGGCTCGTCTGCAGGCCGACCATGCCGGCGTTGAGCTCGTGGTCGTCGGGGATGGTGCCCCAGCCCATCAGCGTCGGCACGACGGGGACGCCGGTCAGCTCGGCGAGCTCGACGAGCAGCTCGGACGCGTCGGCGTTGACGATGCCGCCGCCGGCGACGATGAGCGGCCGCTCCGACGCGGCGAGCAGGTCGAGCGCCTTGTCGACCTGGGCCCGGGTGGCGGCCGGCTTGTAGATCGGCAGCGGCTCGTAGGTCTCGACGTCGAACTCGATCTCGGCCATCTGGACGTCGATGGGCAGGTCGATGAGCACGGGGCCCGGACGGCCGGACCGCATGAGGTGGAAGGCCTGCTGGAACGTGCCCGGCACCTGGGCGGGCTCGAGCACCGTGACGGCCATCTTCGTCAGCGGCTTGGCGATCGAGGCGATGTCGACGGCCTGGAAGTCCTCCTTGTGCAGCTTGGCGACGGGCGCCTGGCCGGTGATGCAGAGGATCGGGATCGAGTCGGCGCTGGCCGAGTAGAGGCCGGTGATCATGTCGGTGCCGGCCGGGCCGCTCGTGCCGATGCAGACACCGATGTTGCCGGCCTTCGCGCGGGTCCAGCCCTCGGCCATGTGCGAGGCGCCCTCGACGTGCCGGGCGAGCGTGTGGTGCAGGCCCCCCTGGGTCTGCATCGCCTTGTAGAACGGGTTGATCGCGGCGCCGGGCAGGCCGAAGACGTGGGTGATGCCCTCCTTCTTGAGGATCTCCACCGCGGCCTGCGCTGCAGTCATGCGTGCCATGTTCGTGTCCTTGCGTCGGGCGCCCGTGGCGGGCGCGGAGGTCGGTGGGGTCAGGGGGTGGGCTGCCCGGACAGGCGCTGGACGCCGCGGAGCAGGCCGGAGTGGTCGAGGCCGCCGTCGCCGTTGGCGCGGGCCGCGGCCATGAGCGTCGCGACGAGGTTGCCGAGGGGGAGCACGACGCCGGCCTCGCGGGCGGCGGAGCCGACGATGCCCATGTCCTTGTGGTGCAGGTCGATCCGGAAGCCGGGGGCGAACGACTCGTCGAGCATGTTGCCGCGCTTCTGGTCGAGCACCTTGGAGCCGGCGAGCCCGCCTCCGAGCACGGTGAGAGCCGCGTCGAGGTCGACGCCGTAGGCCTTGAGGAAGACGACGGCCTCGGCCAGCGCCTCGATGTTCGCCGCGACGATGAGCTGGTTCGCAGCCTTGACGGTCTGGCCGGCCCCGTTGCCGCCGACGTGGACGACCGTGCCGCCGACGGTGTCCAGGATCGGCTGCGCCTCGGCGAAGTCCGCCGCCGCGCCACCGACCATGATCGAGAGCGTCGCGTTGACGGCGCCGGCCTCGCCGCCGGAGACGGGGGCGTCGAGGAGCCGGAAGCCCTTCGCCCCGGCCTCCTTCGCGAGCGCGGCCGTCACGTCGGGGCGGATCGAGGAGAAGTCGATGACGAGCGTGCCGGGCTGGGCGTTGGCGAAGACGCCGTCGTCGCCGAGGAGCACGGCCTCGACGTCGGGGGAGTCGGGGACCATGACGGCGACGACGTCGGCGGCCTTGACCGCCTCGGCGATCGAGCTGCCGGCGCGTCCGCCGGCGGCCTCGAGGGGGCCGTAGCGGTCGGGGGTGAGGTTGAAGCCGATGACCTCGTGACCCGCCTGGGCGAGGTGCACGGACATCGGGCTGCCCATGATGCCGAGGCCGATGAAGGCGATGGTGGACATGGCGGTCTCCTTCGAGGTGGGGGCGTGCGTCTGGGGTGGTGGTGCCGGCGGGTGTTCGGCGGGTGTCAGGCGGTGCGTGACGTGGCGGGGAGCCCGAGCCCGGCGAGGCTCTCGAGGGTCGTCGTCAGCGGCTTGTACTCGAGGCCGACGAACCCGTCGTAGCCGGTGGCCGCGACCCGGCCGAGGAGGCCCTCGAGGTCGAGCCGCCCCGAACCGGGCTCGCCCCGGCCGGGCCAGTCGGCCACCTGCACGTGGGCGACCCGGTCGCCGAACGCGGCGATGGCGCCCTCGGGGTCGTCGCCGTTGTTCGCGAGGTGGAAGAGGTCGAGGAGGAGCCCGACGTTCGCGTGGCCCGCGGCGCGGACGTCATCGACGACGGCCACGGCGTCGGACGCGGTGCGGAGCGGGTAGGGCTTGGGCCCGCTCACCGGCTCGACGAGCACGGTGGCGCCGATGCGACGCGCGGCGTCGGCGGCGAGGCCGATGTTCTCGCGGCCCCGGGCGTCCTGCTCCTCGGGGCGGGCCTCCTCGACGCGGTTGCCGAAGAGGGCGTTGAACGCGCGCGTGCCGAGCCGCTCGCCGATGCCGACGGTCAGGTCGACGTTGTCGCGGAACTGCTGCGAGCGCGAGGGGATCGAGAGCACGCCGCAGTCGGGCCCGGCGAGGTCGCCGGCGAAGAAGTTGAGCCCGGCCAGGTGCACCCCGGCGTCCTGGACCGCGGAGACGAACGCGTCGACGTCCCGGTCGGCAGGCACCGGCTGGTCGGGCCACGGCCACCAGAACTCGATCGTGTCGAAGCCCGCGGCGTGCGCGGCTGCAGGGCGCTCGAGCAGCGGCAGCTCGGTGAAGAGCATGGAGCAGTTCGCCAGGTAGCGGAGGCCGTGGTGGTGGGTCAGCGTCGACATCGTTCACTCTTCCGAATCGTGGAAAACATATTCCGTTCTGCAAAACTGTAGGCAGAGGGGGTGTCCGGGTCAAGGACCGACGGCGACCGTCTCGCCGATTGGTCCTCCCGGACGGTGGAGCTGCCGCGGGGCGAAGGACGCAGGGCCCCAACGGATTCCGTCGGGGCCCTGCGTCTCTTTCTGGGCGGGCCGTGCGGCCCCGGAGTCAGGCGAGGACGCCGGCGCGCTCGAGCAGCCCGGTGCTCGCCGACCGCAGCGCCCGGCCCAGCGACTCCTCGTCGACGGCGACGAGGCGGTCGTCGGAGACCACCGGTCGGCCGCCGACGAGCAGCAGCGCGAGGGGTGGCCGGTCGCCGAGCACGAGCCCCGCCACGGGGTCGACGATGTCGCCGTGGGCGAGGCCGTCGACCCTCCACAGTGCGACGTCGGCGAGCTTGCCCGGCTCGAGCGAGCCGATCTGGTCGTCCCAGCCGAGCACGCGCGCCCCGCCGATCGTCGCCACCTCGAGGGCGTCCCGGACGGTGAGCGCGGTCGGGCCGCCGACCGCGCGGGCGAGCAGCAGGGCGTGCCGTGCCTCCTCGAGCATCGAGGAGGCCTCGTTCGACGCCGGGCCGTCGACGCCGAGGCCGACGGGCACCCCGGCGTCGCGCAGCGCCCTGGCGCGGGCGATCCCCGCGCCGAGACGCGCGTTCGACGACGGGCAGTGGGCCACGCCGCTGCCGGTGCGGGCCAACGTCGCGATCGCCGGGTCGTCGAAGTGGATGCCGTGGGCGAACCAGACGTCGTCGCCGAGCCAGCCCACCGACGCCATGTACTCGACCGGGGTCATCCCGAATCGTTCACGGCAGTAGGCGGCCTCGTCGGTCGTCTCGGCCAGGTGCGTGTGCAGCCGCACGCCGCGGCCCCGGGCCAGGGCGGCCGACTCGCGGAGCAGGTCGCCCGTCACGGAGAAGGGCGAGCACGGCGCGAGGCCGACCCGCACCGTCGCATCGGGCGACGGGTCGTGGTGCCGGTCGATGGCCTCGACGCTCGCGGCGAGGATGTCGTCGATCTCCTCGACGACGTGGTCGGGTGGCAGGCCGCCCCGGGAGCGGCCGAGGTCCATCGACCCCCGGGTGGCGAGGAAGCGCACCCCGACCTCGCGGGCCGCCGCGACCTCGGCGCCCAGCAGGTCGCCGCCGCCGTGCGGGAAGACGTAGTGGTGGTCCATCGAGGTCGTGCAGCCGGTGCGGGCCAGCCAGCCCAGACCGGCAGCGGCCGCCGCGTGGGTCGTGTCCTCGTCGATGCCGCCCCACACCGGGTAGAGCGTCGTCAGCCACTCGAACAGCGTCGAGTCGCAGGCGAGCCCACGCGTCGCCCACTGGTAGAGGTGGTTGTGCGTGTCGACGAGCCCCGGCGTCGCGACGCAGGCGCGCGCGTCGACGACGCGCACGTCACGCCCCACGTCGTCGGGCCCGGGGACGTACCGCCCCGACCCCACCGCCGTGATCCGGGTGCCGTCGACGACGACGTGGCCCGTCGCGTGCTCGGAGCGTGCGGCATCCATCGTCACGACGGTGCAGCCGTCGAGGACGAGTCGCTCGCCCACGGTCAGCTGCCGCGGTAGGTGGAGTAGCCGAACGGGTTGAGCAGCAGGGGCACGTGGTAGTGCTGCCCCGCGTCGGCGACCGTGAAGGCGATCGTCACCTCGGGGTAGAAGCCCGTCGTGCCGGACGCCGCGAAGTACGTCGCCGTGTCGAAGCGGAGGGTGTAGTCGCCCGCGTCGAGCCGCTCCGGCCCGAGGCTGCCCACCCGACCGTCGGCATCGGTGCGGCCCTCGCCGACGAGCGAGCCGTCGGCAGAACGGAGCTCGACGGGCACGCCCTCGGCCGGCCGTCCCGCGCTGGTGTCGAGCACGTGCGTGCTGAGGGTGCCCATCACAGGAGTCCTTCCAGTCGCAGCAGCGCGATCTGGCGCAGCTGGTCGACGGTCTCGGCGCGCTCGGCGTCGTCGTCGTTGTCGAGCCGGCGCCGCAGCTCGGCGAGGATCTCGGCGGCCGAGCGCCCGGCGGCCCGGATGAGGAAGACGCGGTCGAAGCGCTCCTCGTAGGCCGCGTTCCCGGCCCGCAGCGCCCGGGCGACCTCCGCGTCGTTCGTGTCGACGCCCGACTGCTCCTTCGCCGACCGGGCGGCGTCGTGCTCGGGCGCGCTGGCCCGCTCACCGATGCGCGGGTGCCCGGCCAGGGCTGAGGCGAGCTCGGTGTCGTCGAGCTCGCGGGCCGCCAGGTCGGCTGCCCCGAGGAGGGCCTCGCGGTCGGCGTAGGGCCGGCCGCGAAGCACCTCCTCGACCCAGCGGTCGACGCCGAGGCACGCGTGCAGGCGCGGCCGCAGCTCGTCGGCGGGTGCGGCGTCGAACGCCGCCACCCCCTCCTCGGGGCGTGCGTGCCCCACGTCCGTCTGCCCGCTCATGCCATCTGGTCCACGTCGACGATGCGCTGCCGGGCGCTGTGCACCGGGTTCGCGTCGGCGACGAGGTCGTCGAAGCGGTAGGCGGCGATCTTGCTGATCTCGACGAGCGCGGAGGCGTGCTCCTGGCTGGGCGAGTTGTTGAGGCGCTCCCAGCCGTGGCGAAGCACCTGCGCGTACGAGTCGCGGTCGCGGACGCACGTCACGAGCGGGAAGCCGAAGCGGTCGCGGTACTGCGACGTGAGGTCGAACAGCTCGTCGTGGCTCTTCTCGTCGAGGCGGGTGAGCCCGAGGGCGGCCTGGTCCTTCAGCGACAGCTCGCCCTCGTCGCCGCCGGCCACGCTCTCGGCCCCGAGCTCGGGGTAGGAGTCGATGAGCCGGCGCTGCTCCTCGGGGGTCGCGGTGAAGAGCGCCTCCTGGAAGGCCTGCCGCAGGTCGTTGGTGTCGCTGAACGGCCGCTGGTCGTAGGCCCGCTCGACGACCCAGCTGGGTCCCTGGAAGAGGGTGTGGAAGGTCTCGACGAACTGCTCGCGCGACATCTCGTTGACCTCGGTGAGCCGGATGAGGTTGCCCGGCGTACCCGCCACGGCCGGGCCGCGGCGCCGGCCCACGTGGTGGAAGACGACGTTGAGCAGGATCGCGGTGATGCTGCCGAGGGTGATGCCGGACCCGAGGATGATCTGGGCCCACTCCGGCACGGCCTTGGAGACGTCGGGCTGGGCCGTGACGTACATGGCCAGGCCCACGCTCGTGCCGACGATGACGACGTTGCGGTGGTCGTGGAAGTCGACCCGGGTCAGCGTCTGGATGCCGACGACGGCGACGGTCGCGAACATCGCGAGGGCCGCACCGCCGAGGACCGGGTGCGGGATCCCGGCCACGATCGCGCCCGCCTTGGGGATGAGCCCGATGACGATCATGATGAGGCCGGCCATGGCGACGACGTAGCGGCTCTTGACCCGGGTGAGGCGCACGAGCCCGACGTTCTCGGCGAAGCACGTGTACGGGAACGAGTTGAGGATGCCGCCGAGGGTGGTGGCCACGCCGTCGGCTCGCAGGGCCCGCGCGATGTCCTCGCGCTCGATGCGCTTCTCGACGATCTCGCCGGTGGCGAAGACGTCGCCGGTGGTCTCGACCGCGGTGATGAGCATGACGACGACCATGGAGACGATGGCGGCGAACGAGAACTTGGGGATGCCGAAGAAGAACGGTGTGGTGACCCCGAACCAGCTCGACTGCCCGACCGCGTCGAAGTGGGCGTCGCCGAGCAGCCAGGCCGCGAGCGTGCCGGCGACGAGGCCGACGAGCACCGCGACCGTGGCCATGAAGCCCTTGAAGACGCGCTGGATCACGACGATGAGCGCGAGGGTGCCGAGCGCGTAGGCCATGTTGCGACCGCTCGTCGGGTCGCCGTCGGGGCCGGCTCCGCCCACCGCGTCGGCCGCCGCGACCGGCAGCAGCGCGATGCCGATGATGAGGATGACCGAGCCGGTGACGACCGGCGGGAAGAACCGGATGAGGCGGCTGAAGTACGGCGCGAGGAAGAAGGTGAACAGTCCTGCGACGATGACCGCCCCGTAGATGACGAGCAGGCCCTCGGTGCCGCCGCCCGCGGCGAGGCCGATGGCGATCATCGGCGAGACGGCGGTGAAGGTGACGCCCTGCAGCAGCGGCAGGCGCACGCCGACCTTCCAGAAGCCGATCGACTGGATGATCGAGGCGATGCCGCACGTGAAGAGGTCGGCGTTGATGAGGTGGATCAGCTCCTCGGTGCTCAGGTGGATGGCACCGGCGAGGAGGATCGGCACGATGACGGCGCCGGCGTAGAAGGCGAGCACGTGCTGGAAGCCGTAGACGAACAGGCGCGGTGCGGGCAGCACCTCGTCGACGGGGTGGCGGGACCTGCGGGGACGCTCGGTCGTGGTGGGGGCGCTCACGGCGGGTCCTCAGCAGAAGCCCGGCGTCGCGAGCCAGGCCTCCGGTGCGGCCGCCACGTCGTCGCGCAGGACCGAGGCCTCGATCAGGCCGTACGGGCGGTCGGCGGCGATGAAGACCTCGCCGTGGTTCTCGACGTCCGGGAAGCGGGAGAAGTCGACGAGGAAGTGGTGCTTGTTCGGCGCCGAGAAGCGGATCTCGGCGATGTCGGGGTGGCGTTCGAGGACGGCCTGGCCCATGGCGTGCAGGGTCTCCTGGAGGGCGCGGCTGTAGGTCGTCGCGAAGAGCTCGAGGAGGGTGTCGCGCACGCTGTCGTAGGTCTTGTTCCAGTCGACGTCGGTGCTCGTGTGCCGCCAGCGCGCGACGAGCGAGGTGGCGAGGATTCGGTCGTCGGCCTCGGCGAGCGTCGTGTACTCGTCCTTGAGGTAGCCCTTGAACTCCGAGCCGGTCGACTTGAGCACGACGAGGTCCTTGAGCCCCGAGATGACGTGGGGGGTGGCCTCCTGGCCCTCGGCCCCGCGCTCGAGCGTGACGACCGCCGTGCGGACGTCGCCGCCGCGCCGGACGAACGCGTGGTCGTGGCCGGCCCCACCGACCGGGATGCGGTCCCAGGCGTACTGCTCGACCTCGATGCGGGCGGCGGTGGCGGCGGGGGCGGCGTCGAGGAAGCGCTGGGCGAGGGCCAGGGCGTAGCCCTCGGGGGAGGCGACGCCGTGCTTCTTGGCCCAGGCGAACGCCGTGTTCTTCTGGGTGTCGGTCGGCAGGATCTTCGACTGGTCACCGGTGACGTGGGCGTCGTCGAAATCGCCGCGCAGCGACGTCGAGACGTTGAGGTCGGTGATCTCGTGGCGTGCCGTGTCGCGCGTGATGCGGACGACGCGGTTCTCTGCCTTGCCGTACTGGTTCGGGCCCAGAACGATGCTCATGGTTCAACTCCGTTGTCGAGGTGTGGCGGTTCTGTCGCGACGCTGCCTTCCCAACAGGGTGCCGTTGTCGTCGTCGCGATGGGGCGAAGATCGAGCCCAGTCTCAATTTCCGTTATGTGGAAGTGCGTTATCGAATAATGGAAGGCTAGGCATCGGTGCGACAGGCGTCAACCATGTCGGCGCATCCGTCTCGCGACCCGGTCACCGGGGCCCTGGCCTGGGCTCAGGTGTGGGCTCAGGCGCGCCGGGCCAGCCGCTCGAGGTCCTCCCGGGACGCGCTGCACCGCTCGACGGCGTCCGCGACGTCGACCGCGCCGCAGTCGACCCCGCGCAGCACGAAGTCGGCCAGCGCCCGGGCCGTGGCCGGCTCGTCCATGAAGGCGGAGTCGCGCTGGCCGAGGTAGTCGGCGAGACGGGTGGCCGCCCGGTCGAAACTGTCGCGGTAGAAGGCGAACGTCGCCGCGTAGCGTGACGGGAGCTGGGCCGGGTGCAGGTCCCAGCCCTGGTAGTAGCCGCGGGCCAGCGAGCGGCTGACGAGGCGGTGGTGCAGCGACCAGGCGGCGGCGACGGCCTCGGACGTGCCCACCGGCAGGACGTTCGTCGACCCGTCCGACAGGCGCACCCCGGTCTCGGCGGCGGCCACCTGCATCACGGCCTTCGCGTGGTCGGCGACCGGGTGGTCCATGGCCTGGTGCTCGGCGGCGATGCCGAGGGAGGCGGAGTAGTCGTACGTGCCGTAGTGCAGGCCGGTGCACCGGCCGCCCGACGCGTGCACCATCCGGGCCACGAGCGCGGTGCCGTCGGGGCCGAGCACGGCCTGCGGCGTCTCCACCTGGATCTCGAACCCGATGGGGCGCTCGAGCCCCAGGGAGTGCTCGATGCGCTCGCACGCGACCACCATCGCCTCGACCTGGGCGACGCTGGTCACCTTGGGCAGCGTGACGACGAAGCCGTCCGGGAGGGGGCCGCCCGCGCTCAGGCGGTGCAGGAACCGGACGAGGGTGCGCACGCCCCGGCCGCGGGTCGGCGCCTCGAAGGACTTGAACCGGATGCCGCTGAACGGTGGTGCCGAGCCGTCCGCGACGCTCTCGCGCAGCAGGTCGGCTGCCCGGTCGACGGCCTCGTCCTCCTCGGCGTCGGGGCGCGGTCCGAAGCCGTCCTCGAAGTCGATGCGGAGGTCCTCGACGGGTTCGGTGGCGAGCTTGCGGCGCACGGCGTCGACGATGGCGGGGTCGCCGGCCAACGCGTCGAAGGTGGCCCGCTCGGCGTCGACCGCCGCCAGCGCCGTCTCACCCCACGACGCCGTCAGCCCGGCCTCGAGGCGGTGGGCCGGGACGTAGACCGTGTGGACCGGCTGGCGGCCGGCGCGGGGGCCGGGGAAGTCGCGCGCCAGGGCGGCGTCGGCCTCGCGCAGCAGCCCGTCGAGCTCGGTCGTCAGCTGTGACGTGAGCTCGGTCGTCGGCGTGCTCGTCGGCTCGGTGGGGGCGTCGTGGACGGTCATGGCGGCTGCTCCTTCGCAGATTTCTGTCTGCTGGATACTAACTTCTGCGATGCGGAAGTCTGGTGGGCGTCCGAACCCCGAACACGAGCCAGCCTCCCAGCGATGCCGACGTGCTGCGCTCCGAGCAGGGTGCGCAGGTGCCGGACGACGGACTCACGCAGATCCGTGCCGGCGATGATGGCCGCGGGGGCCGGATCCGCGCCATCATGGTGTCGCGGCCAGGACACCCCCGCCCGCGGGGGCAGTGCAGCCGCAGTCAGGCCGCCGACCTGGGGGGTTGGGGAGGACGACGGCCTGACCCAAACTCTGCGCGCTCAGGTCCAGCGACCGGTCCACACGTCGAGGCCGAAGCGCGGCAGCCCCGGGTGCCCCGCGTAGCCGAGGTGCGGCAGCCGCCAGAGGTCCTCGATGCTCGCCAGCAACGAGTAGTGGTTGTAGGGCGTCGTGCTCGTGGACCCCGGGGTGACGTACGGGGACAGCACGAGCGCCCCGACGCGTCCGCCGCCGAGGCCGGTGATGCCCGGCAGCGGGCTGTTCGGGCCGGGGCCTTCGCCGCAGCAGGCGGTCGCGTCGGCCTGGGCGCCGTCGGACTCGTCGAAGGTGATGACGAGGGCGCCGTCCTGCTGGAAGGCCGGCGAGCCGGTGATGCGGGGCACCCACGTGCGCAGGAAGGCGTCGGCGCTCGCGAGGCCGCCGGGCTGACCGTCGACGCACGGTGCGTCGTGCCCGTCGTGGCACAGGTTCGGAGTGATGTAGCTGAGTGCTGGCGTCGTGGAGCTCGACGCCAGGTCGGTGGTCAGCGCGTCGAGGTCGACGACGCGCTGGGCGCACGTGGCGGCGTCGGTGACCGAGCGCAGGTACATGAACGGGTTGTGCCGCACGGCGTACTGGTCGCCGACGCGCGCCTTCTGCGTGTCGTCGACGGCCCCCAGCTGCGGGTGGCGGCACGGCGTGCCCATGTCCTCCATGTAGCCGCGCCACGAGCGTCCGGACGCGTCGAGCTGACCGGGCAGGCTCGGGACGTCGGCCGGCAGCACGCATCCGTTGCCGACGTACTGGCCGTCCTCGACCGGGGGTCCAGCCGTCACGAACGGTGAGTACAGCTGGCAGTCGGCCTGGGTCTGCGGGTTGGGGCCCTGACCCGTGACCTGGGCGATGTAGTTGGGCAGCGAGTTGTGGGCCGTGCCGAAGTACTGCGTGAGCAGCACGCCCTGGTCGCGCAGCGTCCGGGACAGGTACGGGGCCGCAGAGCCCGAGCCCCACGTCTCTTCGAAGCCCTTGTTCTCGAGGTTGATGACGAACACGTGGCCGACGGGCGGAGGCAGCTGTGCCGTCGGGGTGGCGGCCGGTGCGCTGCGCGCGAGGCCGACCAAGACGAGGGCGGCGAGAACCAGGGACGTCGCGGTGACGACGGTCGAGCGGCGTCGAGTGGTCATCGGGGAAGGCTCCATCCGTGGTCGAGGGCGAGCTGTTTCAGGGCGTTCCAGTCCTCGTAGTCGGCGAACCCTCCGGCAGGGCAGGCGAGTCCGACGAACGGTGGGACAGAGTACGTCGGTGAGCCGAGGTCGCGCAGGGTGAAGTCGAGCACCTCGGCGAGGTTGCGGGCGCCGGCGTCGCGCGGGGTCAAGGGCTCCAGCCCCCAGCGCCATTCGATCATCGCCAGCACCGACGCGTGGTCGTAGACGTCCTTGGCGACGTAGCCGCGTCTCGCCATGGGGGAGATGACGAGACAGGGCACCCGGAACCCGCGCAGACCCCACTCGGGGTGGGCGTCGGGCGCGTACGACGGCGCCACGTGGTCGAAGAAGCCGCCCCACTCGTCGTAGTTGACGACGAGCACGGTCTTGTCCCATCCGGGCCCGGTGCGGACGGCGTCGTAGACCTGGTCGAGGAAGGACTGTCCGGCGCGGATGTCTGCGTGCGGGTGGTCGTCGGCCGACGAGCCGGTGCCCTCGTCGAGGAACTTCGGGTCGACGAACGAGACGGCCGGCAGCGTGCCGGCCGCGGCGTCGGCGAGGAAGCGGGGAAAGGGGCTGGAGATGGCCTCGTAGGCGGTGCCCCAGAGTGCGGTGAAGGGGACATCGACGAAGTAGTAGCGAGCGGGCACGTCGGCGGCCGCGAGCCGGTCCCAGATCGTCGGCATCGTCGCGACCGCCGTCGAGTTGTGGATGCGGTCGGTCTGGGCGGCGTGCTGGTAGAAGCGGTTCGGGTAGGTCTCGGCCATGATCGCCGAGAAGTAGTGGTCGCAGACGGTCCAGTCGCGGGCCGCCCGACCGTAGAAGGCCAGGTCCGAGTCGGTGTAGTAGCCGATGGCGAACTCGTCGTTCTCGCCCGCCCGCAGCCATCCGTCGCAGGCGCCGCCGTTGAGCTCGATGCGCCCGCCCTCGAAGGAGTGGTCGGGGTCGGGGTGCGCACAGCCCTGGGTGTCCTGCAGGTGGTGCGTCGCGTGAGGGAGGCCGTAGCGGTCGGTGAAGGTCAGCCCGGCCTGCCGGCCGCGGGCCCCGGGCAGCCAGCCGAGGTAGTGGTCGAAGGAACGGTTCTCCATCATCACCACCACGACGTGCTCGATGCCGGACGCCCCGGGGGCGGGCAGGGTCGCCGCGGTCTGCGCGGCACGTGCGGACGGGGTCGCGGCCGACGTGGCGGCCAGCGCGCCGGCCCCCAGGACGCCGCCGGCGCCGGTCAGGACGGTTCGTCTCGTGATGCTCATGCACGGCCCAACCGGTGGCGGCCCGCGTCGGTCACGGCCTCCGCCCGGACGTCACGTCGAGTTCACCGACGCGTCACCCGGTGCTTCGCTCACACCTGCGACCTGAGCACGTCGATCTCGCAGCCCGGCGCCGCCGGGTCGAAACCGTGCTCGACGAGCCAGCGGATGGCCGTGAGGCTCCGCAGCGACCACCAGCCACGGACGGCGTCGAGGTCGACACCGGTGCCGTAGCCGGCGACGACGTCGTCGAGGTGCTCGCGGTGCCCCAGGGTCAGGCTCGCCAGGTCGAACATGGGATCGCCCTGCCCGGCCTCGGACCAGTCGAGCACGCCGGTGACCTCGTCGCCGTCGACGAGGACGTGGGCGACGTGCAGGTCGCCGTGCATGAACACCGGAGGTCGTTCGCGCAGAGCGCCTTCGGCGATCTGCCGGTTGCGCCTCACGACGTCGGCCGGCACGACGTCACCGGCCAGGAGCCACGCACACTCGCGGTCGAGGGTGGCGGTCCTCTCCTCGAGGTTGGCCCCGGGCCACGAGGGCAGGGGAGCGTCGTGGAGCCTGCGCACCGTCTCGCCGGCCGCGGCCCAGGCGTTGGACGACGCGGCCGAGGGCCGTCCGAGGCGAGCGAGCGGTTCGCCCGGGAGGGCGGCCAGCGCGAGGACCGGCGGCCGGTGCCAGAGGATGTCCGCGGTGGGGACCGGCGCCGCCGCCATGGCGCGTACCTCGACGTCGGTCCGCTCGCGGTCGGCGTCGACCTTGAGGAAGACGCGCCCGACGCGGAGCGTGGCGCGCTCCTGGTGGGCCACGACGACCTCGACCTCGTCCGCGTCGGCGCCCGGCCCGGCGTCCGGTCCGGTGTCGCTGCCAGTGTCCACGCCCGACAGTGTCGCGCACCGACCCCTGGCGACCCCACCCGATTTGACCCGGGGCGCCCGGCGCGGCTCAGACCCGAGGGCACCGCGGCCGGGGCGCGAGCTGCTCGAGCATCTGCGGCTCGTCCTCGGGCGCGAGCGCGGTCGACCCGTAGAGCCAGTCGACGAAGGAGTAGTCGTGCACGTCGCGAGCGCATGACCTCGTTGCGCCAGAGCCGCTCGTCGCCGGCGAGGTGCCAGAGCGCACCCCAGGGCATCAGCGCCTTCGCCCTCGTGGCGCGCGACATCGAGCGCCACATCGAGCGCGACAGGGAGCAGGCACTGCGCGCCGAGATCTGGCACGAATCGGACAGTTGGGCAATCGAACCCGCCCTCGCCGGGGTCGGCGTAGCGTCGACTGCTGGGTCACGACCACGTCGGTTGATCCGACGGCAGGCCTCCGCCCGTTGCCACAACGGTCCTGTCAAAGGAGTTCCCATGTCCCACACCACACGTCGCACGTTCCTGGTGGGGGCAGGCGCCGTCACCACGGCGGCGGCCATCGCCGATGCCCCTGCCGCGTTCGCGGCCTCCGCCACCCACGGCACCTCCCTCCGAGAGGGGGTCGACCTGCCTCTCGTCGCGCACGTCGCCGATCCCCGGTCGGACACCCTCGTCCTCTACGTCGGCACCGAGGCCGCCGTGGTGCGCGACCGCGACCTGGTTCGTCGCCTCACCCGAGCGGCCGGGAGGTGACCTGACATGTCATCGCACCGCGAGGCACCCGAGATCTCGAAGGACCCCGTCGCCGACAACACCGACGTCTACGCCTTCGTGAGCCCTGACAAGCCGGGCACCGTCACCCTCATCGCCAACTTCATCCCGTTCCAGAACCCCCAGGGCGGCCCGAACTTCTACGAGTTCGGCGACGACGTCCTCTACGAGATCCACGTCAGCAACCGGGGCGATGCCCGACGCGACGTGTCCTACCAGTTCCGCTTCCACACCGAGGTGCGCAGCGACGAGACCTTCCTCTACAACACCGGTCCCATTCACTCGATCACGGACAGTAGCTGGAACCGGCCCCAGTTCTACTCGGTCACCCGCAAGGCCCGGGGCCGGGAGCCGCGGGTCCTCGCACACCACCTCACCTGCCCGCCGGTCAACATCGGGCCGCGGAGCACGCCCAACTACGGAGGCACCTTCACCGACGCGGCCGTCCACCCGATCCGCGGCGGACGCACCGTGTTCGCCGGTCAGCGCGGAGACGCCTTCTTCGTCGACCTCGGCAGCGTGTTCGACCTCGGGACGCTGAGGCCGTTCCAGAACCTGCACCTCATCCCGCTGCCGGCGGCTCCCGGGGTCAACGGCCTCCAGTCGCTCAACGTGCACACCATCGCCATCCAGGTCCCCATCGGCGACCTGACGCGCGACGGCAGCGTGCCCACCGACCCGTCGTCCGCCACCGCCGTCATCGGGGTGTGGGCCACCGCGAGCCGGCAGACCGCCCGGATCTGGGACGAAGACCTCGGCCGCGCCGTGGGGCACGGCCCCTTCGCCCAGGTTTCACGCCTCGGGAACCCCCTCTTCAACGAGGTCATCACCCCCATGGCCGACAAGGATCGCTGGAACGCCGTGGCGCCGCGCGACGACGCCCAGTTCGCGAAGTACGTGGCCCACCCGGAGCTCGCGCGCCTGCTGCCGGTGCTCTACCCGGGCGTCTTCCCGCACCTCGCCGGTTACTCCAAGGAGCGTGCCGACCTGTTGGCGATCCTGCTCACCGGCATCCCTGCGGGCGTCGTGCCCGGCTTCCAGAACTACACCGGGAGCCGCCAGGCGGACCTGCTGCGGCTCAACCTGGCCGTCCCACCGTCGGCGACGCCGAACCCCATCGGGCTGGTCGGGGGTGACCCGGCGGGCTTCCCGAACGGTCGCCGCCTCGAGGACGACGTCGTGGCCATCGAGCTGCGCGCCGTGGCGGGTGCGACCATCCCGCTCGTCGACCCGACCTTCACGCCCGACGCCGCAGCGGGCGTGCTGCGCGACGGCACGTCGAACACGAACCTCCCACTCCTCAAGCACTTCCCGTACATGCCGAACCCGGCCGGAGGCTTCCAGAGCTCGCCGGGCGTGCCGGCCGCCTGACATGACCCTGCCGACCGCCGGCCGCGCCGCCGATGTCGAGAACCCCCATGCCGGAGAGGGGCCGGTGCTTCTCGACATCGGCGGCGACGTCGGTGCGCTCGTCGTGCGCATGCCGCCCGGGACCGTGGGTGACGAGGTCGAGATCCGCCCGGTCTCGTCGACGCCCGGCGCGGGCGCGCACCGGCACGTGGCCGTCGTCGCCCGGCCTGTGGCCTCGGGCGTCGCGCACACGCTGGTGTACGAGGGCCTCGAGGCAGGGCGCTACGAGCTGCATGCGCTGCCCGAGGGTCCGGTGACCCTGACCGTCGACGTCGCGGGAGGTGAGGTGACGCGGGCGAACTGGCCGACCGGCGCGCCGCCGGCGCCCGTGACACCTCCGTGAGGCCCCATGACGCCCCGTGACGCCCTGACGAGGGTGGCGCGTCAGCCGGTCGGCTCTGCGGGGCGGTAGACGAGCCAGAGGGCTCCGCTCGAGGTGGGGGTGGCGCTCTGCAGCGAGAGTCGCTGCAGGCCCGGCAGCCCCTCGAAGAGTCGCCGGCCCTCGGGGTCGAGGACCGGCGCGACGGCCAGGTGCAGCTCGTCGACGAGCCCCTCGGCGAGCAGGGACTGCACCAGCTCGATGCTGCCGTGGACCCCGATGTCGCCGCCGTCGGTGGCCCTGAGCCCACCGACGACCTCGGCGAGCGGGCCGGTGAGCGCCTCGGCGTCGCCCCACTGCGTCGCGAGCGGCGTCGAGGTGACGACGTACTTCTTGACGCCGTTGATGAAGTCGGCGAACGGCTGCTCGTCGGAGGTGGGCCAGTAGCGCGCCCACTCGTCGTACATGTGGCGACCGAGCAGCACGGCGTCCTGGCGGCCGATGAGCCGCGCCTCGAGCTCGACGAGGTCGTCGTCGAAGGTCGGCGGGTGCGGTCGCTCGGGGTCGACGTCGGGCGGGAAGGCGCGCGTCGGGTCGTCGACGGCGCCGTCGAGCGAGGTGATGGTGTAGGCGACGATCCGGCGCATGGGCGCTCCTGCTCTGCTGGTCGATGTGGACAGTGTCAACCAGTAAAGCGGTCCCCGCCGACAGCGCCACCGGAGCCCGGCGCGGAGGCGGCTGCGGACGCGGAGCCGAACCAGGTCGTGAGCGCGTCCTCGAGGCCCGCCGTCGTGCCCTCGCCGACCCAGGCCACGTGCCCGTCCGGTCGGACGAGGACGCCGGTCGGCGCGACGACGGGCCCGACGACGGGCAGGACCCACGGACCCTCGCAGCGCGCCCGGACGTGCCGGACGCGTCCTCCCCACGACGCGTCGCCGGTGCCGCCGGGCGCTGCAGGCGCGGCGCCCTCGGGGACCTCGAGGTCCAGCAGCAGCGGTCGGGCGTCGTGCAGCAGCTCGAAGACCCGGCGCGGGCCATCGGCCGTGGCGAGGTCGAGGTCAGGGACGCGGCGGCCGAGCAGTGGGTGCCCCTCGCCGAGGTCGAGCGCCACGTCGAGGCCGGTCAGGAGCCCGGCGAGCCGCTCCCGCGGACCGGCGTCGGTCAGCACCTCCGCGAAGGTGTCGCGGATGGCGTCGGTCCGCGCGTCGCCACGCTGGAGGAACGCCTGCGTCATGACGTTCTTGAGGACGCGCGCGGTGGCCGGGTGGCGCTCCGCCTCGTAGCTGTCGAGCAACGACGCGGGGGAGCGGCCCGTGACCACCAGCGCCAGCTTCCAGCCGAGGTTGACGGCGTCCTGCACGCCGAGGCCGATGCCCTGGCCGCCGGTCGGGGGATGCGTGTGCGCGGCGTCGCCCGCGAGGAGCACCCGACCGCTCCGGTACGTGGACGCCTGCCGCGCCGCGTCGGTGAAGCGCGAGATCCACGACGCGTCGTGCACCCCGAAGTCGGTGCCGTACACGAGCGTCAGCGCCGCGCTGAGGTCGGCGAGCGTGGGCTCCGTCGCCGGTCCGACGGCAGCCTCGGTCACGACGATGCCCACGGAGCCGCCGTCGCCGACCGGGTTGATGCCGTGGATGCCGATGGCATCCTGGCGCAGCCCGGTGGGTGCCTCGTCGGTGAGCACCGCCTCGGCGATGAGGTGGCTGCGGGTCGCCTCTGCGCCGACGAGCTCGATGCCGACGGACCGACGGACGGTGCTGCGCCCGCCGTCCGCACCGACGAGGTAGCCGACCCGCAGCGGGTCGCCGTGTGCGAGATCGACATCGACGCCCCTCGCGTCCTGCGTGACGCCCGTGACCTCTGCGCCGTGGCGCGTGGTCACGCCGAGCTCCTCGACCCATCCGCGCAGGACGTCCTCGACGCCGCTCTGCGACAGCGCGAGCGTGTACGGGTGCCGGGTGGGCAGGGCTGCTACGTCGAGCGGGGTGCCGGCGAAGCTCATCACCTGCGCCGTGCGACCCGCCGCCAGGAACCGGTCGGCGACGCCACGCTGGTCGAGGATCTCGATGGTGCGCGCGTGGAACCCACGGGCCCGCGTCCCGGCCAGCTCGGGCGTCGGGCGTCGTTCCAGGATCACGGCATCCACGCCGGCCAGGGCCAGCTCGGCGGCCAGCACCAGTCCCGTCGGCCCGCCGCCGACGACCGCCACCTCGTTCATGGGATCCCCCGTCCTCCTCGACACGAACGAGCAGTCTGGGCCAGGGGTGGGGCCTTGCCGCAAGCCCCCCTCGCCGCGGTACGTTGGCCATGGCGGGACGGTGTCGGGCCCGCCCTCTCCCTCGGTCAGGCCAGCGGTGCCGGCAGCGTCAGCACCTCGACACCGTCGTCGGTCACGGCCACGGTGTGCTCGCTGTGCGCCGTCAGGCAGCCGGTCGCGCTGCGCAGCGTCCAGCCGTCGGCGTCGGTGACGAGCTCGTCGGTGTCGGCCATGACCCACGGCTCGATGGCCAGCAGCAGGCCCGGTCGGAGCCGGTAGCCGCGCCCGGGACGACCGGTGTTGGCCACGTGCGGGTCCTGGTGCATCGTCGAGCCGACGCCGTGGCCGCCGAACTGGGTGTTGACGCGGTAGCCGGCCTCGGTGAGCACCGACCCGATGGCGTGGGACACGTCGCCGAGGTGGATCCCGGGACCGGCCGTGGCTATGGCGGCGGCGAGGGCCCGCTCGGTGGCCTCGATGAGCGCGACGCTCCCGGGCGGCCGCGCCTCGCCGACGACGAAGCTGACGGCCGAGTCGGCGACGAGCCCGTCGGTGGACACGGCGAGGTCGAGCGACACGAGGTCGCCGTCGGCCAGCGCGTAGTCGTGGGGCCGCCCATGGAGGACGGCGTCGTTGACCGACGTGCAGATGTGGTGGCCGAACGGGCCGCGGCCGAACGACGGGGCGTAGTCGACGTAGCAGGACTCGCCACCGGCCGCCGTGATCATCTCGCGCGTCCAGCGGTCGATCTCGAGCAGGTTGGTGCCCACCCCGGTGCGGTCCCTCAGCGTCCGAAGGGTGTCGGCGACGAACGCTCCGGCGGCCCTGGCGCGGGGCAGCTGGCTGGGGGTCAGGATCTCGATCATGCGGTGCCCCTCCCGGGCCTCCGATAACTATCCCGGTCATGTTATCCCGGTATTAGTATCGGGACATGGTCAGGTTGCCACTCACTCCCGCGGAGGTCGAGCGTGGACGGCGCCTCGGTGCGCTGCTGCGCCGGGAGCGGGGCGAGCGTCCGATGCTCGACACCGCGCTGGCCGCCGGTGTCTCGCCCGAGACCCTCCGCAAGATCGAGTCGGGCCGCGTCGCCACCCCGGCCTTTCCCACGATCGCCGCGATCGCGGACGTCCTCGGCCTCTCCCTCGACTCCGTCTGGGCCGAGATCTCGGCGGGCGCGCCGCGCACCCGAGGTGCCTCGACCACGCGCTCCAGCGTCGCCTAGTACGTCGGGCGGCTCGTCGGGCGGCTCGTCGGCGACGCGTCCGTAAACCCTGACGCGTGGCGCGACTCGCGCCACGATGGTCGGACCACGGAGAGGAGCGCTCGATGAGCGAGGCAGAGCAGGGGCCCGTGACGAGGGGCGTGGAGGTGGAGCTGCTCGCGAGCATCGACCTCGGGCCCGAGATCGCGGGCCTGGAGGGACGGTCCCTGCGGATGCGGAAGGTGACCATCGAACCGGGTGGCGTCCTCGGCCCGGTCCACGACCACCGGGACCGTCCGGGCACCGTCTTCGTGCTCCAGGGCGTCATCACCGACCACCGCGACGGCGTCGCCACCGAGTACGGCCCGGGCCCCGGGTGGCCCGAGGACCACGACACCCTGCACTGGCTGGAGAACCGCGGAAGCGTTGCGGCGGTGGAGATCTCGGTCGACATCGTCCGCGAGCCACCGGCGTCGGGCTGAGGCACACCCACCAGGTCCCGGCCACCGGGCCGCTCCGGCCGACACCCTCTCGTGCGGCTCGCCGTCCGGGCAGGCATGCTGGTCTGGCGACGACAGGGGGTCGGGATGACAGGACGGACGGAACGGCGAGCCGGGCAGGGCGACGGTCGCGCCGAGCTGCGGGCCGCGACGAACGACCTCGCGGTCGTGGCGACGCGCCTCGCGACCGACTGGTGGGAGGGCGCACCGACGCCGGGGTGGCGGCTCCTCGGCGAGGGCATGGTGCAGATCGAGGAGGGTCTGACGGCCATGGAGCCGACCGCGCGACGGACGGCGTGGTCGATGCAACCGACCCTGGCGTTCGACCCGGCGAACCACATGAACGTCGTGGACCGGCGCACCGTCGCCCGGGGCATCGACCTGCGCCTCATCACGAGCGAACGCACCCTGCACAGCCACCCGCTCGTCACCTCGGAGCTGCCGCACGTGCGCTTCGGCCCGGCACCGTCGCGCTTCATGCTCATCGACGACGTCACCGCCGTGGTCGGCGGACCGCTGAGCGAGGCCGGCTACTCGACGGCCTGGCTGGCGACTCGCGACGACATCGTCACCCTCGTGCGCTCGGTGTGGGGGTTGGCCTGGCCCCTGTCGCGGCCGGGCAACGCCGACGGGGCGGAGCCCCCGTTCACCCCGCGCCAGTGCGTCGTGGCCCGTCGGGTCGTCGTCGGGGTCAAGGACGCCAGCATCGCCCGCGAGCTGGGGGTGTCCCTGCGGACCGTGGCCGGCGACATCGCGCACCTGATGGACGTGCTGGGGGCACGGACGCGTGCTGAGGTGGGGCTGGTCCTGCGGGGCGGCAGCGAACGACGCATCGAGACGCAGCACGGGCCGGCGCGCCCACGCGTCGAGGGTCGGCCCCCGGGTACGTGACGGAGCCCCGGTCCGACGGGTCGGACCGGGGCTCCGCACGGCGTCCGCAGCACGTGAGACGTGGAGGGGTGGCGGACGCAGGGTCGGGGCGACCGTTCGGTCAGGGGTTGTCGAACGGGTGCTCCGACGCCTCCATCGTCCCGCATGCCGTGGGCGTTACGGGAAATTTGAGCCTTGTGAAAAAACTTTGAAAAAACGTGTCATAAACCCGTCAGGGCCTCGTCTACCTCAATGACGGGGCCAGGCCGGTTCGTGGAGGGGCCGGCCCGGCCCCGTCGATGGGGCTCCACCAGCAGGACGGACGCAGTCCGTGACCGAGGCGGTGCCCACGTCGTTGTACTGACATCGGGCGCGAGCCCGGGCTGGCGCGAGTGGTTCACGGGCCGGTGAGCGTCAGGGGGAACCTCACAGGGTCCGCGGCCACCGCAGGAGTGTGGAAGGAGCGGGTCAGCGTGTCGATCATCAGCGTCACCCGGTTCGGCCGGTTCGCCGAGGCGAGGCCATGACGGAGGACAACGTCTGCGCGCACCGCCGCCTGGACCACCACTCGTGCTGGGCGTGGCCCGATGCGGAGGAGCGCCGGTTGCACGCCCTCGGCGAGGCCTCGGCCGTGGGTGGGCGCGCTCGCGTCCGCCGTCTGCGCCGCGCGAGGCTCGCCTGCCGCAAGGCGGCGCGCGAGGCCTGACGGTCGCTGCCCGACCTCCCACCCCGGGTCTGCCGGGTCGCTTGACCTCGAGTGCACTCCAAGGGTGACCATGGACCGGTGACCGCCATCGACACGGGAATGACCATCGCCGAGGCCGCCGAGCGCACCGGCCTGACCGCGCACACCCTGCGCTACTACGAGCGCGACGGGCTCATGGTGCACGGCGTCGGCCGCTCGAGCGCCGGCCACCGCGTCTACACCGAGCTCGACCTCGGGTGGATCAAGATGCTCACCTGCCTGCGGGCCACCGGCATGCCGATCCGCGAGATCAAGGCCTACGCTCAGCTCTGCCGCGCCGGGGAGAACGAGGTCGAGCGGCTCGCCCTGCTCCAGGCCCATCGCACCCGCGTGCTGGCCCAGCTCGCCGAGGTCACCGAGCACCTCGGCGCCATCGACAACAAGATCGGCATGTACCGGGCCCGTGTCGAGGGCGACCGCGCCTGAACGACGGGACGCCCCGGGTGGGCTTGACCTCGAGCGCGCTCGAAGGTCTTGACTCGACGTCATGACTGCGAACACCCCCGAGAACATCCCCGAGAACAACCCCGCGACGACGCTGCCCACCCGCACGCTCGGCAGCGGCGCCGCGTCGCTCCCCGTGTCGACCCTCGGCCTCGGCTGCATGGGCATGTCCGAGTTCTACGGGACCGGCGACGAGCAGGAGGGCATCGCCACGATCCGACGTGCCCTCGACCTCGGCGTGACGTTCCTCGACACGGCCGACATGTACGGCCCCTTCACGAACGAGCGGCTCGTCGGTGCCGCGATCGCCGGCCGACGCGACGAGGTGCAGCTCGCGACGAAGTTCGGCAATGAGCGCGCCGAGGACGGCACACGCCTCGGCATCAACGGGCGGCCAGAGTACGTGCACCGCGCGGCCGACGCGTCGCTCCAGCGCCTCGGCGTCGACCACATCGACCTCTACTACCAGCACCGCGTCGACAAGGACGTGCCGATCGAGGAGACGGTCGGGGCGATGGCCGAGCTCGTCGCGGCCGGCAAGGTGCGCCACCTCGGCCTGTCCGAGGCCTCGGCCGACACGATCCGCCGCGCCCACGCCGTGCACCCGATCACCGCGCTGCAGACCGAGTACTCGCTGTTCACCCGGGACGTCGAGGACGAGATCCTGCCGCTGCTGCGCGAGCTCGGCATCGCCCTGGTGCCCTACTCGCCCCTCGGCCGCGGCATCCTCACCGGCGCCATCACGGCAGAGGCCGACCTCGAGTCCGGCGACTCGCGCCGCACCGCCTACTTCCCGCGGTTCCAGGGCGAGGCCCTCGAGGCGAACCTGACCCTCGTCGACCGGGTGCGGGCCCTGGCCGCCGCGAAGGACGTCACGCCGGGCCAGCTCGCCCTCGCGTGGGTGCTCGCCCAGGGCGATGACGTCGTGCCGATCCCGGGCACGAAGCGCGTCCGCTACCTCGAGGAGAACGTCGGTGCCGCGGCGGTGTCGCTGACGCCCGGCGACCTGGCGGCGCTCGAGGCCGCGGTGCCGCGCGACGCCGTCGTCGGGGCCCGCTACGGCGACATGTCCTCGATCGACGCCTGACGCGCGTCGGCTCGAACGCGGTGCGGCGTGGCGTCGCCGCCGGCGCTCAGGCGGCCGGCGGCAGCGTCACGCCGAAGCCCGCGACGGCGAGTCGCAGCAGCACCTGGCCCGGGGCCAGCAGGTCGGCGACACGCGCGGCGCTCAGCACCTCGAGCTCGGCCAGGCGGGTCGCGTACGTGTCCGGCCCGGCGAGGCGGGCCCGCTGCAGCTCGACCGTGTTGTGCCAGACCTTCTGCCGGGCCTCGCGCAGGAACCGCCGCGACGCCCCCCGGTTGGCCGGCACGAGGACGCGGTCGAGCAGCGTCCGGCCGGACGTCGAGGCCAGCTCACCGTCCTCGGCGGCGACGCGCCCGGCGAGCACGGCGTCGATGCGTTCGTGGTCGCGGCGGCGGCGGGCCAGCAGGTGGGGGTCCTCGAAGTCTGCGTCGTCGATGACGGCGAGGAGGGCCTGCGGCAGGTCGTAGTTGACGTGGGCGTTGATGCCCGCGAGGACGTTGCGCAGCGCGGGCAGTCCGGCGGGAACGTCGAAGGCGAGACGCCACGGACGCGACACGATCCCGGTGCCGTCCAGGTCGGCGTCGAGCGCGTCGAGGTAGAGGTCGGCGAAGACGACGTCCCATCGCTCGACCCACTCCGGGTCCTCGAACCGGGCGTCCTCGACGGCGCGACCGACGGCGAGGGTCGTGCGCCGGTAGGTGGCGAGGAAGTCACGTTGCGCCGAGCGGTCTGCGCCGCTGGGCGATTCGAGCCGTTCGAGTCGTACGAGCCGTTCGTCCATCGTCGCGACGACGTCGGCGACGGTGCGTCCGTCCACGGGTCCGCTCATGTCCAGAACTCCCTCACGGGGCGACTCCTCGTCCCTATTCTGGGGGGACGAGCGCACGGCGTCAGCGGGTTCCGCGCAGCCGCCGCGCGTCCCTCGTGCGAGGAGGGCTCATGCGTCACGCGTCCGGCCGTGGGCCGCGTTCGTTCGACCCGGTCGCCGTCGGGCACCACGAGACCGACGCCTGGGCGGCCTACTACCTGCACGAGTGGCCGGCCTTCCTGCGTGGGGCGTACGGGATGGTCGCCACCGGCTTCGGCCTCGGTCGCATCGACACCGCTCGCGCCGCGTGGTGCGTCCTGCGGGCCAACCAGCTGTGGGCACCCTTCCCGGACAACGACGCCGACGGTGCGCGCGAGCAGATGCGCCGCTTCTACGCGCTCGTCGCCGACCGTGGCGACCTGTCGATCGACCCGGTGCGGGCCAGCATCCTCGAGGTCGAGTGGTGGCGGGTCCACCGGGCGCACCAGCACCATGAGGACGTGACGCGCGACCGGCTCGTGGCGGCGCTCGTCGACCTCTACGCCTACGTCTACGGGGCGGACCGGGTGCGGGTCGAGCCGGCCGCGTCCTACCGGGTCGATGCCATGGACCTGTCGGACCGTTGGGTCGTCGGCGGGTGCGACCGGTCGGACCCGGTCCTCGCCGCCGAGCGGCGGGCGCTCGTGGCCAGCCACAGCGCGCTCCTCGACGCGGTCTCCCGGGTGGGGGACCCGACGCCGTGACGGCCCAGGCGCTGCCGGCCCTGGTGCGCCCCGACCGCGACGACCGGGTGCTCCTGCCGACGCGGGTGCTCGCCTGGGGGATCGTGCCCTTCCTCGCGGTCGCGGTCGTGCTGCTCCTCGGGTTCCCGTCCGACACCCGCCGGCTCTTCGCGTGGCCGATCTCCCCACCCCTGACGGCGATGGTGCTCGCGTCGGCCTACCTCGGCGGGGTGTGGTTCTTCGTGCGGACCGCCCGAGCGCACCGGTGGGCGCTGGTGTCGGCGGGACTGCCGGCCGTCACGCTGTTCGCGGCGCTGCTCGGCATCGCGACGGTCGTGCACTGGGACCGCTTCACCCACGGGAGCCCGGCCTTCTGGGTGTGGGCCGCGCTGTACTTCGTGGCGCCACCCGTGGTCGCGGTCGTGTGGGTCCTCAACACGCGCGTCGCCCGACCGCCTCGCGACGACGAGCGATGCGTCGGGGCGGTGGCGCGGGGTGTCATCGGGTGCGGGGGAGCGGCATCGCTGCTGCTCGGCGTGCTGCTCTGGGTCGCCCCGGGCTCGCTGTCGCGGGTGTGGCCCTGGGCCCTGACGCCGCTGACCGCCCGGGTGGTGGGCGCGGTCTTCTGCCTCGGCTGCGCCGGGCTCGTGGCCTTCGGCGACCCCCGGTGGCTGCGTCTGCGACTGCTCGTCGAGGCCGAGACCGTCATGGTCGTCTCGATGCTCCTGGCCCTGCTGCGCGACCGAATGTCGCTGCACCCGGACCGGCCCCTGACCTGGCTCCTCGTCGGCGGCATGGTGCTGGCCCTCGCCGGCTCGGCGCGCCTGCTCCACTCCATGTCCCGGCCCGAGGCGCTGGGTTAGGTTGAGGACATGCGTGTGACTCACCTCGGACATGCCTGCCTCCTCGTCGAGACGGCCGACCGGCGGGTCCTCATCGACCCTGGCTCGTTCTCCCGCGGCTTCGAGCAGCTCGAGGGCCTCGACGCGATCCTCGTGACGCACAACCACGCCGACCACTTCGACCCCGAGCGGGTCGCGGCGCTCCTGCGGGCCAACCCCTCGACGCCGGTGCACACCGACCCCCTCACCGCGCAGAAGCTGCGGGAGGAGGGCCTCGACGCGGTGCCGACCCGCCAGGGCGAGCCGTTCGAGGTCGGCGACGTCACGGTCACGCCGGTCGGCGAGCTGCACGCCTTCAACCACGAGGCCATGCCGCGCATCCCCAACGTCGGGCTCGTGCTGCGGGCCGACGGCGAGCCCTCGCTCTTCCACCCCGGCGACGCCTACGACGGCGAGCCCGGCCACGTCGACGTGCTGGCCCACCCGCTCAACGCCCCGTGGGCCGCCAGCCGCGACTCCATCGCGTTCGTCGGCCGCATCGCGCCGAGGGTCTTCATCCCGATCCACGACGCCCTCCTGTCCGACGTCGGTCGCGACATGTACGCGACGCACGTGCGCAACCTCTCCGGCGTCGAGGGCCTCGAGTACACCGACCTGCGCGACGACGAGTCCGCGACCTTCTGACCCACGAGCCCACCGACCTGCCGAACGCCTGACCGCACTCCGGGGGGAGAGCATGAGCGAGTCACCACCGCCGGACCTGCCTGCGCCGCAAGGGTCCCCGGCCGACGGACCGGCCTTCGCCGTGCGCGGTCTCGGCAAGCGCTTCGGCGACCTCGTGGCCGTGCGCGGCATCGACCTCGACGTGCCGCGAGGGTCCTTCTTCGGACTCGTCGGGCCCAACGGCGCCGGCAAGACGACGACGCTGTCGATGGTCACCGGCCTGCTGCGCCCGGACGCCGGCCGCGCGTTCGTCCTGGGCCACGACGTCTGGGCTGACCCCACGGCGGCCAAGCGGCTGCTCGGCGTCCTGCCCGACGGGCTGCGCACGTTCGACCGCCTCACCGGGCTGCAGCTCATCACCTACGCGGGCCTGCTCCGCGGCATGCCCCGCGAGCTCGCGGCCGAGCGGGCCGCCGAGCTCGTCGCCGCGCTCGGGCTGACCGGTGCGCAGGGCACCCTCGTCGTCGACTACTCGGCCGGCATGACCAAGAAGGTCACCCTGGCCGCGGCTCTCGTGCACGCACCCCGCGTCCTCGTGCTCGACGAGCCCTTCGAGGCCGTCGACCCGCTGTCCGCCGCGACGATCCGCCGCATCCTCGCCGACTACGTCGACGCGGGCGGCACGGTCGTCCTCTCCAGCCACGTCATGGACCTCGTCGAGCGCATCTGCAGCCACGTCGCCGTCATCGCCGAGGGGGCGGTGCTCACCGCGGGGGAGCTCGACGCGGTACGCGACGGCCGCTCCCTCGAGGAGCGGTTCGTCGACCTCGTCGGGGGCACCACCGAGGTGGTGGGGCTGTCGTGGTTGCGCACCTCGTCCGACTGAAGCTGGCACTGCTGCGCAACGTCTTCCGCCGCAGCCGCGCCCAGACCATCGGTGCCGTCGTCGGCATCCTCTACTTCTCGGTGCTCGTCGTGGGGCTGACGCTCATCGTCGCCACGCTGCGCACCTCGCTGGAGGTCGCCACCGTCGCCCTGCCGCTCGCCGGAGCGGTCGGGATCGTGCTGTGGACCGTCGTCCCGCTCTTCTCCTTCGGCTCCGACCCGACCCTCGACCCGGGCCGGTTCGCGCTCTACGCCGTCCCGCCGCGGTCACTGGCCGTGGGCCTCATCGCGGCCGCGCTCGTCGGGCTGCCGGCCGTCGCCAGCGCGGTGCTCGGCCTCGGGGTCGTCGTCGCGTGGTCGATGACACCGGCCTCCACGGTCGTCGCCGTCGTCGGCACCGGCGTCGGGCTGCTCACCGCGGTCACCCTGTCGCGCTGGGTGTCGGCACTGGCGGCCGCCGCGACGTCGAGCCGGCGCGGCCGGGACATGCTCGTCGTCGTCGGTCTTGTCGTCCTCGTCCTCGTCGGGCCGGTGGTGTGGATCGCCGCCAACGTCCACGACATCCAGCGGCTCGCGGTCGCCGTGTCGAAGGTCGTCTCCTGGACGCCGCTCGGATGGGCTTGGGCGGCACCCGGCGACGTCGCGGCCGGGCAACCGCTCGTGGGGGCACTCCGCCTCGCCCTGGCCATCGCCTTCCTCCTCGCGGTCGGGGCCCTGTGGTCAGGTGCGGTGAGGCGGCAGGTCGAGAACCCGCGGGCCGTCTCGCGCGGCGGTTCGACGCCCGGCGAGCCCGACGACCTCGGCCTCTTCGGGCGGGTGCCCGACCATCCGGCCGGCGCGGTCGCAGCCCGCGTGCTGACCTACTGGCGCCGCGACCCGCGCTACCAGATCAGCCTGCTGGTGACGCCGGTCTTCCCGCTCGCGCTGCTCATCCCGTGGGCGAGCGCCGACGTCGCGTGGCCGCCGCTGCTGATGGGACCGATGCTCGCGTTCATGCTCGGCTGGAGCGAGCACAACGCCATCGCGTACGAGTCGCAGGCCTTCTCCCTGCACGTGGCCGCCGGCACGCGGGGGCTCGACGACCGCCTCGGGCGCGTCGTGCCGGGCCTGCTGCTCGCGGGCGTGCTCGTGCCGGTCTACGTGCTCGTCGGGGTGGGGCTCGGTGCCCGCTGGGACCTGCTGCCCCTCGTCCTCGGTGTCTCCGTCACGGTGCTCGGGGCCGGTGTCGCGGTCTCGAGCGTCATGAACATCGTGCTGCCCTACCCGGTCGCGGAGCCGGGGGAGAGCCCGTTCAGCGCGCCGCCCGGTGCCGCCGGCATCACGATCCTGGCCCAGACCCTCGCGAGCGCGGCCACCTTCGCGCTGTCGGCGCCGCTGCTCCTGCTCGCCTGGCTGGCGTACGCGTCGGACTCGGCGACGTGGCTCGTGTGGGTCACCGGGGTGGTCGGTGTGGTGCTCGGGCCCGTCGTCGCCGGCATCGGCGTCCGTTACGGGGCGCGCCTCTACGACCGGCGGGCGCCCGACCTGCTCGCCGACCTCCAGCGGGTCTGAGCGCGCCGCGCCCCGCGTCTTTCGACGCGGGGCGCGGGGAGTGCTGCGGGTGCGGACGCGTGGCCCGGGGCCGTCTCAGGCCTTGGCGAGGTCGACCGCCAGGTGCGCCGCGCCGATGATGCCCGCCTGGTTGCGCAGCTGGGCCGGCACGATCGGGCACCGGAGCTTCAGGCGCGGCAGGAAGTCGTCGCTGTCCTTGGAGATGCCGCCGCCGACGACGATGAGGTCGGGGGAGAAGAGCTTCTCGATGACCTCGTAGTAGCGCTGGAGCCGCTCGACGTACTCGTCCCAGGACAGCCCCTCGGCGTCCTTGACCGACGACGCGGCCCGGTCCTCGGCGTCGAAGCCGTCGATCTCGAGGTGGCCGAGCTCGGAGTTGGGCACGAGGCGGCCGTCGTGGATGAGGGCCGAGCCGATGCCGGTGCCGAGCGTGGTGAGGATGACCAGGCCCTGCACGCCCTTGGCCGCGCCGTAGTACATCTCGGCCAGGCCCGCGGCGTCGGCGTCGTTGAGGACGGTGACGGCGCGGCCGGTGTGCTCCTTGATGAGAGCCTCGGCGTCGGTGTCGATCCACGAGGGGTCGATGTTGGCGGCCGACAGGACCGTGCCCCGGATGACGACGGCCGGCACGGTCACCCCGATGGGGGAGTCGCCCGTGACGTCGGCGAAGTGGTCGACGATCTCGTCGACGACCTCGGCCACGGCGTCGGGCGTCGCGGGCTTCGGGGTGAGGATCTTGAGGCGCTTGCCGGCGAGGTCGCCCTCCTTGAGGTCGACCGGTGCGCCCTTGATGCCGCTGCCGCCGATGTCGATGCCGAGGGGCTTGCCCTTCTTGCCCATGTCCCTGCTTCCTTGTCGAGGACGTGTCGTGGTGCTGGACCGGTCGGCCGCCAGCCGGCCGTCGTGCGAGGTTCGTGCGGGGTTCGTGC
>NZ_MLJO01000001.1 GCF_001956915.1 Intrasporangium flavum | reverse complement strand
CGGCCCGCTCGACCGAGCGCAGCGAGTTGACGTTCTTCGTCTCGGTGCGGGTGCCGAGCGGCACGGCCGCCTGCTCGGCCGACGTGGGTTCGCCGGCCTTGGGGCGCAGCGAGACGTTGGCGTCGCAGCGCATCGAGCCCTGCTCCATCTTGACGTCGCTGACGTCGAGGGCGCGCAGCAGGTCGCGCAGCGCCGACACGTAGGCGCGCGCCACCTCGGGCGCCCGCTCCCCCGCACCGGTCATCGGCTTGGTGACGATCTCGATGAGCGGGATGCCGGCGCGGTTGTAGTCGACGAGGCTGTGCGTCGCGCCGTGGATGCGGCCGGTGGAGCCGCCGACGTGCAGCGACTTGCCGGTGTCCTCCTCCATGTGGGCGCGCTCGATCTCGACGCGGTAGACCGTGCCGTCCTCGAGCTCGACGTCGAGGTGGCCGTTGTAGGCGATCGGCTCGTCGTACTGCGAGGTCTGGAAGTTCTTCGGCATGTCCGGGTAGAAGTAGTTCTTCCGGGCGAACCGGCACCAGGCCGCGATGTCGCAGTTGAGGGCCAGGCCGATGCGGATGGCCGACTCGACGGCCTTCTCGTTGACGACCGGCAGGGCGCCGGGCAGGCCGAGGCACACCGGGCAGACCTGCGAGTTGGGCTCGGCGCCGAACTCGGTCGGGCAGCCGCAGAACATCTTCGTGGCCGTGTGCAGCTCGACGTGCACCTCGAGGCCCATGACCGGGTCGAAGCGCTCGAGGGCCTCGTCGTAGTCGAGGACGGCGTCGGTGGTGGTCGTCATCGTCAGGCTCCCTTCACGGCGGAGGCACCCAGCTCGGGCGCGCGGTCGAGGATCGGGCCGCCCCAGCGCGAGACCAGGGCCGCCTCGAGGGCCGCACCGACCATGTAGAGGCGCTCGTCCTTGGTGGCGGGCGCGAGCACCTGGATGCCGGTCGGCAGGCCGTCCTCGTCGGCGACGCCGGAGGGCAGCGACATCCCGGGCACGCCGGCGAGGTTGGCCGGGATCGTGGCGATGTCGTTGAGGTACATGGCCATCGGGTCCTCGAGCTTGTCGCCGAGGCGGAAGGCCGTGGTGGGCGCGGTCGGGCTGACGAGCACGTCGACGGACTCGAAGGCGCGGTTGAAGTCCTGCGCGATGAGGGCGCGGACCTTCTGCGCCGAGCCGTAGTACGCGTCGTAGTAGCCCGAGCTGAGGGCGTACGTGCCGAGGATGATGCGGCGCTTGACCTCCGGGCCGAACCCGGCGTCGCGCGTCGCGGCCATGACCTGCTCGGCGCTCGGGTCGGGCACGCCGTCCGGGCCGACGCGCAGGCCGTAGCGCATGGCGTCGAACTTGGCGAGGTTGCTCGACGCCTCGCTCGGCAGGATGAGGTAGTACGCGGCGAGCGCGTACTCGAAGTTCGGGCAGCTGACCTCGACGACCTCGGCACCGAGCTCCTCGAGGAGGCGGACCGACTCGTCGAAGCGCGCGCGGACGCCGGGCTGGTAGCCCTCGCCGCCGAGCTCCTTGACGACGCCGATGCGCATGCCGCTGACATCGGCGCGGCGCGCGGCCTCGACGACGGGCGGCACCGGGGCGTCGATCGACGTGGAGTCCATCGGGTCGTGCCCGCCCATGACGGCGTGCAGCAGCGCGGTGTCGAGGACGGTGCGGGCGCACGGGCCGGCCTGGTCGAGCGAGCTGGCCAGGGCCACGAGGCCGTAGCGCGACACGCCGCCGTAGGTCGGCTTGGTGCCGACCGTGCCGGTGACGGCCGCCGGCTGGCGGATCGAGCCACCAGTGTCGGTGCCGGTGGCGAGCGGCGCCTGGAAGGAGGCGATGACCGAGCTCGAGCCGCCGCCGGAGCCGCCGGGGATGCGGTCGAGGTCCCACGGGTTGCGCGAGGGGCCGTAGGCCGAGTGCTCGGTCGAGGAGCCCATCGCGAACTCGTCCATGTTCGTCTTGCCGAGGATCGGCAGGCCGGCCGCGCGCAGCTTCGCCACGACGGTGGCGTCGTAGGGCGGGATCCAGCCCTCGAGCATCTTGCTGCCGCACGTCGTCGGCAGGCCCTTGGTCGTCATGACGTCCTTGACGGCGATGGGCACGCCGGCGAGGGCGCCGAGGGTCTCCCCCGCGGCGCGCCGGGCGTCGATCGCGCGGGCCTGCTCGAGGGCACCCTCGGTGTCGACGTGCAGGTAGGAGTGCACCTGCCCGTCGACGGCCGCGATGCGGTCGAGGTGGGCGCGCGTGACCTCCTCGGAGGAGATCGTCGAGGCCGCGAGGGCCTCGGCCAGCGCGGACGCGGTGGCGCGGGTCAGGTCGGATGGCAGGTCGGTCACGTCAGTGCCTTCGTCGTCGCTGCGGGTGGAGTGGTCGGGGACGCGGGGCGCGGCGGCGCGCAGGGCGCGGGCCGGGCCTCGGGCGTCGGGGCTGGTCAGTCCTCGTCGAGGATGCGCGGCACCGAGAAGCGCTGGTGCTCGGAGCGGGGCGCGCCGGAGAGGGCCTCCTGCGGCGTGAGGCTCGGGCGCACGACGTCGGGACGCGTGACGTTCGTCAGCGGCATCGGGTGCGACATCGGGGCGACGCCGTCGGTCGGCGCCTGCTGCACCTTGGCCACGGACTCGAGGATCACCGAGAGCTCGCCGACCATGCGGTCGAGCTCGGCCTCGGACAGCTCGATCCGGGCCAGGCCGGCGAGGTGGGTTACGTCGTCGCGGGACAGGGAGGACATGCGGGTCAGTCTATGGGTCGGCCGCGGTGCCCCGGGCACGCGTCCCGGGCGCCCGCGGGGCCGCAGGAGCGCTTCGTGCCGGCCGGTGCCGCCGCGACCGTGTCCTCGGGGCGGGGTGCCTCGTTGTCAGCAGGCAGACCGGTACCCGAGGAGACCCGATGACGAGTCCGACCAGCACGTCCACCCCCGACGCGCCCCACGCGTCCGAGACCCCGACGCCGGAGGCGTCCACCCCCACCACGCCCGACGCGTCCGCGACGACGACGCCCGACGCGTCCGGCCCCACGGCCCCCGACGCGCGCACCCCCGCGACCCCCGACGCGTCCGGCCCTGCGGCGACCGGGGCGAGCACCGCCCCTCCCCGTCCCACGCGCACCCGCGCCCACGTGCGTCGGCTCCGGAAGGAGCAGGGCGAGGCGACTGGCACAGGCGGCGTCGGCACGGCGCTGCGCACCGCCGCCGGCGCCGGTCGACGCGGCTTCGACCACGCCCGGTCGGGCCTCGCCTCGCTCGTGTGGACCGCGGCCCTCGTCGCGGCCGGCGTCCTGCTGCTCGGCGTGGTCCTCGTCGTCGCCGACGCCAACACCCGCAACGCCCTCGTCGAGTGGGTCCTCAAGGCCGCCGACGTGCTCGACCTCGGCGTCTTCGGCCGCGACACCGGCGTCAAGCAGTTCACCGGTGAGGGGGCGGCCGTCAAGAACGCCGTCGTCAACTGGGGCCTCGGCGCGGTGGCCTGGCTCGTCGTCGGCCGCGTCGTGCGCCGGCTGCTCACCCTCGGCGTGAAGTAGGTCGCTCCCCGCCCGAGCACGCCAGCCGCCCCGAACGGCCACGACGCCCCCGACCCTGGACCGGGTCGGGGGCGTCGTGCCGGGCGGCGGGCGCTCAGTCGCGCCGGGCGCGCCGCCGGTCGATGACGTAGGTGCGCACGAGGTTGCGCGCCGTGCCCCACACGCCGTGGCGGAAGAGCAGGACGATGACGACGAAGATCGTGCCGGTGATGAGGCCGATCCCCTCGAAGCCCGCGCTCGCGAGGTAGTCCTCGAGGACGACGACGATCGCGGCACCGACGAGGCCGCCCCAGAGGGTGCCGATGCCGCCGAGGACCGTGATGAGCACGACCTTGCCCGACGTCGTCCACATCAGCTCCTGGAGCGAGGCGAACTGGTGGCTGATCGCGAAGACGCCGCCGGCGAGGCCCGCAAGCCCGGCCGAGATGACGAACGCCTTGACCTTGTAGACCTCGACGTCGTAGCCGAGGGCCCGCGCGCGGGCCGGGTTGTCGCGCACGGCCGTCAGAACGCGTCCGAACGGGGAGTTCACCACGCGCCAGGCGAGGATGAGCCCGACGACGATGACCGCCGCGCCCGCGTAGTAGAAGTAGAACGAGTCGGTCTCGACGGCCTCGATGCCGAAGAAGCTCTGCGGGATGCCCTGCAGGCCGTTCTCGCCGCCCGTCAGCGAGCGGGCCTGGTTGGCGATGAAGTAGAGCATCTGGGCAAAGGCGAGCGTGACCATGGCGAAGTAGATGCCGGTGCGGCGCACCGACAGCCAGCCGATCGGCCACGCGACGAGCATCGAGAACACCGCGCCCCCGAGGACGGCCACCGGGAAGGGCACGCCCCAGTGGATCGCGATGAGGCCGGTGCAGTAGGCCGAGCCGCCCCAGAACGCCGCGTGCCCGAAGCTGAGCAGGCCGGTGAAGCCGAGGAGCAGGTCGACGCTGATCGCGAAGAGGCCCCAGCAGAGGATGTCCATCGCGACGGGCGGGTAGATCCAGTACGGCAGCAGGACGAGGACCGCGAGCCCAACGAGGAGCAGCAGGTACCGGACCGGGCTGCGGCGCGACAGGATCGAGGGCTGGGCGAGGTCGACGTCGACCTTCCCGGTCAGCTGGGTGCTCATGCGACCTCCTCCCGTCCGAAGAGCCCCGAGGGCCGGACGAGGACGACGACCGCCATGAGGACGAAGATGACGATCTGGGCGAACGCGGGGGCGTAGGCGACGCCGTACGCCTCGACGAGCCCGACGAGGAACCCCCCGACGACGGCGCCGAGGATCGAGCCGAGGCCGCCGATGACGACCACGGCGAACAGGATGATGATGAAGTTGCTGCCCATCTCGGCGGTGATGGCGCGCGTCGGGGCGGCGAGGACGCCGGCGAGCCCGGCGAGGGCGATGCCGAACCCGAACACCGGCGTGACGAAGCGCCCGACGTTGATGCCGAGGGCACGCGTCCGCTCGGCGTCCTCCGTGGCCGCGCGCACGATCATGCCGATGCGGGTGCGCGTCAGCAGCAGGCCGACGGCCACGCACACGACGACGCTGAAGACGCAGGCGAAGATCGCGTAGACCGACAGGTTGACGCTGCCGATCGTCACCTGGCCGCCGAGCCCCGAGGGGATCTCGTAGGGCAGGCCCGAGACGCCGTACCGCTGCTTGACGGCCTCGACGAGGATCAGCGTCAGGCCGAAGGTGAGCAGGAAGTTGTAGAGCGGGTCGAGGGCGAGGAGCCAGCGCACGAGGAGCCGCTCCATGAGGACGCCGAAGAGGAACATCAGGACCGGGACGACGACGAGCGCCACCCAGAACCCGACGTGCAGCTCGGCGAGGAGCACCGCGGAGATGACGGCCCCGAGCATGTAGCAGGCGCCGTGCGAGAAGTTGACGACGCCGAGGACGCCGAAGATCACCGCGAGGCCGAGGGCCGACAGTGCGTAGAAGCCGCCGGCGGCGAGGCCCTGCAGGGTGTACTGGATGAATTCGCTCATGTCACAGACTCGTTCGCGTTCGCCGTGCGGACCCGTGTGGTCCGGGACGTTCGGTGGACGGTGGGTGTGGCGTGGCGGACCGGGTGGCCGTCCGGCGTGCGCGAGCGGACGCCGGACGGCACGAGGACCCGGTCAGCCCATCTTGCAGTCAGGGTTGGCGGGGCCGTAGGCCTCGGCCGCGGGGATCGTCTTGACGATGTCCTCGTAGTCCCACTCCTCCGGCGCCGAGCTCTTGACCTTCGCCAGGTACATGTCGTGGATGACGGCGTGGTCGGCCTTGCGCACCTCGCCGTTGCGGAGGAACACGTCGTTGATCTTCTTGCCCTCGAGCTTGGCGACGACGGCGTCGGCGTCGTCGGTGCCGGCCTCCTGGACCGCCTCGAGGTAGTTCATCGCGGCCGAGTAGTTCGCGGCGTGGGCGAACGACGGACGCGTGTTCGTCTTCTCCTTGAAGCGGTCGGCCCACTTCTTGTTCTGGTCGTCGAAGTTCCAGTACCAGGCGTCGGTGAACTGCGTGCCCGCGAACTGGTCGACGCCGAGCGAGTGGATGTCGGTGATGAACATGAGGCCGACGGCCAGCTGCACCTTGCCCTTGAGCGGGCTCTGGTTGAACTGCTTGACGAAGTTGATGAGGTCGCCGCCCGCGTGCATCGAGCCGATGACCTTCGGGTTGCCTTCGCCGGCCTTGGTGATGAACGTGGCGAAGTTGTCGCTCGGGAACGGCGAGGCGATCGACTGGCCGACCGATCCGCCGGCGGCCTGGATCTCCTTGGTGAAGGACTTGTTCATGTCCTGGCCGAAGGCGTAGTCGGGGTACACGATGTTCCACGACGTGCCGCCGGCCTTGGTGATGGTGCCGGCCGTGCCGCGCGCGAGCGCCGCGGTGTTGTAGGCCCAGTGGAACGTGTACTTGTTGCACTGGGCGCCGGTCAGGGCCGTCGTGCCCGCGCCGATGTTGATGTAGAGCTTCTTCTTGTTCTTGGCCTGCGTGGCCACGGCGAGACCGGCCGCGGAGTTGGGCACGTCGAGGATGATGTCGGCCTTCTGGCGGTCGTACATCTCCTGGGCCTTGGAGTTGGCGACGTCGGCCTTGTTCTGGTGGTCGGCCGTGACGATCTCGATGTCCTTGGCCACTGCCTTGTCGCCGTACTTGGCCTTGTAGTCGTCGATGGCCAGCTGGATGGCGACCTTCGAGTTCGGGCCGGAGAGGTCCTTGTAGACGCCGGACTGGTCGTTGAGCAGGCCGATGACGACCTTGTCGTCGGTCAGCTTGCTCGAGCCGCCCGACTGGGGGCCGCCCTGCCCGCACGCGGCGAGCGCGAGCGAGGCCGTGGCGGCCACGGCCAGCGATGCGTGGATCTTCCTGCTACGCATGTCCCCTCCTGGGGTGACGTCGGAGTGTCGTGTCGGATGTGTGGTGCCGGACGTGTGGTGCGGGTGCGTGGTGGTGCGCTGGTGCGTCGGTGGAACCGGGGGTGAGGCGGGTGACGCGGGTGGTGCGGGTCGCGTCCGGGCCCGGCGGGCGCGGACCGCTGGGTCACATCCCGAGGTGGGTGAGCAGCTCGCTCTCGCGGGCACGGAACTCGTCGTTGTCGAGGTGCTCGACGACCTGCCCCTGGGCGAGCAGGTAGTGCCGGTCGGCGACCGTCGAGGCGAACTTGACGTTCTGCTCGACGAGCAGCACGCCCACGCCCTGACCCTTGATCTCGCGGATGATCTCGCCGATGCGCTGGACGATGACGGGGGCCAGGCCCTCGCTCGGCTCGTCGAGCAGCAGCAGGCGCGACCCCATCCGCAGCACGCGCGCCATGGCGAGCATCTGCTGCTCGCCGCCCGAGAGCCGGGTGCCCGGGAAGTCGCGCCGTTCGTGCAGGACGGGGAAGAACTCGTAGACCTTCTCGAGCGGCCACGCGTCGGGGTGGACCACCGGCGGCAGGAGGAGGTTCTCGGCGACGGTGAGGCTCGCGTAGATGCCGCGGTCGTCGGGCACCCAGCCGAGGCCGGCCTTCGCCCGCGCGTCCGCGGAGCGCCTGGTCACGTCGGCCCCGTCGAAGGTGACGGTGCCCTCGACGTGCCGGTGCAGCCCCATGACCGAGCGCAGCAGGGTCGTCTTGCCGGCGCCGTTGCGCCCGACGAGGGTGACGACCTCACCGGCACCGACGCCGACCGAGACCTCGCGCAGGACGCGGGCCTCGCCGTACCAGGCGGACATGCCGGCGACGTCGAGCACGTGCCCGGCGGTGTCGCCGGAAGCGGTGCGGTCGGTGGTGGCGACGGACGCGGGGGCGTCGGTCGCGACGGGCTCACTCATGGGACGCTCCGAGGTAGGCCGAGATGACGCGCTCGTCGGCGCGCACCTCGTCGTAGGGGCCCTCGGCGAGCACCTGGCCCGCCTGGAGCACCGTGACGCGGTCGGCGAGGGACCCGACGACGTGCATGTTGTGGTCGACGAAGACGACCGTGCGCCCGACGGCGAGGGTCTTGACGAGCGCGATGGTGCGGTCGACGTCCTCGATCCCCATGCCGGCGGTGGGCTCGTCGAGCAGCAACAGCTTGGGGTCGAGGGCCATGGCGATGGCGAGCTCGAGGGCGCGCTTCTGGCCGTACGCGAGCGAGGAGGCGGGGGCGCCCGCGCGGTCGGCGAGCCCGACCTGCTCGAGCAGGTCCATGGCGCGGTCGCCGAAGGTGGCCATCCGCTTGACCGACCGCCACCACTGCCGGCCCATCCCCGTCGGGCTGGCGAGGGCGAGCTCGAGGTGCTCGCGCAGCGTCATCTGCTCGAAGAGGCTCGTGATCTGGAAGGACCGGGCGATGCCGAGCGGGGCGATCTGCTCCGGGGCCTTTCCGGTGACGTCCTGGCCGTCGAAGACGACGGTGCCCGACGTCGGGGTGAGGAACCCGGTGAGCAGGTTGAAGAGGGTCGTCTTGCCGGCCCCGTTGGGGCCGACGAGCGCGTGGACCGTGCCCTGCGCGACCGACAGGTCGACGCTCGAGACCGCCGTGAACCCGCGGAACTCCTTGGTCAGGGCCCTGGTCTCGAGCAACGGGGTACCCGTCAAGACCTGCACCTCCTCGTGCGTCGCGCTCTGCTGGTGCCGACCGGTCGGCCGACGGTGGTCCTCCCGCGGGTCGGTCCGTCGTGGACCGGGGAGGCTGCGGGAAAGCCTAGGAGGACGTGGGATCGAAAGGACGGTGGGCACCCACACACCTGGGGCGGTTCTGTGGGTGGGGCACACATGAGGACCGACCTCCTGGGGCGACGCGGTCCAGGCGCCCCATTCCGCCGGTCCGACACGGACAGTCGCTCAGCCGGACCGTCCCCCGAACCGCCACTCGTGCACCTCCACGCCCACGAACTCGTCTGCGGACAGGGCCACCCGGGCGGCGGCGGCGTCCGCCGCCTCGAACAGCACTGCCGCGCCGACGGTGACCGACCCGTCGTCGGACAGCAGGGGCCCGCACGCGATGACGTCCTCGCCCTGCGGCAGCGGCGGCCCGACCGCGGCCGGCTCCGTGAAGCCGAGGACGAGGAAGCGCGGGCGCTCGGGCCGGGCACCGGGGAACACCCACATCGTGCGGCCCAGCACGTTGCGCCACCGGCGCAGCAGGACGTCGCGGTAGGCCCCGGCCTGGTAGCCGGGCTCCTCGAACGCGAAGGCCCGTGCGGCCGCGGCGTCCGGAAGGTCGAGCACGTGGACGCTGCCGGTCAGAGTGCCGTCCGCGGCGAAGGTGGGCCCCCTCGCGATCATCGTGTCGGCGAAGCCGTCCATGTAGGCCCAGTGCTGCTCCACCATGGCCTCGCGCAGCGCCATGGACCCCGGGCGGTCGCGGTGGTAGCAGAAGAACTCCATGCCGCCCAGCCTTGCAGGTGCGTGGGACCCAGGTCAGGCGGCGTCGATCAGGAGCACCTTGAGGGATCGCTCCAGGGGGCTGGACAGGTCGAGCACGTGGCCCGGGACGAGCGGGGGCGCGAGCGACGCGTAGGCGTGCCCGGTCGGCGTCGTGGTGACGACCCGGTGGGGCCCGGCGCGCTCGCCCGGCCCTTGGTGTTCGACGGCGCGCCAACCCGGCAGCTGCTTCGTGTGGTTGCAGCGCACACACAGACCCTGGCCGTTGCCGGCGCTCGTCCGGCCGCCCGAGGCGTGGTCCTCGACGTGGTCGAGGTGACGGATCGGGGCGTCGCACCACGGGGTGCGACAGACCCCGCCGTCGCGAGCGACGACGAAGCGCCGCAGACCACCGTCGAAGGTGCGACGCGACGAGTCCATGGCCACGAGCTCGGCAGCCGTGGGGTCGGCGTAGAGGCGGCGGAGCCAGGCGCGGGCGCGCGCTTCGTCGGAACGGGAGACGGAGCCTGCTGGGCCGGCCTCGCCGCCGAGCAGACGGCGCGCCCATGCCGCCGGGACCGCGCCGTACCCGGGAAGCTGCGCCGGCACGTCGTCGCCCCAGAACAGGGCGCGGTCGGTCATGACGAGCTGTACCTCGACGGCAACGTCCTCGGCGCGCTTCTGCCCGGTGGCCCGGACCACGAGCTCGTCGGCCATGACCTGCCCCTTGGTTCGCTCGTCACCGACCGCGCGCGCCGAGTCGGCGGCCGCCGTGAGTGCGGCGTGGGTGGCGACGGCCTGGGCAACAGGCAGCAGCGCCGTGACGTAGGCCATGGTGTTCGGAGCC
The DNA here is from genome assembly GCF_001956915.1 of Intrasporangium flavum. Taxonomy (GTDB): domain Bacteria; phylum Actinomycetota; class Actinomycetes; order Actinomycetales; family Dermatophilaceae; genus Monashia; species Monashia flava. The sequence goes on along the minus strand of NZ_MLJO01000001.1, from coordinate 195,918 downwards.
GGGCGGATCGTGACCCGCCGATCGGCTTGCGCCCGAGCGCTCCTCGCGAGAATCGACGCCGGTTCGACGCGGTACGCAGCAGCCCGGACGCGGCGCGCGAGCTCGCGGTCACCGAGCGAGCCGATCTCGTCACCGAGGCGGCCTGCGACCTCCGCGTCGACGGAACGTCGCTGGTCCTCGTCGAGGCCCTCGGTCTCGCGGGCGACGATCGCCGCCCGCCATTCGCTGAGGTCGCCGCGCTCGAGCGCGGCGAAGGTCTGCGGCATCTGGCGGAGCAGGCGGAGTGCGAGCCGCACGTGGTGGCTGCCGCGCGCGGGCGACTCACGGCGCGCGAGGGCGACCTGGCCGGCCACGCTGCGCAGCGCGTCACGACGAACGCCGCGCCGCACCCGGTCGCCCGACCCCGCCACTCCCCCGACGCCGTCGACGGCACCGTCGGTGGCCGAGGCCCGACGGGCCTCCTGGCGCGCCCGGCGCCATCCCTCGAAATCCCCTGCCGCAGAGCACTCCCGAGCCCGCTCGCGCCACTGCTGCGCCACCTCGGCCTGTGACTCGACGAAGGCGACCGTCACGCGCGCCTGCGCTGCCGCGACCGCCGCCTTGACCCGCTCGAGCGCCGCGAGCTGGTCGACCCGTTCGGCGTCGTCGCCCGACCCGTCGACGGCGCGCAACGCGTCGACGAGGGAGCCGAGCTCCTCCGCCGAGCGAAGCGCACCATCGAACATGTGTTCGATTCTACGCGAAGCGCACGACTGCGACAACCGTTGCGCACAGGCCAATTCGCCTGAACGACAGGATCATTGCGCCCCTACGCCGCCGAGCGAGCGCGCGCCCAGCGAGCACGGACCCCAGGGTTGGCGGGTCGGCACCGTGGATGTCCGGTCAGTCGGGTGAGCCGGTCTCGAGGAGCCGGCGGAAACCGTCCTCGTCGAGGATCGTCAGGCCGAGCTCCTCGGCCTTGGCGGCCTTGGTCCCGGCGTTGGCCCCGATGACGACGTAGTCGGTCTTCTTCGACACGGACCCCGACGCCTTGCCGCCGCGGCTGATGATCGCCTCCTTCGTCTCGTCGCGCGAGAAGCCGTCGAGCGAGCCCGTGACCACGACCGTCTTGCCCTCGAGCGTGCGCTCGACCGACGCGTCGACCTCGTCCTCCATCCGCACCCCGGCCTCGGCCCAGCGGTCGACGATCTCGCGGTGCCAGTCGACGCCGAACCAGTCGATGACGGCGTCGGCGATGACCCCGCCGACGCCCTCGACCTCGGCGAGCTCCTCGCGCGAGGCCGCGCGGATGGCGTCCATCGACCGGAGGTGCGAGGCGAGCGCCCGCGCCGCCGTGGGCCCGACGTGCCGGATCGACAGCGCGACGAGGACCCGCCAGAGCGGCTGGGTCTTGGCCTTCTCGAGCTCGGCGAAGAGGACCTCGGTGTTGGCCCGCGGCTTCGAGGGCGTCTTGGCCGTCGGCTTGGTGAAGAAGTACAGCTCCTGCTGCCACGGCCCCGGCACGCCCTTGACCTTGCGGCGACGCCACACCGTGACCTCGCTCAGGTCCTCGGGCCGCAGGTCGAACAGGCCCGCCTCCCCCGGCAGCACGGGCTCCGAGCGCGGCACGCCGTCGGCGTCGGCCTCCTCGGGCCGGTCGAACTCCGGGTCGGTCAGGGCGATCGAGGCCTCCCACCCGAGCGCCTCGATGTCGAGCCCGCCGCGCGAGGCCAGGCCGAAGACCCGCTCGCGCAGCTGGCTCGGGCAGGCGCGCGAGTTGGGGCAGCGGATGTCCTTGTCGCCCTCCTTCTCCGGGGCGAGCGCCGTGCCGCACGACGGGCAGTGCGTCGGCATGACGAAGGCGCGCTCGGAGCCGTCGCGCAGGTCGACGACCGGGCCGACGATCTCGGGGATGACGTCGCCGGCCTTGCGCAGCACGACGGTGTCGCCGATGAGGACGCCCTTGCGTTCGACCTCGTAGGCGTTGTGCAGCGTCGCCTGCTCGACGGTCGAGCCCGCCACGACGACGGGCTGCATGACGCCGTAGGGCGTGACCCGCCCCGTGCGCCCGACGTTGACGCGGATGTCGAGCAGCCTGGTGTTGACCTCCTCGGGCGGGTACTTGAACGCGATGGCCCATCGCGGGGCCCGCGACGTGGCCCCGAGCTGGCGCTGCAGCGGGACCTCGTCGACCTTGACGACGATGCCGTCGATCTCGTGGGAGCGGTCGTGCCGGTGCTCGCCGTGGTAGGTGACGAACTCCTGCACGGCGGCGATGTCGTCGAGCACCCGCACCTCGTCGGAGGTCGGCAGGCCCCAGCCGCGGAGGCGGTCGTAGGCCTCGCTCTGCCGCTCGATGTCGAAGCCCCGACGCGCCCCGATGCCGTGCACGAGCATCCGCAGCGGGCGCGTGGCCGTGACCTTGGGGTCCTTCTGGCGCAGCGACCCGGCGGCCGCGTTGCGCGGGTTGGCGAACGGGGCCTTGCCCGCCTCGACGAGGCCGGCGTTGAGGTCGGCGAAGGCGGCTGTCGGGAAGAACACCTCACCGCGGATCTCGACGAGGTCGGGCACGTCGTCACCGGCGAGGCGTTCGGGGATGCCCTCGATGGTGCGGACGTTGTTCGTGACGTCCTCGCCGGTGCGGCCGTCGCCGCGGGTCAGGGCCCGGACGAGCCGGCCCTTCTCGTAGAGCAGGTTGATGGCCAGGCCGTCGATCTTCAGCTCGGTGAGGAAGTGGGCGCCGCTGCCGACCTCGCGCTCGACGCGCTCGACCCACGTCTGCAGCTCCTCGAAGGAGAACGCGTTGTCGAGGCTGAGCATCCGCTCGACGTGGTCGACGGTCTCGAACCCGGTGGCGAACGAGGCGCCGCCGACGTTCTGCGTCGGGCTCTCGGGCGTGCGCAGCGAGGGGTGCGCCTCCTCGATCGCGTTGAGCCGCCGGATGATCGCGTCGTACTCGCCGTCGCTGATCGTCGGCGCGTCCTTGACGTGGTAGGCGAACTGGGCCGCGGAGGCCTGCTCGGCGAGCTCGGCCCACTCCTGGTGGACCGCGGTGGGGACGTCGTCGGTGACCGGCGTCGCGCCGGCGGCCTTTCCGGTGGTCTCGCTCACCCGCCCATCCTGCCAGCCGGGTCGGACACCACAGGGGCCACGGCACGCCGCGGGTCGCCAGCTCGACACCCGCTCGACACCCGCTCGGCACCCGCTCGGCACCCGCTCGGCACCCGCGTCAGGACACCGCCCCGCAGGGGCTGACGAGAGACCGCCCACAGACGGTCGCGAACCCCTGTTCACGAACGGACCGCCGGGTAACAATGGCGGCGACGCCAGCGCTGCAAAGGAGCACCGATGACCAACCTCGCCGCCAACCTCGTCGCGACCGCCGGGCGGGTCCCCGACAAGGTCGGGATCAAGCTCGACCAGCTCGAGGTGACGTGGGGCGCCCTGCACCGCGCGGCCGCGGCCGTCGCCGGACAGCTCCGCGCGGCCGGCCTCGAGCCCGGCGACCGGGTCTCGCTGATCCTGCCCAACGTGCCGGCCTACCCCGTCGCCTTCTACGGCACTCTCCTCGCCGGCGGCGTCGTCGTGCCGATGAACCCGCTGTTGAAGTCGGGCGAGATCCAGTACTTCTACGAGGACAGCGGCGCCCGGTTCAGCTTCGTCTGGCCCGACTTCGCCGACGAGGCCGGCAAGGCCGCCGCCGAGACGGGCACCCGTCTGGTCGTCTGCGGGCCGACGGGCCCGGCCGACGGCCAGTTCGACGCGTCCGAGTCCGCCGCCGAGCCGGTGCTCGAGGCCGTCGACCGGGCCGACGACGACACGGCCGTGATCCTCTACACGAGCGGCACGACGGGCAAGCCCAAGGGAGCCGAGCTCACCCACTTCAACCTGCACCGCAACGCCGAGCGATCCGCCGCCGACATCATGCAGATCACCGAGGACGACGTCATCATGGGCTGCCTGCCCCTCTTCCACGTCTTCGGCCTCACGTGCGGGCTCAACACGTCGGTCCAGCAGGGCTGCACGCTGACCCTCATCCCCCGCTTCGACCCGGCCAAGGCCATCGAGGTGCTCGGCCGCGACCACGTGACGATCTTCCAGGGCGTCCCGACGATGTACGCCGCGATCCTCAACAGCCCCGAGGCCGACCGCGCCGACACGAGCAGCCTGCGCACGTGCGCGTCCGGCGGCTCGGCCATGCCGGAGGCCGTCATGACGGCGTTCGAGGAGAAGTTCCACTGCCAGATCCTCGAGGGCTACGGCCTGTCCGAGACCTCCCCGGTGGCCTCCTTCAACATGCCCGACAAGCCGACGAAGCCCGGCACCATCGGCCGCGCGATCCCGGGCTGCGAGATGAAGCTCGTCGACATCGAGGGCAACGACACGCCGGCCGGCGAGATCGGCGAGATCGCGATCCGCGGCGAGAACATCATGAAGGGCTACTGGAACCGACCGGAGGCCACGAAGGAGGCCATCCCGGACGGCTGGTTCCGCTCGGGCGACCTCGCCACCGTCGACGACGAGGGCTACTTCACCATCGTCGACCGCAAGAAGGACATGATCATCCGCGGCGGCCTCAACGTGTACCCGCGCGAGGTCGAGGAGGTGCTCTACACGCACCCGGACGTCCTCGAGGCGGCCGTCGTGGGCGTCCCCGACGACCTCATGGGTGAGGAGGTCGGCGCGGCCGTCGTGCTCCGGCCGGGGGCCACGGCCACGCTCGAGGACGTCCAGGGCTACGTCAAGGAGCGCCTCGCCGCGTACAAGTACCCGCGCCGGCTCTGGCTGCTGCCCGAGCTGCCCAAGGGGCCCACGGGCAAGATCCTGCGCCGCGAGGTCCGGCCCCGGACCGACGCCTGAGCACCGGCCCGGCACCCCGCCCCGCGACGCTCTCCGGAGGCGGGGCGCCGGCCACTCCGCTACCGTGTCCGGACGTCCCCGCAGGGACCGGCTGAGGGCTACCTGCGGGTACTGACCCGGGTGTCGCAGCATCGCGACACGCGGGGCGGCTGGACTCGCCGTACGTTTTGGAGTATTGCCCGGTTTCGGCGACACTGATGACGGGTCACTACCGACGTGCCGTCCCCGTTCCGCCCCGGGGACTCCGGCACCGTCTCGAGGGGTACAGCACGCGTGAAGTCGAACATCCGTTCCGTCGTCGTCTCGGGCCTGGCCGCTCTGGCCATGCTCGGCGTGACCGCCTGCAGCTCGGCCGGCACCGCGGACACCACGAACCCGGGAGCCACCGGCACCTCGGCCCCGGGCCAGACCAGCAGCGCCGCCCCGAGCCCGACCACCGAGCCGGTCTCGTTCACGACGACGCCCGATGACGAGGCCACCGACGTGGCCGTCGACACCCGCGTCACGGCCTCGGCCCAGAAGGGCACGCTGACCAAGGCGTCGCTGTCCTACAAGAGCAAGAAGGGCAACCGCGTCCCCGTCGACGGGAGCCTCCAGGGCGGCACGTGGACGGCCGGCGACCTGCTCGAGCCCGGCGTCAAGTACACGCTGACGCTCGAGGGCAAGGACGCCGACGGCAAGACGACCGAGTCCACGCGCACCTTCCGCACGGCCAACCTCACGCTCGACGACCAGATCTACGTCGCGGTCTCCCCGCGTGACGGCGGCACGGTCGGCATCGGCATGCCGGTCGTCGTCCGCTTCGACCTGCCGGTCAAGGACCGGGCGAGCTTCGAGAAGCACATGTTGGTCACGACGCAGCCGGCGCAGTCCGGCTCGTGGTACTGGCTCAGCTCGACCGAGGTCCACTGGCGTCCGAAGACGTACTGGAAGGCCGGCACCAAGGTGCACGTCGAGGCCAACCTCAACGGCGTCCCGGCGGGCAACGGCCGCTTCGGCCAGATGTCGCGCACGTCCGACTTCACCATCGGCCGCGCCCTCGTGGCCAAGGTCAACCTCAAGACCGACCAGATGGACGTCTTCATCAACGGCACGTGGACCAAGCGGATCCCGATCACCGGCGGCCGCCCCGGCTTCACGACGCGTTCGGGCGTCAAGGTCATCATGGACAAGCAGACGAACATCACCATGAAGGCCGAGACCATCGGGCTGAAGAAGGACGACCCGAACTACTACGCCGACACCCCGGTCAAGTACGCGATGCGCGTCACGAACTCCGGCGAGTTCCTCCACTCCGCCCCGTGGTCGGTCGCCGACCAGGGCCAGCGCAATGTCAGCCACGGCTGCACCGGCATGAGCGATGCCAACGGCAAGTGGATGTACGACCACACGATGATCGGCGACGTCGTCGAGACCACGGGCACCAACCGGGGCATGACGATGGGCAACGGCTACGCCGACTGGAACCTCGGCTGGAGCACGTGGCTCAAGGGCTCTGCCCTCTGAGCCACCTCAGCTGACACGAGCACGACAGGAGGCCGGTCACCCCGACGGGGTGGCCGGCCTTCGTCGTGGCCCTTCAGCCCTCGGCGCGCTCGGCCAGCTCGCGGGCAGCGTCCACGGCGGTGCGCTGGACGCGTCGGGCGAGGTCGGGCCCGGCGGCGGCGAGACCGCAGGCCGGGGTGACGACGACGCCGGCGAGGTCGGCGACCGGCAGCCCGACGCGGCGCCACGCCGTCTCGACGTGGTCGGCGACGGCCGAGGCGCGCAGCCGTGACCCGTCGGTGGGCACGGACCCGGCGTGCAGCGTCACACCCTCCTCGACGGCGACCGCGACGCCCTCCCAGCCGCGCGGGCGCAGCAGGCTTGTGTCGAGCGAGAGCGCTGCCGCGCCGGCCGCCCGCAGCAGCGGCAGGGGCGGGTCGACGGCGCAGCAGTGCACGACGGTACGGCCGTCCGCGACCTCGGCCGCGGCGGCGAGGACGGTGCGCAGCCCGCCCTCGGCGACCTGCGGGTCGAGCGAGGGAAGGCGCCCGAAGCCCGACGCGGTCGGCAGGCGGCCCGCGAGCACCGTCGGCAGCGACGGCTCGTCGACCTGGACGACGATCTCGGCGCCGGGAACGAGCCGGCGGACCGCACCGACGTGCTGGCGCACCCCCTCGGCGAGCGACTCGACGAGGTCCCTGCAGGCCCCTTCGTCGACGACGGCCCGCTCCCCCCGCGGCAGCCACAGCGAGGCGGCGAGGGTCCACGGGCCGACGAGCTGCACCTTGAGCGGACCGGTGTGGCCGTCGAAGGCCTCGGCGAGCTCGTCGAGGTCCTCGCGCAGGAACGCGGCGGTCCGGCCGGCGTCGCGCCCCGGACGGTCGACGAGGCGCCACCCGACGGGCTGGAGGTCGACGGGCAGCTCGACGAGCATCCCGGCGGTGCGCCCGACCATGTCGGCGCCGGGGCCGCGGGCGGGCAGCTCGGGCAGGTAGGGCAGCTGGCCCTCGAGCAGCTCGCCGACCTGGGCGAGCGCGTCGCGCACCGAGGTGCCGGGCCAGGAGCCGATGCCGGAAGCGAGGGTCACCGCGCCAGCCTAGGCGGACGCGTCAGGCCGCCCCGAACGGGTGGCGGGCGCAGTCCTCATCACGCCGCCCGGAGGCCACGCGCTAGCGTGGCGCGGGTGACGCGACGTGACTTCTCCGGCCCCGGCGACCTGCGGGCCATGCAGGACCTCTGCTCGCGCACGTGGACGCCGACGAGCCGCTTCCACCCCGGCCAGCTGGCGTGGAGCCGCTACTACCGGCCGGTCGACCCGTTCGCGCTCGAGGCGACCGAGGCCGTGTCGGTGTGGGCGCAGGACGGTCACGCGGTCGGGTTCGGCTGGGCCGAGGCGCCCGACTGGCTCGAGCTGCAGGTCGACCCCGACCACCCCGAGGTCGCCGCCCTGGTGCTCGAGTGGTTCGAGGAGTGGAGCGACGCCGAGGAGCAGTCGGTCATGGCGGTCGAGGGCGACGCCGCCGTGGAGGCCGCTCTCGCCGACGCGGGCTTCCTCCCGCAGGAGCAGGAGCCGTTCTTCACCCACCACGTCCTCGACCTCGAGGCGCTGCGGCCGGTGCCCGCCGTGCCCGGGTACACGTTCCGGGCGGTGCAGTCCGACGAGGTGGTGGAGCGGGCGGCCGTGCACGTGGGGGCGTGGTCCGACCTCGGGCCCTCACAGGTCGACGCGTCCTCCTACGGCCAGCTCATGGCGGCCTGGCCCTACCGCGGCGACCTGGACGTGGTGGCCCTCGACGCGTCGGGCGCGATGGTCGCCTCGGCGCTCGTCTGGCTCGACCCCGCGACCGGTGCCGGCCTCGTTGAACCGGTCGGCTGCCTGCCCGCCCACCGCGGGCGCGGTCTCGCCGGCGCGGTGACGCTCGCCGCCCTGCACGCGCTGCGCGACGCCGGTGGCCGCGTGGCGCAGGTGACCCCGCGCGGCGACGACGCCTACCCGGGGCCCCAGCGCATCTACCGCGGGCTCGGCTTCGAGCCGACGGCCCGCGTGCTGACGTGGAGCCGGTCGGCCGGCTAGGGCCGGAGCAGCACCGACATCTCGTGCTGGTCGAGGACCTCCGCGAGGCCGGCCCGGCCGAACGCGGCCGCGAGCGGTGACGTGGCGGGCTCGTTGACGACCCGGCACGCGCGCCCCGGGTAGCACGCCGCCAGGGCCGACACGGCGGCGCCGGCCGCGTCCTCGTCGAGGGCCGCTCCCGTCAGGACGGAGAGGTCGACCGGGGCCGCAGCCGACGCGGCCGACGCGGACGGGCGGGGGCGCACGAGGAGGGCGGCCGTCGGCGCGGCGTCGGGACCGACGAGCGCGATCACGTCGCCGGGTCGGGGCGTCACGTGGGCGGCCTCGCGGCCCCACGGCTGCGACGGGCCACCGCTGAGGCGCTCGAGCGCCGCCAGCCCTGCAGCCCACCTTGCAGCGTCGAACGGCACGACCCGGGCCGACCGGGTGGAGCGAGCAGGCCGGTCCCCCGGCGCGGCGAGCCGGCCCCCGAGCACGAGCAGCCGCTGGTCGACGCGGAAGCCGACGCGTTCGTAGGTGCGCCGTGCGGCGACGTTCGGGGTCAGCACCTCGAGCCGCACGTGCCCGACGCCGCTGCCGCGCGCGAGGTCGAGCAGCGCGTCGGCGAGGGGCGCCGCGAGCCCGCGGCCCCGGTGCGAGGGCGCGAGGCCGAAGCCGCCCACCCAGCCCCGCTCCCCCGCTGCCCGGCCGGCGTCCGTGGCACGCACCCCGAGCAGGGCGAGGCCGACGGGCACGCCCCGGTCGAGGACCACGAGGGAGCGCCCGAGGTCGATGGAGCCCGCGGTGACGTGGTCGGCCAGCCCCCGGGCGTCGCGGCTGACGTCGACGAGGTAGTCCGCGTAGGCGCGGTTCCACGCCTCGACGAGGGCGCCGGTGCCGACCTGCGACGCTGCGCGGGTCGCGAGCGGCATCGTCACGCCGTCGGGCCCGTCATGCCCGTCATGCCACGGGGTCGCGCTCGAGGCGCGAGGCGGCGATCGTCGCCGACCCGACGACGCGCGTGCCGTCGTAGAGCACGACCGACTGCCCCGGCGCGACGCCGCGGATCCGGTCGTCGAGGCGCACCTCGACGCGGTCGCCCTCGGCCCACGCCGTGGCGGGGTGCTCCTCGCCGTGCGCCCGCACCTGGGCCCCGACGCGGACGACGCCCTCGGGCGCCGGGCCGCACCAGCGTGCGTGCTGCCCGGTCATCGCGTTGACCCCGAGCAGGTCGGCCGTGCCGACGACGACCTGGTTGGTCCCGGGGCGCACCTCCACGACGTAGCGCGGCTGCCCGTCGGCGGCCGGGCGTCCCAGCGCGAGGCCCCGGCGCTGCCCGACGGTGTACGCGAAGGCGCCCTCGTGCTCCCCGACGACGGCGCCGTCGGCGTCGACGATCTCGCCGGGGGCCGCGCCGAGCTCGCGGGTCAGCCAGCCCCGGGTGTCGCCGTCGGCAATGAAGCAGATGTCGTGGCTGTCGGGCTTGTTGGCGACGTAGAAGCCGCGCTCGGCCGCCTCGCGCCGGATGGCCGGCTTCGTCGTGTCGCCGAGCGGGAAGAACGAGCGCGCGAGCTGGTCGGCGTCGAGGACACCGAGGACGTAGCTCTGGTCCTTGGCGGCGTCGACGGCCCGGTGCAGCTCGCGGCGCAGGCCGCCCGACGCGTCGGGCACCTCGACGACGCGGGCGTAGTGCCCCGTGGCGACGGCGTCGAACCCGAGCGCGAGCGCCTTGTCGAGCAGGGCGGCGAACTTGATCCGCTCGTTGCAGCGCAGGCACGGGTTCGGGGTGCGGCCTGCGGCGTACTCGGCGCGGAAGTCGTCGACGACGTCGCGGCGGAAGCGCTCGGCCATGTCCCAGACGTAGAACGGGATGCCGAGCACGTCGGCCACCCGGCGGGCGTCACCGGCGTCCTCGATGGTGCAGCAGCCGCGCGCCGACTCGCGCAGCGTCGCCGCGCTCTGGCTCAGCGCGAGGTGCACGCCGACGACCTCGTGGCCGGCGTCGAGCATGCGGGCGGCGGCGACCGCAGAGTCGACGCCGCCGCTCATCGCCGCGACGACCCTCACGAGGAGACCTCGCGCGCCCTCCGCGCCCGCTCGAGCGCCGCGGGCAGCGCTGCGAGGAACGCCTCGACGTCGGCCTCCGTCGAGGTGTGCCCGAGCGTCAGGCGCAGCGCGCCGCGCGCGTCGGACTCGCTGATGCCCATGGCGAGCAGCACGTGGCTCGGCTGGGGCACGCCGGCCTGGCACGCCGACCCGGTCGAGCAGGCGACGCCGGCGGCGTCGAGCAGGTAGAGGAGGGAGTCGCCGTCACAGCCGGGCACCAGCAGGTGGGCGTTGCCCGGCAGGCGACGCGTCGCGTCGCCGGGCTCCCAGAAGCCGGTCGGTCGGACGTCGGGGGCCAGCTCGACGGCCCGCTCGACGATGGCGTCGCGCAGGGCGACGAGCCGCGCGGCCTCGGCGTCCATCGACTCGACCGACGCGGTCAGGGCCGTCGCGAAGCCGACGATCGCCGGTGCGTCGAGCGTGCCCGAGCGCACCTGCCGCTCCTGGCCGCCACCGTGGGTCAGCGGGACCAGCGTGGCGTCGCGGCGCACGACGAGCGCCCCGACGCCGATGGGCCCGCCGAGCTTGTGCGCCGTCACCGACATGAGGTCGGCGCCGCTCGTGGCGAAGTCGACGGGCACGTGCCCGGCGGCCTGCACGGCGTCGGTGTGGAACGGGACGTCGAACTCGTGGGCCACGGCGGCCAGCGCGCGGACGTCCTGGACAGTACCGACCTCGTTGTTGGCCCACATCACCGACACGAGGGCGACCGAGCCGGGGTCCTCCTCGATGGCGCGGCGCACCGTGGCCGGCTCGACGAAGCCCTCGGGCGTGCACTCGAGCCACGTCACCTTCGCGCCCTCGTGGGCGACGAGGAAGTCGACGCAGTCGAGGACGGCGTGGTGCTCGGTGGCCCCGACGAGGAGCCGGACGCGGGCCGGGTCGGCGTCGCGGCGTGCCCAGAACGTGCCCTTGACGGCGAGGTTGTCCGACTCGGTCCCGCCGGAGGTGAAGACGACCTCGGAGGGTCGGGCCCCGAGCGCGCGGGCGATCTTCTCGCGCGACTCCTCCACGGCCCGGCGGGCCTCGCGGCCGGTGCGGTGCAGCGAGGACGGGTTGCCGACGACCGCGAGCTGACGGGTCATCGCGTCGAGCGCCGCCGGCAGCATCGGCGTCGTCGCGGCATGGTCGAGGTACGCGGTCACCGCACGATTCTAGGCCGTGGCGAGCGGCCGCCCGGCCCGGGCGCCGGGCCGTCCGGAGCGTCCACCCCGTGGCTACCGGCCGTAACCTGCGCCGGGCGCACCTCGTTGTCGGGTCACCCTGTCGCCAGCGTCGGCGGCAGCCACCGGCAGAGAGGGAACCATGTCCGGCACGACCAGAACCCGCCTCCGCACCGCCGTCGCCGTGGGCGTCGGCACCGTCGCGCTCGCCGCGTCGGGCCTGACCGGAGCCGTCTCCGCGGGCGCGGCCGCACCGTCCGACGGCCTGTCCTCGGCGCTCGGCGGCGTCACACGTGCGAGCAGCCCGGGCAGCTCGAACGGCCTCGCACCGCTGTCACCGTGGCTCGCGCGCCAGTGGTCGGCGCTGTCCGCGCTGAAGCCGACCACCGTCCTCGTCCACGGCACCGACGTCACCGCCGCACGCCGTGCGGCCACCGCGTCGGGCCTCGTCGTGCGCGAGAGCTTCGACAAGATCGGTGTCGTCGTCGCAGCCGGCCTGCCCACGCAGATCGCCGCCGTGCGCGCCGTCCCCGGCGTCACCTACGTCGAGGGCAACGAGCCGATCACGCTCTTCCTGTCCACGTCGAACACCGCGACGCGCGGCTCGGAGGCGCGCGCCACCCTGACCGGCGCCAACGGCAAGCCCCTCGACGGCTCCGGCGTCAGCGTCGCCGTCATCGACTCCGGCGTCGACCCGAGCCACCCGTTCCTGCGCAACGCCGACGGCAGCTCGGCCGTCGTCAAGAACCTCAAGATGGTCTGCGACCCCCTCGAGGTGCTCCCCTGCCAGCCCGTCGACGCCGGCAGCCTGAACACCGACCTGCTCTCGGTCGGCGGCCACGGCATGCACGTCAACGGCATCGTCGCCGGTCGCGACGTCACCCTGTCCGACGGCACGAAGATGCACGGCGCGGCCCCGGGCGCGAGCCTCGTGAGCCTCAGCACCGGCGCCGTCCTGTTCATCGTCGGCGCCGACTCGGCCCTCAACTGGGTCCTCGAGAACCACGGCGCCCCGTGCGGTGCCGGCGTCCCCGCGAGCACGTGCCCGCCGATCAAGGTGACGAGCAACTCCTACGGCCCGTCCGGCGGCGGCGAGTTCGACCCGAACTCGGCCACGGTCAAGCTCCAGCGCGCCCTCGTCCAGGAGGGCGTCGTCAGCGTCTGGGCCAACGGCAACGACGGCGGCGACGGGTCGGCCAACCTGTCCAACCCGCCCGGCCAGGACCCCACCCCCGGCATCCTGTCCGTCGCCTCCTACAACGACCAGGACACCGGCACCCGCAACGGCACCGTGAGCGACTTCAGCTCGCGCGGCAAGCGCGGCCAGCTGTCGAGCTACCCCGACATCTCGGCGCCCGGCGAGGGCATCACGTCCTCGTGCCGCATCTACCTGCCGATCTGCACCACCGGCGGCGACCCCCGCGACGGCGGCGACTACAACACGATCAGCGGCACGTCGATGGCCACGCCGCACATCTCCGGCATCGTCGCGCAGCTGTTCCAGGCCGACCCGGCGGCCACGCCGGCGCAGATCGAGGCAGCCCTCGAGTCGTCGGCCTACAAGTACACCGACGGCGCCGCGTACGAGCCCGGCACGAACGGCACGACGTCCTTCGACAAGGGCCACGGCCTCGTCGACGTCGTCGCGGCGGTGGCGGCCCTCACGCGGTGACGCCCGGCGCTCCCGGCCCCGTGGATCCCTCCGGTCCGGAGGGATCCACGGGGCCCGCGCGCGTCCGACCCGAGGACGCTGCGGGTCGGCGGCCTATCATCGGCGGCATGGGTCCGAGGCACGAGGACACCGGGGGCAGCACCCTGCGCGCCCCGACGGCCCACCGCGCCGTCACCGCGCTCGCCTGCCCGGTCATCGCCTACTTCGTCGCCCGGCTCCTCGTCCGCTACGTGCCGGCCGTGCCCGAGGTGGCCGCGTACGCCGTCTGCCTCGCGCTCGGGGTCCTGCTCGCGGTGCGGGCCTGGCGGGCCCGCGTCGAGCTGGGCCCCCACGCGCTGCGCGTGCACAACATGCTCTCGTCGACGACCGTCGAGCGACGCGTCGTGCGCCGGGTCTCGAGCGCGGGACGCGTCGAGTTCCGACGCGGCTCGGAGCGGCTGACCCGCCTGCCCTGCGAGGCGCTGCAGGGCCCGTGGTGGTCCTTCGGCTCCGGCGGCCGGCGCTACGTCGCCAACCGCGAGCGGCTGTCGAGCTGGACGCGGACCACCTCCCGGGTCGCCCGCGACGACGACGGGGACGGCCCCGACGGCGAGGCCGTCGCCTGACCTCGCCTCCTGCGACCAGGCTCCCCCGGTCACTCGGACGACGAGGGCCCCCGACCGACCGGTCGGGGGCCTCGTCGTGGGCGTGGTGGCGCGAGCCTCAGCCCTTGGCGGTCTTGATGGCGTCGGTGGCCTGCGGCAGGACCGCGAAGAGGTCACCGACGACGCCGAAGTCGACGAGCTCGAAGATCGGCGCCTCGTTGTCCTTGTTGACGGCGACGATCGTCTTGGACGTCTGCATGCCGGCGCGGTGCTGGATGGCGCCCGAGATGCCGCAGGCGACGTACAGCTGCGGGCTGACCTGCTTGCCGGTCTGGCCGACCTGCGAGGTGTGCGGGTACCAGCCGGCGTCGACGGCGGCGCGGCTCGCACCGACGGCCGCGCCGAGGCTGTCGGCGAAGTCCTCGACCTTGGAGAAGTCGCCGCCGGTGCCGCGGCCGCCGGACACGACGATGGCCGCCTCGGTCAGCTCGGGACGCCCGGTGGCCTGCTTCGGCTTGGACTCGGTGATGCGCGCACCCTTGGCGGCCTCGGACGGCGTGAAGTCGACGACCTCGTCGGCGGCGGCCGCCGGGGCCTCCTCCGGCGTGGCCGAGTTCGGCTTCACCGCGATGATCGGCGTGCCCTTGGTGACCTTCGCCTGGACCGTGTACGAGCCGGCGAAGACCGACTGCGTCGTGGCCACCCCACCGTCGGCCGCCTGCACGTCGACGGCGTCGGTGACCAGGCCCGACTCGGTCTTGATCGCGACACGGGCCGCGATCTCCTTGCCCTCGGTGGAGGCCGGCACGAGGACCGCCGCGGGCGAGGTGGAGCCGACCAGCTGCGCGAGCAGCTCGGCCTGCGGCACGACGAGGTGGCTCGTGACGTCGTCGGACTCGACGCGGTACACCTTCGCCGCGCCGAACTTGGCGAGCGTCTCCTTCGCGGCCTCGAAGCCGGCGCCGACGAAGACGGCCGAGGGCTCGCCGAGGCGACGGGCGATGGTGAGCAGCTCGGAGGTCGTCTTGCGGACCGTGCCGTCGACGTGGTCGACGAGAACGAGAACTTCAGCCATGGTTCGTGGGTTCCCTTCTGTGGCTGGGGGGGTCGGTCAGACGAACTTGCGCTCGGACAGGAACGCGGCGAGCTTGCTGCCGCCGTCACCCTCGTCGGTGACGATCTCGCCCTGCGTGCGCGGCGGGCGAGCGGCGAAGGACTCGACCGCGGTCCAGGCGGCGTCGAGACCGACCTGCGCGGCGTCGATGCCGAGGTCGGCCAGCGACCACGTCTCGACCGGCTTCTTCTTGGCGGCCATGATCCCCTTGAAGGAGGGGTAGCGCGGCTCGTTGATCTGGTCGGTGACCGAGACGAGCGCGGGCAGCGTGGCCGTGATCGTCTGCGTCGACGCGTCGCCGTCGCGGCGGATCGAGACCGTGTCGCCCTCGACCGTCAGCTCGGAGGCGTACGTGACGGCCGGCAGGCCGAGCCGCTCGGCGAGCATCGTCGGGACGACGCCCATCGTGCCGTCGGTCGAGGCCATGCCGGTGACGACGAGGTCGACGCGGCTGTCGGCGCCGAGCTTCTTGACGGCCTCGGCGAGCACGAGCGAGGTGGCGGCAGCGTCGGAGCCGTGGATCGCAGCGTCGTTGACGTGCACGCCCTTGTCGGCGCCCATCTGCAGCGCCTTCTTGACGGCGTCCGCGGCCGCGTCGGGGCCGATCGTCACGACGGTGACCTCACCCTCGCCGGCCTCGACGATCTTCAGCGCCTCCTCGACGGCGTACTCGTCCAGCTCGGAGAGCAGGCCGTCGACGTTCTCGCGATCGGTCGTGTTGTCGGACGCGTTGAACGTGCGCTCCGCCTGGGCGTCCGGCACGTACTTGACACAGACGACGATGTTCATGGGTGAACGTCCTCTTCCGTAGCTGGGTGAGCGGTCTGATGGGGCTGCCGGAGGTCGCTCCGGCACTGCCCGCCATCCTCTCACTGAGCGCCCGCTTACTCAGCACGCCGGGGGCGTGACGCTCACCACCAGTGACGCCCGTCGCACCCGGCGACGGCGCGGGCACCCTTCAGACGGCGCCGGTCTCGAGCACGTGGAAGGCCGGCTCCTCGTAGGGGTGCGCGGCCCGCAGGGCCGCGACGACGGCGCCTCGGCGCTCGCGCGGGAAGGTCACCTCGACCCGGTGCTCGGGCAGCGTCTCGAGCTCGCCGACGACGCCGACCGCGGGGTTCGCGCCGGGCCCGGGCCGGAACTGCCCGGTGCCCTCGACCCACCAGGCGCACTCGGTGTAGTCACCGATCGCGCCGGCGCCCGCGGCGAAGACCGCCGCGAGGACGTCCTCGGTCGACCCGACGGGCGAGTAGAACACGAGGACGTCCAGCGGCTGGGTCATGTCAGGTCAGCACGGGCGGGCACCGGGGTCAGCGACCCTCGAACTGCGCCTTGCCCGGGCCCTGCTCGACGAAGGAGGTCATGCCGATCTCGCGGTCGCGCGTGCCGAAGAGGCCGGCGAAGAGCATCCGCTCGATCTCGAGACCGGTCTCGAGGTCGACCTCGAGGCCGCGGTCGATGGCCTCCTTGGCGGCGCGGACGGCGTAGGTCGGGCCGCCGACGAAGGTGGCCGCCCACTCGCGGGCCGCGGTGTAGACGTCGGCGGCGGGCACGACGCGGTCGGCCAGGCCGATGGCGAGCGCCTCCTGGGCGTCGACGAACCGGCCCGAGAAGATGATCTCCTTGGCGCGCGAGGCACCGACGAGCCGCGAGAGCCGCTGGGTGCCGCCGGCGCCCGGGATGATCCCGAGGAGGATCTCCGGCTGGCCGAGCCTGGCGTCCTCGGCCACGACCCGGAAGTCGCACGCGAGCGCGAGCTCGCAGCCGCCGCCGAGCGCGTAGCCGGTGATCGCGGCGATGACCGGCTTGGGGATGCGCGCGACCGCCGTGATCGAGCTCGACAGCGGCGCCGAGCGGTCGACCATGTCGGTGTACGACATGGTCTGCATCTCCTTGATGTCCGCGCCCGCGGCGAAGACGCGCTCGCCGCCGTAGACGATGACCGCCTTGACGTCGGCGCGGTCGGTGGCCTCGGCGGCCGCGGCGCGGATCTCCTCCTGGACCTGGACGTTGAGCGCGTTCATCTTCGGCCGGTCGAGGCGGATCGTGCCGATGCCGCCCTCGACCTCGAGCCGGACGAACTCGCCCATCAGGTCAGGCCTCGCCCGGGGCGACGGCGTCCTGGGGCAGCCAGGACTGGAAGAAGAAGCCGACGCTCTGCAGGATGTGGTTGACCGAGAGCGGCACGAGGATGTCGAGGTCGGCGTTCGGCGTGATGACGTGCTCGGCCGAGACGACGAGGCTCTCCTGGACGAGCGAGAGCTTGACGATGTTGAGCTGCATCGTGAGGTCGTTGCAGCGGGCGAGGCGCTCGTTGCGGTCCGGCGAGACGGGCTCGGCGAGCTGCCACTGGCCGAAGAAACGGACGACGGCGAGGTCACCCTCCGCGACGCGCGCGAACAGCGTCGTGCTCGTGCCCTCGTTGTCGACGATCGCGAACTCGATGTCGCCGTCGCCGTCGATGCTCGCCTCGATGCCGAGGCCCTTGAGGACCCCGACGACACGGTCGCGCACCGGGTTGTCGGACGCCGGGGCGCCGTTGGGGGTGTTCCCCGGGGTGCTCGGCATGAAGTTGGGCAGGGAGGTCGGGTCGGTCATGCGCACCACCGTAGACTGATCGCCCCGACCGACGCGAGGTGGCCTGTGCCCGAGCTGACCGTCGCCACCGTCAACACCTTCTCGGGTCGGTTGCTGACCCTCCCCGGCGGTCTCGAACCCGTCCTCGCGGCCCGCCCGGACGTGCTCGCCCTGCAGGAGGTGCACCACCTCGAGGCCGCCGCGGTCTCCCGGGTGCTCACCGCCGCCGGCCTCGCGCCGAGCGCCGCACACCTGCCGGCGGGGCTCGTCCTCGCGCACGACCCCCGACGCGTGCGCCTCGTCGGGGCGCCGCTGCGGGCCACGCTCGCGCCGGCCGGGCCGCTGCTGCGGTGGTCGGACCACTGGCACGAGCGCGGTGCGCTCGCGGGGTCCTACGCGCTGCACGACGACGTCCCCGACGCACCCGACGTCCCCGACGCACCCGGCGGACGGAGTGCCCGCACCCGGGTCGTCACCGTGGCGACGGCCCACCTCATCGTCTTCGCGCGCGCGATCGCCCGCGGCAACCAGGTGCGGCGCCTCCACCGCGCGCTCACCGACCCGCGCGTCGCGTCGGGGCCCCTCGTGCTCGCCGGCGACATGAACCACTACCCCGGCCCGGCCCGGCCGGACCGGGCCCTCGCGCGGGGGCTCGGGCTGCGCCACGTCGGGCTCGACGCGCCGACCTGGCGCATCCGTGGGTCCAAGCACGAGTGGCTCGCCCGGGCGGGGGCGCGCGTGACCGGCTGGGACGTCGAGCGCTTCGACGCCGAGCTCGACGCCGTCCTCTACCGCGACCTCGCGCCCGTGCGAGCGGCCGTCGTCGAGGTCGCGTCCGACCACGGCGCGGTCGTGTGCACCTTCGCACTGCCGGACTGACGCGGCCGGGCCCGGGGCGCCGGAGGCAGCCCTCTCGCGCTCCCCCTCCTCCCCATACGCTGAGCCCATGTGTCCCCCTCCACCCCCGACCCCGGACCTGCCGCCCGAACCGGGGGTGCACCTGTGCCCCGAGGGCGCGGTGTTCTCGGTCTACGCCGGGCACGCGCGCGCCGTCGAGGTCTGCCTCTTCGACCGCGACGCCGACGGCGTCGAGACCGAGCGGCGCGTGCCGCTGCGCCACCGGGCCCACGGCACGTGGTTCGACACGGTCCCGGGCGTCGGCGCCGGGCAGCGGTACGCCTTCCGGGTCGACGGTGACTGGGACCCCGAGCAGTCGCTGCTCCACAACCCCGCCAAGCTCGTCCTCGACCCGTACGCCCGGGCCCTCGAGGGCGAGGTGTCCCTCGACCCGGCCCTCTTCGGCCACCGGGTCCGGGCCGACCTCACCGGCGACCTCGCCGTGCGCGACACCCGCGACTCGGCCCCGTTCATGCCGCGCTGCGTGGTCGTGGACCGCGAGTTCGACTGGGGCGACGACGAGTTCCCGCGCACCTCGCTGACCGAGTCGCTCGTGTACGAGGTGCACGTCAAGAACGCGACGGCGCTGCACCCCGGCGTGCCGGAGCCGCTGCGCGGCACGTACGCGGGTCTGGCGCACCCGGCCTTCGTCGAGCACCTCACCGCGCTCGGGGTCACCGCCGTCGAGCTGCTGCCGGTCCACGCCTTCACCCACGAGCCCGAGCTCGTCCTGCGCGGGCTGACCAACCACTGGGGCTACAACACCCTCGGCTTCTTCGCGCCGCACCCGGCGTATGCGTCGGTGGGCGACCCGCAGGGCGTCCTCGACGAGTTCAAGGCGATGGTGCGCGCGCTGCACGCCGCCGGCATCGAGGTGCTCCTCGACGTCGTCTACAACCACACCGCCGAGAAGTCGCGCGACGGCATGACGCTGTCGTGGCGCGGCCTCGACCAGCGCGCCTACTACCGCGTCGACGGCCGCGGCCGCGACATCGACGTCACCGGCTGCGGCAACACCCTCGACCTCACCCACCCGGTCGTGGCCCGCATGGTGCTGGACTCGCTGCGCTACTGGGTGCAGGAGTGCCACGTCGACGGGTTCCGCTTCGACCTCGCCGTCGCCCTCGGCCGCGGCAAGGACGACCACTTCGACCGCGACCACCCCTTCCTCGTCGCGCTGCGCACCGACCCGGTCCTGTCGCGCGCCAAGCTCGTCGCCGAGCCGTGGGACCTCGGCATCCACGGCTGGCGCACGGGCCAGTTCCCGCCGCCGTTCTCGGAGTGGAACGACCGCTACCGCGACACCGCGCGCACCTTCTGGCTGCAGGACCTCGCCGCGTCGGCGAACGGCGGCGTCGGGCACGGCGTCCGCGACCTCGCCACCCGCCTGGCCGGCTCGCAGGACCTCTTCGACAGCCACGACCGCGGCACCATCGCATCGGTCAACTTCGTCACCGCGCACGACGGCTTCACGCTGCACGACCTCACGGCCTACGACACCAAGCACAACGGGGTCAACGGCCACAGCGGCACCGACGGCTCGAACGACAACCGCTCGTGGAACCACGGCGTCGAGGGGCGCACCGACGACGAGCGGATCCTCGACGCGCGTCGCCGCACGATGCGCAACCTGCTCGGCACGCTGCTGCTGTCGACGGGCGTCCCGATGCTCACGGCCGGCGACGAGGTCGGGCGCAGCCAGCGC
The DNA here is from genome assembly GCF_001956915.1 of Intrasporangium flavum. GTDB lineage: Bacteria > Actinomycetota > Actinomycetes > Actinomycetales > Dermatophilaceae > Monashia > Monashia flava. The sequence goes on along the minus strand of NZ_MLJO01000001.1, from coordinate 175,723 downwards.
GGCAACAACAACCCGTACTCCCAGGACAACGAGATCAGCTGGATGGCGTGGGACCACGAGCCGTGGCAGGAGGACCTCCTCGCCACGACGCGTCACCTCGTGCGCCTGCGCCGCGAGCACCCGGTGCTGCGCCAGCGCTCGTTCTTCACCGGCCGCCCGGTGCACACCGACGGCTCCACCGACCTGGCCTGGTTCGCCGGCGACGGCGGCCCGATGGGGCACCGCTGGGACGGCCCCGCCGAGCACGTGCTCCAGGCGCTCTACAACGGCCTCTGGCACGACCAGCAGTCGGTGCTCGTCGTGCTCAACGGCGCGGCGGAGGCCGTCGACGTCACCCTTCCCGCCACCCCGGGCACCTCCGCCTACGAGCTGGTCTGGGACAGCTCCGACGCGCGCCCGTCCGAGCCCGGCGCGCCCGTGCCCGCAGGCACGACGCTGCCGATGGGCCCGGCCTCGATGCAGGTCTGGTGCGCCGTCGACGCCGGCTGAGCCCGCCACGCACGCCGAGAGCCCGGCCCCCGCGTGGGGGCCGGGCTCTGCGTCGTCGCGGCGACGCGCGTCAGGCGGTGCGGGCCAGGCCCAGCTCGGCCGACGACGCGAGCGCCGGGTGGCGCGGCACGATGCGGACGCTGTAGCCGAACGACCCGGTGCGGCCGAGCGGCTGGCTCCCGGCGAACTGGGCGCGACCGTTCTCGTAGCTCTCGACGAAGGCGAGCGGCGTCGTCTCGACGCCCCACAGCTCGTCGGCCTCGTTGACGTGACCGTGGACGAGCTGCACCTCGACGTCCTCGGGGCGCAGCCCGGCGAGGTCGACGTAGGCGCGCAGGTCGAGGGTGTCGCCGACCTGCGGGGAGTCGGACAGGCCCGAGGGCTCGAGGTGCTCGACCTTGACGTTCGGCCACGCGGCGCGGACCGACGCCTTGTACGCGGCCAGCTCCTTGGCACCGGCGAACTCAGGACCGTTGAGCGAGCGACCCGCGCCCGCGGCCGGGCTGTAGAGCCGGGTGACGTAGTCCTCGACCATGCGGCTGGCCAGGACCTTGGGACCGAGGGTCTTGAGCGTGTGGGTCATCATCGAGATCCACCCGTTGGGCAGGCCGTCGGTGCCGCGGTCGTAGAACTTCGGCGCGACGTCGTGCTCGATGAGGTCGTAGAGCGCGGCCGCCTCGATGTCGTCGCGGCGGTCGGCGTCCTCGACGCCGTCGGCGGTGGGGATGGCCCAGCCGTTGCGGCCGTCGAACCACTCGTCCCACCAGCCGTCGAGGATCGAGAGGTTGAGGCCGCCGTTGAGGGCCGCCTTCATGCCCGACGTGCCGCAGGCCTCGAACGGGCGCAGCGGGTTGTTGAGCCAGACGTCGCAGCCCGGGTAGAGGTGCTGGGCCATGGCGATGTCGTAGTTCGGCAGGAAGACGATGCGGTGGCGCACCTCGGGGTCGTCGGCGAAGCGGACCATCTCCTGGATGAGGCGCTTGCCGGTCTCGTCGGCCGGGTGCGACTTGCCGGCGATGACGAGCTGGACCGGGCGCTCCGGGTGCAGGAGCAGGCGCTTGAGGCGCTCCGGGTCGCGCAGCATGAGCGTCAGGCGCTTGTAGGTCGGGACGCGCCGGGCGAAGCCGATGGTCAGGACGTCCGGGTCGAGGATGTGGTCGGTCCAGCCGAGCTCGAGCTCGGTGGCGCCACGCTTGAGCCACGACGACCGGACGCGGCGGCGGGCGTCGGTGACGAGCTTCTCGCGCATCTCGCGCTTGGTCGACCACACGGCGTCGGCGGGCACCTCGTCGATGCGGTCCCAGGCGTTCTCGCCGGCGATGTCGGCGGTGCCGAGGTGCTTGAGGGCGACGTCGTAGACCGAGCGGTCGACCCACGTCGGGGCGTGGACGCCGTTGGTGATGCTCGTGATCGGCACCTCGTCGTCGTCGAAGCCCGGCCACAGGCCGTCGAACATCTCGCGGCTGACGACGCCGTGCAGCTGGGACACGCCGTTGGCGCGCTGGGCCAGGCGCAGGCCCATGACGGCCATGTTGAAGATGCCGGGCTGGCCGCCCTCGTAGTCCTCGGCACCGAGGGCGAGGAGGCGCTCGACGGGCACGCCGGGGATGGCGTTGGGGCCGCCGAAGAAGAGGTTGATCTTCGCGGCGTCGAAGCGGTCGATGCCGGCCGGCACGGGCGTGTGCGTCGTGAAGACGGTGGCCGAGCGGACGGCCTCGAGGGCCTCGTCGAAGCTGAGGCCGTGGTCGCGGACCAGCTCGGTGATGCGCTCGACGCCGAGGAAGCCGGCGTGGCCCTCGTTGGTGTGGAACACCTCCGGGGCCGGCGCGCCGGACAGGCGCGACCACAGGCGCAGGGCGCGGACGCCGCCGACGCCGAGGAGCAGCTCCTGCTCGAGGCGGGTGTCGCCGCCGCCGCCGTAGAGCGACTCGGTGACCCGACGCGTCTGCTCGTCGTTGCCGGGCACGTCGGAGTCGAGCAGCAGCAGCGGGACGCGGCCCACCTGCGCCTTCCAGACGTGGGCGTTGAGGACGCGTCCGGCGGGCAGGTCGATGGTGACGACCGCGGGCGTGCCGTCGTCCTCGCGCAGCAGCGACAGCGGCAGGCCGTCGGGGTCGAGGACGGGGTAGGACTCGACCTGCCAGCCGTCGCGGTCGAGGGCCTGCTTGAAGTAGCCGGTCTTGTAGAAGAGGCCGACGCCGACGATCGGCACGCCGAGGTCTGAGGCCGTCTTGAGGTGGTCGCCGGCGAGGATGCCGAGGCCGCCGGAGTACTGCGGCAGCACCGCGGTGATGCCGAACTCGGGGCTGAAGTAGGCGATCGCGGCCGGGGCGGCGCCACCGGCGGACCCCTGCTCGCGGCTCCAGCGCTGGTACCAGCGCTCGTCGGTGAGGTAGGACTGCAGGTCGGCGTTGGCGGCGACGACGCTGCCGACGAAGTCGTCGTCGGCGGCGAGCGAGGCGAGCTCGTCGGCCGACAGACGGGACAGGAGCTTGACGGGGTCCTCGTTCGCCTGGGCCCACTTGCGGGGGCTGATGCTCTCGAAGAGGTCACGCGTCGGCGGGTGCCAGGACCACCGGAGGTTGCTGGCGAGGACGCCGAGACCCTCGATCCGGGTGGGCAGGACGGTGCGGACGCTGAAGCGACGGATGGCCTTCACGAGGAGCCAGCATAAGGGGCCCGCTGACGTGTTCTTGCAACTCTTGCAGCCGGGTTTCATCCCTCGGACCCGAATCGTCCCGATTCGTGCCCAGCCCCCGAGACGGCCCCTCGTCGGCCCGCGCGCCCGTGTCGGGACGGGCCCAACTTCGATACGGTCGATCCCGTGACTGGCTCAGCGAAGAAGTCCCGTTCCAGCAAGCCCGCACGACCGCGCTCGCAGGTGTCACCCGCGAGCCGCCCCGACCCGACACCGGTGACCACCGTGTCCCGCGACGCCGCGCAGGCGCCCGTGAGCACCCCCGCCGCGGCCTCCGCCCCTGCCGCGACCGCCACGCCGGACGACTCGCATCCCGGCGCCGACGCCGCGTTCGTCGACGAGACGTCGGCCGGCGCCTCGACGCTCGCGCCCGAGCACCCGGTGAGCGAGGCCCCGACCGTCGCGGGCTACCCCGGCGACGCGCTGCCCATCGGACGCATCCCGGTCAGCGACGTGCGCCCGCTCGTCGACGGCGGCACCCGCCCGGCCAAGTCGGTCGTCGGCGAGGAGTTCGTCGTGCGCGCCAAGGTCTTCCGCGAGGGCCACGACGCCGTCAACGCCACCGCGGTGCTCACCGACCCCGACGGCCGCGACCACTACTTCCCGATGCACTGCGACAACCCGGGCACCTCGGAGTGGTCGGCGCCCGTGGTGGCCGGCCGGGAGGGCTGGTGGACCTACCGCGTCGAGGGCTGGTCCGACCCCTACGCGACGTGGGTCCACGACGCCGGCATCAAGATCGCGGCCGGGGTCGACGAGGACCTCATGTGCGCCGAGGGCGTCAAGGTGCTCGAGCGCTTCGCCGAGGCCGTCCGCGGCCAGGGGGCCGACGCGTCGGAGATCGACAAGGGCGCCCTCGCCCTCGCCGACACGCGTCGTCCGGCGGCGCACCGCTTCGGGGCCGCCACCTCCCCCGAGATCACCGGCCTCGCCGCGATCATGCCGCTGCGCGAGCTCGTCTCCCCCTCGCCGTCCCACGCCCTGCACGTCGAGCGCGAGCTGGCGCTCTTCGGCGCCTGGTACGAGATCTTCCCCCGCTCCGAGGGCGCCCGCCGCGACGAGAAGACCGGCGAGTGGGTCTCGGGCACGTTCCGCACCGCCGCGCAGCGGCTGCCCGCCATCGCCGACATGGGCTTCGACGTCGTGTACCTGACCCCGATCCACCCGATCGGCACGACGGCGCGCAAGGGCCGCAACAACACCCTGACCGCCGAGCCCGGCGACCCCGGGTCGCCCTACGCCATCGGCTCGCCCGACGGTGGGCACGACGCCATCCACCCCGACCTCGGCACCTTCGAGGACTTCGACGCGTTCGTCGCCGAGGCGAAGCGCGTCGGCCTCGAGGTGGCGCTCGACATCGCGCTGCAGGCCTCCCCGGACCACCCGTGGGTGCAGACGCACCCGGAGCTGTTCACGACGCGCGCCGACGGCACCATCGCCTACGCCGAGAACCCGCCGAAGAAGTACCAGGACATCTACCCCCTGAACTTCGACAACGACCCCGCCTCGGCCTACGCCGAGGTGCGCCGCGTCATCCAGGTGTGGCTCGACCACGGCGTGCGGATCTTCCGCGTCGACAACCCCCACACCAAGCCGGTTCGCTTCTGGCAGTGGCTGATCGCCGACGTCGCCGAGCAGCACCCCGAGACCATCTGGCTCTCCGAGGCCTTCACCAAGCCGGCGATGATGCACGAGCTGGCCAAGGCCGGGTTCCAGCAGAGCTACACCTACTACGCGTGGCGCAACGAGAAGTGGGAGCTCGAGGAGTACGGCCGCGAGCTGGCCTCCGACGACACCGGCGCCACGTACATGCGCCCCGCCTTCTGGCCGACGACCCACGACATCCTCACGCCGTACATGCAGTACGGCGGCCCCACCGCGTGGAAGCTGCGCGCGGCCCTGGCGGCGACGCTCGTGCCGACGTACGGCATCTACGCCGGCTACGAGCTGATGGAGCACGTGGCCCGCCCCGGCGCCGAGGAGCAGATCGACAACGAGAAGTACGAGTACAAGGACCGCCAGTGGTACCTCTACGAGCCCGGCGGCCCGCTCGAGCACCGCTCGCTGGCGTGGTACCTCAAGCGGCTCAACGAGATCCGCGGCTGGCACCCCGCGCTGCGCTGGCTGCGCAACCTGCACTTCCACACGGCCGAGGACGACAACGTCCTCGTCTTCAGCAAGACCCGTGTCGACCGCGCCACGGGCGAGCGCGACACCGTCCTCGTCGTCGCCAACCTCGACCCGCACGCGACGCGTGAGACGTGGGTGCACCTCGACCTCGGCGCGATGGGTATGGCCTCGTGGTCGACCTTCGACGCGCACGACCACATCACCAACCAGACGTGGCAGTGGCGGCAGGACAACTGGGTCCGCCTCGGCCCCGACTCGGAACCCGTACACATCATCAGCGTGAGGAGCCACTGACCACATGCAGGGACTCAACCTCTCCCAGCCGGGGCTGAAGCACGACCCTCAGTGGTTCCGGAAGGCGGTGTTCTACGAGGTGCTCGTGCGCGCCTTCGCCGACAGCAAGGGGGTGGGCGCCGGCGACTTCACCGGCCTGATCCAGCGCCTCGACTACCTCCAGTGGCTCGGCGTCGACTGCCTGTGGCTGCCGCCCTTCTACGCCTCCCCGCTGCGCGACGGCGGCTACGACATCGCCGACTACAAGGCGGTCCTGCCGGAGTTCGGGACCCTGCCGGAGTTCACCGAGCTCGTGTCGCAGGCGCACGCCCGCGGCATCCGCATCGTCACCGACCTCGTCATGAACCACACGAGCGACCAGCACCCGTGGTTCCAGGCCAGCCGCGCCGAGCCCGACGGCCCGTACGGCGACTACTACGTGTGGTCCGACACCGACGAGGGCTACGACGACGCCCGCATCATCTTCGTCGACACGGAGGTGTCGAACTGGACCTTCGACCCGGTCCGCCGGCAGTTCTTCTGGCACCGGTTCTTCAGCCACCAGCCCGACCTCAACTTCGAGAACGAGGCCGTGCAGGAGGCGATGTTCGACGTCGTCCGGTTCTGGATGGACCTCGGCATCGACGGCTTCCGGCTCGACGCCGTGCCCTACCTCTACGAGGAGGAGGGCACCAACTGCGAGAACCTGCCGAAGACCCACGAGTTCCTCGCCAAGCTGCGCACCATGGTCGACACCGAGTACCCGGGGCGCATCCTGCTCGCCGAGGCCAACCAGCCGCCGGCCGAGGTCGTCGACTACTTCGGCACCGACGAGGCACCCGAGTGCCAGATGTGCTTCCACTTCCCGGTCATGCCGAGGCTCTACTACTCGCTGCGCGAGGAGAAGGCCCAGCCGATCATCGACGTGCTCGCCGACACCCCGGCCATCCCGTCGGGCACGCAGTGGGGCACCTTCCTGCGCAACCACGACGAGCTGACGCTCGAGATGGTGACGCCGGAGGAGCGCGCCGCGATGTACGGCTGGTACGCCCCCGACCCGCGCATGCGCGCCAACGTCGGCATCCGGCGACGCCTCGCTCCCCTGCTCGACAACAGCCGCCCCGAGATCGAGCTGATCCACGCGCTCGTGCTCTCGCTGCCCGGCTCGCCGTGCCTCTACTACGGCGACGAGATCGGGATGGGCGACAACATCTGGCTCACCGACCGCGACGCCGTGCGCACGCCGATGCAGTGGACGCCTGACCGCAACGCCGGCTTCTCGACCGTCGACCCGGGCAAGCTCTACCTGCCCGTCATCAGCTCGCTCGTCTACCACTACAACAACGTCAACGTCGAGGCGCAGATGGCGTCGTCGTCCTCGCTGCTGCACTGGGTGCGCGGGATGCTCCAGGTGCGCAGCCGGCACCCCGTCTTCGGTCTCGGCGACTTCACCGTCGTGCCGGCCGACAACGACCACATCCTGGCCTTCACCCGGTCGATGGACGCCGACGGCGACCACCCGGCCGAGGCGGTGCTCTGCGTCAACAACCTGAGCAGCAGGCCGCAGGCGGCGACGATCCAGCTGCCCGAGCACTTCTCGGGCCGCGCGCTCGTCGACCTCTTCGGCGGCAGCGGGTTCCCGTGGGTGGCCTCCGACGGACGCGTCACCCTGACCCTCGGCTCACGCGACTTCTTCTGGCTCCAGCTGCGCGGTCAGGAGGACAACCGCTGATGGCCGTCGTCCACAAGGGCGCCACGATCGCCCCGACGAAGGTCGAGATGGTCACCGGGTGGATGCCGCGCCAGCGCTGGTACCACGGCAAGGGCCACGTGCCGCAGCTGCGACGCGTCGGCGGGTTCCGCTTCGAGGACCCCGAGGGCGAGGTGGGCGTCGAGACCCTCCTGCTCGCCGACGAGGCCGTGGCGCCCGCCGTCGTCTACCAGGTGCCGCTCACCTACCGGAGTGCCCCGCTCGAGGGTGCCGAGCACGCGCTGCTCGGCACGATGGAGCACAGCGTCCTCGGCACCCGGTGGGTCTACGACGGCCCGCACGACCCGGTCTACGTCTCCGAGCTGGTCCGCACCGTCCTCGAGTCCGACGTCTCCGACGACGCCCAGGCCTCGGTCGGCAGCAACGCCCGCGCCACGGGCTCGGCCACGGGGCAGGCCGCCGGCAGCGTCACGTCCTCCTCGGTCCTCACCGGCGAGCAGTCGAACACCTCGGTCATCTGCCGGATGAGCGCCGACGGCGGCCCGGCCGAACCGCTCATCGTCAAGGTCTTCCGCACCGTGCAGGACGGCGACAACCCCGACGTCGTCGTGCAGTCGGCCCTGACGGCAGAGGGCTCGGACCGCGTGCCGCTCGCCTACGGCAACCTCCACGGCGCCTGGGACGGCCCGTCGGGCGGCGTCGAGCACGGTCACCTCGCCTTCGCCCAGGAGTTCATCCCCGGCGTCGAGGACGCCTGGCGGGTGGCTCTCGTGGCCGCGGCGGCAGGCACCGACTTCACGGCCCGCGCCCGCGACCTCGGCGTCGTCACGGCGCAGATCCACGCGGCCCTCGCGCACGCCCTCGGCACCACCGAGGTGACGCCCGAGGCTCGCGAGGCGCTCGTCACCTCGATGCGCCAGCGTTGCGCTGCGGCGGTGGCGCTCGTGCCCGACCTCGCCTCCCACGTCGACGCGGTCGAGCGGGTGGCCGCGTCGGTGCGCGACGTGGAATGGCCTGCGCTGCAACGGATCCACGGCGACTACCACCTCGGGCAGGTGCTCGACGTGCCCGAGCGTGGCTGGGTGGCCCTCGACTTCGAGGGCGAGCCGCTGCGCCCGCTGTCCGAGCGCGTGGCCCCCGACCTCACCCAGCGTGACGTCGCCGGGATGCTCCGCTCCTTCGACTACGCGGCGGGCTCCGTCGCGCTCGCCGACGCCCCCGTCGACGCCACGGCCTGGGCTCGCGGGTGCCGCGCCGCCTTCCTCGAGGGGTACGCCTCGGTCGCCGGCGAGCCGGGCCCCGACGCCGCCGCCCTCGTGCGCGCCCTCGAGCTCGACAAGGCGCTCTACGAGGTGGTCTACGAGGCCCGCAACCGGCCGACGTGGCTGCCGATCCCGCTCGGCGCCGTCGAGCGGCTCACCAGCGAGGAGGTCACCCCGTGACGACCGGCCCGACCAGCTCCCCCGCGCTCGACCACCAGGCCATCGACGCGTTCCTGCAGGGGCGCAACGGCCAGCCGCACGACCTGCTCGGCCACCACGTGGGCCCCGGCGGCCTGACCATCACGGCGTTCCGGCCCTACGCCACCCGGGTGGCCGCGCGGCTCGACTCCGGCGACCGCGTCGAGCTGCAGCACGTGCGCGACGGCATCTGGTCGATGACCTCCCCCGACTTCGGCACGACGCACGACTACCGCCTGCTCGTCGAGTACGGCGACGGCGTCGCGCACGAGCAGGACGACCCCTACCGGTTCGCCCCGACGCTCGGCGAGATGGACCGTCACCTGGTCAACGAGGGCCGCCACGAGCAGCTCTGGAAGGTTCTCGGCTCGCACGTGCGCCACTACGCCGGCCCGCTCGGCGACGTCTGGGGCGTCTCGTTCGCGCTGTGGGCGCCGCGGGCCAAGGCGGTCCACGTCATCGGCGACTTCAACGGCTGGGACCGCCGCACGCACCCGATGCGCGCGCTCGGCGAGAGCGGCATCTGGGAGCTGTTCATCCCGGGCGCGCAGGAGGGGATGAACTACCAGTTCGCCGTGCGCGGCCCCGACGAGCTCGTCCGGCTCAAGAGCGACCCGATGGCCCGGATGACCGAGGTGGCCCCGAAGCAGGCGGCGATCGTCACCGAGTCGCACTACAGCTGGGGCGACGGCGAGTGGATGGAGCAGCGGCGCACCCGCAACTCCCACGAGGGGCCGATGAGCATCTACGAGGTGCACCTCGGCTCGTGGCGCCAGGGCGAGGGCTACCGCGGCCTGGCCGAGCACCTCGTCAACTACGTGCGCGACCTCGGCTTCACCCACGTCGAGTTCCTTCCGGTCATGGAGCACCCGTACGTGCCGTCGTGGGGCTACCACGTCACCGGCTACTACGCGCCGAGCTCGCGCTGGGGCACCCCCGACGACTTCCGCCACCTCGTCGACGAGCTGCACAAGGCCGGCATCGGGGTCATCCTCGACTGGGTGCCGGGGCACTTCGCCACCGACGAGTGGGCCCTGGCCCGCTTCGACGGCCTGCCGCTCTACGAGCACCCCGACCCGCGCCGCGGCTGGCACCCGGAGTGGGGCTCGAACATCTTCGACTACGGCCGCCCCGAGGTGCGCAACTTCCTCGTGGCCAACGCCCTATACTGGCTCGAGGAGTTCCACGCCGACGGCGTGCGCGTCGACGGCGTCGCCTCGATGCTCTACCTCGACTACGCGCGCGGCGCCGGCCAGTGGGAGCCGAACAAGGACGGCGGGCGCGAGAACCTCGAGGCCGTCGAGCTGCTCAAGGAGACGAACGCCACCGCGTACAAGCGCGAGGGCGGCATCGTCACCATCGCAGAGGAGTCGACGACGTGGCCGGGCGTGACGCGTCCGACGAACCACGGCGGCCTCGGGTTCGGCTTCAAGTGGAACATGGGCTGGATGAACGACTCGCTCAAGTACCTGGGGCAGGACCCGATCTACCGCAAGTTCGAGCACGGCAAGCTGACGTTCTCGCTCATGTACGCCTTCGACGAGAATTTCGTCCTGCCGATCAGCCACGACGAGGTCGTCCACGGCAAGGGCTCGCTGCTGCGCAAGTCGCGGGGCTCCCGCGAGGAGCAGGTGGCGACGCTGCGCGCCTTCCTCGCCTACCTCTGGTGCCACCCGGGCAAGCAGCTGCTCTTCATGGGCTGCGAGTTCGGCCAGGAGTCGGAGTGGTCGGAGGGCCGCAGCCTCGACTGGTGGCTGCTCGAGCAGCCGCTGCACTACCGCGTCCACAACCTCGTCAAGGACCTCAACGGCATCTACCGGCACCACCGCGCCCTCTGGGAGCTCGACAACGACCCGTCCGGGTTCGAGTGGCTCGAGGCCGACGACGCCGACCACAACACGTTCTCGTGGCTGCGCTTCGGCCGGGGCGACCGCGCCACCGAGGCCCCCGCCATCGCCTGCGTCATGAACTTCAGCGGCGAGACCCAGCCGTACTACCGCCTCGGCCTGCCCCGCGGCGGTCGGTGGGAGGTCGTCCTCGACACCGCCGGTTACCACCCCGACGCCCCGAGCAGCGCCGGCCTGGTCATCGACGCCGCGGCCGAGCCGTGGAACAGCCAGCCCTTCTCGGCGGCGATCACGGTGCCCCGGTTCTCGACCGTCTGGCTCGTCCCCGTCGGGGAGCCCGCCGGCGCCCCCGGTCACGCGGCCGACGCGTCGGCCCCGTCCCTCCCGGGCGGCGGGCCCGGCGCCGACCGTCCGACGAACGGAGACCCCTCATGAACCACCCCCGCGCGGGCCAGCCCGCCCGTCCCGAGGACCTCGTCGACGTCGACGCGCTCGTCGCCGCGTACTACGACCGCCACCCCGACGTCGACGACCCCGACCAGCAGGTCGCGTTCGGCACGTCGGGCCACCGGGGGTCGAGCCTGCGCACGGCCTTCAACGAGGACCACATCCTCGCCACGACGCAGGCCATCGTCGACTACCGCACCTCGCAGGGCTTCGACGGCCCGCTCTTCATCGGCCGCGACACCCACGGCCTGTCCGAGCCGGCCTGGCGCTCGGCCCTCGAGGTGCTCGTCGCCAACGGCGTCACCGTGCTCGTCGACGACCGCGACGGCTACACCCCGACGCCGGCCGTCTCCCACGCGATCCTGCTGGCGAACCGCGGAAAGGCTTCCGGCGCAAGCGGTCTGGCTGACGGCATCGTCGTCACGCCCTCGCACAACCCGCCGGCCGACGGCGGCTTCAAGTACAACCCGCCGCACGGCGGCCCGGCCGACACCGACGCCACGTCGGTCATCGCGCAGCGCGCCAACGACCTCATCCGGGGCGGCCTCGCCGACGTCCGCCGGGTGGCCTTCGACAAGGCACGCGGCGAGGCCGGCGCCTACGACTTCCTCGGCACGTACGTCGACGACCTCCCCTCGGTGCTCGACCTCGGCCGCATCCGCGAGGCCGGGGTGCGCATCGGCGCCGACCCCCTCGGCGGCGCGTCGGTCGGCTACTGGGGCGAGATCGCCGAGCGGCACGGCCTCGACCTCACCGTCGTCAACCCGCGCGTCGACCCGCAGTGGGCGTTCATGACGCTCGACTGGGACGGCAAGATCCGGATGGACTGCTCCTCCCCCTCGGCGATGGCCTCGCTCATCGGCGCCAAGGACGACTACGACATCTCCACCGGCAACGACGCCGACGCCGACCGCCACGGCATCGTCACGCCCGACGCCGGCCTGATGAACCCCAACCACTACCTCGCCGTCGCGATCCGCTACCTCTACGGCGGCGCCCGGCCGGGCTGGGGCGAGGGCACCGCCATCGGCAAGACCCTCGTCTCCTCCTCGATGATCGACCGGGTCGCCGGCGAGCTCGGCCGCACGCTGCTCGAGGTGCCGGTCGGCTTCAAGTGGTTCGTGCCCGGTCTGCTCGACGGCTCCGTCGGCTTCGGCGGCGAGGAGTCGGCCGGGGCGAGCTTCCTGCGCAAGGACGGCAGCGTCTGGTCGACCGACAAGGACGGCATCCTGCTCGCCCTGCTGGCCTCGGAGATCCTCGCCGTGACCGGCCGGACGCCGAGCCAGCACTACGCCGGGCTCACCGAGCGCTTCGGCTCGCCCGCGTACGCCCGCATCGACGCTGCTGCCGACCGCGACCAGAAGGCCAAGCTCGCCGCGCTCTCCCCCGACGACGTCAGCGCGGAGTCCCTTGCAGGAGAGGCGATCACGGGCAAGCTGACCTCCGCCCCGGGCAACGGCGCGAAGATCGGCGGGCTCAAGGTCACCACCGAGAGCGCGTGGTTCGCCGCGCGCCCGTCCGGCACCGAGGACGTCTACAAGATCTACGCCGAGTCGTTCAAGGGGCCCGAGCACCTCGCCCAGGTGCAGGCCGAGGCCAAGGACGTCGTGTCGGCGGCGCTCGGCGGATGACCGACGCGCTCGACCCGACCGACGCTCTCGGCTCTGCCGGTTCCGCCGGGTCCCCGGGCCGCCTGGTCCTCGTGACCGGTGCCGACGCGTCGGGGCTCGGCCGGCTGGCCCGCGCGGTCGGCGAGCGGCTCGGGGGCGCCCTCGTGGTCGACGGGCAGGTCCTCGACTCCATGCTCGTCGGCGACGCGTCGGAGCCGGGGTCGCTGCCCACCGGGGTCGCGCTCGTGCGGCGCCAGCTGCTGCGCTGGTCGGCGGGCCTGGCCCTGGCCGAGACCTACCTCATCGAGGGCCACGACGTCGTCGTCGCCGACCGGGTCGAGGGCGACCGGCTCGAGGACTACCTCGACCTCGCCGCGCCGCGACCCGTGCACCTGGTCGTGGTCGGAGCCGGCATCGACCCCTCCACCCCGGGCTGGGGGCTCTGGGTGACGACACCGCCCGGCGCCGGTGACGAGGACGCCCTGGACGGCACCGCGGCCGAGGTCGTCGAGCGGCTCGCCGAGTCGGTCGTGCAGACCGACGACGCCGGTCCCGACAACGCCGGTCCCGACGACCTCGGGACCGGCTGACGTCTCAGAACAGGGCGCTCATGAGGGCCTTGCGGGCCCGGGCGACGCGCTCGTCGGACGTGCCCACGACCTCGAACAGCTCGACGAGGTGCTCGCGGGCCTGGTTGCGGTCGGCGTCGGCCGTGACGCGCACCGTGTCGATGAGGCGCACGAAGGCGTCCTCCACGTGGCCGCCGAGCACGTCGAGGTCGGCGACGAGGATCTGCGCGTCGACGTCGGTGGGCGCGGCAGCGGCCGCGGCCCGCGCCTGCTGCAGGTCGGCCCCGCGGGTGCGCTGGAGCAGGCCCACTTGGGCCAGACCGATCTTGGCGTCGGTGTCGGCGGGGCTCTGGGCGAGCGCCTCGCGGTAGGCGTCGGCGGCGGTGTCGAGGTCGTCGGCCTCGATGGCGTCGAAGGCCTTCTGGTGCAGCGGCGGCAGCGGCGGCTCCTCCGGGGCGCCGTCCGGACCGCCCTGGCCGTCCGGACCGTCCTGGCCGGCGGCGTCGACACCCGGCACGGTGCCGGTGACGCCGTGCTGGGCCGCGAGGGCGAGCACCTGGTCGACGACCGCGACGACCTGCGCCTCGGGCTGGACGCCCTCGAAGAGCGGCACGGGCTGGCCCTGGACGAACGCGAAGGTCACCGGCACGGCCTGCACCTGGAAGGCCTGCAGGATGCCGGGGTTGGCGTCGACGTCGACCGTGGCGAGCTGGAAGCGGCCGGCGTAGCGGCGGGCCACCCTCTCGAGCGTCGCGACGAAGTCGGCCGACTCCTGCAGGCGCGGCGACCACAGGACCATGACGACGGGGTGGCTGGTGCTCGCCCCGACGATGTCGCGGATCGCGGCGTCAGTGCCCTCGATGACGACGCCGGCACCGTCCGTCGAGGTGGAGCCCCCGGCGGAGGCGGGGCCAGCCTGCGGGGCCGGACGCTTGAGCGACGAGAGGTCGACGGCACCGCGCAGTGCTGCTGCGGTGAATGGCTGCTGGCTCATGGATCAATCCTGCCTCACCGACCCGTGCCGTCGACGAGCTGGTCCGCCGCGGCCACCACACGGGCCTGGCCGGAGGCCGGGATGACGAACGCGACGATCTCGTTGGAGGTGAGGTCGGCCTCGGTCGTGATCTGCTTGATGCCGGTCAGCAGCGTGAGGTCCTTGGCCGGCTTGAGCTTCATCGGCGTGCGCATCGCGATGGCGTCGTGGCGCACCAGCTCGGCGAAGACGATGGCGCCCTGGCCGTCCTTGAGGCGCAGGCCGCCGATGATCCCCTTCGGCTCGTGCTTCTGGCTGAAGGAGCCCTGGTTGTTCAGGGCCTGCGACTGCGCCGTGGCGGACTGGCGCAGCTGCTCGGTCAGGGGGTCGTCGGCGAGCACCTTGGTGGCCACCGGCGAGGGGAACTGCACCGCACCGGCGAACGCCGAGACGACGTCCTCGGGCTTGGCCGACAGGCCCTTGCCGTCGGCGATCGCGGCCGAGCCGCTGTCGGCGTCGTCGAGCGCGTCGAGCTTGGCGTCGGGCAGCATCGGCGTGACGGCCGCGGCCTTGAAGGGACCGCCCGGGCTGTCGGCGACGAGGAGCACGAGCACCGCGGCGCCGGTCTTCTTCAGGGTGGTCTGGGCCAGGATCTGCACGGGCTTGTCGCCCTCGCGGGAGATGCCGAGCACCTTGGCGCCGCTCGAGGACAGCTCGGCCTCGGCCTTCTCCGCGGCCGTGCGGCCACCGAGGGTCTTGGCGTAGGCGTTGGCCGACTCGAGGGCCGCGCCGGTGAAGGCCTTGTCGCGGGCGGCGGCACCGCCGGCGGACGCGTCGAGCAGCGAGGAGGCGACGGCCGAGACCGCGCCGTTCGTCGTCGTGCCGGCGGCGTCGACGGCGACCGCGGGGGTCTCGGAGGCACCGGTGCCGTCGCTGCCGTCGTCGGCGTTTCCGGTGCACGCGGACAGCATCGCGACGGAGGCGAGAGCGGCGGCCAGGACGCGGCGACGGGTCGCGGGGCGGGGCATGGAGAGACCTTTCGGGACTCGGGAAGACCGGTTGACCCGGCGTGCACCACCGGCGCCGAGGGGCAGCGCGGGGCACGTCGGGCGGCCGCTGCTGGGCGCGGCCACCGTCAAGTTACGCACGACTCGTCGCGTTACCACAAATCGAGCCCGACGCTCCCCGAGGACATTCTCGGACACTCGGGACGACGTGGTCGGCCCCTCCAGCACGGGGCCGCCGGGCGGTGTCAGACGGCTCACGTCGCGGACGCGTCGCGCCCCCGCCCGCCCGGCTCCGCACCGGGCTCGTCCACCGGTTCCGCGCCGGTCGGCCCGTCGGGCTCCTCACCGGGCAGCGGGGCGTCGGCGGGCAGCAGCAGCCAGGCCCGGCCGTCGTGGTGCAGCCGCACGAGCGCCCCGGGCGGGAAGTCCGCGAGCGCCGCACCGGCCAGCGGCAGCGATCCGTCGGCCGAGACGACCGCGAACTCCTCCCCCTGGCGGCCCTCGGCCCCGACGCGTCCGTCGCGGATCGTCACGGTGCGCGGCAGCGCGGCGGCGACGTCGGGGTCGTGGGTCACGACGACGACCGTCGCGCCGACCCGCCGGTTGACGTCGTGGAGGGCCCGCAGCACCCGGTCGCGCGACGCGTGGTCGAGCTGGCTCGTCGGCTCGTCCACGAGGAGCAGGCCGGGCTCGCAGGCGACGCCGACGGCGATGGCGACGAGCTGGGCCTGGCCGGGCGTCAGCGTCGACACCTCGCGGTCGGCGAGGTCGCCGATGCCGAGGGGGCCGAGCACGTCGTCGACGGACGGCAGGTCGCGGGCGAGGCGCCGCGCGGGGGCCTGGGCCACCTCGACGTTCTGCCGGGGCGTCAGGTAGGGCACGAGGTTGCGGGCGGCGCCCTGCAGGACCAGGCCGATCTGCCCGGCGCGCAGGTCGTCGAGCGCCGAGGGGGTCAGCGAGCGCAGGTCGTGGCCGCCGACGAGGGCCGAGCCGGCGCTCGGGGCCGTGAGCCCGCCGAAGACGGTGAGCAGCGTCGACTTGCCGGCGCCGGAGGGCCCGAGCAGGCCGACCATCTCGCCGGCGCCGACGTGCAGGTCGACGCCGGAGAGCGCCGCGACGTCGTGGCCCTCGGAGCGGTAGATGACGACGAGCCCGCGCGTGGTGACGGGCAGCCCGCGACCTGCCTGGGCGCTGGGACCGTCACCTCCCGCGTCGGGGGTCGACGGGTTGCGGTCGAGCTGTTGCTCCACTGCGGTCACGGCTGCTCCCTCACACGCGAGACGACGGCGCGGCCGGCGAGCCACAGCCCGAGGAGGACGCCGACGGCGACGAGCCACACCATCGTGACGCCCGCCGAGAGGGCCATCGCCCCCACGGCCGGCCGGACGTCGGGCACGAAGACGTCGGACGGGGTCGTGAAGAACGGCACGAGCCGCAGCGCGAGGCGCGCCCCGACGACGCCGCAGGCCGAGCCGACCACGACGGCCACGACGATCACGGCCACCTGCTCGGCGACGCCCACGCGCCGCAGCGTGCCGGTGCCGACGCCGGCCAGGCGCAGCGCGGCGAGGTCGCGCGAGCGCGAGCGCCACGAGGTCACGCCGACGAGGACGAGCACGAGGGCACCCATGAGCAGCGCGAGGACGCCGACGACGAGCGCGAGGCGCAGCGACCACGCCGACGCCGACCGGTCGAACGCGTCGAGCACCTCGGCTCGGTCGGTCCGTTCGCGCACCGAGACCCCGGAGCGGGCCAGGGCGGCGGTCACCTCGCCGACGCGCGCCGGGTCGGCCACGAGCACGTCGAGGGAGCCGCTCGCGTAGAGCCGGCTGGCCCGGGCCGCGAGGGCGTCGTAGTCGACGAGCGCGACGTTGGTGAAGCCGCCCGGCACGACCCGCACCCGCCCCTTCTCCGCGACGGTCACGGCAGTCCCCACGAACCCGCTGACCGAGGTCACCTCGGGCGTCGCTCCGTGGGTGGCGGGGGCGACGACGGCGGGCAGGGCGGCCGGCGTGGTCGACGCGGTGACGATGCCACCGGACGACGCGAACCGGATGCGCGCCGCGGCCGGTTCGGCCCGGTTCGTCGTGACGTAGGAGAACCCGGGGCTCCCGACCGACAGCCGGTCCGGGGAGTAGGGGGTGCCGTAGGAGGACCAGGTCAGCCGGCCGAGCTCGACCGGGGGCGCGCCCGGGGCGGCGACCCGGGCGACGATCACCTCGCCGGCGAGCAGGCGCGTCTCGTCGGGCGCCCGGTCGATGCTGATCCCGACGACCGTGCACGAGCGCGGGGCGCACGGCACGGCGGCCGTGAGCGTCGTGGTGCCCGTCGGCCGGAAGGGCACGGCACCGAGCGGCACGGACACGGACCCGCCGTCGGCGTCCTGCAGCTCGAGCCGCAGGGGCAGCAGGTCGGGCGCGGTCGGCGTCGGGTCGAGGCCGGTGAGCACCCGCTCGATGCGCACGTCCGACACCTGGACCGCGACCCGCCGCCCGGTGAGCTCGGCCGAGGCGAGATCGGACGCCAGGACCGACGACCAGCTCACGGCCGGCCCGGAGCCCGCCCCGATGGGCAGCGCCACCCGCGCCATCGCCCGGGGCACCACGGCCATCGTCGCGACGGCGTCGGAGCTGCCGGGCTGCAGGTGGGCCACCGGGGCCACCCAGGTCGCACCGGGGTCGAGCCGCGTCAACAGCGATCGCAGCTGACGGGGGTCCTTGGAGTCGGTCTGGAGCACGACCTGCGCGCCGGTCTCGAGCGAGGCCCGCTCGGCGCGGTTGCGCTGCCCGGCGAGGTAGGCGTCCGTGGCGAAGACCAGCAGCGCCGACGCGACCGTGACGATGGCGACGACGCGGCGCACGCCCGGACGGCGGGCCACCTGCAGAGCGGTGACGCCGGCGGCCACGTGTCCACGGCGCAGCGCAAGGTGCCCGAGGCGGGCGGCGACCGGGATGAGGAGCATCGCGAGGAGCAGCCCGACGGCGAGCGCGAGCAGCGCCGGTGTCGCGAGGACGACCGGCCCGGACACCGACCCGGTCACGATGGTGACCACCCCGGCCGCGGCGACGGTGACGACCACCGCGTCGACGAGCCCGACCGCGAGGGCACCCTGGCGGGGCGGCACCCGGCGCAGCAGCGACGGGATCGGCTCGCGGAGCGGCCCGCGGGCCGCCACGAGGACGGTGAGGATGCCGACGACCAGGGCCGCGACGGCAGCCACGACCGCGCCGAGCGGCACGTCGAGCGCCCCGCCACCCGGCAGCCAGACCCGCGACACGAGCACGTCGAGGACGCCGGCCGCCACGACGCCGAGGGGCACGCCGACCGCGACGAGGCCACCGAGTTCGGCGAGCAGCATCCGCCTCGCACCCCGGACACCGTGCCCGCGCAGGCGCACGAGCGCGATCTCGGGGCGACGCTGCTCGACCGCCGCCGAGGCCGCGAGGCCGAGCACGACGGCCGCGAGGAGGGCGAGCTGGCCGAGGAGCAGCGGCACGAGGACCGACGCCTGGGCCTGGCCCCGCACGACGGTGCGGGCGAGGTCGTCGAGGGCCGTGGTGATGGTCGGTGCGGCGGTGTCGCCCTGGGGCCGGGCCTTCTCGGCCGCCAGGGCGGCGGCGATGCCCGGCAGGTCGTCCACCCCGAGGCGCGGGCGGTCGAGAGCGCTCGTCACCGTCAGCGTCGAGCCCCCGGCGTACTTCTCGAAGAACGCCGGCGCGACGACGGGGGCGTCGACCTGCGGGGACGAGCCGAGTCCGGCGACGACTCGGGTGCCCGCGCGCCCGGTGAGCCGCGTGCCGAACCAGTACGTGTCGTCGAGCACCTGCGCGTAGGTGCCGACGATCCGGGCGGTGTCGCGAAGCCGGCTGTCGGGCACCTGTCCTCCCGGCGAGGACGCGAAGCCGACGCGGTCGCCGACCTTCCAGCCCTCGAACCGGGCCTCCGCGGCGGACACCAGGACCTCGGCCTCTGCCGTCGGGCAGCGCCCGCTCACGAGCGTCAGGCGTGCGCAGCCGGCGGCCGGCGCGTAGGCGGTGACGAGGACGCCGCCGCCGCCACGTCGCGGCGACATCGACATCGTGACCTGACCGGACACGATCGAGGTCGGCGGCCGCAGGAAGGGGCGCACCTGCGCCGGGACCCGTGAGAGCACGGCCGGCGTCGACGGCACGAAGGTGCCGTCGGAGCCCTGCTCGACGACGACGCCGGTGGACATGACGCTGGCCCGGTCGAGGGCGTCATGCAGGAGGGCGTGCTCGAGCGAGCGGGCGTAGAGCGGCCCGAGGACGGCACTGGCGGTCACGAGCGTCGAGAGCAGCACCAGCGCGACGGCCTGTCCGCGCCGGTGCCGGGCGGCCGACCACGCGACGGCGAGGCGACCCGCGCTCATCGGGTGCTCACCACGTGGCCCTCGTCGAGGTGCACCTCGGCGGCGGCCTGTGCGGCGGCCTCGGGGTCGTGGGTCGCCATGAGCACGGTGCAGCCGGCACCGGCGAGGTCGTGGAGCAGCTCGAGGACCCGCTCGCGGTTGACGTGGTCGAGCTCGGAGGTCGGCTCGTCGGCGAGCAGCACGGCGTTGCGCGCCGCGAGCGCCCGCGCCACGGCGACCCGCTGCTGCTGGCCGCCGCTCAGCTCCTCGATGAGGTGGCCGCCCGACTCCTCGAGACCCACGGCGGCCAGGGCCGCGGACACGCGCTCGGCGGCCTCGCGGGGCGCGACGCCGGTATCGAGCAGGGGCACGAGGCAGTTCTCGCGGGCCGTGAGGACCGACGCGAGCCCGTTGCCCTGCGGGATGAGGCCGATCCCCAGCGCGAGGGTCGCGGACCGGCCACCGATCGGGCGTACCGTCGTGCCACCGACGCGGACGCTGCCCTCGACCGCGGCTCCGGTCAGCGCGCCGGCCACGGCCCAGAGCAGCGTCGACTTGCCGGCCCCGGAGGGCCCCGTCACCGCGGTGACGACGCCCGGTCGGGCCACGAGGTGCACGCCCTCGAGCGCCCTACGCTGCCCGAAGCGCACGCCGAGGCCCTCGACCTCGACACGGGGAGACGGTCGAGCCGCCCCCGTGCCCGGCGCATCGTCCCTGACCTGCCCCACGCCCTGACCGACATCGGTCCCTGTCGCCACTGCCGCCCCCTTCCGGCTCGGTGTCCGCGGGTGAGTGTGCCCCTGCGGGCGGGCCCGTGGCGCAGGGTGGCCCGCCGGGCCCCGGATCGTGACCGCATCGTCACCAACGGGCTCAGGCCGGGTCATCAGGCCGAGCGCCGCACCATCCGGATCTCCGTCGTGCCGGTCGGCTCGTGCTCGGTGCGGCTGCCCTCGTCGGCGAAGCCGCGCCGCTCGTAGAAGGCACGCGCCCGGGCGTTGGCCTCGACGACCCAGAGCGAGGCGTCGCGGTCGCCGACGAGCCGGTCGAACAGCGCGTCGGCGACGCCGGTGCCACGGGCGTGCGCGGCGAGGTTGACGGCGTAGAGCTCCCACCGCGTCGGGGCGTCGTCGTCGCGGCTCGGACCGGCGCTCGCGAAGCCGGCGACGCATCCGTCGGGGTCGCGCACGACGAGGGTGCCGCCCTCGGCCCGTGGCGCGGACGCGATCGAGCGCCAGCGGGCGGCGCAGTTCTCCTCGCTCAGGGCCGCGAGGTAGTCGGCCGGCATGATGCCGGCGTAGGCCTCGCGCCACACGGCCATGTGGACGCGGCCGAGCTCGTCGCAGTCGGCGGCCACCAGCGGCGCGAGGCGCCAGCCGTCCGGCAGGGCGCGCCCCGCCGGCGCCGGGTGGGCGTGGGCGCCGCCGTCAGCCATCCTGGCGCTCGAGGGCGGCCTCGAGCCGTTCGAGCTTGCCGTCGAGCTCACCGGTGAACCCCGGCCGGATGTCGGCCTTGAGCACGAGCCCGACGCGCGGCGAGACCTCCGCGATGACGTCGCAGCAGCGCTTGACGAGGGCCATGCACTCGTCCCACTCCCCCTCGACGGTCGTGAACATCGCGTCGGTGCGGTGCGGCAGGCCCGACTCGCGCACGAGCCGGATGGCCGAGGCGACGGCGTCGCTGACGGATCCGGTGTCGTCGGCGGCGACGGTGGGCGCGACGGAGAAGGCGATCAGCATGCGCTCACCGTAGGCCGCCGGGTCCTGGCGCCGCAGGCCAGGGCCGGCTCAGAGGTCCTTGCGCATCGAGAGGGCCTCCTCGGTGATGCGGAAGCCGAGATCGACGTTGATCTGCACCATCCACGGGTTCTGCTCGTCGTTCATCGTCTGCACGCGGGTGCGGCGCGGGAACGACTCGGCGAGCAGGTCGAGGTTGGCCACCTTGACCGCCATGCCGAGCCGGTGTCCCCGGTGCTCCGGCAGCACGAGCGTGCCCCACTGGTGCACGACGTCGGGGTCCGAGGGCGGCACGTTGAGGTCGGTGTAGGCGGCCACGACGCCGGTGTCGCGGTGCACGGCCACGGCCGTCAGCAGCGTGTTGCCGACACGCGCGTGGTGGTCGAGCATCGTCTGGTAGTCCTCGACGGTCTGCGACTCCGGCTCGAAGTCGACGTCGCCGGTGGGGGCGTCGAGGATGAGCCGGTTCGAGGCGTCGCAGACGCCCTGGCGCAGCTCGTCGGGCACGCCACCGGTGAAGACGCGCACCTCGTAGGCGTCGCCCATCGCCTCGGCGGCCCGCTCGCGCTCGCGCGCCATGAGGTCGGCGTTGACCGGCAGCGGCAGCGACCGCACGATCTCGGTGCTCGCGACGCGGTAGCCCCGGCTCTCGGCGAAGGCGCGGTCGGGGTGGGACTCGCGGTCGCCCTGTGGCACGTAGACCTCGGCGAGCAGCATGGAGCGCCCACCGGCCCGGGCCTGCGTCTCGCTCCAGTCGAGCAGGGCGCTGCCGTGGCCGTTGCGGCGGTGCTCGGGGTCGACGCGAAGCTCGGTCCAGCACTTGTCGAGGTTCTCGCGCTCCGGGAAGTACAGCTGCGACCAGCCGACGGGCGTCCCGTCGACGACGACCACGGCCGACTCCAGGCGCTCACCCGGGAAGTCGAAGCGCAGCCAGGCGGCGAACTCCTCGGCGGTGCGCTGCATCGGGTGCACGCGCGACACGGCGTCGACGCGGGAGGCGATGCCGTAGAGCGACTTGACCATGACGTCGTCGTCGCGGTCGAGCGGGATGATGTCCATGACTCGACGGTGACACCGCCGGGGCCGGCCCCACAACGGAATTACGGTCGACGCCGGGGCCCACGCCCCCGTCGACGCCCAGTGGTCGTGGGGCTCAGTCGTCGAGGTGGGCCACGAGGCGGTCGGCGGCGGCGTACGGGTCGATCCGCCCGGCCACGACGTCCTGCGCCAGCGAGGCGAGGTCGGCGCGCCCCCCGAGCTGGGCGAAGCGGGAGCGCAGCTGCGCCAGGGCGATGGCCTGCACCTCGTCAGCGGCCCGGCGCTCGCGGCGCCGGCCGAGCTCGCCGGACTCCTCGATGAAGGCCCGGTGCTTGTCGAGGGCCTCCATGACCTCGTCGACGCCGATCCCTTGTGCCGCAACGGTCTTCACGACCGGCGGACGCCACAGGCCTGGCTCGGTGCGGTCGCCGAGGGAGATCATGTGCCGCAGGTCGCGGACCGTGGCGTCGGCACCGTCGCGGTCGGCCTTGTTGACGACGAAGACGTCGCCGATCTCGAGGATGCCGGCCTTGGCCGCCTGGATGCCGTCGCCCATGCCGGGGGCCAGCAGCACGAGCGAGGTGTCGGCCAGGCCCGCGATCTCGACCTCCGACTGCCCGACGCCGACGGTCTCGACGAGCACGACGTCGCAGCCCGCGGCGTCGAGCACGCGGATGGCCTGCGGCGTGGCCCAGGAGAGGCCGCCGAGGTGGCCCCGGGAGGCCATCGAGCGGATGTAGACCTCGGGGTCGAGGGCGTGGTCCTGCATCCGGACGCGGTCGCCGAGCAGCGCCCCGCCGGAGAACGGCGAGCTGGGGTCGACGGCGAGCACGCCGACGCGCAGGCCCCGCTCGCGGAAGGCACCGACGAGGGCGGTGGTCGAGGTGGACTTGCCGACGCCGGGCGAGCCGGTGAGGCCGATGACCCACGCGTTGCCCGTGTGCGGGGCCAGCGCGGCCATGACCTCACGCAGCGCCGCGTGCCGGTCCTCGACGAGCGAGATGAGGCGCGCGACGGCGCGCGGCGACCCCGCCCGGGCCGACTCGACCAGGGCGGGGACGTCGACGGTGCGGCGTGGGCTCACGTGGGGCGCAGGCGAACTCGTCGGCGACGCGTCGGGCTCAGGCCGTCTTCGGCACGCGGACGATGAGGGCGTCGCCCTGACCGCCACCGCCGCACAGCGCGGCCGCGCCGACGCCGCCACCGCGGCGCTTCAGCTCGAGCGCGAGGTGCAGCGCGATGCGGGCCCCCGACATGCCGATCGGGTGGCCGAGGGCGATGGCGCCGCCGTTGACGTTGACCTTCTCGACGTCGATGCCGAGCTCCTTGGCGGAGGCCAGGCCGACGGCCGCGAAGGCCTCGTTGATCTCGACGAGGTCGAGGTCGGCGGGCGTGATGCCCTCCTTCTCGCAGGCTCGGGCGATGGCCCGGGCCGGCTGCTGCTGGAGCGTCGAGTCGGGGCCGGCGACGACGCCGTGCGCGCCGATCTCGGCGATCCACGACAGGCCGAGCTCCTCGGCCTTGGCCCGGCTCATGACGACGACCGCGGCAGCGCCGTCGGAGATCTGCGAGGCCGACCCGGCGGTGATGGTGCCGTCCTTGCTGAACGCGGGGCGCAGGCCCGACAGCGACGCGGCGGTGGTGTCGGCGCGGATGCCCTCGTCGTTCTTGAACTCGATCGGGTCGCCCTTGCGCTGCGGGATGCTGACCGGCACGACCTCGTCCTCGAAGAGGCCGTCCTTCCACGCCTTGGCGGCGAGCTGGTGGCTGCGCGCCGAGAACTCGTCCTGCTCCTCGCGGGTGAAGGCCTGCGATCCGGTGTTGGCCTGCTCGGTGAGCAGGCCCATGGCCTGATCGGTGAAGGCGTCCCAGAGGCCGTCGAAGGCCATGTGGTCGCGCATCGTCACGTCGCCGTACTTGTAGCCCTCGCGCGACTTCGTCATGAGGTGCGGCGCGTTGGTCATCGACTCCTGGCCGCCGGCGACGACGACGTCGAACTCGCCGGCGCGGATCAGCTGGTCGGCCATGGCGATGGCGTTGATGCCCGAGAGGCAGACCTTGTTGATCGTCAGGGCCGGAACGGTCATCGGGATGCCGGCGGCGTGGGCGGCCTGGCGGGCCGGGATCTGGCCGGCGCCGGCCTGCAGCACCTGGCCCATGATGACGTACTCGACCTGCTCGGGCGCGACGCCCGACTTCTCGAGGGCGCCCTTGATCGCGATGCCGCCGAGGTCGGCCCCGGAGAAGTCCTTGAGCGACCCGAGCAGCCGGCCCATCGGGGTGCGGGCTCCGGCGACGATCACCGAGGTGGGGCGGTCAGAAGTCATGGGAAGTGCCTCTCCAACGTCATCGGGGGATGTCTGGCGGATGTCCGGTTCACTCTAGTCTCGGCCGCTGGACCCCCCGTCCCGACCATGACCAAGCGCACACGCGTCCCGGCTTCTGCCCCGGGCGCGGCGGTCCTACGTTGGTCGCATGAGCACGCTGACCGGTCCCCTGTTCACGCACATCGACCACGTCGGCATCGCGGTGCCCGACCTCGACGCCGCCATCGCCTTCTACCGCGACACGTACGGCATGCAGATGCTGCACGAGGAGACGAACGAGGAGCAGGGCGTGCGCGAGGCGATGATGGGCGTCGGCGACTCCGGCTCCTGCATCCAGCTGCTCGCGCCCCTGTCGCCCGCGTCGACGATCGCCAAGTTCCTCGACCGCAGCGGCCCGGGCATCCAGCAGCTCGCCTACCGCGTGGCCGACATCGACGCCGTCTGCGCGACGCTGCGCGAGCGCGGGCTGCGCCTGCTCTACGACACCCCCAAGCGCGGCACGAGCGACAGCCGGGTCAACTTCATCCACCCCAGGGACGCCGGTGGCGTCCTCGTCGAGCTCGTCGAGCCGGCGGTCTCACCCGCCCACTGACCGGGCCGTCAGCGGGGGTCGCCGGACGCGACGAGGTCCTGGACCGGCACCCCCACGAGGCCGCGTCGACGCAGTCGCTCGAGCACGTGCGGCAGCGCCGCCACCGAGCGGCTGCGGTCCAGGTCCTGCGGGTTCGGCCCCTCGATGCGCCCGCCGTCGTGGGCCAGCACGACGTCCCCCACCGACAGGCTCGCGCCGAAGGCCTCGCCCGCCGTCGGCGGCGCGTCGTGCAGCGACGACTCGAGGCACGCGCTCCAGAAGACCGAGCGGAGCGCGAGGTCCGACGTGCGCCGCGCCACGACCCGCGAGGTCCAGCCGCGCGGTGGTCGAACGAGCGAGGCGCCCGTGACGTCGTGAGCGGCGACCGCCCGACGGCCGCGGACGAGCTGGTCGGTGATGGTGTCCGGGTCCACCCGGTCCAGCCACAGGTGGTCGTGGGTGTGGTTCGAGAGCCGGTGGCCCTCGGCGACGATGCGCGCGGCGAGGTCGGGGTGGGCCTCGACGTTGCGGCCGACCGCGAAGAAGGTGGCCCGGCAGCCGTACTCGCGCAGCACGTCGAGCACGTCCGGCGTGAAGCGTGGGTCGGGGCCGTCGTCGAAGGTCAGCGCGACCCAGGGCCGGTCGGTGCGCACCCACGTGACCCCGTGCGGGTCGACGTCGTGCCGCAGCGCCGGGCTGTCGGTCTCGCGGCCCGGCCCGCCGGGATGGAGCGCCTCGTCGACCCGCGGCCAGGCAGTGAGGGCGCACAGCCCGACAGCACCGAGCACGACCGAGCGTCGTGACACGGTCGCCAGCCCCTCCACGTCGTGCACGGCGACAGTGTGGCCGAGCGCGGGCGTCCGCGGGCGGGATCGCGCCAGGAAGGCCACCCGGGACCGCGGCGGGCCGGCGCGCCGGGTTCGGTGACCCACGTCACCTGTGGTGGGCGTCTCAGATCGGACGCCGCCCTCCCGGCCGCTCACTACCGTCGAGTCACCTGCCGCCCCGGCGAGCAGGTCGTGCCACCCACGCTGACCAATGACGCTGCGACGTAAGGACCTTTGACATGCAGGCCATCCGCGACGCCATCCTCTCCGGCGACCGCACCCAGGAGACCTACGCGGCCCTCGAGATCCCGCAGACCTACCGCGGGGCCACCGTCCACAAGGACGAGGTCGACATGTTCGAGGGGATCGCGACCCGCGACAAGGACCCCCGCAAGTCCCTGCACATCGACGAGGTACCGGTCCCCGAGCTCGCGCCCGGCGAGGCCCTCGTCGCCGTCATGGCCAGCGCCATCAACTACAACACCGTGTGGACCTCGATCTTCGAGCCGGTCTCGACCTTCGGGTTCCTCGAGCGCTACGGCCGCACCTCCGAGTACGCCAAGCGCCACGACCTGCCCTACCACGTGGTCGGCTCCGACCTCGCCGGCGTCATCCTCCGCGTCGGGCCCGGCGTGACGAAGTGGAAGCCGGGCACCGAGGTCGTCGCGCACTGCCTGTCGGTCGAGCTCGAGGACGCCGAGGGCCACGACGACACGATGATGGACCCGCAGCAGCGCATCTGGGGCTTCGAGACGAACTTCGGCGGCCTCGCCGAGCTCGCCGTCGTCAAGGCCAACCAGCTCATGCCGAAGCCGAGCCACCTGACGTGGGAGGAGGCCGCCTCCCCCGGCCTGGTCAACAGCACGGCCTACCGCCAGCTCATCTCCAAGCACGGCGCGGCGATGAAGCTCGGCGACCGCGTCCTCGTGTGGGGCGCGTCGGGCGGCCTCGGCTCCTACGCGACGCAGATGGCCCTCGCCGGCGGCGCGACCCCGATCTGCGTCGTCTCCTCCCCCGAGAAGGCCCAGATCTGCCGCGACATGGGCGCGGAGCTCATCATCGACCGCAACGCCGAGGACTACCGGTTCTGGAACGAGGACGGCACCGAGCAGAACCCCAAGGAGTGGCAGCGCCTGGGCAAGAAGATCCGCGAGCTGACCGGCGGCTACGACGTCGACATCGTCTTCGAGCACCCCGGCCGCGAGACCTTCGGCGCCAGCGTCTACGTCGCGCGCAAGGGCGGCACCATCGTCACGTGCGCCTCGACCTCGGGATACATGCACGAGTACGACAACCGCTACCTCTGGATGAACCTCAAGCGGATCGTCTCCTCGCACTTCGCCAACTACCGCGAGGCGTGGGAGGCCAACGAGCTCGTCAACCGCGGCCTCATCCACCCGACGCTGTCCAAGACGTACGCGCTCGAGGAGGTCGGGCAGGCGGCCCTGGACGTGCACCAGAACGCCCACCAGGGCAAGGTCGGCGTCCTGACGCTCGCGCCAGAGGCCGGCCTCGGCATCACGAACCCGGACAAGCGGGCTGGCTTCGAGGCCGCGATCAACCGCTTCCGCAACCAGTAGGACCGACGACCACACCGGCCGAGGCCGGCGCTCACGCAACCGGTGGGCGCCGGCTTCGTCGTTGCATCGTCATGGCCCCGGCGCAGACTCCCGTGCCGTGGCAGTGTCGGTCCATGACCGGTTCGCCGACGCCGCCCTCACCGCTACCGCCGTCACCGCCGCCGGGGTGGCCCCAGACGCTTCCCGCGACGTACAGCCGCGACACCATCGACCAGCCGGCCCGGACGCAGGTGGAGGCCTTCCTCGACGAGCACCGCGCGGCGCTGCGGGAGTCGCTCGAGGGGCTGAGCGAGGAGGAGGCCCGGCGCTCGCTCGTGCCGTCGGCCACGACGCTGCTCGGCCTCGTCAAGCACGCGACCTACGTGGAGAAGGTGTGGTTCGACCACGCGGTGAGCGGCCGCACGCGCGCCGAGATCGGCATCCCCGAGGACTCCCGCGAGTCGTTCGTCCTCGCCGATGCCGACACCATCGCGTCGGTGTCGCAGGCGCACGCGGAGGCCTGCGAGGCCTCTCGTCGGGCGACGGCGTCACTGGGTCTCGACGACCTCGTGCGCGGCCACCGGCTCGGACCGCTGCCGCTGCGCTGGGTGCACCTGCACGTCCTGCGCGAGCTCGCGCAGCACTGCGGCCACGCCGACATCCTGCGCGAACAGGTGCTCGCGAGCCGGCCGTCGGGCTGAGGGATCCCCGGTTCAGTCAGGCCTGCTCCGGGCGTGACCCGACGGGGTCGGGCAGATCCCGTCCCGCGCCTCGAGCGCGGTGACGACGGCCGCCATGTCCAGCGCCCCCGCGCCGGACGCCTCGGTCTCCCGGAAGAGCTCGCGGGTGACGTCGAGCAGGGGGCTGGCCGCACCCACCGCGCGGGCAGCCTCGGCGACGAGCCGGGTGTTGGTGTGGACGTCGCGGACGGCCGCCTGGGCCTCGAAGTCGCGGTCGGCGAGCTTGGCGAGCTTGATGGTCGACACGGCACTGGCCATCGGCCCGAGGTCGAGCGCCCGGCGGAAGGCCGCGAGGTCGAGACCCATCGCGGCCGCCAGGTGGTGGGCCTCTGCGAGCCCGGCCACCATCGTGCAGAGGTAGAGGTTGACGGCCAGCTTGGTGCCCAGGCCGTTCGGCACCGGGCCGCAGCGCAGCACGGCGCGGCACAGGTGGCCCAGGAGCGGCTCGACCTGCCCGACGGCATCGTCGGTCCCGGCCACGAGCCCGACGAGCTCGCCCCGCTCGGCGGGCACCCGGGAGCCCGACACTGGCGCCTCGACGAAGCGCCCGCCCGCCGCTTCGACGTCGCGCGCCAGACTCGCCGAGAAGCCCGTGGACGTCGTGCCCAGCACCACGACGGTCCGGCCGGCGACCATGCCGAAACCGGCGGTGCCACGCCCGAGCACGGCGTCGACCGCCGCCTCGTCGGCCAGCATGAGCAGCACGACGTCGCTGGCGGCGAAGACGGCCCCGGGGCTCGACGCCACGGTGGCGCCCAGCGCGCCGAGCGCGTCCGCCGCCTGGGGCGACCGGTTCCAGACCGTGAGCGGCACGCCGGCCTTTACCAGCCGGGTGGCCATCGGCCGACCCATGATCCCGAGACCCAGGAACCCGACGCGGTCCATGTTCCCCCTCCGTCCGCTATGACGCTTGTCATACTAGCGCCGTGTCATGACGAGTGTCATAGTCGGACGGTCGGCGACCGCATCCCGACCACCAGCCACGCGGGAGGAGCCGCACCATGACCACGTACGGACCGCGGCAACGCATCGTGTACGAGGCGGCCCAGCACCTGCGACGGGACGGCGTCACCGGCACCGGGCTGCGTCATGTCGTCGAGGCCGCGGACGCGCCGCGAGGCTCGTTGCAGCACTATTTTCCCGGCGGCAAGGACCAGCTCGTCGCCGAGGCCCTCGAGTGGTCGGCCACCTGGGCCGCCGACCGCGTCGAGCACCATGCCTCGCGCCTGCGCCGGCCGACGCCGAGCCGGCTGTTCGCGGCCGTCGTGCAGGACTGGGTCGACGACCTCGAAGCCCGTGGGTTCGAGCGCGGGTGCCCCGTGGCCGGCGCCGTCGTCGACTGCGCCGCGTCCGAGCCGGCGGTGCGGCAGGCGGCTCTCGAGGCCCTCGAGACCTGGCGCCGCCCGCTCACCGATGCCGTGGTCGCGACCGGGCGCACCCGGCGGCGCGCCGAGACGCTGTCGACCCTCATGCTCTGCGCGCTCGAAGGGGCGATCCTGCTCGCCCGGGCCCGACGCGACACGACGCCGCTGCGGGTCGTCGCCCGCGAGCTCGCGCCCGTGCTCGACACGTGACCCCTGGTCTCAGTCCCCGTTCGGTCAGCGGTAGGCGTTGCCCGGCGGGCGCGCGTCCCGACGCTGCCAGCAGCCCGTGTGCCAGTGGCGTCGGTCCCCGACCCCGCCGACGCCGTCGGCGGGCCACGCCACGACGTGCGGGACGCCCGGCGGGATGTCCTGCTGGCAGCCGGGGCACAGGTACGGACGCGTCGCCGACGCCCCGCTCACCGAGCGGACCGTCCAGCGACCGCCGGCGTAGGTCTCCTCCCGCGTCGAGCCGCCCTGGATCCGGGTGACGTCGAGCGGCACGTGCTCGCGCGCGTGCTTGCTGGGACGACGGCGCGAGGGCATGGACCCAGCGTAGGTGTCAGGCGTACGTGCGGAACCCGCGACCCGTCTTGCGGCCGAGGTAGCCGGCCGTGACGAGGTGCTCGAGCAGTGGCGCCGGGGCGTACCCACGCTCGCGGAACTCGAGGTAGAGCTCGCGCTCGATGGCGAGCGACACGTCGAGCCCGACGACGTCGAGCAGCTCGAACGGGCCCATCGGCAGGCCGCAGCCGGTCTTCATCGCCGTGTCGATGTCGTCGGCCGTCGAGTAGTTGGCCTCGAGCATCTTCACGGCGTCGTTGAGGTACGGGAAGAGCAGCGCGTTGACGATGAAGCCGGCGCGGTCACCGCACGTGACGGGGTGCTTGCCGATGGTGCGGCACAGCTGCTGGACCGTGGCGACGACGTCGTCGGCCGTCGACACGGTGTGCACGACCTCGACGAGCTTCATCACCTGCGCCGGGTTGAAGAAGTGCATCCCGATGACGTCCTGCGGACGCGTCGTGGCCGCCGCGCACTCGACGACGGGCAGCGAGCTCGTCGTCGTGGCGAGGATCGCGCCGGGACGGCAGATCTCGTCGAGGTTCTCGAACAGGGCGCGCTTGACCGTGAGGTCCTCGACGACGGCCTCGACGACGAGGTCGGCCAGCGCGAGGTCCTCGAGGCGCACCGAGCCGCTGATCCGGGCCAGGGCGGCGTCGCGCTCGTCCTCGGTCAGCTTGCCCCGCTGGACGCCCTTCTCGAGGCTGCGCTCGACGGCCGCGCGCACGGCGTCGACCTTGCCCTCGGAGCGCGCGACGAAGGTGACGTCGAGGCCCGCCTTGGCGAACACCTCGACCATGCCCGTGGCCATGGTGCCCGAACCGACGACGCCGACGGAGCGCACCGGACGCGTCGGGGCCACGGACGCCTCGGCGGGCGCCGGCGTCAGGGCGTCCTCGACGACCTGCGAGCTGCCCGGCTCGGCGTAGGTGTAGAAGCCGCGGCCGCTCTTGCGGCCCTTGAGGCCGGCCGTGACCATCTGCTTGATGACCGGGCTCGGCGCGTGGAGGCGGTCGCGGCCCTGCTTGTACATCGTGTCGAGGATCTCGTAGGCGGTGTCGAGGCCGATGAGGTCCATGAGGGCGAGCGGGCCCATCGGGTACCCGCAGCCGAGCTTCATCGCGGCGTCGATGTCCTCGCGCGTGGCGTACCGGCTCTCGTACATCGACACGGCGTGGTTGAGGTAGCCGAAGAGCAGGGCGTTGGCGATGAAGCCGGCCTTGTCGCCGACGATGACGGGCTTCTTGCCGAGGCGCTCGGCCAGGGCCTTGACGTCGGCGAAGATCTCGTCGCTCGTGATGACGGTCTTGATGACCTCGACGAACTGGAGCACCGGGGCCGGGTTGAAGAAGTGCATGCCCACGACGCGCTTGGGGTTGATCGTCGCGACGGCGATCTCGGTGACGGGCAGCGAGCTGGTGTTCGTGGCGAGGATCGCGTCGTCGGCCACGATGGTGTCGAGTCGGGAGAAGATCTCCTTCTTCAGCTCGAGCTTCTCGGGCACGGCCTCGACGACGAGCTGGCACTCCTTGAGGTCGGCCATGTCGGAGGTGAACTGCACGCGCGCCGTCAGGGCGGCCTGCTCGTCCTCGCTCAGCTTGCCGCGGGAGACGGCGCGGTCGGTCGAGTGCTGCAGGACGCCGCGGCCCTTCTCGACCGCCTCGTCGGTGACCTCGACGGCGACGACGTCGATGCCGTTGCGGGCGAAGACCTCGACGATGCCGGCACCCATCGTGCCGAGTCCGATGACACCAACCTTGGTGAACTCACGAGCCATGGGTGGAAGTCTCCCAGAGGCGTCCGCCCAGCCACAGCCGCGCCGGGGGTGACGCTGCCCACGTGACACGAGTCGCGGCCGGGCTGCTCTAGGGTGACCGGGTGCGCCTCGTCATTGCCCGCTGCAGCGTCGACTACGACGGCCGTCTGACCGCCCACCTGCCGCTCGCGACCCGACTGCTCGTCGTCAAGGCCGACGGCTCGGTGCTCGTGCACAGCGACGGCGGCTCGTACAAGCCGCTCAACTGGATGTCGCCCCCGTGCACCATGGCCGAGGTCGAGCCCGACGAGGCCCAGACCGGTGACGGCGTCGTCGCCGTGTGGCGGGTCCAGCACGCGAAGTCCGAGGACCGCCTCACCGTGCTCATCCACGAGGTGCTCCACGACAGCGCCCACGAGCTCGGCGTCGACCCCGGCCTCGTCAAGGACGGCGTCGAGGCGCACCTGCAGAAGCTGCTCGCCGAGCACATCCACACCCTCGGGCACGGCTACTCGCTCGTGCGCCGCGAGTACATGACCGCCATCGGACCCGTCGACATCCTCGCCAAGGACGACTCCGGCGCGAGCGTCGCCGTGGAGATCAAGCGACGCGGCGAGATCGACGGCGTCGAGCAGCTGACCCGCTACCTCGAGCTGATGAACCGCGACCCGCACCTGGCGCCGGTCACCGGCGTCTTCGCCGCCCAGCAGATCAAGCCCCAGGCGCGCACCCTCGCCGAGGACCGCGGCATCCGCTGCGTCGTGCTCGACTACGACGCGCTCAAGGGCATCGACGACGCCGAGTCCCGCCTCTTCTGAGGCCTGCGGGCCCGATGCGTCACGCGGGCCGTACGTAGCGCGAGCGCAGGTCGGGTGGGAGCTTCTCGACCGCGAGCCGCACGGCGGGCCGCGGCATGAGCGCCACGTTCTCGTCGAGGAAGGCCACGAGCCGGTCCTCGTCGCGCACGCCGGCGTGCTTGAGGAAGATGCCGACCGGCTTGTGCACCAGCGGGTTCCGGTCGGCGGCGAGCAGGTCGGCGACCTCGTAGCCGGCCTCGACGTCGGGGGTGTCGAGGAAGCCGAGCGGGGCCGTCATCGCGGTGCGCCGGCGGAGCGGGTCGGGCGAGGCGGCGAGGTCGCGCAGGATCTGCTTGTCGCGCCCGACGAGCCAGAGCCCGATGACCCGCGGTGCGGCCCGGTCGACCATGTCCCACGTCGTGATCCGGTGGTGGTGCCCGAGGTAGGTGCGCGCGAGCGTGCCGCGCTCGTAGGCGCCGGTGCGGCGTCGACGCGCCTTGAAGTCGAGCACGCACACCGCGGCGAGCCGCGGCTCGTAGGCCGGCAGGGCGAGCAGGCGCTCCACCTCCGGCAGCGGCAGGCTCGTGTGGCGCCGGGCGATGGCGAAGAGCGTCCCCATGCGCACGCCGATGGCCTCCTCGCCCTCGGCCAGCCGCTTGCGGACCGCGGCGAGGTCCTCCTCGGTGCGCTCCTGCTCGAGCTCGGCGACGACGGCGTCGGCCGTGCCCGCGAGCGGCATCAGGCCAGGCCCTCGAGGGTCCCGCGCGACACGCCGTCGGCGTCGACGAGCAGCAGCACCGGGTCGGCGTCGGAGCCGCCGCGCACGACGACGACCGTCTCGCCGCGGTGCTGGTCGACGATCTGCCCGAACCCCTGCGAGCCGTCGGAGAGGTCACCGTGGCCGAGGTGGCTGGGCACGCCGAGGTCGTCGGCGAGGGACTCGACCGGGCCGGTGTCGGGCACGTCGTCGGCCGCGTAGACGGCCTGGACCTTCTCGAGGTGGATCGCCGAGGCGAGCCAGCCGACGTCGGCGAGCCCGGGCGGGTTGACGACGACGATCCGCGCGGCGCACTGCAGGTCGCTCATGCCCCGACGCTACGCCAGTCAGGCCGGTGCGGTCTCGAGCGGCGCGAGACCACGCGCCTGCCGGATGACCCCGACCATCTCGCCCATGATCTCGTTGAGCCCGAAGTCCTTGGGTGTGAAGACCATCGCCACCCCGGCCTCGCGCAGAGCCGCGGCGTCGGACTCGGGGATGATGCCGCCGACGACCACCGGCACGTCGGCCGCGCCGGCCGCGCGCAGGCCCGTCAACACCTCGGGGACCAGCTCCATGTGCGAGCCGGACAGGATCGAGAGCCCGACGAGGTGGACGTCCTCGGCGACGGCCGCCGCGACGATCTGCTCGGGCGTCAGTCGGATGCCCTGGTAGACCACCTCGAACCCGGCGTCGCGAGCCCGCACGGCCACCTGCTCGGCGCCGTTGCTGTGGCCGTCGAGGCCGGGCTTGCCGACGAGGACGCGCAGCTTCTCGCCGAGCTCCTCGCCGGTGCGGGCCACGAGCTGCCGGACCCGGGCCAGGTGGTCACCCGGCTCGGAGCCGCCGACGCCGACCGACCCGGACACGCCCGTGGGAGCGCGGTACTCGCCGAACTCCTCGCGCAGCGCGCCGGCCCACTCCCCCGTCGTGACGCCCGCGCGCGCGCACTCGAGGGTGGCCGGCATGAGGTTGGTGCCCGACGCCGCGTCGGCCCGCAGGCGCTCCAGCGCCGACGTGGCGCGGGCCTTGTCGGACGCGTCGGCGTCCCTCGTGTCGCGCCACGCGCGCACCGCCTCGGCGGCGGCCTGCTCGACCGACGCGTCGACGGTCTGGATCGCGGTACCGAGGTCGGCGGTCAGCGGGTTGGGCTCGGTGGTCTCGAAGCGGTTGAGCCCGACGATGACCTCGTCGCCGGCCTCGATCCGGCGGCGACGCTCGGCGTGCGAGGCGACGAGGGCCGACTTCATGTAGCCTGTCTCGACGGCTGCGACGGCGCCGCCCATCTCCTCGATGCGCGCCATCTCGGCCTTGGCCCCAGCGACGAGCTCGGCCACCTTGGCCTCGACGACGACCGACCCTGCGAACAGGTCGTCGTACTCGAGCAGGTCGGACTCGAAGGCGAGCACCTGCTGCATCCGCAGGCTCCACTGCTGGTCCCACGGCCGCGGCAGGCCGAGCGCCTCGTTCCACGCCGGCAGCTGGATGGCGCGGGCGCGGGCGTCCTTGGACAGCGTCACGGCGAGCATCTCGAGGACGATCCGCTGCACGTTGTTCTCGGGCTGCACCTCGGTGAGGCCGAGGCTGTTGACCTGCACGCCGTAGCGGAAGCGTCGGGCCTTGTCGTCGGTGACGCCGTAGCGCTCCCGCGTCAGCTCGTCCCAGAGCTCGACGAAGGCTCGCATCTTGCACATCTCCTCGACGAACCGCACACCGGCGTTGACGAAGAAGGAGATTCGCGCGACGACCGCCGAGAACTCCTCTGCCGGAACCTGGCCCGAGTCGCGCACGGCGTCGAGCACTGCGATGGCGGTGGACATCGCGAAGGCGATCTCCTGCACCGGCGTCGCCCCGGCCTCCTGCAGGTGGTAGCTGCAGATGTTGATGGGGTTCCACTTCGGGATCTCGCGCACCGTGTACGCGACGAGGTCGGTGATGAGGCGCAGCGAGGGCCCGGGCGGGAACACGTAGGTGCCCCGCGACAGGTACTCCTTGATGATGTCGTTCTGCGTCGTGCCGGCGAGGGCGTGCACCCACTCCGCGGCGTCCTGCCCTGCGGCGTCGGCCTGGCGCTCGGCCGCCACCTGGTAGAGCGCGAGCAGCCACATCGCCGTGGCGTTGATCGTCATCGACGTGTTCATCTCGCGCAGGGGGATGCCGTCGAAGAGCGCGGCCATGTCGCCGATGTGGCTGACCGGCACGCCGACCTTGCCGACCTCGCCGCGGGCGAGCGGGTGGTCCGGGTCGTAGCCGGTCTGGGTCGGCAGGTCGAAGGCGACCGAGAGGCCGGTCTGGCCCTTGTCGAGGTTGCGCCGGTACAGCGCGTTGCTCGCGGCGGCGCTCGAGTGGCCGGCGTAGGTCCGCATGACCCACGGTCGGTCGCGCTGCGGCCGGGCCGGTGCGGGCGGGGCACTCTCCGTCGAGGACATGGCTCGACGGTAGCGGCGGCCCCTCGCGGCGGGGAGTCGCTCAGGCGGTGAGAGGCGCCACAGTCGCGGCGTGCCGCGTGGCGAGGATGCGGTCGAGGCGGCAGCCCCGGACGAGCCGCGTCGTGCGGTCGCTGGGGTCGACGAGCAGGAGCCGGCGTTCGGCGCGCGTGGCGCGGCGGTGCAGGTGCACGAGGACCCCGAGGCCCGTGGCGTCGCCGATCTCGGCGTCGGCCAGGTGCAGGCGGATGTCACCGCGCCCCTGCGGGATGATCTCGTGGATCGCGTCGCGGATGTCGGGCACCGTGTGGATGTCGAGGCGACCCTCGATGATGACGTCGTGCCCATCCGGTCCGTCGACCACTCGGACCGGTTCCCTGCGGTGGGTGTTCAGCGCCATCGTGGACCCCTCTCAACGCGGCTGCCGTCACCATGATGACGCGCCGCGTACCGGAAACGTTGCCTTGAGGAGTCAAGAACCAGTCAAGAAAATACGTCCGGCGCGTGCAGATGGTAGGGCAGCCGGATGCCTCCCGCGGACGAACCGGGGCAGTCCGGGCGAAGCGGCCGCAGCCTCAGTCGAAGTCGAGGGCGTCGTCGGGCTCGCGGGTGACGTCGGCGCCGAGCGCCCGCAGCGCGACCTCGAAGCGCGGGTAGCCGCGGTCGATGTGGTGCACGCCGCTGACGAGGGTGTCGCCCTCGGCGACGAGTCCCGCGATGACGAGGGCGGCGCCGGAGCGGATGTCGCTGCTCTCGACCGGGGCCCCCGACAGCAGCGGCACGCCGTGCGTCATGACGTGGTGCCCGTCGATCTGGGCCTCGGCCCCGAGCCGGGCCAGCTCCTGGACGGTGCGGAACCGGGCCTCGAAGAGGTTCTCGGTGACCATCGCCGAGCCGTCCGCGACGACGTTGTAGGCCAGCGCGAACGGCTGCAGGTCGGTGGGGAAGCCCGGGTAGGGCAGCGTCGCGACGTCGAACGAGCGGGGCCGGCCGTCACGCACGGCGACGCGGAAGCCGCGGTCGGTCGACTCGACGGTGCACCCGGCGTCGGCGAGCATCCCGAGCGGCACCCGGAGGTGGTCGGCCACTCCCCCGACGACCTCGACGTCGCCACGGGTCGTCGCCCCGGCGAAGGCCCACGTGCCGGCGGCGATCCGGTCGGGGACGACCGCGTGCTCGGTCGGCGACAGGGCCTCGACGCCGTGCACGACGATCCGCGAGGTGCCGGCACCCTCGATCTGCGCCCCCATCGAGGTGAGCATGTTCGCGATGTCGACGATCTCGGGCTCCTTGGCCACGTTGTCGATCGTCGTGGTGCCGCGGGCCAGCACCGAGGCCGTCAGGGCGTTCTCGGTGGCGCCGACGCTCGGGAAGTCGAGGCGGATCTCGGCGCCGCGCAGCCCGTCCGGGGCCTCGGCGACGAGGTAGCCGTGGGTCACGTGCACCTTGGCGCCCAGCGACTCCAGGGCGGCGGCATGCAGGTCGAGTCCGCGTGAGCCGATGGCGTCTCCGCCGGGGACCGCGACGTCGGCCTGGCCGGTGCGGGCCACGAGCGGGCCGAGCACCGAGATCGAGGCCCGGAGCGCGCGGACGAGCTCGTAGTCGGCGCGGTGGCCGATCGTGGCGGGCACGTCGAGGACGACGCGGTTCTCCTCGGGCACGTACTCGACGCCGACCCCGAGCCGGCGCAGCAGCTCGGCCATGATCGTCACGTCGGCGATGGCCGGCACGTTCGTCAGCGTCGTGCGGCCCTCGGCGAGCAGCGCAACGGCCATGAGCTTGAGGGCGCTGTTCTTGGCGCCCACGACGGTGACCTCGCCGACGAGGCGGGCCCCACCGACGACACGGAATCGCTCTCTCACCCACCGAACCCTATCCGGGTCCCCCGCTGCGCCGAGCGCGCCCGCCGTGGTGAGAGAGTGACCCCATGGTCAACCTGACGCGGATCTACACCCGGACGGGCGACGACGGCACGACGAGCCTCGGCGACTTCTCACGGACGAGCAAGAACGACCCGCGCCTGCACGCGTACGCCGACGCCAACGAGGCCAACGCCGCCATCGGCATCGCGGTCGCCTGCGGCGAGCTGCCCGAGGAGGTCGTCGCCACCCTGCGCCGCGTCCAGAACGAGCTGTTCGACGTCGGGGCCGACCTCTCGACGCCCCTGCGCCGGTCCTACGAGTACCCGCCGCTGCGCGTCGAGCAGCCGTGGATCGACGACCTCGAGGCCGACTGCGACCACTACCTGGGCCAGGTCGAGAAGCTGCGCTCGTTCATCCTGCCGGGCGGCACCGCCGGCTCGGCCCACCTGCACCTCGCGACGACCGTGACGCGTCGGGCCGAGCGCGCCGCGTGGGCGGCCGTCGAGGCGCACGGCGTCGAGCCGGGCGGCGAGGGCGAGGCCCGCGGCCTCGGCGGCGTCAACGTGCTGACCGCGAAGTACCTCAACCGGCTGTCCGACCTGCTCTTCATCCTGGCCCGGGTCGCCAACAAGCCGATCGGCGGCGACATCCTGTGGCAGCCCGGCGGCGGCCGCGTCGAGAAGCCCGAGCGACGCCACAAGGCCTGACCCACCGCGGCCGACCGGCGCGATCGGACGCGGAAAGTGCGCCATGGCGCACTTTCCGCGGCCGATTGCCCCGATCCGGCGCGCCAACTCCGCCATGGCGCACTTTCCGCGGCGGACGGCCCGATGGGGCCGGACGCGTCAGGCGACGTTGACGTTGTAGCCGGGAGGCGCGGCCTCCTGCCAGGACCGCAGCGCCGTGTAGGCGGGGCCCTGGAGCGCCAGCTCGAAGCCGGCGTCGCCGTCGGTGCACGGGACCAGGCTGGCGTCGGGCAGCAGCGGGATCGACTCGGTGCCGGTCAGCAGCACGGGCGCCTCGATCTGCAGCCGCTGGCGGGCCCAGCGACGCTTCGGGCGCACGGAGACGCCCCCGAGCGTGAACCACTCGAGGGCGTTGTCACCGAACCTGATGAGGCCGAGGCGCCAGCGGGCCGTACCCGGCTGGCGCAGGCCGCACAGCGTCAGCTGCAGGCCGCGGGCGATGTAGCGGCGGCGCAGGTAGGTCGTCGTGAGGATGACGACGGCCAGGGCGAGCAGCGTGCCGATCACGATCTCCGTGGAGACGAGAACGGACGGCACGCGCGCTGGCCTCAGTGGTTGGTCTGGAGCGCCGACGCGTCTACGTGCTCGGCGACGATGGTGACGACGTCGGAATCGACCGACAGGAAGCCGCCGTCGACCATGACGGTGCTGCGCTCGCCCTCGAGGGAGTCGATGGAGACCTCACCCTCGACGAGGATGCCGAGCAGCGGCGTGTGGCCGGGCAGGATGCCCAGCTCGCCCGAGATGGACCGGGCGCGTACGAACTTGGCCTCGCCCTCCCAGACCTTTCGGTCGGCGGCGACCATCTCAACCTTGAGCGAACTCACAATTCCTCCGGATCGTGGGGGTGTGCCTCGCAGTTTAGTGCCTCTGCAAGGATGCTCCGTACGCGAGGTGGCTCCCGCCGCCCGCGCCGATTCCCCCACCCTCCACAGGAGTCCGATCCATGAGCACTGCCGTGTCCGACGCCCTCCTCGACCCGACCCGCCGACCCGTCGCGGTCGACACCCTGACCGACGTCATCGACGCCGAGGTCGCCGACAAGTCCGGCTTCGGCGGCGCCGCGGTCAAGACGGGTTACGCCGCGGCCAAGAAGCTCGGCGGCAACTTCGTCTCGAGCGCCACCGACCGCCTCCTGCCGCAGTTCGCCTCGGCCCTCGACCCGTTCTGGGCGACCAAGGGCGCCGCGCCGTTCGGCGCGCACCTCGCCGGCCAGTCCGACGCCGTCGCCGACGCGCTGCTGTCCGTAACCGACACCAAGGCCGCGAACACCTCGCACGGCGCGGCGGCGAAGGTCTACGGCTCGCTGCGCGGCAAGGCCAAGGAGCACGTCGTGGCGGCCCTTCCCCGCCTCGGCGCTGCCGTGGAGCGTCTCGTCCCGTGACGACGCCGGCCTGAGGCACCTGCCGACGGCGCGACGACGCCCACCGGCCGCTGGACGAGGCCCCGACCGCTGTGCGGTCGGGGCCTCGTCGCGTCTGGGGCGGCGCGGTCGGTGCCGGGGCGGTCGGGTTCAGGCCGACCGGTCCGCCGGCTCGTGCGGCCGGTCCTTTGTCAGTCGCGGGAGCTCGGGGTGGAACCGGTCGCCGAGGTCGTGGATGGCCTGCCGGGCGAACACCTGCTGCTCGGTCACGGTGCGCTCGGAGCGGCCCCGGCCCAGGAAGCTGACGACCCAGTGCATCAGCGTCGTGATCCGGTGCTTGAACCCGATGATGTAGACGAGGTGGACGGCGAGCCAGAGCAGCCAGGCGATGAACCCGCTGAACTGCGCCTTGCCGACCGACGCCACGGCCGAGAACCGCGAGATCGTGGCCATCGAGCCCTTGTCGAAGTAGTGGAACGGGCCCTTGGGCTCCTTGCCGTCGAGTCGACGGCGGATCTGGTCGGCCGCGTACCGGCCGCCCTGGATCGCGACCTGGGCGACGCCGGGCAGGTTGTCGAGGGCCATCATGTCGCCCACGACGAACACCTCGGGGTGGCCGGGCAGCGTCAGGTCGGGCTGGACGGCGATCCGTCCGGCGCGGTCGAGCGTGGCCCCGCTCTGCTCGGCGAGCTGCTGCCCGAGCGGCGAGGCGCTGACGCCCGCGGCCCAGACCTTGCACACCGACTCGATGCGCTCGCGCGTGCCGTCCTCGCGCTCGACCTCGATGCCCGTCGAGTCGACCCCGACGACCTTGGCCCCGAGGCGCACCTCCACGCCCATGGAGGTGAGGCGCCGCACGGCGCGGTCGCCGAGCTTCTCGCCGAACGAGCCGAGGACGGCCGGCGCGGCGTCGAGGAGGATGACGCGCGCCTTCGTCGGGTCGATGCGGCGGAAGTCGCGGCGCAGCGTGCGCCGGGCCAGCTCGGCGATCTGGCCCGCCATCTCGACGCCGGTGGGCCCGGCGCCGACGACGACGAACGTCATGAGCCGCTCGATCTCGGCCGGCGTCGAGGCGAGCTCGGCCAGCTCGAACGAGCCGAAGATCCGGCCACGCAGCTCGAGGGCGTCGTCGATCGACTTCATGCCCGGCGCGTGCCGGGCGAACTCGTCGTTGCCGAACCACGACTGTCCGGCGCCGGCGGCGACGACGAGCGAGTCGTACGGCGTCACGCTCTCGCGGCCGACCGTCGAGTGGGTGACGGTGCGGGCGGCCAGGTCGATCGCCGTGACGTCGCCGAGGAGGACCTCGGCGTTGTCCTGGCGGCGCAGCACCTCGCGCGTCGACGGCGCGATCTCGCCCTCGGACAGGATGCCGGTGGCGACCTGGTAGAGCAGCGGCTGGAAGAGGTGGTGGGTCGTGCGGGCCACGAGCGTCACGTCGACGTCGGCCCGCTTGAGGCGCTGGGTGGCGAAGAGGCCGCCGAACCCCGATCCGATGACGACGACGCGGTGTCGCGGGGCCTGCGGGGTGGACGTGCTCACGAAGGGGTCCTTCCGTCTCGAGGTGGTGAACTCGTCGGCGATGACGGTGTGTCCACTCCAGTCAACACCTCCCCTACCCGCGACATGCCCGGCTCTCCCCGGTGTGCCCAGGGTCTCGTCAGGTGCGGCGCTCGAGCACGACGATCTCGGGGGTCTGGGTCACGACCCGGTAGTTCGACTGGACCCACGACCGCAGCGGGTCGGGCTCGCGGACGTAGCTGGTGCGGCCGTAGCCGGGCCAGAAGGCGCGTGCGGCGACGACGCACTGCGGCACCCGGCCGGTGCGGCCGTACCAGGCCAGCACGTGGGTGTTGCTCTCGCCGAAGAAGTCGAGCCAGGTGATGGGCGTGGCGAACCGCACGTCGCCGAGGAGGAAGGCCGCCGGGTAGATGTAGGCGAGGACGCCGTCGCCGGGTCGGGCGCACAGGCTCAGGGCGAGCTGGTTGTCGGCGATGGTCTCGCGCCGCTCGGGCGTCGTGCGCAGGCCCGCGTACGCGCCGTCGGCGACGGTGGCCGTGAGGTGGCCGGGGCTGCCGTCGCGGAAGCTGTTGGCGGTGTGGACGAAGGCGAGGCCCGCGACGAGCAGCAGCGCCACCGCGGCCTTGACGAC
This sequence comes from Intrasporangium flavum, assembly GCF_001956915.1. Classification (GTDB taxonomy): domain Bacteria; phylum Actinomycetota; class Actinomycetes; order Actinomycetales; family Dermatophilaceae; genus Monashia; species Monashia flava. The sequence continues at coordinate 133,561 of NZ_MLJO01000001.1, read as the reverse complement.
GCGTCCGTGCTCGCTCACCCAGGCGAGCGTGGCCACCGTCACGGCGAAGAGGCCCGGCGCGATGACGGCGCCGGTGGCGCCCCAGATCGGCGCCGACGAGGTGAAGCCGGCCACGAAGGGCATGCCGACGAGCGTCGGCAGCAGGCCGAGGGCCACGACCCGCGCCGTCATCCCCCGCCGGGCGACGGCGGAGGCGAGGGCCGTCGGCAGGAGCACCACGAGCAGCACGGTCGCGAGCACGGGGCTGAGCCACGAGGCCACTGAGAAGGTCGACCCCGACGAGCCGCGCAGGACGGCCTGGACGCCGGCCGCCGCCACGGCGGCCACGACGAGGACGCCGCGGGCGCGCCTTAGCGCGGGCACGGCCCACACGAGGACCGCGAGGCCGCTCAGCACGAACGCCGCGACCGCCCACGGCTGGCTCATCTCGCCGCCGAGGAAGGTGAGCCAGCGGTCGATGCGCACCTCGCGCGGCGCCCGCGTCGACTGGTAGTCGTCGGTGAACGCGAGCGTCTCGCGCAGGTTCGCCAGGCCCCAGACCCCGAGCGCGAGGACCGCGACGACGATGCCGGTGCCGGCCAGGCCCGCCCCGACGCCGAGCAGCCCGCGCCCCCGGGCGAGCAGGAGCAGCACGACGACCAGCGCGACTGCCGCGGGTGCCGTGACCGGGTGGCTCATGGCCCCGAGCACGACGGCCGCGCCGGACACGACGCCCCACGGCAGCGACCGCCGCCCGATCGCCGCCGCGCCCGCGCACACCGCGAGCAGGTAGGCCATCGACGGCGTCGTGTTGTACGAGACGACCTGCTGGTTGTACGCCGCGGGGATGAGCGCGACACCGATGGCCGCGGCCGCGGTGCCACGCCCGACGTGCGGGGCGACGGCGCGCCACGACGCGACGCCGCAGGCGAGCCCGAGCAGGACGTAGAAGACCCGCGAGGCCAGCACGAGGCCGTCGATGCCGGCCACGTGCGTCCACACCCACACGAAGGGCACGGCCGGCCACGACCCGAGGACCTGGATGTTCAGCTCGTCCCGAAAGGGCGCATCACCCTGGGCCATCCGCAGCGCCAGCTCCACGGCGTGCGAGCTGTCCGAGAAGTCGATGCCGTAGCGGGCACGCCAGATGGCGGCACCGGCCAGCACCACGGCGAAGACGACTGGCCCCCAACGTCGGACGGGGAGGGCCCAGTGGGCACCTCCCCGTCCTCGGTCCGCACGAAACATGCGGTCAGACTGACATACGAGTCAGAGATTCTTCTGGATCTCCGCCCACTGCCGCTCGACATCGTCGAGGCCACCGCACATGAAGAAGGCCTGCTCACCGACGTGGTCGTACTCGCCGTCGGCGATCTTCGTGAACGCCTCGATGGTGTCGACCAGCGGCACCGTCGAACCCTCGATGCCGGTGAACTGCTTGGCGACGTAGGTGTTCTGCGACAGGAAGCGCTGGATGCGACGGGCGCGGTTGACGAGGATCTTGTCCTCTTCGGAGAGCTCGTCGATACCGAGGATCGCGATGATGTCCTGCAGCTCCTTGTTGCGCTGGAGGATCGACTTGATGCGCACCGCGGTGTCGTAGTGGTCCTGCGCGATGTAGCGCGGGTCCAGGATGCGCGAGGTCGAGGACAGCGGGTCGACGGCCGGGTAGATACCCATCGACGCGATGTCACGCGAGAGCTCGGTCGTGGCGTCGAGGTGCGCGAACGTCGTGGCCGGGGCCGGGTCGGTGTAGTCGTCGGCCGGCACGTAGATCGCCTGCATCGAGGTGATCGAGTGACCACGCGTCGAGGTGATGCGCTCCTGGAGCACACCCATCTCGTCGGCGAGGTTGGGCTGGTAGCCCACGGCGGACGGCATGCGACCGAGGAGGGTCGAGACCTCCGAGCCGGCCTGCGTGAAGCGGAAGATGTTGTCGATGAAGAGGAGCACGTCCTGCTTCTGGACGTCGCGGAAGTACTCCGCCATCGTCAGCGCCGACAGGGCGACGCGCAGACGCGTGCCCGGCGGCTCGTCCATCTGGCCGAAGACGAGCGAGGTCTGGCCGAGGACGCCGGCCTCCTCCATCTCGACCATGAGGTCGTTGCCCTCACGGGTGCGCTCGCCGACACCGGCGAACACCGACACACCACCGTGGTCGCGCGCGACACGGGCGATCATCTCCTGGATGAGCACCGTCTTGCCGACGCCGGCACCACCGAAGAGGCCGATCTTGCCACCCTGCACGTAGGGGGTGAGCAGGTCGATGACCTTGATGCCGGTCTCGAACATCGTGGTCTTGGACTCGAGCTGGTCGAAGGCCGGAGCCTTGCGGTGGATGCCCCAGCGCTCCTTGACCTCGAGGGTCTGGCCCTCCTCGAGGTTGAGGCACTCGCCGGTCGCGTTGAAGACCTTGCCGAGGGTGACGTCGCCGACGGGCACCGAGATCGGGCCGCCGGTGTCCTTGACGGCCGAGCCGCGGACGAGGCCGTCGGTCGGCTGCAGCGAGATCGCGCGGACCATGTTGTCGCCGATGTGCTGGGCGACCTCGAGGTTGAGGTTCTTCGTCTCACCGGCGAGGGTCACCTCGGTGGTGAGCAGGTTGTACTGGTCGGGCATCGCGTCGGAGGGGAACTCCACGTCGACGACGGGGCCGATGATGCGCGAGATGCGGCCGACGCCGCCCGCGGCCTCGGCAGCCACAGCGTTGTCACTGACGGTTGCAGTCATGGTTGTTGACTTCCTTACCTATGGGCGGGGTTACTTCTTGGCGTCCGCGAGGGCGTTCGCGCCGCCCACGATTTCGCTGATCTCTTGGGTGATGCCGGCCTGACGGGCCTGGTTGGCGAGGCGCTCGTACTTCTTGATGAGCTCGGTCGCGTTGTCCGTCGCCGACTTCATGGCCCGCTGGCGTGCCGCCAGCTCGGACGCCGCCGAGGACAGCAGCGCCGTGAAGATGCGGTTGCGCACGTACTTCGGCAGCAGCTGGTCCAGCACCTCGGACGCGCTCGGCTCGAAGAAGTACTCGGGCGGGATCTGCCCGTCCTCGTAGCGGTTGACGCTGAGGTCGATGCCCTCCTCGCCCTCGTCGTCGGCCTCGACGACCTCGAGCGGGAGCAGGCGCAGCACGTGCGGCTCCTGCCGGACCATCGAGCGGAAGCGCGTGAAGACGACGTGGATCTCGTCGTGGCCGCCCTCGGCGAAGTCCTTGAGGAAGTCCGCGGTGATCCGGTCGGCGATCTCCTTGGCGTTCTCGAACGTCGGGGCGTCGGAGAAGCCGGTCCACTCGGCGGCGTACTCGCGCCGGCGGAACTTGTAGTAGCTGACCGCCTTGCGACCGACGAGGTAGGAGGAGACCTCCTTGCCCTCGGCCTGCAGGTGGGCGACGAGCTCCGCGCTGCGCTTGATCGCCGCGACGGAGTAGGCACCGGCGAGACCGCGGTCCGCCGTGATGACGACGACGCCGGCGCGCTTGGCGTCGGGGTTGTCCGTCGTCAGCGGGTGGTCCTCGTTGGTGTTGGTGGCCACGGCGGACACGGCGCGCGTCAGGGCGGTCGTGTACGGCATCGCCTCGGCCGCCTTCTGGCGGGCCTTGACGACGCGCGCGGCCGCGATCAGTTCCATCGCGTTGGTGATCTTCTTGATGGACTGGACGGACTTGATGCGCTGGCGGTAGATCCGCATCTGCGCTCCCATGAGCTCCGCCTCTCTTGGTCTCTAAGGGTCGGTCGAGGAGTGTGGGGTGGTGCTGCCCCGGTGCCGCTCAGCCAGGCCGAGCGGCACCGAGGCGGCGACTCACTTGTTCTTGACGATCTTCGCCTGGGCGATCGCGTCGTCGTCGAGCTCCTCGGCCTCCTCGTGGCCGGCCTCGAGGCCGTCACGACCGGTGCCGCGGAAGGTGAACTTGACCTCGTCGACGACCTTGGTCAGGGCCGCCTCGGTGTCGTCGTCGAGCTTCTGGGTCTCGCGGATGGTCTGCAGGATCTTGCCGTCGCGACGCAGCGTCTCGAGCAGCTCGGTCTCGAAGGCGCGGACGTCCTCGACCGCGACGTCGTCGAGCCGGCCCGTCGTGCCGGCCCACACCGAGACGACCTGCTCCTCGACGGGGTACGGGTTGCTCTGCGGCTGCTTGAGCAGCTCGACGAGGCGCGCACCACGGGCGAGCTGGGCTCGCGAGGCGGGGTCGAGGTCGGAGGCGAACATGGCGAACGCCTCCATGGCGCGGAACTGCGCGAGGTCGAGCTTGAGTCGACCGGCGACCGACTTCATCGCCTTGATCTGCGCGGCGCCACCGACTCGGGACACCGAGACACCCACGTCGATCGCGGGACGCACGTTGGCGTTGAAGAGGTCGGCCTGCAGGTAGATCTGGCCGTCGGTGATCGAGATGACGTTGGTCGGGATGTACGCCGAGACGTCGCCGGCCTTCGTCTCGATGATCGGCAGGCCGGTCATCGAGCCGTGGCCGAGGTCGTCGGACAGCTTCGCGCAGCGCTCGAGGAGCCGCGAGTGCAGGTAGAAGACGTCACCCGGGTAGGCCTCGCGGCCCGGCGGGCGGCGGAGCAGCAGCGACACGGCGCGGTAGGCCTCGGCCTGCTTGGACAGGTCGTCGAACACGATGAGGACGTGCTTGCCCTGGTACATCCAGTGCTGGCCGATGGCCGAGCCGGTGTACGGCGCGAGGTACTTGAAGCCGGCCGAGTCGGACGCGGGCGCCGCGATGATCGTCGTGTACTCGAGCGCGCCGGCCTCCTCGAGGGTGCCGCGGACCGACGCGATGGTCGAGCCCTTCTGGCCGATGCCGACGTAGATGCAGCGGACCTGCTGGTCGGGGTCGCCGGACTCCCAGTTGCGCTTCTGGTTGATGATCGTGTCGATCGCGACGGTCGTCTTGCCCGTCTGGCGGTCGCCGATGATGAGCTGGCGCTGGCCGCGGCCGATCGGCGTCATGGCGTCGATCGACTTGATGCCGGTCTGAAGCGGCTCGTGGACCGACTTGCGCTGGACGACCGTCGGGGCCTGCAGCTCGAGCGCGCGGCGCTCCTCCGACTTGATCTCGCCGAGACCGTCGATCGGGTTGCCGAGCGGGTCGACGACGCGGCCGAGGAAGTCGTCACCGACGGGGACCGAGAGGACCTCGCCCGTGCGCTTGACCGACTGGCCCTCCTCGATGCCGGCGAAGTCACCGAGGACGACGACACCGATCTCGTGGACGTCGAGGTTGAGCGCGAGGCCCAGGGTGCCGTCCTCGAACTGGAGCAGCTCGTTCGTCATGCACGAGGGCAGGCCCTCGACGTGGGCGATGCCGTCGCCGGCGTCGCTGACGCGGCCGACCTCTTCGCGGGAGGCAGCGCCCGGCTCGTAGGACTGGACGAAGGAGTCCAGTGCGTCCCGGATCTCCTCCGGACGGATCGAAAGCTCCGTCATGTCAGATCTTCTCCTCGGTTTCGACCCGGGTGACGGGCCGTTGGGTGTTCACAGCAGGTGGTGGGAGCCTCAGGCACCCATGGCGCGGCGTGCGCCGTCGAGCTTGCGGATGACGGTGCCGTCGATGACCTCGTCACCGATCTCGACCTTGACGCCGCCGAGGACCCGCGGGTCGACGACGGTGTTGACGTGGACCTTGCCGCCGTAGATCGCGGCGAGGCCGGCGGCGAGCCGCTCGCGGTCGCCGTCGGTGAGCGGGACCGCGGACGTCACCGTCGCGGTCTGCTGCTCACGCCGGGCGGACGCGATGTCGAGGTAGGCCTCGATGGTGCGGTCGAAGCGGCGCCCGCGGGGCGACACGACGGCCTGGTGGGCCAGGGTCAGCGTCTCGGGGGCGACCTTGCCCTCGAGCAGCTTCGCGACGAGGGCACCTCGCGGCTGCGCCGGCGCCGAGGCGTCGGTGAGCGCGGTGCGCAGGGCCGGGTCGGCGGCGACGATCCGCTCGAAGCGGAACAGCTCGTCCTCGACACGGTCGGCGCGGTCGGCCGTCTCGGCCTCGGCGATGACCGTCTCGACGGCGTACCCCTCGACCGTGTCGGACAGGTCGCGCTCGGTGCTCCACCGCTGCGCGGCGACGCCCTTGAGCACGACGAGCGCCTCGGCGCTCACCTTGCCGGCGAGGAGCCGCTCGACGAGGGCGGCCTTGTCGGCCCCCTCGCGCGACGGGTCACCGACGGCGCGACGCAGGGTCGCGTTGCCGTCGAGGAGGCCGACGACCGCGAAGAGCTCCTCGGCCAACCGCGAGCGGTCGGCACCGGCAGCGAGCACGCCGGTGAACGCGTCGCGGCTCGTGGCCGCTGCTGCGCGTGAGGATCCCTGCATCAGCGGTCCCCGACCTTCTCGCGGACGACGTCGCCCGACTCGAGCTCGGCGAGGAAGCGCTCGACGATGCCCTTCTGGCGCGTCTCGTCCTCGAGCGACTCGCCGACGATGCGGCTCGCGAGCTCGGTCGAGATGCGGCCCACGTCGCCACGCAGCGAGACGAGGGCCTGCTGGCGCTCGGCCTCGATCTGCTTGTGCGCCGTGTCGGTGATGCGCGACGCCTCACCGACGGCGTGCTCGCGCATCTCGGCGATGATCTGCGCGCCCTGGGCCTTGGCGTCCTCGCGGATGCGAGCCGCCTCGGCGCGGGCCTCGACGAGCTGCGCCTGGTACTGCTCGAGCGCGGCCTGGGCCTGGGCCTGGGCCTCCTCGGCCTTGTTCATGCCGCCCTCGATGGCCGCGGTGCGCTCGGCATAGATCTGCTCGAGGCGCGGCACGACCGTGCGCTTCACGACGACGTACAGGGCCGCGAAGACCACGAGGCCGAAGAAGAACTCCAGCGGGTGCGGGATGATCGGTGCCGCGGTGGCCCAGAAGCCGCTCTCACCGCTCTCGGCGGTCATGGTCACTGCATGCATGCGGGTCTCCTAGAGAGAAACGAACGGTGCGTCGAAGGCTGGTCGCCCGTGCGGGCGTCAGGCCTTGAAGACGAACGCGAGCGCGATACCGAAGATGGCGAGGGCCTCGGTGATGGCCATGCCGAGGAACGCGATCGGCTGGAGCATGCCGCGGGCCTCGGGCTGGCGGGCGACGCCGTTGATGTACGCGGCGAAGATGAGGCCGACACCGATACCGGGGCCGATGGCGGAGAGGCCGTAACCGAGGATGGCGATGTTGCCGGTCATGTTGGAATCCATTTCCTTCTGGTCGGTCCCGCTGGCGGTTACCAGCGGGGCTGGGTGAAGCGTGTGGTGGAACGGGTGGAGCAGGTGGTGCGGGTCGTGCTGGTCCGTGCTGGTCCTTGGCGACCGTCAGTGCTCGTCGGCCAGGGCGCCGCCGATGTAGAGCGCGGCGAGGAGCGTGAAGACGTAGGCCTGCAGGAACTCGACGAGGAGCTCGAACAGGGTCATGACGACGGCGAAGATCCACGTGACGCCACCGGCGACGACGAGGATGCCGCCGTTGGTGAGCATGTACCAGCCGCCCGTGATGAACAGGACGATGAGGATGTGGCCGGCGAACATGTTGCCGAAGAGTCGCAGCGCGAGCGTGACCGGGCGGGTGAAGAGGTCGGTGATGAGCTCGAGGATGAAGATCGGCAGGATCATGCCCTTGGGCAGGCCGGCCGGGACGAGCGACTTCCAGTACCCGAAGAAGCCGTGCTTGCGCATGCCGACGACGTGGAAGACGACCCACACGATGAGCGACAGCGCGATCGGGAAGCCGATGCGGCTCATCGTCGGGTAGCTGAACGGCGGGACGACGCCGAAGAAGTTGTTGACGAGGATGATGACGAACAGCGAGAAGAGCAGCGGGACGAACTTGAGGAACTCCTTGGACCCGATGAGGTCCTTGGCGATCCCGTTGCGCACGAGCCCGTAGAGCGCCTCGGTGGCCATCTGGCCGCGGCTCGGCACGAGCGCCTTCTTGCGCGTCGAGGCGACGAGCCACCAGACGATGAGGATGGCGGACACGGCCATGAGCAGCATCGGCCGGGTGATGGCCCACGGACCGTCGGTGCCCCACAGCGGCTGCCAGAAATCGCTGACTCCAGGGGCCTCGAAGTCCGTCGGTGCGGCGGCGACGATGCTCACGGATTACTCCTTCGTACGTTCTGGGCTGCTCGTGCGATGACGACGGTCATCGGCACGGGGTCGGGGCCCGAAGCTGTGGTGGTGGGGTGCCAGGGCCTGGTGCTGCGCGTGCGGCAGGTGCTGCTGGGCGGGCCGGGCGGCGTCGCGCCGGCTGGCGACACGGGGTCCGCCTGGCTCAATGCGTACCGTATCGGAACCAGATCAGGTAGAGCGACAGGGCCATCCCCCCGACGATCCCCACCCCGACCAGCCACGACGTGCCCAGCCAGTGGTCGGCGAGGGCACCGAGGCCGCCGTAGACGAGGGGTCCGGTCAGCAGGTAGGCCACTGACTTCCAGGCCGAGTCGGACTCGCGCCGGTTGACGGCCTTGAGCCGTTCCTGCGCCTCCTCCTGCTCGGCCGCGGTGGGCGGACGCGTCGGCTCCTCCGGCCCGGGGCCGGACGGCTGCGCTGACGGGGTGCTCATGGTGACCTCCCTGCTCACGACTCATCACGCGGCTCCCGCGGCGGCTCGGACGGGCTGTCGGCGGAAGCGGGTGACGAGGTGTCCGACGCGGCGCCTGCGTCCGTGTCGGTCTCGGGGTCGAAGGCGAAGATGCGCAGGCGCTTGTAGGCGCGCATCTCGAAGAAGAGCCAGACGACGGCGCAGACCGTGACGGAGACGCCGATGGCGTACCCGGAGGCCCACGTGACGTCGCGCAGGGCGAAGAGGGTGACGCCGAGGACCAGCACCTTGACGGTGTAGGTCGCCATGACGATGGCCATGACCGTGGTGGGTGCCAGGTGGGCCGTGTAGCGCATGGCGAGCAGCGTCAGCGTGAAGAAGAAGACGACGAGGGCCGCGCCGATCGCGGCCGACCAGGCGGCCTTCGGGCTGGAGAAGAGCCCGACGACGATGCAGACGGCGCCGGCGACGAGGGTCGGCGGCAGCGACCCGCGCAGGAGCTGCGCGAACGCATCGTTCTGTGATGCGGTGCGGGCCGGGGTGGTGCTCACGGGAAGACCTGCCTGGGTGCGTCTGGTCGGCGGGGACCGGGTGGGCTGCTGACGGTCGCTGATGCTCGATTGTCTTGTGCGGAAAGGTGATCCGCGCCCCTCGGAGTTCCGTTCTCAGACTCTCCTCAGGTGCTTGTGAATGCTATCACAAGCGTTCGACGGGCCTCCACCGCGGGAGCCAGACGGTGAGCACGACGCCGAGCACGGCCGCCGCCCCGACGACGACGAGGGGGCGCCACCCGTCCCAGATGACGAAGGACACCGAGCCGAGGGCGACGATGGCCGCCCACAGGTAGAGGATCAGGACCGCGCGGCGGTGGCCGTGCCCGATCCGCAGCATCCGGTGGTGCAGGTGCTTGGCGTCGGCGTCCCAGGGCTTCTGGCCGGCCAGCGTGCGCCGGACGACGGCCAGGACCATGTCGAGCAGCGGCAGCATGAGTACCGCGAGCGGCACGACGATGGGCAGGAAGGCCGCGGTGACCTCGTTGCCGCTCACCTGGGACGGGTCGACGTTGCCCGTGAGGGTGATCGTCGCCGCCGACATGAGCAGGCCGAGCGTCAGCGCCCCGGAGTCGCCCATGAAGAGGCGCGCCGGGTGGAAGTTGTGCGGCAGGAAGCCGGCACACACCCCCACGAGCGCCGCCGAGATGAACGTCGCCGTCGAGAAGACGTTGGCCGGCACGAACGAGCGCGACACGATGTAGCTGTACATGAAGAAGGCGAGCGCGGCGATCCCGACGACGCCCGCGGCGAGCCCGTCGAGTCCGTCGATGAAGTTGACGGCGTTGGTCCACACCATGACGACGATGATGGTGAAGAGCACGAGCACCGGCGTGGGCAGGATCGTCGTGCCGAAGATCGGCAGCGACAGCAGCTGCACGCCGGTGTAGGCCATCAGCCCTGCCGCGAGGATCTGCCCAGCCAGCTTGGTGATCCAGTCGAGCTCGCGGATGTCGTCGAAGGCACCGAGCAGGCAGACGACGCCACCGGCGAGGACGACCCCGATGATCTGCTTCGAGGAGAAGAGGGAGCCGAGGTAGGGCAGTGCCCGCGCGACGAGCGCCGCCGCGACGAACCCGATGTAGATCGCCACTCCCCCGAGCCGCGGGATCGGCGTCGTGTGGACGTCGCGCGAGCGGACGGCCGTGAAGGCGCCCGTCGCGACCGCGAGGCTGCGCACGAAGGGTGTGGCGAGGTACGTGACCGCTGCGGCCACGATGAGGACGAGGACGTACTCGTGCACCTACCGACCCTCGCTCGGGCGCCGACCGCGGACGGTCAGCGGGGGTAGGCCGGGAAGCGCGTGACGAGGTCGGTGACCTCGGCGCGGACCTCCTTGCTCACCGGGTGGTCGGGGTCGGCGTCGCCCTGGGTCACCGACGTGTGGATGAGGCGCGCGATGGTCTCCATCTCCGGCAGGCCCATGCCCTGGGTCGTCACCGACGGGGTGCCGACGCGGATGCCGCTCGCGATGTTCGGCTTCTGCGGGTCGAAGGGGATGGCGTTCTTGTTCAGGACGATGCCGGCCGCGTCGGCGCGCGCCTCGGCGTCCTTGCCCGTGACGCCGATGCCCTGCAGGTCGAGCAGCGACAGGTGGGTGTCGGTGCCGCCGGTGGTCGGGCGGATGCCGACGTCCTTGAGGCTCTGGGCCAGCTGCTTGCTGTTGGCGATGACGTCGGTGGCGTACTGCTGGTACTCCGGCGTCGCGCACTCCTTGAAGTTGACCGCCTTGGCCGCGATGGTGTGCATCTGCGGGCCGCCCTGCATCATCGGGAAGACGGCCTTGTCGAGCGCGGCGGCGTGCTCCTCCTTGCAGACCAGGGCACCCGAGCGCGGACCGCGCAGCACCTTGTGCGTGGTGAAGGTGACGACGTCGGCGTAGGGCACCGGCGACGGGATCGCCTTGCCGGCGACGAGGCCGATGAAGTGCGCGGCGTCGACCCAGAGGATCGCGCCGACCTCGTCGGCGATGGCGCGGAAGCGCGCGAAGTCGATGAGGCGCGGGATGGCCGAACCGCCGGCGCAGATGACCTTGGGCCGGTGCTCCTTGGCGAGGCGCTCGACCTCGTCGTAGTCGATGTCCTCGGTGTCCTTGTCGACGCCGTAGGGCACGGCGTCGAACCACTTGCCGGAGAAGGACACCTTGGCGCCGTGCGTCAGGTGGCCGCCCATCGGCAGGGCCATCGCGAGGAGGGTCTCGCCCGGCTTCATGAACGCGCCGTAGACGGCCTGGTTGGCGCTCGCGCCCGAGTGCGGCTGGACGTTGGCGTGGTCGGCCCCGAAGAGCTCCTTGGCCCGCTCGATGGCGATCGTCTCGGCCTTGTCGACCTCGGAGCAGCCGCCGTAGTAGCGGCGACCCGGGTAGCCCTCGGCGTACTTGTTCGACAGCGTCGACCCGAGGGCGGTGAGCACCGCCGGGGAGCTGATGTTCTCGCTCGCGATGAGCTGCAGGCCGCCACGGATGCGGTCGAGCTCGGACAGGAGCACACCGGCGATGTCCGGGTCGAAGGACTGGAGGGCGCCGAAGTCGGAGCCGTAGAACGTCGTGTCGTCAGCCATGGGACATCTCCGGGAGGTGCGGGGTTCGGTGCAGGGCGGGGTGCAGCACGAGCGGCGCGCGGACGGATCCGGCGCGGACCAACTCTATGCCGTCGGGCTTTGCGTGTCGGAGGCCTGTCCGTCGGTGGTGCCGCCGGGGGCGGCATCGGACAGGGGGTCGGAGAAGAGCACGTCGCGCGACGGGTCGAGCGGGCCGGACGCGTGGGCGTCCGCCTCCGCGTCCGGGGCGGCGTCGGTCTCGGCATCCGGGGTGGTGTCGACGGGCTCGCCGAGCTCATCGGGCTCGCCGGACTCGGCGGGCCGCAGGGCCGCGTCGATGTCCTCCTGCGGGATGGCCCCGAGGCGCAGGGTGACCGGCGCCTCCCCCGTGCAGTCGATGATCGTCGAGGGGTCGCCGCCGGCGGTGGGGCCGCCGTCGAGGTACACCGCGACGGACTCGCCGAGCATCGCCTGCGCCTCGTCGACCGACCGGGCCGCGGGGTCGCCGGTGGTGTTGGCGCTCGTGACGGCCATCGGGCCGATGTCGCCGAGCAGGTCGAGGGTGATCTCGTGGTCGGGCACCCGCAGCGCGACGGTGCCGTTGGTCTCGCCGAGGTCCCAGTGCAGGGAGGTCTGGGCCTTGAGCACGACCGTCAGCGGCCCGGGCCAGAACCTCTCCATGAGCCGGTTGGCATAGTCCGGCACCTGGGTGGCCAGGCCCTGCGCGGTGCGCGCCGTGGGGATGAGCACCGGCGGCGGCATGTCGCGCCCGCGGCCCTTGGCCGCGAGGACCGAGGCGACCGCGTTGGCGTCGAAGGCGTCGCAGCCGATGCCGTACACGGTGTCGGTGGGCAGGACGACGACCTCGCCCCGTCGGACGGCGGCCGCGGCGGCGGGAATGCCCTCGGCGCGGCCCTCGGGGTCGGTGCAGTCGTAGCGCTCGCTCACGGGGCCGAGCCTACTGGTGACGGCTCGGAGCGTCCGAACGTGCCCGCGCCCGCGCGACCGTCCCGCCCGTCCCAGCCGCCACACGTCCCGGTGAATCGCGCCCACCCGGGCGCCGCGCGCGCCAGACTGCCTCATGAGCGATGCGGCACCCCTCCCGGCGGACGCCTCCGTGGCCGACCGCCTCTACGAGGCCTTCCTCGGCGCGCTGGACCTCTTCGCGGTGCACCTCGGCGACCGCCTCGGGTACTACAGCGCTCTCGTCGACGGGCCCCTGACCGCCGACGAGCTCGCCGGACGCTGCGGCTCCCACCCCCGGTACGCCCGGGAGTGGCTCGAGCAGCAGGCCGTCTCGGGCCTGCTCTCGGTGGAGTCGGACGACGCTGCGGGCGTCGATGACGACGCGAGTGACCGCCGCCGCTACCGGCTGCCGGACGCCACCGCGCGCGCCCTCGTCGACACGAGGGGCACCGAGTACTCCGCGCCGCTCGCGCGCTTCACTGCGGCCGTGGGCTCACGGATCGACGCCCTGACGACGGCCCACCGCACGGGCGGCGGGGTGTCGTGGCGCGAGTTCGGCGAGCACGCCCGGCAGGCGCAGGCCGACATGAACCGGCCGTGGTTCGAGTCCGAGCTGGCCCCGGCGTTCGCGGGCGTGCCCGAGCTCGCCGCGATCCTCGGGCGACCCGGCGCGAACGTCGTCGACATCGGCTGCGGCGCAGGGTGGTCGACGATCGCCGTCGGCAGGGCGTGGCCGCAGGCACGCGTCGTCGGGGTCGACATCGACTCGCCGTCGATCGAGCTCGCCCGCGAGAACGCGCGCCTGGCCGGAACGGCGAACGTCGAGTTCATCGCGGGTGACGCGCAGCTGCTCTCGACCGGAGGCTTCGACCTGGCGCTGGCGTTCGAGTGCATCCACGACATGCCGCGGCCGGTCGAGGTGCTCGCCTCGGTGCGTGCCGTGCTCGCCGAGGGCGCGCCGCTCGTCGTCATGGACGAGGCCGTCGGCCCGGCGTTCTCGACCGACGGCGACGGCGACCACGCCTTCGACCGGGTCATGTACGGCTTCAGCGTCCTGCTCTGCCTGCCCGACAGCATGTCCCACCCCGACAGCGTCGCCACCGGCACGGTGATGCGCCCGAGCACGCTGGGGCGCTACGCGCGGGAGGCCGGCTTCGCGACCGTCGACGTGCTGCCCATCGAGGACTTCGGCTTCTGGCGCTTCTACCGGCTCGGCTGACCGATCGCCTCGTCGCTCGCCCGCCGGCGGGCGGTGGTGACGCGGGGACGTCCGGTGAGGTCCGCGTGGTCGGCCACCTCGACCCAGAGCCCCGTGCGGGCGAGGCGGGCCGGCAGCGACCGACCCTGGGAGTCGGCGTGCTCGACGAGGAGCAGGCCGCCCGGGCGCAGCAGGTCGGCGGCCCGGCGCGCGACGGCGAGCGGGATCGCAAGGCCGTCCTCGCTGCCCCCGTAGAGCGCGAGCTCGGGGTCGTGGTCGCGCACCTCGGGGTCGAGCGGCACCTGTCCGACCGGGATGTACGGCGGGTTGACGGTGAGGACGTCGACGCTGCCCTCCCAGTCGGGCAGGCACGGGCCCGACGCGTCGCCCTCAACGAGGTCGACGTCGAGACCGAGCCGGTCGCGGTTGGCCACCGACCAGGCGTGCGCCTCGGCCGACAGCTCGACGCCACGCACCTCGACGTCGGGGCGTTCGTCCTTGACGGCGAGCGGGATCGCCCCGGACCCTGAGCACAGGTCGACGAACCGCACCACTGCCCCCGCGGGGCCGGCAGCCGTGAGGCGGTCGACCTCGGCGAGCGCGAGGTCGACGAGCACCTCGGTCTCGGGGCGCGGGACGAAGACGCCGGGCCCGACCGACAGGGTCAGGCGGCGGAAGTGGGCCCGGCCCGTCAGGTGCTGCAGCGGCACCCGCGCAGCGCGCTCGTCGACGAGCCGGCCGTAGGCGTCCGGAAGGGTCGTGCCGCCGAGGACCATCCGCCGGCGCACCTCCCCCGTGTCGAGCCCGAGGACGTGGGCGGCGAGCTCGAGCGCGTCGGCGTCGGGCGAGGGCACCCCGGCCTCGGCGAGGTCACGCGCCGCGGCCCGCACACCGGTGCGCAGGTCGGTGCCCGCGTCGGTCACGCGCCGGACCCCTCGGCGAGCGCCGCGAGCTTGGCGGCCTCGTCGGCGGCGAGGGCCGACTGCACGACGGGGTCGAGGTCGCCGTCGAGGACGGCGTCGAGGTTGTAGGCCTTGTAGCCGGTGCGGTGGTCGGAGATCCGGTTCTCCGGGAAGTTGTAGGTGCGGATGCGCTCGCTGCGGTCGACGGTGCGCACCTGCGAGCGCCGGGCCGCGGAGGCCTCGGCGTCGGCGGCGTCCTGGGCGATCTGGTGCAGGCGGGCCCGGAGGACGCGCATCGCGGCCTCCTTGTTCTGCAGCTGCGACTTCTCGTTCTGGCACGACACGACGAGCCCGGTGGGCAGGTGGGTGATGCGCACGGCGGAGTCGGTCGTGTTGACGCTCTGGCCCCCCGGCCCCGACGAGCGGTAGACGTCGATGCGCAGGTCGTTCGGGTCGATCGTCACCTCGACCTCCTCCGCCTCCGGCATGACGAGGACGCCGGCGGCGGAGGTGTGGATGCGGCCCTGGCTCTCGGTGACGGGGACGCGCTGGACCCGGTGCACACCACCCTCGTACTTGAGGCGCGCCCACGGTGCCTCGCCGAGACCGGGCGTGCCCTTGGCCCGGATCGAGACCCGGACGTCCTTGTAGCCGCCGAGGTCGCTCTCGGTGGCGTCCTCGACCGCGGTCTTCCAGCCCCGGGTCTCGGCGTAGCGCAGGTACATCCGGAGCAGGTCGCCGGCGAAGAGGGCCGACTCGTCGCCGCCCTCCCCCGCCTTGACCTCGAGGATGACGTCGCGGTCGTCGTCGGGGTCGCGGGGCACGAGCATCCGGCGCAGGTGCTCCTCGGCGGTGGCGAGGGTCGACTCGAGGGCCGGGACCTCCTCGGCGAAGGAGGCGTCCTCGGCGGCGAGCTCGCGGGCCGCCTCGAGGTCGTCGCGGGCGGACTGCCAGGCCCGGGCCGCGGCGACGGTCGGACCGAGCGCGGCGTAGCGCTTGTTCAGCGTGCGGACGAGGTCCTGGTCGCCGTGCACGGCCGGGTCGGCCAGGCGCGTCTCGAGGTCGGTGTACTCGTCGAGGACCGACTGCACGGAGTCGAGCACGGTGGGGTCCTTCGGTGGGCGACGGGACGGGCGGGAAAACGAACGCCGGCCCCGACGACCGAAGTCGTGGGGCCGGCGTGCGGGAGACCTACTTGGCGGCCTTCTTGCCGTAGCGGGCCTCGAACCGGGCCACACGGCCACCGGTGTCGAGGATCTTCTGCTTGCCGGTGTAGAACGGGTGGCACTGCGAGCAGACATCGGCCGAGATCTGGCCGGAGGTCGCGGTGCTGCGGGTCGTGAAGGTGTTGCCACAGGTGCAGGTGACCGTGGTCTCCACGTAGTCGGGGTGAAGGTCCTTCTTCAAGATTGTCTCCTCGAGGTGAAGTGGCCGGGTCGGAGTCCTCGCTGCCCACCCTGGTGGGTCGCTCTGCCGTGAACCGGTCCGAAGGAAGAGTGTGCCAGAAAGGCGCACGTCCTCCCAAACGCGTCGGGCCCCCTCGACATTCCCGACGACATCCCCCGACGGCATTCCCCGACGCGCGGCCCCCGCGGGTGCAACGATCCGCGGGGGCCCGGTGTCTCTCCCGGCACGGGGTGGGGCGCCGGGGGGACGGCCGCCGGGCGCCCGCAGGGACAGGGGGAAGGCATGCACCAGAGGAGCCGTTCACGCGGTGCCCGCGGGCATCGTGCGGCCGTGGCCGCGCTCGTGACGCTGCTCGCCGCCGTCGGGTGCACCGGGCAGGAGTGCTCGTTCGACGCGTGTCCCGACGTGCCCGCCGAGCGCGCCGGACGCGTCACCGGCGTCGACGCGTCGGGCACCGTGCGCTGGAGCACGACGGTCGCCGACCTCGTGTCGGCACCTCCCAGCCTGAGCAACGGCTACGTCGTCCTGCCCGGGTGCCACGCCCCGCACGTCGTCGACGTGCGGTCGGGGGCCGTGTCGAGTCCCGAGGGCATGAAGGAGGTCATCGGGGTCGTCGCCGACCAGGTCGTGGGGGTGCCCGAGGACACCGCGCTGATCGTCGCCGAACCGGTGGCCGGAGGCCCCGGCGGCTTCTCGTGGACCGAGTCGCCCGACGACCCCGTGGCGCGCAACGGCTACCGCTCCTCCGCCGTGGTCACCGAGGCGTCCGTGGTCGGGGTGCTCGGCCGGACGCTGGTGGTGTGGACGCCCGGCCCGGACCGGTGGGAGCGCACCGACGTCGCCCTGCCCGTCGGCTCCCAGCGCGGCGAGCGGCTCCTCGTCGTCGACCCCGAGCACGTCGTCGTGTCCGGTGACGACGGGTCCGTGCTCGGCGTCGACCTCGCGGCCCGGCGCGTCGCGTGGCGCACCCTGCCGCCCCGCCCCGACGACCCGACCTACCAGCACGTCGAGCTGGACGGGGCAGTCGTCGCCGTCGTCACCGGCTACCGCACCACCGACGCACCCGCGGTGACGGGCGGCGAGGGCATCGACTACCTCGGGTGGCGCGTCGACGCCCGGACCGGCCGCACGCTCGGGCGGCCGACGCAGGCCAAGCCCGCCAAGGGCTCGGGGGACGAGATCGCGGCCACGGTGCGCGACCCGTCCTCCGGGTGGAGCGTGACCCAGCGGCTCGAGCGACAGCCGCGGGGCGGCTGCTTCTGAGCCGCCCCGGCTTCAGGCGTCGACGAACACCTCGACGTGCGCCGGCTGGGCGACCGGCAGGACGACCTGCATCGTCGTGCCCTCCCCCTCGACCGAGGCGATGACGAGCTCGCCGCCATGCCCCTCGACGATGGCCCGGACGATGGCCAGCCCCAGGCCGGTGCCCGGGATGGCCGCCGCGGTGGCGTTGCCGGCCCGGAAGAACCGCTCGGACAGGCGGGCGAGGTCGGCCGCCGGGATGCCGATGCCGGTGTCGCGCACGGACACGATGGTGGAGTCGCCGGCGCGCTCGGCCGACAGGATCACCTGGCCGCCCTCGGGGGTGAACTTCACGGCGTTGGACCCGAGGTTGATCAGGGCCCGCTCGAGCTGGCCGCGGTCGACGTGGACGACGAGGTCCTCGGGCACGTCGTGGCAGACGAGCTCGACCCCGCCCGCGACGGCCACCGGCTCCATCGTCTCGGTGACGGTGCGCAGCAGGTCGGCGACTGCGACGTCCTCGGCGACCGACTGCAGGCCGCTCGCCTCGATCTTGTTGAGCACGAGGAGGTCCTCGATGAGGCCGCGCAGCCGGGTCGCGTTGCGCCCGATGATGTCGAGCGCCACGGACTGGCTCTGGCTGACGTCGCCGAAGTCGCCGTCGGTGAGCAGCTCGAGGTAGCCGCTGATCGAGGTGAGCGGGGTGCGCAGCTCGTGGCTGATCGTCGCCATGAAGTCGGTCTTCTGCCGGTCGAGCTCGGTGAGCCGGCGTACCTGCTCCTCCTGCATGAGCGTCAGGCGCAGGGCGATGATCGACTGGGCGGCGATGGCGGCGCACTGCTGCACGGCCTGGATCTCGTGCCGGTGCCAGCGACGCGGTCCGTCGACCATCATGATCGCGATGATGCCGAGGCCGCGGCCGCCGGTGCCGACCGGCAGCATGAGCAGCGAGCGGGCGCCGGTGGCACGGTGGAAGGCCCGGGCCCGCTCGTCCTCGAACGCCCGGTGCGCCAGCAGGTCGCCGAGGTCGAAGAAGCCCGCGTCGCGGCGCAGCTCGTCGTTGACGGCACCGATCTGCTGGGCCAGCGAGCGCGGCAGCGGCGGCAGGTCGGGCAGGTCGCCGGCGCACCACTGGAGCCGGTCCTCGATGCTCTGGCCGTCGTCGGCCAGCGTGTAGAGCAGGACGCGGTCGGCCCCGAGGCCGACGCCGAGGCGGGCGCACACCCGCTGCAGCGCCTCGTCGACGTCGCTCGCGGCCCGCACCCGGCGGCCGACGTCGAGGACGAGCTCCTGCATCTCGAGGACCGCGGCCTGCTGGTCGACGAGGCGCGCGTTGGCGCGGGTGAGGTCGTTGAAGTCGCGGGCGAGCATGCGGACCTCGAGGGCGCCCTCCTCCTGGTTGGCCATGGCGATGACGTCGTCCTCGGCCTGGCGGCGCACCACCTCGCGCAGCCGCGCGATGGGACGTCCGACGGCACGGTCCATGCCGAACCCGGCCGCGACGAGGAGCAGCACCACGACGATCGTGACGCCGATGAGGACGTCGGAGGCCAGGCTCGAGCCGTTGCGCGAGTCGATCCGGGCCTCGTTGCGGTCGCCCCGCACCTGGACCCCGATCGCCGTGCTCGCACCGAGGAACGTCGAGTAGGCGTCCTCGACGGTCGACTGCACGCCCGGCGGCACCTCGGCCGCCGGCGAATGGTCGGCGAGCGCACGGTCGACCGCGTCGAACCACCGGGTGGCCGCCTGCTGCTGGGCGCCGGCGTAGCGCTCGTACGCGGCACGGTCGGCCTCGGGCAGCTCGGGCTGGCGGATCGAGGCGACGAGGCGGTCGAGGTCGGCCTGCACGGTCGAGCGGTAGCCGCCGGCCGAGAGCGCCGGCGGGCGGCCGACCGCGGCCAGCTGCCACGCGGCGTGCGCCTGGGCCATCGACTGCGCGACGTCGTTGTTGGCGTCGTTGGCCGGCTCGAAGACGAGCGTGAGCGCGCGGACCGACTGGCTCTGCATCTGGATCGTCACGACCGACACGACCGCGCCGAGGGTCACGAGGACGACGATGATGCCGACGAAGATGCGGATCTGGGTGCCGACGGAGCTGCGCGTGAAGGGCCGCAGCCCGACGCTCACGCGGAGCCCTCGTCGAAGCCCGTCCGCGTCATGACGCCCCACACGTGCTTCTTGCCGCGCAGGCTCGACCACCAGCCCTCGAGCCGCCACCAGACCGTGGCCTGGCGGTAGCCGATGTTCTCCAGGACCGACGCGGCGACCGTGACGCCGAGCGCCTGCCACCGGTCGTGCTTGTGGAAGGCCCACTCGTCGACGAGCATCGCCGCGAGCGTCACGAGGACGGCGTAGCCGTATGCGAGCACGAGGAAGAGGATCGCGAACGGGATGTTGACGACGCCGAGGAACAGCGCGAGCGGCACGATGATGATGCCGAAGAACTCGAGCAGCGGCGCGAACAGCTCGAAGAGCCAGTAGTACGGCAGGGCGACCCAGCCCACGCGTCCGTACTTGGGCCGGAAGAGCATCGAGCGATAGGCCCACAGCGTCTCCCACAGCCCGCGGTGCCAGCGGCGCCGCTGGTTGCGCAGCACCTTGGCCGTGACCGGGACCTCGGTCCACGACACCGGTTCGGGGACGAACTCGATGCGGTAGTCACGGCCCTCGTCGCGCAGGCGCTTGTGGATGCGCATGACGAGCTCGAAGTCCTCGCCGATGCTGTTCGGGTCGAGACCCCCGACCTCGACGACGACGTCGCGGCGGAAGAGGCCGAACGCGCCGCTGATGAGGATGAGCGAGCCGAGGCGCGACCAGCCGGTGCGGCCGAGCAGGAACGCGCGGAGGTACTCGACGAGCTGGATGCGCGGCAGCCACGTCTGCGGCATCTCGACGCGCACGATGCGCCCGGCGATGACCCGGCTGCCGTTGACCGGGCGGATGGCACCGCCGGTGGCGACCATGCGCGTGGGGTCGTCGGCGAACGGGCGCGTGACGTGGAGCAGGCCGTCGGGCTCGAGGATGGAGTCGCCGTCGATCATCGCGACGAGCGGCTCGGTGGCGGCGTTGATCGCGACGTTGATGGCCTCGGACCGGCCGGAGTTCTCCTTCCGGACGACGAGCAGGCGGGTGCGGCCGTCGCGCGGGACGTAGACCCCGAGGACGCGGGCTCGCACCGGCACCTCGTGCGGCAGCTCGCGGGGCACCTCGACGAGGTCGAAGGCCTGCTCGAGACGCGCGAAGGTCTCGTCGGTGCTGCCGTCGTCGACGACGACGACCTCGTGGCGGGGGTAGCGCAGCGTGAGGAAGGACTTGACCGCCGTGACGATCCCCGCCTCCTCGTTGTAGGCCGGGACGAGCAGCGAGACCCCGGGCGCGAGGCCGGCACCCTGCCACTCGACGGCCGTCTGGCGGCGGCGCTCCTGGGCCCGGAACTCGAGGTAGGCCAGGACGATGAGGACGATGAGCGAGGTGTTGATGAGCAGGAAGTAGGCCAGGATCGGGATGGACGTGACGTCCATGACCCAGACGACGGCGGAGCGCAGCCCCTCGAGGAAACCGGTCATGCCGACGTCCGCTGGAGCTCGGCGACGGTGCGGGCGGCCCGGACAGGCGCGGTGTCCTCGCGGCCGGCCAGCGCCGCGCGACCGTCGGCGCCGAGGCCGAGCAGCGCCGACGCGGCGATCTCGGCCAGGCGCGGGTCGGTGTCGTCGAGGAGCGCCGCCAGCACGGGGACGGCGCCGCCCTCCCCGAGCTCACCGAGCGCCGCGGCGCACGCGCGGCGCAGGCTGAGCGGCTCGTCGACGGCGACGTGCCGTGCGAGCACCGCGACGTCCTCCTCGCGGCCGAGGCGGCCGATCGCCGTCGCGCACGTCTCGCGGACGGTGAGGTCGGGGTCGTCGGCGAGCAGGCGACGCAGCGCCGGCAGGCCGCGGGTGAAGCTGCGGTCGCCGGTGACGTGCGCGGCGACCATGCGGGTTCGGGCGTCGCCGTCGTCGAAGGCGTCGCCGAGGACGTCGGAGATCCCGACCCCCATCGACTGGAGTGTCTCGGCCGACGTGCTGGCCGGGATGCCGCCCTGCTCGCCGCCCGTGGCGGCCAGGACCGCGCCCGCGGCCGAGGCGTCGCCGATGAGCCCGAGCCCCCAGGCCGCGCTGTTGCGCACCTGCACCGTGCTGTCGCCGAGCGCCTCGACGAGCAGCGGCACGGCGTCGGGGCCGGCGGTGAGGCCGAGCATCTGGGCCGCCTTGGCCCGGCGGACGAGCGAACGGTGGTGCAGGTCGGACTTGGCGCGGTCGACGGCGCCGTGCGCCGTGAGCACCCGGACGAGCTGCTCGGCCGGCAAGCCGCGGATCTTGGTCAGCAGGTCGACGATGGCGGCGTCGAGGACGTCGCGCGTGACCCCGGTGGCCCACGTCAGCTGCTCGGTGGCCGTGCCGTCGTCGTCCTCGCCCGAGGCGACGGTGATGAGGGGGCCGCGCAGCGGCGCGAGCAGCATCTCGTCGCGCTTCTGCAGACCCTGCCGCCGCATCCGGACCGCGATGACGACGACGACGAGCACGAGGCAGGTGCCGAGGACGGCGATCGTCGCACCCACGAGCAGCTGCGCACTGAAGGTCAGCACGGGCCTCTCCTCAGCGGGCCCGGGCGAGCATGCCGTTGACGCGGTGCAGCAGCTCGCGCGGGCTGAACGGCTTGATGACGTAGTCGTCGGCGCCGACGGCGAAGCCGGTGTCGACGTCGGAGTCGCGCGACTTCGCGCTGAGCAGCAGGACCGGGACGCCGGGGTGCTCGCTCTCGCGGATCTTGCGGAGGACGTCGATGCCCGACAGGCCCGGCATCATGACGTCGAGGACGACGAGCTGCGGCGGGTTGGCCTCGAAGGACTCCCACGCCGACGCACCGTCCGCGACCGCCTCGACGGCGTAGCCCGCCTGGGCCAGCTTGAACTCGACGAGGTCTCGGATGTCGGCGTCGTCGTCGGCGACGAGGACGCGAACCGGGTCGTCGCTGGCGGAGACAGGGTCGCCAACAGGCGCGGTCATGGCACTCCATCACGGGTAAGGCAGGTGGGTCGACCCAGTTTACGAACATTTCGGACAGTTCCGACTTGAAACGCCGAGAGACGGGACGACGAAGGGGTGGGACCGCGTCGTGGGGTCCCACCCCTTCGAGGTGGTGGTGCGGTACGGCCTGCGCAGGCCGCCCGGGCTCAGGCGTCCGAGTCGAGGCGGTTGCCGCTCGTCTGCTGCACCTGGGTCAGGAACTCGTAGTTCGTCTTCGTCTTGCGCAGCCGGTCGAGGAGCAGCTCGATGGCCTGCTGCGCGTCGAGCCCGCCGAGGACCCGGCGCAGCTTCCACATGATCTTCAGCTCCTCGGTCGCGAGGAGGATCTCCTCGCGGCGGGTGCCCGAGCTGTTGATGTCGACCGCGGGGAAGATGCGGCGGTTGGCCAGCTGACGGTCGAGCTTGAGCTCCATGTTCCCGGTGCCCTTGAACTCCTCGAAGATGACCTCGTCCATCTTCGAGCCGGTCTCGACGAGGGCCGTGGCCAGGATCGTCAGCGAGCCGCCGTTCTCGATGTTGCGCGCGGCGCCGAAGAACTTCTTCGGCGGGTAGAGCGCGGCCGAGTCGACGCCACCGGACAGGATCCGGCCGCTCGCCGGGGCGGCGAGGTTGTAGGCGCGACCGAGCTTGGTGATCGAGTCGAGCAGGACGACGACGTCGTGGCCGAGCTCGACTAGGCGCTTGGCGCGCTCGATGGCGAGCTCGGCGACCGTGGTGTGGTCCTCGGCCGGCCGGTCGAAGGTCGAGGCGATGACCTCGCCCTTGACGGCGCGCTGCATGTCGGTGACCTCCTCCGGACGCTCGTCGACGAGGACGACCATGAGGTGGCACTCGGGGTTGTTCGTCGTGATGGCGTTGGCGAGGGCCTGCATGACCATCGTCTTGCCGGCCTTGGCGGGCGCGACGATGAGGCCGCGCTGGCCCTTGCCGATCGGGGCGACGAGGTCGATGATCCGCGTGGTCAGGTTGCCCGGCTCGGTCTCGAGCCGCAGGCGCTGCTGCGGGTAGAGCGGCGTCAACTTGCCGAACTCGACGCGCTTGGCGGCGTCGTCGGGGCCGGCCCCGTTGACGCTGTCCAGGCGCACGAGCGCGTTGTACTTCTGCCGGCCGACGTTGCCCTGGGGCTGCTCGCCGTCGCGGAGCGCCTTGACGGCGCCGGTGACGGCGTCGCCCTTGCGCAGGCCGTGCTTCTTGACCATCCCGAGCGGCACGTACACGTCGTTCGGGCCGGCGAGGTAGCCGGACGTGCGGACGAACGCGTAGTTGTCGAGGACGTCGAGGATGCCGGCCACGGGCACGAGCACGTCGTCGTCGCCGACCTGCAGGTCGCTCTCGGCCCAGTCGCCGCCGCGCTCGGTGGTACGACCGCGCTTGCGGTCACGGTTGCGCTGGCGGTTGCGGCTGCGGCGGCCGCCGCGCTCGTCGTCGTCGATCCGGTTCTGGTCCCGATCCTGTCGGTCCTGGCCACCCTGGCCCGACTGGCCGGACTGGCCGGACTGGCCGGACTGGCCGGACTGGCCACGGCTCTGCTCGCGGTCCTGACCACGGTTCTGGTCGCGGTTCTGGCCCTGGTTCTGCTGGCCCCGACCCTGGGCGCCCTGACCCTGGCGCTCGTTCTGGCGCTCGTTCTGGCGATCGCCCTGCCGGCCCTCGCGGGCCTCGCGGACGGCCTGGTCGGCACGCTCGTCGCGGTTCTGCTGGTCGCGGTTCTGCTGGTTCTGCTGCTCGCCGCGCTGGGAGCGGGCGCGCTCGTCGCGACGCTCGCGCGGCGCGTCGGCGCCCTCGGTGGCCGCAGCGCGGTCACCGGCGGAGCCGCCCGACGCCGCGGCGTCGGTGCCGCCCGTGGCGGCCTCGCCGGCGGAGCCCGCCGGGCGGCTGGCGCGACGCGAGGTACGGGCGCGGCCCGTGCCGGCCTCCTGCGCCGGGGCGTCGGAACCGGCTGAGCGGCCGGCGGCCGGCGCGTCGGAGGCGGGGGCGTCCGTGGACGCGGCGGCGGACGAGCCGCCGGCGGGAGCGGCGGCCGGAGCCGACGAGCCGCCCGACTGGCGGGCCCGGATGGCCTCGACGAGGTCGCTCTTGCGCATCTTCCCGGTGCCCTTGATGCCCATGGAGGACGCGACGCCCTTGAGCTCGTCCAGCTTCATGGCGGACAGGCCCGACACCGGGCGGGTGGTGGTTTCTGACACGAAGGATCCTTCCCCCTCGTTTGCGACCCGGGGCGGACTCGCACGGGTCGGACTTGGGCCAGTGCTGGCCTGAAGGTGGTCCACGACGGCGCACGGCGCCGAGAGGCGATGAGTGGGCCTCTGCGTGGGGGTGATGCACCGGCCTGCGAAAGCTCGCGGCGTGTGGTGCACCCGCAGGATACCATCCGGCCCCCTCGCGGGGTCGGACGGCGCGCTAGCAGGCTGTGACGCTCGCGCCGCTCGTGGGCACGCCCGGCGCGAGTCGGCGCCAGCCCTCGTGCCCGGGAGGCACCTGCACCTCTCCCGCGCGGGCGCGGGTGGTGAGCACGAGGATGCTCGGGCCGGCGCCCGAGACGACGGCCGCGTGACCCTGCGCCCGCAGGGCGTCGACGACGTCCATCGTGTCGGGGTAGGAGGGCCGGCGCGCCTCCTGGTGCAGCCAGTCGCGGGTCGCGGCGTGCAGGTGGGAGGGGTCGACGGTCAGCGCGTGGACGAGAAGGGCGGCCCGGCCCGCGCCGGCCGCGGCCTCGCGCAGCGGGACGGCGGCGGGCAGGACGGCGCGCGCGGTGCGGGTGGCCAGCTGGGTGCCGGGCACGAGGACGACGACGTCGACGTCGGGGTGCAGCGCCAGCCGCGCGGTGACGGTGTGCGCGCCGCGGTCGGCGCCGGTGCCGTCGGGCATCCAGCTGACGGTGAGCCCTCCGAACACGCTGGCCGACGCGTTGTCGGGGTGGCCCTCGAGCAGGCTCGCGACGTCGTCGGCGAGGTCGAGGTCGACCGGCAGCGGCTCTCCCGGCGCGGGCCACGCCTCGCCGTCGCCGATGGACGCGTCACGGCTCCACCCGGCAGCCGGGCCCGAGAGAGCCTGTGCCGCAACGACGCCCGCGACGATCGCGGTCGCCGACGAACCGAGACCGCGCCCGTGCGGCACCCCGTTGCGGGCGTCGATGACGAGACCGACCGGGGCCTCGACACCGAGCCGGTCCCACGTGTGCCGCATCGTGGCGTGCACGAGGTGGCTCTCGTCGGTGGGCACCTCGTCGGCGGCCTCGCCGGCCACGGTGATCGTCAGCCCGGGGGTGTCCGACGTCGTGACGACGTACTCGTCCCAGAGGCCGAGCGCCAGGCCGATCGAGTCGAAGCCGGGTCCGAGGTTGGCGCTGCTCGCGGGCACGCGCACGTGCACCGAGCGTCCTGCGGCGACGCGGGTCACGCGTCAGTCCTCGAGGCCGAGGGCATGCGCGGCGCTCACGGCGTCGACGGGCACCCGCACCGGGGTCACGTCGCCGCCGTCGGCGGTGCGCAGGGCCCACTGCGGGTCCTTGAGGCCGTGGCCCGTGACGGTGCAGACGATCCGCGCGCCGGCCGGCACGAGTCCCGCCTCGTGGCAGGCGAGCAGGCCCGCGACCGATGCCGCCGAGCCCGGCTCGACGAAGACGCCCTCCTCGGCGGAGAGGAACCGGTGTGCGACGAGGATCTGCTCGTCGGTGACGGCGTCGATGCGGCCGCCGGACTCGTCGCGCGCGGCGACGGCCTGCTCCCACGACGCCGGGTTGCCGATGCGGATCGCCGTGGCGATGGTCTCGGGCTCGTCGACGGGGTGGCCGAGGACGATCGGCGCGGCGCCGGCGGCCTGGAAGCCCCACATGACGGGCAGGTGCGTGGCCGGTCCGGCCGGGGCGTCGGTGACGGGCGTCGCGAGGTACTCGCGGTAGCCCTTCCAGTAGGCCGTGATGTTGCCGGCGTTGCCGACGGGCAGGCAGTGGATGTCGGGGGCGTCGCCGAGCGCGTCGACGACCTCGAACGACGCGGTCTTCTGGCCCTCGATGCGGGCGGGGTTGACCGAGTTGACGAGCTCGACCGGGTAGGCCTCGGCGAGCTTGCGGGCCAGCGTCAGGCAGTCGTCGAAGTTGCCCTCGACCTGCAGGAGCGTGGCGCCGTGGGCGATCGCCTGGCTCAGCTTGCCCATGGCGATCTTGCCGTCGGGGACGAGGACGCCGCACGTCATGCCGGCCTTGGTGGCGTAGGCCGCGGCCGACGCGCTCGTGTTGCCGGTGCTCGCGCAGATGACCGCCTTGGCGCCCTTCCTGGCGGCCAGGCTGATCGCGGCGGTCATGCCGCGGTCCTTGAAGGAGCCGGTGGGGTTGAGGCCCTCGTACTTGAGGTGCACCTCCGCGCCGACGCGCTCGGAGAGCTTCTCGGCGGGGATGAGCGGCGTGCCGCCCTCGCGGAGGGTCACGACCGGGGCACCGTCGAGCATCGGCAGCCGGTCGGCGTACTCGGGGATCACGCCCCGCCACTGGTGGGCCATCACGAACCTTCCACGCGCATCACGGAGTTGACGCCACGGACGACGTCGAGGGTGCGCAGCGCGTCGACGGTGGCCGACAGCGCGGCGTCGCTCGCCGTGTGCGTGACGATGATGAGGGTGGCGCGGGCACCCTGACCGTCCTCGTCGCGGACGAGCTGCTGGCGGACGGTCTCGATGGAGACGTCCTGGTCGGCGAACGCGGCCGCGACCTGGGCGAGGACGCCGGAGCGGTCGGCCACCTCGAGGCTGATGTGGTAGCGCGTCTGCGCCTGCCCCATCGGCAGGACCGGCAGGTCGGCGTAGGTCGACTCCCCCGGTCCGAGGCCTCCCCCGACGCGGTGACGGGCCACGGCGACGATGTCGCCGAGCACGGCCGAGGCGGTGGGGTCGCCGCCGGCGCCCTTGCCGTAGAACATGAGCTGGCCCGCGGCGTCGGCCTCGACGAAGACGGCGTTGAAGGCCTCGCGGACCCCGGCGAGCGGGTGCGTGCGCGGGATCATCGCCGGGTGGACGCGGACGCTGACGCCGGCGTCGGTGCGCTCGCAGATCGCGAGGAGCTTGACGACGGCGTCCATGGCGCGGGCCGCTGCGACGTCTGCCGCGCTGACCTCGGTGATGCCCTCGCGGTGCACGTCGGTGCCGGCGACCCGGGTGTGGAAGGCGAGCGAGGCGAGGATGGCGGCCTTGGCGGCGGCGTCGAAGCCCTCGACGTCGGCGGTCGGGTCGGCCTCGGCGTAGCCGAGCGACTGGGCCTGCTCGACGGCGTCGGCGAAACCGGCGCCCGTGGTGTCCATCTTGTCGAGGACGTAGTTGGTCGTGCCGTTGACGATGCCGAGGACCTTGGTGACCTCGTCGCCGGCGAGCGACTCGCGCAGCGGGCGCAGCAGCGGGATCGCGCCGGCCACGGCGGCCTCGTAGTAGAGGTCGACGCCGTGCTCGGCGGCCGCGGCGTAGAGGGTCGGGCCGTCCTCGGCGAGGAGCGCCTTGTTGGCCGTGACGACCGACGCGCCGTGCTCCATGGCGCGCAGGATGAGCGAGCGGGCCGGCTCGATGCCGCCGATGACCTCGACGACGACGTCGGCGCGGGTCACGAGGTCCTCGGCGTCGGTCGTGAAGAGCGCCGGGTCGATGCCGAGCTCGGAGCGGTCGCGCCCGGCCCGGCGCACGGCGATGCCGACGATCTCGAGCGGGGCCCCCACGCGGGCGGCCATGTCGTCGGCGTGCTCCGTGAGCAGACGCGCGACGGCTCCACCCACGACGCCGGCCCCGAGGAGGGCGACGCGCAACGGCTTCGGGTCACTCACAGCGCTGTCCACCGTGCGAATCCTGCCGTGTGTCCGGGTGCTGGACGGCCATTGTTTCGCGATCCGGACATGCGCGGCGCAGGATCTGCGGGCGCATCAGACGTCGAGCGCGAGGAGGTCGTCGACCGTCTCGCGCCGCACGATGACCCGGGCGACGCCGTCGCGGACCGCGACGACGGGAGGCCGCGGCGTGTGGTTGTACTGGCTCGACAACGACCGGCAGTAGGCGCCGGTGCCCGGCACGGCGACGAGGTCGCCGGCCGCGACGTCGGCGGGCAGGAACTCGTCCTTGACGACGATGTCGCCGCTCTCGCAGTGCTTCCCGACGACGCGGGCCAGGACCGGCGGCGCCGTGGAGGCCCGGCCGGCCACCGTGCACGAGTAGTTGGCGTCGTAGAGGGCGGTGCGGACGTTGTCGCTCATGCCGCCGTCGACGGACACGTAGACGCGTCGCGCGCCGCCGTCGAGGTCGACCGGCTTGACCGTGCCGACCTCGTACAGCGTGAACGTGCTGGGGCCGGCGATGGCGCGGCCGGGCTCGATGGAGATGCGCGGCACCGCGACGCCGTCGGCCCGGCACTCCCGCTCGACGATCTCGGCCATCCCGGCCGCGAGGTGCTTCGGGGACAGCGGGTCGTGCTCGGTGGTGTAGGCGATGCCGAAGCCGCCGCCGAGGTCGAGCTCGGGCATCTCGACGCCGAGCTCGCGGGCCACCCGGGTGTGCAGGCCGAGGATGCGGCGGGCCGACACCTCGAAGCCGGACGTGTCGAAGATCTGCGAGCCGATGTGGCTGTGGAGGCCGAGCAGGCGCAGGTGCTCGGACCGCTCGAGGATGCGGCGGACGGCCTCGAAGGCCTGGCCGCCCGAGAGCGAGAGCCCGAACTTCTGGTCCTCGTGGGCCGTCGCGATGAACTCGTGGGTGTGCGCCTCGACGCCCACCGTGACGCGGACGAGGACCGGCGCGACGACGCCGAGCTCGGCGGCGACACCGGCGACGCGCTCGATCTCGTCGAAGGAGTCGACGACGATGCGGCCGACGCCGTACTCGAGGGCCTGGCGGATCTCGGCCACGCTCTTGTTGTTGCCGTGCAGGCCGACCCGCTCCCCCGGCACGCCGGCACGGATCGCGACGGCCAGCTCGCCCCCGGTGCAGACGTCGAGGTGCAGCCCCTCCTGGTCGATCCAGCGCGCGACCTCGGTGCAGAGGAACGCCTTGCCGGCGTAGTAGACGTCGGCGCCGCCACAGAGGTCGTCGAAGACCTCGGCGTAGGTCTGCTTGAACTCCCTTGCGCGGGAACGGAAGTCGTCCTCGTCGATGATGTAGGCAGGGGTCCCGAACTCGCGGGCGAGGTCGACGACCGACACCCCGCCGACCGTGAGGGCGCCGTCGGACCCACGGCCCACCGACGAGGCCCACAGCGAGGGCACGAGGGCGTTGACGTCGACGGGGGTCTGGAGCCACGCGGGGCCGCGGTAGCCCTCGGCGTGGAGCGCTCCGGCTTCGTGTGCGCGCATCCCTACATCCTTTCCGGGGCCGCCGCACCGAGGCGGCCGAGTCCATTGCGCAAGACGACGCGCGCGGCGTCGGCGAGCGCGAGCCGCGCCCCGTGGACGCCCGCGATCGGGGCGTCGACGACGCGGGGGCGCAGCGGGTGGTCCCAGGCGTCGGCGAGGCGTCCGACCTCGCCGAGCGCCCGCACCTGGGCGGCGGTGTCGCCGCGGTGGTGCTCGAGCCGCTGCGGGAGGTCGGCGAGCGCCACGAGCAGGTGCCGCTCGGTGACGTGCGTCAGGACCTCCGGACGCGTCGAGGCCCGCACCTGCACGCCCGCCGCCTCGGCGTTGCGCACCAGCCGGCACAGCCGGGCGTGCGCCAGCTGGACGGCGCGGAGCGGGTCGGTGGCGTCGCGCTGGCCCGGCCGCTCGGTGACCTCGACGTGGGCCGTGCCGTGCGGGCACGCGTAGGTGTCGGCCTCGCTGCGGACGACCTCGATGATGGCGGCGCGGTCGGCGTCCTCGAGCGTCAGCGCGATGAGGCCGGTCGGGGCGACCTCGACCGCCGACACCGGCCGCTGCTCGACCATCCCCTGGGCGAGGGTGCGGGCGAGGTCACGGGGTGCGAGCCCGAGCTGGGGCGCCCAGCGCTGCGCGACGGGCGTGACCCAGTCGGCGACGACGCCGGCGGACCGCGGGTCGGCGGGGCGGAAGAGCGGCCCGGCGGGGGGTCCGGCCTCGGCCTCGTCGGGCAGCTCGCCGGTGCGCGCGGCCCGCGCCGCGACCTCGCAGAGGAGGGCGCGCAGCTGCTCCGGCGTCATGTCGCCGAGTCTACGAGCCGGGCCCTTCCGGCCCGGTCGGGGCTGATTCACGGATGCCAGAGGCGGGCTGCTACTCTCACCGGGCGCACGAAAGTGCGTGTGTCGCCCCCGTAGCTCAGGGGATAGAGCACCGCCCTCCGGAGGCGGGAGCGCAGGTTCGAATCCTGCCGGGGGCACCGACGGACGAAGGCCGAGGTGGAGGGCGCAGAGCGCCGTTCCACCTCGGCCTTCGTCGTCGTCGCACCTCCGTGCCGGCTCGTTCTGCGAGGCTGGGTCCCGTGCTCATCTCCAAACCCGTCGCCGAGGCCATCCGTGCCGGCAGGGTCACCACGCAGTACCGCCGGTGGGACGCACCGCGCGTCACCGTCGGCGGCACGCAGCTGACCTCCGCCGGGCTCGTGCGCTTCACCCGCGTCACCCGGGTCGGCGACGTCGAGCGCATCTCCGACCGCGCCGCCCGTGCGGCCGGGATGAAGGACGCCGAGGCGCTGCGCCGGGCCCTGGCGCCGAAGGACCGCAAGCCCTCGCCGCGCGGCTCGAAGGGCGGCCGGCACGTGTACCGGGTGCACGTGGAGTGGGCGGGCGAGGATCCCCGGCTGGAGCTGCGCGACGCGCTCCCCGACGCCGCCGCGCTCGAGGACCTCGGCAGGCGCCTCGACCGGCTCGACGCCCGCCCGAGTGGTCCGTGGACCCGCGAGATCCTCGAGTGGATCCGCGACAACCCGCACGTCGTGGCCCGCGAGCTGGCCGCGCTGCGCGAGGTCGAGCTGCTGCCGATGAAGGTCGACATCCGCAAGCTCAAGGCGCTCGGGCTGACGATCAGCCACGACGTCGGCTACGAGCTCGCACCGCGTGGTCAGGCCTACCTCGACTGGCGGGCGGCACGCGACGACGCCGACCCCGACGCCGAGCCCGGCATCGAGCCCGGCATCGAGCCCGACGCCGAGGGCACCGACGGCTGACGCGTCAGCGCTGGGTCGTGTCGGTGACCTCGCCGACGAGCTCCTCGAGGACGTCCTCGAGGAAGACGACGCCGGTGACGTGCGCCCCGTCGTCGATGACCCGGGCCAGGTGGGCGCCGGTCAGCTGCATCGTGGCGAGGACGTCCTCGACCTCGTCGCCCTCGCGGACGGTCGCGAGGCGCCGGACGCGCTTGGGGGGCACCGGCTGCTCGTGCCGCTCGTCGTCGGCGTAGAGGATGTCCTTGAGGTGGATGTAGCCGGCGAGCTCGCCGGCGGCGTCGCGCACCGGGTAGCGGCTGAACCCGTGCCGGGCCACGAGCCGCTCGATGTCGGCCGGCGTCGCACCGAGCTCGACGGTCCTCAGCGCGTCGGCCGCCACCGCGACGTCGCGGGCCAGCTTGTCGGAGAACTCGAGCGTCTTGGTGACGAGCCCGTGCCGCTCCTCCTCGATGAGGCCCTCGCGCCGGGACTCGCCGACGATGTGGGCGACCTCCTCGACCGTGAAAGCCGAGGTCAGCTCGTCCTTCGGCTCGACCCTGAAGAGGCGCACGAGGGCCTTGGCCGTGGCCTCCATGGCCGCGACGATGTGCCGCAGCGTGCGGGCGATGAAGAACAGCGGCGGCACGAGGACGAGCGCGGCCCGGTCGGGCCCGGCGATCGCGAGGTTCTTGGGGATCATCTCCCCGACGACGACGTGCAGGTAGCTGACGATGAGCAGCGCCAGCGCGAGGGCGACGCCGCTGGCCCACGCGTCGGAGAGCCCGACGGAGTGGAAGACCGGCTCGAGCAGGTGGTGCAGCGCCGCCTCGGCGAGCGCACCCAGGCCGACCGAGCACACCGTGATGCCGAGCTGGGCGGTGACGAGCATCGAGCCGAGCCGCTCGAGGGCCTGCAGGCACGACGCCGCGCGCTTGCTGCCGCCCTCGGCGAGCGGCTCGAGCGTCGACCGGCGCACGGCCATGGCCGCGAACTCGGCGCCGACGAAGAACGCGTTGCCGAACAAGAGGAACACGGAGACGACGTAGACCCAGGCCCCGCTCACGAGCGCCCCTCCCCCGCAACGGGACCCGACGCGTCGGGCTCGCGGTCGGCATCCTCCCCGGCACCGGCGTGGGGCAGCGAGTCGGGGTCGGGCACGAAGCGCAGCCGGTCGACCCGACGCCCCTCCATGCCGACGACGTTGATCCGCCAGCCCGCCACGTGCACCGTGTCGCCGACGGCCGGGACGCGCCCGAGGGCGGCCATGACGAAGCCGCCCATCGTCTCGTAGGCGGGGCCGTCGGGGACGTCGGCGTCGAAGGCGTCGCGCACCTCGTCGGGGCGCCAGAGACCCGGCACGGTCCACGACCCGTCGAGCAGCTCGCGGCCGCTCTGGCGGCTGCGGTCGTGCTCGTCGGAGACCTCGCCGACGATCTCCTCGACGACGTCCTCGAGCGTGACGATGCCCGACGTGCCGCCGTACTCGTCGACGACGACGGCCATCTGGAAGCCGCCCTCGCGCAGCTGGCGCAGCAGCGGGTCGAGGCGGATCGTCTCGGGGACGACGAGCCGCTCGGACATGAGGGCCGAGACGGGCACGTCCTTGCGTCGCTCGTGCGGCACCGCCATGGCCTTCTTGACGTGGACGACGCCGTCGACGTCGTCCCAGTCCTCGCCGAGGACCGGGAACCGCGAGAAGCCGGTGCGGCGCGAGAGGCGCAGGACGTCGTCGGCCGACTCGTCGCGGTGGATGCCGGTGCAGCGCACGCGCGGCGTCATGACGTCGTCGGCGGTGCGCTCGCCGAAGCCGAGCGAGCGGGTCAGCATCCGGGCCGTGGTCTGGTCGAGGGTGCCGGCCTCGGCGGAGCGCTGGACCAGGCTCGCGAGCTCCTGCGGCGTGCGGGCACCGGAGAGCTCCTCCTGCGGCTCGATGCCGACCGACCGCAGGAACCCGTTGGCCGACCCGTTGAGCACGACGATGAGGGGCCGGGCCAGGGTGGCGAAGACGCGGACGGGCAGGGCGACGACCTTGGCCGTCGCGAGCGGCACCGAGATGCCGAGGAACTGCGGCAGCAGCTCGCCGAAGATCATCGAGAAGACGGTGGCGAGCACGAGGGCGATGGCGCTCGAGAGGGCCGAGACCGCGCCGGGCCCGAGCCCGAGGCTCGTCAGCGGCCCGGAGACGAGCTGCCCGATCGAGGGCTCGGCGAGGTAGCCGACGACGAGGGTCGTGATGGTGATGCCGACCTGCGCCGCCGACAGCTGGGTCGAGAGCTGCTTGAGCGACTGGAGCACGACCCGGGCGCGCGAGTCGCCCTCGTCGATGGCGCGCTGCACGGTCGGCCGGTCGAGGGCCACGAGGGAGAACTCGGCCGCGACGAACACGGCGGTCCCCGCGGTGAGCAGCACCGCCCCGAGGACGAGGAGCCACTCGGTCACGGGCGGTGGCCGTCTTCGTGGGGTGTCATGGTCCGCCCACCCTATCGAGGACCTCGGCCGCGGTCGGCGTCCGCGCCGGGCCCGGTGCCGGGGCCCGCGTCGGGCGATCCCGGTCCCCGCGTCAGGCGATGACGACCCTGGCCCACTGGTAGTGGCCGCCGTCCTCGAACCGCGACCACGTGTCGAACGCCGTCACCTCGCCGACGGCCGCCAGCAACGTGAC
Organism: Intrasporangium flavum; assembly: GCF_001956915.1. Taxonomy (GTDB): domain Bacteria; phylum Actinomycetota; class Actinomycetes; order Actinomycetales; family Dermatophilaceae; genus Monashia; species Monashia flava. The sequence continues at coordinate 99,488 of NZ_MLJO01000001.1, read as the reverse complement.
CAGCTCGGCATCGGTCCTGCTCCGGAAGTACCGGCCGCCCTCGTCGACCCACTCGCGCGCCTCGTCGCCGCCCCACACCCCGATCTCGAGCAGCCCTCCGGGGCGCACCACCCGCCGCACCTCGGCCAGTGCCCTGACGATGCCGTCGCCCTCGAGGTGCATGAGGGTGCTCATGGTCCAGGCGGCCTCGAAGGTGTCGTCCTCGAACGGCAGGTCGAGCGCGCTCGCGAGGTGCGCCTCGAGCCCGTGGGCGCGGCACAGCTCCACGGCCGCCCGTGACAGGTCGACGCCGGTGTACCCGAGGCCCGCCGCGGCGAGGATCCGGCCGTCTCGACCGGCGCCGCAGCCGACCTCGAGGACCGACGCGCGCCGCTGCTCGGTGCACAGGGCGGCGAAGCCGGCCACGTGGGCCTCGCGCTGCTCCCCCAGGGGTCGAACGTCCCGCTCGGCCATCTCCGCGTCGTAGTACGCGCGCAGTCGCGCCTCGTGGTCACTCATGCGCGGACGATACCGACCTTCGCGGTGGTGTCACGGCTGTGGTTGAGTGGGCGCCACACGCGAGGTCGGGCCGGCGCGACGGGAGCGCACCGGACGCCACGCGGCGGACACGAAGGGAGCGTGCGGTGGGTGCACGTCCGGGTTTCACCGGGACCATCGAGGTGCGCGGGCTGACGAAGCGGTTCGGCTCCTTCACGGCCGTCGACCACCTCGACCTCGACGTCGAGCCCGGCCGGATCACCGGCTTCCTCGGCCCGAACGGCAGCGGCAAGACCACGACGCTGCGCATGCTCCTCGGCCTGGTCCGCCCGACCGCGGGCACCGCGACGATCGACGGCCGGCGCTACGTCGACATCCCCAACCCGCTGACCGTCGTCGGCTCGGCCCTCGAGGCGACGAACTTCCACCCCGGCCGCAGCGGCCGCGACCACCTGCGCGTCCAGGCCTCGGTGGCAGGCGTGCCCAGCCGGCGCGTCGACGAGCTGCTCGAGCTCGTCGGCGTCCCCGCCGCCGCCCGCAAGCGCGCCGGCGGCTACTCGATGGGCATGCGCCAGCGCCTCGGCCTGGCCGCGGCGCTCCTCGGCGACCCGCAGGTCGTCATCCTCGACGAGCCGGCGAACGGCCTGGACCCCGAGGGCATCCGCTGGCTGCGCGGCTTCCTGCGCCACCTGGCCGGTGAGGGCAAGACGCTGCTCATCTCGAGCCACATGCTCTCCGAGGTCGAGCAGACCGTCGACGACGTCCTCATCATCGCCAACGGCCGACGCGTCGCCCAGGGCACCGTCGCCGAGCTGCGCGGCGAGCCGACCGCCTTCGTGCGCACCTCCGACCCCGACCGCCTCGCCGGCGCCCTCCGCGGCCGCGGCCTGCGCGTCGACACCGTCGACGGCCAGGGCCGCGCCGCGCTGCGCGTCACCACGCAGGACCTGCAGGTCGTCGGCGACGTCGCCCACGCCAACGACGTCGCCGTCCACGAGCTGCGCGGCGAGCAGACCCACCTCGAGGAGCTCTTCTTCAACCTCACCGAGTCCGGCGAGCACCGCAACCGCAACCTCGGCGACAACCTCGGCGACAACCTCGGCGACGACGGCGCCACGCACTCCCCCGGCGCCGACGTCCCAGCCGACCTGCCGCCGAACCTCCCACCGAACCTGCCACCTCCGAGCGGGCGCCCCGTCGAGCACGCGCCACCGCCGGACGCGTCCGACGGCTCGGGCGCCCCGGGGACTCCGGGAACGCCGGGATCGCCGGGCACGTCCGGCCCGTGGGCCCCCGGAGCCCGGACGGAGGGCGTGGACCGATGACCGCCGCGATCCGCTCCGAGTTCCGCAAGTTCTTCACGACGCGCCTCTGGTGGGGCATGGCGATCGCCGTCACGGTCACCGGCGCCGCCTTCGCGGTGCTCTTCGCGTACGTCTTCACCAGCAACGCCGTCCAGGGGCCCCAGGCCGCGGCAGTGCCGCGCACCGACCTCGCCCTGGCCAAGGCCGTCTTCACCGGCGGGATCCAGGTCGGCTACCTGCTCACCCTCGCCATCGGCGTCATGACGATCGGCTCGGAGTACCGGCACAAGACGATCACCGCCACCTTCCTGGCCACGCCCCGACGCGGGCGCGTCATGGGCGCCAAGGTCGTCTCGCTCCTCGTGATCGGGGCCTTCTACGGCGTCCTGTCGCTCGCCGGCTCCGTCGCCGCCGGCACCCTCGTGCTCCGGTCCAAGGGGCACCAGCCCTTCGCCGACCCGGCCATCTGGCGCACCCTGGCGCTGTCGCTGCTCGTCCTCGGCCTCTGGGCCCTCATCGGCCTCGGCGCCGGCATCCTCATCCCCAACCAGGTGGCCGCCCTGCTCATCTCCGTGGCCGTCGCCTGGATCCTCGAGCCGATCCTCAGCCTCGTGCTGGCCCTCACCGACTGGGGCAAGACGATCGCGCCGTACCTGCCGAGCCGGGCCACGGCGGCGATGCTCGACACCTCCGGCGGCGGCTTCAACGGGGAGGTCCTCGAGCAGCTGTCGTGGTGGGCCGGGGCCCTCGTCCTGGCCGGCTACGCCACCCTCATGGCCGGCCTCGGCACCTGGCGCACGGTGCGCAGCGACATCAGCTGACGCGTCCGGACCGACGGCCTACACGCCCGCCTCGCCCGACCCGCCCACGCGCGTCGGGCAGGCAGGATCGGGGCCGGATCGCAACGTGACGAATGCCTCGTCACGATCCCGGCTCGACATCCGAGCCCATGTCGGGTATTCGAGCGCGCGGGGCTAGGCTTGACCCCTGTTAGGCACCGACGCACCCAAGCCAACGAAAGAGGCGCATTCGCCGTGTCCGATCAGTCCACGTCCGGAGACCCGATCGCAGCATTCGGTCCGAACGAATGGCTCGTCGACGAGCTCTACCAGCAGTTCCTGACGGACAAGCAGTCCGTCGACAAGGCCTGGTGGGGGTTCTTCGAGGACTACCGACCCGGGGACACGGACGCGAACGGTGCCACGACGACCACCCCCAAGGCCCAGCCGGCTCCCGCGGCTCCGGCGCCCGCCCCCGCCCCGGCGACCAACGGCACCAACGGCACCGCCGCGGCCGCTCCCGCCGTCGCCAAGCCGGCCGCCGCTGCGCAGCCGGAGGCAAAGGCCAAGACCGAGCCGAAGCCGGAGGCCAAGACCGAGCCCAAGACCGAGGCCAAGACCGAGCCCGCCGCCGAGGCCCCCAAGCCGCGCGACATCCCGGCCGTCAAGGACACCGGCCCGGTCAACGAGGACGAGGTCGTGCCCCTGCGCGGCGCCGCCTCGCGCGTCGTGTCCAACATGGAGACCTCCCTCGAGGTGCCCACCGCCACGAGCGTGCGCGCCGTCCCGGCCAAGCTGCTCATCGACAACCGCGTCGTCATCAACAACCACCTCGCCCGCTCCCGCGGCGGCAAGGTCAGCTTCACCCACATCATCGGCTTCGCCATGGTCAAGGCGATCTCGATGCTGCCGGAGATGAACCACGGCTTCACCGAGGTCAACGGCAAGCCGGCGCTCGTGCGCCCGGCCCACGTCAACTTCGGCCTCGCCATCGACCTGGCCAAGCCCGACGGCAGCCGCAGCCTCGTCGTCCCCTCGGTCAAGTCGGCCGAGGAGATGGACTTCGTCCACTTCTGGACCGCCTACGAGGACCTCGTGCGCAAGGCGCGCGGCAACAAGCTGACCGTCGAGGACTTCCAGGGCACGACGATCAGCCTGACCAACCCCGGCGGCATCGGCACCGTGCACTCGGTGCCGCGCCTCATGAAGGGCCAGGGCACCATCATCGGCGTCGGCGCCCTCGAGTACCCGGCGGAGTGGCAGGGCGCGAGCAACGAGACGCTCAACCGCAACGCCGTGAGCAAGATCCTGACGCTCACCTCGACCTACGACCACCGGATCATCCAGGGCGCCCAGAGCGGCGAGTTCCTGCGGATCATCCACGAGCTGCTCCTCGGCAAGAACGCGTTCTACGACGAGATCTTCGAGTCGCTGCGCATCCCGTACGAGCCGGTCCGCTGGATCCAGGACATCGACTCCTCCCACGACGACGACATCAACAAGGTCGCCCGCGTCCAGGAGCTCATCCACGCCTACCGCGTCCGCGGCCACCTCATGGCCGACACCGACCCGCTCGAGTACAAGCAGCGTCGCCACCACGACCTCGACGTCACGACGCACGGCCTGACCCTCTGGGACCTCGACCGCACGTTCGCCACGGGCGGGTTCGGCGGGGCGCCGTTCCTCAAGCTGCGCAAGATCCTCGGCATCCTGCGCGACTCGTACTGCCGCACCGTCGGCATCGAGTACATGCACATCCAGGACCCCGAGCAGCGCAAGTGGATCCAGGACAAGGTCGAGCGGCCCTACGAGAAGGCCAACCGCGACGAGCAGATGCGGATCATGCGCCGCCTCAACGCCGCCGAGGCCTTCGAGACCTTCCTGCAGACGAAGTTCGTCGGCCAGAAGCGCTTCTCCCTCGAGGGCGGCGAGTCGGTCATCGCCCTGCTCGACCGGATCCTGTGCCGCGCCGCGAGCGAGGACCTCGACGAGGTCTGCATCGGCATGCCGCACCGTGGCCGCCTCAACGTGCTCGCCAACATCGCCGGCAAGTCCTACGGCCAGATCTTCCGCGAGTTCGAGGGCACCCAGGACCCGAAGTCGGTCCAGGGCTCCGGCGACGTCAAGTACCACCTGGGCACCGAGGGTGAGTTCGTCGCCGAGGACGGCAGCAAGACGAAGGTCTACCTCGCGGCCAACCCCAGCCACCTCGAGGCGGTCAACCCGGTGCTCGAGGGCATCGTCCGCGCCAAGCAGGACCGCCTCAACCTCGCCGGCGAGGCCTTCACCGTCCTGCCCGTGCTCATGCACGGCGACGCCGCGTTCGCCGGCCAGGGCGTCGTGGCCGAGACGCTCAACCTCAGCCAGCTGCGCGGCTACCGCACCGGCGGCACGATCCACGTCGTCATCAACAACCAGGTCGGCTTCACGACCTCGCCGAGCAGCTCGCGCTCGTCGGTGTACGCCACCGACGTCGCGCGGATGATCCAGGCGCCGATCTTCCACGTCAACGGCGACGACCCGGAGGCGTGCGTGCGCGTCGCCGAGCTCGCCTACGACTTCCGCCAGGCGTTCAACAAGGACGTCGTCATCGACATGGTCTGCTACCGCCGTCGCGGCCACAACGAGGGCGACGACCCGTCGATGACCCAGCCGCTCATGTACAACCTCATCGAGGCCAAGCGCTCGGTGCGCAAGCTCTACACCGAGTCGCTCATCGGCCGCGGCGACATCAGCGTCGAGGACGCCGAGGCCGCGCTGCGCGACTACCAGCAGCAGCTCGAGCGGGTCTTCATCGAGACGCGCGAGGCGAAGAAGAGCGCCGCGGCCGCCGCCGCGGGCCAGACCGACGCCGACAGCGACGCGCCCGACAACGCCGGGCTCGAGCGTCCGACCGCCCAGGTGCAGGACGACGCGCGCCCGGTGCGCTCGGCCACCGAGACCGGGGTCGCGGCCGCCGAGCTCGTCCACATCGGCGAGACCTTCGCCAACCCGCCGCAGGGCTTCACGATCCACCCGAAGCTCAAGCAGCTCATGGACAAGCGCGCCCAGATGGTGCACGACGGCGGCATCGACTGGCCGATGGCCGAGTTGCTCGCGTTCGGCACCCTGCTCAAGGAGGGCACGCCGATCCGCCTCGCCGGCCAGGACAGCCGTCGCGGCACGTTCGTCCAGCGACACGCGGTCCTCATCGACAAGGACAACGCGGAGGAGTGGACGCCGCTGCTCTACCTCGGCGAGGGCCAGGCCCGCTTCTGGGTCTACGACTCGCTGCTGTCGGAGTACGCGGCCATGGGCTTCGAGTACGGCTACTCGGTCGAGCGACCCGATGCCCTCGTCCTCTGGGAGGCCCAGTTCGGCGACTTCGGCAACGGCGCGCAGACCATCGTCGACGAGTTCATCTCCAGCTCGGAGCAGAAGTGGGGCCAGCGCAGCTCGGTCGTGCTCCTGCTCCCGCACGGCTACGAGGGCCAGGGTCCCGACCACAGCTCGGCGCGCATCGAGCGCTACCTGCAGCTCTGCGCCGAGAACAACATGACGGTCGCCTACCCCTCGACCGCGGCGAGCTACTTCCACCTGCTGCGCCGCCAGGCCTACAACCGACCGCGCACCCCGCTCGTCGTCTTCACCCCGAAGTCGATGCTGCGCAGCAAGGCCGCAGCCAGCGGCGTCGAGGCCTTCACGACCGGCGGCTTCCGCCCGGTGCTGCCCGACCACGAGGGCGTCACCGACCAGGTCACCCGCGTCCTGCTCGCCTCGGGCAAGATCGTCCACGAGCTCGACGCCGAGCGCGCCAAGCGCGGCGACCGCTCCACGGCGATCGTCCGCGTCGAGCAGCTCTACCCGATCCCGGTCGAGGAGATCGCCGAGGCCGTCGCGGCCTACCCGGGCGCCGAGCTCGTGTGGGTCCAGGACGAGCCGCGCAACCAGGGCGCCTGGCCGATCATGGCGCAGTGGCTGCACGAGGACCTCTGCGACGTCGGCGAGCAGCGTCCGTGGCGCGTCGTGGCCCGCAAGGCCGCCGCGTCGCCTGCGACGGGCTCCTCGAAGAAGCACGCCGCCGAGCAGGCCGAGCTGCTGTCCAAGGCGTTCGACCGCTGATCCGACGCGTCCTGACCACCCGGTGAGGACGCCGCACCCGCAGTGCTCGAGGAGGGCCCCCGCCGACCGTGGCGGGGGCCCTTCCCGCGTTCCCGGCCCGCCTCCGCCGAGCCGTGCGGCTGACGCGATAACCTCCCCACGTGTACTTCACCGACCGGGGCATCGAGGAGCTGGCGGCCCGTCGCGGCGAGGAGGAGGTCACCCTCGAGTGGCTCGCCGAGCAGCTGCGCGTCTTCGTCGACCTCAACCCCGAGTTCGAGGTGCCGGTCGAGCGCCTGGCCACGTGGCTCGCCCGGCTGGACGACGACGAGGACTGATCCGTGACCGACAGCAGCGACAGCGACACCCGCGACCCGTACGGCGTGGGCCCGGCCTACCCCTCGTCGCACACCCAGTTCACCGACTCGACGCCGAACCGGTTCCCGGCCCAGGCGCCCGAGCCTGCCGAGGCGCCCGTGGCCGAGGAGCCGACGACGCCCTACTACACCCCGAGCGCCGAGCTCACCGTCTCCGACGGCGTGCGCGACGTCGGCATGGTCTTCGTCGGGGCCTCCCAGACGGCCGGCTACGGCGACCCCAAGGGCCTGGGCTGGGTCGGGCGCGTCGTGGCCCGTACGCAGCACCCCGACCTCGACCTGACGGCCTACAACCTCGGCGTCCGTGGCAACACGTCCGGTGACGTCGTGGCCCGCTGGGGGGCCGAGTGCCACCCGCGCTGGAAGGGCCGCAGCGAGCGTCGCCTCGTGCTGTCGGTCGGCACCAACGACGTGCTGTCGGGCATGACGATGGCCCGCTCGCGGCTCAACCTCGCCAACATCCTCGACGAGGCCACCAACGCCGGCATCGGCGTCTTCGTCGTGGGCCTGTCCCCGACGCTCGACGCCGAGCTGAACCGGCGCCTGGAGGCCCTGGCCGAGGCCCAGGCCGACGTCTGCGCCCGCCGCGGCATCACCTACGTCGACTGCTTCCGCCCGCTCGTCACCCACGACCAGTGGATGGCCGACCTCGCGGCGAGCCCCGACCGCGCGCACCCCGGCCAGGCCGGCTACGGCCTTATCGCCTGGCTCGTGCTGCACAACGGCTGGAACGACTGGCTCTCGCTCAGCTGAGGGCCCGGCCGGGCGATGTGCGCCCGGTCGGGCGTCAGGCTCAGCGCTCAGTCCCGGGTGTCCCGCGCATCCTGCTCGTCGGGTCCGTCGGGCGTCCCCGCGTCGCGACGCATCGGTGTGGCGAGCGCGGCCCCGATGCTGACGAGGGCCACGGCGGCCACCCCGAGCGCCACGGGCGTGCGGTCGGAGTCGTGCAGCGACCACGCGACGGGCAGCAGGAGGGCGTTCCACAGCAGGGTCGGGGTCCGCGGCCAGTCGCGGCCCCGGAACCAGCCGCGGGCCAGCAGCCCGAGGCCGACGCCGAAGACGAGGATGAGCAGCCCCGACATGACGGCCGTCGTGACGGTCGAGGTGGCGCCCGTGGCGATCTCGTAGGCGAAGAAGCCGGCGAACCCGACGACGACGAGCGCCTGGAGCAGCGTCAGCGCCCCCGCGAGGCGCTGCGCCGCACCGGGCGTGGCCGGGGTCGCCGGGGTCGGGGCTGGCGAGGGGTCGGTGGCACTCACCGCCGCAGCGTACCGAGCCGTCGGTCACAGCCCGGGCGCCGGTCTGGAACTGGAAGGCATCTGCCGATAAGATCAATCCTTGGTGTGATCTGCGCCCGCGGCGTTGAACACGGACATGGATGTTGGTCACACTGGTTCACGGCCTCGACGCGTACGGAACACCTTCGTGCGCGTCGTCGTTGGTCAGGGGGCAACCCTCTTGGACCACCCGCCGAGACCCAGGCTCCGACAATGACGATGGCGCCCGAGACCTGCAGCAGGACGGCACCCCGTTCCTGGCTGCCGCAACCAACCTGAAGGAGCAAGATCCGCATGGACTGGCGCGACCGCGCTGCCTGCCTGGATGCCGACCCCGAGCTGTTCTTCCCGATCGGGAACACCGGCCCGGCCATCCTGCAGATCGAGGAGGCCAAGGCCGTGTGCCGGACCTGCCCCGTCATCGACACGTGCCTGAAGTGGGCGCTCGAGACCGGCCAGGACGCCGGCGTCTGGGGCGGCCTCTCGGAGGACGAGCGCCGAGCGCTCAAGCGCCGCAACGCGCGCGCCCGTCGGGCGGGCTGAGGCCGGCGCACTGCGCACCACACCCCTCACGCACCACCGAAGCGAGCCCGGTGACCGTCACGGTCGCCGGGCTTTCCGCTGCCCGGACGCGCGCCGGGGGCGGACGCGTCTGGTGATCCGGGGCGGGCGCGTCAGGTGATCGGGCGCAGGCTCGCCGTGAACCGGGCCCGGGTGCCGTGCGGCGAGACCGGCTCCCACGTGATGCGGCCCTGCAGGTCGGCGATGAGCGACTGGACGATCTGGGTGCCGAGGCCCGACCCCGGGCGGCGGGCCGGGTCGATGCCCTTGCCGTCGTCCTCGACCGACACGACGACCATGGGCTGGCCGCGGTCGTCGGTCTGGCGGTCGACGTGCACCCGCACCACTCCCCCGGCATCGCCCAGGCCGTGCTCGATGGAGTTCTGCACGAGCTCGCTCATGACCATCGCGAGCGCCGTGGCGTCCTCGGCGCGCAGCCGCCCGAAGGAGCCCTCGGTGACGGCACGGACCGGGGCGCCGTTCGAGGCCACCTCGACGACGGCGTTGAGGCCGCGCTGGGAGATGGCGTCGAAGTCGACGGTCTCGTCGAAGCCCTGGCTCAGCTGGTCGTGGACCATGGCGATGGTGCCGACGCGCCGCTCGGCCTCCTCGAGCGCGATCCGCGCCTCCCCCTGCGGCACGCGTCGGGCCTGCAGGCGCAGAAGGGCGGCGACGGACTGGAGGTTGTTCTTGACGCGGTGGTGGATCTCACGGATCGTCGCGTCCTTGGTCATCAGCTCGCGCTCGCGCCGCCGGAGCTCGCCGACGTCACGCATCAGGACGATGGCCCCGAACCGCTGGCCGGCCTCGGTCAGCGGGATGGCCCGCATCGAGACGGTCGTGCCGCCGGCGACGACCTCGGTGCGCCACGGCTGCCGGCCGGTGACGACGAGCGGCAGGCCCTCGTCGACGGGGAAGGACTCGCGGACGTTGTCGGTGACGATCTGGGCCAGGCTCGCCCCGACGACCTCGCCGAGGTGGCCGAGGCGGTGCAGCGCCGACACGGCGTTCGGGCTCGCGTACGTGACGACGCCGTCGACGTCGAGGCGGATGACGCCGTCGCCGACGCGCGGGGCGCCACGGCGAAGCCCGGTGGGGGCGCTGCCGTGCGGGAACTCCCCGCCGGTGATCATCCGGCACAGCGCGTCGGCCGTGGCCAGGTAGGTCAGCTCGAGGCGGCTCGGGGTGCGCGTCGTCCAGAGGTTGGTGTGCCGCGTCATGACGGCGACGACGTGCCCGCCGCGCACGACGGGGATGTACTCCTCGCGGACCGACTGGTCGGGCCCCTGCTCGTGCGGCACGACGACCTGGCGCACGCGCAGGATGCGCTGCTCGGCCGCCGCCTCGTCGAGCAGGTCGCGGGTGCGGCCCGGGTCGGCCACCCGGCCCACCTGGTCGTCGACGAAGACGAGCTGGCCCGTGGTCGGGCGCACGTGCGCCACGGCCTCCCAGCGGTCGCCCACCGAGCGGACCCACAGGACGAGGTCGGCGAAGGACAGGTCGGCGACGAGCTGCCAGTCGCCGACGAGGAGCTGGAGCCACTCGATGTCGTGGTCGGGCAGGTCGGTGCGTCCGCGCAGGAGCTCGCTCAGGGTCGCCACGTCACGAGCCTAGTGAGCGTGCGGCCGGACGCGCCCGGCGGTCTCGCAGGCCCTCTCACGTCCCGGGACGGCGAACGCCCCACCGCCTCCGTCGTGCGACGGTGGCGGCGGGGCGCTCGGTGGGACGGTCCGGTCAGCCGCGGGCCCGGGCCGACGACGCGGCCTTCTTCGCGGATGCCTTCTTGGCCGGCGCCTTCTTCGCGGTGACCTTCGCGGCCGCCTTGGACGCCTTCTTGGTCGCCGTCTTCTTCGCGGTGTCCTTCGCCGGTGCCTTCGCCGCAGCCTTGGTCGGGGCCTTCGTCGGGGCCTTCGAGCCGTTCGACGCCGCGGGAGACGCAGCGACCTTCTGGGTGGCCTTCTTGGCGACCTTCTTCGCAGCCTTCGTCGCCGCCTTCTTCGCCGGGCCGGCCGGCAGCGCGGGCACGTCCGCCGGCTGCGGCGCCGACGAGGCCGCCGGACGCGTCACCGTGCGCAGCGTGCGCAGCGCCACCGACAGGGCGGCGATGCCGGCGTGGCTCATCCGCTCGATGCCGCCGAGGGCCTGACGGGCCCGGCCCAGGGCGTCGGCGTTGAGCTCGGACCACGCCTCGAGCCGCGCGGCGGGCTCGGCCGAGCGGTCGCTGACCTCGAGGATCGAGCGCGTCAGGCTCTCGAGCACCGCGTAGAGGTCGTCACGCATGGCGCCTCGGGCGAGGGCGTCCCAGCGGTCCTCGCGCGGCAGGGCGGTGACCCGGGTCAGCATCGCGTCGATGCTGAAGGTCTCCGAGGCGAGGAAGTACACGCCGACGACGCTCTCGAGCGGCTCTCCGGTGTCCTCGGCCACCTCGATGCAGTCGAGGAGCGAGTACGCGTCGAGCAGGGAGGCCGCCGACAGCGCGAGGTCCTCGGGCACGCCCTTGCCCTGCAGGTCGCGGGCGCGCCGCACGAGGCGGGTGCGCTCGCTGCCCTGCAGCACCTCGGCCATCCGTCCCGCGTACGCCTCCACACCGGGCCGGAACCGGGCCACCTCGGCCGCGAGGTCGAGCTCGGCCGGTCGGGCCGTGAGGAACCAGCGCACCGCGCGGTCGATGAGACGGCGGAACTCGAGGTAGAGCGCCGTCTGCGCGGCCGTCGACACCTGGTTGTCCGTGGCCTCGACGCGTCGCACGAAGCCGGCGAGGTCGAACACCTCACGGCACACGACGTAGGCGCGGGCGACCTGCTCCGGCGACGCGCCGGTCTCCTCGGTGGCGCGGTAGGCGAACGTGATGCCGCCGCGGTTGACCATCGAGTTGGCGACCGCGTTGGTGATGATCTCCCGACGCAGCGGGTGCGCCTCGATCTGCTCGGCGTACTTGCCGCGCAACGGCTTCGGGAAGTACTCCGACAGCGTCGAGGCGAACCACGGGTCGTCGGGCAGCGACGTGGCGATGAGCTGGTTCTTCAGGTAGAGCTTCGCGTACGCGACGAGCACCGAGAACTCCGGCGAGGACAGGCCGAGGCCGTCCTTCTGGCGCCGGTTGATCTCGGAGTCGCTCGGCAGGAACTCGAGGGCGCGGTCGAGCTCGCCGTGCTCCTCGAGGAACTGGATGAGCCGCTCGTGCACGACGAGCATCTGGTGCTGCTGGGCCCGGGCGTTGCCGAGCAGGACGTTCTGCTCGTAGTTGTCGCGCAGCACCTGCTGGGCGACCTCGTCGGTCATCGAGGCGAGCAGCGTGTTGCGGCGCTTCGTCGTCAGCTCGCCGGTGCGGGTCAGCTCGGTGAGCAGGATCTTGATGTTGACCTCGTGGTCGGAGGTGTCGACCCCGGCGCTGTTGTCGATGGCGTCGGTGTTGACGCGCACGCCCGCCAGGGCCGCCTCGATGCGCCCGAGCTGGCTCAGGCCGAGGTTGCCGCCCTCGCCGACGACCTTGCACCGCAGGTCGACGCCGTTGACGCGGATGGCGTCGTTGGCGCGGTCACCGATCTCGGCGTTCGTCTCGGCCGCGGCCTTGACGTAGGTGCCGATGCCGCCGTTCCAGAGCAGGTCGACAGGCGCGAGCAGGATCGCCTTCATCAGCTCGGCGGGCGTCAGGCTCTTCGTGCCGGCCCGCAGGCCGAGGGCCGCGACCATCTGCGGCGTCACGGCGATCGACTTGGCCGAGCGCGGGAAGACACCGCCGCCCTTGCTGATGAGCGACTCGTCGTAGTCGGCCCACGACGAGCCGGGCAGGTCGAACATCCGGCGCCGCTCCGCGAAGGACACCGCGGCGTCGGGGTCGGGGTCGACGAAGATGTGCCGGTGGTCGAAGGCGGCCACGAGGCGGATGTGCTCGGACAGCAGCATCCCGTTGCCGAAGACGTCGCCGCTCATGTCGCCGACGCCGACGACGGTGAACTCCTCGCTCTGCGTGTCGACGCCCAGCTCGCGGAAGTGGCGCTTGACCGACTCCCACGCGCCGCGGGCCGTGATGCCCATGCCCTTGTGGTCATAGCCCGCCGAGCCGCCCGAGGCGAAGGCGTCGTCGAGCCAGAACCCGTAGTCGGAGGAGATGCCGTTGGCGATGTCGGAGAACTTCGCCGTGCCCTTGTCGGCCGCGACGACGAGGTAGGTGTCGACCTCGTCGTGGCGCACGACGCGGTGCGGCGGCACGGCCTCGCCCGAGACGAGGTTGTCGGTGAGGTCGAGCAGGCCGGAGATGAACAGCTTGTAGGACGCGATGCCCTCGTCCATCCAGGCGGCGCGGTCGACGGCGGGGTCGGGCAGCTGCTTGGCGTAGAACCCGCCCTTGGAGCCGGTCGGCACGATGACGGCGTTCTTGACCATCTGCGCCTTGACGAGGCCGAGGACCTCGGTGCGGAAATCCTCGCGGCGGTCCGACCAGCGCAGGCCGCCGCGGGCGACCTTGCCGAAGCGCAGGTGCACGCCCTCGACGCGCGGGCTGTAGACCCACACCTCGAACATCGGCCGCGGCGCCGGCAGGTCGGGGACCTTCTTGGGGTTGAGCTTGAGCGAGACGTACGACTTGTCGTGGCCGTGCTCGTCGGGCTGGTAGAAGTTCGTGCGCAGGCTGGCCTGGATGACGCCGAGCAGCGCCCGGACGATGCGGTCGTGGTCGAGGCTCGCGACGTCGTCGAGCGCCTCCTTGACGTGCGTGACGATCGCCTTCTGCCGGGCTGCCCGCTTGTCGCGGCCGGCGTCGGTGTCGGGGAAGGCGTCGGGGTCGAACCGGGCCTCGAAGAGCTCGACGAGGCTGCGGGCGAGGCCGGTGTGCGCCACGAGGGCCGACTCGACGTAGTCCTGCGAGAACGTCGACCCGGTCTGGCGCAGGTACTTGGCGACGGTGCGCAGGATGACGACCTGGCGCCACGTCAGCCCGGCGCCGAGGACGAGCGCGTTGAAGCCGTCGGACTCCGCGCGGCCGTCCCAGACCGCGCGGAACGCGTCCTCGAAGCGGTGGCGCACGTCGTCGGCGCCCGTACCGGCGGTCGTGCCGGCCCACAGGTCGGCGTCGGCGCGCAGGCCGAAGTCGTAGATGCGCAGGGTGCGCCCGTCGGCGCCGCGCAGCTCGTACGGACGCTCGTCGCCGACCTCGACGCCGAGGTGGGTGAAGAGCGGGAGCACCTGCGTCAGCGACAGCTCGGCGCGGCGGTAGAGCTTGAAGCGTCGCTCCTGGGCGGCGTCGCTCGCGGTGTCCTCGTAGAGGTGCAGGGCGGTCGTGAGGTCGCCGTCGCCGAGGGCCTCGATGCGGTCGAGGTCCTCGACCGCGGTGGCGACGTCGAAGTCCTCCTTGTAGGCCTCCGGCAGCGCCTTGGCGTAGGCCGCCATGGCCCGCGCGGCGCCGTCGGTGCCCCGGGCGCTCGCGAGGGCCTCGGCGAGGTCCTCGTCCCACGTGCGGGTGGCGTCGATGACGCGCTGCTCGAGCGCCGCCTCGTCGACGTCGGGGATGTCGACGCCGGCCGGCATCCGCACGACGAAGTGCAGGCGCGCGAGGACCGACTCGCTGACGCGGGTCGTGTTGTCGATGTTCTCGCCGCCGAACGCCTCGAGCAGGAGGGCCTCGATGCGCAGGCGGACCGTCGTGTTGTAGCGGTCGCGCGGCAGGTAGACGAGGCAGGAGACGAAGCGGCCGAACTCGTCGCGGCGCAGGAACAGCTTGGTCTTGCGACGCTCCTGCAGGTGCAGGACGCTCGTGGCGATGTCGGCCAGCTGCGCGGCGCTCGTCTGGAAGAGCTCGTCGCGCGGGTAGGTCTCGAGGATCTGGAGGATGTCCTTGCCCGAGTGGCTGTCGGCCGACAGCCCGGTGATGCGCAGGACCTCCTGGGCACGCACGTCGACGAGCGGGATGTCGTGGATCGTGTCGTTGTAGGCGGCCGACGCGTAGAGGCCGAGGAAGCGCTGCTCCCCCACGCACTCGCCGCGCGCGTCGAACTTCTTGATCGAGATGTAGTCGAGGTAGACGTCGCGGTGCACCGTGGCGCGCGAGTTGGCCTTGGTGATGATGAGGATCGTGGAGTCGCGGGCGGCGTGGCTGGCGGCGGGCGTCAGCACGAGGCCGCTGCCGGCACGCGGACGGTCGTAGCGCAGCAGGCCCAGGCCGGTGCCCGGCACCTGCCGCGAGATGTCCTTGCCGTCCTCGTGGCTCAGCGAGTACTCGCGGTAGCCGAGGAAGGTGAAGTTGTTGTGGGCCAGCCACTCGAGGAACCGGGCCGCCTCGCGGGCCTGGTGCGGGTCGGTGCCGGGGGGCGTCGCCGAGCGCAGCTCGCTCGCGATCGTCAGCGCGTGGGCCCGCATCTTGGGCCAGTCCTCGACGCTGTCGCGCACGTTGTCGAGGACGTGGCGCAGGCGGTTCTCGACGTCGGGCAGGGCGTCGTCGGGCAGCCGGTCGATCTCCAGGTGCATCCACGACTCGCGCACGAGGCCGACGCCGCCGCTCGGCACCGTGGTGCTGCCGTCGGTGACGACGGTCTGCAGCTCGCCGGTGATGGTGCGCGACACCGTCATCTGCGGGTGGACGATGAGGTGGACGCCACGGTCGAAGCCGCCGAGCGCTGCGACGACGGAGTCGACGAGGAAGGGCATGTCGTCGACGACGACCTGCACGACCGTGTGGGTCGTCGACCAGCCCTCGTCCTCGGGCGTCGGGTTGAAGGCCCGGACGTTGAAGGTGCCGACCGGCCGCTCCGCCGCGAAGGCGCGGTGCTCCTGGGCGATCGTGGCCAGCTCGCGGGCCGGTCGCGCGAGGAGGTCCTCGGTGGCGACGAGCCGGTAGTAGGCGAGCAGGTACTCCACGAGCTCGCTCGTGTGGTCTGCAACGCCCCGGCCCCTCCTCGGGGCCGGCGCTGCGACGGCCGCTGCCGCGGCCTTCAGGACGTCGATTCGAGTCTGTTCGAGTGACGCGGACATGCGCTGTTCGGATTCCTCACCGTGGGCCTCGTGCACGGCACGCCGTTGTGCCGGCATCTCACCATGTGAGCCTATCCCCGTCGGCCGCCGACGCCGCACCACCCCCGGCGGCCGGTCGCGAGACGGTGGAGAACTCCCGAGGGACGGCGCCGCGACTGCCTAGAGTGGGGCCCATGACCGACGGGACCGACGGGACCGGGCAGCGGGCGGCGGGCGCCGCCGACCCGGCGACCCTCCGGGCCCTCGCCGACGCCCGGGCCGGGGCCCGGTCGCTGTCGGATGCGCTGCTGACGCACCTGCCCGACGTCGGCGACCTGGCCACCCAACGGCTCCTCGACGCGTGGGTCGAGCAGGGCGCCGACACGCTCCGGGCGCTGGCCGAGGCCCTCGAGGAGCGGCTCCTCGACCTCGGGTCCGCGGGCACCGCCCGCACCGACCGTGCCGACCACGCCGTCGACGCCGTCGACGCGGCCGGGCACCGGGGGTGGACGCCGTGAGGGGTGCCGACGGCGACCCCGCCTCGATCTCGGCCCTGGGCGGCACGCTGCGCGGTGGCGCGGGCCGGCTCGCCGACCACGTCCACGACCTCAACGCCCCGGCCGGTCGGCAGGTCCGGCGCGGCGAGGCCGACCCCACCGCCCGCGAGCGCGACCTGCTGACCCGCACCGCCACCGAGCTCGACGCCGTCGGCGGGCTCCTGCAGGCGCTCACCGCCGCCACCGCCGAGAGCGCCGCCCGCCTGCGCGCGCTCGAGCCCGACCTGCGCCGCGCCGGCCTCCTGCTCGACGGGCCGCTCGTCGTCGAGGCGCCCGGCCCGAGCCGCGTCGAGCCCGACACCCGCCTGCGCGAGCGGGCGCGGCTGCAGGAGCTGCTCAACCGCATCACCTCCACCCGCGCCCGCGAGCTGGCCCGTCTGCGGCGCGAGCTCGAGCGCTCGATCGGCGCCCTGTCCCGCGTCTCCGACCGGTCCCGCTCCGGTACGTGACGGCCCGCACCGCGGCGCCGCGGACGAGCGCGGACTGCCGTGGCATAGCGTGTCGCCCATGAGGATCTCCGAGACGATCTCGTACGTCGCCGCCCCCGACGCCGTCTTCGCCATGGTCACCGACCCGCAGTTCCAGGAGCGCAAGTGCGTCGAGGCCGGCGCGCTGCGCCACGACGCCGCAGTGACGTCGGCCGGCGACGGCGCCCGCGTCGTCACCCGCCGCGACCTGCCCACGGACGGCCTGCCCGACTTCGCCAAGTCGGTCGTCGGCAGCACGCTGTCGATCACCGAGACCTACGAGTGGTCCGGCCCCGACGGCGACGCCGGCCGCACCGGCACGCTCACGGTCGAGGTCGCCGGCGCCCCGGTCGCGATGCGCTCGGACGTGCGCCTGTTCCCCTCGGGCGGTGGCACGACGATCACCATCGAGGGCGACCTCAAGGCCTCGATCCCGCTGTTCGGCGGCAAGGTCGAGAAGGCGGCCGCCCCTGCGGTCGTCGACGCCATCCGCAGCGAGCAGCAGACCGGTCGGGCCTGGCTCACCGAGCACGCCTGAGCCAGCACCGATCCCGGACACCGAGGACGCAGCGGAGGCCGGCCCCCTGACGGGGACCGGCCTCCTGCCGTTGGTGCGGCGCCTCAGCCCATGTGCGGGTAGGCGTGGTTCGTCGGCGGGACGAACGTCTCCTTGATCGAGCGGACGCTCGTCCAGCGGAGCAGGTTCTGCGCGGCGCCGGCCTTGTCGTTCGTGCCGGACGCACGGCCGCCACCGAAGGGCTGCTGGCCGACGACGGCGCCGGTCGGCTTGTCGTTGACGTAGAAGTTGCCGGCCGCGAAGCGGAGGCGCTGGGTGGCGTCGGCGATGGCGCGACGGTCCTGGGCGATGATCGAGCCGGTCAGGCCGTAGGGGGCGAAGCGCTCCATCTGGTCGAGCACCGTGTCGTACTGCGCGTCGGGGAAGACGTGCACCGACAGGATCGGGCCGAAGTACTCGGTGCGGAACGACTCGTCGGCGGCGTCCTTGATCTCGAGGACCGTCGGGCGCACGAAGTAGCCGACGGAGTCGTCGTAGGTGCCGCCGGCGACGACGTCGATGCCCTTCGTGGCGTGGGCGCGGTCGATGGCGTCCTTGTGCTTGGCGAACGCGCGGTCGTCGATGACGGCGCCCATGAAGTTGGACAGGTCGGTGACGTCGCCCTGGGTCAGGCCGTTCGTGATGTCGACGAGGTCACCCTTGATCTGCTTCCAGACCGAGGCGGGGACGTAGGCGCGCGAGGCGGCCGAGCACTTCTGGCCCTGGAACTCGAAGGCGCCGCGGATCATCGCGGTGCGCAGCACGGCGGGGTCGGCACTCGGGTGGGCCAGGATGAAGTCCTTGCCGCCGGTCTCGCCGACGAGGCGCGGGTAGGTGCGGTAGCGGTCGAGGTTGGTGCCGACCTCGTGCCACAGGTGCTTGAAGGTCGGCGTCGAGCCGGTGAAGTGGATGCCGGCGAGGTCCTCGTCGCGCAGCGCCGCCTTGCTGACGTTGATGCCGTCGCCGGTGACCATGTTGATGACGCCCGGCGGCATGCCCGCCTCCTCGAGCAGCTCCATCGTCAGCTGGGCGGCCAGCTGCTGGGTGGGGCTCGGCTTCCACACGACGGTGTTGCCCATGAGGGCGGGAGCGGTGGGCAGGTTGCCGGCGATGGCCGTGAAGTTGAACGGCGTGATGGCGTAGACGAAGCCCTCGAGGGAGCGGTAGTCCGAGCGGTTCCAGATGCCCTTGGCGTTGAGCGGCGGCTGCTGCTCGAGGATCTGGCGCGCGAAGTGGACGTTGATGCGCCAGAAGTCGATCAGCTCGCAGGCGCTGTCGATCTCGGCCTGGTAGGCGGTCTTGCTCTGGCCGAGCATCGTCGCGGCGTTGAGGCGCGCGCGCCACGGGCCGGAGAGCAGCTCGGCGGCCTTGAGCAGGATCGCGGCGCGGTCGTCGAACGACAGTTCGCGCCACATCGGGGCGGCGGCCTTGGCGGCGTCGACGGCCGCCTGGCCCTCCTTGACCGTGGCGTTGCGCAGGGTGCCGAGCACCTTGCGGTGCGCGTGCGGCTGGCGGACAGCGACCTTGCGACCGGTCCCGGTGACGCGCTCGCCGTTGATCGTGTGGGGCAGCTCGCGCTGGCTGCTGCCCAGCTCGGCGAGAGCGACCTCGAGCGCGGCGCGCTCGGGCGAGCCCGGCGCGTAGTCGAGCACCGGCTCGTTGGCCGGTGCGGGCACGTGGGTCACGGCGTCCATCAAGTTCTCCTGCGGGTTGGCGCGGTTCTCGCTGTCGTCGCCCCGAACGGGCGATGGGGTGGCCGCCTCGTGGGCGGGCCACCCCATCGTTCCATGACCTCCGCAGTGGTCGGCAGCGTCGTCAGTGCAGGACCGGGATGCCCCACGGGTAGCGGTAGGACTCGCCCCGGTTCGCGGCCATCGCGGCGCGGACGTGGAACCACAGCGCGGCCAGCACGGCGACGACCCAGACGATGATGGCCACGGGGATGAGGATCACCGTGAAGAACATGAGCCAGCCGACGATGATGGCGGCCCACACGGCGAGGTTGAAGTTGAAGGAGCCGGCGGCCGCCTGGCGCACGAAGGCGCTGCGGTCCTTGTAGACGGCCCAGATGAGCAGCGGGCCGACGAAGCTGAGCCAGCCGACGGAGATGACGGCGGCGACGATGGCGGCGAGGTGCCCGAGGATCGCCCACGTGCGCTCGTCGCGCGTCGGCGTCAGGGCCTGGCCGTAAGGGTTGGGAATCGGCTGTGTCATGACCTCATCGTCGCCCGCGGACGCCCTTCGGCGCTGCTGGGGACGGCCCTGATCCGACCCTGACCCGCCCCTGACCCGCGCCGGTCGCTGACCGGTGCGGGCGCTGGTGCGATCAGCGTCGGCGGCGCGTCAGGCGCCCGCACCCACCGTGTCGTCGACGACCAGCGAGCACACGGCGCTCGACGCGTCGGCGATGCCCAGCGTGCGCAGGAGCGTCAGGAGCATCTCGTGGTGGCCGCGTGCCCCGGGGTGGAAGGTGTCGTCGAGCCAGCCCTCGGGCGCGACCTCGGCCCCGGCGGCGTCGGCGGCCTCGCGCCACGCCGCGGCGTGGTCGACGACGAGCACGCCGAGCGACTCGGCGACCTCGCGGACGGCCCCGGCGTAGAGCTCGATGAGCTCCGGCGAGCGCGCCCCGTCGGTGAGCACCGGCGGCGGGGTCTGGAGCACGACCGTGGCCCCCACGTCGCGCGACCGCTGGACGATCTGGTCGATGCGGTACCGGAACGCGCGGATGCCGTCGGCGCCGGCGACGATGTCGTTGGTGCCGAACATGACGAACACGACGTCGGGTCCGAACCGGCCCGCGCGCCAGTGGAACTCGGGAAGGAGGTCCTCGGCCGTGGCACCGGAGACCCCTGAGTTGACCACGGCGTCGCCGAGCCGGCCGAGCTCGCCGCGGACGCGCTCGGCGAACAGCTCGACGTAGTTGCGCCGGCCGTGCGTGTGCACGACCCCCTGGGTGATGCTGTCGCCGAGGAACACCCAGGTGACCGGCGGGCCGGCGAGGATCTCCCGGAGCCGGTCGGCGTCCCGGCGTGCGTACTCGTCAGCGGTGAAGTCCATCCGCGCAACGTAACAACCCGCACGGCCCGCGCGACTCCCCCGGCCCACTCCGTGGGACGCTCAGGCGACGTCACCGGCCGCGGCCACCGACCACGTCACGGCGTCCGGCGCTTCCGCGGCGAAGGGCCACGGGGCCGGGGCGTCGGCACCGTGCAGGCTCGCCTCCATCGGCAGCCGCGCCGCGAACCGGGCCACGGCCCCAGCCACGGCCCGGTCGGCGAGGATGCGCCGGTGCCCGAGCCCGACGGTGCTGAGCAGCCGGGCGCCGGGCCACGACCGCACGAGCGCCGCCGACGCGTCGTGGGGCACCTCGCGGTCACCGAGGTCGTGCACGACGAGGAGCTCGGGGCGCCCCGGCCCGGCGGCCGGACCGTGGGCCGCCCGGTCACCGGCCCGCTCGAGGTCGGCACCGAGCCGCGCGAGGTCGAGGTCGGCGACCGGGTATCCGGTGCGGCGCTCCGCCCGCGCCGCGAGCCGGCGCAGGGTCCGCTCCCCCGGGGCGAGCTCGGCGCGCAGCCGCTCGAGCAGCGCCGGCACCCCCGGGACTGGCGCGACGAGGACGAGCCGTTCGGTGCCCACCCAACCGTCACGGAGGGCGAGGAGCGCCGCGAGGCCGCCCATCGAGTGGGCGACGACGGCCCGCGCCGGGCCGAAGCGTGCCGCGACGGCGTCGAGCGACCGGCCGAGCTCGACGGCGTCGCTCGTGCCGTGGCCGTGCGCACCCTCCTCGGAGGTGCCGTGGCCCAGGCCGTCGAAGGCGACCGGCTGCAGGCCGGCGTCGAGCAGCGGCCCGACGAACGGCGCGAGGTGCTCGAGCGTGCCGCCCCAGCCGTGGACGAGGTAGACGACCGGACCCGTGCCCCACGACCAGCCGCGTACCGCGCGCCCGCCGGCGCGGACCTCGAAGGGCGAGCCGAGCAGTTCGCGGACCGAGGGATCGGCGTCGGTGCTGACGCCCGCGGTGGCCCCGCTGCGCGCCGACTCGGGCACGCGGAACCAGGCCCGCTCGAGGAGGCGCGCCGCCGCGGCGGGTGCGACGAGGCCGAGGCCTCGGAGGGCGGCCATGTAAAACGACCGACCGTTCGTGCTTTTCTGTAACGAGTTCTGTGTCATGGTGTTCCTTCACGGAGGGCGCGCCCTGCGCGGCGCTGCCGGTCGGTGGTCAGGCGGTGCGCGCGACCGGGCGGCACGCGTCGAGGAGCCGGTCGAACGCGCGGAGCGCCCGCTCCCCCGCCCGCGGGTCGCGCAGCAGCCGCCCCGCCTGGTGGTGGGCGAGGACGATGCCCTCGAGCTCGTAGGCGAACTGCTCGGGGTCGACGTCATCGCGGAAGTGGCCCTCGGCGACGGCGGTGCCGACGATGAGGCCGACCGACTCCTGCCGGTCGCGCTCGGCACGGACGAGCTCGTCGCGCACCGGCCCTTCCTGGTCGTCGAACTCGCTTGCGGCGTCGACGAAGATGCAGCCACCGCTGTAGCCCCGGGACTGCCACGCGAGCCACGCCTCGAAGAAGGCGCGCAGCCGTGGCTCCCCCCGCGGCGCGGCCAGGGCCGGACGCAGCACGACGTCGGTGAAGCGCTCGCGCGCGTGCTCCAGCACCTCGACCTGCAGCGCCTCCTTGGAGGCGAAGTGGGCATAGAGCCCACTCTTGCTCAGCTTCGTGGCAGCGGCGAGCGTGCCGATCGTCAGGCCACCGAGGCCGACGAGGGAGGCCAGCTCGGCCGCCTCCTCGAGGACCGCCTGCTTCGTCGAGTCACCCTTGCCCATGCCGCCATAAAAGCACGATCGTTCGGTTCTGACAAGGGGCCGGCGCCGAACCCGTCAGCCGCCGTCGCCCAGCCACTCGCGCAACGTGGCCCCCCACACCGCGATGCTGTCGGGCACGACGGTTCCCGTCTCCTCGTCGAGCAGGCGCACCAGCTCGGCGAGGTCGACCCAGGCGCCCCACGACACCTCCTCCGGCTGCCACCGGACCGGGCCGTCCCACGTCACCGTGTAGCGGAAGGCGCGGTAGCGCGTCGCGTCGTCGGCGTAGTCGGCCACGCCGAGGTCGACGAGCGGCACGCCGTGCACGCCGAGCTCCTCCTCCACCTCGCGGACCGCCCCGTCGGCGGGGTCCTCCCCGGCGAGCACGACGCCACCCGCGGCGAAGTCGAGGAGTCCGGGGTAGACGTCCTTCGTCGTCGTCCGCCGGTGCAGGTAGACGCGCCCGGACGGGTCGCGCACGACGACGGACGACGCGGCGTGGCGCAGGTTGCGCGACCGCATCATCGAACGCGGCACGCTCCCGCTCACCCGACCTTCGTCGTCGTAGAGCGCCACCTGCTCGTCCACGCGAATCTCCTTGCGGCTCAGGCGAAGAAGGCCCGGACGTCGTCGAGCTCGGTGACGTCGTACCAGAGCAGCTCGTCGGCCTCGTCGTCCGGCTGGCCGACCGCCACCTCGTCGTCGACGTGGAACGAGGCCACCCGCGAGAGCGGCACCGGAGCGGTGACGACGACGCGCGACACGGGCGCACCCTCGCGCGGCGCCACCTGGTCGACGACCGACTCGGCGTCGGCGTCGGCCGAGGCGACGACCCGGCGGTCGGCGCGCGCGACGCGCAACCCACCCGCGGCGTCGACGGCGTCGCTGAACGCCGCGTACTCGAGGTCCTCGACGTCGTGGCCAGGCGCCGATGCCTCGAGGGCGCCGGTCACTGCGAACGCGACCCGGGGCGTGCCCGGCCCGGCGTTCAGCCGCCCCGACGTCGCGAGCTCCTCGAGCCCGTCACGCCCCAGCGGCACGTAGACGCGGACGACCGGCATCAGGACTCCCTCCCACTGCGCAGCTCCTCGAGGGACTCGAGGATCGACTGGCCGAGCACGTCGACGTCGGGCATCGCCTCGCGGTCGGCGTTGAGCCCGTAGTAGACCCCGCCGTCGTAGGACGTGATGCCGATCGAGAGGGCCTGACCCTTGGCGAGCGGCGTCACGGGGTAGGTCGACACCATCCGCGCGTCGCCCGCGTAGAGCGGGGACTGCGGCCCCGGGACGTTGGTGATCATGACGTTGTAGAGCCGTCGCGACATCGCCGAGCCCACCCGGGCCCCGAGGGCGTGCAGCGTCGGCGGCGCGAACCCGGCGAGGTTGGCCAGTGAGGTGGCACCGACGGCCTGCCCGCCCTCCATCTGCTGGCGCATCGCGAAGGCGATCTGGTGCAGCCGCATCGAGGCGCCCGGCTCACCCACCGGCAGGTTGACGACGCACGCCATGACCTGGTTGGCGTACATGCCGGCCGGGTCGTCGCCGTAGATGCTGACCGGCACCATGGCGCGCACCTTCGTGGCCGCCGACACCGGCTCGCCGCGACCGAGCAGCCAGGTGCGGAAGCCGCCGGCGATCGTCGCCAGGACGACGTCGTTGATCGTGACGTCCTCGGCGTAGGCCCCGCGCGCCAGGCACGCCCGCACCCGCCGGTAGTCCTCGAGGTCGGTGGCAATCATGACCCACCGACGGGCCGAGCCGACCTCGGCGTTGAGCGGCGAGTCCGGCGCCGGCCGGGCCGCCGTGCGCGCCACGGTCGAGAGCAGGTGCCCCGCCGACTCTGCCGCGCGGACCGCGACGTTGAGCGCGTCGTTGACGCCGCCGCGCACGAGGTCGACGACCTGCCGCGGGCGGCGCACGACGTCGACGACGGCCTCGGTGACGAGCTCGACCGACGACGGCGAGCGGTGCGGGTCCCACGGCACGGGGTCACCCACGAGGTCCTCGCCCTTGACGGCGTCGACGATGACGTGCGCGATGTCGAGGGCGTTGACGCCGTCGATGAGCGCCTGGTGGGTCTTCGTGACGATGGCGAAGCGACCGCCTGAGAGGCCCTCGACGAGGTAGACCTCCCAGAGCGGACGCGTGCGGTCGAGGCGGCGGGGCTGCACCCGCGCGACGAAGTCCTGCAGCTGGCGGTCGGTGCCCGGGCGGGGCAGCGCGGCGCGGCGCACGTGGTAGCTCATGTCGAACGACTCGTCGTCGACCCACACCGGGTTGGCGATCCGGCCCGGGACGTCACGGACCTTCTGCCGGAAGCGCGGGATCGCCCCGATGCGGCTGCCGATGATGCCGACGAGCCGCTCGTAGTCGAAGCCCTCACGCGGCGGCTCGAAGACCATGACCGACCCGACGTGCATCGCGGTCGTCGTCTCCTCGAGGTAGAGGAACGACGCGTCGAGCGAGGTCAGCCGGTCGGACATGCTCACACTCTGCCAGACCCCCACATCTAGGATCGTGGCCATGCCTGTGATCCGTGCCCTGTCGCCCGTCGTCTGCGTCCTCGCCCTCCTCGGGGCGGCCGGGTGCAGCAGCTCGGACCCCGGCACCGGCGCGCCCGCCGCGAGCGTCAGCGGCACCGGCGCGGTCAAGCGCCTCGAGGTCACGATCACCGGCACGACCGTGACGCCGGCCCCCGCGCAGGTCGACCTGCCGGTCGGGTCGACGCTCGAGCTCGTCGTCACGAGCGACCACGACGACGAGCTGCACGCGCACGGCTTCGACCAGGAGGCCCAGCTCAAGGCCGGTCAGCCGACGACACTGCGCCTGACGGCCAAGGACGCCGGGCTCTACGAGGTCGAGACCCACGACCCCGCGCTCACCCTGCTGACCGTCGCGGTCCGCTGACCCGGGCGGACGCGTCGTGACCGCCCCCGCTGCCTCGCTCGTGCCCGCCCTGGCTCCCGCCCACGGCGTCGGCAGCCGAGGCGACCTCCCCCTGCCGTTCACGGCCCTCGTCGTCGCGGCGGTCGCGGCGCTGCTCATCTCGTTCGTCGCCATCGGCGTCCTGTGGCGCGAGCCCCGGCTCCGCGAGGACCAGGGCGTGCCGCTGCCGCTCGCGCTGTGCCGGTTCCTCGACTCCCGCTGGCTGCGCGTCGTGGCCCGGGTCGCCGTCGGCGCGGCCACACTGTGGACGCTGCTCGCCCTCGTCGCCGGACCCGACTCGGCCCGCAACCCGGTGCCGCACGTCGTCTACGTGTGGTTCTGGGTCGGGCTCGCCTTCACCTCGATGCTCCTCGGACCGGTGTGGCGCGTCGTCAACCCGCTGCGCCTGCTGCACCGCGGGCTGCTCGCGCTCGCGCGGGTCTCCCCCGACACCTCGGTGGCCACCTACCGGGCCGGGCTGTGGCCGGCGGCGTTCGGCCTCGGGGCGTTCACGTGGGTCGAGCTCGTCGCCGCCGACAACACCGAGCTGTCCTTCCTCCGCCTCGCCATCGGGGCCTACGTCGCGGTGACGCTCCTCGGCTCGGCCGTGTTCGGGCGCGCGTGGTTCGACGAGGCCGACCCCTTCGAGGCGTGGTCGCGCCTGCTCGGCCTGCTCTCCCCGCTCGGACGCCGCCCCGACCGCCGGTGGGTGCTGCGCACGCCGCTGCACGGCGTCAACACGCTGCGTGGCTGCCGGGGGCTCGTCGCGACGGTCTCGGTCATGCTCGGCAGCACGGCCTACGACGGCTTCTCGGCCAACCTGTCGTGGTCGACGTTCATCCAGAGCTCGCCGCTGCCCTCGGCCCTGCTCAAGACGGCCACCCTCGTCGCCTTCTTCCACCTCGTCGCCGGCACGATCTGGCTCGCGTCGGTCGTCTCGGTGCGCCTGGCCGGCGAGCCGTGCGCCCGCTCGTTCACGTTCGTCAGCGACATCGCACCCTCGCTCGTGCCCATCGCCGGCGGGTACGTCGTCGCGCACTACTGGTCGCTGCTCGTCTACCAGGGGCAGTACGCGTGGGTGCTGCTCACCGACCCGCTCGGCACCGGCGCCGACCTGCTCGGCACCGCCCACCTCGTGCCGAACGACGCCCTGATCCGGCCGACGCTCGTGGCCACGGTCCAGGCCCTCAGCATCGTCGTCGGGCACCTGCTCGGAGTCCTCGCGGCGCACGAGCGGGCCATCACCGTGCTCCCGCGGCGCGCCGCCGTCATCGGGCAGGTGCCGCTCATGGTCGTGATGATCCTCTACACCCTCGGCGGGCTGACGATCCTCTTCACGCCCTGACGGCCACGCGGCGGCCCCGTCCGGCCCGACGCCGGCGCCCGCCCGCCCGCTGCCGCAGGGCGGTCCACGGCGCCAGGTGCGAGGCGAGGTCGGCCACGGCGAGGCGCAGCGACGAGTCGGGGGCGTGCTCGACGACGGACCGCCCCGCGAGCATCGCGCCGTCGGCGGTCTCGGGGTCATCGGGCACGAAGCGGACCGCGGCCAGCCCGGCGAACCGCGCGAGGGAGTCGGCGATGCGGGCCTGCGGCCGGTTGCCGACCGCGGACGCGCGCACCCGGTTGACGACCGCGACCGGCTCGCCCGACGGGACGGTCCCGAGCTCCTGCAGACCGCGCACGAAGCGTTGCAGCCCCACCGGGTCGGCGCCACCGACGGCGACGACGAGGTCGGACACGGCGAGGGTCGTCAGCGTCGCCTCGTTGCGACGCGGGGCCGAGGTGTCGTAGCTCAGCTCCTCGTCGTCCTCGAGGCAGAAGCCGCAGTCGACGACGACCACCTCGACGAGCGAGCGGGCGAGGTCGAGGACCCGTTCCAGTGCGCCCGCCCGCACCTCGGGCCACCGCTCGGCCTTGGGCAGACCGGTGAGCACCCGCAGCCCGGGGACGACCTCGGGCGCGGTGCGGGCGAGCATCGGCAGGTCGAGCAGGCCCTGGTCGGCGGCCCGGCACGCGGCCGCGACGCCGGGGGCCTCGTCGAGCAGGCCGAGCGCCTGCGCGACGCAGCCGCCGTAGGTGTCGGCGTCGACGAGCAGCACCGAGGCCTCCCGCGCCGCGAGCTCGGCCGCCAGCGTCGTCGCGAGGGTGGTGCGGCCCGGGGCACCGTTCGGGCCCCAGACGGCGATGATCGGAGCACGGGTGGGGCGCGTCGCCTCGGCCGTGGTCGCCGACGCCCGGGCGTCCGGCGACGCCGGGCCTCCGGCGTCGGACCCGTGGGAGGAGGGGGACGCGTCGGCGCCCTGCGGCGTCCAGCCGGACGACCCGGAGCCGGACGCGGCGGCCCCTGCGTCGTCGGCGCCGCCGGCGTCACCGGTGTGGTCGGTCGGGGCGGTGGACGTGCCGCCCGGCGCGTCGAGGTCGTCGCCGGGACGGCCGGGCCACCCCTCTGCCCCGGCCGCTCCGAGGGGCCCGAAGGCCGCCTCCAGGGCGTCGGCGGAGCCGGTGTCGCGGTCGGCCAGCGCGTCCGCGAGGCGCTCGGGCTCGGCGTCGACGGGCACGACGCGCTGCACCGACAGCTGGCGCAGGCGACGCTCGGCGTCCTCATCGCCGGCCGGGACGAGGCCGACGACGACGAAGCCGCCGCGGCGCAGTCGGCTGACGACATCGAGGTCGAGACCGCGCAGGTCCCACGACACGACGGCCACCGACCCGAGGCCGGCCTCGGCGACCGACAGCAGCTCGGCGACGTCGGCGCAGCGCCGCGCGATGCTGACCCCGGGCAGCGCCTCCAGGGCCTCGGCGACCGGCGACTCCCACCGCGGGCTGAGGCCGGTCAGGACCTCGGTCATGCGCCGGGACCCGAGACCGCGCCGGCGACCGGTACGAGCGTGAGGTGGGCGTCGGCGTCGACCGCCTCCACGAGGGACTGCACCTTGCCGCTCGGCACGAGCAGCTGGACCGAGGTCGTGGCGTCGGAGCCGAAGCCGCTCTGGCTCGTCAGCACCGCCGACACCGCGGCACCCTCGATGAGGCGCGTGGTGCGCGCGTCGGCGGCGTCGGAGGCGGTGGTCGTGCGCGGCGTGACGAAGACGTCGACGCGGGAGCCGCGCGCCAGGCCCTGAGCCGAGGCGGAGTCGGCACGGACGGTGACGCGCTGGACGTCGACCTGGTCGCCGCTGCCGACGGCCGAGGAGGGCACGAGCTCGCCCGCGCGCACGTCGCGCAGCAGGTAGGACCCGACAGGTGCGGGAGCGTCGGCCCCGAGGTAGGGCGAGGTGCCGTCGCCCAGCTGGACGTCGGCGCGCACGAACGAGGATGCCTCGACGCGGTCGCCCGCGACGAGGTCCGACCCGGCCACCCAGACGGGCACCCGGTCGTCGGCGCTCGCGACGGCCTTGGCCCCGAGCGTCGCCGCGACGACGACGAGCAGGATGCCGATGACGAGGCGGCTGTCGCGCCAGCCCGGTCGCTCGAGTCGTTTGGCGGCGGGACGCGCCAGCTCGGACATGGGACCCCCTGTGGTCGCGTGCGGTGGACGATCCGGGACACACCCGGCACAGCGCACCATCTTGCACCAGCCCGGACGCCGACCGCGCGCCGGCACCGACACCTGTGGACGAACGCAAGCGACGCGGTGCACCGGGACCTACCATGAGGCAGTCGGACGCAGCCGCACCCGACGCCCGGTCGCTGCAGGGGATGCCGGGCGTACGGGGTACGAGCCGCCGGGGACGGGTACGGGCACCTCGGGCGCCCGGCGCGCCCACGACGTCCGTCGACGGGCCCGCCGTCGGCGCGACCCGACGCCCACGACAGCCAGGCGGTTCTCCCGACCGCCGACACGACTAGGAGCGGACGTGGCCCAGCGGTTCCTGCAGCTCGCCGAGGTCTCCGAGATCCTCAACATCTCCTCTGCCCAGGCCTACGCGCTCGTGCGCTCCGGCGAGCTTCCGGCCATCAAGATCGGCGGTCGCGGCCAGTGGCGCGTCGAGGCGACCGAGCTCGAGGGCTACATCCAGCGGATGTACGCCGAGACGCGCACCTTTGTGAAGTCCCACCCGTTCGGCGGGGCCGGCGAGGAGGACTGACCGCCGGCGACCCGCTCAGGCGAGTCGCCGCACCGTGCCCAGCGCCGCGAACGGCACGACGACCGAGCCGGTGACGTTGTCCCGGCGCCGCGGCTCGTCGGCGGCGTGCTCGGCCAGCTCGAGGTGGTCGGCACCGACGACGTCGATGGTGCCGGTGGCCTGACGCCCGTCGACGTCGGCGAGCTCGACCGGCACGCGGTCGCGGCTCACGGCCCGCAGCGCGGCACCGAGGCCGAAGCGCTTGGCGACGACCGAGGGCGTGAGCGCGCCCCGCCCCAGCCCCGTGACCGAACGGACGGCGGCGAGGGCGACGAGCACCTGCCGGTCGGCCGCCGGCTCGACCAGCAGCCAGTCCGGCCCGACGTCGGCCAGGGCGCCGGTGAGAGCGCGGCCGGGCAGTCGGAGGGTCAGCGCTCCCCCACCGACCTGCGCGAGCAGGCGCGTGTGCAGGTCGAGCTGGGCCCGCTCGCGGCGGACGCGGTCGGCGACCTCTGCCACACGGGCGCGCGCCTCGTCGGCCTCGGCCTGTGCCTCGAGGTCGTCGAAGAGCCGGTCCCATCGCATGGGGTCACTCTGGCGCGTCTTGGGCCCACGCGCCAGTCGCTCCTTCCACAGGTTCTGAACTCCAAATGTTGCCAAACGAAGGCAAACTGCATTGAATGAGTCCATGAACAGGGGAACGCACCACTCGACGACGTCCGCCCGAAGACGGCTCCTGGCGGCCGGGTGGGCGGCGACCGGGGTCCTCGTCAGCGCCGGCACCGCCCGGCTGCTCGTGGAGGTGGCCACCGAGGGCGTCCGCGCACCGGGCGCCGCGCGGCCGGACGACCTCGTCCTCGTCGGCCTCGCCTGGCTGGGGGTCGCCCTCGCCCTCTGGCTCGCCGTCGGCTCCGCGCTGGCCCTGATCGCCCTCGTGCCGGGCGCCGTCGGGCGGCTGGCGGCCACCGTGGCCGACCGCGTCACGCCGCTCGCGGTCCGCAAGGCGCTGACCCTCCTGCTCGGGGCGTCCGTCGGGTCGCTGGCGCTGCCGCCGGCCCCGGTCTCCTCGGCCGGTGGGTCCCCCGTGGCGGCGCGAGGTCACGCCGGCGGCCCGGGCGCCCTGGCTGCCCCCGACGCCCCCGATGCCGTGGTGTCGGCCGTGATGAGCCCCGGGTTCCGCCCGTCGGGTCCGAGCGCCACCGTCGACCGGGTCGCCGTCGCGGCACCCCTGGGCCCGGGGTTCCGGCCGAGCGCCGACCCCGCTGCCCCGGCCGCCACCGCGATGACCGCGTCGGGTGCGCACACCCGCCCGGCCGAACCGTCCCCGAACCTGTCCCCCGGCTTCCGCCCCACCGCGCCCGTACGCGTCGCCGACGGTGAGCAGGGCCGGCTGCTGGCCCCGAGCCCGCGCCCGTCGTCGGTGTCGCACGGCCTCGTCACGGTGCGCCGCGGCGACTCGCTCTGGAGCATCGCGCGCGCCCACCTGGGGCCGGGCGCGTCGGACGCCGACGTCGCCCGGGCCTGGCCCCGCTGGTACTCCGCCAACCGCGAGGTCATCGGCGGCGACCCCGACCTCCTCGTCCCCGGACAGCAGCTCGTCCCGCCGGCCCCCGACGCCCCGGCCGCCGGCACCTCGACCCAGCACCTGGTCCCGAAGGAGTGATCACCGTGTCGACCCCCAGAGCCACCCTCCCCGACGGCTTCACCGTGCGGGCCCTGCCCCAGACGGCACCGGCCGTCATCTCCGCCGACGAGGCCTGGCAGGGCGAGCAGCCCTACGCCCAGGACGCGCTCGCGCTCGACTTCTTCGGAGCCCGCGAGGACGACGACTTCGGCCGCCGCCCCACGCGCACGAGCCAGCTGCCCGACGCCACGGCGTTCGTGGCCAAGCTGTCCCAGGCCGTCGTCGAGGTCGTCTCCGGACAGCGCCCGGCCCCGCAGCTGATCCGGCACACGAGCCCCGCGACCTACTCGGTGCTCGCCCGCCAGGGCATGGTCGCGGGCCGCCGTCGCACGCCCGGTCCCAGACGCCCGGCGATCGTGCGCCGCGTCCGGGTCTGCGAGCCGCGCGACGGGGTCGTCGAGGCCTGCGCCGTCGTGCTCTCGCACGGCCGGGTGCGCGCGCTGGCGCTCCGCCTCGAGGGCCTCGACGGCCGCTGGGTCGTCACCGCCCTCACGATCGGCTGAGGCGGCGCGGACGCCGGCAAAGGCGCCACGAACTGACCCGCACGACGAGCAGCACCACGAACACGCCGCGGGCCCCGACCGAAGTGGTCGGGGCCCGCGTGGTGTTCGTCGCGTGTGGTTCGCCGCGTGTCAGCGGCGCTTGCGCTTGACCTTCTTGCCGCGTCGGTCGGCGCGCCGCTCGACCGGCTGCTGGTCGTCGGTGACGACGGCACGGCCGTCCTCGCCCGGGGCCGAGTAGCTGAGCGCGCCCGCACGCTGGCCGTCGGAGTGGTCGACGCCCGAGACGCGCACGCCCGAGCCGAAGGCCCGCGAGCCCTCGCCGTCGGCAGCGTCATCGGCACCCTCCGCAGCCGCACCCGTGCGGTCCGCGGTCGCCGCGGCGACCCCGCCCACGAGGTCGGAGACCGCCATCGGGGCCGCACCGACGGACGCCGGCTGCGGCGCCACCTGGACCTCGACGGAGAAGAGGTGGCTGACCGACTCCTCCTTGATAGCCTCCATCATCGCCTCGAAGAGCTGGAAGCCCTCGCGCTGGTACTCGATGAGCGGGTCGCGCTGGGCCATGGCGCGCAGGCCGATGCCCTCCTGGAGGTAGTCCATCTCGTAGAGGTGCTCACGCCACTTGCGGTCCAGGACCGACAGGACGACGCGCCGCTCGACCTCGCGCATCGTGTCGGAGCCGAGCGACTCCTCGCGCTGGTCGTAGGCGCGGTGGGCGTCCGAGAGCAGCTGCTCGCGCAGCAGGCCGGCCGAGATCGACTGGCGGCCGCCGGCGACGTCCTCGATCTCCTCGATCGACAGCGACACCGGGTACACCTGGCGCAGCGCGTCCCACAGCTGCTCGAGGTCCCAGTCGGCCGCGAAGCCCTCGGCGGTCGCGGCGTCGACGTACCCGCCGACGACGTCGTTGACGAACAGGCGCAGCTGCTCGTGCAGGTCCTCACCCTCGAGGACGGCACGCCGCTCCTCGTAGATGACCTGGCGCTGGCGGTTCATGACGTCGTCGTACTTGAGGACGTTCTTGCGGATCTCGTAGTTCTGCGCCTCGACCGCTCCCTGGGCCTTCTGGATCGAGTTCGAGACCATCTTGCTCTCGATCGGCACGTCGTCCTCCATGCCGGCCGTCTGCATGAAGCGGTCGACGATGCCCGCGTTGAACAGGCGCATGAGGTCGTCGTGCAGCGAGAGGTAGAAGCGGGACTCGCCCGGGTCGCCCTGACGGCCGGAACGGCCGCGGAGCTGGTTGTCGATGCGTCGCGACTCGTGGCGCTCGGTGCCCAGGACGTAGAGACCACCGAGCTCGGTGACCTCCGCGTGCTCGGCGGCGACGGCCTCCTCGGCCGAGGCGAGCGCCTCGTCCCAGGCTGCCTCGTACTCCTCCGGGGTCTCCTCGGGGTCCAGGCCCCGACGCTTGAGCTCGGCGACGGCGCGGAACTCCGAGTTGCCACCGAGCATGATGTCGGTGCCTCGACCGGCCATGTTGGTCGCGACGGTGACGGCGCCCTTGCGCCCCGCGTCGGCGACGATCGCGGCCTCGCGCTCGTGCTGCTTGGCGTTGAGGACCTCGTGCTTGATGCCCTTCTTCTTCAGCTGCTGCGAGAGGTACTCGCTCTTCTCGACCGACGTCGTGCCGACGAGGACCGGCTGCCCCTCGCCGTGGCGGTCGACGATGTCGTCGACGACGGCGTCGAACTTGGCGACCTCCGTGCGGTAGACGAGGTCGGCCTGGTCCTTGCGGATCATCGGGCGGTTGGTCGGGATCGGGATGACGCCGAGCTTGTAGATCGAGTTGAGCTCGGCCGCCTCGGTCTGGGCGGTACCGGTCATGCCCGAGAGCTTGTCGTACATGCGGAAGTAGTTCTGCAGGGTGATCGTGGCGAGCGTCTGGTTCTCGTTCTTGATCTCGACGCCCTCCTTCGCCTCGATCGCCTGGTGCATGCCCTCGTTGTAGCGCCGGCCCGGCAGCATGCGGCCCGTGTGCTCGTCGACGATGAGGATCTCGCCGTTCATGACGACGTAGTCCTTGTCCTTCTTGAACAGCTCCTTGGCCTTGATGGAGTTGTTGAGGTAGCCGATGAGGGGCGTGTTGACGGTGTCGTAGAGGTTGTCGATGCCGAGGACGTCCTCGACCTTGGCGATGCCCGACTCGAGGACGCCGACGGTGCGCTTCTTCTCGTCGACCTCGTAGTCGCCGCGCCCGTCCTCGCCGCGGTGCAGCCGCTGGGAGATGCGCGCGAACTCGACGTACCACTTCGTGGCGAGGTCGGCGGGGCCGCTGATGATGAGCGGCGTGCGGGCCTCGTCGATGAGGATGGAGTCGACCTCGTCGACGATGCAGAAGTTGTGGCCACGCTGGACGAGCTCGGCGGGCTCCCAGGCCATGTTGTCGCGCAGGTAGTCGAAGCCGAACTCGTTGTTCGTGCCGTACGTGATGTCCTTGGCGTACTCGGCCCGACGCTGCTCGGGCGTCATCGAGGCGAGGATGCAGCCGGTCTCCATGCCGAGGGCGCGGTGCACGCGGCCCATGAGCTCGGACTGGTACTCGGCGAGGAAGTCGTTGACGGTGATGACGTGCACGCCCTTGCCCGTCAGGGCGTTGAGGTAGCTCGGGAGGGTCGCGACGAGCGTCTTGCCCTCACCGGTCTTCATCTCGGCGACGTTGCCCATGTGCAGCGCAGCGCCGCCCATGAGCTGGACGTCGAAGTGGCGCTTGCCGAGGGTGCGCTTGCTCGCCTCGCGGACGGCGGCGAAGGCCTCGGGGAGCAGCTGGTCGAGGGTCTCGCCGTTCTCGAGCCGCTCACGGAAGCCCTTGGTCTCGTCGCGCAGCTCCTCGTCGGTGAGCTTCTCGAAGTCCGCCTCGAGGGCGTTGACCTGCTTGGCGATGCCCTGGAGCTTCTTCAGGGTCCGGCCCTCGCCGGCGCGAAGCAGCTTCTCGATGACGGCCATCTGGTGATCTCACTCCCGACTGAACGTGTGGGCTCGCCCGGTGGGCGGGCTCCATCGCCCGTGGTACGTCACGGGACCCGCCTAGGCTAGCCGCCCTTCCGACTCTCCGACCAACGCACACCGGACCGGCTCGGTTCCGAACCGGTCACGGTCGCCTCACGGAGCGTCGGCCCAGCCGCTCGGCAGGTCGACCCGCCCGAGCCCCAGCCACTGCGCCATCGACTCGAGGTTGCGCACCAGCGCGGGCCTCGCCTCGGCCGGTGCCCCGGGCTCCCAGGTGACGCGTGGGCAGCGCAGGACGCCGCCGGCCCGGTCGGCCTTGAGGTCG
The DNA here is from genome assembly GCF_001956915.1 of Intrasporangium flavum. Taxonomy (GTDB): domain Bacteria; phylum Actinomycetota; class Actinomycetes; order Actinomycetales; family Dermatophilaceae; genus Monashia; species Monashia flava. The sequence continues at coordinate 64,855 of NZ_MLJO01000001.1, read as the reverse complement.
CACCGCGCGACGAGGGCCTCGCCGTGCAGGAAGGGCAGGACGTAGTAGCCGTGCACCCGCTGGTGGGCCGGGGTGTAGATCTCGATGCGGTAGTGGAAGTCCCAGAGGTCGTGGATCCGCTCGCGCTGCCACACCAGCGAGTCGAAGGGGCTGACGAGCGCCTCGGCGTGGACGCGTCGGGGCAGGCGGGCCTCGGCGTGCAGCCACGCCGGACGCCAGCCGGGCACCTCGACCGGGACGAGCTCGCCGTCGGCGACGAGGCGCGCGATGGCGGGACGGGCGTCCTCGCGCTTGATCCGGAAGTAGTCGGCCAGGCACAGCTCGGTGCCGACGCCGTGGGCGCGGGCCGCGATGCGGACGAGCTCGAGGTACCGGTCGGGGTCGGCGTCGGGGCCGGGCCGCTGCGTCCACGCGGGACGCTCGGGCGGCGGGGCCGTGGCGGCCAGCGAGGCGTACCGGCGCTCGAACTGCGTCGTGCGCCCGGCCGAGCTGATGCGCCCGGCCCAGAAGAGGTACTCGAGGGCCTGCTTGACCTCCGACCAGTTCCAGCCCCAGTGGTCCTTCCGGCGGGGCTGGTCGTGCTCGAGGGCGGCCTCGACCTCGCGCGCCGTCATGGGCCCGCGGGCCACGACCTCGGCCTCGACGACGTCGACGAAGTCCGGGCGTTCGGCGAGGATGCGCCGCATGCCGCCCCAGGCCTTCTCGGCGGCGGCGCGCATGCGCGGGTCGAGCAAGGGCCACGTGGACGGCGGGATGAGGCTGGCCTCGTGGGCCCAGTACTCGACGAGGCGCCGGGGCGCGCGGTCGCGGGCGCGGTCGAGCAGCGCCGTGTCGTAGGGGCCGAGGCGGGAGAAGAGCGGGAGGTACTGGCTGCGCGCGAGCACGTTGACGCTGTCGATCTGGATGACGCCGACGCGGTCGATGACGCGCTGGACGTGGCGCATCGTCGCGGCGAACGGCTCGGGGCGCGGGTCGAGGAAGCCCTGCGCGGCGATGGCGACGCGTCGGGCCTGGGCGCGCGTCAGCCGGCGCGGGGCAGCGGTCACGGAAGGTCCTCGTCGGGATCGAGATCAGTCGGGGTCGGGTCGTCAGTCGGGGTCGATGAGCCGCTGGCGCACGGCGTACATCGCCGCCTCCATCCGCGAGTGCATCTGCAGCTTGTCGAGGATGTTGCGGATGTGGTTGCGCACCGTGTTCTCCGAGATGAACAGGTCGCTGGCGATCTCGCGGTTGAGCTTGCCCTTGGCCACCCGGGTGAGGATCTGCAGCTCGCGGTCGGTGAGGCGGGGCAGCTCGAGACCGGGTGTCGGGGCGGCGGGGACGTCGCGCTCGCTGATCTGCTTGAACTCGCTGAGCAGCTTGGCGGCCATCATCGGCGAGACGAGCGACTGCCCGTCGTGCAGCCGGCGGATGCCGTCGGCCACCTCCTCGGGCGGCACGTCCTTGAGCAGGTAGCCGTTGGCGCCGGCCCGGACCGCCTCGAAGAGGTTGGCCTCCTCGTCCGAGCTCGTCAGCATGAGGATGCGCGCCGAGGGCATCCGTGCCTTGATCGCACGGCAGGCCTCGATGCCGCCGCGCTTGGGCATGCTGACGTCCATGACGATGACGTCGGGCGCCTTCTCCTCGGCGACGCTGACGGCCTCGACGCCGTCGGCGGCCTCCCCGACGACCTGGATGCCGTCCTCGGTCTCCAGGACGGTCTGCAGCCCGCGGCGGTAGAGCGCGTGGTCGTCGACGATGAGGACACGGATCACGTCCGGCGGCGGGTTCACCTGCCCATCCTGTCAAAGCACGGCGACAACGCACGACGCCGCGCGCACGAGTCGCGTGGCCGGGCGGACCGGACCCGCGACGGACTGGTGCCGGACCCGCGCCGGACACGCGACGGGGCGCCGCCCGCTCGTGCGGACGGCGCCCCGGTGCCACGGGTGCAGTCGGGCCTCAGCCGGCCGCCGCGACCTCCTGGTCGGTCTCCAGGTGCAGGACGCCGTAGCTCCAGCCGCGGCGCCGGTAGACGACGCTCGGGCGGTCGGTGTCGGCGTCGTGGAAGAGGAAGAAGTCGTGGCCGACGAGCTCCATCTGGTTGACGGCGTCCTCGAGGGACATCGGCGCGGCGGTGTGGACCTTCTCGCGCACCTCGATCGGGCTGTTGCCGAGCGCGCCGAACCGGTCGAGGTCGTCGATGCGTCCGTCGTCGGGGGCCGTGTCGAGCGCGGCGGGCTCGCCCGCGGCGTCGATGCGTGCCGTCGCCTGTGCCACCGACTCGGGGACCCGGCGTCCCCGGCTCACCTTCCGCTTGTCGTGCAGGCGCCGCAACCGATCCATGAGCTTGTCGACGGCCGCGTCGAGCGCGGCGTACTTGTCGTCGAGACAGGCCTCGGCACGGATGACGGGGCCCTTGGCCCGGCACGTGATCTCGACCTTCTCGGACCCTCGGGCGACCCGCTCGTGGGTGACGACGACATCGATGCGGTGCACCTTCGGGGCGAGCGCGGGCACCTTGGCCAGTCGCTCGTCCAGCTGCTGACGGAATCGGTCGGGGATCTGGACGTGACGCCCAGTGACGACGATCTCCACGGTTCCTCCTTGATCGCGCACGGCTTCTTCGTGCGGCGCAGACATGCGGTACGGGCCGGGCCACGCGGGGGCCGGCCCACTGTCGGGTCGGCACCACCCCTTCCGCTCGATCACGCCTCCGGTCCGGCGCCGGAGCACTGACCCACTGGTCATACCCGGATGCCGCACCCCGGAGGACGGGGTTCCATGAACCGACCCTACTTCGGCTGCGACGCGGGTGGAAGCAGACCCCGGTGTCTGGTCGAACATCACAGTCGCGGGCCCCGTGGGCCTCGTTCCGCGCGTGTCGCCGGTGCCGGGGTGGCGGCAACGGTGGCGCCCACGACGTCCGCCGCGCCGGCCTCTCGCAGGGCTCGGGCGGCCTCGGCCAGGGTGGCTCCGGTGGTCAGGACGTCGTCGACGACGATGCACCGCCGACCACGGACCACCCTGTGCCACAAAGGATTCACCATCATGGAACCCTCGAGGTTGCGGCGCCTCTCCGTGCGGTCGAGGCCGGCCTGGTCCTTGGTGCGACGGGCCGGGGCGAGGGCCGTCGCCAGCCGCGTGGCGATGAGGGCGCCGTCGGCCGAGATGGGCGGCGACACGCCGAGCGCGCGGGTCGTGAGCCCGACGAGCGGCGTGTCGCCGCGGCGTCGCTCGGCGCGTCGCGAGGACGGCACCGGCACGACGAGCACCGGTCCGGCGGGCCACCCGGACCCCCGCACCGCCGCTCCCAGCGCGGCCGTCAGCAGTGGCGCGAGGACCGCCTCGACGTCGCGGCGCCCGTGGTCCTTCCATCCCGGCACGGCCCGACGCAGGGGCCCCTCGTAGGGCCCCCACGCCCACACCGGCGGCAGCGAGGCAGGTGCACGCGGCGGCACGACCCGGGCTCCCGGCCACGTGCGGTCGACCACGTCACGCCCGGGCGCGCTCCCGAAGGCCAGGCCCGTCAGCGCCCCGGCGCAGCGTCGGCACCAGGGGCGTCCCGGGCGGCCGCACCCGGCGCACTCGACGGGCAGGACGAGGTCGGCGAGCGGCAGGAGCAGCCCGGCCGCGAGCGCCCGGACGCGTCCGGCCACCTCGGACGGGACGGGCACCGCCCCATGACACCGCGCCGCCCGCGTCGGGCGCGCCGCGCCCCGGGCCGGCTGTGGACGGGAGACCCGGCCGCGCGGGAGGTGTGGACGGGCCACGTCGGGCCGACCGCCGCCACGGCAGGCGCCCCCGCCCGCACCCGGAGGCCAGTCGCAGGTCAGTCGGGGATCAGCCGCAGGTCAGCCGCCGGGGACGAGGACGTCGCTGCCGTTCTCGATCCGCCGCCACGTGGACCCGGCGCGGACCCACACGCGGTCGTCGGAGGTGACGATGACGAGCCCGCGGGGCCCCCCGACCGTCGTGATCCGCACGGCACCGGCCACCTCACCGAGGGCGGCGGCGGAGTGGCGGCGGCCGTCGATCCCGGCCCCGAGCGTTCCGGTCCACGGGCGGATCCGGCCCTTGACCCCCTCGGCGCCGAGCACCGCGTAGGACGCCGGGCCGAGCCACGTGACGTCCTGCAGCTGGGTCAGCGACTGGGCCTCGCGCTCGGGCCGGGTCAGGGAGAGCGGCTCGCCGTTGCTCGACCGGACGATGCCGGTCAGCCCGAGCTGCTGGTCGCGACCGAACCGGTCGGTGCTGATGACGAGGGCCCGGGCCGCGTCGGCCGACACGCTGACGGCGACGACCCGGCGGCCGGCCAGCCACGGTGCGCTGACGGCGCGGGGCTTGGCCGCAGGGTCCTTCGACACGGAGTCGAGGACGTAGACGTGGGACGCGCCGTCGCGGTCCTGCCCCCCGAGCCACAGGTAGCCGCCGGCGTCGTAGCTCGGCCGGGTCAGCGACGTCGCGAAGGGGGCGAAGAAGCGGGTCTCGGCCGTGGCGCTCCAGATCGACAGCTCGGCCCGGCCGGTGGACACCGCGGCCACCTGCTTGCCGTCGACCGAGAGGGCCAGACCGGTCCACGTGTCGGGCACCCGGGCGACGTCGCCGTCGCGCGGCTTGAGGTCGGGTCGGCGGCCGCCGTTGCTCGTGTCGGGCACGTACGTGGGGTCGATCCGGTAGATCGCGTCGCCGGAGCGCAGCAGCGCGGTGTCCTGCGGGGGCCGGTTGACGGTGTCGAAGCCGAGGTCGACGGCGGCCTCGACGGAGGTCAGCCCCCCGGGCAGCTCGAGCGTCGTGGCGGCCACCGCGAGCGACACCGACGAGACGGCCGAGACCTGGCGCAGCGTCTCGGTCATCTGCGCCCACATCGCGGCGCGGCCGTCGGGGTCGGCGGACAGCGCCTGGTTGCTGAGGATCACCTGCGCCTGCCCGTTCTCGACGGGCACCGCGTTCACCCCGAGGGTGGTGCCGGACGGCACGGCCGAGAAGACCGCGCCGGCGAGGTAGGCCGGAACCGGCGAGAGCTGTGCGCGGGCCAGGGTCGTCGGCAGGCGGGTGCCGATGGGGAACCACCGCGAGTCGGGCACGAGGTCGCGGCCGGTCTTCGTCACGTAGTAGACGAGCTGGTTGGTGTACGTGCGCTCGAACTGGTCGGTGTCGAGCCAGAGGCCGAAGCCGCGGGAGGGCAGCTCGATGCGCCACTCCCCGCCGACCTTCGTCAGGCCGAGGACCATCTTGGCGCGGGTGCCCTGCTCCTGCTCCTCGTAGCGCCCGTCGGGCGAGAGCCGGGCGACCTCGTCGGTCGACACCTCGAGGGTGTCCTCGTCGATGCGGCGGAAGGACAGGTCGCCGTCGTAGACGACGACGTCCCCGGTCCCCGGGTGCCAGAGGTCGACCGACTGCGGCGCGAGGTAGAGCTTGCCGGTCTGGTGGGTCTCGTCGCTGTCCTCGCCGGCGCGCAGGAAGCCGCTGATGACGGCCTGCGGGCTCGCGCCGTCGGCGGGTCCGACGGCCGCGACGCGGACGGGCTCCACGGCGCTGTCGCCGAGCGCGCGGCCCTCGACGACCGGACCGGTACCGGGCAGCCCGCCGCAGGCCGTGAGCACGAGCGAGGCCGCCACCGCGACGACGGCGAGCACCGCGCGGGGCACCCGGCGGTGCGGGCCGCGGCGTCGGGCCTCGGTCACGGGGAACGCTCCACGGCGATGCGCCGCAGGCGCAGGGTGTCCTCGTCGCTCCCGCCGGTGCCGTCGCTGCGGGTGGCCTCGCCGAGGGCCGCACCCTGGCGGCGCGCGCGGGCCGCCTCGGCCGCGAGCGGGCTCAGCGGCAGCGGCGAGCTCGTGATCGTCGCGTCGGCCATGCGCGGCAGGGTGAGCCGGAAGCAGGACCCCTCCCCCAGCGCGCCCCACGCCTCGAGGCGACCGGCGTGCAGGCGGGCGTCCTCGAGGGCGATGGCCAGGCCCAGGCCGGTGCCGCCCGTGGTGCGGGCGCGGGCCGGGTCGGCCCGCCAGAACCGCGTGAAGACGAGCGCCGCCTCACCGGGACGCAGGCCGACGCCGTGGTCGCGGACCGTGACGGCCACCGCCGAGTCGTTCTCGCCGATCGTCACCTCGACGGGCCGGCCCTCGCCGTGCTCGACCGCGTTGGACACGAGGTTGCGCAGGATCCGTTCGATGCGGCGGGAGTCCATGTCGGCCAGCACCGGTCGCGACGGCATGCGCAGCACGAGCTCGGTGCCGCGGCTCGCGGCGAGCGCCCGGTGGGCGTCGACGGCTCGCTCGACCGACGCACGCAGGTCGGTGGACTCGACCTCGAGCACCGCGGCCCCGGCGTCGAACCGGGAGATCTCGAGCAGGTCGGTCAGCAGCGACTCGAACCGGTCGAGCTCCTTGTGCAGCAGCTCGGCCGAGCGGGCGACGGTCGGGTCGAAGCGGGCCCGGGAGTCGTGGATGAGGTCGCCGGCCATGCGGATCGTCGTCAGCGGCGTGCGCAGCTCGTGCGAGACGTCGGAGACGAACCTCTGCTGGACCCGGGAGAGGTTCTCCAGCTGGGCGATCTGCTGCTGGAGCGAGGCCGCCATGGCGTTGAAGGAGTTGCCGAGGCGGGCGAGGTCGTCCTCGCCCTTGGAGCGCATCCGCTCGTTGAGGTTGCCCTCGGCGAAGCGCTCCGCCACGAGGGCGGCCCGGCGCACCGGGTCGGCGACGAGGCGGGTGACGACGAAGGCGATGGCCCCGATGAGGAGCACGAGGATGGCACCGCCGACGAGGAACGTCTGGCCGATGAACGAGATGATCTCGCGCTCGCGGTGCATCGGGTAGATGAAGTACAGGCCGTAGTCGCCGGCCACCCCGGTGGCGATCCGCTGGCCGACGATGACCGCCGAGATCGAGTCGCTGCCCTCCTCGATCGTCGCGACCTGCAGGTGCTGGCGGTCGGGCTGGGTCGCGACCTGGTGGCGCAGCTCCTCCGGGATGAACCGGGCCCCGACCGCGCCGCTCTCGACGGGACCGAAGACGATGCGCCCGGTCGTGTTGTCGAGGCGCGAGAGCACGACGTAGCGCTTCTCGTTGCCGGCGTCGCGGCGGTACTGGTTGACGAGGGTCGTCGCGAACTGGGTCAGCGCGGCGTCGGAGCCGTTCTGGTCGGTCGAGTCGAACTTCTTCTGGGCGTCGATGGCATCGCGCAGGCTGTCGTCGGCGGCGATCCGCTGCCGGCTGTCGACGAGCCCCTGGGCGATCGAGCCGTAGAGGTAGGTGCCGACGGCCGTGAGCACGAGGATCCCGAGCAGCATCGTCACCATGACGACGCGGAACCCGAGCGAGGACCGCCACAGGTGCACGAGGCGAGACCCGGCCCGGCGCAGGGCGGAGCCGGCTCGGCCACCGAGACCGGCGAGACCGGCGACGCCAGTGGCGCGCGACGTGCGGCCCGACCCCGTGGGCATGGCTATGCCGGACCCGCCTTGTACCCGACGCCGCGGACCGTGACGACGATCTCGGGGCGCTCGGGGTCGTGCTCGATCTTCGAGCGCAGCCGCTGCACGTGGACGTTGACGAGGCGCGTGTCGCCGGCGTGGCGGTAGCCCCACACCTGCTCGAGGAGGACCTCGCGGGTGAAGACCTGCCACGGCTTGCGGGCGAGGGCGACGAGCAGGTCGAACTCGAGCGGCGTCAGCGACAGCGGCCGGCCGTCGCGCTTGACCGAGTGGCCGGCGACGTCGATCTCGAGGTCGCCGATGGCGAGCTTCTCCGGTGCCGGCTCGTCGCCGCGACGCAGCCGGGCGCGGACCCGGGCGATGAGCTCCTGGGGCTTGAACGGCTTGACGACGTAGTCGTCGGCGCCGGACTCGAGGCCCACGACGACGTCGACGGTGTCGGTGCGGGCCGTCAGCATGACGATCGGCACGCCGCTCTCGGAGCGGATCCGCCGGCACACCTCCATGCCGTCGAGCCCGGGCAGCATGACGTCGAGCAGGACGAGGTCGGGACGCGACTCACGGAAGGCCGCGACCGCCTCGGCGCCGTCGGCCACGTGCGAGACCTCGAGCCCTTCGTTGCGCAGCACGATCCCGAGCATCTCGGCGAGTGCGAGGTCGTCGTCGACGACCAGTACCCGACCCTTCACGACACACTCCATTCCCGGGACGGCGGTGTCCGGCGTCCCGTAGTCCTTGGCACATCATCACACAGGCAGGCAGAACGGCCGGTACCGCGCGGGGACCGGCCGTCCTGGTGGCGTCGGTGCCGTGGGCACCGCCGGCGTCAGCCCTGGGTGACGTACCACTTCCCGCCGATGCGGACGGCCTTGAAGTTGGAGACGACGTCGGCGGCGAGCGCCGGCTCGGTCGTGACGCTCTCGAAGGTGGCCTTGTTGCCGTTGACGGTGGCGCCGGTGATCTTCAGGCCCTGGAAGGCGCCGGCGAGCTCCTTGAGCTGGTCGAGCATCGGGGTGATCGTCTTGCCGCACGCGGCGGCCGCGCCCGGGATGCTCGAGATCGTCTTGCCGCCGGTGGCCATGAGCTCGCAGACGGTCTTGCCGTCGCCGGCGACCATGGAGCCGAGCCAGGAGGTCATCGCGGCCTCCGGCGTCGACTGGTCGACCGCGACCGGCGTCGCCGCGGTGGTCGAGTCGCCCGTGGCGCTGCCCGAGGTCGTGTCCGACGGCGTCGAGGACGACGTCGACGCGGTGGGCGCGGTGCTCGAGGAGGTCGCCGTGGTGCCGGTGGACTTGTTGCAGGCCGCGAGCGACACGGAGAGGGCGAGGGCGAGCGCGAGTGTCGTGAGCTTCTTCATGGAGGGTCCCTGCTGGCAGACGGAGTGAGTTGCCCTCAGATCCTCGCACGTGGGTGCCGGGCCGAGGCCGCCGTGCCGGGAACCGATCGGGCCAAAACGACCCTGCCGGACGCGTCGAGCGGGGATGATCGGGGCCGTGACGAGCGACACGACCCGCGCCACCGCCCCGGAGGACACTGCCGCGTCCGACGCGTCGGGCGATGACCGGGCGTCGGGAGACGCAGCAACGCGACGGCCGCCGCTGCCCTACCGCGTGCGCCAGCTGCTGCCCGGTCTCGTCGTGCTCGCCGCCGTCGTCCAGGTCGCCCGGCCGGTGTCGGACCCCGACACGTTCTGGCACCTCGCCGCCGGCGACCGGCTCCGGCAGACGTGGGTCTTCAACGGGCCCGACCCGTGGAGCACCATGTCGACGCAGCCGTGGCGCCTGCACGAGTGGCTCCCCGAGCTGCTCATGAGCGGGCTGCAGCAGCTGTTCGGGCTGCCCGGGGTCGCCTGGCTGCTGCCGCTCGGCGTGGCCGGCATCGGGCTCGCGCTGTGGCGCGTCACCCGGAGGCGCGGCTCGCTGCTCGTGTCGGCCGCGGTCACCGCGGTGTCGCTGGCCGCGATGAGCCAGAGCCTGTCGCTGCGCCCGCACCTGGTCACCTTCGCGCTCACCGTCGTCACCACGGGAGCGTGGCTGCGCACGTGGGAGGACCGCCGAGCCCGCTGGTGGCTCGTGCCGCTGACGTGGGTGTGGGCCTGCTCGCACGGCATGTGGTTCATGGGGGTGCTCGTCGGGGTCGTCGCGCTGCTCGGCCTCGCCCTCGACCGACGCGTCACCCGCCGCCAGTGGGGACGCCTGGCCCTCGTGCCGCTCGCCTCGCTCGCCGTCGCTGCCCTGACGCCCACCGGGCCCGAGCTGCTCCTGTCGCCGTTCGCCGTCAACGAGACGACGCAGTACATCCAGGAGTGGATGGCCCCCTCGATCAAGCAGCCCGGCTTCGCGTTCTTCGTCGGGATGGTCGCCGTCGTCGTGCTCGTGTGGTCGCGCTCGCGCACCAAGGTGTCCTGGACCGACGTCCTCCTCCTCGTCGTCGGCACCGGGCTCGCACTGCTCTACGCGCGCACCGTCGCCGTCGGGGCCGCCGTCGTCGCCCCGGTCGCGGCCGTGACGCTCCAGGGCCTGCTGCCCACGCGGCCCGAGCCGCTCGAGCGGCGCGAGGTCGGGTTCACGCTCGGGCTGACCGCGCTCGGGCTCGCCGTGGCGGCGGTCGTCGTCGCGGCGCGGGCGGTCGTGCCGGGCTGGGGCGCCACCGGTCTCGACCCGGCCCTCGACAAGCTGCCGGCCGGCACCGTCGTGTGCAACGACTACGGCATCGGCGGCTGGCTCATCTGGCGCCACCCGAACGTGCGGCCGGCGATCGACGGGCGCGTCGAGGTGTACAGCCTCGACCACGTGCGCGAGTACGTCGCGTTCTCGGCCGCGAGCCCGGGCTGGACCGCCTACCTGACGCACACCGGCTGCCGGTGGGCCCTGGTGTCGACGTCGTCGTCGGCCTCCGAGGCGCTGCAGAAGCAGACCGGCTGGCGGGTCGCGGCCAAGGACAGCGAGTTCGTCCTGCTCGAGGCCCCGACGACGTCCGGCTCCTGACGCACGGGTGCCGCCCGCCCCGGGTGGGGCGAGCGGCACACGGTCGCTGACGCGTCGGGACGCGTCGGGCGTCAGTAGCGGTAGTGCTCCGGCTTGTACGGACCGGCGACGTCGACGCCGAGGTACTCGGCCTGGCCCTTGGTCAGCTCGGTGAGCTGGACGCCGAGGGCGTCGAGGTGCAGACGCGCGACCTTCTCGTCGAGGTGCTTGGGCAGGGTGTAGACCTGCTTGTCGTACTCGGCGGTCTTCGTGAAGAGCTCGATCTGGGCGATCGTCTGGTTGCTGAAGCTGTTGCTCATGACGAAGCTCGGGTGACCGGTGGCGTTGCCGAGGTTCATGAGGCGACCCTCGGACAGCACGATGATCGAGCTGCCGCCGTCGAAGGTCCACTCGTGCACCTGCGGCTTGATCTGCGTCTTGGTCACGCCGGGCACCCGGGCCAGGCCCGCCATGTCGATCTCGTTGTCGAAGTGGCCGATGTTGGCCACGATCGCCTTGTTCTTCATCTTCGTCATGTGCTCGGCGGTGATGACGTCGTAGCAGCCGGTCGTCGTGATGAAGATGTCGGCGGTCTCGACGACGTCCTCCATGCGGGCGACCTGGAAGCCCTCCATCGCGGCCTGCAGCGCGCAGATCGGGTCGATCTCCGTGACGATGACGCGGGCGCCCTGCCCGCGCAGCGACTCGGCGCAGCCCTTGCCCACGTCGCCGTAGCCGGCCACGACCGCCACCTTGCCGCCGATGAGGACGTCGGTGGCGCGGTTGAGGCCGTCGATGAGCGAGTGGCGGCAGCCGTAGGTGTTGTCGAACTTGCTCTTGGTCACCGCGTCGTTGACGTTGATGGCCGGGAAGAGCAGCTCGCCGGCCTCGGCCAGCTGGTAGAGGCGGTGGACGCCGGTCGTGGTCTCCTCGGTGACGCCCTTGATGCCGGCGGCGACCGTGGTCCACTTCTGCGGGTCGAGCGCCATCGTCTGGCGCACGAGCTCCTTGAAGACGCCGAACTCCTCGGAGTCCTCCTCGGTGGTCGGCGGCACCTGGCCGGCCTTCTCCCACTCGAGGCCCTTGTGCACGAGCATCGTGGCGTCGCCGCCGTCGTCGAGGATCATGTTCGGGCCCTCGCCGCCGGGCCAGGTGAGGATCTGGTCGGTGCACCACCAGTACTCGGGGAGGGTCTCGCCCTTCCAGGCGAAGACCGGGACGCCCTGCAGGTCGTCGGCCGAGCCGTTCGGGCCGACGACGACGGCCGCGGCGGCCTCGTCCTGGGTGGAGTAGATGTTGCAGCTGGCCCAGCGGACCTCGGCGCCGAGCGCGGTGAGGGTCTCGATGAGCACGGCCGTCTGGACGGTCATGTGCAGGGACCCGGCGATGCGGGCGCCCTTGAGCGGCTGGGCGTCGGCGTACTCGGCGCGGATGGCCATGAGGCCGGGCATCTCGTGCTCGGCCAGGCGCAGCTGGTGGCGGCCCGCCTCGGCGAGGCTCAGGTCGGCAACCTTGTAGTCGAAGGACATGGGTGATCGCTTCCTCTGGTGGTCGGTGTGCAGACCCGGCGCGCCCCTCTGGGCCATCGTTCGCGGGTCATCACCCACGCCGGCGGTTGACCAGTCTACCGAGGAGGGCCCCGCAGCCCCAATGCCGCTGTCGAACCTTCCCCGCCCCCGCCGTTCGAGGTGATCGGCGACCGCCTGCGGTCGCGGATCACCTCGACCCGTGCGCCTTCAGTGCGAGGACGGGGCCTTGTCGGCCGTGCGGCGTCGGGGCAGGACGTGCAGGACGGCCACGATCACGGCACCGACGACGAGGCCGATGAGCGCCGAGGCGAGCGTGTTGACGAGCCAGGCGAAGACCCCGCCGATGCCGGCCACTCCCCCGACGGCCTCCTCGAGGTGGTGCACCTGCCCGTAGAGCCAGTGCCAGCCGAGCTCGTCGACGCCGACGAGCAGGATGTGGCCACCGACCCAGAGCATCGCGGCGATGCCGACCGTCGAGAGCACCGACAGCAGCTTCGGCATGCCCCGGACGAGCGCCCGGCCTACGCGCTGAGAGGCGCCGGACTCGCGCTGGGCGAGGGCGAGGCCGACGTCGTCCATCTTGACGATGAGCCCGACGACGCCGTAGACGAGCGCCGTGATGAGCAGGGCGACGATGACGAGGATGATGAGGCGCGAGAGGAACGGCTCGGTGTCGACCTCGTTCAGCGCGATGACCATGATCTCGGCCGACAGGATGAAGTCGGTGCGGATCGCCCCGGAGACGACAGCATTCTCGTCGACCTCGCCGCCCTCGGCCTCCTCCTCGTGGTGGCCCGAGACGAGCTCCCACACCTTCTCGGCGCCCTCGTAGGCGAGGTAGGCGCCACCGACCATGAGGATCGGCGTCAGCAGCACCGGCAGGTACTGGCTGAGCACCATGATGACGGGCAGGATGATGAGCAGCTTGTTGCGCAGCGAGCCGAGGGCGATCTTGCGGATGATCGGCAGCTCGCGCTCCGGCTCGAGGCCCTGCACGTAGCGCGGGGTCACTGCGGTGTCGTCGACGACCACGCCGGTCGCCTTGATGCTGGCCTTGGTCGCGGCCGCGCCGACGTCGTCGACCGAGGCCGCCGCGAGCTTGACGAGGGCCGCGACGTCGTCGAGGAGCGCTACGAGTCCACCTGCCATGCGCACAGCCTAGGGCCCGTCCCAGCGTTCTCTCAGGGTCGGGTCCCGACGCGTGGGCGGCCGGGCACGCGGCGACGGGTGGCCTCAGGCGGGCGCGTCGACCTCGAGCCCGAGCAGGGCGTTCTCGACGACCTCGGCCAGCGCCGGGTGGATCCAGTACTGCCCGCGGGCGACGTCGTGGACGTGGGCGCCGGTCGACATGGCCTGCACGAGCGGCTGCACGAGGCTCGTCGCGTGCGGCCCCAGCAGGTGCGCGCCGAGCAGCCGGCCGGAGCGCGGGTCGGCGACGAGCTTGCAGACGCTCGAGGCGTCCTCCATCGCCCAGCCGTAGGCGGTGTCGCCGTAGGCCTGCACGAACGTGACGTGCTCGACCCCCGCGTCGACGCAGGCCTGCTCGCTCAGACCCACCGTGGCCACCTGAGGGTGGCTGAAGACGCCGGAGGGCACGTGCGCGTGCGGGAGCCGCCACAGGCGGTCCGGGTGCACGAGGTTGTGCGCGACGGCTCGCGCCTCGGCGTTCGCGACGTGCTTGAGCTGCCACGGCGAGCTGACGTCACCGAGCGCCCAGACCCCGGGCAGGCTGGTGCGGCCGTACTGGTCGACGACGACCCGACCGTCCTCGTGCAGGCGCAGCCCGACGGCGTCGGCGCCGAGGTCGTCGGTGTTGGGCCGCCGCCCCGTGGCCACGAGCAGCAGGTCGCCCTCGACGCACGCCCCACCGGTGAGGTGGACGCGGACCGCGCCACCGTCGACCTGCTCGAGGGAGGCGACCTCGACGCCGGTGCGCACGTCCCACTGCTCGCGCGCGAGGTCGGTGAACCGCTGGGAGATCTCGGTGTCGAGGTGGCGCAGCAGCTGCGAGCTGCGGGCCAGCACCGTGACGTGAACGCCGAACGCCGAGAACACGTGGGCCATCTCGGCGGCAATGAACCCGCCACCGATGACGACCATCCTGCGCGGCAGCTCGTCGATGCGCATCACCGTGTCGGAGGTGTGGAACGGCACGCCGGAGTCGGTGACGACGTCGGGCACCACGGGACGCGCGCCGGCCGCGACGACGACCTGGTCGGCCGTCACCACCTCGACGCCTCCACCGGTCAGCTCGACGGTCAGCTCGCGCTCGCCGGTGAACCGTGCGTGACCGAGCACGGCGGCCGTGTTGGGCCCCTCCCGGCGGTAGCGCAGACCCCCTTCGGAGATCGGGTCGATCCGTCCGAAGACGCGGTCGCGCACGTCGCGCCAGCGCACGCCGTCGAGCGTCGCGTCGACGCCGTAGCGGGCGGCGCCGCGCACCGCGTCGGCCACCTCGGCGGCGTAGACGAACATCTTCGTCGGGATGCACCCGACGTTGATGCACGTGCCGCCGAAGGTCCCGCCCTCGATGACGGCGACGCGCTTGTCGGCGAAGTCGGGTGTGACGAGCGAGTTGCCGCTGCCGGAGCCGATGATCGCGAGGTCGTAGTGGGCCACGCCCGCAGCCTACGGACGCCCGGGCCGGCGCAGGCGGAAGCACCCCTCCCGTCCGGCCCCGCGCTCGGGCGGCGGACGCGGGGCTCAGCGACCGCGCGCCCCGCGCAGCAGCTCGACGTGGGGCGAGGTCGCGGGGTCGAACCCCTGCCCCAGCGCCAGGTAGGTGGCCGCGAAGTCGGTGAGGGCGACGTGGTGGGCGAAGCGCAGGAGCGGGTCGGTCGCGGGGGCGTCGACGAGGGAGACGCGCACGCCGACGTCCTCGGCCACGGACACGATCGTCGAGGTCAGCCGCTCGTCGGCGCCCTCGCTCGTGTCGCGCAGCATGATGAGCCGCAGCGGCGGGCGCGTCGGGCCGTCGAGGAAGGGGTCGGCGAAGATGTCGTCGCCGCCGCCCTCGGCCCCGCCCCCGGCGAGCGGTCCGTCGAAGCAGGCGACGATCTGGCTCGCGGCGTCGGGCAGGGCCCCGTGCGCCACCGGCACCCGGCCGGTGCGCCCGAACATCGAGGCCGCCCGCCGGGCCGCGACACCGCCGAAGGGCCCCTCCCCCAGCACGATCGGCGCCGACTCGGCGACCTCGGTGGCCAGCACCTTGGCCGGGTTGACGAACGACTCCGAGGCCGGCCGGGCATCCGTGGCGCACCGGTCGAGGACGTCGGCGAGGGACTCGAGGGTGTCGGGGCCGACGGCCGCGATGCCGAGCGCGTCGGCGGCGAGGAGTGCCGGCGTGGCCTGGGCCCACATCGAGGTGCGCGACGACGAGCCGGACACCGGGATCGGCACGTGGACGCCGCGGGCCCGGGCGCTGATCTCTGCGAGCGGCGAGTCGGCGGCTCCGATGGTCAGCAGCGACGCGCCCCGCCGCTGGGCCTCGGCGGCCAGCGCGAGCGTGCCCGCGGCGCGGCCCGACTGCGACACCGCGATGACGAGGTCGAGCGAGCCCACCCACCCCGGCAGCGGTCCGGCAGAGCAGCTCTGGACGGGCAACGAGGCGCCCGCGCACGCCAGCGCCTCGAAGACGTCGGCTACGGCGGCCGAGCCCCCGGCGGCGGCCACGACGATGCCCCGGGGGTCGAGGCCACGGAGCCGTTCGAGCCCGGCGTCGGACGCCGCGGCGAGCGAGCGCCGCACCTGGGCCCCGGCGGAGGCCAGGGCGAGCAGCGTGTCGCTGCGGTCGAGGGACGCGAGCGATCCCTCGTCGTCGAGGCGCGTCTCGTCGAACACGGCGGAGACCGTGTCAGCCCTCGACGTGCCGGGCGAGGTCGACGAGCAGGACGGGCACCCCGGACTCCACCGGGAACGCGAGACCGTCTGTGGCGCAACGCAGCTCGGGGATCTCACCCGAACCGGAGTCGTGCGTGGCGTCGGTCAGCTCGCCCTTGCACTTGGGGCAGCGGAGGATGCCGCGCAGCCACGGCTCGATGGTCGGCTGGGTGCTCACGATGCGTCTCCTGCGTCGGTCGGGTCCGTCGCGGCGTCCGCGACACCGTCGCCCGAACGGATGACGGCGAGCATCTCGTCGCGGACGCGCTCCATGGTCTCACGGTCGGCGGCCTCGACGTTGAGCCGCAGCAGCGGCTCGGTGTTCGAGGCGCGCACGTTGAACCACCACATCGGCTCGGCGCCCTCGGGGCAGCTCACCGTCAGGCCGTCGAGCTCGTCGGTGCCGGCACCGCGCACCTGCGCCCAGGCGCGGACCTGCTCGACGACGGCGGCCTGGTCCTCAACGGTCGAGTTGATCTCGCCGGAGGCGACATAGCGCTCGTACTCGCTGCACAGCTGCGACAGCGGGGTGTCCTGCTCCCCCAGCGCGGCGAGCACGTGCATCGCGGCGAGCATTCCGGTGTCGGCGAACCAGAAGTCGCGGAAGTAGTAGTGGGCCGAGTGCTCGCCGCCGAAGACCGCTCCGGCGCGGGCCATCTCGGCCTTGATGAAGGAGTGGCCGACGCGGGTGCGCACCGGGTTGGCGCCCTGCTCGGAGACGACCTCGCGGACCGCGGCGCTGGAGATGACGTTGTGCACGATCGACACGTCGCGGTCGCCGCCGTCGCGGGCGCGGGCGATCTCGCGGACGGCGACGAGGCCGGTGATGGCGCTCGGCGACACGGGCTCGCCGTCGGCGTCGACGACGAAGCAGCGGTCGGCGTCGCCGTCGAAGGCCAGGCCGATGTCGGCGCCGTGCTCGCGGACCGCGGCCTGCAGGTCGACGAGGTTGGCCGGGTCGAGGGGGTTGGCCTCGTGGTTCGGGAAGGTGCCGTCGAGCTCGAAGTACATCGGGACGACCTCGAGCGGCAGCTCGGGCAGCCCGGCGCCGGTGCCGAGGACGGCGGGGACGGTGTGCCCGCCCATGCCGTTGCCGGCATCGACGACGACCTTGAGCGGGCGGGAGCCGGAGAGGTCGACGAGCGAGCGGAGGAAGCCGGCGTAGTCGCCGAGCAGGTCGCGCGTGGTGACGCTGCCCGGGCCGCCGACCGGCTCGGCGAGGCCGGTGCCGCCGTCGAGGAGCCACTGCGCGAGGTCGCGGATCTCGGCCAGGCCGGAGTCCTGCCCGACCGGGCGCGCGGCCGATCGGCACAGCTTGATGCCGTTGTACTGGGCCGGGTTGTGGCTCGCGGTGAACATCGCGCCGGGCAGGTCGAGCGCGCCGCTGGCGTAGTAGAGGCCGTCGGTCGAGCACAGCCCGATGTGCACGACGTCGACGCCGCGCGAGGTGACCCCCGCCGCGAAGGCCTGCGACAGCTCGGGCGAGCTGGGGCGCATGTCGTGTCCGATGACGACCGCGGGGCTGCCGTCGGGGATGGCCACGACCTCGGCGAACGCGGCGCCGATGGCGCGGGCCACGTCGGGCGAGAGCTGGTCGGGGACGATCCCCCGGACGTCGTAGGCCTTGACGAAGTCGACGAGTTGAGGCACGGGCCCCACCCTAGTGGTCAGGTGTCGCGCAGGATGCGGAGGTGTCCGCGGCGGCCGGACTCGACGACGCCGGCCTGGGCCTCGGCGGCTGCCTGGCCGCGCGGGTCGCTGCGCTCGCCGGGGCGGGGCTGGCGCGGGCGGGCGGCCTCGCGGACGGCGTCGGCGAGCGCGAGCAGGTCGTCACCGGCGAGCTGCGGCTCGGGGAACTCGCCGCCGACGCGGACGACGTCCCAGCCGCGGGGGGCCGTCATGCGCTCGGCGTGCTCGAGGCAGAGGTCGTAGGTGTGCGGCTCGGCGTACGTCGCGAGCGGACCGACGACGACGGCTCGGTCGGCGTAGGCATAGGTCAGGGTGGCCACGGCAGGGCGCGCGCACCCCGTCTTCGAGCAACCACGTGTCAGACCCACGTCCGGGGACTTTAGTCGCCCGGTCGGGCAAGGACGAATCACCACGCCGTGGACACGACGACGTCCTGCCCTGACGGCGTGGCGGCCCGATCTACAGTGGAGCCGTGAGCACCACGGGCAGCACCACCGGCAGCACGACCTCGCAGCCCGTGCCCCGTCGCCGGGACCGGCACGGGCGCGGCCGCCGCGGCCCCCTCGCCTGGCCGCCGGTGCCCGCGATGGTGTCGCGCCGCGACGAGTTCGACGACTTCGTGCTCGACGCGGCCGCCCGGCTCGAGGCCACGTGCGGGCGCGCTTTCCCCGCAGTGGAGTTCGCGGTCGAGGACGTCCCCCGCGGTCCTGCCGCCTGGGACCACCGCGAGGTGCCGCTCGGGCGGCTCTACCCGGCCACCGGCGCCCGGCCGGCGCGGATCGTCGTGTACCGCCGGCCCGTCGAGACCCGCGTGTCGGACCGCCGTGACGTCGCCGCGCTCGTCGCCGACATCGTCACCGAGCAGGTCGCCGGGCTGCTCGGGGTCGCCCCGGAGGAGCTGGACCCGGGTTTCGGCGACTGATCTCGGCGACTGACGCCACGCGCCCGCCCGCGGACGGGCGGGGGCGCGCGTCAGTTGCGGACCTGGCGCACCGGGACCGAGAGGGCACGCACCGGCGCGGACAGCACCGCCGCGATCGAGAACGTCGGCACGCCGCCGTCGCTGCCCACGACCGACACGGCACCACGCACGTCGCCGCTGGTCGGCACGACCCAGACGCTGTCGGCGTCACCGAGGTCGGTGGCGACCGTGGAGCCGGCGGGGACGTCGACGGTCGTGGAGCGTGTGGCGTCGCCGGTGCCGATGCGCACCTGCACCCGCGAGGCGGCCTCGCCCGAGGTCAGCAGCAGTCGCTTGGTCGTGCCACCGAGGCCGGGCAGCAGCACGCCGCCGACGCCGGTGATCCGTGGGGCGGCCGCGGTCCAGGCGAAGTCGCCCATCTGGTCGCCGGTCGTGGCGCGACGCTCGGTCCAGGCGGCCCCGACGAGCGCGTGGTCGGAGCGGACGCCGAGGCCGAACGCGCCGGTGGTCCGCGGGATGGCGACGTCGACGGTCGACCCCGCGGGCACCCGAACGGCCCGCAGCGCGTCGGGCTGGACGGGGCCCGCATCGGTGAGCAGGCGCACCTGCGCCAGCGCCTCGGTGGTGCCCGGGTTGGCCAGGCGGGCCCAGACCGATCCCGACGCGTCGATGCCGGGCACGACGAGGTCGGTGCCGGGCGTCGCGGCGCGCGTGGCGTCCTCGATGCCGCGCGCGGTGGCGCCGTCGATCCACTGCTCGTCGAGGACGGCCGACACGACGCCGCCGGTGGCGGAGACGTGCACGACGGGCCCCGCCTCGTCGGGGGCGACGGCGTCGAGGGACACGACGACGCGTGAGCGCGGCGCGACCGAGATGCTGCGGTCGTCGGTGCCGGCGACCCGACCCTGCCGGCCGAGCACCTCGGTGGTGACGGTGACGGCGTTGGCGCCCGGGTTGGTGACGACGACGCGCTCGGTGCGTGAGGCGCCGGAGCCACCACCGACGAGCCAGACGTCGGAGGAGGGCACCTGGCACGGGGTGACGGCGAGGCCGCGGTCGTCGTCGCCGGTGTGCTTCCACACCTGCGTGGCGACGAGGCCGGGCGCGAGTCCCTTGGTGCCGCGGGCGAACACGGCCTCGGCGGACGTCGTCGTCGAGCTGACGAGCGAGCCGGCGGCGTCGCCCTGGGCGAGCCCCGACGCGTCGCTGCCGCTGAGCAGCGACAGCGCACCCCCGCTCGGGCTGCCGGCGACGGTCCCGGCGTCGGGCGCGGCAGCGGCGACGGTGACCTGGCCCTCGACGTCGCGCAGGCCGACACCGCCCAGCCGCTGCTGGCCCGGGCAGACGAGCGTGGCGTCGTCGACGAGGACGCTGGAGGTCTCGGGCAGCCCGGCGCGCTCGCCGGGCGACGCGAGCTGCAGCGAGCCGCTGACGTGGGTGGCCCCGACGGCCACCCCGGCCGCGACGACGGCCACGGCGGCGGCCCGGACGATGCCGGCGGCCCGGCTCATGCGCGCCTCCTCGAGCGACGGTTGCCGAACGGCAGCGCCATGAACACGACGAACGCGAGCAGCGCCGCCTGGCCGATGCGCCACCACGGCTGTGCGGCAGCGAGGTCGACGCGCAGCGCGCCGGCCCCCGCCGGGAGGTCGTAGGTGGGTTGGGTGGCCCCGGACACCGGGCTCAGGGGGGCGCCGTCGTAGGTGACGACGGCGTGCCGGGCCCACTCGGCGGGCTCCGCGAGCACGAGCCGACGGGGGCCCGACGCGGCCGGGAGCGTGGTGTCGACGGCGCCGTGCGGGCCGACGGTGGGGACGACCGCGAGCAGGCCACCGGAGCGGTCGACGAGGCGTGCCCTCGACGGCGCCGTGGTGTCCTCGGCGCCCGACGCGGCGGCGAGGGGTCGGACCTTCCAGAGCACGCCGTGCTCCCCGCTGCCGAGCCGGCTCAGCCCCTCGGCGGCGTCGAGTCGTCGGGCGAGGGGGCTCTCGGCGCCGCCGGTCACCTGCACGAAGCCGATGCCGAGGCGGGCGAGCGACGAGGCCTCGAGGGAGTCGGCGGCGCGGCCCCCGACGATGGCCGCGACCGCGGACACGAGGGGGGTGTCGTCGGCGTCGGGGCGCCGGTCGAGGTCGCGCAGCAGCTCGCCGGGCTCCTGGCCCGCGAGGACGAAGTCGACGACGTCGTCGGAGGGCCGCAGCAGCAGGAGGCGGTTGCCGAGCGGGCCGGTGGCCTGGTCGACGGCCACCGCCGGCAGCGTGGCCTGGCCGACGGAGAGCGTGTGGCCGGCCCCGCGGACGGCCCAGACGCCCGCCCCGGCGAGGACGGACCCGGTGACGAGCACGACGGCCGCGACCGCGCCGGCCAGGCGCAGGCGCCCGACGCCCCCGCGCAGGTGCGCGAGGACGGGACGGCTGCCGGCGAGCAGCCCCACGAGCACCCCGGCGAGCCAGAGCTGCAGGCCGGTGCCGGCCCAGAGGTGGGCGGCCGCGGAGGTGCCGACGCCGGTCTCGGCCGAGCCGAGCACCACGCGCGAGCCACCGACGGCCGCGACGAGTCCGACGACGGCGAGCACCGCTCCGACCGCCAGGCCCACGGACTCGGCCCGGGAACGGGCGCGGACCCCGGGCCCGAGGAGCCCCAGGACGACGAGCGGAGCCGCGAGCCACGCCGTCCACGACGAGGCGCCCGGCTGGCCCAGGACCAGCGCGACGGGACCCCACGGCCCGGCGTCGGAGCCCGTGGCCACGAGGCCTGGCCCGGACAGCAGCAGGCGCCAGTCGTCGACGAGGCGCAGCACCCACGGTCCCAGCAGGGCGGTGGGCACGACGAGCAGGACGAGGGCGCGCGCCCGGCGCAGCCCCGGGCCGAGGACGAGCAGCAGGAGGGCGGCCACCGTCGACACGGCGAGCAACGGCGGCACGAACGCACCGGCCAGGGCCGTGGCCAGGGCCGTGGCGAAGGTCGCCGTGAAGGTGCCGTCGCGGCGCGCCGCGAGGGCGAAGCCGGCCAGGACGAAGGGCAGCAGCACGTGGGCGACGGCCAGCGACACGCGTCCCTGCGCGGTGGCCGCGACCAGGACCCCCGAGGAGCCCCAGGCGAGCGCGGCGACGCCCCGGGCCACGCGCGAGGTGGTGACGACGCGGGCGGCGAGGTAGGCCGACCACGTCGCGAGGGCCGGGGCCAGCACGAGCAGCCAGGCGATCGTCAGGCCGGCGCTCGAGCGGCCCTCGGCGACACCGGGGAGGCGCTCGGCGAGCCAGGTCAGGCCCGAGAGCACGGCGAGGTGCGGACCCGCGTCGACGCCGGTGCCGAGGCCGGAACCGTGCCAGGCGTCGAGGAAGGCGTGCCACAGGCCGTCGGAGCCCGTGGCGACGGGACGCAGCTCGCCGCCGGCCAGGCCGGTGTGCGACGGCGAGAGCCCGCCGGCGCGGATCGTGTCGCGCCAGGCCACGGCGCTCGCGACGAGGACGGCGACGACGGCCAGGAAGCCCGGGTGCGTCAGCACGCGCCGCCCGATCGAGGCCGGCAGGTTGGCCAGCGAGTCGGTGTCCTCGGCCGTCGGTCCGGTCTCGGTGGTGGGCGCGGCCTCGCGGCGGGCGGCCCGCTCGGGGGCGACGGCGTCCTGGAAGTGGTCCAGGGTGGTGCGCGCGGCCACGGACGGCGGGACGAACAGCGTCGCGAGGTGGTCGCGGCGCAGGCGCTTGGTCGACCGGCCGCGCCACCGCGCGGCGGTCGTCGCGGCGGGGTGCCACAGGGCGGCCACGTCGGACAGCTCGCGCCACGCGAGCCGCGGCCGCTTGGCCACGAGGAGCCCGAGGGCCGCGAGGACGCTCGACAGGGCCAGCCAGCCCGCGAGGAACGGGGCGACGAGCGGGGTGCAGCGGGCGAGGGTCACCTGCCGGGCGGCACGCCGCGAGCGCCGCTCGACCTCGCGGGGGCGCGGGCCCCCGGGACGGGCGCCGTCGACGCCGGCCGACGCGTCGCGCACGACGGCACCGGGCACGACGACGACGCGGTGGCCGGCGAGCTGGGCCCGCCAGCCGAGGTCGAGGTCGGCCCCGTACTCGGTGAAGGCCGGGTCGAACCCGCCGAGGTCGTCCCACACGGAACGGCGCACGAGCATCCCGGCCGTGCTCACGGCGAGGACGTCGGTGCGGTGGTCGTACTGGCCCTGGTCGGCCTCACCGCGGGCGGGGCGGCCCAGCCGGCGGCCGGTACGGGTGATCTGGATGCCGAGCTCGACGAGGCGCCGAGGGTCCTCCCACGCGACGAGCTTGGGGCCGGCGATGCCGACCGACGGCGAGCGCAGGCCTTCCTGGAGCAGGCGGGCGAGCGCGGTCGCCTCGGGCACGGTGTCGTCGTGCAGCACCCAGACCCAGTCGTGCCGGGCGGCGCCGGTGCCCGTGGCACCGAGGCGCTCCATGCCGGCCTCGACGGCGCGCCCGAGCGGGACGCGCGCGGGCAGGCGCAGGACGTCGACGGGCACGACCTGGCGCACTCGCGCGTGCGCCTGCGCGATCGCCGCCGACGTGTCGCTGCTCGCGACGTCGACGACGAGAAGACGGGCGGGCGGCAGTGTCTGGGTGGCGATCCCGTCCAGACACTGCGCCAGCCACGTCGCACCGTTGTGCACGACGACGATCGCGTCGACCTGCGCGCTGGGTCGGGGTCCGGTGGAGGGAGCGGACATCGACCCGGGCGCGGCGCCCCGGGGGGCACTGCGGTCCTCGGCGAGCTCGTCTGGCACAGCGGTCACGTTCACCCGGACACCTGCTGGGGTCCGGGCCCTACGACCACGGTCAGACCGCGCGCTTCTTCAGCTTGCGGCGCTCCCGCTCGGACAGACCGCCCCAGATACCGAAGCGCTCGTCGTTCGCGAGGGCGTACTCCAGGCACTCGGCTCGCACCTCGCACCCGACGCAGACCTTCTTGGCCTCTCGGGTGGAGCCGCCCTTCTCCGGGAAGAACGCCTCCGGGTCGGTCTGGGCGCAGAGCGAGCGCTCCTGCCAGGAGAGCTCACCCTCCTCCGTACCGACGTCCGACATAACCACCATCAGCTCGTGCATGACCCCTCCTCGACCCTGACTCTCTTGTGTGTCAGCACTCGCTGTACCCGGCGGCACCGTTCCCCTGGCACTGGACCCACCCCACGTGGGTCCGTTGGCCTCGGTACCGACCCCGACGAATACAACAATGAAATTACATGCGTGTCATATGCCCTACGTCAAGCCCGTTAGTGATATTTGCTCGAACTCGGTGAGGCGCCTGCCCGCCTGTGGTAGACAAGCGGCCGACCCATCTTCCGAGGCGTCCGGACGCTGCTGAGAGGATCGGTCCATGCGCATCACTGCCCTCGCCGGAGGCGTCGGCGGCGCCCGGTTCCTCCGCGGCCTGCTCCGCCACGTCCACTCCCCCGCGTCCGTCGTCGGCGACGAGCCGGTCGAGCTGACCGTCATCGGCAACACCGGTGACGACATCACCCTGTTCGGCCTGCGGGTCTGTCCCGACCTCGACACCCTGCTCTACACGCTCGGCGGGTCCGTCCACGAGGGGCAGGGCTGGGGCCGGGCCGACGAGTCGCACCACGTGGCCGACGAGCTCGCCGCGCTGGGCGCGACGCCGCAGTGGTTCACCTTGGGCGACAAGGACTTCGGCACCCACGTGTTCCGGTCGCAGCTGCTCGGCCAGGGCCTGCCCCTGTCGGCGGTCGTCGACCGGCTGGCCGCCCGGTGGGGCCTGCCCGAGCAGGGGGTGCGCCTCCTGCCGATGACCGACACCCCCGTCGAGACGCACGTCGTGGTCGACGACGGCGGCCGCCCGCAGGCCATCCACTTCCAGGAGTGGTGGGTGCGCCACCGCGCCGAGCTGCCGGCCGAGCGCTTCGTCGTCGCCGGCCTCGACGCCGCGGCACCCGCCCCCGGGGTCCTCGACGCGATCCGCGACGCCGACGTCGTCCTGCTCCCGCCGAGCAACCCCGTCGTCTCGATCGGCATCGTCCTCGGCGTCCCCGGCGTGCGCGACGCCCTCCGCGGCAGCCGCGCGCCCGTCGTCGGGGTCTCCCCCCTCGTCGGCGGCCGGCCCGTGCGCGGCCACGCCGACGTGTGCCTGCGCACCATCGGCGTCGAGGAGTCGAGCGCCGGCGTCGCCGGCCTCTACGCCGACTTCCTCGACGGCTGGCTCGTCTCCGAGGACGACCCGATGCCGCCCCCTCGGGGCCTGGAGGTGGTGCGCCGCCCGCTGCTCATGAGCTCGCCCGACGCCGCGGCCGACCTCGCCGGTGCGGCGCTCGACCTCGGACTGCGGCTGCGCGCCACGAGGACACCCGCGTGACGGCACCGGTCCTCCCGCCCGGGGCGGTCAGCGTCCTGCCGCTCACCGGCATCCCCGAGGTGCGTGAGGGCGACGACCTCGCCGACGTCGTCGCGGGCGGTCTCGAGCACGCCGGCCTGAGCCTGCAGGACGGCGACGTCGTCGTCGTCTCGAGCAAGATCGCGAGCAAGTCGCTCGGCCTCGTCACGCACGACCCCGACAAGGACCGCGTCGTCCACGCCGAGACCGAGTACGTCGTGGCCGAGCGCTCCCTCGGCGACCGGGTCACGCGCGTCGTGCGGGCCAAGGCGGGGCCGATCATGGCCGCGGCCGGCGTCGACGGCTCGAACACCGGCGACCGTGGCGGCTGGCTGCTGCTGCCGCACGACCCCGACGGCATATGCGCCGACCTGCACGAGGCGCTCGTGGCCAGGCACGGCGTCCGCCTCGGCGTCGTGCTGTCCGACACCGCCGGCCGGCCGTGGCGCGTCGGCCAGGTCGACTTCGCCCTCGGCGCGCACGGCGTCCGGGCGCTCGACGACCTCCGCGGCGGGGTCGACGCCGACGGCAAGCCTCTGGAGGTCACGACGCGGTGCGTCGCCGACGAGGTGGCCGCGGCCGCCGACCTCGCCAAGGGCAAGGTCAGCGCCGTGCCGGTGGCCCTGGTGCGCGGGCTCGTCGACGCGCTCGTCGAGGAGCCGCTGACCTCGCACCCGCGCGGGCGCGACCTCGTGCGCACCGGCCCCGGCGACTGGTTCGGCTACGGCCGCGTCGAGGCCGTCCGGGCAGCCCTCGGCGTCGAGCCCGGGAGCGAGGACGCGCTCGCCGTCGGGATCGCCCCCGCCGGTGCCGACACCCGCGTCGACGCGGTGGCGCGGGCGGTGCGCGCCGCCCTGCACGCCGTGGAGTCGGGCACGGCCGACATCGGCCCGCTCACGGTGGCGCTCGGCGCCGACTCCGCGCACGACCTCGGCCGGGCGGTCGCCCGGCTCGAGGTGGCCCTGTGGGCCGAGGGGCTGCACGGCGAGGCCGACGTCCCGGCGGCCGACGGGCTCTCGGTCCTCGTCCACGTGTCGGCGGCCGAGGTCCGCTGAGGCCGCCGGGCGCCGCCGCCCGCAGGACGCGGGTCAGCCGACGGTGAAGACGACCTTGCCGAAGACGTCGCCGTCGACCATGCGGGCGAAGCCGTCGCGGGCCCGGGCCAGGGGCAGCACCGAGTCGACGACCGGCTCGATGCCGGCCGTGACGACGAGCTGGGCCAGGCGCGCGAGCTCCTCGCGCGTGCCCATCGTCGACCCGACGACGCGCAGCTGCTTGAAGAAGATCTTCGTCAGCTCGGCCTTGGCCGGAGCGTCACCGGACGTCGCACCGGAGATGACGATGGTGCCGCCGGGGTTGAGCGAGTTGACCGAGTGCGACCAGGTCGCCGCGCCCACGGTCTCCATGACCGCGTCGACGCGCTCGGGCAGCCGCTCGCCGGAGGTGAAGACCCGGTCGGCGCCGATGTCGAGTGCCTTGGCGCCGCGGGCCTCGTCGCGCGAGGTGACCCACATCCGGTAGCCGGCCGCCGCGCCGAGCTGGACCAGGGCCGTGGCCACCCCGCCGCCGGCGCCCTGCACGAGGACGGTGCCCCCGGGACGCACGCCGGAGTTCGTGAAGAGCATCCGGTAGGCGGTGAGCCACGCCGTGGACAGGCAGGCGGCCGTCTCCCACGACATGCCCTCCGGCTTGGGCACGAGGTTGGCGGTCGGCACCGCGACCTTCTCGGCCAGCGTCCCGTCGTGCAGCTCGGACAGCAGCGTGCGCCGCGGGTCGAGCGTCTCGTCGCCGCGCCAGCCCTCCGACGCCACGACCGCGTGGACGATGACCTCGCGGCCGTCCGCGTCGACGCCGGCACCGTCGCAGCCCAGGACCATCGGCAGGCGGTCGGCCGGCAGCCCCACGCCGCGCAGCGACCACACGTCATGGTGGTTGAGGGCCGCGGCCCGCAGGTGGACGACCGACCAGCCGGGACGCGCCTCGGGGTCGGGGCGCTCGCCGACGACGAGGCCGGAGAGCGGGTCGGACGCGGACTGACTGGCGGCGTAGGCAGCGAGCATCCCAGCACCATAGTGAGCGGGCGGTCGGCGCGGCCCCGGTAGGGTGCGGGCCGTGACCGACGACACCCGGACCGAGGCCGTCCCCCGACCCGCTCGAGAAGCCCTTGAAACCCGCGACGCCTCCCCCGGCGGCTCGAGTGCATCTCGCGGCGTCGATGCCCGCTCGGTCGCCCACGTCGCGGTCTTCGCGGCGCTGCTCGTCGCGACGGCCGTGGTTCCGGGCATCCCCGTCGGCGGCCTCGGCGTGCCGATCACGCTGCAGACGCTCGGCGTGCTGCTCACCGGTCTCGTCCTCGGCCCGAAGCGCGGGGCGCTCGCGGTGCTCGTGTACCTCGCGATCGGCTTCGTCGGCTTCCCCGTGTTCAGCAAGGGCCAGTCCGGCCTGCAGGTCCTGAGCGGCCCGACGGCCGGCTACCTCGTGTCCTTCCTCGCAGCCGCCGTCGTCGCCGGCGCGGGTGCGGCACTCGTCGTGCGCCGCACCGACCGACGCTGGTGGGTGCCGCTGCTCGCCACCGTCGCCGTGGCCACCTCCGTCGCGGTCATCCACGTGCTCGGCGTCGCGGGGCTCGTCCTCAACCTCCACCTGCCGCTGTCCGCCGCCGTCGCGGCCGACCTGCCCTTCCTGCCCGGCGACCTGCTCAAGGCGCTCGTCGCCGCCGTCGCGGCCGCGGCCGTGCACCGGGCCTTCCCGGACGTCCTCGTACGCCCCGGGCCTCACCGGGCGTGACAGCGGGAGGCACCGGCCGCATCCGGCTCGACGGCGCGACGGTCACCGTGCCCGTCGAGGGCGACCCCGGTCGACGCGAACGAACCGTCCTCGGCCCCGTCGACCTCGAGCTGGCCGAACGACGCGTCACCGTCGTGGGCGCCAACGGCTCGGGCAAGTCGACGCTGCTGCGCCTGCTCAACGGGCTCGTCCTGCCCACGAGCGGCGCCGTCGCCGTCGACGGCCTCGACACCCGGCACGACGGTGCCCGGGTGCGCCGACGCGTCGCCTTCGCCTTCACCGACCCGCTGTCCCAGCTCGTCATGCCGACGGGGCGCGAGGACGTCGAGCTGTCGCTGCGTCGCGTGCACCGCTCGCGCGCCGAGCGCCGGTCCGCCGCCGAGGCGGTGCTCGACCGGTTCGGCCTGTCCCACCTCGCCGACCGGAGCGTCCACGAGCTGTCCGGCGGCGAGCGGCAGCTCATGGCCCTCGCCGTCGTCCTGGCCACCGAGCCCGCAGTCCTCGTCCTCGACGAGCCGTCGACGCTGCTCGACCTGCGCAACACGGCGCTGCTGCGCCGCCTGCTGGCGGGCCTCGAGCAGGTCCTCGTCGTCGCGACGCACGACCTCGAGCTCGCCCTCGACGCCGACCGCACCCTCGTCGTCGACGCCGGACGCGTCGTCTTCGACGGACCGCCGGCCGAGGCCGTCGACCACTACCGCGCCCTCGCGTCCCGCTCGTGAACGCCGCCGGCCTCTTCGCGGCGCACCTCCCCGGCAGCTCGCCCGTGCACCGAGCACCTTTGTGGCTCAAGCTCGCCGGCGTCCTGGCCGTCGGCGTGGTGCCGTGGGTGGCCCGGTCCCTGACGCCGCTGCTCGTCACCCTCGGCCTCGTCGTGGTGACGGCCGCCGTGGCCCACCTACCCCTCCGACGGGTCCTCCGGTCGCTGCGCGCGATCGCCCCGGTGCTCGTCCTGCTCCTCGCCTTCCAGTGGTGGGCGCAGGGACCGGCCTACGCCGTCCGGGTCGTGCTGGGGATCGTCAACGCCTACCTCGCCGCCGGCGTCCTCACGGCCACGACGCCCGTCACCGACCTGCTCGACGGCGTCGTCCGGGGCGCGCGCCCGCTGCGCCGCCTCGTCGACCCGGAGGTCGTGGCCCTGACGCTCGCCGTCGTCGTGCGCTCGGTGCCGTGGGTGGCCGGGTCGTTCGCCTCGGTGCGCGACGCGGCTCGGGCGCGCGGGCTCGAACGGAGCCCGCGTGCGGTCGTCGTGCCGACGGCGCTGCACGTCGTCGCCTTCGCCCGGTCCACGGGCGAGGCGCTCGCGGCCCGCGGCCTCACCGACCCCTACGTGGCCGAGCGCGCCGACACCGAGCCGGCCTGACGCGTCCGGTCGCACGGACACGTCAGGCTCGGCCCGGCAGCGGCCGGGGCTACGGCGCGAGCGCCGCGACGGCCCGCGCCACCGTGGGGGCGACGCGCTCGTCGAAGACGCTCGGCACGACGCAGTCGGCCGTGGGCTCCTCGACGAGACCGGCGATGGCGTACGCCGCGGCCAGCTTCATGTCCTCGGTGATCTCGCGGGCACCCGAGTCGAGCGCTCCGCGGAAGATGCCGGGGAAGGCGAGGACGTTGTTGATCTGGTTCGGGAAGTCCGAGCGGCCCGTGGCGACGACCTCGGCGAACCGCGTCGCGACGCTCGGGTGCACCTCGGGGTCGGGGTTGGCGAGCGCGAAGATGACGGCCCGCGGCGCCATCCGCAGCAGGTCGCGCTCGGGGACCGTGCCGCCCGAGACGCCGACGAGGACGTCGGCTCCCTCGAGCGCGTCACCGAGCGTCCCGGTGACGCCGCGACGGTTGGTCACGGCGGCGAGGTCGGCCTTGTGCGGGGCCAGGTCCTCGCGGTCGGGTCCGAGCACGCCGCGCGAGTCGGCCACGACGACGTCGCCGACGCCGGCGGCCAGCAGGATCCGGCTCACCGCGACGCCGGCGGCACCGGCCCCGGAGACCACGACGGTGACGTCCTCGAGGGCCTTGTCGACGACGCGCACTGCGTTGACGAGCGCCGCGAGGGCCACGATCGCCGTGCCGTGCTGGTCGTCGTGGAAGACCGGGATGTCGAGGCGCTCGCGCAGCTGCCGCTCGATCTCGAAGCAGCGCGGCGCCGAGATGTCCTCGAGGTTGATGCCGCCGTAGGTGGGGGCGATGCGCGCGACGGCGTCGACGATCTCCTCGACGGTGCCGGTCTCCATGCACACCGGCACGGCGTCGACGCCGGCGAAGTGCTTGAAGAGGACCGCCTTGCCCTCCATGACGGGCATGGCGGCGAGCGGGCCGACGTCGCCGAGGCCGAGCACCGCGGTGCCATCGCTGACGACCGCCACCGTGTTGCGACGCGTCGTGTAGACGGCCGCGAGCGTCGGGTCGGCGGCGATGGCGCGGGAGACGTCGGCGACGCCGGGGGTGTAGAGCAGGGACAGGTCGGCTGCGTCGCGCAGCTCGGACGTGGCGTGTACCCCGAGCTTGCCGCCCACGTGGGCCCGGAAGACCGGGTCCCTCGGGTCGACGAGCTGGCTGGTGGGCAACGCACTCATGACGGAACACCTCGTTCGCGTGGGAGGAAGGAGGGCAGGGCTGCCCTCGCTGGGTGGAGCGGTGCGGGGGTCTTGCCTGCACGTCGTCGTACGCGTCCGGGGGTTGCCCGATCCGCAGAGTCTGGCACAGGCCGCCGCGCCACCCAAGGGCCGCAGCCGACGTGTGGCGGGGGTCTCAGTCCTGCTGCGTCGAGCCGAGGATGCCGAGCAGCGCGTCGACGACGCGGGGGTCGTACTCGTAGCCCAGGCCGAGGTAGATGCGCTCAACCGCGGCCTCCCGGGCCCGGGCGCTCCGAGCCCCGGCCGTGAGGTCCTCGTAGGCGTTGACGACCTTGAGGATGCGGCTCGTCAGCGGGATCTCCTCGCCGAGCTCGCGCACCTGCCGGTAGGGCGTCGTCTGGTGCTCGAGGATGCGGGCCGCCCCCTCGAAGACGCCGGTCTCGCGCACGATGGCCACCGAGTCGGCGGCGATCCGCCGCTGGTCGGCGGGGGCGGCCAGCACCGTGGCCCCGCCCGGGATCGGCTCGACGAGGGCCACCTGGCCGATGTCGTGCAGCAGGGCCGCGTACTCGAGGTCGAGCAGGTCGCGCTCGGACACGCCCAGCTGCCGCCCGACGCGCACGCAGAGGGCAGCCACCCGCTCCGAGTGCCCGGAGGGCGTGTAGCCGGCGGCGTCGGTGAGGCGCGACAGCGTGCGGATGCTCTGCAGGTAGGTGGCGCGGATGCTGACGTAGCGACGGAAGGCGAACAGGGTGAGCACGAGCGGCAGGATGAACAGCGGCAGGGCCATGACGCCGAGCGTCGGCAGGGCGAGCGCCACGAGGACCCCGGTGACCGCGACCGCGCCGGAGAGGGCGAAGGAGGACCGCGCCTCGTCGACGAAGGTGCGGCGCAGGTCGGCCGTGGCCGTGGCCCGCAGGACCGAGGTGAACAGGGTGTCGGCGACGAGGGCGGCGACGCAGACAGCGAGCATGAACATGGCTCGCTGCCACGGCACCAGGGTGTCGTCGCGCGGCGGGCCGCCGGGACTCTGCCCCAGGTGCACGTTGCGGTAGAGCAGCGCCGCGACGGCGACGGCGATGAAGCGGCCGGTCGTCTCGACGAGGCTGACCTCCCGCCCGCCGAGCACCCGCGCGCCCGCGCCGAGCGCCATGGACACCGACGTCACCGCCAGCACGTACGGCGTCGAGAAGGCCACCTCGACGGGCCCGACCTGGACGGCGAAGGCGAACGCGAGCGCGGTGGCCGTGGCGATCGGGGCCGATCCGCGGAAGCCCGGGGCGGACAGCTGGAACCACTCCCCGAGCACGATGGTCACGGCGAACGCCGCGGTGACGAGCAACGACACCTGCCCGTCGAGGCCCGGCGAGTCGCCCGTGCCCACGGCCACGGCCACGCTGAGGACCAGGCCGAGCAGGCCGACGACGAGGGCCACGGGGTCGCGGTAGAGCGCCAGCCTCATGACGCGCTCACCGCCCCCGCCCCGGTGGGCATGCCGTGCTTGTGGAGCGCGGCCCACGCGGCGTCGACCACGGCCGGGTCGAAGCGGCCGGCGTCGGTCGTGAGCATGCGGTAGAGCTCGGCCGACGGCGGGGCACCTCCGACGTCCTCGGGCAGACTGGCCTCGACTGCCGTGACGACGCCGACGATGCGCGCCGCCACAGGGATGTCGGCGCCCGCGAGCCCGTCGGGAAGCCCGCGCCCGTCGAACCGCTCACGCTGGTGGCGGACACCGGAACGGGCCTCCTCGAGGAACTCGATGCCCTCGATCATGCGCGCGCCCATGACGCTGTGCCGGTCGACGATGCGCCGCTCGGACTCGGTCAGCGCACCTGGCGCCCGGCGCAGCAGGCGCGTCGGTACGCCGAGGTGGCCGATCTCGTGGAGGGTGGCGGCGTAGGTGACCGTCGCGATCTGGCGGGGCCCGAGCCCCAGCTCCTCTGCGGTCCACTCGGCGAGCTGCGCCACGCGGGCGCTCCGCTCGACGGCGGGCGGCTCCTTGGTGCCGAGCGAGGTCACGAGCGTCTCGACGACACGCTCGTGGGAGCGCTGCTCCTCGCCGAACTGCACGAAGGCCCACCTGGCGGCGAGCAGCGGCGCCATGACGAGCAGGGCGCTGAAGGCCCCGAGGCCGGCCGGGTACCAGAGGACGACGAAAAGGAAGCCGATGATGCCGTAGCCGATGTAGGCGACGCCCGAGCTGACGAGGATCCGGCGGACGAAGACCCAGAACGGGACCGGCTGGGACAGCGCGACGGCGCCGGCCACCAGAAAGGCGTTGGTGAGACACTGGACGACGTCGGCCACCATGAGGGGCAGCCCGACCCGCAGCGCGAGGTCGGAGAAGCCGGTCACCTGCTCGAGCGAGGACGCCCCGCCGCAGAGGATGTAGGCCGTGGCCCCGACCAAGCCGATGATGCTCGTCATCGCCGCGTTGAACAGGCGCTTGTACCACTCCATCTGCTGGCGCTCGATGGCCTGTGAGCTCAGCCCGACGAACCAGGCACCGAAGGGCCCGAGGATCGCCCCGGAGGCGAGCAGGATGATCGAGAGGAACGAGAACCCGATCCGTGAGGTGACGTCCGGCTCACGGAGGACGTAGCTCAGAACGCCCATCGCGACCAGGAGCACGAGGGGACCTGCTTCGGGCCGCCGCCCAAAGACCCACGCAACGAGGCCGACGGCGAGCGACAGGGTGACGACGAGGGTGATGTAGTACGGCAGGAGGCGCGACGAGGAGTCGGGCTCGGGTCTGCTGGTCACGTGTTAGGCGTACGACACGACGGATCGGTCCCGCAACTTCTGGCGAGTGGCAGGACCGAACCGTTGGACGTGGCGAGGGTCTGCGCTCAGCTCCAGGTCCACGTGTTGGCGAACGAGATGAGCGCGCGGGTCGTGAAGTCGTTGGTGGCGGCGAGGGCCGACAGGAGGGCAGCGAACATGGTGGGGGGCTCCTTCAGGTGGTGATGTTCCGGATGCGTGCGCCATGGAGGGACGTTGCCGCGGTAGCACAAGAACACAGAGGTTTCCCTCTGCTTCATCGTGGCACCAGCGTGAAGGCGCACGGAAGTAGAGCCGGTCGGTAGCGCCCGGATCTATACCAAGATTTTACGTTTGTGCGCGTCAACCCCCTGCGGATTCGGCGCCGCGTCACGCGTGTGGGAGACTTGCTGCCTCGTGCCCGTACCGGGCAGCACCCCAGAAGCATCCACGAGGAGACCCCGATGAGCAAGCGCGCCCGCAAGCGTCGCTCGCGCAAGGGCAACGCCGCCAACCACGGCCGCAAGCCCAACGCCTGAGCCACGAAGACGTCGAAAGGCCCACCTCCCCGAGGGGAGGCGGGCCTTTGTCGTTCCCGGGCGGTGCCGGACCTGCTGCTGGCCTGCTACTGGCCGCGCTCGACGGTGATGACCGTCATCGAGATGCGCGACATGATCGTCGTGCGCAGCGAGTCGGGCGCCTCCTCGCGACCGCACGAGCGCTTGATGAGCGCCTTGAGCGTCGTGTCGAGGTCGTACTCCTTGAGGCAGGGCCCGCACTCGTCGAGATGGGCCTGGATCTTGGCGCAGTCCTCCGGACCGAGCTCGCCGTCGAGGTACTCGTAGACCCGCAGCAGCGCCTCGGAGCAGTCGGTGCGCCCGCTGTCCCCACCCGTGGTGTCGTGGTGGCTCATGACCCGGTTCCTTCCGTGCCCGGACGGCCGCTGCCGGCCGCCCCGCTCGTCGCGCTGGAGGCGCCGGCCTGGGCGAAGCCCCGACCGGCGGCGTACTCGGAGAGCAGCTCGCGCAGCTGGCGCCGCCCGCGGTGCAGCCGGCTCATCACGGTGCCGATCGGCGTCTCCATGATCTCGGCGATCTCCTTGTAGGAGTAGCCCTCGACGTCGGCGAAGTACACCGCGAGGCGGAACTCCTCGGGGATCGCCTGCAGGGCCCGCTTGACGTCGCTGTCGGGCAGGTGGTCGAGCGCCTCGGCCTCGGCCGAGCGCAGCCCGGACGAGGAGTGGGACTCGGCGCGGGCCAGCTGGTAGTCCTCGATGTCGGACGCGTCGGACTCGAGCGGCTGGCGCTGCTTCTTGCGGTAGCTGTTGATGTAGGTGTTGGTGAGGATGCGGTACATCCACGCCTTGAGGTTCGTGCCCGGGCGGTACTGGTGGAAGGCCGCGTACGCCTTGGCGAAGGTCTCCTGGACGAGGTCCTCGGCGTCGCTCGGGTTGCGCGTCGTGCGCAGGGCGGCGCTGTAGAGCTGGTCGAGCAGTGGCATCGCCTCGCGCTCGAAGCGGGCGCGGCGCTGCTCGGAGGTCTCGGCCTTGACGTCGACGGACGCGTCCGCGCGGGCCTGGGCCTCGGCGTCGGTGACGGCGCCGGTCACGTCGTCGATCGCGTCGTCGGTCGCGTCGTCGATCACGTCGGCCCCGTTCGCCACAGGGGCACCCGGGCCGGGCTCCACGAGGCCCAGCGGGGCCGTCGGGTCGGTCTGCTTGTCCTTTGCCATCGCCTCCCAGCCTAGCCGCGCCGGGCGGGTCGTCACGGTTGCGCCCGCGCGGAGCCCCTCGTGGGGCGATCCGGACGGGCGCTCTGGGGCGACGCAGGGGCTGGGAACCATGCCCGGTGCAACGGTCAGGTGCCGGGGAGCATTCCCGCGATGCGGGTGAGCTCGGTGACGAGCCGGGCCCGCGACCCCGTCGGGAAGCTGTGCGCGCCGGGCACCTCGACGAGCGTGGCCCCCGGCGGCAGGTGCTGGCGCACCTCCTCGGGCGTGCCGAAGCTGTCGCGGGTGCCCTGCACGACCCAGGTGGGGTCGGGCGCGAGGGCGAGCTCGTCGGCCCGGAGCCGGTCGGGGCGGCCCGGCAGGTGGAGGGGGAAGCTGAGCAGCAGGCCGGCGTCGGCGCCCAGGGTCGCCGCGGTGCGGCAGGCGACCCGGGCCCCGGCGCTCCGGCCGCCGACGACGAGCGGACGCGGCAGCTTCCCCCGCCCGGACAGGAGCGCCTCCACGACGGGGACCCACGCCTCGTCGAGCGTCGGCGGGCGCCCCGCGATCTTCCGGCCGGCGACGAGCCAGGGCTGCTCGACGAGCGCGACCGCGCGCCCCGACGCCACGAGGACCTCGCGGGCGACGGTGAGGTCGAGCGCCCGCAGCCCCCCGCCGGCGCCGTGCCCGAGGACGACGGTCGAGCCCGCCCCGACCGGACGCCACACGTGCACGCGCGCGGGCCCCTGCGGCGTCTCGATCTCGCGGACACGGGGCCGCACTCCCCCGACGGTGGCCTCGAGCCCTCCGGTCACGACCCGATCACCTCACCGGTCATCGGGTCGAGCACCCCGACGAGCTCCTCGCGCGGCGCGGGGTCGAGCAGGTGGGCGCCGTTGTTCGCCGTCGCCCCGACGCCGCGGCCGATCGGGTAGGCCTCGAACCGGCCGGGGCGCGCGAAGTCGAGGACGCCCTGCACGTAGTCGGGGTCCTTCTCGGCGGGGTCGAGCCAGCGCTCCCACTGGTCGGGCTCGAGGACGAGGGGCTGCCGGTCGTGGATGCGGTCCATGCCGGGGTCGGCGGCCGTGGTGATGATCGTGAACGTCGTGAGCCACGCGTCGGGGTCGCCGTCGGGCCGGTCGCGGTCGCGCCAGAACTCGTAGAGGCCGGCGAAGCCGACCTTCTCGCGGTCGGCGCGGTGGATGAAGAAGGGCTGCTTGCGCGGCTTGCCCTTGGCGTCGACCGCGGTGGGCGAGGCCTGCCACTCGTACCAGCCGTCGGCCGGCACGATGCAGCGCCGCGACAAAGCGGCCTTGGCGAAGGCGCCCTTGCCGAGCACCGACTCGGCCCGCGCATTCGTCATCCGCAGGCCCATCTTGACGTCCTTGGCCCACGCGGGCACCAGCCCCCACGTCAGCAGGCGAAGCTGCCGCGTCGGGGCGTCGGCGTCGGGCTCGCCGTCCACCGGACGCGGTGCCCGCGTCAGCACGACCGGTGCCTGCTTGGACGGCGCCATGTTCCAGTCGGGCTCGCCGGCCGGCGGGCTCTGCGGGTTCTTCAGGATGCTGCGGGCGGGGTCGCCGGTGTGGTCCTCGTCGACGTCGAAGGCCTCGACGAGCTCGTCCGGCCGGGCGCTGGCGGCGTACCTCCCACACATGGCGCCCAGCCTAGGTGCGTCCA
Source organism: Intrasporangium flavum (assembly GCF_001956915.1). Lineage (GTDB taxonomy): Bacteria > Actinomycetota > Actinomycetes > Actinomycetales > Dermatophilaceae > Monashia > Monashia flava. The sequence continues at coordinate 28,598 of NZ_MLJO01000001.1, read as the reverse complement.
CCGTCACGGGCATCGGGCGTGCCGCCTTGGGTATGTCGCTACCGTAGGTCCCACTGGTCCACGATGGCCGCGGCCCGTCACGCACGGCCCGGCCGGAGGAGGAAGGTCATGATCGTCCGCCGTCTCGCTCGTCCCCTGCTCGCGTCCGTGTTCATCGCCGCGGGTGTCGACGCCCTGCGCAACCCGTCCGCGCGCACCGACCAGGCGGCGCACCTGCTCGAGAAGGTGCCGGACCAGGTGCCGGGCGCCGACAAGGTGGCCCGCGCGGCCAAGGACCCCGACCTCGTCGTCCGGGCCAACGGCGCCGCCCTGCTCGGTGGCGGCCTGCTCCTCGCCACGGGCCGGCTCCCCCGCCTCGCCTCCACCGTGCTGGCCGCCTCGATCGTGCCGACGACGGCCATCGAGCACGCCTTCTGGGAGGAGACCGATCCCGACCGCAAGGCCGCCAGCCGCAGCCTCTTCCTCAAGAACGTCGGCCTCCTCGGCGGCCTGCTCCTCGCGGCCGTCGACACCGAGGGCCGCCCCGGTCTGGCCTGGCGCGCCCAGCACGCCACGAAGACCACCCGCCGCGAGGCACGCCACGCCAAGGCAACCGCCGCGCGCGAGGCCCGCCTCCTCGCCCATCGAGCCCAGGACGTCGTGAGCTGACTTGAGTCCCGCCGATCCCCTCCCCGAAGAGCACCTGCAGCCCCACCCGCACGACCTGCACGACCCGCACCGCCCGCACCATGGCTCGGCCGCGGGCGTCCTGACGGCCGACCCCGACGGCGACTGGGAGGCACCGACGGCGTCGGGCCCGCTCGACGCCACGGTCGTGCTGCCCGGCAGCAAGTCGCTGACCAACCGCTACCTCGTCCTCGCGGCCCTCGCGAGCGACCGGTCGCGCCTCCGGGCGCCGCTGCGCTCGCGCGACACGCTCCTCATGGCCGACGCGCTGCGCAGCCTCGGCGTCGGCATCGACGACGTGCCCGCCGAGGGCGACGCGTCGCCCGGCGCCGTCGACGACTGGCTCGTCACGCCGCCCGAGACCCTCCGCGGCGGCGGCCGCGTCGACTGCGGCCTCGCCGGCACGGTCATGCGCTTCCTGCCGGCCGTCGCCGTGCTCGCCGACGGGCCCGTGCTGCTCGACGGCGACCCGCAGGCGCGGGTGCGCCCGATGGGCCCGGTCGTCGACGCCCTGCGCGCGCTCGGCGCCGACATCGACGACGCCGAGGGGCACCTGCCGATCACCGTCAACGGCCGCGGCGGCCTCGCCGGCGGCAGCGTCACGATGGACGCCTCGATGTCCTCGCAGTTCGTCTCGAGCCTCCTGCTCGCCGGGGCCCGCTACGACGACGGCGTCACCGTGCACCACGACGGCAAGCCGGTGCCGAGCGAGCCGCACATCCTCATGACCGTCGAGACCCTCCGCGACGCCGGGGCCATCGTCGACGACAGCGAGCCCAACACGTGGCGCGTCGAGCCGTCGGAGATCAACGCGCTCGACGTGTCGGTCGAGCCGGACCTGTCCAACGCCGGGCCGTTCGTCGCGGCCGCGCTCGTCGCGGGCGGCACGGTCCGGGTGCCCGGCTGGCCGCAGCACACGACCCAGGCCGGCGACATGCTCCGCGAGATCCTCGACTCGATGGGCGCCGACGTCCGACTCGACCGCACCGGGCTCACCGTGAGCGGCGGCGACGAGCTGGCCGGCATCGACATCGACCTGCACGACGCCGCCGAGCTGACCCCGACCGTCGCCGCGCTCGCGGCGCTCGCCTCGAGCCCGACGTGGATCCGCGGTGTCGCGCACATCCGCGGCCACGAGACCGACCGCCTCGCCGCCCTGACGGCCGAGCTCGGCGCGCTCGGCAGCCGCGTCACCGAGACCGACGACGGCCTGCGCATCGCGCCCGCGACGCTGCACGGCGGGCGGTTCCGCACCTACCACGACCACCGCATGGCCACGGCCGGCGCCATCCTCGGCCTACGCGTGCCCGGGGTCCACGTCGAGGACGTCCAGACGACCCGCAAGACGCTCCCCGACTTCGTCGGCCTGTGGCAGGGCATGCTCGCCGGCACGGCGCCCGTGGTGCTGCCCCGATGAGCTGGCGGGACCTCGACGAGGGCGACGTCCGCGTCCGTCCCAGCCGGAAGGGCTCGAGGCCCCGCACCAAGGAGCGGCCGGCGCACGCCGACGCCGTCGTGGCGATGGTCATCGGCATCGACCGCGGCCGCTACACGTGCCTCGTGCCGAAGGGCGCGCTCGGCCGCAAGGAGCCCGAGCGCGTCGTCACGGCGATGAAGGCCCGCGACATCGGGCGCACCCGCGTCGTCGTCGGTGACGACGTCGCGCTCGTCGGCGACCTCGCCGGCGGTCCCGACGCGCTGGCCCGCATCGTGCGCATCGAGGAGCGCCGCTCGGTGCTGCGACGCACCGCCGACGACACCGACCCCTACGAGCGCATCATCGTGGCCAACGCCGACCAGCTCGTCATCGTCACGGCGCTCGCCGACCCCGAGCCGCGGCCCCGCATGGTCGACCGCTGCCTCGTCGCGGCCTACGACGCCGACCTCGAACCGCTCCTGGCCCTGACCAAGGCCGACCTCGTCGACCCGGCGCCGTTCCTGGCGAGCTACGCGCCGCTCGAGGTCGAGCACGTCGTGACCTCCCGGACCGCCGACGGTTTCACCGGGCTCGAGGAGCTGCGCGAGCGGCTCTCGGGCCGGGTCTCGGTGCTCGTCGGCCACTCCGGCGTCGGCAAGAGCACCCTCGTCAACGGGCTCGTGCCCACGGCGATGCGCGCCACGGGCGACGTCAACGACACGACCGGCCGCGGGCGGCACACCTCGACCAACGCCGTGGCCCTGCGCCTGCCGGGCGACGACGGCTGGGTCATCGACACCCCGGGGGTGCGCTCCTTCGGGCTCGCGCACATCGACCCGGACCGGATCATCGACCACTTCCCCGACCTCGCCGAGGGCACGGCCGAGTGCCCGCGCGGCTGCACGCACGACGAGGAGGAGTGCGCCCTCGACGCGTGGGTGGCGGGTGGGCACGCGGGCCCGGCGGGCCCGTCGCGGCTGGCGTCCCTGCGCCGGCTCCTGTCGAGCCGCTCGGGCGAGGAACGCTGAGCCGCAGTCGTGCCCGTACGACCGGTCCACCCCTGCGTCCGGACGCGACCCCCCCGGAGCAGGCTTGGCCGCCGCACGACACCACCGCAGGCTAGGTTGAGCCGGTGACCTCCTACGACGACGACCTCCGCCTCGCCCACGTGCTCGCCGACGCCGTCGAGCGCGTGACGATGGCCCGTTTCCGAGCCGCCGACCTCGTCGTCGAGAGCAAGCCCGACCTCACCCCCGTCACCGACGCCGACCGGGCCGCCGAGGAGCTCGTCCGCTCCCAGCTCAAGCGCACCCGCCCCCGCGACGCGGTGCAGGGCGAGGAGTTCGAGACCACCGGCCACGGACCGCGCCGCTGGATCATCGACCCCATCGACGGCACGAAGAACTTCGTGCGCGGCGTGCCGGTGTGGGCCACCCTCATCGGCCTCGTCGTCGACAACGAGCCGGTGCTCGGCGTCGTGTCGGCACCGGCCCTCGGGCGCCGCTGGTGGGCCGCCGTCGGCAGCGGGGCCTGGACCGGCCGCTCGCTGGCCTCGGCCAAGCGCATCGGCGTCTCCCAGGTGGGGCGCCTCGGCGATGCGTCGCTGTCCTACTCCTCGCTGTCCGGCTGGCGGGTGCGCGGGCGGCGCGACGACGTCCTCGACCTCATGGACGACTGTTGGCGCACCCGCGCCTACGGCGACTTCTGGTCCTACATGCTCGTCGCCGAGGGCGCGGTCGACATCGCCGCCGAGCCCGAGCTCGAGGTGCACGACATGGCCGCCCTCGTCGCCATCGTGCAGGAGGCGGGCGGGCGCTTCACCGGTCTCGACGGGCGCCCGGGCTGCTGGAGCGGCAACGCGCTCGCCACCAACGGCCTGCTCCACGACACCGTCCTGGAGCGCATCGGCATGCCGTCCCGACACGAGAACGCCTGAGCCATGGGCCTGCTCGTACGCCAAGCGCTGCCCGACGACGTGCCGGCGCTGGCCGCCGTCGCTGCCGAGACGTTCGGGCTCGCGTGCCCCCCGAGCATGTCGCGCGAGCGGGTCGAGGCCTTCGTCGCCGACGTGCTCTCACCGGAGCGGTTCGCCGGCTACCTCGCCGACCCGGCACGCCACCTGCTGCTCGCCGAGGACGGCGGCACGGCCGTCGGCTACGCGATGCTCGTCGCCGGCGAGCCCGCCGACGACGACGTCCGGGCGGCGATCCGGCACCGCCCCACCGTCGAGCTGAGCAAGATCTACGTCCTGCCCACCTCCCACGGCGGCGGCACCGCCTCGCGCCTCATGGCCGAGTCGATCGGCTGGGCCCGCTCCACCGGCGCGGCCGGCGTCTGGCTCGGCGTCAACCAGCAGAACGAGCGTGCCCAGCGCTTCTACGCCAAGAGCGGCTTCGAGCACGTCGGCACCAAACGGTTCCTCGTCGGCGGCCAGTACGAGGACGACTACGTCCTCGAGCAGCCGCTCGCCTGACCCCGCACGGACGCCGCCTCAGCGGGCGGAGTCGCGCACCACGGTGACCTCGCCGAGGCCGAGACCGCGGACCGCCTCGAGGTGCGCGTCGGTGTCGCCGACGAGGACGATCGTCCACCCGGTGCCGAGCCCCTCGCCGGTGATCCCCGCCTCCGCGGCGAAGCGCCGGAACGCGGCGTCGACGCGGGTGGCGTCGACGGTCGCGAGGTCGCGGAGGTTCTCGGTCGTGAACGCAGTTGTGCGACCGTCGAGCGCCATGCCGACGGCCTCGTCGGCGATGGTGTCGGCCGTCGCGTAGCGACCCGGCGCAGTCTTCGAGATGAAGTCGACGCCGGAGCGGATCTCCTTGTCGCTGAACCCGGTCGAGCCGCCACCGAGGATCTCGAGCAGCGTGCGCACGGCGTCCTCGGTGGAGTCGGAGCGGACCGAGCCGGTCGTGAGGAACAGGCCGCCTCGGCGTCGTGGACGGAAGCTGGACCGGATGCCGTACGTGTAGCCCTTCTCCTCGCGGAGCACGGCGTCGACGCGGGCGTTCGGCGACCCGCCGAGCACGAAGCCGAGCACCGGGAACGGCGCCCAGCCGCCCTGCACCGACCGGTCCGGCCCGGGGGCCCCGACGACGAGCTCGGTCTGCACCGACCCGGGCCGCGACACGAAGACGACGCGGGAGCGGTCCTCGGCCAGCCGGGCGGCGGTGTCGAGGTGGCGGCCACGATCGCGCGGCCCGTGCTGCCAGCCGCCGAGCGAGGCCTCGACGAGGGCGGGCACGTCGAGCCCCTCGAGGTCGCCGGCCACGACCATCGTCACCCCGGCGGCGACGACGTGCTCGGCGTGGAAGGCGACGACGTCCTCGCGGGTGATCGCCGAGACGGTGTCGCGGGTGCCGCCGGTGGGGCGGGACGCACGGTCGTCGGCGGCGTAGAACGTGCGGACGAACTCGAGGATCGCCCGGTGCGCCGCGACCGACCGCTCCTGCTCGATCTCCGCGAGCCGGGTGCGCACCTGCCGCGCCACCTCGGCCTGGGGGAACACCGGCTCGGTGAGGATCTGGCGCAGCAGGTCGAGGGCGGGCTCGAGGTTGCCCTTGACGACGTCGAGGTCGACGGAGAGGCCCGCCTCGGAGAAGCCGGCGCCGAACCCGACGCCCTTGCGCTCGAGCAGGCGCGCGAACTCGTCGGCGGTGTGCTGCTCGGTGCCCTCGTCGAGGGTGCGGGCCATGATCGTCGCGACGCCCTCACGGTCGCGCGACTCGTCGCGCAGCGACACGGGCAGGCCGAGCCGGACCGACAGCACGTACTGGCCGGGCACGTCGTAGGTGACGAGGTGCAGGCCGTTGGGCAGGTCGTGGGTCACCGGCTCCGGGAACGCCCACGGCTGCGGCGGGGCGACCGCCGGGCGCGCGACCGCGGGAGTGGCGTCGGGGGTGCTCATGCCGCCTCCTCCCCCTCGTCGCCCGCACCGGCGGGGTCGGCGAGGTAGCGCACGACGGCGCGCGACTCCGGGGCCAGCCAGGCAGCCGTGGCGGCCCGGACGTCCTCGGGCGTCACGGCCCGCACGTGGTCGACGAACGCGTTGACGTACCCCGGGTCGCCGGTGAGCAGGGCGTGGTGGCTGATGTGGTCGGCGCGCTCCTCGATGCTGGCGAGGGCGCTGAGCCAGGAGCGCTCGGTGTCGGCGACGACCGACTCCATCTCCTCGGCGTCAGGACCGTGCTCGGCGAGCGCGGTGAGCTCCTCGCAGAGCACCTCCTCGATCGCCTCGACGTCGGCGCCCTCGGCGACGTCGATGGTGAAGGCCCCGAGCCCGACGCCGTCGACGAGCCCCATGGTCCAGCCCCCGACGGCCACCGCGGTCTCGTCGCGGCGCACGAGGCGACGGATGAGCCGTGAGCTCGCCAGGCCGCCGAGCACGTCGACCGCGACCTGGCACGCGTGGTACTCGGGCGTCGTGTCGACGGGAAGGCGGAAGGCGACGTACAGGCGGTCGTTGGGCACGTCGCCGACGCGGTCGAGGCGCACCGGCGCCGTGAGCGGGGCCAGCTGCGGCAGGCGCGGCCGCTCCGTCAGCGCGATGGCCGGCAGGTGGCCGAAGTAGCGCTCCGCAGCGGCGAACCCGTCCTCGGGGGTGACGTCGCCGACGAGCGTCAGGACGGTGTTGTTCGGGCCGTAGTGGGCGCGGAAGAAGGCGTGGACGTCCTCGACGGTCGCGGCGTCGAGGTCCTCCATCGACCCGATCGTCGGGTGGTGGTAGGGGTGGTCGCCCGGGAACGCCGTCGCGTAGATGTCGATGAGGGCGGTGCCGTAGGGCACGTTGTCGTACCGCTGGCGCTTCTCCTCCTTGACGACGTCGCGCTGGTTGTCGAGGTTCTCCTGGTTGACGGCGTCGAGGAGGTAGCCGTGGCGGTCGGCCTCGAGCCACAGGGCGAGGTCGAGGGCGCCGGTGGGGACGGTCTCGAAGTAGTTCGTGCGGTCGAACCACGTCGTCGCGTTGAGGCGTGCCCCCTCGTCCATGAGCGCCGAGAAGTGCTCTCCCGACGCGACGTTGCGGCTGCCCTGGAACATCAGGTGCTCGAACAGGTGGGCGAAACCGGTGCGGCCTGGGGCCTCGTGGCGCGAACCGACGCCGACCCAGAGGTTGACGGCGACGTTGGGCACGGCGTGGTCCTCGCTGACGATGACGCGCAGGCCGTTGTCCAGCGTGCGCTCCGCGAGCGGGTAGGAGATCGACGTCACGCGCTCGACCCTATGCGACAACTTTTGCGAAGTCGTTACCGGTCCGGGGCCTCATCGGGCACCACGGGCCCCGTGGACCCGCCATGATCTGCTGGCCGACCGCGCGCGCCGCCGTCGGGGCCGCACTGCGGCCATCACCAGGGGTCCCAACTTTCTCCATGAGGAGCGATTCACCATGCCCGAGCAGCCCACCTCCGACGCGACGCCCGACGCGCCCGCGACGCCCGACGCGTCCGGCATGCCTGCCACGCCCGACGCGTCCGCGACGCCTGCGACGCCTGCGACACCCGGGGCCTCCACCGTGCCCGCCGCCCCGGCCGACCCGGCCGCCCCCGCCACCCCCGGCCCGGAGGCACCGAAGGCCGGCTCCAAGCGCAAGAAGATCCTCTCGGCCATCGCCACGGTCGTCGTCGTGCTCGCCGTGAAGTTCGGCCTCGGCTACATGTTGGCCGACCAGCCGGTCGCCGACTCCCTGTCGGTGGGCCAGTGCGTCAAGAGCGGCGACGACGACTCGATCGCCAAGGTCGACTGCGGCGACGCGAAGGCCGAGTACAAGGTCGTCTTCATCAAGAAGGACACCGTGCAGTCGCTCGCCGACCAGACGTGCGCGCCGTACGAGGCCACGACGACGACGTACTTCGAGTACCGCGAGGGCGAGACGAACGGCAACGTCATCTGCCTCGGCGCGGTGCGCTGACGCCGTCTTCCTCCGCGACGCCCCGCCGGCCCCGGCCGGCGGGGCGTCGTGCTGTCCGGCTTCCCACGTCCCTAACTAATGGTTATAGGTGTGCGGATTAGCATCACCTAGCGCTATGGTTGGGGCATGAGCACCGCACCGCAGCCCGACCTGCTCGCGACGATCCGCGCGAGCGTCATCGGCGACGACCAGGTCATGGTCGGGCCCTACGGCCCGCGGCGGGTCACCTACGCCGACTACACGGCCTCGGGCCGGGCGCTCGGGTTCATCGAGGACTTCATCCGCGACGAGGTGCTCCCCCGCTACGCCAACACCCACACCGAGAGCTCGGGCACCGGCCTGCAGACCACCCGGCTGCGCGAGGACGCCCGGCGCACCATCCGCGACGCGGTGGGCGGCGACGACGAGACCGTCGTCGTCTTCGCCGGCTCGGGGTGCACCGGCGCCATCGACAAGCTCGTCGGCATCCTCGGCCTGCGGGTGCCCTCGAACTTCGAGGACCGTTGGCACGCGAGCGATCTCGTGCCTGCCGACCAGCGTCCGGTCATCTTCATCGGGCCTTACGAGCACCACTCCAACGAGGTCATGTGGCGCGAGTGCGTCGCCGACGTCGTCGTCATCCCCCAGGACCTCGACGGCCACGTCGACCTCGCCGTCCTGCGCGCCCGGCTCGAGGAGCACGCCGACCGGCCGCTGCGCATCGGCTCGTTCTCGGCGGCGAGCAACGTCACCGGGATCGTCACGGACACCGACGCCATCTCGACCCTCCTGCACGAGCACGGCGCCCTCGCCTTCTGGGACTTCGCGGCAGCAGGCCCCTACGTCGACATCGAGATGTACGGGCGCGGTGGCCGTGGGGTCGCAGGCGAGCTCGCCCGCAAGGACGCCATCTTCCTGAGCCCCCACAAGTTCATCGGCGGGCCGGCCACGCCGGGGGTCCTCGTCGTGCGCCGCGAGCTGCTGACCAACCGCGTCCCCGACGTGCCGGGTGGTGGCACCGTGGCCTACGTCAACCCCACCGCGCACGACTACCTCACCGACCCCGCCCACCGCGAGGAGGGCGGCACCCCGGCCATCGTCGAGTCGATCCGCGCCGGGCTCGTCTTCGGGCTCAAGGAGGCCGTCGGCGTCGAGACCATCCGTGCCCGCGAGGACGCCTTCCTCGAGCGCGCCGTGCAGGCCTGGACCCAGGAGCCGGCCATCGAGATCCTCGGCAACCTCGACGCCGAGCGCCTGTCGATCGTCTCGTTCGTCGTGCGGGCGCCGGGCGGGCCCTACCTGCACCACAACTTCGTCGTCGCGGTGCTCAACGACCTCTTCGGCATCCAGTCGCGCGGCGGGTGCTCGTGCGCCGGCCCGTACGGCCACCACCTGCTCGGCATCGACCTCGAGCGCTCGCAGGAGTTCGAGCGCGAGATCGGTCGCGGCTGCGAGGGCATCAAGCCCGGCTGGGTGCGCATCAACTTCAACTACTTCATCTCCGACGCCGTGGCCGACTACGTCATCGAGGCCGTCCGGCTCGTGGCGCGCGAGGGATGGCGCCTCCTCGGCGACTACTCCTTCGAGCCCGCCACCGGCCTCTGGCGCCACGGCAACGGCCCCGTCGAACCGCCGCTGCGCCTGCGCGACGTCTCGTTCGGGCCGGAGGGGCTGCGCTACCCGCGTCACGCGGACCGGCTCGGCGAGGAGGCCCTCGAGCAGCACCTCGCCGACGCGCGCCGCGTGCTGGCCGACGCGCGGCCGGTGACGTGCGACGCCGGCAGCGTCGACGTCGACTTCGACCACCTGCGCTGGTTCGAGCTGCCCGCGACGAGCCTGGTCACCGGCCGCCCCTGAGGCCGGCTGGCCCGGGCGCCCTGACGGGCGTCAGGGCGCCCGTCAGGGCGCCATCGCCGACCACGCCGTGTAGTCGTGGACGGCGATGCCGGCGTAGCTCGCGTACGCCCCGGCCCCGGCGTCGACGAGCGCCAGCTGCGACTCCATCCGGGTCAGCGTCTGGCCGTAGAAGGTCTGCTTGACCGAGACCGGGTCGGTGCCGAGGAACATCGTCTCCTGCCCGACACGGACCGGTTTGCCGAGCGAGGCGCCGACCGCGAGCTCGGTGGCCGCGAGGGCGATCGTCCCGTCGCTGCCCGTCGCGGTGTTGCGATAAGCCATCACGGTGGCGCCGGCGACCCGGCGCAACACCTCGCGATCGAGCGTCGAGCGCTTGCCCGCGGCGATGCCGTCGAACCAGAAGGGGATGTCGACCTCGACCGGCCGCGGGCCCGCTGCCGCGACGAGCGAGTCGAGCAGCGTCAGGTAGCGCGAGACCGTCGTGGCCTGCCTCTTGGTCCAGGCCGAGGTGGTCCACGGCTCCACGTCGGCGTGGACGCCCGCGAAGAGGCCGGTCGCGAGCGTGGGGCGCAGCCAGTGGTCCAGAGCCCACGTGGGCTGGTCGACCCAGCCGGGATCGCCGCCGAGGGCGTCCACGCGCAGCCCGCTCGCGGTCGCCGCGGCGACGAGCGTCCGGACGGCCGGCAGCTGCGGTGAGGTCGGGAGGTCGGGCGGCACCGCGACGAAGAGGGTGCCGACGCCGCGCTGGGTCGCCACGGACACGACCGCCTGCGGGTCCTGCCACTGCCACACGTACATGGCGCGCGGTGGCGCGGTGGCCGCCTCCGCCGGAGCTGCAGGCAGCGCCACGGCGAGAGCGGTGCCGACGACCGCGCCCACGGCGGCCACGGCGGCCGTGAGGGAGCGGGCGGCGCGACCCGCGGGCCGGCCCCGGGTCACGCATCGCCCGGGTGCGTGCTGATGCATCGGTCCCACCTCCGAAGAGCGCCGGACGAACCGGACGGATGAATCCCGAGGCGAGCACTGTGGCAGACGTGGGGTGGCGGCGTCGGAGGATCGCGCCTTTCTTGCGGAACCCGCCCGCGCGCTCCGGCGCGTGTCAGTGGCGGGCAGCCTCGCGGGCGGAGTCGGCCGCCGCCTGGCGCGCCGCCCGTTCGCGGCGCAGCCGCTCCTTGGGGTCGTTGCTCTCGCCGAGCTGCGCGGGCCCGAAGATCGACAGCCCGAACATCCGCAGGGCATAGCCGACGCGGTAGGCGAGGGACAGGCGCCCGGTGCGGGAGGATCGCGGCATGGAGGACCACCTCGGAAAGATCGTTAGTGCACTGATGATTAGTGCACATACTATCCTGTCGGAGCAGCCACGAGGACAGGAGGCGACGCGGTGACGGCACCCGAGCACGACGCGACCCACGAGGAGCACACGACGGACTCCGGCCGAGGAGCAGACCCGGACACCGAGGCGCACTCCCCCGACGACCTGCTGCGGCTCGACCAGCAGGTGTGCTTCGCCCTCGCGGTGGCCGCCCGCAACGTCATCGGCCTCTACCGACCCGTCCTCGAGCCCCTCGGGCTGACGCACCCGCAGTACCTCGTCATGCTCGCCCTGTGGGAGCGGGCACCCTTGACGGTCAAGGAGATCGGCGACCTGCTCAGCCTCGAGCCGGCCACCGTCTCGCCGCTCGTCCGCCGCCTCGAGGGAGCCGGGCTGGTCCGCCGCGACCCGCACCCCCACGACGACCGGGCCCTGCACGTGACCCTGACCACCGAGGGTCGCGACCTGCGCCGGCAGGCTCTCGGCGTGCCGCCGCAGGTCATCGCCCGGCTCGGCATGGACGTGTCGCAGCTGCAGGAGCTGCACCGCTCGCTCACGACGGTCATCGCCGCGGCCCGTTCCGCCCAGGACTGAACGGGCCGCGACCGGGCCGGGCCGGACACCGGCCCGGAGAACGACGAAGGCGCGGAGAACGACGAAGGCCCGGACCTGTTGGTCCGGGCCTTCGTCTCGCCTGACGCGATTGGTAGCGGGGGCAGGATTTGAACCTGCGACCTCCGGGTTATGAGCCCGGCGAGCTACCGAGCTGCTCCACCCCGCGTCGGTATGTCTTAACCCTAGACGACTCCCCCGGGAAAGACCAAATCGGCCCTGCCGGCACCCTTGGGCCCCGACGTCGAAGGCTGTGCGGATGCCACCGCACGGGCGTACGCAACTGGGGCAGCACCCGAATCCGATGCTGCCCCAGCGCGTTTCGATCCGCTTTCGCGACTCCGGTCACTCGTTCTCCGCCGGCGGCAGGTCGGCGCCGGGCACCTGCGACGGCGCGAGCACCGATGCGTCGCCCGGGTAGGGCGTCTTCCACCCGTGCGCCTGGTACCAGGTGAACCGGTTCATCTGCTCGGGGTTGGCGAAGTCGGCGACCGCACCGTTGCCGGCCAGCTTCTTCGACTGGCGCCAGGCGTCCCACTGCGCGGCCACCCGCTTCTGCGACGCCGGGATGGCCGTCTGGGCAGCCACCTCGGCGTCGACCGCCCGAGCGGCCGCGCCCGTGGTCCCGAGGGTGTCGGCGCCGCACGCCGGCGCCGACGCGACGCCCTCCGTGAGAGGCACCTGGTTGGGCACCGCGTCGAACGGGGTGTAGTCGGGCGTCGACTGGAAGGCGTCGAACATCGGCGACGCCGCGGCCACCTTCTGGTTGAGCGGCTGGGCCCCGAGGATCTGCGAGATCGTGCGGATCATCGAGATCTGTGAGTAGTACGTGCTGATGACCTTGCCGTGGGCCGCGTAGGGGCTGATGACCTGGATCGGGGCGCGGTGGCCGTCGACGTGGTCGGCGCCGTTCTGGCTGTCGTCCTCGACGACGAAGATCGCCGAGTCCTTCCAGTACGGGCTGTGCGAGATCTCGTCGACGACCCGACCCACGGCGAGGTCACCGTCCGCGACCTGCGCGCGGGCGTCCGGTGTGCCACCGGTGTGGTCGCTCGAGAGCCACATCATGTTGAGGTTCGCCGGCCCCTTCTTCTCGAACTCCTGCTTCCAGATCTGGAAGCGGTAGATGTCGGGGATGTTCGTGTCGAACATCGGCGAGTCGTGGTTCGAGATCGCGTTGAGCGACGGGATCGGCGACTGGACGTCGAGCCGCAGCGTCGGGTCGACCAGCTGCGCGGGGTCGCCCCCGGCGTCGACGCTCTTCGTGGCGCAGTAGTACTTCTGCCACGTCGCGCCCGCGGGCTTGTTCTCCCACATCATGAACTCACCGAAGTTGCGGGCGCTCCGGCCTGCGGCCGTGGCCGCCGTCCAGAGGAACCCGGAACGCTGGTGGCCGAGCACGTCGTCCTCCGTGTCGTAGCTACGCGTGTACTCGCCGGCGCTCGACTCCGTGTACTCGGGGTTGTCACCCTGCATGAGCCAGTTGTGGCCCTCGGCCGAGTTGGTCCCGACGTCGTAGGTGTTGTCGTAGAGGCCGAACTGCCTGGCGAGGGCGTGCTGGTTCGGGGTGACGGTCGCGCCGAACTGTGCGAGCGAGGCGTCGCCGTTGCCACGGGTGTCGTCGCCGTACACCTGGTCGTAGGTCCGGTTCTCCTTGACGAGGACGAACACGTGCTTGATCGTCGACGGGTCGCCGATGCGCTTCGGCACGGGTACGGCCTTCTGCTTGTTGCCCGAGGCCTGCTTGACGTCGGTGTCGCCCGGGCCCCAGCCGTTCTGGGCGAACACCGCCCCGGTGGCACGGGCGATCGCGTCGTCGCTCGGCAGCGTGAAGCGGGTCAGCGATGCCGTGGTGCCGTGCGTCCCGTGGCCGGTGGCCGGGTCGGTGCCGGGACCCTGCTTGAAGGTGATGAGCGGACCGCGGGCATCGATCCCCCGCGTGTTCGTCACGACGACCTGGCCACCGACGCCGGCGACCGCCGAGGGGTAGTAGTCGGTCGGCAGCAGGCCGATGAAGTTGACCGGCTCCTGCGGGTCGCCGTGGTAGCGGTACACCGCCACGGCGTTGGCGCGTCCGAGGGTCACGAGCAGACGCCCGTCGGGCGTCAGGGTGACGCCGTTCGGCTGGTACCCGACCTCCGAGCCCTTCCACGGCTGGGTGCTGATCGTCTGGACGACCTTGTCGGAGTCGGTGTTCACGACCGAGACCGTGTCGTCGACGGTGTTGGTGACGAAGAGCGCCTTGCCGGACGCGTACATCGCGGTCGGGTGCAGCCCCACCGGGATCGAACGGACCTGGGCCCCAGGGGTGCTCGTGTCGATGACGCTGAGCGTGCCGGTCGTGGCGGTGCCGAGGTTGCCGTCGGCCGGCACCTGCGTGCCGTAGGAGTTGATGGTCGTCTCCCCCGACTGTGCGAAGCGCCCGCCCTCGTTGCTGACGTACAGCTTGTCGCCGACGAAGGTGAGGTGGCGCGGCGCGATGCCGGTGGTCCAGCTGCGCGTGACGGTGCCGGCGACCGGGTCGATGAGGACGACGCGGTTCTGGCCGTTGACGGCGACGTAGAGCCGGGAGCCGTCGGGCGAGAAGGCGGCCTTGCCGGTGAGCGCCTGGGCGCCGTCGATCGCGGGGATGGCGACCTTCGTGCCGGCCCCGAGCGTGCCGTCGGCGTTGACCGGGTAGCGCGTCAGGCCGGTGGCCTGCGGCACCCAGAGGAACTTCCCGTCCGGGGAGTAGGTCGGGCCATCCTGCCCCACGCTGTTGTCGGACACCTTCTGGTCGGCCGCGGCGGCGCTGCCGACGGTCCAGATGAGCTTGTAGGTGCGCAGGTCGAAGACCTGCACCGAGATCGAGCGGTCGTTGCTCGTCGCGGCGAGGTAGCGGCCGTCGGCGCTGACCGTCGAGCCCATGAACTTGCCGAGCTCGGTGACGAGGCGCTCGCCGTACGGCTTGACGACCTGGTTGGAGGAGACCTGCAGCCCGGCGGCGTACTCGGTGCCGACCTGCTGGTCGCCGAACCCGACGGTGCTCGCGTAGGCCTCGACGGCGGTGCCGGCCACGACGAGGGCGGCGGTGGAGGCGAGGACGATCCGGGCCCGACGGCCTCGGGCGAAGGCGGCGCCGCGCTGGGCGTGCTCGCGTCTGTGTCTGGTCACGTGCATGGGTGGGTCATCCCTTCGGGGTGGGGTCGAGCAGGTCGACGGTGCCGTCGAGCTGCCACAGCGGGTTGGGGGCGTCGCCGCGGGAGGAGCGGACGGTGAAGCTGCCGTTGACCTCCTTGGGTCCGTCCCCGTCGGCGACGTACCGCCCGTCGGCGGTGACGTCGAGCTGGTAGACGGCGGTGCCGACGGCGCTCGCGCCGGGCAGGTGCCAGGTGACGACGCAGCGCCAGTCCGCACCGGGTCCGGTGTCCTCGAGGCGGCTGCCGCCCTTGTCGCACGAGGCCGTCGTGGCCAGCTGCGCCTCGGTGACCGCTGCCCGGTGCAGCTCCTCGGTCTGGAGCCGGTAGAGGTGGGCGAACGACGTGGCGAGCGACGC
The DNA here is from genome assembly GCF_001956915.1 of Intrasporangium flavum. Classification (GTDB taxonomy): domain Bacteria; phylum Actinomycetota; class Actinomycetes; order Actinomycetales; family Dermatophilaceae; genus Monashia; species Monashia flava. The sequence continues at coordinate 13,318 of NZ_MLJO01000001.1, read as the reverse complement.
CTCGAGCTTCGGACGCTCGATGCCGGAGCCCGTGCCCCCGCCGGGCGCCGCCACGGCGACGACGAGGCCGGTCACGACCGTCAGGCCCACGAGCGGGGCGGTTGCGAGGGTGGCCCGGCGGCCCGACCCGTCGTGGGCGAGGTCGGTGAAGTCGCGCCGCAGGAAGAGCCGGAGGGCCACCGCGGTGGCGAGCGCCGCCCACGCGAGGCTGACGACGAGGCCGAGCACGAGCGGGCCGGTCTGCGGCGGCTCGGTGAACAGGCCGCGCCAGGCGACGAAGGCCTGGGTCGGCAGCGCCATCCGCAGCGCGACGGGGAGCGGCAGCAGCTGGGCCAGGGCCATGACGGACGCGACCACCGCAGGCACGAGCAGCCCCATCGGCGACCGGCCGAGCACGACCGAACCGAGCAGGCCCAGCGCCGCGAAGGCGGCCGTCGGTACGAGAACGACGAGCCAGGCGAGCGCGACGCCGCGCGCCGCCGCGGCCGGCTCGAGGACCGATCCGTCGAGGCCGACCAGGGGGTGGTTGCCGATGCCGAGCAGGCCGCCGGCGACGCTCGAGACCGCGAGCAGCAGGACGACGAGCCAGATGACCGTCAGGCTGGCGAGCGCCTTGGCGGCGAAGATGCGCCGGGGCGACCGGACGGCCATGAGCAGGTGGCGCCACGTGCCGATGCGGTCCTCGGCCGCGAACGCGTCGCCGGCGACCAGCGAGGTGAGCAGCGGCAGGCCGTAGGAGCACGCGGCGTCGAGGACCACAAGCGCCCCGGCCCACCCGCTCGTGCCCATCCACCGCCCGAACACGGTGTCCGCGGGCAGCGAGGTCTGGTTGCCCATGACAGCGACGAGCACGCCGGGGCCGACGAGCGCCACGACCAGCACGAGGCGGATCCTCCACAGCGACAGGGTCTTCCGCAGCTCGAATCGGAACGTCTCGATGAGGGCCGCCGGTCGGGGCCTCGAGGCGCCGTGGGCCGGTACCTGCTCTCGGGGGACAGCCATCGTCGGGGTCATCGGGACTCCTCGGTGGCGGTCAGGGCGAGGTAGGCGGACTCGAGCGGCGTCACGACGGGCGCCAGCTCGCGCACCGCCACCCCGGCGCCGACGAGCCGCACCACGAGCTCGTCCATCGACGCGACGCTGCCGCGCACGACGAGTCCGCGGCTCGCCGGACGGCCGGCTGGCTCGTCCGCCGGCGGCGTGCGCAGGCCCGGCACCTCGAGGGCCATCCGCGCGGCCTTGCCGGGGTCGGAGGTCACGACCCGGTAGTCGGCCTCGCGACTCTCGAGCGCCAGCTTGTCGACCGGACCCGTGAACACGACCCGCCCGGTGGCCAGGAGCGTCACCTCCGAGCAGAGCGCGGCGACGTCGTCCATGCGGTGGCTCGACAGCACGACCGCGGTACCGGCGTCGGCGAGCCGGGCGATGACGCCGTGCACGTGGTTCTTGCCGGCCGGGTCCAGGCCGTTGGCTGGCTCGTCGAGCACGAGCAGACGCGGTCCGGTCAGGAGCGCGGCGGCGAGCCCGAGCCGCTGGCGCATCCCGAGCGAGAACCCGCGGACCAGGTCGTCGGCGACGGCGTCGAGGCCGACCTCATCGAGCGCGTCGGTCACCGCCCGTGATGCCGCCCCGCCGCCGTGGAGGCGGACCAGGGCGGAGAGGTTCTGGCGTGCGGTCAGCGTCGGGTAGAGCCCCGGACCGTCGACGAAGCCGGCCACGCCGTCGGGCACCGCCAGCGCCCGCGCGACGGGCACCCCGAGGATCTCGAGCCTGCCGGCGTCGGGCACCGCGAGACCGAGCAGGAGCCCGAGCAGCGTCGTCTTGCCCGCGCCGTTCGGCCCGACGAGCCCGTGGACCTCGCCCTCGGCGACGTCGAGGTCGACGCCGTCCAGGGCGACGACGTCGTCGAAGGACTTGGTCAGCTGGCGGGCCCTCACGGCCGGCGTCGTCTGCATGTCGATCCCGTCGGTGGACGAATGGGACACCGAGGAACCTAGGGACCGGGGCCGGAATCGACGGGGCGCGCGGACGAACTCCGGGTTAACGGGTCGGGGCGTACCGGTCGGTCGTGCAAGAGGGTGTTGAGGTGCACGCGGCCGTCGGGTCCGGGGCATCCGGATGACGGACCTGCCCGTCGGCGGTCCCGGCGATGGCGCGCCTCAGGTCCTCCTCCGCGACCCCGACGGCGCGGCAGACGCTGGACAGGACCCGCTCGACGGCCGCCCGACCAGCCTCGGGGCTCACCGGCACCCAGTCGCTGACCAGCTCTCGCGCGCGCGGGTCGTGCCCCATCCACGCGTCGAGCCGCCAGCCCGGGGGCAGCGACACGATGAGATCGCCGTCCTCGGCGAGGCGCACACAGCCGAGCGTCACCGGCGCCGAGCACAGCTGCTCCTGTCGGAGGCGACCGCGCCACCGCAGCGTCATCGGGCCGGGCGCGCCTGCACGCAGCAGGGGACGAGCGGTCACCGTCACGGGCCCGACCCAGAAGTCGGGGAAGGCGACCCCGAGCGCTCCCGGACGAAGGTCGGTGCTTCGCACCGGTTCGAAGCAGCTGGTCCCGAACGCGTCGTAGGCGAGGTCGAGCAGAGCCGGCAGGTGGGGCACCCGGCCACGCCGACCGGTCTCGTAGTTGTGGATCTGCATGGCCGAGACGGCTCTCGGCACCTCCCGGGCGTGGTGGGGACGCCGGACGCGCGACTGCAGCAGACGCGTGGTCGCCGCTGCGGCGTCCGCCTGCGACATGCCCCGCGCCGCCCGCAGGCGCCGGTGGAGGGCGCGGCGGCCCTCGGGGGTACGAGGCGGAGCGGCGTCGTCGCCCCCCTGCGGTGGCACGAGGTCCGTGCCCTTGCGCCACTGCTCCTCCAGGGCGTCCCAGCGAACGTCCTCGACCAGCCCGCGCAACCGCCTCCGGAGCGACTCGGTGTCTCCCCCGGCCTGCCGGCGGACGCTGTCGAGCAGCAGGTCGAGCATCGGGTCGCTCGGGTGGGTCAGCACGATGTCGCGCAGTCCGACGGATGACACGCGAGGCACCCCCAACCAGTCCGGCGGCACCCCGCGGCCGAAGTCGACCCAGACGGGCGTCTCCGTCTGCACGCTGACCGTCCAGTTCGGGTCGAGGCGAGGCGCCACGACGAAGAGCCCGTCGGGCCCGACCTCGTGGTCGAGGCCGAAGGCGACGACACGCAGGCGCGCGAGCCCTCGCACCCGCCCGGCCGACCGCGGCCTGACCCACGCCCACACCGGGCCGGAGCCTTCGCGGAAGGCGTGGCCCCAGCGGGTCCGCGGCTCGAGCAGCATCGTTCCGAGGGCGAGGCAGAGACCGACGAGGCAGCCGCCCGCCGCCAGCACGTCATCGAGCTGCTCGAGGGCCGGCACGGGGATGCCTCGGACACCGGTCTCCCAGGCGCTCACGGCCGCCGAGGTGACGCCCAGGCGTTGCGCGAGCTCAGCCTGGGTGCGTCCGCTCGCCCGGCGCCAGGCCCGGAGCAGCGACCCTGGTGAGCTCAGCACGAGCCAGCAGGCTAGGGCCGGAGGGTGAACGGGCGGCGACGCCCTCGGGACGCCCGGGAGAACGAGCGTCGGGGCCGTCCCCGAGTCGGGAACGGCCCCGGCGGTATCGCACCGGAGGTCGGCGCCTCAGGGGCTCTTCGTCGCGCTGCTCTGCGGAGCGGCGTCCGCCGCCCGCTGCAGGGCCTGCTGCAGACGCGCCTGCGCCTGACCGTAGGCGGCGAAGTCGCCGCGCTTGAGCGCCGCCTCCCCCTCGGAGTAGGCCGCCTGGGCGTCCTTGATCGCCTGGGCCAGCGCGGCCGCGTCGGGTGTGCCCGTCGGAGCCGGCTGCGACGTCGTCGGGCCCGGCGTCGACGTGCCGGTGGGCGTCGGGGTCGGCGTACCGCCCGTGCCCGGCGTCGACGGGGTGTTGGTCCCGGTGTCGCCCGCCGACGCACCGGACTGGCCCTCGAAGAGGTCGTTGAGGGCGAGGTCGAGCGAGCCGGCCCAGGCGATCTTGTTGCCGAAGGAGACGGCCACCGCGACGAGGCGTGGGTAGGAACCGGACTGTGCCCGGGCCTGCGAGTAGATCGGCTGGACGTAGAGCAGGCCACCGCCGACCGGCAGGGTCAGCTGGTTGCCGAAGATGACCGAGTTGCCGTTGGAGTTGGTCGTGCCGATGTACTGCGCGAGGGTGGTCGGCAGCTCCGGGTCCTTGGACGACACCGCCGAGCTGCGCATGGCGTTGTACACCTGGCCCGGGCCGTTGACGGTGCCGCCGGTGGTCTCGAGCAGCCGCATCGTGCCGTACTGGGCTGACTTCTTGCCGGTCTCGGACCCGGCGTCGCCGTCGACGGCGAGGAAGCCCGACAGGACGTTCCGGTCACCGGTCGGCATGAACGTCGAGGTCAGCGAGAAGGCCGGGCTCGACTGACCGGGCATGGCGAGCGACAGGTAGTACGGCGGCTGGACGAACTCGGTCTGCGACGGGTCCTCCGGCACCTGCCAGAAGTTCTGGCCGCCGTAGAAGGAGTTGGCGTCGTTGTCGTGGTACTTCTGCAGCAGCTGCCGCTGGACCTTGAAGAGGTCCTCGGGGTAGCGCAGGTGCTCCATGAGCGAGCCCTTGATGTCGGACAGCGGCTTGACCGTGCCCGGGAAGATCGACATCCAGGCCTTGAGGATCGGATCCTGCTCGTCCCACTGGTAGAGCGTCACCGAGCCGTCGTAGGCGTCGACGGTGGCCTTGACCGAGTTGCGCACGTAGTTGACCTGCCCGCCCTGCACGGCGCGGACCGCGGTGCGGGTGCTCGTCACGGCGTCCTCGGTGGCGGCGTCGAGGGTCGTGGTCTGCGAGTACGGGTAGTTGGCCGACGTCGTGTAGCCGTCGAGGATCCACAGCACCCGGCCGTCGACGACCGCGGGGTAGGCGTTGCCGTCGAGCGTCAGCCACGGGGCGACACGCTGGACGCGCTCGCGGGGCGTGCGGTAGTCGAGGATGCGCGAGTCGTTGGTGACGGCGTCGGAGAGCAGGAAGTTGATCTCGCGGTACTTGACGGCGTAGGCGAGCCGGCGCAGCCCGTCCAGCTGGACGCCGCCGGTGCCCTGGTAGGCGTACTGGATCTGTCCGGTGCCCTTGGGGTCGGGGTAGTCGAACTCCTTCTTGCCACCGCCGACGATCGAGTAGTCGGGCGAGTACTCGCCGAAGTAGATCCGCGGCTCGTACTTGCCCAGGGCGCCCTGGGTGCCGATCTGGGACTCGAAGAACGTCGGGGCGCCGTCGTCGTCGCGGGTGTTGCCCTTGGCCGCGACGACGCCGTAGCCGTGGGTGTAGACGGTGTGGTCGTTGAGCCAGTTGCGCTGCTGGTCGGGCACGCCGTTGAGGTCGAGCTCGCGCGCCGCGATGACGGTGTCCTGGGACTTGCCGTCGATCTTGTACCGGTCGACGTCGAGGACGTCGGCGAACTGGTAGTAGCCCTTGCTCGCCTCGAGCTGCTTGAACGTCGGGCTGACGATGTTCGGGTCGATGAGGCGGATGCCGGGAACGGTGGCAGCGTCGCTGCGCAGGGCGTTCGGCTGCGCCACCGTCTTGGTGTCGTAGGACTTGACGTCGATCTTGTCGAAGCCGTAGGCCGCCCGGGTCGCCGCGATGTTGCGTGCGATGTACGGCACCTCGAGCGACTTCTCCGACGGGCGGACCTTGAGCGACTGGATGAGCGCCGGGTAGATGCCACCGACGGCCACGACGATGACGGCCAGCACCGCGACGCCGACGACCGGCAGGCGCCAGGACCGGGTCCAGATGACGGTGAGGAACATCAGCGCGCACATGACGGCGGCCAGGGCGAGGATCCCCTTGGTCGGGATGTCGGCGTGCGCCTGGGTGTACTGGATGCCGGTGATCTTCGTGCCCTGAGCCGTGGCGAGGTTGTAGCGGTCGACCCAGAAGGCGATGCCGCGCACGAGCACGAGGGCGGCCGCGATGACCGACAGGTGCACCCGGGCCGCCTGCGTCGAGCGCATCTTCTGGCTCGCGACGATGCCGCCGTAGAGGTAGTGCGTGAAGGCCGCGGTGATGAAGCCGATGACGAGGATCATCGTGAGGAAGGCGATGACGAAGTTGATCCACGGCAGGTCGAAGACGAAGAAGCCGACGTCGAGACCGAACTCGGGGTCGGTGGTGCCGAACGGAGTTCCGTTGCGCCACAGCAGGAACGTGTCCCACTGGGTCGCGGCGGACAGGCCGGCGAAGAGCCCGATCGCGAGCGGGGCCGCGACCGTGGCGGTGCGCCGCATCGGCTCGACGAGCTGGCGGTAGTGCTCCATCGCCTGGGTGTCGGGCGAGGGCGCGTAGATCGGCCGCGTGCGGTAGGCGACGTGGATGCTCGACCACACGACGGCCGCGGTGAGCAGGCCGCCGACGACGCCGAGGACGACCTTGGTCACCAGCTGCGTCGTGAAGACGGAGGAGAACGAGACCGACTGGTACCAGAGCACCTCGGTCCAGAACTGGGCCGCGATGGCGAGGACGACGACGAGGGCGCCGGCCACGACGAGGGCCGTGACGAGCGGACGGCGCGCCGGCGGCAGCGTCGGACCCTCGGGGCGCCGTGGCGGGCCCGCGTCGTCGTCGTCGAAGTTGCGCGGAGGGGGACCGAAGTTGCTGTCGCTCACGTGGAGTTGCCTCGGGTGCTGGGTCGGGCAGGGCGGTCGGCGGGTTCGGCTCCGCCGACGGGGCGGCCGGGACCGCCAGCCAAACCATAACCCGGCGACCCGTGCGGTCCACCGAGCCGATACCGCACCGTGACTCGGGCGGGTCCGGAGGTGGCGCGTGCGACCTCATGCGGCAGCATGGACGCGTGAGCTCCCAGCCCGTCATCGATCCCCTCTCCGTCGCCGCCCTCGACACCGAGCGGCACGTCGCCGCGTCCGGGTGGGACCAGCCGGCCCGCCTCTTCGCCCTCGTGCGCACCGCCGACCTCCTCGAGCGCGAGCCCCAGCTGCGCGCGGGCATGGGGCCCGCCGACTTCGCCGAGGGTGCGCTGACCGCGATCGAGCAGGAGGGCCTGCCGCAGACGAGCTCGCTCGAGACGCTGCTCGGCCGGATCGCCTGGCCGCAGGAGGTCGACGGCTGCGCCTTCGCCATCGAGCGGATGGTCGTGCCGCCGGAGGCCGAGCGCGACCTGCCGACCCGATCCGACGACGCCGTCGAGGCGCTGGCCTCCCACCCGGACCGCAAGGACGTGCGCCTTCTCGTCGCGGTCCTGCGCGACGGCTCCTCGATCTGCCTGCTGCGCCAGCGCGAGCACGACTCCGACGACGCCGTGGCCACCGGGCGCGACCTCGCGCCCGGTCTCGTCGAGGCGCTGCGCGCCACGCTGACGGACTGACCGCCCCTCGACACCCCACGGAGCCGAACGGTCCCGACGCGCCGCACCGGCGCGCCGTCAGCAGTGCGGCAGCGAGCCCGTGCGCCCGGCGGCGATCGCCTCGACGGCGGTCTTGGCCTGGTCGAAGGTCGACACCTTGACCACCTGGAGGCCGTCGGGCACGTGGTCGACGACCTCGTTGCAGTTGTCGGACGGCGCGAGGAACCACGTGGCGCCGTCGGCCCGGGCCCCGGCGAGCTTCTGGCGGATGCCACCGATCGGGCCGACGTCGCCGTTGTCGTCGATGGTGCCGGTGCCGGCGATCTGGTGGTTGTTCGCCAGCGGACCCGGCGTCAGCTTGTCGTAGATGCCGAGGCTGAACATCAGTCCGGCCGACGGGCCGCCGATCGACCCGGCGTCGATCTTGACCGTGGCCGGGAAGTCGTGCTCGAGGCTGAGGATGACGCCGAGCGCCGTGCGCCCGCCCTGGCCGGCGATGGTCGGGACCGACACGGTGACGTCCTTGCCGTCGCGCGCGACCGTCAGCTCGACGGTGTCGCCGGGGCGACGCTGCTGCAGCGCCGTGCGGACGTCGTCGGCCGAGGTGATCGCGGTGCCGTCGACGCGCACGATGCGGTCCTTGGGCTTGAGCAGGTCCTTGGCCTTGGACTGCTCGGTCAGCTCCGCGATGGCGATGTGCGTGGGCACGTCCTTGCCGATCGCCCGCAGTGCCACCGCGGTGGCCTCCTCCTGCGAGCCGGCCATCTGGACGGCGTTCTCCTCGGCGACCTGCTCCTCGCTGACCTGCGGGTCGAAGACGTCGTCGACCGGGTAGACGTCGCGCGCCGGGTCGATCCACGCGCGCAGGACGTCCCAGAGGTCGACCGGGTAGCCGGGACCACCCTCGACGCGGACCGTCGTGAACCGCAGGGCACCGTCGGTGGGGTAGGTGGGCAGACCCGAGATCGAGATGATCGGGGTCTTCTTGCCGTCGGCCGAGACACCGAGCGTGTTCTGCGTGGGGCCGGGGCTCATGACGGCGTACGGCAGGTGCACGAGGGAGCCGACGACCATCGCGACGAGGAAGGCGAAGAACAGCCCGAGGACGACCTTGTTGCCACGCGTGAGGCGGCCGTCGTCGCCGGGGTTCGCGCCCGCGCCGTGCGCGCCCGTGCCGTCGGGCGGCGCGCCCGGGAACGTGCCGGGCTGCTCGTCCGGCACCCGCTTGATCGTCCTCACGGCAGGCCGACCCACTCGTCGGCGCCGTCGGTGAACTGCTGGTGCTTCCAGATGGGCACGTTCGCCTTGAACTCGTCGATGAGGGCGCGGCACACCTCGAAGGCCTCACCGCGGTGCTCGGCGCTGACGCCGACGACGACCGCGACGTCGCCGACCTCGAGGTGGCCGACGCGGTGGACGACGGCGATCCGCACGACCCGGCCGTCGGAGGCGAGCTTCTCGGCCAGCTCGCGGGCGACGTCGGTGGCCTGCGGGTGCGCCGAGTAGTCGAGGTGGCTGACCCCCTTGGCCTCCGGGGCGTCCGGGGACGCGTCGGCAGGACCGTCGTGGTCGCGGACGGTCCCCACGAAGAGGCACGTGCCCCCCGCGCGGGGGTCGGACACGCTCGCGAGCACCTCGTCGACCGACAGGGGTGCCTCGCGGATCTCGGCAAGGGTGACCGTCACGCGGGCCATCGTATGCTGCCCGGCCGTGGGACGCGCCCGGTGTGCGCGACGGCGGGGAACCAACCGGACGCGTCCGTGGTTGTCTTGGAGAGACAACCGACAGCGGCGATGGGGATGAGCAGGATGGCCGACGACCAGGGCCCCCGCAAGGACGACGAGCAGGGCGACGAACAGCGCGACGAGCAGCGCGGGCAGGGCGGGCACGGCCGCGTCGAGGGCAGCGCTCCCGACGCCGGGACCTCCGAGCCCACCGAGCCCACCGAGCCCGCGGGCCCCACCGAGCCTGCCGTGCCCGACATGCCGCCCGTCCCGTCGGACCCGTCGGCCCTCTTCGGCGCCGACAGCCCGTTCGGGCTGCCCCTGCGCCGGCCCGGCGCCGGCGGTGAGATGCCCACGGGCGACCTCAGCGCGATGCTCGAGCACGTGCTCGGCGAGGCCGCGGGCAACCCCGAGCTCGCCGAGGCGATGCGCAGCATGGGCGTCGACCTCACCGACCCCGCCACGCAGGCCGCGATGCGCGCCCAGCTCGGCAGCTTCATGGCCGCCCAGGACTCCCCCACCGGTTCGCGCGACCTCGCCACCGACGTGGCCCGCAAGCACGTGAGCGCGGCCGAGGGCAACGACGTGCACGACGACGCCGCCTCGCGCGCGGTCGTCGACGCCGTGTCGGTCGCCTCGCTGTGGCTCGACGAGCAGACCACCCTGTCGACCCCGGCCTGGCGGGCCACCGGCCTGAGCCGGGCCGAGTGGGTCGAGGCGACGATGCCGCGCTGGTTCGAGCTCATCGAGCCGGTCTCCGACGGCGTCACCGCCGCCACGTCCGACGCGCTGCGCAAGCAGGTCGGCGAGCTCGGCCCCGAGGCGTTCGGCGACGCGCTGCCCGAGGACCTGCCGGCTGGCTTCGACCCGCGCGCCATGGTCGACCAGTGGGCCCCGATGCTCGGCAACCTCAGCCGGCAGATGTTCTCGGCCCAGCTGGGCCAGGCCGTCGGGACCCTCGCCACCGAGGTCGTCGGCGGCACGGAGGTCGGTCTGCCCCTGACCGAGCCCGGCCTCGTCGCCCTCCTGCCGGGCAACGTCGCGGCCCTCGCCGACTCCCTCGAGATCGACGTCGCCCAGGTGCGCCTCTACCTCGCGGTCCGCGAGGCCGCGCGCATCCGGCTCTTCGCCGAGGTGCCGTGGCTCGGGCCGCAGCTGCTGTCGGCCGTGTCCGACTACGCGCGCAACATCACCATCGACACCGACGCCATCGAGTCGGCGCTCTCGACGATCGACCCCTCCGACCCCGAGGCCCTTCGGGCCGCCCTGCAGGGCAACCTGTTCCGGCCCCAGCCCACCACCGCCCAGCAGGCCGCGCTCGAGCGCCTCGAGACGCTTCTCGCCCTCGCCGAGGGCTGGGTCGACCACGTGACCGACCGCGCCACCTCGAGGCACCTGCCGCAGTCGGCCGCCCTCGCCGAGACGATCCGCCGGCGGCGGGTCGGCGGTGCGGCGCAGAAGACGTTCGCCGGGCTCGTGGGCCTCGAGCTGCGTCCGCGGCGGCTGCGCGACGCCGCGAACCTCTGGGCCGCCCTCGAGAGCGCGGGCGGAGCCGAGCTGCGCGACGGCCGGTGGGCCCACCCCGACCTCGCCCCCACCTCGGCAGACCTCGACGACCCGATCGGCTACGTCGAGCGGGTCCGTGGCGGCTCGGCCGCGGGCGTGGGCGAGCCGACCGGCGCCGGCGAGCTCGGTGACCTCGACGCCGTCCTGCGCGGGATCCTCGAGGACGCCGACCGCGAGCGCCGGGGCGACGCGCCGGGCGACGCGCCGGGAGAGCCGGGCGAGCCGGGCGACGGTCCCGGCCCGTCGCGGTGACCGATCGACGCACCGGGAGGGCGCTCGAGCAGGAGGCGGACGGCACGGCCGCGGTCGAGGACGCCTGGCTGCGGCTCAGGGACGACGCCCGTGCCCGGCTCGAGGCGTGGCAGGCCCCCGACGCTGCACAGGAGCGCCTGCGCGCCGAGTTCCTCGACCACCTCGCCGCCCACCCCGACGCCATGAGCAAGCAGGGGCCGCCCGCGCACCTGACCGGCAGCGTCGTCGTCCTCGACGCCGACGGCACCTCGACGCTCCTCACGCACCACCGCCGGGCCCTGGCCTGGTTCCAGCTCGGCGGGCACTACGAGGCCGGGGACGCCTCGGTGTGGCACGCGGCGCGTCGGGAGGCCACGGAGGAGTCGGGCATCGACGGGCTCACCGTCCTGCCCGGGATCGTCCAGCTGGACCGGCACGAGCTCGTCGGCGACTTCGGCGCGTGCCGGGAGCACCTCGACGTGCGCTTCGCCGCCGTGGTGCCGCGCGGTGCCAGGGCGCGCGTCAGCGAGGAGTCGCTCGACGTGCGCTGGTGGCCCGTCGACGACCTGCCCGAGGGCACCCGCGACGAGCTGCGGCCGCTCGTCGAAGCGGGGCTGCGCGCCCTGCGCCACTGACGCGTCGGTCCGCGCCGGGACCACCTGTGCAGGGCCGGGCCGACGACGCCGGTCAGTCGTCGCTGAGGTCGAGTCCGGCCGCGGCCGAGACACCTTGGAGGTAGCCGCGCGCCCTCTCGAGGCGCGGGTAGCCCTGGAGCAGCGCCCAGAACTGCGGGCCGTGCCCGGGCTGGAGCAGGTGCGCGAGCTCGTGCAGGAGCACGTAGTCGACGACCCACGACGGCATCCCGTGCAGCTTGTCGGACAGGCGGATCGTGCCGTCGGCCGGCGTGCACGAACCCCAGCGGCTCGCCTGGTTGCCGACCCAGCGCACGCTCGAGGGGACGGCCCGGCCACCGAGGTGCTCGCGCGACAGCTCGAGCGCCCGGCGCTGGAGGTCGGTGTCGCTGCGCTGGCGGCGCTTCTCGGACGCGGCGACGCGCGCCACCATGGTGCGCACCCACTCCCCCTCCTCGGCGCGGCTCATCCGCGCCGGGACGAGGACGACGAGCCGCCCCTCCTGCCGGTAGGCCGAGACGGTGCGACGGCGGCGCGGGCTGCGGCGGACCTCGACGGCGACACCGTCGACCACCGTGTGCACCACCTCGCGCGACGCCACTGCCATAGGGGCAGGCTAGGCCAGCCCGCCGACAGCGCGCGGGAGCACGCTGCGGACGCGCGGTAGCGCCGCGTCGCAGGCTACCTCCCCTCGAGTGAGCACTCCGCCCCACACGTCACACCTCCCACACCCACCTCACCCCGTCGAGTGAGCACTCCGCCCCACTCATCACTCTCTTCACACGGGTCACTGGTACGGGGGTGACGCAGTGCTCAGTCGACGTGGGTTTCGGGCGCCGGGACGGGGCCGGGAGGGCCCGGTGCTGACGTCGTGCTGGGGTCGTGCTCACGCCGTGCTCTCGTCGTGCTCAGCGCGTGCTCAGCCCGTGCTCACGGGGTCCGGGCGGCACCGCGGGGGGCGCGGGCGTCGTCGAGCACGGCTTGTACCTCATCCCCGACGCGCGCGCCCCGCGGGGGATGAGCATGATTTCGTGCTCAGCGTGCTCTAGGGTTGCAGGAGTCGAGGCGCCCGTCGGATGGGCGCCAGCTACAAGGAGACACCAATGGCTGACGAGACCTACAAGGGCGAGTTCTACTGCGTGAAGTGCAAGGAGAAGCGCGAGGCCGAGGGCAAGGTTGTCGTTTCCGACAACGGTCGCCGTATGGCCAAGGGCCAGTGCCCCGTCTGTGGCACGAACCTCAACCGCATTCTGGGCAAGGCCTGACCAGGTCGCGACGGCGTCGCTGACGCCGTACTTCGAGGGGCGGGACCCGCACGGGTCCCGCCCCTCGTGCGCGTCCGGGGACCTGTGGACGACGCGCTCGCGGCCCTTCACGCGGCTGCCAGCCTGAGCGGAGCCGGACGCCCGGCCCGCGGGCCTCGGCGTCGCCGCCCGAGCCGCCCTGGAGGTCCCGATGTCCCCCTCCCCGGTCCCCGACCGTCCTCGCCTGCCGGCGTGGCTGCGCCCGTACGTGCGCCGCCCCGGTGAGGTCCAGTTCGGCCTGCTGCCAGGGGCTCCCGTCGTCGAGGGCGTCACGCCCGGGGAGGCGGCGCTGCTCGCCGGCCTCGACGGTTCGCTGACGCGCGAGCAGACCTACGCGGTCGCGGCCGCCGCGGGCACCGGCCGCAAACGGTGGCGCGACGTCCTGCTCCTCGCCACCTCCCTCGGTGTGCTCGTCGACGCCGCGACGGTCGTCGGCACCGTGGGGGCGCCGATGCGAGTCCCGCACGTCCTCACGGACGCCCCGCCCGCCCGGCCCTCGTCCCCAC